>NZ_JAOZFD010000002.1:0-586411 GCF_025908495.1 Weissella sp. LMG 11983 | reverse complement strand
GTTGCAAGTGACTGGAATGCGGTAAGAAAGGCCACCAACGAGAGTATTAGGAGAGAAATATGACGACGACACTTAGAGCGATTAACTGTAGCTGATGTGAATGAGCTGCGCGAGATTTCAATCGAAACGTTTACAGATACATTCGGCGCTCACTATTTGTGGAAGGTGATCGAGACCGTCCAGAACGATTATGTCTGGACATGGTGGTAATTCGGAGTGGAATGAAAAAAACATGCACGGAATGGTCCCTAGTGGCGTTGTTCACTGGGGAATCTGTTGTTAATGAGTTGCGCTTATAAGAATGTAATTGCCAAGCCGACGAATTCAATCATCCAAATGAATGGCCAGCCAATGCCTTTGAAGAAACTCTTCATCACGCCGGCAAATGTGACATGCCCAGCGTTCTTACGGATGTAGTTCACGATGCCAACGATACCTGAAATCACAAGAATTATGGCTAGAATGATGACTCCGTATGTCAAAATTGTTTGAATGGATAGCATGATTGGTTCCTCCTGAACTGATTTATTGCTGTTAGGATACATGACGTTGGGCAGGTTGTCAGTCATGACAGGGGCAAAGTGCTAGAAATGGCACAAATGTATATGTATTTTTTGTCAGGAAGCTTCGTGGCTTAATGGGCGTGCACGTTGTATAATTGAAAGCATTATGAATAAGATTTTACAAGAACAATTTTTCGTTGATAATCTATCAGCGCAACAAGAAGCCGTTATTTCTAACATGAACGCCTACATTGGGGATGGTTTGAAGCAAAATGATTCACCGCGTGGCCATTATCCAAGGTGCTGCCGGTACTGGTAAGTCAGTTGTTTTGATGAACTTGGTTACCAAGTATATGACTGATAAGCGTTACAAGACTGCATTGGTTGTTAACCACCCTGAGCTATTCAAGGCCTACAAGGATTTGGCCGTTGATATTCCAGGTATGCGCGATAAGGACATTACGCGTCCGACGCCATTGATTAACAACGCGCAAAAGCGTAACTGGAAGTACGATGTTATTTTCGTTGACGAAGCGCACTTGCTATTGTCAAAGCCAGAGCCATACATGCACTACAATGGTGAAAACCAATTGCAGGACTTGATGGATTTGGCTAAGGTTGTGGTCGTGGTTTACGACTTCGCCCAAGTGTTCCAATCAAAGATGTACTGGGATAAGGACTTGCTATTTAAGACGATTGGCAAGCACCCATATCACCAATTCGACATGGACTTCCAATACCGTATGGTGGCCAGCCAAGAACAAGTGGACTGGATGGATGATTTGACGGCTGAAAAGCCATTGCACCCATTCCCAAACAATTCTGATTTTGAATTCAAGGTCTTTGACAAGGCGGGTGATTTGTACGAAGCCATTAAGGCGAAGAACAAGGAATTCGGTCAAAGTCGTGTTGTTGCAACGTCAGGATTCCCACGTATTGATGGACGCCACAACGTTGAAATGGATACGTTTAACTTGCCTTGGGACGAGTGGGATCCACAACGTACGCACTGGGCCAAGCGTGAGGGTTCAATTACGCAAGTTGGAACGATTTATACGTTGCAAGGATTCGATTTGAACTATTTGGGGATGATTATCGGTCCTTCATTTGGTTACGATCCTAAGACGGATAGCGTGACGATTATTCCTGAAAAGTATTCTCACAAGGAAATTTTCAAGAAGCGTCAAGACCGTAAGTTCACAGAAAAAGAATACAAGGCCTTTATTGCCAACGTTTTGAATGTCTTGATTAAGCGTGGTAAGTATGGCTTGTACTTGACGGCATACGATGACGCCTTGCGTGCACGTTTGCTTGAATTGCAAGAAGAAAATAAGTAAATCTAATTAACGCGTTTAGCTAGTCGGCTAAGCGCGTTTTTGTCTGTGCTATAAAGATTAACTAGTGCGTTGCTGGAAAACTATCAAATCCGCGATAATGATAACGTTTTCACAAATTGAAATAGCCATGTAAGCGTATACAACGGCGTTTCCGGCGTTTATTTGTTCCTTTTTTCACAAATTAGTGCTATAGTTAATGCATTGATAAAAATGATTTAGAGGTAAACGACATGACTGCTGTGATGACGACGAATATTATTAATGTAAACAACCACTTCAACAATGTGCTACGCAAGTTGCGCGCTGGCCAAACGGTTTCATCTGTTGTTCGTGAAGAAGGTTGGGCTGCCCCAGTTTTGGAGCAAATGCAAACATGGTATACGTTTGATTACGAAGACTACATGTCAGATATCCGTACTATCGAAGCCGGTGAGACGCTACGTGATCTTGATTCAACTGAAGATGCTTGCAACTTGTTGATGGTTTACGCTGCAACGCGTCGTGATGGTTTTGACTACAAGGATGCCTACTACGAAATGTGCCGTTTGAATGATGAGTCGTCAGACTACCGTGCGAACGTTTTGGCTGTTATTGAAAACGCAGCTGCTTAATTTAAAATATGACTTTTAACACCTAACTTTGTTTGGATACGAGGTTGGGTGTTTTATTTTGTTATACTTGTGCTTAATAATACGAGGGAGGTGCGCTATGCAAGATGTATTTGATCTACTTAAGGCGCATGCAGATCCGGAAACGGCAGTGGGGATGGCTGCGTATCAACGCAATCAGTTTCAGTTTTTAGGAATTAAAACACCAGTTCGCCGAGAGTTAACCAAACCGTTTATCAAGGCTGCCAAGCAAATTGGCGTGATTGACTGGGATTTTGTAGAGGATGCTTGGGAACAAGATGCCCGTGAATACCAATATGTGGCCTTGGATATGTTGAAAGCACAGATGGATTTGTTGGTTCCTGCTGATTTAGCGCGTTTCCAAGCATTGGCGATGCGTAAGTCATGGTGGGATACAGTTGATAACATGGCGCACGAAGTTGGCCATATTGTTGGCACGTATCCTGAAACAAAAGCAACGATGTTGGCTTGGAGTCGACATGATGACTTTTGGGTGCGTCGTTTGGCGATTCTTCATCAATTGTTTCTGAAGGATCAAACGGATACAGCGTTAATGACGGAAATCCTAACTGCTAATTTTGGTTCGTCTGAGTTTTTCATTAACAAAGCAATCGGCTGGGCATTACGTCAGTATAGTAAAACAAATCCTGATTGGGTGCGTGAGTTTATTGCAACCAATGAAAGCGAAATGGCGCCATTATCAATTCGTGAAGGTAGCAAATATGTGTAGGATAATGACCTGCAAAAAAATAATTACTTTTTTGAGGTTTTAGACTTTACAAACAAAAACAAAGGGCGTATATTTAATTATGTTGTTGAGGCAACGAATTAAATATTGGGCTTATATGCTAATTGGATAAACACCCCGGCTACGAACCGGGTATTGCAGGTTCGAGTCCTGCTAGGCCCATAATGAAACGTCACATCGTGTAACATGATGTGACGTTTTTTTAGTCTGATAATTGACCAATCGTTCAAATATCATTTATAATATTGTTGAACGATTGGTCAATTAAACGTTTTGAAAGGAGATTTCATGACAAGGCAACGGAATTTTGACAAGGCTGCGATGGCCGTTAAATTAATGCCGGTCTTCACAGGTCACGGATACGAAGGCGCGTCGGTTTCTGAATTAGTGACGGTATCAGGTTTACTACGTGGCAGTTTATATGCGGCATATGGTAGTAAGTTAGGCATTTTTGTTGCAGGGTTAGAGCAGTTGCCACCTATCACCAAATTGACGGATGAACAATTAGACTTTGTTATTGTGGGATTGTTAGAGGTGGCGCCAAATAATCCGGTTGTGAAAGACTTTTTCAAAAAATATTTAGCAACCGCGGATAAAAATGAATTGGCACTAAAAATTGGTTCGGTAATTTTGGCGAAGACAAATTAAATGGGAGGGTGTTATGGCAATTAATTCAATTACTTTTGGGGAACAATCATTAACGGTTACTGTTAATGGCATTGATAAGATGTGGAGTTTTAAGAGTGAGTTGGTCATTCCTTATTATCACGTAGCTGGTGCAACCTTGGATAAAGATGTTTTAGCGGATTACAAAGGGATTCGCTGGCCTGGGTTATCGATTCCGGGAAAGTACGCCGGTACGTTCATCCTGCATGGCGAAAAGACATTTTATAATGCGGAAGTTGGTGAGGATGACGTCATTGTCATTCAACTGCACGATGAAGAATACGTGCGTTTAGTTCTGAGCGTTGATAATGGCGCGGATGTTGTGAACCAGATTAACCAACGTGTGATGTAGGCTAAACTAATAAAGCGACCTCGAAAATGAGGTCGCTTTATTAGTTATGACGGATATCAGTGAGCATATTCTCCCTCGTTTTTTGCTCGGGATCAAGCATACCGAACAGAAAAATTTCAGAAAATTGGGGCATTAAATCTGGCATTAAATTCATATTGAAATGTTTCATATTTTCTTTGGATCCGAAGAAAGAAATCCACATTTGGAAATACAACATCAATGCTTCGTCTGACAAGGTGGGACTAATCAGGTGCAAATGACGCAGACGCGTGATCAAGTGACGCCAATATGTTCTAACCCGCTCTTGATAGTAATTGTAGACATCAAAATCACCATGTTGACCAGAAAATTCGTTAGTAAAGTCAGCAATCAAACGGGGAGAGAAGGGGCCTTGTTCTAATTTTTGGTTGATTAGCGTAGCCAAATCTTGTGCAGTGAAGTTCTCTTTATCCGCCAATTGTGCTTCATACTTGGAAACGGTAGTATCGATGGCATTGATTGCAATGGTTTTAAAGACGGCGTGCTTATCGGCAAAATATTGGTAAAAAGTCGCCGATGGCATATTGGCAGCCTGAATGACCTGACGGGTGGTTGTTGCGTCATAACCTTGTTGATCAAATAAGTGGATGGCGTTGTCAAGAATGGTGGCACGTCGTTTTTCTTTGTTTTGTTCGCGTTTAGATATCATCGGTTAAGCTCCTCGCTATAACGGCTTTTTTCAGGAATAAGAAGTTGTGTGTTTAGTTATCTTGGCCTAAAACTAAAACAAATCATGAATAATGTTTGCTTTTCGTTGTAAAGCATACCACACTTGGACCATAATAATCGTGTTAATTGAAAGGGCGATATTATGAGAGACGAAGTATTAGTAGTTAAGGATTTACAGAAGCGATTTGCTCTTATGATGAGATTCCGGACTAGTTTTTCTAGTTTGGTAAAATATCATCATAGGAGTATTTTTATTTATGGTTACACGTTATGAAGAGGACTTTAAAAAGTCCATCGTGGAGATGGTTAAAGCGGGCCGTCGGCCCGATGAATTATCCAAGGAATACGGTCCTTCAGCCGATTCAATTCGGAATTGGGTCAAAAAATATGCGCCTGTAGAAGTGAATGGCGAATCAATATCAGCTGATGAATTGAAGAAGTTGCGTAAGGAAAACGCAATTTTGAAAGAAGAGCTCGAAATTTTAAAACGTGCGGCGGTGTTGCTGGCAAAACATTAGTTTTGCGCGGTAGAAGTGTTGTTTTACCAATTATCCACAAAAATTTGGTACAGGGGCACCGCATCACACGCGTTCTGAGTGCTTTGAAAATTCCAATGTCCACTTACTCTGACTGGATCCATTGGGAGCCGAGCGCACAAGAAATACAACACAACAAATTGAGAATTGCCGTCGAATCAATTTACACAGCCAATAAAGGCATTTATGGTTATCGACGAATTGCTAAAACCATGCGCGACTTATTCAAACTAGCAATCAGCGACCGCTTTGTATGGCAATTGATGAGTGAAGCTGGCTTGAAATCGCGTATGCAAAAGCGATATAACAAGCCTACAACAGTCAATGACAAAGATCAGATGCCAAATCTCATTATCAATCTGGATGACCTAAGTGGCGTAATTACAACTGACATTACGTATATCCAGTTGACCGATAAGACATGGGTTTACATGGCTAGTGCATATGATCCGGAAGACCGTAAGGTGCTGTCGTATCGAATCGCAGATACGATGACAGCTCAACTAGCAACCTCAGTAATCGTTAAGGCGCTAAGACGAGGTGAAAAACCACTGTATGTGCATAGCGATATGGGAAGCCAGTATACCAGCGAATTGTTTGAAAATACACTGGAGTCCATAGGTATTAGGCACTCTTACTCCCGTAAAGGGCACCCTTACGATAATGCCCGCATCGAAAGTTTTCACTCGTTACTCAAGAGGGAGCTGATCTACCAACAGGATTTCGAGAGTATCGCTGATGTGCAAGCCGCTGTTGGATGGTACGTCAACTGGTATAACAACAATCGTATATCACTCCGTGATGCCGCCTAGACCAATTTCTAGATGATATAAACGCGATTATACAAATTTGCCTATACACCGGCGTTTACAAGCACTGACTTTGTGAAGTCCAAAAATCACTCTGACCAGTGCTTATTTGCTATACCCTCAGACTTGTGAAATTCAACAAAATCCAAACTAGACCACCGTAACTCCATAGCCTCCGGCAGGCACAGGGGCAAAACCCCTGGACCCCATTAAAAAATGACCCAAAATCTGTACGAAATCAGGTCATTTTGAAAAATTTTCGTGGTACGAGCCCTAGCGGGCTCTAAAAAGAGGTCCGGAGTCTTGACATCAGAGCCAATTCAAACTTTTTGATTAGTGCGTCAACTTTGTCCGTGCGTTGGTGGCCACCCAGCTTCAAAAGCAAATCAATAATTTCACCACCGGTTAAGTTCGGCCATAAAAACACATCACCCGGTACGTACGCTAGTTGCTTGTGAACGTTCACAACATTCTTCGTTGCGTCCTCACCAAGTAATTTGATTTCGCCACCATCCTTGTGTAGCAATCCCAAAATTGTACGAATCGTGGTTGACTTACCAGCCCCGTTTGGTCCAAGAAAGCCAAATACCTCACCCTCGCGAACTTCAAAGGAAACATTTTGCAATGCTTGAAATTTGCCGAATGGCTCTGATGTCAAGACTCCGGACCTCTTTTTAGAGCCCGCTAGGGCTCGTACCACGAAAATTTTTCAAAATGACCTGATTTCGTACAGATTTTGGGTCATTTTTTAATGGGGTCCAGGGGTTTTGCCCCTGTGCCTGCCGGAGGCTATGGAGTTACGGTGGTCTAGTTTGGATTTTGTTGAATTTCACAAGTCTGAGGGTATAGCAAATAAGCACTTGTCAGAGTGATTTTTGGACTTCACAAAGTCAGTGCTTGTAAACGCCGGTGTATAGGCAAATTTGTATAATCGCGTTTATGTCATCTAGAAATTGGTCTAGGCGGCATCACGGAGTGATATACGATTGTTGTTATACCAGTTGACGTACCATCCAACAGCGGCTTGCACATCAGCGATACTCTCGAAATCCTGTTGGTAGATCAGCTCCCTCTTGAGTAACGAGTGAAAACTTTCGATGCGGGCATTATCGTAAGGGTGCCCTTTACGGGAGTAAGAGTGCCTAATACCTATGGACTCCAGTGTATTTTCAAACAATTCGCTGGTATACTGGCTTCCCATATCGCTATGCACATACAGTGGTTTTTCACCTCGTCTTAGCGCCTTAACGATTACTGAGGTTGCTAGTTGAGCTGTCATCGTATCTGCGATTCGATACGACAGCACCTTACGGTCTTCCGGATCATATGCACTAGCCATGTAAACCCATGTCTTATCGGTCAACTGGATATACGTAATGTCAGTTGTAATTACGCCACTTAGGTCATCCAGATTGATAATGAGATTTGGCATCTGATCTTTGTCATTGACTGTTGTAGGCTTGTTATATCGCTTTTGCATACGCGATTTCAAGCCAGCTTCACTCATCAATTGCCATACAAAGCGGTCGCTGATTGCTAGTTTGAATAAGTCGCGCATGGTTTTAGCAATTCGTCGATAACCATAAATGCCTTTATTGGCTGTGTAAATTGATTCGACGGCAATTCTCAATTTGTTGTGTTGTATTTCTTGTGCGCTCGGCTCCCAATGGATCCAGTCAGAGTAAGTGGACATTGGAATTTTCAAAGCACTCAGAACGCGTGTGATGCGGTGCCCCTGTACCAAATTTTTGTGGATAATTGGTAAAACAACACTTCTACCGCGCAAAACTAATGTTTTGCCAGCAACACCGCCGCACGTTTTAAAATTTCGAGCTCTTCTTTCAAAATTGCGTTTTCCTTACGCAACTTCTTCAATTCATCAGCTGATATTGATTCGCCATTCACTTCTACAGGCGCATATTTTTTGACCCAATTCCGAATTAAATTGGCTGAAGGACCGTATTCCTTGGATAATTCATCGGGCCGACGGCCCGCTTTAACCATCTCCACGATGGACTTTTTAAAGTCCTCTTCATAACGTGTAACCATAAATAAAAATACTCCTATGATGATATTTTACCAAACTAGAAAAACTAGTCCGGAATCTCATCATAAGAGCAATTGGACCCCAAAAAGAAAGCTCACACTTATTCGAAGCGGAATCGTCAAAAGGTAGCCTTAATAGCTGCATTTGCTACAGATGTACCGTTTTACATTTTTGACGAGCCAACATCGGGCCTTGATCCGTTGCAAGAACGAAATTTCCAAGAAGAAGTGATGGCATTGAAAGCGGCCGGAAAAACAATATTGTTGAGCTCACACATTTTATCAGAAGTTGAAAAGATGGTGGATCGAGTGGCAATTATTCGTAAAGGCCGAATTATTGAAACGGGTGCTTTAAGTGACATGCAAGGACGCGCTGAATTGAACGTCAGAGCGACAGTCAGCAATCCTGCTGTTTTGAGTGAGTTTGAAGGATTCGAACGAGACGGCGATGAGGTCGCGTTTACCGTTGCGCGAGACGACTTGGCAACTATGATGACACAACTGAATGCTGCTGGAGTCACTGATTTAAAGGTGACACCACCAACGTTAGAAGACTTGTTCATGCAATATTATGATGCGGAGGACGAGCAAAATGGCTAACTTGGGACGGTTATTGTGGGCGAATTTGCGCAGTGACTTGAAGCTCATTGTGGTCTGGGTATTGATTAACGCAACGATGATTGTCTCAGGGCTAGCCAAATTGGTGAAGTTGTACGGTAGCGATGCTGATATCGAGAAACTGCGACAAATGCTAGATACGCCAATGATGGTCGCGTTATTTGCTAAAATGCCAACCGTGCAGCATCTCAATGTTGCTATTCTATTGGGTGCTGTCATGTTGCCGATGATGGGCGCCTTGATTGGCCTGATGAGCGTGCAACTGGCAGTACGTGGCACTCGAAAAATGGAAGAGTCAGGTGAAACTGAGTTGATTTTAGCAACTGCGACGGCGAAAATTGTGCCCATCGCCGCTGTTGCACTCGAATTGTTGCTTGTTAATTTAATTAATGCTCTTGGCATGTATGTTGCTTGGTTATCAATTCCAATGCATGGTGGTAGCCAGACCGGATATATTGTGTTTGTCGGTTTAATGGCCGCGTTTGGGGTGCTGATGGGCGGCTTAACGTTGATTGGCACACAATTGTTTGCTGACAGTCGTTCTGCCAATTTCTTTGGGTACGGGTTGTTAGCTGGGTTGTACTTTTTGCGGTCTTTAATTGACGTTAAAAAGTGGGACGGCCTCGCTTGGTTGTCACCCTTTAATTGGCTAGAGGCCGCTAAAGTGTTTGAGAATAACGATAGTTGGGGTGTCTGGTTGATGACCGGTCTTGGCGTTGTCTTTGCCATCTTCGCTATTATTATGGCTCGCAGTCGTGATATGGGGGCAGGACTACTTGCGTCTACTGGTCGTGGTCGCGTTACAGCGCCGGCTACGTTACGTGGTTTTTCAACACTATTCGTGCACGTACAAAGCAAATTGGTTATTGGCTGGATGGTGGCAATTGTTGTCTTTGCCGCCATGTTTGGGAGTATCTTCAGTAATGTGCAAGACTTACTGGGCGGTAGTGCCCAAATTGATAAAATCATGGGGGTTCAGGCGACTAAAACAATGGCGAACACGCTCTATGCTCATTTTCTTGAGATGATTGCAATGTTCATATTGTTCTTTGTCGCCTTGATGGGACTGAACCTCATGCAACGTTACAATCAAGATAGGCGTAATGGGTCATTAGATTTGTTAAGTGGACAACCAGTCAGTCGCGCCAAGCTGTATTGGACGTACACACTGACACCATTGTTAATTGGCATAGCGGTATACATCGTTGGGGTGATCATTGTCTGGCAAGTTGCGAATAGTATGATTTCAGGGTCATTAGCATCCTATCAGATTCAACGCCTGCTGGGTTACTTGCCAACTTTGACTGTGTATATCGGTATCGGTGCGTTCGTACTTGGCTGGCTGCCAAAGTTTTTTAGCGTTTTGTATGCTTACTACGGCATTTTCTTCCTGCTAACATACTTGCGGAATATGTTCGGTTTTTCAAAGTGGTTCGTTCGGTTGTCACCCTTAGGCTGGTCAGCAAATATTCCGGTTACTGCACCTGCCACAACAATTGTTATCGGACAAATTATCGTGGCAATCGTGCTACTTTGGCTTGGGTTTATCGGGTTCAAGAAACGGGACTTAGTAAGCTGAGATTAAAATTCTTGACAAGTCAAAACAGTTGACTTTAGATTAGTAGGTAGATACTATCAACTTGTACCATCGTATTAAATGACAAAAGGGGGAATTTGATATGGCTTTGGATGATAAGCTTGATGGATTGAAGGATGAAGTAGTCGGTAAGGCGAAGGAAGTTGAAGGTAAGGTAACTGGTGACGATCTTCGGGAGACTGAAGGTAAGGCACAAGGGTTGCTTGGTAAGGCCAAGGACAAGTTGGCCGATGCAAAGGACGCAGCCAGCGATGTTGTTGATGACATCAAGGAAAAGTTCGATAAGTAAATAGTTTTGAGTATTATCGAGGCAACTGATTTCACGTTGATGAAGTCGGTGGCCTTTTTGTTTGCAGATATTATATCTGGTGGACAACGTGTTATTTGTTGATATACTAAAGTTACCTAAATAAATGTATGCGCTTTCTTTATCAACAATTATGGAGTGAAAAATGACGCAACCTAAACTATTTCTTGACATGGATAATGTGCTTGTCGACACGTTGTCTGTGTTAAATCAGATTGATATGAGCAAAGAGTCAGTCGTTAAGCCGGATCAAATTCCAGGCATTTTTCGAGATTTGCCACCAATTCCAGGGGTGATTGAAGCTGTTAATCGCCTGGCTAATGAGTATGAGATTTACATTCTATCAACCGCGCCTTGGCACAATCCAAGTGCGTGGCAAGATAAACTCATTTGGTTACAACACTATTTTGGTGCGGGCGAAGATAGTCCTTTGTACAAACACGTTATAATGGCACACGATAAAAGTGTCGCCCATTATGGTGGTGGCATCTTGGTTGACGATCGTCCGTACCACGGGGCGAGTGACTGGGATGACGAGACTAGTGACAGTGTTTGGTTGCAGTTTGGTGCTGACCCACGACTGGTTTGGGACGATGAACTAGTTGACTTCTTGATGGATGTTTCACAAGTTCAAGATGTGACAGAAAACTTACGTGAAGCAGTTAAGGTCGTTGCAGAACGTGGCCATTTTAATGTTCATGGTGATAAAGCGACGTTTGATAAGGCCCACTGGGAATAAAAATAAGTTGATTTGAGCTATCCAAAGCGATTGGATAGCTCTTTTTTTGGTTGTGAATGAATGTTTTTGCATGAAAAACGTTGCAAACCAAACCAAATAACACTATAGTTACAGCTGAAAAGGAAGCGCTTACATTTTATAACGGGTAATTAAAACATGATGATTTCGGAAAGACATGACAAGATTCTGGCACTGTTGAATAAACGGGGGCGGATTTCGATACAAGAATTGCAACAATTAATGTTGGTTTCAGTATCAACATTACGACGTGATTTGGATCAGTTAGCCGAGTCTGGTGAGGTACAACGAATTCATGGTGGGGTGGAACTAACCAAACAACAACAGACACTCCAACATGAAGCGTTGTTAAGCCAGAAGAATGAAATGAACCTATCGGCGAAGCAAGTCATTGCAAGGACGGCGATGCGAGAGTTGCATGGTGGTGAAACAATCTACTTGGATGCTGGGTCAACCACAGGTGCCATGATTGCATTATTAGGTAATTTGCAACCCGCGCCTCAGGTCGTTACAAATTCAGTCCACCACGCATCGCAATTAGCAGATTTGATGGTGCCAGTGATTATCATTGGTGGCCAAGTTAAATTGTCAACAAATGCAACGATTGGTGCGACAGCTGCCGAGCAATTAGGTCAACTGGCCTTTGATGTTAGTTTTCTGGGTGCTGATGCCGTGAATGCTGAGATGGGAATCATGACACCGGATTTAGAAGAGGCGACTATCAAAAAGTTGGTGATTAACCGGTCGAATAAAGTCTTTGTATTAGCAGATAATAGCAAGTTTGATCGCGTCGCTTTTGCCAAGGTGAGTGATTTAGCTGATATTACTTTGATTACCGATAAGTCGTTAGCATCCGCTCCGGCCTATCAGGCAAAAACCGATATCATCGTAGGGGGAGAATCATGATATATACAGTCACATTAAATCCATCCATTGATTATGTTATGGAGGTAGCCAACTACCAAAGTGGTATGACGAATCGTGCAGGAAAAGCGATTGCTTATCCAGGTGGGAAAGGCATTAATGTTATTCGGATATTGATGGCTAACGGGATTGAAGCCACGGCGTTAGGTTTCTTGGGCGGCTACACCGGCGAATTTATAAGTCGTACTTTAGATGGTCTTGGTCTGAAAACTAAATTTACGCCAATTGCAGATACCACGCGCATTAACGTGAAACTGAAAGGGCAGTCTGAGACAGAAATCAATGCACCTGGACCGGTGGTCACAATGGCAGAATGGGAAGGCTTTAAACAAGTTTTTCATCAGTTAACGCCGGCAGATATCGTGATATTTTCTGGTAGTGCACCTAGTAGCTTGCCAGTCGGAGCGTACGATGAATTGATTGCGCTGGTACTTGAGAAACAGGCACGATTTGTAATCGATACAACTGGTGATGACTTGCAACGCGCTTTGCCGGCAAAGCCAATATTAGTTAAACCCAATCGAGACGAAGTGCAGGCACTGTTTAATCTGGCAGATACTAGTATGCCTAGTTTACAGGCCGCGGGTCGCCAGTTGATTGATGCCGGTGCCCAAAATGCCATTATTTCGTTGGGAGGTGACGGGGCTTTGTTATTCACAGCTGAGCATACGTATTTTGCCCGCCCAATCGTCGGACAAGTCAAGAATTCAGTTGGGGCTGGTGATTCAATGATTGGGGGATTCGTTGCATCGTGGGCGACATCTGCGGATGTGGTCGCTGCGTTCTCGTTAGGGGTCGCTAGTGCAACAGCCACGACGTTCAGCGACGATATTGCCACGCCGGCGAAAATTAAAGAGATTCAGAATAATGTTGAAGTAGTTGAAATTTAATTGATTATGGGGGAGTAATCATGCGCATTAATGAATTGTTAGCAGCCGAAACCATGATTTTGGATTTGCGAGCAACAGATAAGGTGGGAGCATTTCGGGAAATGATTGCCGGTTTGAAACGGACTGGTCGTATTTCAAATGAAAGTGAGTTTTTAGAGGGGATTTTGGCGCGCGAGGCACAGACATCGACGGGGTTAGGTGACGGTATTGGGATTCCGCACGCGAAGAACGCCGCGGTTCTTAAGCCGACGATTGTATTTGGCAGGTCAGCAGCTGGGGTTGATTACGACGCTTTGGACGGCCAACCAGTTCATTTAATCTTTATGATTGCTGTACCGGACACCGCGAGTAATACCCACCTAGAGGAGCTGGCTAATTTATCACGTTTTTTGTTACAGGATGGGTTCACGGATCAGTTGATGCGGGCAACGACCCCAGCTGATGTCCGTGACTTGTTTGATGAATCAGCACCGGAAGAAATTGGCGCAGATATAGCAGGCGTTAACCAAAACGCACCGTTGTTAGTAGTCGTGACAGCATGTACGACTGGAATTGCCCACACTTACATGGCCGAGGAAGCACTAAAAAAGCAAGCTGTTGCGATGGGAGTTCGTATTAAGGTCGAAACTAACGGTGCTAGTGGTGTTGGCAACAAGTTAAGTGATCAAGATATCGCTGAGGCGGCAGGTGTTATCGTCGCGGCTGACAAAAAGGTTGAGATGGCTCGTTTTGCTAATAAGCCTTTGGTCAATGTGCCGGTTGCTGAAGGGATTCGCCATCCTGAGTCCTTGATTGATAAGGCTTTATCTGGGGATGCCCCAATTTACGAAACATCAAAGACGGCTTCTTCAAGTGTGAGTGATGAAAAGATGTCAATAGGGAAAGCGTTTTATCGTCATTTGATGAGTGGTGTCTCGAGCATGTTGCCATTCGTTATCGGTGGTGGAATTGCGATTGCGTTGGCCTTCCTAATTGACCAGAGTCTAGGGGTACCACATGATGCATTGTCACAACTTGGAACGTACCACCCAGCCGCCGCATTTTTCAAGCAAATCGGAAATACGGCATTCAATTTTATGTTGCCAGTTTTGGCAGGGTACATCGCATATTCAATCGCTGAAAAGCCTGGGTTAGTGGTTGGTTTTGTTGCCGGTGCGCTTGCGGCCAATGGATACAGTATTTTCAATGTGGGATTAGATGCGAGTCATCAACCAGTGCCATCAGGATTCTTGGGTGCTTTGGTCGGTGGATTCTTGGCCGGTGGCGTGATGTTGGTTATGAAGCGTCTATTTGCTGGTTTGCCAAAGGCATTGGACGGAATTAAATCAATTCTCTTCTTCCCAGTGTTTGGGGTACTTGTGACCGGATTCTTGATGCTCCTAGTGAACATTCCGATGTCAGCCATTAATAGTGGATTGAACGGCTTCCTGTCTGGTTTGAACGGGACCAATGCTATTTTGCTTGGGGCTTTGCTTGGCGGGATGGAAGCGATTGATATGGGTGGACCTGTTAACAAGGCCGCGTATGTCTTTGGAACTGGAACATTAGCTGCGAGTGTTGCATCTGGTGGCTCAACCGTGATGGCTGCTGTCATGGCCGGTGGTATGGTGCCACCGTTGGCAATTTTCGTGGCAACGCTATTGTTCAAGCGTAAGTTTAGTCAAAAGAATCGCGAAGCTGGCTTGACCAATATTGTGATGGGACTAAGTTTTATTACTGAAGGGGCCATCCCATTTGCAGCCGCAGACCCAGCACGTGCTATTCCAAGCTTCGTGGCTGGATCAGCTTTGGCGGGTGGATTAGTTGGTTTGGCAGGCATTAAGTTGCTTGCCCCACACGGTGGTATCTTTGTGGTCGCCTTGACGAACTCACCATTCCTATATCTACTCTTTGTAGCGATTGGTGCAGTTGTGGCAGGCGTTATTTACGGCCTACTTAAAGTACCAGACAATCAATAATTGCTAATTAAACAAAAGTAAAAACAGCGTGAAATACAGTGGTCACGCTGTTTTTTTGTCGTTTCTGACACAAAAAATATGCCAAACATATACACATTTAGTAAGTGGGTGTTAGAATAGAATAACAGAGAGAAAGCGCTTACATTTAGGAGGGTGTTATGACGGGGCAGGTAAAATCAGGGGGATATAACCGCTGGTTAGTTATTTTTGGGACCGCGCTGGTGCAATTAGGAGTTGGAACATTTTATGCATGGTCCATATTTAATACACCGATTTTGAAAATGTTTGGGGAGTTGTCACTCGACAAGCAAGGAAACGTTGCTGCCGTGCAACCACACCTTGGTTCGGTGTCATTGATATTTTCAATTGGATCGCTAACGCTGGCTTTATCAACCATTTTTGTTGGTAAACTGGTCAAACGATTTGGCGTTCGCCGTGTGACGGTTGCTGCTGGACTAGTATTCGGACTTTCGGCATTTATTGTGTCGCGACTTCATTCACCATCGCAATTATGGCTATACTACATATTTGCTGGTGTCACCCTTGGGGCGGCTGACGGTATCGCCTATATGGCGACTTTATCAAACGCGATTAAGTGGTTCCCTGAGAAAACGGGCTTTATTTCGGGCATTTCGATTGCGTTTTATGGTCTCGGATCATTTGTGTTTAAATATGTAGATTTAGCTTTGCTGGGTAATGACCTCGTGAACAATTTGCCTCGTGCACTGATGGGCTGGGGGACGTTGGTGACGATTTTAATTTTAGTTGGGTCACTATTCTTGCGTGATGCACCAGAAACCGAAACGGCTAATACAACGGCCAAGCATCAATTTACAACGGCAGAAATGTTGCGCACACCACAGGCGTACCTATTGTTTGTGGCCTTGTTTACGATTTCATTGAGCGTGTACTTAACGGGAATTGCGGCCAACCTTGGGACTAACTTGGCCGGTCTATCAATTGAACGTGCGACGACGGTTGTGGCATTGATTGCTATTGCCAATACGTTTGGTCGATTTGTGATTGGGTCACTGTCTGACCGATTCGGTCGCAAGCCGATGCTGATTTTATCTTATAGTGCGACGTTGGTTGCGGTAGTGGTCTTGACGTTGAGTCAGCATCTGGCTGCACCGGTCTTTTATGGCATGATGATGATGGTTGGTTTCTTTTTTGGTGGCACAATTACAGTGTTCCCATCGTTGGTTGGGGATTACTTTGGTTTGAAAAATCACAGTCAGAATTACGCGTTAATTTATCAAGGGTTCGGATTTGGTAGTCTGGCAGGAGCGATTATTTTGTCGCTGGCCGGCGGGAATTTGACTGTTGTTTTGTATGTTTACATTATTTTGTTAATTTTGTCATTGGCCATTTGGTTCATGATTAGGGTACCTAAGAATTCGAAGACGGTAGCTAATCCTGAAACTGGACAGGCGTAGGTGACGTAAGTGACTGGCAAATGCTGGTCACTTTTTTTGTTCGATGGCAGAAATCAAAAGTGATTTTATGTGAATTTTAACTTCTGTTTTATCAACGGTTTTTCTTGTGATATGTTAGTGGCATAAATGAATGGGGGTATTATGATGAGGTGAATTGTCAATTCAACCGGAACACTTGAGATAAATAATATTCTTTAGCCGATCTCCAGCCGAAAAGCTTTCGAGGTCGGCTATTAATTTGCTCAACCATTTGTTCAATGTATTCGTCTGAATAATCTTCGATTGCAGTCCCTTTAGGGACGTACTCACGGATTAGCCCATTTGTATTTTCGTTGGTCCCACGTTGCCATGGAGCGTGGGGATCAGGAAAGTAAAACTGGACATCGAATTTCTTTGTTATCTCATCTTGCGCACTGAATTCATTTCCGCGGTCTGGAGTTAAAGTCTGTATCTGACTAGTTGGAAGGGAATTTAGCATTGAACCTATGATTCTCATAACATCGACGGTTTTCTTTGATGCCGCTCGTTTTGAAAGTAATATTCTGGTCTTCCTATCAACCATTGTGACCAATACTTGACCGCCTTTACGGCCAATAACAGTGTCCAGTTCCCAATCTCCAATTCGAGAGCGACAACCTGCTTCTGCAGGTCGCTCGTCAATCGTATTTGGAATTCTAATCTTACCTCGACGCTCGACATGACCTTTAGTATGTCGAGTTTTTCCTCTATGCCGAAGCGCACGAGCAATGCCCCGAGCTTTGTGACTTTTCACCGGCTGGCCCAAGTTATCTCTATAAATCGCTCGGTAGATTGTATTTGCGCTAATAATCGTATGACCTTTTGATATCTTTAGTCGACCAGCTATCTGTTCAGGCGACCAATGTTTTTGATTAATTCCATATATAACTAGTTCTCGCAGTTCAGTGTTATCTAACTTTCGGTGTTTATGCGACTTCGTTCGAGCAAGCATGTGCTTTTGATCGGCATCCTCAGCTTCATAAGTTGAGCCAACACAGCGGGCAATCTCACGAGAGATTGTCGAAGCGCTTCTACCAATTTCTTTTGCAATGCTACGCATTGACAACCCTTCTCTGAGTAAAACTTCTATACGTCCGCGATCAAATGCGGTAAGCTGATGATAATGACTCATAATGTTTCCTCGCGTTCTGTATGTTCTAGACAAACTACATTTTACGCTGGTTCATTATGAGTCAGTTTTTATTTAGCTTAGTGTTGCACTTGAATTGTAAATTCAAGGACGTTAAATTGGGGGATTATTGGAACGGGTACAATTGCCAATGAGATGGCGGCTGCTTTGCTGGCACACAACCATCCAGCAACTGCAGTAACTGCACGCAATCAGGAGAAGTTGGCGCAGTTTGCTGACAAGTATCAAATTCCAACGACTTATGGCACAGTGGCGGAATTGCTGGCAGATGATAATATTGATGCGGTTTATATTGCGACACCGCATAACACACATTTAGAATTCATCGAGCAAGCTTTCGAACATGGCAAGCATGTCTTGGCTGAAAAGGCAATTACGGTGTCATACGAAGAGTATGCGATTGTTCAAAAACTTGCTGAGGAAAAGGGACTAGTTTTGATGGAAGCTATGACACCAGTTCATATGCCACTATTCAAGCGCCTGCGCAATTCGGTCGAGAACGGGGCGCTCGGGCAAATTAAAATGATCAACACAACCTTTGGCAGCCATAAGCCATATGATCCAACGAATCGTTTCTTCAATCCAGACTTGGCAGGTGGGGCCTTGTTGGACATTGGTGGATACGCTACCCAATCAACCTTATACTTTATGACCAGTGCACCTAACGTTGTAAAATCAGCGATGATGCCATTCGAAACTGGCGTGGATGAACAGTCGGTGACCTTGTTGGTTAACCAAGATAATGAAATGGCAACGATTACTAACTCAATGCAAGCTAAGCAACCGAAGGCAGTGACAATTTCTGGTACAAAGGGATACTTCCGTATTATGGACTTTCCACGTGCCGATTTTGCCCAGTGGTATCACACTGAAACAGGTGAGATGGAGACAATTGCGCTTGGTAACACCGCGGACGCTTTATGGTATGAAATTGTCGATTTTGAAGCCGCTGTTGATGACGACGCTATTGCCAAGCATTTCGCAACGTTAACTGAGACGCAATTCCAAGTATTAGCCAAGATTCAGCAGGAGTGGCAAGGCGCATAATACAAAATAGGAAAAGAACCCGTCAGCAATTTTACGCTGACGGGTTCTTTACTTATGAATGGTTTCTTTTGCGAAGGCGCCAGTTGCCGGACAAATTGATGCCGGTGATACCGAAGAGCATAATAGCTAAACCGGTTAGCTGGAGATGGTTTGGCAAGGTGTGCCCAAGAAATACCAAGCCCAACAAGACAGTGAAAATCACCTCAAATGATTGCGTTGCTTCAACTGTTGCTAAGGTTTCCATATTTCGGGCTGCCATGGCTGTTGCTTGGAAAAACAGCACCGTGGCAATAACACCGGACGACAACGCTACACTGAACGTGCTTACTAGCGTGCCCTGACTAGGCAAACCAGCTTTCAAATACCCGATAATGCTCAGGACAATGAAGGTTGGATAGGTGGCAATTAGCATCCCAAAAACTTTTTCCAAGCCGTTGAAGGTTGGGTACCGGTTGCCGATTTGGCGATTGCCCAGTGGATAACATACCGCCGCAATAATGATGGCAACGATGGCAAACCAAAACATCGGGGTAACCTGGCTGAAGCCGTTGGTTTGGACCGTTGTGAGGCCAATTCCAAGTAAGATGACGACCATCCATTTGATTTTGCTTCCCGGAATTTTAAGGCGGTGCTTATTTCCCGAATTGTCTGTGACGGTCATCAATGGCGTGGTCAATACACCAAAAACAATGGTGAGTTGCCAGAGACTTGAAACGAGCCATCCAGGCAGGAACTGCGCTGACCAGGTGAGGGGAACGTAGAAAAGGACAAAACAAACATTGCTCCAAATAAACCAGTAACTCGGTGCCTCTTTCATGCTAGCCCAAACCTGCCTGAAATCAGATTTTAGTTGTGGTACGCGACCTAGCAACATAATCATGGGCAACATCCATAAATAACGCAAGGTGGCGACCCATATCCAATAACCTGAATCAGAAAGATTAATCTCATTTAACAAAAAAGTCAGCGAAAAAAATAGGGCCGCTAAGATACCCAGCAAAATTGCTTTGATTGCCATAATGACCTCCTAACGATCGTATATCATGAGGCTGATGAACGATGCTTCTTCCATTGCGTCGTTTCGATAAACGTGTGGAAAGGCACCGTTGAATTTTGCTAAACTGCCAGCTGGAATAACATACGATTGGCCGTTAATCGCCATTGTTAGTGTGCCACTTCTTACCAGTAGTACTTCAACAGTCCCTGGAACGTGGGCAGCAGACTCACGCTCAGTTAGCGATGACAAGTTGAGGTCGAAGACTTCAAATTTGGTATTTGCTAAGGTACTGAAAATTGATTGGACCTTCACTCCTGGATTGTCACTAGGAATATCATGAAAATCAGCGGGAGTAGCCAGCTCAAAATCAACTGTATCGGTTGCGAAAAAATAGTTGATTGGCACGGCCAGCCCACTTGATATTTTCCACAACGTATCAATGGATGGAGATGTCGTATGACGTTCAATGTTGTTTAGCGATGCGGCGCTAACGCCGGTTAACTCGCTGGTTTCTTGTAGGGTTAATTGCCGTTGTTGGCGAATTTCTTTTAGCCGGTTTCCCACGATGTCTGTTATCATAAATGCTCCTTTTTAGTATATTGGATAATATTTACTATACTAAACAAAGCGTAGGTGTCAATAATGCTTTGCATTTTAAATCCCATTTTGAATTGTTTACTCGTTGAAATTTTGAGAAAGATCACCAATTTTCATGTGTTACGCTACTATTTGTAGGCATTGATAGGCTGGTCGTGTCTCACTATGATTATGAGTGAAAGGAGGGATATGTATGCAATCAAGAAATAGAACCCGGAGGCTTGTCCTAATCGCGTTATTTACTGCAATTATTCTGATTCAATCTATGGTTCCTATGCTGGGCTTACTGCCACTGGGGGCTTTTGCGGTTGGACTATCGGTTCAAATTATTGGTGTGACTGTAGCGATTGGTGCAATCGTTTTAGGCCCTGGTGCAGGTGCCTTTTTGGGCTTCGTCTGGGGGGTGTATGCCTTGTGGGATGCTTGGACGAGCGTGCCGTCAATCGGAGCTTTGATGTTCCGTAATCCACTGACGGCTTTAGTACCGCGAATTTTAGTCGGATTAATCATTGGTTACTTGTATTGGCATTGGGTCAAAGGTCGAGCGCGCCAAACCAAAACTATACCGTTATTTATACTTGGTGGTTTGGCCGCATTTATTAATACGGCGTTTGTTTTGATTTTTACTTGGCTAGGGTTCAATGTTATGAACACCACCTTTACAGGTATTCCAGATAACCACTTATTAAGCTGGTTAATTTTGTCAGTCGCAGGAGTGAACGGCATAGTCGAAATTATTGTGTCCGCAATTTTAGTGGCATTGATTGCGACGCCGGTCGTGGCTTATGTTAACCGTTTGCATTAATTTTAAGGTTGTGTGAGTTGATGAGGGGGACGAGTTGTATTGGTTTATATATATCTACTCTTAGTTGAGCTATTTTATGTTGTGTTGGCGCAGGATGTTTCGCCACATTCGAATTTTACGTTGGTAGGTGTTGCATTCGGGATTATGTCAGCTATCGTTGTTATATTTTGGGTGATTAAGTTTTTTGTCGCACTGTATAAAGGGTTCGAAAATGCCAAGTGGCGGCAGGATGATCATCTATTTGAAATCGGGTTTAAAAGCCGGATTAAACCTAGTATTGTATTTGATGTAACGATGTTAGTGACCGCAGTTGTTGTATTATTAGGCAGTTTATTTATTCCAGGCAATGGCTTATTTTGGCCAACAATCGGTTTGGCGGCAATCGGTGGATTGTTAATCCATAAACGATTCAAGAGAAACTAACGAAGAAAACAGCGTAAACGCTTTATGGGTGTTACGTTGTTTTTTTATACATCAGTTTTCTTACATTGCCCGGTTATTCGAATTTAAGAATTAATTTGACAATTTATAAGTATCTGGAGTAATGTATATATTACAAAGGGAATATATATATTACCTTTCTTCGGAGGAATGTATATGGAAAATAAAGTGAAAGCAGTTCGTGTTGCGACTGGCATGTCACAAAAAGAGCTGGCAGCGACAGTCGGTATTACGCGGCAGACGTTAAGTTTGATTGAAAAAGGGGCGTACAATCCGACGTTGAAGTTGGCCGTTGGTATAGCGAAGGCGCTGGATACAACATTGGATGCACTGTTTTGGATTGAGGGGTAAGGATAATGTGGGAATCCGTTGAAAAGAAAATGGTTATGTGGGCGGCGTCTTCCGCCGTTGATCTTGATGAATATCAAGAAAAAGAAGTGTATCGTGTGTTGGCGATTAGTAATGTGGTGCAGTACATTGTTGGCTTTCTAATCTTGTTGGCTGCCTACATTGTGATGTATGTAGTTGACCATAACATCGGACTTGGCTTGCAAATTGCGGGCAGTGTTTTTGTACTGACCGGTAGTTTGATAGCCCAATCATTACGAAAAAAGGGGCGGGTTAGCCAGGATGTTTATTCTGAAACTGAGTACATTGTAGCTAAGCGACGCATTCAAAAGAAAACGTTGATTGCGCTTGCTGAAGAAATCGTGCTCATGCCAGTTATTTTGACGATTGTGATGTATAACGAGACGTTAGCATATAAGGTTTACTTTGGTGTGTTCTTCATTGCTCTGTTTATACCGACGATGTATTTCTTTTGGTTAAATCAAATTAATAAAGAATATTAGTGAAAAGCGTGCGCCCGGACAGTGTTTGGGGGCGCGTTTTTAAGTTGTTGCCCAAAAATCGGGGTTGACGAATAAAAAATAAGCAAGTATAGTTTGTTTTGTTAATAAATTATGAGAAACAGGTGAAAGACTATGTCATTTAATAACTCACAATTTAATAATGCTTATTACTTCTATTTCTAATCATCGTGATTAATGTGCCGGGCACGTCGATCACGACGTGCCCGAAATAGAAGCATTTTCTATTGCGAATTGGGCGAAATCATCAAAGCGCTTGATTTGAAATAGAAAAAATATGACCAGCTGGATATTTTTCTAAACGAATCAGTGCTTTCATGGCGCTCGATTCGTTTTTTTGTATCTGGAGGAAATATGATGACAATTCAAAAGGGGTTAAAAGGTCAATTACGTGTAGCAAGCGATAAGAGTATTACGCACCGGGCGATTATCTTAGGTGCTATGGCGGTCGGTAAAACGCATATCATGCAGCCGTTGCTATCAGACGACATACGTCAAACAATTCATGGCGTACAACAGTTGGGGGTAGATGTCGTTATCACCGAAGATAACGACATTATTATTGATAGCTTGGGGATTGCCGATATTCAAAAGCGTCAATTTGATGAGCCAATCGCGTTTAATTTTGGTAATTCGGGGACAACGACACGATTAATGATTGGTTTATTAGCAGGTTTAGGAATTCCAGCGGTGATTACGGGTGACGCCAGTCTTAGTCAGCGACCAATGAATCGAATTGTGGATTTGCTTACTGGCTACGGCGCTGATATTACAACGACGGATGGTCATCTACCAGTCACTATTCGAGGTGGCATCATGACTGATGTGATTAATGAAACGTTAAAGGTGCCTTCAGCGCAAATCAAAACAAGTTTGCTCCTTGCCGGTTTGAGTGCCGGAGTGCCAGTTATTGTTTTTGATGATTTTCAAACACGAAACCACACCGAAAACATGTTGCCTAGTTTCGGGGTTACGGTTGATTGTCAGGGTGGCATGATTTTTGTTTCAGGTGATCAGCGACTAACTGCGACTACGGTTTCGGTACCGGCAGATATGTCGTCAGCTGCATTCTGGCTGGTTGGTGCGACGTTGCAACCAGGAAGTGATATTGTCTTGCAGGATGTCAATATGAACGAAACACGGTCTGGCATTGTTAAAGTGTTACGTCGGATGGGAGCAAGCATCACATTGCTGAATGAACGTGTTCAAAACGGTGAACCAATCGCTGATGTCCGTGTTGCCAGCGTGTCACAGCTAATTGGCACGACGGTTCAGGGAGGAGAAGTGACCACTATGATTGACGAATTGCCGATTCTGGCGTTAGCACTTGCGCGATCCGAGGGGGATAGTCGGGTCATGGATGCCAGCGAATTGCGTGTGAAGGAAAGTAATCGCATTAGCACCGTGAGTGAAACTTTAGTAGCGTATGGTGCTGACGTGAAGCCGACACCAGACGGTTTTTTGATTACCGGGGTGTCAAGATTGCAGGCACCGGCTGAGTCATTATCTGACCACGGTGGCCACCGGATTGCGATGTTGCAATCGATTGCACAATTACTGACAAACGATGATGCCCCGCTTCCTAACCAGGCAGCAACTGCCGTGTCATATCCTGATTTTAAACGAGATATGGAGGTGCTAATGCATGCCTAAAATTGCAATTTGGGGATTGGGCGCGATAGGTGCAGCGATAGCCGAACGTGTGAGCCTAGCGCCAGACTATGAAGTATTAGGATTTGATATTGAACCAGCGAATATCCGTGATGCATTAGCAATTGGTGTGATTCATGGGGCTTTCGAACCCAAGGAAATTAGTCAAATGCCGTTTGACTTAGTAGTCATTGCAGTGCCGCCAACGGAAACGGTGGCTATTCTACAAAATCTACACACGACCAACTTAATTGTCGATGTGGCATCAGTTAAGCGGCCGATTATGACAGCGACTGATCACTTACCGCATTTTGTCGGTGGCCATCCAATGGCTGGTACTGATGAAACCGGTCTTAACGGTCGGCGAAAAGTTATGCTCGAACAAGCACGTTTCTTCTTGATAGGCGAAAAATCTGACCGCCAAAAAGTAGCTGAATTATTGGCGCCATTGGGTAGTCAGTTTGAGACAGTTACCGTTGAACAACATGATGCATTAGTTGCACTCACAAGTGATGCAACCCATTTAATTGCGGATGCCTTGGTTGCAACATTAGGTGCCAATGAAAATAAACAAAAGCACGCGTTCGTCGGGCCAGGATTTCTTGATACGACGCGGATAGCTGCAGCTAGTCCCGACCTGTGGACACAAATATTATTACACAATCGGACGGCTACGATGGCGGCGGTAGCGGACTTTATGACCGAACTAACACGGCTAAACGATTTAGTGGCCAATGGAGACGCTGACCAGTTATTGTTGGCGCTAACAAATATTCAACAAATTAGGAGGGGTTTAGGATGAATATATTATTAATTGGGTTCATGGGTGCCGGTAAAACAACAGTTGGTCAAGAATTGTCCCATGATTTGGGTAAGCATTTTATTGATTTGGATCAAGCAATTGTCGAACATGTTGGGCAACGGATTCCAGCGTTCTTTTCACAAGTCGGCGAACCGACTTTCCGTGAAATTGAAGCGAAGATGTTAGCAAAGGTCCTTGAACAACCTGATACCGTCATCAGTACTGGTGGTGGGGTCATCGAAACCCAAATTTGTATGGATTTGATGAGCCGACCAGATGTTTTTACCATTTGGCTAAATAGCGACTTTAGTACTGTGACTGAACGCCTGTTGATGGCTGATGACATGCGGCCTTTAATGCAGCAACACTCATTGTCGTCCTTCTTTAAACTTTGGCAAAATCGACAGGTTAAGTATGCTCGGATGGCAGACTTAATGATTACAACTGATAGTAAAACCCCTAACGAAATTGTTGATGAAATTGATCGCCATCTGGCTGAGCCCACCGTTTTGGATATGGTTCGCAGTCAAATTGATAGTGTGGATCGACAGATATTACAGGCGATGGTGACGAGGATGGCGTTAGTTGATGAGGTTGCTGGTATTAAAGCTAATCATAAGTTGGCGGTAGTTCAACCTGGTCGCATGCTTGCTATGCGAGAACGACTACAAAAACGATTTAAAAATATTTTGCCAGAGCAGGTAGTTGCGGACTACTTAAATCTGATGACAACCACGGCGATTCAACGAGAGGAGGCGCAAATATGAGTAAGTTAGTTGCAATTAGGATGCAAGTTACCATTTACCTCATGTACGTTGTGCAAGGTTTTGCATTAATTATTTTGGCGCAGACTATGAGTTCCTTAACGAGTATCTGGCACACAAATTTAGCCGGAGCGACAGCGGTTGTATCGGCAATCGGTATTGGAAAATTGATTGCTTACCCATTTTTGGGCGAACTTTCTGATCGTTGGCCCCGAAAAACGCTGTTATTACTGGCGATGGCTGCTTATGGTGTTTTCTTTACACTAGTACCGGTATCAACGCAGATTTGGCAAGGAATTGTTTTAACGAGTTTCGCCGGCATTGCCAATGCCATGCTGGATGCGGTGGCCTACCCGACGTTACTTGCGCAACATGACGGTCGTTCAAGTGGTAATGTGCTGATTAAAGCCATGATCTCAATTGGTGAAGGGATTTTGCCAATCATCATTATCAATTTAAATAGCCACCAATTATGGTTTGGCTGGGTGTTTTGGGTAGCTAGCGCCATTTTAATCATCGCTTTTCTGGCTCTAATTGGCACACAAATTCCGAAGGTAGAAAGTCATTCTGCTGGTGCAAAAGCAGCGTCACATTGGCAGTGGGATGTGGTTCAATTTACATTTTTAGCATACGGCTTTACCGCCATGTGGTTGATGATTCATTTCACCCAATGGGTAACACGTTACTTTCAACTTGTGCGCGGATTCGATGAGACAAGCGCGCATTTGCTGATGACTTGCTATAGCGTAGGCTCTTTGATTGGCGTTGGGCTCGTGTTCCTACTAACTGGTCGTCGTCTACTCCCTGAAAAATGGTTATTGGTGGTAATGAACAGTATGGCTTTATTAAGTCTGATTATGTTGTTGGTTGTTAACACAAATTCGATTTTCTTGATTAGCGTGGCGACGGTAATGTTTGGTATGTCAGCCGCCGGTGGTGCACTGCAGTTAGGCGTTGGACAACTTATTGCACATAACCCAACGTTTACCGGGCGAGCAACTGGCTGGTACTTCTTTTCCGGTAGCATCGCGGCATTACTTATGCCGATTGTGACTGGGCATTTTGCGGAACAACATTTGGCAGTTGTGATGCAAAGCTTGTTAATTGTTGCTGTGATAAATCTAATTTTAGTCGTCTCGCATGCTTTGCGTGTGGTCAATTTGAGTGAAACAGAGATAGGAGAATAAAAATGCGATACATGACAGCAGGTGAGAGTCACGGGCCAGAAGAAGTGGCAATTATTGAAGGGATTCCCTCAGGACTAAACTTAACGAGCGATATGATTGACCAGGAGTTGGCTCGTAGACAGCATGCATACGGTCGCGGCCAACGACAGGTGATTGAAACCGACACTGTTTCGATTTTGTCAGGAGTGCGTCACCAAAAGACGCTGGGGTCACCAATCACGCTAAACGTGCATAACGATGACCACAACCACTGGACGAAAATTATGGATCCTAACACACCAGCGACCGCTGAAAATTCGATGCGTAAAGTAATGCGTCCTCGACCAGGTCACGCAGACTTAGTCGGAGGTATTAAATACCGGCATCAGGCTGATTTACGCAACGTGTTGGAACGGTCATCGGCACGTGAGACAGTGATGCGTGTTGCGGTTGGCGCCGTAGCGAAAGCTGTGTTACGGGAAATTGGGGTTGATGTCCACGGCTTTGTTCGTAATGTTGGTCCAGCAAAGAGCGATTTGAGTCGGTTGACAGATTTCAAATCACTTGATGAGCTACGCGCGGTGACGGAAAGCTTCCCGACGCGCGCCTTGGATGCTTCGGGGGATGAAGAGATGCAAACCGTTATCGACAAAACCAAACGTGACGCGAACACTGTTGGCGGAACGGTACAAGTGATGGCAACTGGGATGCCAGTTGGACTGGGGTCATACGTGGCAGCTACCGAAAAGTTAGATGCTAAAATTGCCCGCGCGATTGTTAGTATCAACGCGTTTAAAGGCGTCGACTTCGGTGGTGGCTTTGACAATGCCGAAAAGTTCGGTGATGAAGTGATGGATGAGATTTTTTGGGATGCCGAAAACGGGTTTACGCGTGGGACTAATAATCTTGGTGGTTTTGAAGGTGGTATGACTACGGGTGGTGTGATTGTTGTGCGTGGGGTTGTTAAGCCAATTCCAACGCTTTACCGTCCTATGCAAAGTGTTGATATCGACACGCATGAAAACCATCGTGCTTCAATTGAACGATCAGATACAACCGCTGTTACAGCGGCTGCAGTAATTGCTGAAGCGATGGTTGCCATTGAATTAGCACAAGCAGTGCTAGATAAGTTTGATGCCGATAATATTGACCGTCTAAAAGAGCAAGTTGCGATTTACCGCGAGGAAGTTCGGTCGTTTTAACCACACCAACAAACGTTCCCGTTTTGTTTGGATGCAAGAGAACAGTTGTGATTTTTACCCAGTTTTTACGTCTTTTTGCAGTCGTCCTTTCCGATATGTTAACCTGTGTTTGTACACGAATATAGAGAAAATCAAAGGAGGAAACAACAATGATTTTGACTGGTACGAAGGCATGGGCTAAGGCAGTGCTGAAGGATGCAGGTATCAAGCGAGTGATGGTCGACAAGCGTAGTACGCGCTTAGCCAATGCATCACTATCGGTGTTATACCGTGAAATTAATCGTCGTGGCTTGAACTAAGCACGATGCGCTTGATAATTTCGTAAAAACTGAATAGATATTGAAGCAGTGTCCTGTACTAGGCCCCGTCAAGTTGACGGTGGAAATAATATAAAATTTAACTAGGCGCTCGCACCGCCGTAAATGGCCATATTCCGGAATTCTTCCGGGGTATGGCCATTTATAGTTTCCGAACGTCGAATCAAGTTGAAGTAATCAATTCCTGCTTTGATTGCCTTAACTGCTTCCTTGAATGTGAAACTGTGTTGCTTATCCCACCATTCGACTTTGAAGTCATTCCAAAACTTCTCCATGATGGCGTTGTCGTATGGTGTTCCCGGGCGAGACATACTGCGATGAGCGTTGTGTCGCCTTAGATAGTTTTTGAAAGCACCAGAAGTATACGCTGCGCCACGATCTGAATGCACTAAAACATGTCGTGGATGCCCGCTAATTCGATATGCGCGCTGAAAAGTTTGGACAGCTGCAGCTGAAGTTTCTGTTTCGCTTACGTTAAATGAAAGAACGTACGTACCGTATAAATCAATCACGGCTGAAAGTTTAAGTGTGTGTTCTAGGTTTGCGCCGTAGCGCAATTCAGTCATATCAGTTGCCCACTTCTGATTAGGCGCTAAGGCAGTAAAGTCCTGATTCATCACGTTATCAGTGATGTACATTTCATTTGTCTTAATATGGTTGTGCTTCTTCTCTCGGATATCCGCACGGATACCGGCGATATGCATCAAACGACGAACGCGTTTGTGGTTGATACGTTGAGAAATTTCTTCATCAAGATTGATGTACATCGTCATTCGCTTTACCCCGAGGTTGTGCTTATGAGCTTCATCAAGGCCTCTGATTTTCTCCATCACGAGTTGGTTTAGTTGATCATTCGCCGTTTCAGACCGCCTAAGCCACTTATAATACGCTTGCTTAGATACTTCGGCGGCCTCGGCTAATTGATAAATAGGATATGCCGCTGGATTTTCCTCATGAAGTGCATGCATTGCTTCGTACAACAGCACGTTAGCGACCCGGTTTACAGTTACCTGCCTTTGCTTAGAATCTCTTGTAATTTTTTTGCTAGGTCTAACTTCATCTGTTGGGCCTTTAACTCAGCCTTTAGACGCTTATTCTCAAGAACGAGCTTATCCATTTCTGATAACTCGTCTGCTGTCTTCTTTCGACCACGGCCATCACGCAACGCTTCGAATCCACCAGCTTCAACCTTCAATACCCATGAGCGGACTTGTTGGTAGCTTACTTTAAACTCCTCTGAACTATGGGTGAAGTTGCGGTCGTGTTCGATTGCGTATGTTGCGATTTCAACTCGCTCTTCGAATGTTGTCTTGCGTGATGCCATGGTAACTCTCCTTGTACCTGCGCCTGAAGAACGCAGTTCTTGATTCCCATTATACTTTGAAACCCAATCAGATATTTGACTATCACTACGTAGTTTGAATCGTCGTGTCAATTCTCGTAATGTTCCTTCACCAGACAAGTAAGCTTGCACAACTTTACGCTTAAATTCCTTAGAATATTTTTGATTATCTTGTGATTCGCTAAGCCCCTCCATACCGAAATTAGCGTATAACCGCAACCAGTTATGCAATGCATTCAGCCCGACATTATTCGATAAAGCGAAGGCTCTCATAGATAAAGAAGACTTTTGATACGATTCAATCATCTTCAATTTCTCTTTAGGTGAATATTTTGATCTAGACATAGAAAAATCCCCTAGAAGTTGACGGAAGAAATTTATATTATTTCTTCCGTCAACCTCTAGGGGACTATAGCAGCCGCGTGGTGCTGCTTTTTTTCATGAAAAAAGAGGCTAGGATGAAATTCCTGGCCTCTTTAGCTAATTAATAATTTCCCCAGTAGTTGTGCATGGTGGTTTTACCAACACCAGGGTTAAAACTGTTCGTTGGATCGTTCTTCTTGTAGTGGGCGACCAAGGCAGGTGCTGCTTCGTACAAGTGACCGACATTGTGTTCAGCGGGGTAGATGACACCATGCTTATCTAGCAATGCCAGCATTTCCTTCTTTAACTCGTGTGCATCGACACCTGGCTTCAAAATGTAGTCTTGGTGCATGACGTGGTCGAGGAAGTGGCCGTAGTAGAGCTTGTATTGAATTTTATCTTCAATTTCTTTTGGCAATTCCTCAAACCACTTGAACTCGTTACGTGGCAACGCAATGTCGAGCGGCAAGATTTCAATGTGGTCGTCTTGGAAGACTTCTTCATAACGAATGGCAACGCCAGCTGTGACATAACGGTGCGTCGCAATGCGCTCAGCTTCTTTGTCATCTAGCTCTAGATAATCACCATCTTCTGTCGCAAAGAATTCCTTTAGAAAGGCGCGTGCTTCGTCGATTCCGTCGCCTTCCATCTTCAGTTGCAAGTAGTGGTCGTAACGCTGGCTGTACGCTTCGATACGCTTTGGTAGTTGATTAGGGAAGAGTTGGCCCATGTGTTGCAAAACACGGTCAGGGAAGTATGGCTTGAACGTTGGAATGTGATCCAAGATGCGCTCAGTCGTTGCTTTCATGCCAAATAGATAAGGCAAAACATTGGTACCAAGCGTTTCAATGACAATCAAAGAATCTTTTCCATATTTCTTGGCCATCTCGTAAGCATCTTTATGCATGTACTCACCAGAAACGGGTAGGTGAGTGAACTCTGACAAAATGTGGCGACGCAAACGCTCTAAGACATCTGGATTATTCGTGCCAATGTAGAAGACCTTTGATGCACCTTCCTTAGGAAAGGTGTCCAGACGCACCGCAAAGGCCGCCAGTTTACCAGAAGCACCAGAGACTTCGTACAATTCATTTGGATCGGCATTGTAACGAGTTGGTGTATCTGAGTCGATGTCACGGACACGCGCCTCGTAATCACGATTATGACCAACGCGCGTACGACTGTGTGGCACGTTATCAATGTTGAAGTTGCGGTTTTCTAGATTTGTGATGATTTCCTCAGGCGTATCACCCAAGGCAATGCCTAGGTGGTTAACCAAACGCAGTTCATCATGTTCGTCAATTTGTGCATACAAGGCTTGTTCCGTGTAAGCTGGACCGCGTTGGATTAACGCACCACCTGAATTGTTATTGATGCCACCAATAACTGAGGCACCCAAGTTCGATGATCCGATAACTGAGTGCGGTTCACGTCCGATAGCCTTCAAGGCGTTTTCCAACTTGTACAACGTGGTACCGGGGAAAGCCAAAGCTTCTTCGCCATGATTAATGAGCTGCATCCCCTTGATGCGTGAGCCATTCACCACGACAGCCTGACGATCATAGCCCGGTGCAGGAATTGATCCCTCAGTTAAACTCGTATTCGATGCTTGCATGATGATAATCAGGTCGTTATCATGCAAGACCTTCAAAACTTCCCAAAGTTCCATTAGTGTGCCAGGTAAGACAACTGCCAAGGCATCCCCGCGACCTGAGCGATAACCTTTGCGATAACGCAATGACTTATCAGGTGACGTAATCACGTGTGACTTACCGACAATTGCGCGTAATGCTTCTACTGTATTCAAAATGATTCCCCCTTATATTTGATTACATATTCATTATGCGCTTTTTAGCTGGGGATAGTGTACATAAATATATGCCAATTGGCTAAAAAATGAAGACAAAAGACGCCGGTAATCATTCCTGACTACCGGCGTCTTTTAGAGTCGTGTATTACATGGCTTATTCCATGCATTAACGTAACTATAGCAAAATGCGCCGAGCAAGTCTAGATAATAGTTGTCCTCAAAACGGGTACAATTCAATCAGAAACAAACCATAATTAATTTGTTATGATTAAGGTAATAAAAACTACGGAGAATAGATTGATGAGCTATGAAATTCCATCTCCAGCTGACGTGCGAAACGAGCTAGAGAAGCGCCGTAAGGAACGTGAAAAGTCACCGTTGGTCAAGGTTGCGTTGCACATCACGAATACGTATTTGACGGAGATGGCGATTGAGCTAGCCGTTAAGAAGATGATGTCACGTGCTGAAAACGTGCTGGTTAACCCGTTGTTGTCAGAAGCTGTGGCTGAATTGCTTGATGAGCCAAAGTACTTCTCCGCTGAACAAATTGAAAAGATTCGCGAAGAAATTCGCGCTGACGCCAAGGTTGATAACCCACGTGAAGTGTTGCAACAAATTGAAGAATTGTTGCGCGCTGACATGCGCTCATGGTTTGCCTTTAAGCGCCAACTGCAAGAAACGTTTGAAGAAGCCGGTTATGCCACAGAGGGCACGACTGACATGAAGATCATCCACCCCGAGTTGATGATTGAAAAGTTTACATTGATTTAATGCTAAAAGGCACGTCACCCGATTATTGGGCGACGTGCCTTTTTAGCTAAAGCGAACCGGAATTGTTTGCCCGGTAAAGCGTTCGAATTTTTGAACCGTGATTTGATGGAGCACCTGACGAATTTCTTCAATTTCAGCCAACGTCGGACTGGCCTTCAGGTAGAGGTGTCGTTGGTTGTTAGATAAGTGCGTGTTGGAAATGACCAAGTCGGCAGAGTCTGGTGTATCAAAACTCAAAATAATATTTAATGCCGGCATGTTGTTCATTAACTGAGCCAAGCGACGCCCAAGTGCGGCATTATCGACGAATTCCAAGTCAACCGTGATAATGGGCAAAACTTCTTCTTGCGGCAAGCGCGTGATGAACGTATTGAAGTAATCCTCGAATAATGTATTTTGCAAGGTGTCATGTGGAATGTTCGTCTCAGTCGCGATGGCTTGGATGAGATGCTGGGTCAGTTGCGCATACACTGGAAATTGTGAGATGGCTTCATCTACGTTTGGCTCCGGTCGAAGTGCACTGTGGAAGTAGACTAAGCGTAAATTGGTTGTGTATAAATCATGCTGAATGGCGTCGATTAATTTATGCGTCATCAGATAAGCGTTTCCGAAGAAAGCCGGTAGCTCACGGGCGATGATATCCGAGACGACACTGAACAAGAGGCGCGTTTCAATCGGCATATACGTTTCAAAGTGTTCTTTGCGTGCGAAACCAAAGGCGTAGAGGGCACTCAAGGCAAAACGCGCTTCATACCCGGCTTCAATGTCAGACAGACCTAATGACTGCGTTAAGTGTTCACGCATGCGGTTAAGAAATAAACGCGTTGTTGCGGGTAAATCGGTTGTCTCATCAAGCACTGGCGCCGAATCGCTGGGCGTAATGATGTGTTGGTGAGTCATTCGGACGTACCAAATGCCCAGCTGGAATTCCACAATCAAGCTGATGGCGGGTGAAATTGGATTGGGACTGGTTGTTTTTAAGTAGGCCCAAGTTGTTTGTGCCCATTCAATGGCTGCCGCTGGGAGGGGGTTGCTTTGGAGTGTATAGTAATCAAACAAGATTCGGAAGAAGAAGTAACGAACCTCTTTTTCATTGCCAATTAATATGAAAGAATCGTTAATCTGAATATGATAGGGTTGCAAATCTTGTTGCAGTTCTTGTAATAGCTCGCGGACATATGGCGTTGAAAAATCGTGTTGCACCGCAAAGTCAGCAACGGTTTCAAACGTGCCAAATAATAAGGCCATTAGTAGATGATATTTTGGCGCACGGTTCAGGTACTGTAGACGTAACTCGTCAAACAGCATACTGTGCCCTGGTCGCACAATGAAGTGTTGGCGCGCACCATCAAACGAAACCAATTCGTGTTGATCTAGTTGTGCCAAGTCATCAGCTAGGGCTTGCCCGTAGTTCATGACAAGGTACTTTGACCAACCGAGGTCGTTAATGACTTGCTTGATGGGGACCATCGGAAATGGTTGCCTCATCAGGTAGTTTTTGAGCGTTAATTTATCGCGTTCTTTTTTCTGTAGTAGCCAGTCCACAAGTTTGTTCCTCCGCAAACACAAAAAGGCAGTGCTGACAATGCCTTTTACTCGTTCAGTTAGTTTAGGTTATACCGCAATGTGGTGGGTAAGTGCAAGTTGCTCTAACACTTGGTGATAAATTTGATCATAATCATCCAGTGCATAACCAATGTTTCGGACAGAACTCTTCGTATAGTTCTGGGCAGCAATGGCAATTGCGAAATCGTGTGCGATTTGTTCATTCGTGTGTGGCATAGTATTTGTCTCCCTGTGAATATCTGTTCTTAGTATAGAAAAGGCAACCACAACAACAAAAAATGGTTTTTCCGTTTTCGAAAATCTCATTTTTGTCCTCGCTAGGGTTGATGGTTAGACTGAGACACAGACTTTACGAAAGCGAGTTATGTTTACATGACAACGGGAAAACCGGTTACCAGCATTTTTAACGCTGGCTTTATTAGTATTACAGCCATCAATTTTATTGTTTATCTTGTTTACTATCTATTGATGGTCATTATTGCAGTCGTGGTGCACACGAATTTGCACGCCAACCTAGCACAGGCGGGATTGGCTTCAGGTATTTATGTTATTGGGACATTGATTGCGCGTCTTATTATTGGACAACAGCTCGACATTATTGGTCGCAAGCAATCATTACGTTTTGGGGCATTGATATATTTAGTCTCAACGTTGGCGTACTTGATCATTCCGAATATCGGGGTCATGTTCGTTGTCCGTTTGGTGAATGGGTTTGCCTATGGGATGACGTCAACCGCGACGAATGCCATTGTGACGGATTACATCCCTGAAGATAAAAAGGGATTGGGTATCAACTTCTATGGGTTGAGTACGTCATTGGCTGCGGCGATTGGTCCGTTTGTGGGGATGATTTTGTTGAACCTCACGAATTTCCGTTTCATTGTGATTGTGTCATCAGTTTTGATTTTATTGACGACGATTGCAACGTTGCTTTTGCCAATCCACAATTTGGCTTTGACGTCTGAACGTAAGGCTGAATTACGCCATATGACGTTTGATAATTTGATTGAGCGTAAGGCTTTGTTCATTGCTGGTATTGGCTTCTTGATGGGCTTCTCATACTCATCAGTTTTGTCGTTCTTGTCTTCATACGCCAAGACAATTCACTTGGTAAGTATCAGCTCATTCTTTTTCGTCGTATACGCTTTGGTCATTACGTTTACGCGACCAATGGCAGGTCGCATCTTTGACAAACGTGGTGAGGATTATGTCATGTATCCAGCCTATGCTTCATTGGCAGCGGGACTAGTGTTACTTGGGGTGACGCATTCCGGCTTTATGTTGTTGCTGTCAGGGGCCTTTATCGGTTTGGGTTATGGAACCTTTATGTCAAACGGTCAAGCGGTGGCTTTGAAGCTGGCACCAAACGCGCTTCGCGTTGGTGTGTCATTGTCAACGTACTTTATCGGGCTTGATTTGGGAATCGGTGTTGGTCCGTTTGTGTTGGGGGATGTCGAAAAGCTATTGAACTTCCGCGAGCTTTATTTGTTGGCTGCAGTCATTCCAGTTATTGCGGGTTTGTTGTATTACAAGTTTTATCATCACGAGCAAGATGTTGCGCCAAAGATTGATGGGGCTGCGCAACACTAATGTAATCGGTTACACCTTTTTTGAACCAGTTGAAAGACAGGGCGGTATACTGAAAGTGTAAATTTCATTTGCACTTATTCAATTTAATCAAAGAAGGTAATCACAGATGGCTTATCAAGGTAGTACAAAAGAAGAGGCTTTGAACATTATCGATTTGCCACGCTTGCGAGCAGCAGTCCAACGTGACACAGAGGCGGGTGCATTTGGCTATGTCGACGGAGGATCGTCTGATGAACAAGTGTTGCACGACAACGAAACGGCTTTCCGCCACTATCAACTTATTCCGCGCATGCTCCAAAACATCAGTGCGCCTGACCTATCAACAACATTATTAGATATTCCGCTATCAATGCCCGTGATTGCCGCGCCAATTGCTGCTCACGGTTTGATGCATGAAAATGGGGAACGCGTAACGGTCAGGGGTGTTGGCGCCGCTGGTACAATTTTCAGCTTGTCAACGTACGGTAACTCACGTATTGCGGATGTCGCTGCATCATCACCCGACACGTCGAAGTTTTTCCAACTATACATGTCTCGCGATGACGAGTTTAATCAATATTTGTTGGACGAAGCTGTTCAGAATGGCTACAAGGCAATTATTTTAACTGCTGATGCGACGTTGGGTGGATATCGTGAGGCAGATATCATCAATAACTTTGCTTTCCCATTGCCAATGGAAAATCTAGCTGCCTTCTCAAATGCGGCCGGTTCTGGTGAAGGATTGGGAATTTCTGAAATTTATGCCCGCGCCAAGCAAGATCTTGCTTTGTCTGATATTACCAAGGTTAAGCAGATGGCTAATGGCTTGCCAGTGTTCGTGAAGGGCATTCAAGATCCCGATGATGCGCTAGCTGCCATTGCGGCGGGTGCCGATGGTATCTGGGTATCAAACCACGGTGGTCGTGAATTGAACGGCGCACCGGCTTCAATCGATACATTGGCGGCTGTTGCTAAGGCAGTTAACCACCGTGTTCCAGTCGTATTTGATTCTGGCATTCGTCGTGGGGAGGACGTTGCCAAGGCTATTGCACTAGGTGCCGATGTGGTCGCACTCGGACGTCCAATGCTTTGGGGCTTGAATCAAGGTGGTGCAGCTGGCGTGCAGTCAGTTTATGAGCACTTGGCCGAAGAACTAAAGATTGTGATGCAATTGACTGGTTCTCACACGGTTGCTGAGTTGCAACATGCCAAGATTATTGATGCGAAGTTTTAAATAGATAAAAACGGACCGAATCACGATGATTCGGTCCGTTTTTGCTTACTTGGCATAGTGTGCTAGTTGCTTGTTAAGTTGTAGATGCAATCGTTCAACTGTATCTGGGCTAACGAGCTGAAATGGGATGCCGTCTGAAATGACTGCTTCATCCATCATAATCCAGGTCCAGGTTTCGCCGGCGATAATCTGCGCGTCGTGATTATAAGTGAACACGATGATGGGTTGTGTTGTCCCTTCGTAAACATCGATGGCGATTGTATCGTCATTGACGCTAGCGGCAGACGCAAGATATTGGTGAATTGCGTCGGTAGTATTTGACGCATCGGTGATGAAATGACCGTGGCCGAATGCCTGGCGCACAACGTTGATTGCAGCTAGAACAAGTTGATCTGTTTGCATAGTAATGGCTCCAATGTTTTTTAATGCCTTCATTCTATCACGGTATGTCGTAACGCAAGTGGCTCCGGGTCGCTTTGGCGCATTATTATCAATTTTTTCTTCGATATTTAAAAATCTTGGGTTGACTTTAAGATTACAATTTGATGTTTTTTCAGAAAATAAAACAAAATACTGTTATAATTACCTTTAGTAAGGGAAATTAACTGATTAGTGTATTGAAGTGATGATATGTGGTTATATCGTCCTTCATTTTTTTACGCTAATCAGAAAAAAGTTTGTATGATGATGAAGTAATGGGCGCGTATAATGCGTTGTTGATTGTTTCAAAATTGTGGAAATGATTGAGAGATGATTGAGGAGAAGGTGTCACATGGCAAAGACAACGAAACTTTGCTTTCAGAGTATATTATCGATAATTGGTGTCATGATGTTTCTAGCGGTAGCGCCTAAAAACGTGAAGGCTGATGATACACCACGCTTCCAGGTACAGGTGCTAAATGCGTCAGCGTCTGAATCGAAGGCAGTGACTAAGGCCGAAACGTTGTGGACGATTGCATTGCAAAATCCACAAATGTTTACGGGTACACCGGAAACACCAAATGTCACAACAATTACAATTTCATTTGATAACGACCAAAATGTCGCCGGGAATGGGAAATCGCAGCAAGTCGCCGCTGACGTATTGGGTGAAACGGCTGATGTGCAAGGTGTGAAACAAATTTTGATTCACACAAAAGGGATCCAGGAAGATTATGATTTAACATCGTATTCGACTGAGGGAAGCTTTTTAACGAGTGTATTGGCACACGAGATTGGCCACGCAATGGGCTTGCAACACAATGTGCAAGATAAGAATGACTTAATGTACCCAGTGAATCTAGGTCCTATTCAGGCGATTTCACAATGGGATGCGAGTCATTTGCCATGGCAAGTTGATGAAAGTGCCTTACAACAGTTAGGAACGAAAAAGTCTGTTCTTTCTGAAAAAATGATGGTGCAACAAACTTCTATGTTCCAAGCCCGCGTTTCACACCTACCAATCGTTTTTTGGACAATGTTTATTGGACTAGCGGTTGCGGTGCTGTTGGTTATTGCACGTGTCGTTGTTTGGCATCGCCATGTTGTTAAGCAGATGCGACAGATGGCGTATGCTACTGAGGTGAAAGAGTAAGAGTATGGCATTAAATGTGGTTGTGTCTAATAAGAGAGCATATCGTAAGACGCTAAAAGAAAAAGTTGACAGAAGAGGTACCCAGACAATGGGTATTATCCTTCTATATGTGGTAACGAGCATTTTTGACATGTTTGTTCAACCTGATTCACAATTTTGGATGACGCTGTCGTTGGCAGTTTTAACAACGGCTATCTTGGTGTCAGTGTCACGAGTTGTGTAAACCGTGTTTTTGCGAGGGATTGCAAAAGGGTTGTTAGGAAACTTACCATTAATATTTTTAATCGTCGCGTGGGTCTTTAAGGCAGTGGCACTTAGCTACACAATTCGATAAATTAAGACGAAAGGGGCGTCTAATATGAATAAGAAAAATAAAAAAATGCTACTTGTAACAATTGCTAGCTTATCTATGCTTGGCGCAACAGTTGCAACGCAAACTGACCCAGTTGCGGCATCACCTTATTTGCCGGATCAAGGATTGGAAACGGTTCGTAATTCTAAGCAAATCGTGATTAACCTGGTTGATGCAGCTGGTAAAACAGTTACATGGACCAAGGCAGATGGCACGAACGGTGGTTCATCGATTGAATACTATCAAGATGGTGATGTGCCTGGACTGACCGCTATTGATTTGCCAGACGGTTTGGTTGCGCAGTTGGCACTATCACCTGACCAAGGTCGGATTTATAAGGTAAGCGATGGCAAGTTTTACGTGGATGCGTCCAAGATTTCTAGTTCAGTGGGACATTTCACCTTGAATGTTACCGAAGGCTCAGATGCAGAAACTGACGATGTATCAAGTAGTGAACCGGCTGAACCAACTGAACCAACTGAACCAACCAAGCCTGTGGAGCCAACTGAACCTGAGTACGTTACGCCAGAAGCAGTTGTGCCAAATGAACCAGTTGTCGCGCCAGCGGCGCCACATTCTGGTGCTTTGGTGCCAGATCAGGCGCCAAGCGTCTCTTCTGAGGCGACTATTGCACCAACAGTGAGCGCAACGCCACAGACGTCAAGCATCACTAAGCCGGTTTTGACTAAGGCTGTCAATAGCGTGAGCGTTGAGCCGAGTGTAATTGCAACGGTTGCTTCAGCAACTAGCGTCGCGCCTGTTATTACAAAAGTCGCATCAGCTACAGCAATGCCGGTAGTTACAACGCCAATTGCAAAAACGGTTAACGCAGTTGTCCAGGCAAGTGTGCCGACTGCCGTAACACCTGATTCGGTTGCACAGTCTGCATCAGAACCAGAGGGTAAGACGCCTACACAAGCGCAAGCAGTTAAGAGCGCTGACTTGATTAGTTCAATTGGTGATTTGCCAAAAGCATCAGTATGGACTGATAAGGCACGCACTTTCTCAGCTGTCTCAATTGGTATGAGCATGCTGGCAGCAGGCGCGCAATTGTTAATGACAAAATTAGGTTTTATCAAGAGCTTCCTATAAAAAAGTAGAACTAAATCTCCCCACTTTTTTGAGCATCAATTATACTGTTTATGTTGAATGAAAGTTCAGTTGATGATTTTGCGACAAAAGGGGGTAATCACGATGGCATTTGTAATGAGCATGCTAAGTTTATTAGCTGCAATTGTTGCGTACGTTGGTTATGGGGTTAGTCAAAAGACGGTTCGCCGTTCTGAAGAAATCGAACAGGCGACACGCACAGAAAAGCATGAAGTAGTGACATCAAAGTGATGGTATTGTAGTTGCACTTTTCATATAAAAGTGTTATTGTAGATACTGTTAATGAATAAGCTCTTAGTTGAGTGGCCAGGAACGAATTTCCTTGGCCGCTCATTTTTTTAGGGTTTTACCTCTGACATAGATGATTTACGGAACGAAGGGAGGGAAAACATGGCAAACGTTGTAGAAACAGTGCAAGCTGTCCTCACGCCTGAGTTGGCAGACCACGGGTTTGACCTATGGGACGTGATTTATGAAAAGCAAGATTTAGATATGGTCTTGCGTGTGTTGGTTGACCGTCTAGACGGCGCAATTAACATGGATGATTTGGTGATGTTGACTGAATTGATCGGTGAACGTTTGGACCAAATCGAACCAGATCCATTCCCAGAGGCATACCTAATGGATGTCTCATCACCTGGTGCGGAACGTGAACTAAAGCGCCCACAAGACTTCGAGTGGGCACTTGAAAAGTATATTCACGTGAAGTTAAACCAACCGATGGACGGACAAAACGAAATTGACGGTGAATTAACGGCGGTGACTGACGACGAATTAACGTTGGCAATCACAGTTAAGGGAAAGCGCAAGACAATTGCGGTGCCACGCGCCGACATCAAGTCTGCTAACCTAACAATCAGTCAAGAACGCATTTTGACCACCCCTGAAGATTTCGAATGGGCAATGAACAAGATGGTTCGCGTTTCGACGTACCAAAAGATTGATGGTAAGAAAGACTTTGCTGGTGAGTTGACGGCAGTCTCAGATGAGACGTTGACGATTACGATGGATGATGATTCTGAAGTCGAAGTCCCACGCGCTGCAATTGCACAAGCACGTCAAGCAAATAACTTCTAATTTATATGGAGAATCCAAATGAGTAAGGAATTAGTTCAAGCTCTTGACGCTTTGGAGCAAGAAAAGGGTATCAAGGCTGAAGTCTTGGTAGAAGCGATTGAAGAGGCTTTGAAGAAGGCCTACGAAAAGAACTATGACGAATCAGAAAACGTTGAAGTTCAATTCGATCAAAAGAAGGGTAACATCAAGGTTTACTCAGTTAAGACTGTCGTTGAAGAAATTGACGAGCCTTACGAGCAAATTACGTTGGAAGAAGCTTTGGAATTGAACAAGGCTTACGAAATCGGTGATGAAATCCGTTTCGAAGTCACACCTGCTGACTTCGGACGTTTGGCTGCACAAACAGCTAAGCAAATCATCATGCAAAAGGTTCGCGAAGCTGAGCGTGGTGTTGTGTATGACAAGTTCATCGGTTACGAGAACGAAATCATCACAGGAGAAGTTGAGCGTCAAGACTCACGCTTCTTGTACATCATTTTGCCAGGTAACCAAGAGGCTGCCATGAAGCAAGGTGACCAAATGCCAAACGAAACGTACCGTATGGGTGACAAGATCAAGGTCTTGGTGTCACAAGTTCAAAACGAACAACGTGGACCTCAAGTCTTTGTGTCACGTACTCACGCTGACTTGGTAAAGCGTTTGTTTGAAGCTGAAGTGCCAGAAGTCTTCGACGGAACGGTTGAGATTAAGTCAATCGCCCGTGAAGCTGGTGACCGTTCAAAAATTGCGGTTTACTCACACAACAGCAACTTGGATGCCGTTGGTACGATGGTTGGTCAACGCGGTGCGCGTGTGCAAGCCGTTGTTAACGAATTGTCAGGTGAGAACATGGATATTGTTGAATGGACTGAAGATCCAGCCCAATTCATCAAGAATGCTTTGAACCCAGCTGAAGTTGTTGAAGTTATCTTCGACCCAACTAACGACCGTGCCGTTACGGTGTTGGTTCCTGATTACCAATTGTCATTGGCTATTGGTAAGCGTGGACAAAACGCTCGTTTGGCTGCTCGTTTGACGGGCTTCAAGATTGACATCAAGCCTGAAAGCGAACGCGATGCAGTTATTGCTGACATGGCGAACCGCGAAGAAGAAGCCGCTAACGCACCAGTTGTTGAAGCTGATGTTGCGGACGACTTCGAGGAAACTGACGAAGCCTAAGGAGGTGTGCTCATGAAGCCACGTAAGATTCCAATGCGAAAAGACATCGTGACTGGTGAAATGGTACCAAAGAAGGAACTCGTGCGCGTCGTACGCACCCCCGAGGGTAACGTTGAGCTTGATCCAACCAACCGTGCGAATGGTCGCGGGGCCTACATCTCATTGTCAGTAGAAGTTGCTGAGATGGCGAAGAAGAAGCGCACGTTTGACCGTGTGTTTGAAACGAAGCTTGATGACAGCTTTTATGATGAGTTGATTGCCTACGTTGATCACCAAGCAGCACGTAAGGAATTGTTCGGCGATGCAAAATAAGCAAAAGCTATTAAATCTCCTTGGCCTAGCGCGCCGTGCTGGTAAGCTAGTAACGGGTGAGGACATGGTACTTGGTGCTATTCGTAACGGGAAAGCCAGTTTGGTTTTCTTTGCAAACGATGGCGGTGCAAGTAGCATGAAGAAATTTACAGATAAAACAAACAGCTATAACGTGCCATTTACAACCGCTTTGACACGTCAAGAATTAGCTGATGCAACCGGATTAGCGCGAACAGTACTTGCTGTTGCAGATCGCGGATTTGCTAAAAAGATGCGGGAATATCTAGAAAACTAGGGAGGATGACACATGACCAAGCGCATTTACGAATTGGCGAAGGAATTGAATGTTTCATCAAAGGACTTGGTGTCAGCAGCTGAAAAGGCTGGTATGGACGTTAAGAACCACATGTCAACGATTGACGATAACGCTGTGAAGACGTTGACGAACGCTGTAAAGCCAGCTGCTAAGCCAGCGCCAAAGGCCGAAAAGAAGGCTGAGGCACCTAAGAAGCCTGCGCAAAACGCGCAAGCTGCTCCTAAGGCTGCACAAAACAACGGTGGTAACAACCAAAACCGTAACAACAACCAAGGAAACCAAAACCGTTCAAACAACAACGGTAACGGTAACCAAGGTGGTAACCGTAACAACAATAACAACCGCAACAACAACCGCGGTGGTAACAACAACGGTCGCCCAAACAACAACTGGAACGGTAACAACCGTAACAACAAGAAGGGCAAGAAGGGGCCAGGACGTAACCGTAACAACGAGAACCGTCCAGCACCTACTGTACGTAAGGACCAACCATTGCCAGAGACTTTGGTTTACTCAGTTGGTATGAACGTACAAGATATTGCTAAGTTGATTCACCGTGATGCAACGGAAATCATCAAGAAGTTGTTCATGTTGGGTGTAATGGTTAACCAAAACCAATCATTGGATGCTGACACAATCGAAATCTTGGCTGCCGATTACGGTATTGAAGCTGAGCAAAAGGTTGAAGTCGACATCGCCGACATCGACAAGTTCTTCGAAGAAGAGCAAGAGAACACTGAAAACTTGGCACCACGCGCCCCAGTCGTTACGATCATGGGACACGTTGACCACGGTAAGACGACCTTGCTTGACTACTTGCGTAACTCACACGTTACGGAAGGTGAAGCTGGTGGAATCACGCAACACATCGGTGCTTACCAAGTTAAGACTGATGAAGGTCGTGTGATTACGTTCTTGGACACGCCTGGACACGCGGCCTTTACGGCTATGCGTGCGCGTGGAGCTGATATCACTGATATCACGATCTTGGTTGTGGCTGCCGATGACGGTGTTATGCCACAAACAATCGAAGCTATTAACCACGCCAAGGCTGCTGGAACGCCAATCATCGTTGCGGTTAACAAGATTGATAAGCCTGGTGCAAACCCAGAAAACGTTATCAACCAATTGATGCAATACGAGTTGATTCCAGAAGAGTACGGTGGTGACACCATCTTCGTTAATATCTCAGCTAAGTTTGGACAAAACATCGACGAATTGTTGGAGATGATCTTGTTGACGGCTGATGTGATGGACTTGCAAGCTAACCCTGACCAACGTGCCGCTGGTTCAGTTATCGAAGCTCGTTTGGACAAGGGTCGTGGAACGATTGCCACGGTCTTGGTTCAACAAGGAACGATGCGCGTCGGTGACCCAATTGTTGTGGGTAACACTTACGGACGTGTGCGTACGATGACGAACGACCGCGGTCGTCGTGTGAAGGAAGCTGTTCCTTCAACACCAGTTGAAATTACTGGTTTGAACGATGTGCCATCAGCTGGTGACCGTTTCGTTGTCTTTGAAGACGAAAAGACGGCCCGTGCTGCTGGTGAAGAGCGTGCAAAGCGTGCTTTGATTGCCGAGCGTAACCGTAACAACGTTGTTTCAGTTTCAGACTTGTTTAACAAGATGGCTGAAAAGCAAATGAAGTCAGTGCCTGTTATCATCAAGGCCGACGTGCAAGGTTCTGTTGAAGCCTTGGCTGGTTCATTCCGTAAGATTGACGTTGACGGTGTTAAGGTTGATATCTTGCACACGGCCGTTGGTGCGATTAACGAATCTGACGTAACGTTGGCTGAAGCATCTGGTGCTATCATCATCGGATTTAACGTTCGTCCTACGCCACAAGCTAAGCAACAAGCTGATGCTGACAAGGTTGATATTCGTTTGCACAACGTTATCTATAACGCTATCGACGAAATCGAAGCTGCTATGAAGGGTCAATTGGATCCAGAATTCCGCGAAGAAATCGTTGGTACGGCTGACGTTCGTGAATTGTTCAAGGTTTCAAAGATCGGTACGATCGTTGGTGGAATGGTAACGTCAGGAAAGATTACGCGTAACTCATCAGTTCGTTTGATCCGTGATGGTATCGTTATCTACGATGGTAAGTTGGCTTCATTGCGTCGCTTTAAGGATGACGTTAAGGAAGTTAAGAACGGTTACGACTTCGGTTTGACGATTGAAAACTACAACGACGAGAAGATTGGTGACGTGATCGAAGCCTACGAAATGGTTGAGATTCCTCGCTAATTCCCTCAGGAAATGGAGAGCTAAGAATGGCACAACAAAATTTCCGTGTTGGACGTCTTGAACAAGAAATCCAACGTGAAGTGAACGATTTGTTGCTTAAGCGCATCCGCGACCCACGTGTTGAAGGTGTGACGGTTACTGGTGTTGAAGTTACCGGTGACTTGCAACAAGCAAAGATTTACTACAGTGTCTTGTCTGAGTTGGCATCTGTTAATCAAAAGGCAGCTGCTGGTTTGGAAGCTGCAACTGGCTTGATTCGTAAGGAATTGGGTTCACGCTTGCAAATCTACAAGACACCAGAATTGAAGTTCGTTAAGGACGAATCTGTCCAATATGGTAACAAGATTGATGATTTGATTCGTCAATTGCACCAAAACGACTAATATTTAGAGAATGGCGACCTGTGATGGGTCGCTATTTTCATACATAGACTAAATGAGAATTGAGGACTGAATCATGGATGGTATTTTGCCAGTTTACAAAGAGACCGGAATGACGTCACACGATGTGGTGTTTAAGCTCCGCAAGATTTTGCACATGAAGAAGATTGGGCACGCAGGTACGCTTGATCCCTCTGTTGATGGTGTTTTGCCAGTAGCTTTGGGTAAGGCAACGAAAACAATCGAATTTCTGCAAGAGTCAGGTAAGATTTACACTGGTGAAGTGACCTTCGGCTTTGCGACAACCACGGAAGACTTGGATGGTGAAGTGGTTGAATCACAACCATTGACGCGTCCGTTCACCGATGAAGAAATTGCTGATGCAATGGCTAAGCTAACGGGTGACATTATTCAAATTCCACCAATGTTTTCTGCAGTTAAGGTGAATGGTAAGCGTCTTTATGAGTATGCACGTGCTGGTGAAACAGTTGAGCGACCAGAACGTCATGCGACTATCTATCGTTTTGAACGTACTTCTGATACGACATTCGATGCCGAGAATGGGACGCAAAAGTTTACGTTTGTGGCTGAAGTTTCTAAGGGAACTTATATCCGTACGTTGGCCGTTGATTTGGGTAAGACATTGGGCGTGCCAGCGGTTATGAGCCAATTAACACGTCAAAAGGCGGGTGGCTATGACTTGTCACAAGCCCACAGTTTGGCCGACATCCAAGCGATGATGGACGAGAGTGGTAATGTAGATGCTTGGTTGCAACCATTGGGTAGCGCGGTTGCTCATTATCCACATGTGGCAATCACTGATGAACAATGGGCAAAGGTAAAGAATGGTATCGGATTGCCAAAGAATGTGCATGAACCAATTGATGAGAAGATTGTGATTACCCACGATGGTGATGTGAAATCAGTCTTTGAGTGGCGTGAGGATAAGGGGCAATACCGCCCATTCCGAACATTTTCAATTGAATAATCTTTTAACGAGTTCACGTTTTTTACGCGGACTCGTTTTTTTGTGTAGGATAAGGGCTCATGTTAAAAATATTCATATTTAGCCAGTATTCTACTTGTAAGAATAATTGATATTATTGGGGGATAATATGATGGAAAAGACAAAAGTTGTCATTTTGGGGGCTGGTTATGCCGGCTTGATGGCGTTGCGTCAGTTGCAAAAGCGTGGCGACGCCTCATTTTTGGAGATTACGCTAGTTGATCGCAACCCATACCACTACGAAGCAACAGACTTGCATGAAGTTGCAGCAGGTGCATTGGATGCCGACCGAATCACGTATCCAATTGATCACGTTGTTGATGATAAGATGACGTATTTTGTGGAAGATACGGTGACGAAAATCGATAAGCAAGCACGTCGGGTCGAATTGGCTAACCATGATGCATTGTCATATGATTACTTGATTGTTGGGCTGGGATTCGAGTCAGAAGACTTCGGTATTCCAGGCGTGCAAGAAAACGCGTTGGCAATGGATTCAGTTGAATCAGCGCAACGTATTTATCAACATATTGAAGACGAAATGCATGCTTACCGCGAAGATAACGACCCACGCCACTTGCATATTGTGGTAGCCGGAGCTGGTTTTACAGGTGTTGAATTGTTGGGAGCTTTGTCTGAGCAACGAGATAAGTATGCTGAAATTGCGGGAGCTGCGCCAAACCAAATTCAAATTATGGCGGTTGACGGCGCCCAACGTCCGTTAAGTGTCTTCTCAGAAAAGTTGGTTAACTACGGGATTGACGTTTTGCGTGGACGCGGGGCAGTAATTGAGTCTGGTAAGGGGATTGATTCTGTTGAACCGGGCGTATTGAAGTACTCAGATCGTCAAACGGGTGTGCCAGGCGAAGTGGTCGCCGGCACGATTATCTGGACGACCGGTGTCCGTGGTTCACACGTGATGGCCGATTCGGGTTACACGGGAAAGCGAAACCGTAATTCAGTGAACCGTTACTTGCAAGATCCGGAAGACAGTCATGTTTACTTGGTCGGTGACGTCGCCACAGCGATTGATCCAGAGAGTGAGCAACTATTGCCAACAACAGCCCAATTGGCCTTGGTGATGGGTGAAATTGCCGCTAAGAACGTGATTGCAGACATTACGGATTACGAATTGACGGAGTTTAGTTATAAGTCATTGGGAACGGTTTGCTCAATTGGTAATACCAGCGCCATTGGTGTCGTGGGTACTGATCACGAGGTCAAGGGATACCCAGCTTCAATGTTGAAGAAGGTTATCATGAACAAGTCGTTGATGGAAACTGGTGGGATGAAGGAAGTCCTATCAAAGGGTCGTTTTGATTTGTATCACTAAAAATGTGTAAAGAACTAACTTAGTGCGCTAGGTTAGTTCTTTTTGTTTGCTTATTATTTGTGCGTGATTTACAATTTAACTAATGAAAGCGCTATCATTATATGGTGCTTAGGCAATATAGAGAAGATAAGAATTTGGGGTAATGATTATGACGAAGCATATTGTATTGGTTGACGCAGCGGGTATGTCGATTTCAATGTTGGCTAACAAGATGAACGATGCAGCTGAAAAGGATGGCTTGGATGTCTCAACAGTTGGTGTTGCTGACATGGCTGCTCGTGACCAAATTGCCAAGGATCAACCAATCGTGATTATGATTGCACCACAAGTGAAGTACATGCACGCTCGTTATGAGGAAGAGTACGGGGCTGATTACCCAGTGGTAGATATCAATATGATGGATTACGGCATGATGAAGGGTGAAGCTATTCTACAGGCAGCCCTTGCTTCAGAACGTAACTAAGACAATAATGTGACCATTTTATGAACGTCCGCATTTAGTGGGCGTTTTTCTGTATACTTAGCTTATGCAAAAATGCATAAGGAGTATAGGTATATGGGTAAGAAATTAAAGGTAGCTGGAATTGTTATCTTGGCACTGATGGGCATCAGTGCGTTTAGCGGTGGTTCAGATAGTGAATCAGCTGATACGACATCATCTTCATCGGTAACGTCGCATAAAGTTGTAAAGAAGTCATCTTCAAGCTCTTCGTCAAAGAAGTCTTCATCTTCGGCAGCGTCGACTGAGAAGTCGTCTTCAGTTGCGAGTTCAACGAGTAAATCTGAAGCAAGTGATGCTACCAAGGGATTGGCAAAGGCTGATGATCATGGTTTAACAGGTGCGGTGCAACAACCATTAGCGTATGCAACATCACGCCAAATGGTGATGCAACCACTCGATCATTTGCGTCGTGCAGTTGATAGCCACATTCAATTGTCAAACGATGAAGAGCCAACAGCTAAGCGTGCGCCAAGATTGTCATATAATCCTGCCGGTTGGCACAATTACAAGATGTATTATGGGGATGGTGCAAAGAGTGCTTGGTTAATGGCTCGTGGTCACTTGGTTGGTTACCAATTTTCAGGGCTGAACGATGAGCCCCGTAACTTGGTACCAGAGACAGCCTGGATGAATTCAGGCAACTATTCTGGTATGGATCAAGGTAACTCAGATAGTATGTTGTACTATGAGAATCAACTGGACAACTGGTTGGCCTTGCACCCAAATTACCGTTTGGATTATCAAGTAACACCGTTGTATTCAGGTGACGAATTGTTGCCACGTGAGGTGCGTTTAGCATATGTGGGTTATGACCAAAACGGTCAAACGATTGAAATTCGTTTCGGCTCACAACACGAGACAAGTGGTAATGGTGGTGCAACTGTCGTGTATCTTGCCAATGTCAGTCCAAACGCAACGATTGATTATGCGACAGGAATGGCAACCGGTACAGTCGAAAAGGCTGCAGCTGCACCAGTCGTCGAATCAACTCAACCTGAAGCACAACCTGCGCAACAGCAAGAAGCAGGGCAGGGCGACCGTATGGTTTATGTGACGGGAGGCGGTACGAGTAAGGTTTACTGGTACGGTACTGGGAGCATGCCATCAAATACGAACCTGAATAATGTGGTGCAAATGACCGAAAACGAAGCAATTCAAGTTGGTAAGCGCCACAGTTTGACAGAATAATAAATAAACGTTCATTCATTTATAAATGGCGTTAAATCAAGACTAATCCTGACTAAACCCCGCCTAGTGCGGGGTTTTATGGTATGATAAGGGCATTGAAATTTTTGGATGTGAGGGCAGTTGAAATGGAAGTTATGACATTACATCACCCATTTGATAATGAGAAAATCGCTGATGAGCCAGTTGTATTGGCAATGGGATTTTTTGATGGCGTTCATGCTGGTCACCGTGCGGTTATCGAGCGCGCACAAGTTGAAGCACAACGTCGTGGGGTGAAGTTGGCGGTGCTGACTTATGATCAACATGCGTCAATCGTGTTTAAGACACATGATGCCCCACTCACTTATTTAACAACGTTGCCGCGCAAGCTTGAGTTGTTAGCGTCACTTGGTGTGGATATCGCGTACGTTGTGAACTTTACATCGGCGTTAGCTAAGGTAGCCCCACAAGATTTTGTTGATCAATACATGGTTGGGTTGCATGCCCAAGAAGTGGTAGCTGGTTTTGACCACACTTATGGTGCTCGTGACGCAGCAGCTGATATGGCTCACTTGCCAGCGTATGCGCAAGGACGTTTTGATGTGATCGAGGTAGCCCGCGTTGATGTGGATGGCGAAGAAGGTGCTTCAACCCGCGCGCGTCAATTAGTTGATACTGGGCGTGTGGACGAATTGAACGTTCTTCTGACACAACCATACGAAACGACGGGTGTTGTCGTTCACGGGGAAGCGCGTGGACGCGAAATGGGCTATCCAACAGCCAATATCGAGACAACGCCCGGTGAGCGCCTGCCAGGCGTGGGGGTTTACACGGTTGAACTACAAGTTGGCAATCAATGGTATGGTGGCATGGCTTCAATTGGCTATAATGTCACGTTTGGTGAAAACCGTCCTAAGACCGTTGAAATTAACTTGTTTGATTTTGCAACTGAAATCTATGGTGAACATGTTAAAGTTCGCTGGCACCACTATATTCGTGGCGAGATGAAGTTTGATGGCATGGCTGGTCTAATTGCTAAGCTAGCAGATGATGAATCTGTCTCACGTCGCTTTTTAGCAGAACGTTAATCGAAAAAAGAAAGGGGACAAATCATGTCTTTTGATGGTCTCTTTACGCACGCAATGGTGCGAGAGTTGAATGAAACATTGGCTGGTGGTCGCATTATGAAGATTCACCAACCTTATCCAAATGAAATTTTCTTGGTGATTCGTAATAATCGTACGAATTATCCAGTCCTTTTGAGTGCGCACCCTTCATTTGCGCGCGCCCAAATTTCACGTATTAAGTACACTAACCCACAAACGGCGCCTAACTTTGCCATGATGCTTCGCAAGCACTTGGAAGGTGCGCAATTGTTGCGCGTTGAACAAGTTGCGAACGACCGTATGATTAAGTTCACGACGTCAGGACGCAATGAATTGGGTGATGAAGAGAAGACATCTTTGATTCTTGAAATGATGGGTCGCCACTCAAACTTGTTCTTAATTGATGATCCAACGCAACGCATTTTGGATTTGATTAAGCACGTCCCAGCAGACCAAAACCGTGTCCGTACGTTGATGCCAGGTGGTACGTATGTCATGCCACCTAAGCAAGATGTGGTGAACCCATATGAGACGTTGGATGGCTTGGCAAATTTGATTTTGGATAACCCGGATGTGTCTGATTTAGCTAAGGGAATTCAACACACGTTCCAAGGATTCGCCCGTGATTCAGCGATGGAATTAGCAACTGTTTTGCAACAAGATGGCGATGCGATGAAGTTGGCACAAGATTGGTTTGCTCACTTTGATAAGCCAGCGCCACGTTTGATTTCAACTGAGAAGGGTGTTGATTTCGCACCATTCGATTGGATGACGTTAGCTGGTAACATTGTGGAATATCCAACGCTTAGTGAAATGTTGGACGGTTACTTTGCTGAGAAGTCAGAGCGTGACCGTGTGCAACAGCAAGCAGCGGTTGTGTTGCGTGTGGTTCGTAATGAGTTGAAGAAGAACAAGACGAAAATTAAGAAGCAACAAGCCGAATTGGATGCAGCCGATAACGCTGATGAATTCAAGATTAAGGGTGAGTTGTTGACGACATACATGCACCAAATTGAGCGTGGTATGACGTCAATTGAGTTGCCAAACTATTATGACGACAACAAGCCTTTGAAGATCGCGTTGTCTAACCAAATCGGTCCATCTCAAAATGCGCAAAAGTACTTTACACGCTACAACAAGTTGAAGACGTCTGTTAAGTACCTAAATGAGCAAATTGCGATGGCACAAGAAGAAGTGGATTACTTTGAGAACTTGTTGGCCCAAATCGATATTGCATCACCAAAGGATATCGAGGAAATTCGCCAAGAATTGATTCAAGAAGGTTACATGCGCGTGCAAAGCAAGAAGAAGCAAAAGCCACAAGTGAGTCAACCTGAGAAGTTCTATGCCACGGATGGCACGTTGATTGAAGTTGGTAAGAACAACTTGCAAAACGAACGCTTGTCTATGAAGACAGCGGCAAAGTCTGATATCTGGTTGCACACCAAGGATATTCCTGGTTCCCACGTGATTATTCACGACGCTGAACCTTCTGAGGAAACATTGCTTGAGGGTGCAATGTTAGCGGCCTATTTCTCAAAGGCCCGTGATTCAGCCAATGTACCGGTCGATTATTTACCGGTTCGTCGTTTGCGTAAGCCCAATGGCTCAAAGCCTGGTTTTGTTATTTTTGAAGGTCAAACAACGATGGCGGTGACACCGGACTTTGCGATGGTTCAAAAGCTACGTCAAAACAAGCCGACGCAAGCACAAAATTAAAATAGTCCATCATCAGAGGTCGGATTCGTTGTAATCCGGCCTTTTATTGTCTAGCAAACATTAAGGGTCTCTTAACCAGGAATGCAAATCTGTAATCGTTGTCCCATTTTTAGTAAAATAGGAATTAGAATACAGGAGGGTGCGTCATGATTAAAGAAATTGCTTTAGCTGATTTGGACACAATGCGTGCAGCAATCGCCGCTGGCGTGGATCGCGTTGAATTAAATAGTCGACTAGACTTAGGTGGTATTACACCAGATGATAATACGGTTGCGACTGCCGTGAAGTTGGCCCATGATGCTAACGTAGACTTGGTTGTCATGGTTCGCCCACGTGGTGGTGATTTTGATTACTCAGATGCTGAAATCAACGCAATGCGCGATTTATTAATTCATTTCCGAGCTTTGGGCGTGAAAATGGTGACATTTGGGGTTGTTGATCAAGAAAAGCGTTTAGCCCGTGACCGCATGGTAAAGCTACTCGAGGCAGCGCAACCGATGCAAGTTGTGTATCACATGGCTTTTGACGACATTAAGCCGGAATGCCAGCAACAAGCCTTACGCTGGCTGGCAAACTACGGTGTAGTGCGAGTATTAACGCACGGTGGTGATTTAGCCCAACCGATTACTGAAACGGTTAGTCATTTGAAGGATACCATTGCCCAAGCACCGGCAGGATTGACAATTTTGCCGGGTGGCGGAGTGACGTTTGAAAATGCAAGTTGGCTTGCAGACGAGCTGCATGTTTCTGAATTACATGGCTCAAAAATCGTTGCATTAGTTGCGACAACCACTTTGTAAACGTAAGTGCAGGCTTTTTGTCCCACATGTGTAATACAAAAAGCGTATAATTAGTTAGTTAAATCAGGAGGCCGGCATGAAAACTGTCTTAGAAGCATTGCGCGATACCGAAAAACAATATAAATCCATTTTAACGAGAATCACGAAAGAGCAAGGTGTGACCATTGCTGAATGGCAATTGTTAAACCATGTCTCAGAAGGATTTGATACCCAAGATAAGCTTTCTGAGGAAACTGGCTTGGATAATTCAACGTTGTCTCGTCAATTGAGCTCATTGTTGAAAAAAGAATTGGTATCAAACATTGCGGTAGGCCGTGATCGTCGTCAATTGATTTATGAATTAACGCTTAAGGGGAGCGATGTGTTGACGGCTGTCAACCAACAACACACCCATTATGAGGAAACGATTTTTAAATTATGGTCGGCTGAAGAGAAGAGCATGGCCCGTATTTTGTTAAATCGTTTGGAAAACTCATTGAGTAAGCAAATGTAGGAGGAAGAGCATGGCGAAGCATGCAGTTGTAATTTCTTTGGACGCACTTGGAAGCGCGGATTTGGCCGCACGATTGCAATTTTTGCCAAACATTGCAAGTTTAATCGCAGGTGGTACGTGGGTTAAGGAAGTTAAGGGCGTTTATCCCTCAATTACGTATCCTTCACACACGTCAATCATCACAGGAACTTATCCAAAGACCCATGGCGTGGTTAATGCGACGCTGATGCAACCAGAACGTGAATCACCCGATCGGTTCTGGTACGCAAAGCACATTAAGGTGCCAACAGTGTATGACTTGGCGCGTGAAGCTGGACTGACAACCGCTGCTTTCTTGTGGCCAGTAACGGCTGGCGCTAAGATTAATTGGAATATTGCTGAGATTTTCCCAAATCGTATTTGGACAAATCAATATACAACGTCACTACGCGCCAGTTCACCATTGTTCTTGTTGCAAATGGATCGTAAGTTTGGTCACTTGCGTAAGGGTATTCAACAACCTGAACTGGATAATTTCATCACGGCAGCTGCGGTTGATACAATCAAGACAAAGAAGCCAAACTTGACGTTGATTTACTTGGTGGACATGGATTCGCACCGTCACCGCTATGGTGTTCGCACACAACAAGCTTGGGATGCCTTGGATCGTTTGGATCAACACGTTGGTGATTTGATTCAAGCAACAAAGGATGCGGGTATTTTCGAAGATACGGACTTTATGGTGTTGGGTGACCACTACCAAATGAACGTGTCAAAGATGATTCACTTGAACATGTTGTTTGCTGATCGTGGTTGGCTTCGTGCAACGCACAACGGTCGTGTCGCTCGTAATTGGCAAGTACTTGCTAAGCACACTGACGGGGCGACGTACGTTTACTTGAAAGATGCCAGCCTTTTGCAACAAGTACAAAAGATGGTCAGTGAAGTTGAAGGTGTTAAGGCCGTTTATGATCACAGCGAGTTGGTCGAATTCGGTGCCGACCCAGAAGCTTCATTGATGGTAGAAGCTCAAAAGGGTTACTACTTCACTGATGAAACTCGTCGACCAGCCGTGGTTGAAGAAGTGACAAACGAGATGTTGGAACGTGGTGAAGTGGACCGCTACAAGGGCACTCACGGTTACCACCCAGACAACGACCCTTATTTTGAACGGACCTGATATTGAGGCCGGTCAAGAATTGACGTTGGATATTGATTTGACGTCAGAAGGACCAACGATGGCTAAGTTGCTTGGCTTACAATTTAATACGCCAACTGATGGTCATGTGATTGACGAGGCGTTTAAGGAGTAAGAATGAAGAAGCTTTTTAATAAAACCGAGTGGAGCTGGATCTTTTACGATTGGGCGAACTCAGGGTACGGTATCATTGTAGTCACAGCGGTGTTGCCAATTTGGTTGACGTCCGTTGCGGCGAATGGTGGCATTTCAGCGACCCACGCAACTGCCTATTGGGGCTATGCAAATTCTGTTGCGACACTTGCGGCAGCAGTTTTGGCACCGATTTTAGGTGCTTTGGCAGACTTTCAAGGCATGAAGGGCCGCTTGTTTTATATTTTTACGGCATTGGGGATTGTCGGCACACTCGGTTTAGCAACCGTGCCAGCTGACAATCTTTTGTTATTGTTAGCAGTCTTTGTGTTATCATTTGTTGGGTACTCATCTGCTAACGTCTTTTACGACAGTTACATCACGGACATTACGACACCGAGCCGAATGGATCGGGTTAGTTCGGCCGGGTATGGGTTTGGGTACCTAGGAGGCCTCGTGCCATTCATTATTTTCATGATTGGACGAAGTTTCCTTTCAGCGCACGGCGTTGTCATTTTTGCGTTTGTGTTGTCAGCCGTTTGGTGGTTTGCATTTACTTTGCCATTCGTTAAGAATGTGCGCCAGGTGTATGCTTTACCAGCAAATGACCATCCGGTCCGCGCGGCAGTAAGTCGTTTGGCTGAAACGATTCGTGATTTGCGCCATTATCCTGTTTTGTCAGGATTCCTATTGGCTTATTTCTTCTATATCGACGGGGTGAACACCATTTTCACGATGGCGTCTTCATTTGCGTTGGCAATTGGTATTCCAAGTAGTCAACTGATTGTTGTCTTATTGGCAGTACAGCTAATTGCCTTTCCATTTTCGATTGTGTACGGCTGGTTAGCCGATCGCTTTGGTAATCGTAATATCTTGATTATGGGGATGCTGATTTATATCGGTATTACATTATTTGCAATTTTTATTAATCACCCTAATCAATTTTGGTTGCTGGCGTTTGGTGTCGGCTCATCACAAGGCGGCATGCAAGCCTTGTCACGTTCATATTTGGGACAAATTATTCCCAAGGAACGTAGTAGTGAGTTTTTCGGGTTCTTTAATATCTTCGGAAAGTTTTCGGCGATTATTGGACCAGCCATTTTTGGAATCGTATCACAGGTGACGGGACGCGTGCAGTTTGCTGCTGGCGCACTATCAATTCTGTTTGTAATTGGCTTGATTATTTTTGTGCGTTTGCCAAAGAACATTACAACTAACAATTAATTTGAGAGGATTTTGAGATGAAGATTGCGATTGTAACGGATTCAACGGCTTATCTAAGCCGAGATGAAGTGGTTGCGCTAGACATTAAGGTAATGCCAATTCCGGTGATTATCGATGGTACGGTTTACCGCGAAGGGGTTGATTTGACCACTTCTGAATTTTATGAAAAATTGGCAACGTCAGAAACGTTCCCTTCAACGTCACAACCGGCTGTTGGGGAGTGGATTACGTTGTTTGAATCTTTGAAGGCTGATGGTTACGACGGTGCAATCGTTGTTAACTTGGCATCAACGATTTCAGGTACGGTGAACACTGTGGCTGGCTTGGCTGATGCGGTGGACGGTTTTACTGTTTACGGCTACGATTCAAAGATTACCGTACGTTTGATGGGCCACTTGGTCATGAAAGCTGCACAAATGGCTCAAGCCGGTGCTGAACCTGCTGACATCATTGCGACGATGGATGAATTGCAACAAACGATGGACGAATACTTCATTGTGGATGATTTGCAAAACTTGGTTCGTGGTGGTCGCTTGTCAAATGCGTCAGCGATTATCGGAACGATGTTGAAGGTTAAGCCTATTTTGACATTTGACAATGAATCAAATTACATTGTGCCATTCGAAAAAGTGCGCTCAATGAAGAAGGCGATGGCTCGTGCAGAAGAGTTGTTTGATCAAGCCCGTGCAGAGTCAAAGTATCCTTTGCGTGCGATGGTCATTCATGCAAACGCTGAAGAAGCGGGAGCAGCCTGGCGCGAAGACTTGCAACAACGTCACCCAGATATGCCAATTGAATTGACGTACTTTGGACCGGTTATCGGTACTCACTTGGGTGCTGGTGCCTTGGCGTTGGCTTGGATTCGCGAGCCGGATTCAATCTAAATACGGTTTTTAACGGCAGTTGTCATTAATCGACAGCTGCCTTTTCTATCTAGTTCATAACACTAGATAACATGTTTTGCCACTTGAGAACCTTGAATTATCAACTTTAAAATGAGATAATGAGGTATCATTAAATTACTTACAAAAACGGGGAATTAAGAACATGGCCCAAGTTAAAATTGTCACTGACTCAACAGCAATGTTGACGGCAGAAGAAGTTTCACAATACGATGTAAAGGTAGTTCCTTTGGGAATTATGATTGATGGCACGGTCTACCAAGATGGTGTGACATTGTCACCGGTTGAATTCATGGATAAGATGGCGGCGGCTGAAAATTTGCCACAAACGTCACAACCTTCATTGGGTGTCTTTACAGAAGTTTATGAGTCATTGGTCGGAGATGATGTGCAAATCATTTCGATTCACTTGACGAAGGGATTGTCAGGTACGGCTGACGCTGCTCGTCAAGCTGCCATGATGGTCGATGGTGACATCACGGTCCTTGATTCAGACTTTATCGATCGTGCCCTTGGTTTCCAAGTGCTGGCAGCTGCTAAGATGGCCGCTGAAGGCGCTTCAAAGGAAGAAATCTTGGCAGAAATCAAGCGCGTTCACGATAACACGCAATTGTATTTGACAGTGTCTAACCTTGATAACTTGGTTGCAGGTGGCCGTTTGTCAAAGACAGCTGGCTTCATTGCTGGTGTTTTGAACATCAAGATTGGTGCCCACATCGAGCAAGGTAACATCAATGTTGAAGTTAAGGGGCGTGGTGCTAAGTCAACGCGTGCCTACTTGAAGAGCATTGTTGAGCAAATGCAAGCTGCACCAAACGGTATCGAAGCAATTGGTATTTCTCATGCTGGTATTCCGGCTGAGGCACAAGAATTGGCGGATAAGGTTAACGAAATCTTCCCGGATATCAAGATTGTTGTGCAACAAACGTCACCAACTGTGTCAACGCACACTGGTGCTGGTGCAATTGGTTTCAGTTACCAAGTAAAGTAGCAAAAAAATGGCGTTTCGTCCCCGGGCGGAACGCTTTTTCTATGGTAAAATAGTAAGTCGGAGCTTTGTTAAGGAGGTGAGCAGCGTGCAACGCAAATTTAAAGTGATGGTCGCGACGTTTTTGTTAGTGGCAGGGTTCGGAACTTTGAGTGCCAGCGTGCCGGCTTATGCTGCTAACAAGCAAACCGTTAAATTGGTGGCGGTTGGTGATTCCTTGACAGAAGGCGTGGGTGACACCACGAAGCAACAAGGTTACACCAAGCGCACGGCGAAATTGTTGGCAGATAAGTATGATGTTAAAGTTAAGACGGCTAACTATGGTAAAGCTGGTGATCGCTCAGATCAAATATTGAAGCGTGTTAAAAAGAATAAACAGGCTGTTTCAGACATTAAATCCGCCGATGTGTTAGTCATGACGGTTGGCGGTAATGATTTGCAACAAACGCTGTTTAAAGCGATTTTTGCGAAGTCCGAGCGAGCAGTCACGGATAAGGTCACCGCTAGTATGCCGGACTACACTGAAAACTTAACGACACTCATCAATTATCTCGAAAAGAAAAATTCTGACGCACCCATATTCTTATTCGGTAATTACAATCCACTATATGTTTATCTGGCTAATCGTTCTGATTTGAATGAGGATGTCAAAATTTATAATGGCATTAATGCTAATTTAGCTTCGGCTGATGATCGTGTGTATTATGTGTCAACATTTAATACACTAACGTTTGGTCAATACCAAACACCAGCTGCCCGTAAAAAGTTAGTTGCGGAGGCGGAAAAAGCAAATCGTGGCTCACTGGATAATGAGATGGTCACGGATACATTGAATGGCAAGAGTGATAAAGAGTTGAATGATTATATTACAACGCTTGATCACTATCATCCAAATGATAAAGGATATGACAAAATGAGTGCATTGCTGGTGAAGAGAATGGCAAAGCACACTGAAGATTGGTTGGAGAAGTAGTATGGAACCACGTAAAGTGACACGCTTCGGAGTGGTAATGCCATCTCGTGAACGTGTCCAAGGAATTATCACTGGAATTGGTATCACATTGGTTGCTTTGGTGGCACTGGTGATTGTGCTGATTCTGTTACCACAAGATCGAACTGAGGTGACTGATACAAAGCCACAAATTGGCCAAGCGTCATTTACAGTTGCGGTTGATCGTAAAGAACTGAACGCCCTTGTTGAGCAGTACCTAAATAATGATCCGGCATTGAAAGACAAATTCCGTTTTGAGATGACAAAGTCTGGGATGATGGTGTATGGTACGTACAAGCTCCTGGGGCAAAACGTTGATTTTGGTATGAAGATGGTGCCTGAAGTGACTAAGAATGGCGGTATTTTGCTACACGCCAAGTCAGTTGCGGTTGGCCAGTTACCATTGCCTGTTAAGTATGTTATGGGGTATCTTGGTAACATGGTCGATTTACCAAAGTGGTTGACCATCGACACATCAGAACAAACAATTTTGATTGATCTCGGAAAAACGCCGAAAGTGCAGGGCATGCGCGTGAAAGCGGTGACGATTGATCCGGCTAAGGACAAGTTTTTATTCCGTGGAGGATATAGCAAATAATGCGACGCCCATTTTTTTCATGGTTGATGACCCAACGTAATCCGATGACCTTTGATGAAGTTCAGACGTTTGCGAATGCGGCCTTTTACGACCAACAATTTCCTAAGCAAGCAGAAGACTTTGATGAATTGTCACGCTACTTAGAAGAAAACGCGTCTTACCTACACAGCATGTCAGTGTTTGACGAAGCGTGGACGCGCTACTTAGCTTCAGAAGATTAAGGCGGTTCATGCCGTCATACATAAAGTACCGAAAGGAAGAACATTATGGCTCAAATTATCCAATGGTTCCCTGGTCACATGGCCAAAGCCTTTCGCCTAATGCGCGAAAATTTAAAGTACGTTGATATCGTGTTCGAATTGGTTGATGCCCGCATTCCAGTTTCATCACGTAACCCAGAACTAGACGAGGTTTTGGGACAAAAGCCACGTTTGTTGGTTATGACGAAGACTGACTTGGCTGACCCAGAACGCACGAAGGCTTGGAAGAAGTACTTCGAGGCTCAGGGGATGGAAGTTGTGGCCTTGGACACACGTGGTCACAAGACGCCACAAATCATGACGAAGGCTGCCCGTAAGGTGTTGGCTGACAAGTGGGCTGCCCTAGAAGAAAAGGGTGTTAAGGACAAGCCAATCCGTGCGTTGGTTGCTGGTATTCCAAACGTTGGTAAGTCAACGCTTTTGAACCACTTGGTGACGAAGAATGTTGCCATTACTGGTGACCGTCCAGGTGTCACGAAGAAGTTGCAATGGTTGAAGACACCAACAAACTTGGAGCTATTGGACACACCAGGTGTGCTTTGGCCAAAGTTTGAGGACCAACGTGTTGGTGAACACTTGGCAATGACTGGTGCCATCAAGGATCAATTGATTAACCAAGACGATATTGCCTTGGCAACGTTAAAGTTCATGCGTGAGTATAACCCAGCTGCCATTATTGCGCGTTATCACTTGCCAGAAGACGCTTGGGAGAATAACACGGACGTTGAGTTGTTGTTGCTAATCACGCAAAAGCTTGGCTTCAAGGACGACTACGACCGTGCGTCAGAACGTTTGTTGATTGATTTGCGTCGTGGTAAGTTGGGTGAATACACGGTTGAAATGCCTGAGGACAACATCGGAGTTGTACAAGATGACCAAGCCTGAAACCATCGCGACTATTAAGGCAGCGTTGCAAGGCGATGTGACGCCCGAACAGTTGGCTATTTGGCGTACAGACGAACGGACTGGTGTCCAAAAACTGTTAGCTAGTTATGACAAACGACTGGCCAAACAGGCTGAACAAGCCAAGGCTTTTTCGGAGCGTCTAACATTTGAACGTGACGCCTGGCAGAATGGTCTTGTTTTGGCGGGGGTTGATGAGGTCGGTCGTGGACCATTAGCTGGGCCGGTTGTCGCAGCAGCTGCGGTGATTGACGATTTATTTGATTTAAGTGCAGTGCATGATTCAAAGCAGTTGTCTGAAAAGGCGCGTTTGGCACTTGATCAAGATATTAAAGATAAAGTTGTGGCTTACGCGTTCGGGGTTGTTGATGCTGAACAAATTGATGATATTAACATCTATGAGGCATCACGCGTGGCGATGAAGCAAGCCATTGAAAACCTATCAGTACAAGTTGACGGGCTGTTGATTGATGCGATGACAGTTGATTTGCCGTTGCCACAAGAAAAGCTAATTAAAGGGGATGACCGCAGTATTTCGATTGGGGCGGCTTCGATTCTCGCGAAGAACTTTCGTGATGAATTGATGGCGGCCTACGCGGTCGATTACCCTGGTTACGGCTTTGAACATAATGCTGGCTATGGTACGGCTGAACACTTGGCTGGCTTGGCAGCGCACGGAGTGACCCCAATTCACCGTAAAACGTTTGCGCCGGTTAAAAATTATTTAGACTAAAAATGGAAAAATCACGTTGTTGCAACTCTTTCTTACTAGGAGGGTGCTATGAAACAACGTGATTTTTTATTATGGTTATTACTTGTCCCAGGAGTTGGGATCGTTGGTAGAACGCGGGTGTGGGAGTACATGGTGGTGCATGGCTTAAACGAGTTGTCGATCCAAGAGGTGCACCAATTGGCAGGTGTGCCACAACAACAGCGTGCTAGTAGTCGTGTTTTTTGCCAATCAGATATTGCGACACGGCAGTTCGAAAAACTTAAAACGACCCACTACGTCACAATTGCTGACGAAGAATACCCAACTTGGTTAGCTGAAATTGATTGCCCACCAGTGGTTTTGTTTTATCAAGGGAATTTTTTATTTGCGCGCTATCCGGGTGTTGCGATTGTCGGCACCCGTGAAATGTCATCGTATGGGGAACAAATTGTTAAAGGCTTTGTGCCAGCTTTTGTGGAAGCTGGCATTATTACGATATCTGGGTTAGCGACCGGTATCGATGAAGCTGTGCATCGTGAAACGCTTGCGCACCATGGGGCGACGGTTGGTGTCATCGGGACGGGCCTCGAGGTTGCGTATCCGCGTCGTCGCGACGGCTTACAAAGCCAAGTCGTTGAAGCAGGCGTTGTTGTGTCGGAGTATTTGCCCTGGGTCGGACCGGCTAAACATCAGTTTCCAGAACGCAATCGGATTATCGCTGGACTTTGTGCGGCATGCCTGGTTGTGGAAGCAAAAAATCGCTCTGGTTCACTTATCACGGCCAATCTGGCGTTAGCTGCGAATCGGGATATTTATGCAGTACCGGGCCGAATTGATACGATGCTTTCAAGCGGTACAAATGCGTTAATTGCAGGTGGTGCAATACCGGCATTAACACCCGCAGATATTATCAAAAATTCCTTCTGAATTTGTTAAACGGTGCACATACGAAACGGTTGTTATTTGTCAAAGTCTAGACTGGTAGTGTATAGTACATAATTGTTAAAGCATAATACTTACTATATATAGTAGAAAACAATAAATTTGAAAGAAAGAGGTCCACGCATATGGCAGAAACAACTGAAAAAAAGCCAGCGAAGAAGCGTGCGACGGCTTCAAAGACCAAGTCAAAGGCTAAGCCAAAGAAGAACCTAGTTATCGTTGAGTCACCATCAAAGGCCAAGACGATTGAAAAGTACTTGGGAAGTTCTTATAAGGTCGTTGCAAGTATTGGTCACATCCGCGACTTGCCAAAGTCAACGATGGGTGTCGACATTGAAAATAATTATGAGCCTAAGTACATTAACATCCGCGGTAAGGGTGATGTGATTAAGGGCTTAAAGAAAGAAGCCAAGGCAGCTAAGCACGTTTACCTCGCATCCGACCCGGATCGTGAAGGTGAAGCGATTGCTTGGCACTTGTCACACATTCTTGATTTGGACTTAGACGCCGGCGAAAACCGTGTTGTCTTCAATGAAATTACTAAGGATGCTGTTAAGGATGCCTTCAAGCAACCACGTAAGATCAATATGGATTTGGTTGATGCACAACAAGCACGTCGTGTCCTTGATCGTTTGGTGGGGTATTCTATTTCACCAATCTTGTGGAAGAAGGTTAAGAAGGGCTTGTCAGCTGGACGTGTGCAATCCGTTGCGTTGGGGCTGGTTATTGCTCGTGAAAACGAAATTCAAGCCTTCCAACCAGATGAATACTGGACGCTGGATTCAGAATTCAAGAAGGACAAGACGAAGTTTAAGGCTGTCTTTTACGGTGTCGATGGCAAGAAGACTGAATTGCCAGACAATGATGCTGTCCAAGATGTCATGAAGCGCCTTGATCAAAAGGGTGACTTTGATATCACGAAGGTTGAGGCAAAGGAACGCAAGCGTAACCCACAACCGGCCTTTACAACATCAACAATGCAACAAACGGCGAACACACAATTGAACTTCCGTACGCGTAAGACAATGATGGCTGCGCAACAATTGTACGAAGGTATCAACTTGGGTGGCAAAGAAGGTAGTGTTGGATTGATTACGTATATGCGTACTGATTCAACGCGTATTTCTGAAATCGCCAAGGCTGACGCTTCAACATTTATCCATGAAGAATACGGTGCTGAGTATGCGGCAACTAAGCCGGTACAAGGTAAGCAGCAGGAAGGTGCGCAAGACGCCCACGAAGCAATTCGTCCAACATCTGTCTTCCGCACACCAGCTTCAATCAAGGATAAGTTGACGAATGATCAATTCAAGTTGTACCAATTGATTTGGTCACGTTTTGTGGCTAGTCAAATGACGCCAGAAATCTTAGACACGATGGCTGTTACCATTGAGCAAAACGGTGTGATGTTCCGTGCGAATGGTTCAAAGACCAAGTTTGCTGGATTTACTAAGGCTTACCCAGCTGCCAAGGAGAAGGATAACAAGTTGCCTGAACTAGCAGTAGGTGATTTGGTTCAAATGGCAAAGACGTCACCAGAACAACACTTTACGCAACCACCTGCCCGTTATACCGAAGCTGCTTTGGTTAAGGCGCTGGAAGAGAATGGTGTTGGTCGTCCATCAACGTATGCTGCCACAATCGAAACGATTCAAAAGCGTGGTTACGTTCGTATTGATGCGAAGAAGTTTGTGCCAACTGAATTGGGTGAATTAGTCCAAAATACGGTGCAAGAATTCTTCCCTGATGTCACGAACATTAAGTTTACCGCCCAAGTTGAAACCGATTTGGACAACGTTGAAAACGGTAAGGAAAACTGGGTGAAGGTCATTGATGACTTCTTTAAGCCATTCTCACAAGAGCTTGAAAAGGCTGAAGTTGAGATGGAAAAGATTGTCTTGAAGGACCGTTTGGCCGGCTTTAACTGTGATGTCTGTGGCGCACCGATGCTTGAAAAGATGGGTCGCTATGGTAAGTTCTACGCTTGTTCACGCTTCCCTGATTGCCGTAACACGCAAACGATTGTTGAAGAAATCGGTCTAGGTTGCCCTAAGTGTGGTATCGGACAAATCGTTGAACGCAAGACCAAGCGTGGCCGTACGTTCTACGGTTGCTCACGTTACCCAGACTGTGACTTTGTGTCATGGGACAAGCCAACTGAAAAGACACGTGCCGACGGTACAACGCCAAAGGATGACGAAGAAGCTTCAGACAAGGCTGAGAAGCAAGAAACTGAGAAGGCATAAGGATGGCAGATACGGCGAAATTAACCGGGTTGTTTTTGGACTACTTACGTGTTGAACGCCAGTATTCAGATGACACCCAAAAAGCTTACCGATCAGATATTAATGAGTTTGAACGCTTCTTAATTGAGACCGGAGATCAGGAGACGGTCAATATTACAGCCGTTGATCAATATGATGTACGCGTTTACTTATCAGCCCTTTATGAAAAGGGTGATGTGAGTCGGACGATTGCTCGTAAGGTGAGTTCGCTGCGTGCCTTTTATCAGTTCTTGGAACGTAATGAATTTGTGGCCAGTAATCCATTTGCTGGTGTACAACTGAAGAAGGCGGGGCGCCACTTGCCACGTTATTTTTACGAAAAAGAGTTGAACAAGCTGTTTGAAGTTGTGATGGGGGACACCAGTCTCTTAGGCATACGAAACCGTTTGTTACTTGAAATTTTGTATGGTACCGGGGCGCGTGTTTCTGAGGTTGCAGGGCTGACGTTGGGGATGATTGACCAACAAGCTCGTATTATCACGATTACTGGTAAGGGAAATAAGACGCGTATTGTGCCGTATGGTCAATATGCGGCTGATGCATTGGCGATTTATTTAGCCGATGCCCGGCCGGCCTTACTGGCAAAATCAGACACACTACACGATACCTTATTCGTGAACCAACGCGGACAAGCACTGACGACGAGTGGGATTGAGTATATCCTGAAACAGCTCGCCAAAAAAGCGGGGCTGACACAGGTTGTGTCGGCGCACATGTTCCGGCATACGTTTGCCACTGATTTATTGAATAACGGGGCTGACTTGCGTACCGTCCAACAATTGCTCGGTCACAGCAGTCTGAGCACCACGCAAATCTATACTCACGTTACAACGGATGCGTTGCAGAAAAGTTATCGTGACTTTTTCCCACGTGCAACTGAGTAACTGAAAAAGAGGCTTACACAGGTAAGCCTCTTTTTTTGCATACATTTTTCATGGTTCTTGAATAGAAAAGCATGCTCGAATTTGTTATAATTGACATATTGGAAAACGCTTACAGGAGGCAGAGTGGCATGTCAGTCAAGTTAGAGAATGATAATATTACGGTCGTTATTTCAGAAATGGGGGCTGAATTAACGAGCGTTACGAACAAGGAAAGTGGTTTGGAATACATGTGGACGGCAGATCCTAATTTCTGGGGTCGTCACGCGCCTAATTTGTTTCCGGTTGTTGGCCGCCTTCGTGGTGACCGTTACAAGTATCGTGACAAGACGTACTTTATGGCGCAACACGGATTTGCCCGCGATAATGAATTCGATTTGGTTGAAAAGACTGCTACAACGGCCCGCTTCCGACTTGTTGATAATGACGAATCATTTTCAATCTATCCATTCCACTTCCAATTTGACGTTTTGTACCGTCTAACAGAGCAAGATACGCTTGGAATTGCGTACGTTGTAACGAACACGGACACGCATGATATCTACTTCTCGGTTGGTGGACACCCCGGCTTCCGGGCCCCACTTGAAGAGGGGGAGAAGTTCACGGATTACTACATCAATGTTGAGCCACAACGTAAGTATCAACGTGCAAAGCTGGTTGGTCCATACTTGGACAATAACTTGGAATCAACGTTTGACTCACGTATTCCGTTGCGTTTGCGTCGTGATGACTACAAGGATGACGCAATTATCTTGCGCTTGGATCAAAATCCCGTTTCAATCGTTTTGGCAAAGTTGAACGAATCACACGGGGTGACGATGCACATCCAAAACGCCAAGTATGTTGGTATTTGGACGCCATATGCCAAGGAAGCACCTTTTGTGGCGATTGAGCCATGGTGGGGAATTGCGGACACGGTTGATGCCGACGGTGAGTTGCGTCACAAATTTGGTATTAATACACTTGCACCAGCCCAAACATTCACGGGTTCATACTCGCTAACATTTTTCTAATTAGCAATTTATTTGGCCTTGCTATTTGATAGCAGGGCTTTTTATTATGATATTGACACAGGGTGCATAATAAAAAGCACAACTACGAGTTGTAGCTGTGCTTGTGTTGAATAGTTGTGGTTAGTTTTTTGATTGGCTGCGCCAGTAACCAAGTCCCCAGTGAACCATTGATTCTGTGCCGTTTTTAATACGGACAATGTTTTCACGGTGACGGTAGAAGACGAAAATCGTCAACGCGAAGGCGATAATTGATAACAACCAATCGTGCAACCAAAAGATTGATAGCAACGTAACCAGGGTGAACCCAATCATTGAAGCCATTGATACCATACTGGTTAGCAAGATAACGGTTAGGAAAATCGCAAACGCAATTACAAACATCGTTGGGTTGTACATCAATAGCACACCCATTGAGGTTGCAACGGCCTTACCGCCCTTGAAGCCAATCCACATTGAGAAGGTGTGACCGAGGATGGCGCCAAGACCGACAACCATAACTGTCCAAGTGGGCGCCGGTCCCCAGATGTACGCCATTAGGGCACCAACTGATCCCTTGAAGATATCAAGTAGTAGTACGGCGACACCAGCACGGGTACCTAACACACGGAAAGTGTTGGTTGTGCCGATGTTTCCTGAGCCAAGCTTTAGGATGTTCTTCTTATAGAACAACATGCCAATCCAATAACCGAATGGCATAGATCCAAAAAAGTAGGCCAACAAAAAACTTATGACAAAATGAAAAATCGTCAAGATGAATACTCCTTATAAAATAGTATTAAATAGAATAATTGCTATCTGTTTCAAATAACAGAACAGTTAATATATTACCACGATTGAAACACCAGTTACCTTTAAATTTATTTAACACTATTGCAACTAGAGCCTTTGTTGGGCTATTATGAAGAACGGAACGCTTTGAAAAAGAAATTTTTCACGTAAGACGACAGATTAAAAAAAGCAAGAAGGGAAGCGTCCATGGCAAACAAGAATACTTATTCGGATGATTCCATTACAGTCCTTGAAGGATTGGAGGCGGTTCGCAAGCGACCAGGAATGTACATCGGTTCAACTGATGGCAAAGGCTTGCACCACTTAGTTTATGAAATTTTTGACAACGCAGTCGATGAAGCGTTGGCTGGGTTTGGTGATGAAATTAACGTGACGATTCATGCCGACAACGCGATTACGGTTGTCGATCACGGTCGTGGTATGCCCGTCGGAATGCACGCTTCAGGAAAGCCAACCCCCGAAGTCATTTTGACAGTGCTACACGCTGGTGGAAAGTTTGGTCAAGGTGGTTACAAGACATCTGGTGGCTTGCACGGTGTTGGATCATCAGTTGTTAACGCTTTGTCAACGAGCCTAACAGTTACCATCGTACGTGACGGTCAAAAGTACCAAGAGCACTTTATTAACGGTGGTCATCCTGACGGTACGTTGAACAAGTTGGGGAAAACAAAGGAATCAAACGGTACAACGGTGACGTTTAAGCCAGATCCTGCAATTTTTTCAACGACAATCTATAACTTCGACGTATTGGCCGAACGTTTGCGCGAATTAGCCTTTTTGTTGCGTGATGTCAAGATTACCTTGACGGATGAGCGCGCTGGTCAAGAACGTTCTGAAGAGTACCACTACCCAGAAGGTATTAAGGCGTTCGTTAGCTACTTGAACGAAGACAAAGACACACTAGGCGACATCATGTACTTTGATGGGTTTGCCCAAGGTGTCGAGGTTGAAGTTGCTGCCCAATACAATGACGGTTATTCAGAAACGACGATGTCATTTGTCAACAATGTGCGCACGCCAGATGGTGGTACTCACGAAGCTGGTTTGCGTTCAGCCTGGACAAAGGCGTTTAATGAATACGCTCGCAAGGTTAACTTGTTGAAGGATAAAGACAAGAATCTAGAAGGTTCTGACGTCCGTGAAGGTCTTTCAGCGGTTATTTCTTTGCGTATTCCAGAAGAACTGTTGCAATTCGAAGGTCAAACCAAGGACAAGTTGGGAACACCTGAAGCCCGTTCAATCGTGGATGGGGTTGTTTCCGAACAACTTGGTTTCTACTTGATGGAGAATGGTGAATTCTCACAAAGCTTGATTCGTAAGGCGTTGCGTGCCCGTGAAGCACGTGAGGCTGCCCGTAAGGCTCGTGAAGAAGCCCGTTCAGGTAAGAAGAAGGGTAAGACGGAACGCTTGCTATCAGGTAAGCTAACGCCTGCCCAATCTAAGAATGCTGCCCAAAATGAATTGTTCCTGGTTGAGGGTGACTCAGCCGGTGGGTCAGCTAAGCAAGGACGTGACCGTAAGTTCCAAGCTATTTTGCCATTGCGTGGTAAGGTCTTGAACACGGAAAAGGCCAAGTTGGCTGACATTATGAAGAACGAAGAAATCTCAACCATCATCTATACGATTGGTGCTGGGGTTGGACCTGAGTTTAACGTTGATGACGCTAATTACGATAAGGTTATTATCATGACTGACGCGGATGATGACGGTGCACACATTCAAACACTTTTGTTGACGTTCTTCTACAAGTACATGCGCCCATTGATTGACGCTGGTAAGGTTTACATTGCCTTGCCACCGCTATACATGTTGCGTAAGGGAACTGGTAAGAAGCAGTCAATTGAATACGCTTGGACGGATTTACAATTGGCTGAAGCGGAAAAGAAGATTGGCCGCGGATACACATTGCAACGATTCAAGGGACTTGGTGAAATGAACGCCGAGCAACTTTGGGCAACGACAATGGATCCTGCCCAACGTACACTAATTCGTGTCACAATTGACGATGCTATGTTGGCTGAAAAGCGCGTAACAACGTTGATGGGTGATAAGGTTGAACCACGTCGTAAGTGGATTGAAGCCAATGTTGCCTTTACCTTGGCTGAAGAAGGAAACACGCTGCTAGAAGATGATGCAGATGTTGCTGAGACAGCAGAGGCTGAAGATGATTTTGTTGCGCCAGTCATTGAGACTTGGCAAGACTAGAAGGGATTTGAAACTGAATGGTTGAAGTAGGAAACATTCAAGAGCTCAGCCTAGAAGCGGTGATGGGTGACCGATTTGGTCGCTACTCAAAGTACATCATTCAAGAACGTGCTTTGCCTGACATCCGTGACGGTTTGAAGCCCGTACAACGTCGTATTTTGTATGCGATGAACAAAGATGGAAATACCTATGACAAGCAGTTCCGTAAGTCTGCTAAGTCTGTCGGAAACGTCATGGGTAATTTCCACCCGCACGGTGACTCATCAATTTATGAGGCTCTTGTGCGTATGTCACAAGACTGGAAGTTGCGTGCACCACTAATTGAAATGCACGGAAACAATGGATCAATTGATAATGATCCGCCTGCCGCAATGCGTTACACCGAGGCACGTTTGTCAAAGCTTGCCGGTGAAATGCTACGCGATTTGGAAAAAGACACGGTTGAGATGGTACTTAACTTCGATGATACGGAGTACGAGCCAACTGTTTTGCCAGCTCACTTCCCAAATCTGCTGGTAAACGGGGCAACGGGAATCTCAGCCGGTTATGCGACGGATATTCCACCGCACAACTTGGGTGAAGTAATCGATGCTTTGGTTTACTTGCTCGCGCACCCTAAGGCGTCTTTGGATGATTTGATGCAATTCGTTGTGGGACCTGATTTCCCAACGGGTGGTATTATCCAAGGTGCTGATGGTATTCGATCAGCTTATGAAAACGGTCGTGGTCGCATTATTGTGCGTTCAAAGACCGAAATTAAGCCATTGAAGGGTGGCAAGTCTCAAATTGAGATTTCAGAGATTCCGTACGAAGTGAACAAGGCTGCCTTGGTCAAGAAGATTGATGAAATCCGTTTGAACAAGGATGTGGCCGGTATCACTGAAGTGCGTGATGAATCTGACCGTGAAGGTTTGTCAATTGCTATCGAGTTGAACAAGGATGCTAATGCAGGTATTTTGGCTTACTTGTTCAAGAAGACAGACTTGCAAGTGACGTATAACTTCAACATGGTTGCCATTCACAACCAACGCCCTGAGCGTGTTGGCTTGAAGACGGCCTTGGAAGCCTTCTTGGAGCACCAAGTTGAAATTATTACGAAGCGTACCCAATTCGATTTGAAGAAAGCGCAAGATCGCCAACACATTGTGACTGGTTTGATTAAGGCCCTTTCAATCTTAGATGAAGTGATTGCCACAATTCGCGGTTCTAAGGATCGTAAGGACGCTAAGCAAAACTTGATCGATAGCTATGACTTCACTGAGCCTCAAGCTGAAGCCATTGTGATGTTGCAATTGTACCGTTTGACGAATACTGACGTGACGCAATTGCAAGCTGAGTTTGAAGACTTGGCTAACAAGATTGCGAACTACAACGAAATTTTGTCAGACCCTAAGGCGTTGCGTAAGGTCTTGAAGGCTGAATTGCAAGCAATCAAGAAGGAATACAACACGCCACGCCGCACGTCAATTGAGGCTGAAGTACAAGAGCTTAAGATTGACCAAACTGTTACGGTTGCTGATGAAGACGTTGTGATGTTGGTTTCACGTGCTGGTTACGTGAAGCGTGCCTCAGTGCGTTCTTACACGGCATCTGGTGATGAAAACGGTTTGCGTGATGATGACGAACCAGTCTTTGTTGAAAAGGTTAATACGCTACAACATGCGTTTATCTTCACGAACAAGGGTAATGTGATTTATCGTCCAGTCCACGAGTTGCCAGAATTTAAGTGGAAGGACGCTGGTGAGCACTTGTCACAAACAATTACTGGCTTGGCCAATGATGAAGTTGTGATTGATGTGCGCATTATGTCATCTGTTGATAACATGGCTGGTGAATGGGTCGTGGCAACAAGCGATGGTTTGATTAAGCGTACGCCGTTCGCTGATTTGGCGCCACGTAGCACGTACAAGAAGAAGGCAACCATGTTAATCAAGTTGAAGAGTGACGACGCAACCGTTGTCGGCTTGGAATTGATTGACGATAAGAAGCTAGTGGGCAAGTCGGTTGTGTTGGCTTCAGAAAATGCCATGGGACTACGTTACTCACTCGACGAAGTGCCAACGACTGGTAATCGTACGGCTGGTGTTAAGGCAATGAACCTTGAAGCGGGTGATCGTGTGGTTAAGATGGCCGTTGCAACTGATAAGCAAGCGATTGCGGTTGTTTCAAACCGCGGTGCATTCAAGTGGATGCCGGTTACTGAAATTTCAGCAACCAGTCGCGGTCGCAAGGGTGTTGCGATTATGCGTGAGTTGAAGAAGGATCCACATCGCATTGCAGCGATGATGGTTGTTGATGTACATGAACCAACACCATTAACGGTGATGACGGATCGTGATAAGCAATTCGATATTTCACCAAAGGATCACCCAATGGGACAACGTTACAGTAATGGTAGCTTTATCATTGATGTCGAAGCAGCTGGTACGCCAGTTCGCATGCACGCTTATGTGCAACCATTGGTTTTGAATTAATCATTAAACACACTGTTAGCACTGTGCGGTGTACCCAAAAAGTTAGAGTAAAATATTTTAGCTGATTAAGCGGCCATTTGTCGGTATTCTACCGGTGAGTGGCCGTTTAATTTTGCTTGAATTCGTGTGTTGTTGTAATACAGTATCCAATTGTTAATTGCATCAATCAACTCTTTTGCTGAAGAATAATTGTTCAATGGGCCGATTTCGACTTTCAACTTATTAAAGAAACTTTCCATAACCGCATTGTCTAGAGCGGTCGCACGACGCGACATGCTTTGGATGATGCGGTTTTGCTTTAGTTTCTTACGCCATACTCTGTGACGATATTGCCAGCCTTGATCGGTGTGAATGGTTGTTCGATAAGTAAGTTCTGGCAGTTGCTCTACGAGCTGATTAAGTGGTTGTAAGGTAAATTCAAGATTTGGACGGGTGCTAATTGAATGTGTAAGAATTTCGTTATTGTACATTTCAAGAATTGGCTCTAAATAAACTTTTTCTCCGGTGGCCGGAATTTTGAATTCCGTAACATCGCTAGATAGTTTTTGTAATGGTCGATCGGTCTTGAAACGACGGTGAATCTTATTCTTCACGCGCTTTCCTTCAGGCCCCTTAGATGAATCATACTTGCGCGATTGTTTGTTATATCCAACGCCTTTTAATCCCATCTCATGCATCAGCCGTTGAACTTTCTTGTGATTTACCTCTGCGAACTCAGGCTGCTTCCGCAACTCTAAATACACTCGACGCACACCATAGTGATTATCAGCTTCCCAAATTGTCCTGATGGCCACTCTAAGTGGCTCATCGGAATCGTCCTTTTGAAACTTTCGTTTCCAGTAATGCACTGTACTTTCTGCGATTGGAAGAACCTTTAGTATATCTACTAGTTTAAATTGTGCCTCGAGTCGGCAAACTACTTCTGCGAGTTGTCGGTTCGTTGCTGAATCGAGGCTAATAATTTTAACGCTTCATTTTCAATCTTTAGTCGAAGAACTTCATCTTCGAGTTGAGAAAGTCGATTTTCTTGCTCTGTTAATTTTTTGACTGACTTAGGCTTCTTGTTTGGCATCTCAGGTTTTCGTCCTTTTTGAATAGACAATAACCCATTTGGGCCTAGTTTGGAATAAATTTCTTTCCATGCACGCATTTGTGCAGTGCCGGTATAACCGAACTTAGCCGCTATTTCAGTATATGAAGCGTTATTTTTGATTGCCCAAGAAGCCAATGCAATTCTAAATTCCGTAGTAACTTTTGGCGGATTGAACAACACATCTGGCCCATGTGTTTCGTAGGCTGCAATGAGGACTAAAAATGCCGTTGAGTCCAGACCATAACGTCTCGCTATCGACCTTTTGCTGTCGACTCCTAGAAAATATTCCTGGATAGCTTTAAATTTTGTTTGTTTTGAGATTTTAGTCATAAAGAAAACCCCGAAAGTTACTTTAACTTTCGGGGTACACCACACTGTGCTGACGGTGTGTTTTTTTGATATAACCAATACTTTTTTACCAATTTACGTGCCTACACCTTAAAAATGTTGTATAGTTAATACATTGAAATAACAAAAAGAAATTGGAGATTTATCTGATGGCTAAGATGTTGGTTTTCGGACACCAAAACCCTGACACAGACACGATTGCTTCAGCATTCGCTGCGTCATACTTGTTGAACAAGGCATACAACCAAGACACTGAAGCAGTGGCTTTGGGTACGCCTAACGCAGAAACGCAATTCGCATTGAACTACTTCAAGGTTGACGCTCCTCGCGTAATCGAGTCAGCTGACACTGAAGAAGTTGTCTTGGTTGACCACAACGAGGCCGCACAATCAGTTGCTAACATTGCTGACGTAACTGTTTACGGTGTATACGATCACCACAAGATTAACTTCTCATCAGCTGCACCTTTGTACTTCCTTAACAAGCCTTGGGGTTCTGTAGCAACTGTTTTGTACTACGAATTCCAAACGCTTAAGTTGAAATTCCTGCAGAAATCGCTGGTATGATGGCATCAGCTATCATCTCTGACACTTTGTTGTTGAAGAGCCCAACGACGACGCCAATGGACAAGCCTGCTTTGGAAGCTTTGGCAAAGATTGCTGGTTTGGAAGACTACGAAGCATACGGTTTGGAAATGTTGAAGGCCGGTACTGACTTGTCATCACGTTCAGCTAAGGAATTGATCGACGGCGACGCAAAGTCATTCGAATTGAATGGTTCAACGGTTCGCATCGGTCAAGTTAACACGGTTGACGTTGAAGATGTCTTCTCACGTCGTGATGAAGTTGTTGCCGCAATGGAAGCTGAATTGGCTGAAGAAGGCTACAACACGTTTGTCTTTGTTGTAACGAACATCTTGGATTCAGATTCAGATATCTTGGTCTTGGGTGACAACTTGGACAAGGTTGAAGCAGCCTTTGACGTGAAGCTGGCTGATGGCCGTGCTTCATTGCCAGGTGTTGTTTCACGTAAGAAGCAAGTGGTTCCACCACTTACTGACGCGTTCAACGCATAATTAATAGTAAAACAAAAGACGAGCAAGAATTTAGTTCTTGCTGAACTGAACCCCATGAGTTGGAGCAAATCTAACTCATGGGGTTTTTGTATGTTTTCAAAAGAAATTCAAATAGAAGCAGTTTCTCTGTACCTCAAAGGTGTACCGACTGTTGAAATACGCAAGAAATTCGGAATTAAGGGATCATCAACGCTTGGAATTGGGTGGACTCCATAAAACGTGACGGAGTATATGGAATTAAAGATTCCCATAGAAAGCAGACAAGTTATCCGTATTCCTTTAAAATCAAGGTAATTAATTGGCGACTTACACATCACGCGTCTTATCCTGTAGCAGCGAGAAAGTTCAGGGTGACTAGCCCTTCGTTGATTTGGCAGTGGGAACGTGCGTTGGAGTCTGGTCGGCTAAAACCTGATAAACGAAGGCGGAAACGAACTATGAATAAGCAAGAACATGACAAGATCAAGAAGCTCGAAGAAGAGAATGAACTACTTCGAATTAAGGTAGCCTACTTGGAAAAACTCGAGGCCTTAGCTCAGGAAAAGAAGAAATTACAAACCAAGACAAAGCGGTAGTAATCACTGTGCTAAGGCAAGAGTTGAAGTGCAAGTTGAAGCTGCTTCTTCAAGTAGCCGAGATGTCTAGCAGTAGTTATCATGACGCGTGCAAGCGTGCGTACAAGGAGTATCCACGTGAGTTAATTGATGAGATTATATCAATTCGTGATGACAACCCGGACTACGGTTACCGTCGTGTCACACAAGAGCTTCGTAATCGTGGCTTCAACACCAACCATAAGGTTGTGCTGAAAATTATGAAGATGAACGGGCTTCTCTGTACTGCTTTCAACCGTCTGACACGGAAGTACAATTCTTACGCCGGCACTGTCGGACATATCTCACCGAATCGTGTAAACCGTCGGTTCACAACGGATCGACCATATCAGAAGGTTCTCACCGACGTCACTGAAGTCCGTTGGGGATCAGGCACGATGGCTGAACGTGCTTATTTCACCGCCTATATTGATGTTTATAGTGGTGAGATTCTCACTTGGAATATCGATATTCATCCAACTGTCGAGTTCGTCACAAAGCCATTAGATGAGCTTCTACAAAATAGGCCAGAATTGAATTATCGAATGACAATTCACTCTGACCAAGGTTTCCAATATCAAAATTATGAGTATGTATCACGGCTAAAGACTAACCGTGTGTTCCAAAGCATGAGTCGCAAAGCGACATGCCTAGATAACGCAATGGCTGAGAGTATCTTCCACATCTTGAAGGTAGGAACGGTACATAACAACCACTATCAAAGTTATGACGAATTAAAGTCCGCCATAACTAACTATGTCTATTACTACAACAATAAGCGGATAAAAACAAAACTGGCCGGAAGAACTCCGGTTCAATACCGAAATCTTTCCGACCAGTTAGCCGCTTAAACTTCACTCCAATTTTTGGGGTTCAGTTCATGCTCGTCTTTTTAATTGCTGTAAAAGAAGTTATAGACGTTCTGCACGCTGTTTTCATCCCCAACAAAATACAACGTGTCGCCTTGATGAATTTTGGCGTAAGGGCCAGGAGAGATAACTAACTTCTCTTCGTGGGCGATACCAACCAAAGTGGTGCCGGTTTGGTGCCAAAAATTCAGTTCACTCAAAGACTTATCGAATAAAACTGACGGCTCGGTTAGCTCTAATTCAAAGGGGGTTAACGGGTTGTGCTGCTGATAGTGCTGTGATTGATCAACAAAGTGCTGTAAATCTTTACTCAAGGCATCTAAACCGGCTTGTTGGGCCTTAATTTGCTCTGTAAGAGAGATTTGCAGGTCTTGTAACCCATTAACCTCTGTTTCGCTCTCGACGAACTTTTGGGCCTTCTGGCGGGAAACAACCTTAGCGCCACTGCCATGCATGGTTTCAACGATGCCCAGATCACCAAGCACACTAATGGCACGCCGGGCTGTTTCTGATGACACACCATATGTCGTGGCCAAAGTTGAACGGGCGTGAATTTTTTCACCGACCTTGAGTTGGTTAGCGCTAATTTGTTCAGCGATGCGTAATGCAATCACCCGATAGCGAGGCTGCTTTAGTCCGGCCATGATATCCCTCCAAATCTAGAATACGTAATTAAGATAAGCATATCATATTCACTAATAATACGTTAATCAGAGCCTGACATAAATAATTGGTAGACCTACTTGTAAGCCTATCAAATTGGGGCGTGTCCCGTTTTTGGTACACGCTGGTCTACATAAACAAATTTGACGCAAGTGACAACTTCGTGTTTAAAATAGGGTTGTCACTTATCGAAAGTGAGAGAAATTCGATCAAGTAGGAGGAATATGAAGATATGGCTAAGGTGGAAATTGAACATCTTACCAAGATTTTTGGAAAACGCGTTAAGCCAGCCTTGCAAATGGTTCAGCAACAAGCGTCTAAAACAGAAATCTTGAAAAAGACGGGTGCGACAGTTGGGGTCTATGACGCGAACTTGTCCATCGAAGAAGGAGAAATTTTTGTCATCATGGGATTATCAGGATCGGGTAAGTCAACGCTTATTCGATTGTTGAATCGTCTAATTGAGCCCACGTCAGGGTCAATTAAGATTGATGGTGAAGACATCTCAACAATGTCAAAGGAACAATTGTTGGAAGTGCGACGCAAGAAAATGAGTATGGTCTTTCAGAGTTTCGGCTTGTTCCCACACCGTACAATTCTAGAGAACACGGAGTATGGTCTTGAGGTGCAAGGTGTGCCAAAGGAAGAACGTCGCGAACGTGCTGAAAAGGCGCTCGATAATGCCAATTTATTGGCGTTTAAGGACCAATATCCAAATCAATTGTCAGGTGGGATGCAGCAACGTGTCGGCTTGGCCCGTGCGTTGGCGAATAACCCTGAAATCTTATTGATGGATGAGGCTTTCTCAGCACTTGACCCGTTGATTCGTCGTGATATGCAAGATGAATTGTTGGATTTGCAAGCGAATGCTAGTCAAACAATTATCTTTATTTCCCACGACTTGAACGAGGCCCTACGTATTGGTGATCGTATTGCCATTATGAAGGATGGGCAAATTCAACAAGTCGGTACTGGAGAGGAAATTTTGACGGCACCGGCTAACGATTATGTCCGTGCGTTTATCGAAGATGTCGACCGTTCAAAGGTGCTAACGGCAGAACGTATTATGATTCCACCGATTACCACTAATATTGACGTTGATGGTCCGGCAGTGGCCTTAAAGAAGATGCGTACCGAAGAGGTGAGTGGGTTGGTTGCCGTCGATCGTCGTCGCCAATTCCAGGGGTTCATTAGCAGTGAAGATGCTTTACGTGCTCGTCGCAAAAACATCGGGTTGCGTGATGTGATGACTGAAATGCCAACGGTTGCCCGTGATATGTTGGTCGCCGACATCATGCCATTGATTTATGACGCACCGACACCACTGGCAGTGGTTGACAACGGGCGTTTGCTGGGCGTTATCATTCGTGGTCGTGTCCTAGAAGCGTTGTCTGAAACGGAGGTGCAATAACCGATGAATACAGTGTTAATAAGTAAATTACCAATTGCGAATTGGGTTGAGTCAGCCGTAAATTGGTTAACAACCACTTTGAGTGGGTTCTTTAATGTCATTCAGGATGGTGGTACTCACTTGATGAACGGCATTACTAACGGCTTAACGGCTATGCCAAGCTGGATGGTTATCATCGGCTTGACAGTATTTGCCATACTAGTGTGTGGCAAGAAATGGGGCTTCCCGTTGTTTACCTTCTTAGGCTTGCTCCTGATTGCCAACCAAAATTTGTGGTCAGATTTGATGAGCACCTTTACGTTGGTCTTGGTGTCTAGTTTGGTCTCAATCATTATTGGTGTGCCCTTAGGTATCTGGATGGCCAAGAAGGAAACGGTTGCTAAGATTGTTCAACCGGTTTTGGACTTTATGCAAACCATGCCTGGTTTCGTTTATTTGATTCCAGCGGTTGCTTTCTTTGGTATCGGGGTGGTGCCTGGTGTTTTCGCTTCCGTGATTTTTGCGTTACCACCAACTGTTCGAATGTCTAACTTGGGTATTCGCCAAGTGCCAAAGGATTTGGTTGAAGCGGCAGATTCTTATGGATCAACGCCTAAGCAAAAGCTGTTTAAGCTTGAATTACCATTGGCAACAAATACGATTTTGGCCGGTGTGAACCAAACGATTATGTTGGCCTTGTCAATGGTTGTGATTGCGTCAATGATTGGTGCGCCAGGACTTGGTCGTGGTGTCTTGTCGGCCGTACAAAACGCGGATGTTGGTAAGGGATTCGTGAATGGATTGGCCTTGGTTATCTTGGCCATCATCATTGATCGCTTCACGCAAAAATTGAACGTCAAGCCGGCTGACAAGCAACCAACCTCAAAGCACCACTGGAAGATGTGGACGGCGATTGTAGTCGCTGTGGCGATGGTCGGTTCAGGTGTTGTGAACACCTTTGCCAATGGTAAGAAGGCTGAAGATACATTGAACTTGGTGTATGTGCAATGGGACTCAGAAGTTGCATCAAGTAACGTGTTGGCTGAAGCAATGCGTCAACACGGTTATAGCGTTAATTTGACGCCACTTGATAATTCAATCATGTGGCAGTCAGTTGCTAATGGTCAAGCGGATGCATCAGTGTCTGCTTGGTTGCCTAATACGCACGCTGCACAATATAAGAAATACAAGTCACAAATTGACATGCTAGGCCCAAACTTGACCGGTGCTAAAACTGGTTTGGTTGTGCCAGCGTACATGGATGTTGATAGCATTAGTGATTTAACGACACAAGCCAATAAGACGGTAACAGGTATCGAGCCTGGTGCGGGTGTTACCAACGCCGCTGAAAAGGCGATGGCTGACTATGGTTTGACCAACAATGGCTGGAAGCTAACGCCGTCATCATCAGGTGCCATGACTGTGGCACTTGGTAAGGCGATTAAGGCTAAGCAAGATATCGTCGTGACGGGTTGGACACCGCACTGGATGTTCCAAAAGTATGATTTGAAGTACTTGTCTGATCCGAAGGGGTCATTTGGTAAGTCAGAATCAATCAATACGTTCACGCGTAAGGGCCTTAAGGCGGATAAGCCAAAGGCCTACCGGGTGTTAGATAAGTTTAAGTGGGATGAGCAAGACATGGAGTCAGTCATGTTAGCCATCCAAAACGGTAAGTCACCGCAAGAAGCAGCCAAGGATTGGATCGCTGCTCACCAAAAGCAGGTTGATAGCTGGTTTAAGTAAATAGCATTAATAAGAGCGTCCGAGAGAAATCTCGGACGTTTTTTGAATTTCTTTTTCGAAAAAGGTTTGACTATTTTGTGAAGTTTGTTACTATTAGTTTGTGCAATACCTAATTATCGGACAATAATAAGCTGTTAAAAGGAACATGTGGGTGTTTCTTTTGCGAAACAACGGGGTCGCGACCTATTGTGAAGTTATTGTTTAATGGCTGGTTTGCAAATGCACAAGGGAAAGCAAAATAAGGGGAATCATAACATGAAAATTGCAATTATCGGTAGTACACACGCAGGCACGTTTTCTGCCACGCAAATCAAGAAGCTGCACCCAGATGCAGATATTACGGTTTATGAGCAACATACGACGGTTTCATTTTTGTCTTGTGGTATCGCACTTTGGCTAGGAAACCACGTGTCAGACGAGCAACGTATGTTTTATGAATCACCAGAGTCAATGACGGCCCAAGGCATTACGATGAAGATGCAACACCAAGTGGTTGAAGCTGATTTGAATATCAAGCAAATTCGTGCGAAGAATCTGGTGACGGATGAAATCACAACTGAGACGTTTGACAAGATTGTGATTACGACGGGATCAAAGCCTTTAGTACCAAATATTCCAGGTATTCACAGTGATCGTGTTTATTACGCGAAGTCATGGGAAGATGCTAACCGCATTAAAGACGTTGCTGACGGTTTGAAGCGCGTTGTTGTTATCGGTGCTGGCTACATTGGTGCTGAAATTGCGGAACAATTCTCAGTGACCGGTAAGGAAGTGACATTGGTTGATGGTCTTGACCGTGTGTTGCCGAAAAACTTTAGTCCGGTTATGACAGACCGTCTTGAAGCGGCGTTTGTTGAACACGGTGTAACGTTGGCATTGGGGCAACGCGTGGCGGCGTTTGAAGAGTTGCCAGATGGTGGCATCCGGGTTGTGACGGACAAGGGCGCGTACGAAGCTGATATCGCTGTGCTTGGTATCGGGTTCCTGCCGAATACGGATTTGTTCCAAGGTCAAGTTGAGATGTTGCCAAACGGCGCCATTAAGACCAACGAATATATGGAAACGAGTGTGCCTGATGTATATGCAGCTGGGGATGCCACGACGGTCTTCTATAACCCAACCGAGGCAGTCGATTACATTCCATTAGCAACCAATGCCATTCGCCAAGGTATGTTAGTTGCCCGTAATATTGACGGTCATAACTTGGCGTACACAGGGACACAAGGTACGTCGGCAGTTGAACTTTACGGCTTTGCAATGGCGGGGACGGGCTTGAATAAAGCGAGTGCGGCAGCGCGTGGCATTGAAGTAGAAGAAACCGTTTATGAGGAAGATTACCGACCTGATTTCATGCTTTCAACAACTAAGGTCTTATCAACGCTGACGTGGGATAAGGCGACACGCCGTGTACTAGGAGCGGCCTTTATGTCAGAACATGACATTTCTCAGGCGGCGAACGTTGTGTCACTAGCTATTCAAAACAAAATGACGATTGATGACCTGGCGATGGCCGATTTCTTCTTCCAACCAAACTTCACGCAACCGGTTAATTTCGTTGGTGCGACTGCGTTGAAAGCGGTTAATGAAAATTAATTCTAAAAAAGCGTTGACATCAAAATGAGAAAACGCTAATATAATGCTCATAAAGAAAAAACGACAGTTAAAAACAAAGTGATCAGGAAAGTAATGATTGATTCAAAGCCTAGAGAGTATCGGGTCGGTGTGACGGTACGTGCGAATTGATGATGAAAATGGCCTGTGATTGGGTGGCATGAGCAGCAAGTCTGTAAATACCACACGGATTGGTCTCCGTTACCAGACACGCGTATCGACACAGCATCATCTCGCTCCCTGTCTGCACGTTGTGAGTTCATGTCGGGTGACTGGCATGATGAAGGTAGAATGGTATCACGGTAAGTCCGTTTCTATATCTCGCCCTATTTTAGGGTGATGTATAGAAACGGGCTTTTTTTGTCTAAAGCTGAGGTTTATGGAGGATATGAAAATGGGAATTTCAAAGAAGCAGGTTGTATTGGGAACGGTTGTTGCAGTAGCGGGATTGGCGGTATTTGCTAATCAACCACATGATGTGTCTGCAGCTTCAAAGGAAAAGACGGTAACGGTTGGTTTGGTGGGTGACTCTGACCGTCAATTGTGGGAATACGTTAAAAAAGATGCAGCCAAGAAGTACGGCATTGATATTAAGCTAAAGTTGTTCACGGACTATATCAAGCCAAACCAAGCATTGGTCGACAAGTCGATCGATTTGAATGCCTTCCAAACAATTAATTACTTCGATGTCCAGAACAAGAATTTTAAGGGTAAGTTGGTAAGCGTCGGCAAGACCTATGTGACACCAATTCGCATTTATTCAGATAACCACAAGACTTTGGCTGATTTGCCAAAGGGCGGTACAATCGTCGTACCAAACGACCCTTCAAACGAAAAGCGCGCATTGGATGTGCTTGAAGCAGCCGGTTTGATTAAGTACAACCACGACGTGAAGTTGCCAAGCGCACAGGATATTACTGAGAACAAGAAAGATTTCAAGATTAAAGAAGTCGCATCTGATCAAGCAGCGTCTGCTTTGAAGAGTGCTGACGCTGCGGTTGTGAACACTAACTATGCGCTGGATGCTAAGTTGGACATCGACAAGGCGTTGTACGTCGAGCCAGTTAACAAGGCTAACAAGGGCTACATCAACATTATTGCAGCACGTAAGGGATCGCAAAACAAGAAGATTTACAAGCAAGTTGTAAAGGCTTACCAAACTGAATCAACTAAGAAGCACATGAAGCAACTATATGGTTCAGCTGAAATTGCTGCTTGGGACATCAAGTTGAAGTAATGCATTAAAAATTAGGGGGGATTTATTATGGCAGAACAAACAGCAATTTTCGCTGGCGGATGTTTTTGGTGCATGGTGCAACCATTTGAAACTTTACCGGGCATCAAGCTGGTCCGGTCGGGTTATACGGGTGGGTTTAAAGACAATCCAACATACGAAGAAGTTAAAGCCCATGAAACTGGGCATACTGAGGCAGTCAAAATTTGGTTTGATGATGAAGTGGTGTCCTATGATGACCTGGTCGCGCTGTACTGGCAAACTGCGGATCCAACAGATGCGATGGGACAATTCCAAGACCGTGGTGACAATTATCGACCAGTAATTTTCGTTAATTCAGATGAACAACGGGCAGTTGCTGAAGCATCGAAAGCACAACTGCAGGCATCAGGTATTTTTGGGGATGATGCTATTGTCACAACGATTGAAGAGGCAACGACTTTCTGGGAAGCTGAGGAATATCACCAAGACTTCTATAAGAAACATGCCGATGTTTACGCAGAAGAAAAACAAGCGCGTGACGCCTACAAGGAAACATACTGGGGCGTTAAATAACGATTGTAACCAGAACTGTAATGGTTCTGGTTTTTTATATGCATAAAAATCGACCATTTTGTGACCGGTACACTATTTAGGCTGACGAGGTGTATTTATTTTTGTATACTAATTAATGACAAAAAGAAAGAGAGATGGCAAAAAAGATGCATTACACATTTTTTGTCAATCCGGCAGCGCGTTCTGGAAAATCCATGGTTGTCTGGGGAGAGGTTGAGCAATTCTTGAAAAGTACCGGAGTGGCATTTGATAGCCGTCTATCAACAGCTCCAGGAGAATTGCGTAAATGGGCATATCAATATGCCAAATATGAAGATTCGGCTGATCGACAATTGGTTGTTGTCGGTGGTGACGGATCGCTAAATGAAGTTATCAACGGCTTGCTTGCTTTTGATACAAAAAGAAGTATCCCATTGGCTTATATTCCAGCGGGATCAGGAAACGATTTTGCACGTGCTCACGGTATCACAGGGACCCCTGTAGAAATGATGCAAACGATTTTGGCAAAAGTTGATGCTAGTGAGCCAAAATCAATTGATATTGGCGAATACATGGATGCCGTTAAACGTGAACGTCGTTTCTTCCTGAATAATGTTGGGATTGGATTTGATGCGACGACGGTTGAAATTGCCAATAATTCACGCATTAAAAATATCCTCAATAAATTGAAGCTCGGTAAAGCAACCTATGGTGTCGCGTTGATTGAAGCTTTGTCACGACAGGATCGTTTTCCTGTTGAAATAATTGCCAACGGTCGTAAGTTTTACACGCCACGCGGGTACTTGTTGACGGTTTCTAATCACCCGTATTTCGGTGGCGGTGTGAAAATTATGCCAGACGCAGATCCAACTGACGGTAAAATTGACTTGATCATGATCGAGCGCCCACAATTTTTCATGAAAATTTTGTGGTTGCTGGTTCAATTAGTACGTGGCCGTCATTACAACTATTCAGAAGTGCATCGCTTTACCGCAGCGTCAATTCGTGTCCGGACATCACGTTTAGAATTTGGGCATGCAGATGGTGAAGAACTTGGTTCGCGTGCCTATGATTTGATGGTGACAACGCGTCCGTATCCATTTTGGCTATAATATTTTTTCTAAAGCATTGGTCTTGTACTGATGCTTTTTTGGTATACTGAGTTTAAATAACTAGTAGAAGCGAGGCAAAACATGTATAAGCACCTAATTTTCGACTTGGATGACACATTGCTAGATTTCCGAAAGGGCGAGCAAGTGGGATTGATGAACATTTTTCGAGATCATGGTCTAGAAAACCAAGTTGATGAAGCCTTCGCAACCTACCAAACCATTAACCGTGGACTTTGGGCTGCCTATGAGCGCGGTGAAATCAATAAAGATCAAATTCATAACACGCGCTTTGGTAAGCTATTTGAAGCATTTGACCGTGCCGTGGATGGTATTGCGCTTGAAAAAGAATATCGTCAGTATCTGAATGAAAACTATTTTGTGCTGGATGGTGCAGAAGATTTGTTGAAGAATCTCGTTAACCAAGGGTACAAATTAATTGCTGGTACGAATGGTGAGCAACGCACACAAGAATTACGTCTGGAACATACCGGCTTTGGGCGCTATTTTGATGATGTCTTCATTTCTGATGCAATCGGTCACGCAAAGCCATCAACTGAATTTTTCGATGCGATTTTTGGTCACCGGCAAGATATGGACCGCGAAGAGTCAATCATGATTGGCGATGGTTTGGCTTCGGACATCCAAGGTGGTAATCGTTACAATTTGGACACGCTTTGGGTAAATCTTCATCAACAAGTAAATGAAACGCCATATCAAGCAACTTATGAAGTAAATGAGTTGCCAACAATTATGCAAATTGTGAGCAAATAATTAAATACGAACAACAACGACAAAAAATAAGCTGATGCTTTTCTTTTTTGTCGCATATGGAAGTCAAATGTCAGCGGTACACTTAAGTAAAATAAGGGTAGGGGGATATCGTTATGTCAAAGACGAATGCAGTTGTTATTTATGCATCAAAATATGGAACGACCGAAGCATATGCCAAGGATTTTGCGACGGCGTTGGATTTACCGGTGTGCGACTATCATAAATGTCCAGCACTGGCCGCTGAGCCGGGGATTGAAAAGGTTTATGTGTTTGCGCCAATTTACCGACGTACGGTGGCAGGCTTGCCAGAAATTGCGCATGTCTTCGATCCAGATATTGTTGAACGGGTCTTCGTTGTGGGGATGACAGATCCGGAAGATAAGGAAACAATCCAATTCTTGGAAGACCAAGTTCACGATTACATGCCACGTGCGAGTGTTTCACTGCTAGGTGGTAAGATCGATATCGATAAGGTCTCAACATCGGATAAAATGTTGCTCAAGGTGATGTACGCTTTTGAAAAGCGTAAGGCCATGGGTGAGCGTACACCAACGGAACAACGATTAGTAGAAATGGTTGAATCACGTCAAACTGATATGACCGACATGACGCCAATCGAACATTTGTTGGAAAACTTACAGAAGAACTAAAAAAACGCCTTTGGGAACTCATTCTAGCGAATTCCAAAGGCGTTTTAAATTTATACAAGTTTAACCACCGGCATAAGCTTGCCAATGATAGCCGGGATCAAGAGGTTCACCGGGTTGCTTAATGTGACTGTGCCCACGTCTTGTTGACCAATCATAACCATCTTCGATTTCCCAATGGCTTCCTGTCTGCACACCACCACCATTGTTTCCTGTAGATGGCGATTGAACAGAAGTTGTAACGGTCGCATTTTGTGCGGCTTGTTGCTGACTTTGAGCAACGGCTTGACTCTCAGAAATAGATTGGCTCTCAACAATAGATTGACTGTAAGCAACTGAAGCGGAAATGGAAGCAGCCTCTGATTCCGAAGCAGCAATAGAGGCAGACTGACTAGCGGCATAGCGAGACGAACTCTCCGCTGCTGCCTGTTTTGAAGAACTTTCGGCAGATTCCGAAGCGACAACAGCTAATTTGACTTTAGCGGGTGAAATTTTGGTTACCAGGTAAATGACTTTTAGTTTGCCTTGTTTATCTAGTTTGAATTTTTCAGTTGATACTTTTGCCGAGTTCACATGAAGCGAAGCGACCGAAGGCAATAGATTAGTTTTTGAGTCGGTTACTTTGATAGTGGCTTTTTTAAAGGTCGGATTTTTCTTCAGCGTTTTTTTGATTTGTTTAACGTTTTTGTTTTTAAGATGTAGCTTTTTAAACTTTTTCTCATACTGTTGTGTGTTGGTATGCGTACTTGAATTATTAGCTGATAACGGCGAAGATACCACTGAACCAATTCCTAAAATGATGCTTAATAGCATTAAGCTCCAAAATTTAGTTAGACGTTTATACATAAACCTACTCCTCAAGCTTTTTTCGTCAATCCTGTCTGGACGTTATTAACCATTACAAAAGGCATTTAAGTCAGTAAATTAATTATTATAAATGTATAGTATCATGTAATTCAAATGCACAAACCAATACATTTTTCATTTATCGTTGAAATAGTTATCAGAAAAAAGGGGGCATCTTTTTCGAAGGCTGATACATAGTGTCTTGAAGTACATTTGATTAACTGAACACATGAAAAAAGTTCCCAACCACAAGGCTGGGAACTTTTAGTCTCTTTATCAGTATTTCTACTAGTATGATGTTAAATCAAAATAAACATTGGCAAGATAAGTGGGCGGCGCTTCGTCTTGTCATACAAGAAGCGTTGTAGTTGAGATACAACTGCGTTACGAATGCTGTGCTCACTTGCGTTTGATTCGCGCATTGCTGTCAAGATAGCATGGAAAATTTCCTTGCGACCTTCGTTGATCAACTCTTCAGATTCACGCATGTAAATAAATCCACGTGACAAGATATCAGGACCGGCCGTAATTTCTTGATTCTTCAAATCGATTGTTGCAACAACGACAACTAAACCATCTTGTGACAACATTTGACGGTCACGCAAAACTGCGGAACCGACATCCCCAATTCCGTTACCGTCAACATAAGTGTCTTCAGCAGGGAAGTGGTCAGCCAAACGAGCTGAGTCAGCCGTCAAAGCAAGAACGTCACCGTTATCAAGTACGAATGTGTTGTCCTTAGGAACACCAACATCGTGCGCCAAACCTTCGTGCACCTTAAGCATACGGTATTCACCGTGCACAGGCATGAAGTACTTTGGCTTGATCAATGACAACATCAACTTTTGCTCTTCTTGGCCACCGTGACCAGAAGTGTGAATGTTGTTCACCTTACCATAGATAACGTTTGCGCCAGCTTCTTCAAGTTCGTTAATCACGCGGTTAACAGATTGTGTGTTTCCAGGAATTGGTGAACTTGAGAAGATAACAGTGTCATCCGGTTGGATTGAAATTTGCTTGTGCGTACCATTGGCGATACGGGCAAGAGCGGCCATCGGTTCACCTTGAGAACCCGTTGACAAAATCAACACTTCGTTAGGTGGGAGGCGGTTGATTTCGTGTGCATCAACCAACATCTCCTTTGGAATGTTCAAGTAGCCAAGTGCCAAACCGTTGGTAACGGCACTTTCCATTGAACGACCGAAGACAGCAATCTTACGACCGTGGGCAAGGGCAGCTTCAGTTGCCATTTGCACACGTGACATGTTTGAGGCGAACGTGGCGAAAATAATGCGACCATCAATTTCATCAAACAACTTATCAATCGTCTTACCAACCCAACGCTCTGACTTTGAAAATTCATCTCGTTCAGCGTTTGTTGAGTCAGACATCAATAGCAAAACACCTTCAGAACCGATGCGTGCCATCTTTTGTAGGTTAGGTGGCTGCTTAGTCGTTGGTGTCAGGTCGAACTTAAAGTCACCTGTTTCGACGATTGTACCTGAAGGGGTGTGAACAGCCACACCAAACGTATCAGGGATTGAGTGAGTTGTGCGGAAGAACTCAACACTCATGTTGTCAAACTTAAGAACAGTATCTTCATCGATTTCGTGAAGTTCGGTACTGTTTAACAAGCCGTGTTCATCCAACTTGTTCTTAATCAATGCCAAGGCGAGAGGTCCGCCATATACAGGAACGTTAACTGCGTTCAAGAAGAAGTGGATAGCACCAATGTGGTCTTCGTGACCGTGGGTGATAACCAAAGCCTTAATCTTGTCGCGGTTTTCCTTTAGGTAGGTATAGTCAGGAATAACATAGTCAATTCCTAGCAATTCGTCTTCAGGGAACTTAACACCAGCATCAACAACGATGATTTCATCACCATATTGAATACCGTACGTGTTCTTACCAATCTCCCCAAGTCCACCCAATGCGTATACGGCTGTCTCGTCTGGACGTACATCCAGATTCATTACCATAGATTAGAACTCCGTCAACTTAAAGTTTGGGCTTTGTTGCTCGTAAGCCAAAGCCTTTTCTGACAATTGCTCAATCAACTCAACGTTGTAGTCCGTGTTTGTTTCAACAGCCAAACGAGCAGCTGGTTGATCAACAGCGTCAATGTAAAGTGATTGCGTGTTTTCACGCTTTGGGTTTTGCTTCATAGTAGGTTGGTAGTAAACCTTAAAAATCATAATCGGTTAATCTCCTTTTTAATTACTGTCTTGTACCGAACAATCTTATATGTAAGTTTATCAGAAATGCGGATTAAATACCATATTCACACCGGATGTATGAGATATGACGTCGATAAGCAACCAGTCGTTTTTTTGGCGTATTTCGGTTACACTTAAGTTAATGAAACGGAGGTTTGCAGTGATGACAAAAAGCATCTGGCAACGATTAAAAGACAATGTGCGTGGTGTTAAAGGAAAATTCAAACGCGCATATGTGCCAACAACGACGCCTGAAGAAGTTGCTTTGGCCAACAGTTTGAAAGCCACGCTACCAGCCGATTTGGCAACGTATATTTACGTTGGCGGGCTATGGGACGTTAATTTGAATCGCGGTATCGCTGGTTATGTAACGTTGGCTGTTGATGAACCAGCTGAACAGGTTGCCACCTTAACAACGGGCATCTCATCTGCATACGAAGCAGAACTCCAAGCGATGATTGCTGGTTTGTCAGCAGTTGAATTGACTAAGCGTCAAGCTGGTCATTTTGTGCTGGTGACATCATTAGAAGATTTCGTGCGCAACTACAATGATTTTTCATTAGCCGCGCAATATACGGATTTGCCTGAACGTGCAACGTCAACGGATCGTCTTTACCATGACTTTGTTCTATTATCAGCGACATTCCGTTCATTGCGAGTGACATCGCCAGCTGAAAAGGATAGTAAGCAAAGCGAGTTTATTGCACACAAACTTTCACGCATCATTACGGCCTACCGTGACTCACGAGGTAAGTAAGATGTTGTTTGTATGGATTGGACTGATAGTTTTGCTCGGTGTCATTGCAGTCACGATTTATCGTCGTTACGGGCGCCGGTTAACGGAACGCCAAATTATCGCCTCGCAACAAGTTGTGAATGCCGCGATGGCGGTTGCTTTGAAGGATTTATCGAATGAGCTATTGATTTTCCCTATGAACCGCCCAACTTCGACGTTGGTTGCTAACATTTGGGGGCACGAAGTCATGGCGTTTGAATTTGAAATTCCATATAAGGAGCGACAAGAAGTCGTGGTTGTGCGACAAGCGTTAAATAATGCATTGCGTGCTTATACGGAAGATCAAAATTTAGTGAGTGCCTCTGATACAGATATGGCATTGGTTGTAACGGATGTCTGGTACGACAACCGCAAGCCGATGCTTCACGTTGACGTGGCCCACGTTATTAATGATGAAACGGCTGCTTACTTGCGCGATTTGCGTAAATTGAACCAACCGGTTTAAGTTTGGTATACTTGTTATTAAGAAACAAAATGGTAGGAGAAGAGCTATGTATTTGATGAAGGATATCGTGCGCGATGGCGATCCTGTTTTGCGCCAACAAGCCGCAAAGGTGACGTTCCCACTTTCTGATGAAGTGAAGGAAGCCACAAAGAACATGATGGAATACCTAATCATCAGTCAAGATGAAGAAGAAAACGAAAAGTACGGTCTTCGTCCTGGTGTTGGATTGGCTGCGCCACAAGTTGGTATTTCACAACAATTTTCTTCAATTTTGATTCCTGATGAAGATGTTGATGACTCAGATATTGACGAAGACGCTGAGCCAACGTACTTCTTCAAGGGAACAATCTACAACCCGGTTATTACACGTCAATCAGTTAAGCAAACAGCCTTGTCAATGGGTGAAGGTTGCTTGTCAGTTGACGAAGATGTACCTGGTTACGTTGAGCGTTCATACCGTATTACAGTTAAGTATCAAGACGAAAACGGTGACTTCCAAGAGTTGAAGTTGGAAGGCTACCCAGCCATCGTTTTCCAACACGAAATTGATCACTTGCACGGTACGCTATACTACGATCACATCAGCAAGACGACGCCATGGTCAGAATCTGACGGCACGCGTTACATTGGGTAGTCCGGATGGTCAGTGGCGATAAAAATTTTAACTATCCCATGCTGGATGGTTGGTCAACAGATGACATCATCAAGGTAAGCGCATTGTACTCAGCTGTTTCTGCAGCGTACGAAGGTGGCGTGGATCGTGAGTCACTTTTAACGGCCTACAAGGACTTCAAAACTGTTGTGCCAAGTAAGGCTGAAGAAAAGCAACTAGATCGTGAGTTCGGGGTAGAATCAGATTACAGTATCTACCGTACGATTCAGGCAGCCCAACAAGCGTCTACTAAGCGCCTTAAAATGGAGGGTTAGCAGTTGAATGAGACACAATTAAAGAAACTGGATACAACTGTTCTTGGTTGGCTGGATACCGTCCACGATAACGTTTTGAAGCGTGTCTCTCAACGGATGCAGGTCGAAACAAAACAAGGACATCGCGATTTAGTGACGAACGTTGACCGAGAAACTGAACAATTCTATGTGGATGCCATTCGTCGGTTTGATCCACATGCCAAGATTCTTGGTGAAGAAGGGTTTGGGGATGCGGTTAACAGTTTGGACGGTCGTGTTTGGTTTGTAGATCCAATTGATGGCACAATGAACTTCGTGAAGCAACATGCTGAGTTCGCGACCATGTTGGCTGTCTATGAAGATGGCAAGCCGGTGATGGCGTGGATTATGGACGTTGTCAATCACGATATTGTACACGGTGGCCCTGAATACGGGGTTTACCATAATGATGAACAACTAAGCGCACCAACGAATACATCGTTGGCAGACGGCCTCGTGATTTTGTCAGGAGCACGACTTTTATATGAACAATACGGTTTCCCTGAAATTGCCAAACAAGCAATCGGGTACCGTGTTTATGGTTCTGCAGGTATTTCATACTTACATGTTTTGACTGGTCGAGCAGTTGCTTACGCCAGTGTTATGAAGCCTTGGGACTATGCTGCTGGGACATTGCTTGGTGAAGCATTAGGGTTTAAAGTCGGAAAAATTGACGACCAACCTGTGAATATGTTATTATCAGGAGCAGTTCTAGTGGCAACACAACAAGCATATAACGATATCATGTCAATTGAACGTGACCTATAAGCCGGGCCGCGTGTTCAGCGGCTCGTATTTGTTAGTTGTTACACCGATTAGAGTAATAAAAGTGACGTATAGTCAAGGAGAATAGGATTTTGGCAAAGCGCGAAAACATCCGTAACATTGCAATCATCGCCCACGTCGACCACGGTAAGACGACGTTGGTTAATGAATTGCTTAAGCAATCAGACACGCTTGATATGCGTACTGAACTTGGCGATCGTGCCATGGATACGAACGATCTTGAAAAGGAACGTGGTATCACGATTTTGGCTAAGAACACAGCCGTTAAGGTTGGGGACAAGCAAATCAACATCTTGGACACGCCAGGACACGCGGACTTCGGTGGTGAAGTTGAGCGTATCATGGGTATGGTTGACGGTGTTTTGTTGGTTGTTGATGCCTTTGAAGGTACGATGCCACAAACTCGTTTCGTTTTGAAGAAGGCCTTCGAGCAAAACTTGACGCCAATCGTTGTTGTTAACAAGGTTGACCGTCCAGGAGCTCGTCCTACTGAAGTTGTTGACGAAGTGCTTGATTTGTTTATCGAATTGGGTGCCGACGAAGACCAATTGGAATTCCCAGTTATCTTCGCTTCAGCTATGAACGGAACGTCATCATTGGATGCTGACTTGGCTACGCAAGAGCACACGATGAAGCCAATCTTCGACACTGTATTCGAAACGATTCCAGCGCCTGAAGATAACTCAGACGAGCCTTTGCAATTCCAAGTTTCATTGTTGGATTACAACGACTTCGTTGGACGTATCGGTATCGGACGTGTCTTCCGTGGTAAGATCAAGGTTGGTGACAACGTTACTGTTATGAAGCTTGATGGTACGACGCAAAACTTCCGTGTTACGAAGTTGTTTGGTTTCATCGGTTTGGACCGTGTTGAAATCAACGAAGCTATTGCTGGTGACTTGATTGCCGTTTCAGGTATGGAAGAAATTTCAGTTGGTGAAACTGTTGTTGAACCATCACACTTGGACGCATTGCCAGTTTTGCGTATTGATGAGCCTACTTTGCAAATGACGTTCCGTACGAACGACTCACCATTTGCTGGTCGCGAAGGTAAGTTCGTGACGGCCCGTCAATTGGAAGACCGTTTGCGCCGCGAATTGCACACTGACGTTTCATTGCGTGTTGATGACACTGATGAAGCTGGTGCATGGTTGGTATCAGGACGTGGTGAGTTGCACTTGTCAATCTTGATCGAAACTTTGCGTCGTGAAGGATTCGAATTGCAAGTTTCACGTCCACAAGTTATCTTCAAGGAAGTTGACGGCGTTGAATCAGAGCCATTCGAAGCTGTTCAAATCGACACGCCTGACGAGTACTCAGGTTCAGTTATCGATTTATTGAACCAACGTAAGGGTGAGATGCGTAACATGGAGCCAACTGGTACTGGTACGACTCGTATGGAGTGGTTGGTACCTTCACGTGGATTGATTGGTTACTCAACTGAATTCATGTCATTGACTCGTGGATACGGTATCTACAACCACACGTTTGAGACGTACGCTCCAGTTGTTAAGAACTGGAACCCAGGTCGTCGTAACGGTACGTTGGTTTCAATTAACCAAGGTCAAGCTACGACTTACGCTATCATGGGTGTTGAAGATCGTGGAATTATGTTCATTCACCCAGGTGATGACATCTACGAAGGAATGGTTGTTGGTATGAACAGCCGTGACAACGACATCTCAGTTAACGTTACGAAGGCAAAGAACCAAACTAACGTTCGTTCATCAAACAAGGACCAAACTGCCTCAATCAAGACGCCACGTGATATGACGCTTGAAGAGTCATTGGAGTTCTTGGACGATGATGAGTACGCCGAAGTAACGCCAGAACACGTACGTATCCGTAAGCAAATTTTGGTTACGGCCGAGCGTGAGAAGGCTGCTAAGCGTAAGAAGATTGCACAACAAGGCTAATCTTTTTAAAAATTAGACTAATAGAACGCCCTTTAGCATCATGCTGAAGGGCGTTTTTTGTGATTTCATGAAGTTGGAAATGTTACAGGGGGAAGTGTGCTAAAATAATACAAGTTATAGACTTTAATGAAGGAGCCCTGAACGATGCAAGCTGTGAAAAAACGACGCCGGGGGCGATTATTCGAAACCATTCGAGATACGCCGAAACGCGTCAGAGAGAAATTTAAATACCTTGACTTGGTCTTGTTGTTACTAATCATCGGCGTATTAGTCTTTGGTGTAACTATGGTCTATTCAGCTAGCTCGAATATGAATTCAGGGAGTTCGACGTCCTTCTTGTTCAAGCAAGCCTTCTTTAGCGTTATCAGCGTGAGCGCGATGTTGCTTATCTTTAGCGTCGACATCAACTGGTCGTCGACCAAGATTGATTACCTAATTTCGGTATTTTTGGCTGTAACGGATATCGGCTTACTTATCGCACTGGTTGCTGGTCCAGTTACCTCAGGTGCCAAGGGCTGGATTTACATTGGAACCTTTGGTATTCAGCCGGTTGAATACTTTAAAGTTGCCATGATTTTATGGTTTGCCAAGCGTTTCGCGCGAAATGTTGTCAATCCGTACAAAGTCGTCAAAGGTATTAAAGAACGTGTTCATTACTACAAAGACTTTATCGCACCTGGAATTGGTATCTTACTAACGGCACTAATGCCTGACCTCGGTGGTGCGCTAATTCTGTTTGCTTTGGTGGCAATCATTTTCTTAACGTCAGGTATTCGTCCGACTGGTTTAATTACAATGGTTGGTATTGTGATTGGCGTTTTGATAATGGTGCCTGTGCTGTTGCCGGTTCTTGAGAAATTACCCTTGATGCACTACCAATTGCTACGATTTGAATCATATATTGATCCTTGGAAAACTGAGGATGCAGGACACCAATTGATTAATTCGTATTACGCCATTTCAAACGGTGGTTTCTGGGGTCGTGGTCTGGGTAATAGTATCCAGAAGGCCGGTTATCTACCGGAGCCAAACACCGACTTTATCCTGGCGATTGTCGGTGAAGAGTTAGGTGCCGCTTGGATTTTGATTATCCTGGCTGTATTTGGCTTTATCATTTGGCGTTTGGTGATATACGCAGTGAAGACACGTAACATGCAAATCCGTTTGACGTTGTATGGTATCGCCGCATATATCGGCATCCAAATTCTGGTTAACCTTGGTGGTGTTGTCGGAGTCGTACCGATTACTGGTGTGACGTTCCCATTGATTTCATATGGTGGGTCATCATTGATGTCTTGGGGAATTACGTTTGGAATCGCCTTTAACATGATCGGTGTTTTGAAAAAGAATGAAAGTTTACGGGAGCGTGTATAAATGGCTTTTGAAGTAACGCCACGCCGAAGCGTCGTGGTTTATTTGAAAAATGTTCGTCAAGCGCGCCAATTGCGTCGTTTTGGCGTTGTCAGTTATATTTCAGAAAAGATGAAGTATGCTGTTATCTATATGAATGAAGAAGATGTTGCCTCAAAGTCAGCGTTGATTGAACGCTTGGGTTTCGTAGCATCTGTTGATGTTTCTCACTGGCCTGAGGTTGATACAACCATTGGTAGTCAAGGTGAGGCGTTTGAATTTTCGGTTGATCCATCAGAATTGGTGGATGAGCCAGCTGAAGAAGAGGAATTGTAATGCGTATTGTGAGTGGAGAATTTGGTGGTCGTCCATTGAAGGCGGTCCCAGGTGATGCAACCCGACCAACCACGGACAAGGTTAAGGAAGCTATTTTTAGCATGATTGGTCCATATTTTGATGGTGGTCGTTCGTTGGATTTGTATGCTGGCTCTGGCGGATTGAGTATTGAAGGCGTATCTCGCGGTTTAGATGAAGCAGTCTTGGTCGACCGTCAATTCGCAGCAATCAAGACGATTAACGACAATATTGCGATTACGAAAGCACCAGAGAAGTTTACTGTCATCAAGAGCACTGCAGATGCAGCTATCCAACGCTTGATGGGATCACAACCATTCGATGTGTTGTACTTTGATCCGCCATATGCCAAGCAAACGATTGTTGCTGACCTTGAGAAGCTTCTTGCCGCAAACTTGATTGCACCAGAGGCATTGATTGTGGCCGAGACGGATCAAAATGCAAACTTGCCGGAAGATTTACCTAATTTCGAGTTTTTGAAAGAAAAGGATTACGGTATTACGGTGGTTAAGCTATATCAATATAAGGGGGAAGCATAATGCGTCGTGTATTATTTCCAGGTAGTTTTGATCCATTTACGAATGGACATCTAGATGTTGTTAAGCGTGCCGCAACGCTCTTTGATGAGGTTGTGATTGGTGTAGGCACAAACAAGATGAAAAAGTATCTCTTTTCACCTGAAGAAAAGATTACCCTAATCGAGGCATCCGTAGCTGATTTGCCGAACGTAACCGTACGTGAAATGTCTGGTTTGACGATTGAGTATATGAAAGAAATCAACGCTGATACGTTAGTGCGTGGTTTGCGTAACGAGACTGATTATCTCTACGAGCGTGATATTGCCGAAATGAACCACTTCTTGGGCACTGTTGAGACGGTCTTTTTGATGGCCCGACCAGAGCATCAAAATATTTCAAGTTCAATTCTAAAAGAAGTTGTTAGTTTTGGGGCTGACGTACACGAATTGGTGCCTGGTCCAGTTGCCAATGCACTTGCTGAAAAGTTTGCGGAGAAGTAGCGTATGGCTGAAAAACAAAAGAAGTCTCATAAATGGCTGAAAATTTCTGGCATTATTGCGGCTGTGCTAGTTTTGTTGGCATTGGTTAGTCCATTGCCGTTATATGCTGAAACTCCTGGCGAGGCAGACAACCTGGCCGGCTACATCAAAGTTGATGGCAAGAAGCCTAAGGTTGACGGTGAGTATATGATTACAGCTGTCTATATGTCGCAGGTTAACGGTATCGGTGCCATTATGGCGTTACTTGATCCAACTGCATCACTAATGACTTCATACGAGGCGAATGGTGGCGGCTCTCAGGCTGACAATGTGGCTATTAACAAGGTGTACATGGACTCTGCTGTGAATGAGGCTAAAGCCACAGCGTTTAAAGCTGCTGACGTGCCATATACACGTACCTTTAACGGCATTTACGTTATGGCTGTGCAAGATAACTCTAATTTTAAGAAGCAGTTGCACGTCGGGGACCTCATTACATCGGTTGATGGTAAGTCGTTCGAGTCAGCAAAGGGATTCCAAAATTACATTCGTAAAAACAAAGTTGGCTCAAAACTAACAATCAACTATCAACATAACGGCAAGACGAAAGAAGCAACTGGTAAGACGGTTGCTTTGGCCGGGACTAAGAAGTTACCTGGTATCGGTATTGCACTAACAGACGCAGTTGATGTGACGTCTGATCGACAAGTGACGGCGGATATGGGCGACATTGGTGGTCCATCTGGTGGCTTGATGTTCTCATTAGAAATGTACGATGCGTTGGCCAATGAAAATTTGGCTGCCGGTCGTAAAATCGCTGGTACAGGAACAATTGACAAAGACGGCAATGTTGGCGAAATTGGTGGTATCGATAAAAAGGTCATAGTCGCCCATGAATCAGGTGCTAAGATTTTCTTTGCCCCATATATCAAGCCAACCAAGGCCAATTTGGCAATGGAATCTGACGGCATGACAAATTACCAACTAGCAGTCAAAACGGCTAAGAAATACGCGCCTGGCATGAAAATTGTGCCAGTAAAGACGTTTGATGATGCGGTTAAGTATTTGCGCACACATTAATATTAAAAAATGAACCAGCTGTCAAAGCTGGTTTTTTTGTGCCCATCTGGCAGGATATTGGTGTGTGAAAAATTGAATTTGTGGTATATTAACCCATATAAGACAAGGGGGATAATGACATGTCTGAAGAACGAACATTGGTTTTGATTAAGCCAGATGGTGTTGCGCGTGGTTTGATGGGGGAAGTCTTTTCACGTTTGGAACGTAAGGGCTACAAGATTACGTCGCTGTTGATGACAGAGGCGACAGAAGAACAGCTACGTCGTCACTACGCCGAAAAGGTCAATGCACCTTATTTCCCAGAAATTTTGGAGTATATGACAAGCGGTCCATTAGTTGCGATGGTGGTAACAGGGACAAACATCGTGAAGAATTTCCGTGCGATGGCTGGTGTAACTAATCCAAGTGAGGCAGCTCCTGGCACAATTCGTGGTGATTATGGTCGCGATTGGGAAGATGGTGCCGTACGTAACATCGTCCACAGTTCTGACAGTGTTGAAAATGCCGAACGCGAAATTAGCATTTGGTTTGAAAATCACTAAAAATTTTGACAAACTTGCATAAAATCTGTACAGTAATACGAGTTGTTACGTACAGATAGCACAATTTACTTGTGCCGAACATAGAGGCGAACATCATTTCTAATTGAGATGATGGGCGCCTTTTATTTGTTTTAAGGAGGGAATTATGCAGGCAAAGGAATGGCATGTGTTACGAGCTGTAATCGCGGCTGGTATCATGAGTTTTAGTGGGGTGTTGATTGAAACATCGATGAACGTTACGTTTCCAACCCTAATGAATGAGTTTCAAACCGACGCAAACGGCGTGCAATGGGTGACGACTGGTTATTTGCTAGCCATCGCCGTGATTGTGCCACTTTCAGCATTTTTAATTCGCAATTATTCGCCACGACGTCTATTTATTATTGCAAATCTATTATTCTTGGTGGGGGTCATTTTAGATGGTTTTGCGCCTAATCTATTAGTGCTACTAACTGGTCGCGTCTTCCAAGGAATTGGAACGGGAATCGCATTACCATTGATGTTTGACATCATTTTGACGAAATCCCCACTTGATCGACGTGGCGTAATGATGGGAATTGGAACAATGACCACGTCAATTGCGCCTGCCATTGGTCCAACATACGGCGGTATCTTGTTAAATAGTTTGGGTTGGCGTTCAATCTTCTGGTTTTTGATTGTTTTGTTGGTAGCCTCATTAATCATGGGACTGACAAGCATGCCGGTTGAAACAGTTAAGCGAACGGAGAGTTTCGCCTTTGGTGCGTTTGTTTTTCTTGGGTTAGGATTGGCATTGCTGTTGATGGCCGTCGAACGTCTGTCACTAATGTTCCTAATTGGGGCAGTCGTCTTGCTAGTGATATTCGCATTCTTAAACAAGCGTCGTCAACTATTGAATTTAGCCATTTTACGTCACTCGCGCTATGATCGCTTAATGATTAGCTTCCTGGTTTATCAAGCAATCTTGTTAGGGCTATCATTCATTTTGCCTAACTACTTGCAACTAGGTTTGGGGCGTACAGCAACTGCTGCTGGACTATTCATGTTCCCAGGTGCGGTCATTGGTTCTGTGCTGGCACCAGTTTCAGGACGCGTGTTGGACAAATTTGGTGCAGTTAAGCCAATCTTGTTTGGTCTGAGCGTTGCGACGCTGGCAATGGTGCTGATGGCCGTATTCTTTAAAGAGCTATCATTCTGGACACTGATGCTCACACATATGTTGTTAATGGTCGGAATCGGCTTTTCATATGCGAACCTCATGACCATCACGCTATCAAGCTTGGCACCAAGTGAGAATGCGGATGGTAACAGTGTGCTGAACACCTTGCAACAATTTGTTGGTGCCAGTGCGACCGCGATTGTCGCCCAAATTTTTGCATCGGCAACTGTTCGTCATATTGGAGACGGCGTTGTGACTGGGTCGCAATCCGGAGTTGTTTTCTTAACTGTCTTGATGATTGTTTCAATTTTGGCCTTTTTCACAGTCATGCGCAGTGTAAAAACAGCGAACAAATAACATTACTATTAAATGTCACTGACCGGTTTTTGGTTGGTGGCTTTTTAGTTTTGTGACAAATATATTTAGCGTAACAGGGGCGTTCAAATGTTTGTATACTCAGATTTTTGAACCTGTTACGTTAGATAGTGAATTTCTTCATGATACAAACTCGTTACTACCATTTCCAAAGTCGCCACCAACGACCGCAATATTTTTTTCAGCAAGTTTGTTTTGCATCGCTACTAATAACTTTTGCTGTGGCGTTGTGCTCGTAACTGAGCTGGCATGTACGATGTTGTTGCCTGTTGCATCAGGTGATAACGCATAACCTGCATAACTAAATGCGCTAACAGCCGTCATCAGCACTGTCAGTGCTTTACTTTTCCTACTATATAATCTAAAAGTCCCCCCTTATAGTGATTGATAATCCAATCATGTGATTCATGTGCCCGTAAATCTTTCAAAACTAAGCTAGTAATTTTAGGAGCTGCAAATGATGTGCCCGAATACCCATGGCCGTTATACAGGATTTTTTCACCAATGCTATACGCCGAAACCCCCTCGTTCGGTGAAAAAATTGAAATTTCTCGATTGGAATTGATGCTTCCAACAGAAATTATCCCGGGAAGGTTGGCTGGAAAATCTGGATAACCGTGCCCGTCATCTCCCGCGGAGGCAACGATGATGGTTCCATCTTTCTCTATGTCTCTCAACACTGAAGTTACCTTATGATCTTCAACAGGAAATCCAATGGATACGTTTAAAACATCAAGATGCATGTCTTTTACCTGTTTCAAAGCAATTAAAAAATCATGCATTTCTACAGTACCATCCGGTTGTGTAACGGAATAATTCCAAACTTGGTCACGCTTCTTTATATCACCAATCTGGCTCAGTACAACATTGGCATGCGTTTCTGAATTTTTACCTCCAGTTGTTATTTCAACGTGCTTCACAGCAAATTTTGAGCTAGTCACTTTCCCATCAATAAGCCCAATTTTCAATGGCGGATGATTAGCAATTAAAACATGCTGCTGCCTAGTAAATAAAATTGTGATCAAAGTAGTGAAAATTAAAACGGTGAACAGAACCCAAACATATTTTTTACGGAACTTCATGCATGTAATGCTAGTACTTCCTAAAATCATATACAATCGCTAAAGGAACTTTATATTATTTCGTATGAACAATAATTAATTCCAAATTTTAAAGACAAACCATTCCAATAAAATTCCGTTTTTATGAACTGCTATACCTATACCAAAGCCAGTAGACATAACGTTGATTATCCTAAGTTGTAGATAAATTGCGGGTTTAGCGCACTTTGTGCAGCAACCCCCATTCACAAACTCAAAAAAGACCGTTCAAGGCGTTTCACAAACGCCTTGAACGGTCTTTTTTCACAATCTATACCACTTATTAGGCAAGTCGTACTTCTAACTTCTTGCCAAGTGCAAAGGCCAGCTTACTCATTGTATCGAAACTGGTATTTGCGCCATGTTTCAATTCTGTTCACCGTAGATTGCGGAACACCCGCACGAATGGCCAACTCTGCTTGAGATAATCCGGCGGCTTCACGTGCTTTCATCAATTGAAAAGCCGATGCCAACTTTTCACTCTCTGCTTCAACCCCAGCACGACGTTCTGGATTACGCATATAGCGCTCTGCAATTTCATTAAAGCTTGTCGTCTTGCGCCCATACTATTCACCTCACAATTGAACAGTCATTTTGGCACGCCGTGCCAAAATGATAGGCTGTTTAGTTCATAAAATATGTAGTCACAGAGCATAAGGAAAAACTTCCTACCGTTACCGGTAGGGCCCGCAGTGCGGGCGTTTCCAGTTCCTACTATTTTTAGCTCTGCCCCATTGGAGGCCCAACTCTCTGCCCCACTTGAGGCCCACTTTTCGGGATTTCTGCCCCATTCAAGCCCCATTTTTAACAATCTCTGTAGGCTATCCGCAAATATTTAGGTTGATTTATGTGGCCATAAAGGTCAGTTTTAGCAAGTTTTCTCATAATGTACTGTACAAGGCTCGACAGACTATCTGTTCGAGCCTTTGTCGATTTTAAGGGCTTTGAATTTGATGTCATAAAAGGTTGCTAAGAGCTTGAGCCTATGTCTGCAGAAGGCTACTAATTAGTCGGTGATTCAGCATATTCACTTGCCAAACTATCCGAAAAATCCAATGACAAAATTTGAGTTAGTTCAAAAGAAATAATGGGCAAACTGGGCCATGCGTGGCCCAGAAAGTATGTATTTCGGGACAGCTGTGGCCCAAAATGAGGAAAATAACTGGGCCACAGCTGGCCAATAATGAAAATGTTGAGACACTGGAAACGCCCGCAATGCGGGCTCTCACGGCAACGTGAGACAGTTTTTTTACAGCGTGACTTTCCAAGTGATATTCGTAATTATACGGATGCTGTTAATTTTGCGTTACAGTTTTTCGTGGAATACGTTATGGCATATGCTACAGAAAATGATGCCCAGTTATCGGATATTGCACAGAGGTTTGTTCAAAGTGTAAATACCTTGAAATCTGATAATTTGCAAAAATCAATTAACTATTTAAATGAAAATGTTGAAAAGCTACTCTTACTTGAGCTAAATAGCTTATCGGTGGATGCTAGCCTACCACCTGAAGTGCGTGCCAACATGATTGGGCCATTACGTGAAGGTAGCGCGGGATATATCGCCAATCAAAGGCTGCGAGAAATTAGTGAGGCCGTTAAGAAGCGTCAAATTAACGCTAATAAATCTGGGGCAATGAAGTAGTCGTTGAGAGGAGAGTATGAGCACCATGATTGGGTCAAACAAAAACGTCAGCCCTTGTAAACGGGCGACAGAGTTGATGCAACAGTTAGAGTTGCTAGATTCAGAACTATACGGGATGGCTGAAGTACCAGAGGAACTAGCTTGGTACAACCATTTAGGGACTGAGTTAGCTGGCGAATGGATTGATAGTCCGAGTCAAATTGCACACAATGACCGAGAACGTAGCATTATCCGTAAACAACGCGCCATCTTAGCCGAAATCAGACACGTGCTGGTTGTTAAAGAAGAATTGCAGTTACACCGTGAGGAGGCTTACAAAGACAAGTTAAAAGAGGATTATCGCTGGGCTAAGCGATTTGGTTTGCCGGACGCACAGATTGCTGAAATACTTGGTGAACAAACACGATTCATTATGCGACTAGGCGCCAAGATTCGTGCCGCCAGGTAATTGAAAAATTGACGTCAGGATGTCTGACGTCTTTTTCTTTACAAGAACAGGAGGATAAAATGATGGTTTCCATTTTGGAATCTAAAACGACTGGATCAAACCCAGATATAATCGTCAAACAAGTATTTACGGTTATTAAAGGGAGCGGGTATTTTGACTACACGTTAGATCATAATGGTGAAGAAAAGGCAATTGCGGATGTTAGTAATGATTATGATGTGCTAACCGAACAGGTTCGTGACAAGCTTGGGGACAAATACGATGGCTATATGGACTACAGTGGCGACACTCGTAAAACTCGACTTGAAGAAGGTGTTAACAAGGAATTGTTGCCCATGTTTTCTAGGGATACTTTAAATATGAGTCGGGCTGAAGCTGATGACATGCGACAGAAAGTGGAGGCGGCCGGTAAAGAACAAAATATCATGTGGAAGACTGTCATATCCTTTTCGGATGATTTCTTAATTGAACAAGGTATTCTGAGTGATAAAGTGCAACGGCACTTGGACCAACGCAAGTTAAAGACGGTTATTCAAAAACACATGGATCAATATTTAAAGGACGAGGGAATTGAAAGCTCAGCGGAGTGGTTTGGTAATATCCACCTATGGGGTGACCAAAATAAGGAACACATTCATGTCCACTTGGGTATTTTTGAGCCGGGAAAAAGTGCACGTCCGCAAAAGTTCAACCCGGAAACACAACAGAACGAACCGAGAGGTGTCTTTAGGCAGACAACCATTGATCGATTTAAAGCAAATCTTTGGCGTGATTTACGTAAAGACTCAGAACGAGAGAAAATGTTGACGCATCAGATAGCCCAGGATGCAGCCAAGAAATCCTTGATTGCAGAATTTGAGACGCTATCTGAGAAGCAACAATATAACGACTTATTACAAGATATCTTGCGCTCCCTACCAAACAATCAAAAATTATGGCGTGCTAAATCAAACGCTAAAGTAATGGCTGAGCCTAAAAAATTAGCTCATGAGTTAATTAAGCAGTTTTTGAACAAAGAAGGTCGAGCGGATTACCAAGCCTTTTTAACCGCAACAAAAGCGCGCCAGCAGGAGTATCTTCAGGCGTTTGGGTCAGAGAACGATCAGGCAAAGGATTATGTCAAAACCAAGGACGATGAATTACGCAACCGTTTGATAAATGGTTTGTTCAGACAAATGAAAGCGCTGGGGGTTGAAGATTTTGAAGTTGATCCCGTGGAGAAAATTAGAATGGAAAGTCCAGAGCAAAATCTTAGCAGGATTGAGGCGCTTAAAAAGTCATTGCGAGAGAATAAATTCAACGATGAGTTCGATAAACACAGCCAAGAGTCCGAACTAGCCCTTCGTGAACGACAAGAAAAATTGGGCCAACACGAGGATGATTCAAGTCCGGAACAACACCATCTTGACGGTGAGAAACAAAAGTCGGATTCAAAGTTTTCCGACCGTTTTCCCAAAGGATCAAGATTGTCTAAACGATCTGCGCGAAAGTTACAGCGAGGATTGCAGGCGGATTTGTCACAAGCAAGGCGTGCGGAAGAACGCGCTTTGTCAGCGTATGAGCGGGAACAATGGCAGCTACGACAAGAAGCTGAGCATGAAGCATACGAACATGACCGTTAACATCATTCAACATCTGACATCCGTAACAACTTTTAAGTAGACTAAAAAGTCCCTAACACACCAGATTGGCTATGCGTGTCAGGGACTTTTTTGATATACTGATTTTAACAGGTTAAAGGCGGTGGCTAATCCAACTCGAAAGGGGTTGATGCCTATGAGCGTATGTTCGTAGACTTCAAAATCTAAAGAAAGGAGGATTAGCTGAAGATGTCCGTTGCCGATGCGCTGTCGTTGATGATAGCGTTCGCAACCTTCTTGTTGGCTTTGTTGAGTTACATCGATAAGCACAACAAGAAGTAACGGCACAAAAAAACCGCCCAAACTTTGATCGGTTGGCGGTTTAATTTCAATTTAAATGCAAGCCATCGTCAAGACAACCTGGGCCCCGTGTTAGCAGCACGGGGTTTTTGTTTATGCCTACATTGTAGCACAGGGGAGTTCACTACTCAACTATTCTTGCCCGACGTCTGATTCCCAAAAATATGTACAAGCATTCTTGATTTAAAAAGCCAGATGGTTGTCTACCACCGGGCTTTGTCATATACAAATACTGGCTAATCTAGTCTGTTAAAACTTCGATTAACGTCTTGTGAACTTTTTAGGGTGCTTTCGACTATGGACCATATGTCATGGGGCAAAGGTAGAGGTTCGTTATAACACTTTCCTGTGTATTATTGTCAAACCTATATAATTCATGATATAGTATTATAGAAATCTATAGTATTAGATTTCTATTCACATGATAAAGGAGTATCTACTATGGTACAAAATTTGTTTAAATCAATTGGGGTGTTATTACTTGGGACATTTATTCTCATTGCAAGTCAGCTTAGTGCGGGATTAATTGCTGAGACAACGCATATTCCATTTATCAACGAAATTGGTAATGCTATTATTACGTTCGTAGTTGTTGTGTTGCTGGCAAAATATTTATTTAAATCTAACTTGGGTTTGAACTATACAGGTGTCAAATGGTGGTGGTTTATCGTTGCAGTGAGCCTTCCATGGCTTTTAAACATCGCGATGGTGGTTGTGCTTAAGGGAAGTATTACTGTTATAACCGCTCCAATGACAATTATCGCAGCTTTAATTGCTTCACTGGTTGCTGGTTTTGCCGAAGAAGTACTATTCCGAGGGCTTATGTACACTAGTATCCGCTCATACTTTGGTCAAACTTTAGCAATTCTGTTACCGTCTGTTACATTTGCTGCTGTGCACCTTTTGAATGGTCAGCTAGATACACCAAGTATCATTTTACTGTTAATTAGTGGGACAGCAGTGGGTATCTTATTCAGTGCCATTCGTGTAGTAACCGGTAATATTTGGACAGGCGTGGTTGTTCACGCAGTTTGGGACTTTTTTGTTGCATCTAAAGTGTTTGACTCATCCTTGTTTGCTATAAAAAGTTCATCAAGCCTCAAAGACAATATGTTAATCAGTGGAGGCGGATTTGGTATTGAAGCGTCAATGATTGCTGTGTTGCTTTATTTAGTTGCAGCTGCGATTATCTTCTATGTATACAACAACCAGAGGCACGATTAATCGTAAGTTATCTGCATCATTATTGAAATACATAGCATGAAGTAAAAAGGCAAGCAGTTCAATACTACTCGTCCATGTTTTGTAATCAACATATAGCAAAGTCCGAGAAGTATTTGGGCTTATTTAAAATAAAGAAATCACTCGCTAATCCTGACTGTCAAACTTTCGATTAGTGGGTTTTTTCTTTGTACTTTTTAGGATGCCTTCGGTAATGAACTATGGGCCAGTAGACAAGGAGGTTCAACAAGGCGAGGGAGGCAATCTGTTCGCAATTAGAAGTACGACGTTTGATTGCTGGTCAGGTTTATCAGAAATCACTGCGATGATGACGAACCTGATTAGAAAGAACGAGCACAGCTGCTAAAAGAAACCTCACTTTCTGACTGGCTGCCTTCTAGAACTTTGGCGGTGGAAAATTTACTTTAGGGAGCCTTCCGATAAATGTTGTAGTGGCAAGTGTTGATCGCCAGTTGAACCTTTAAAATCATTATTGGTAGTCATGAGTCAACAAGCTAATACAAATGGTGGTTTGGTACTAGTGGCATCACCCCGCGCAAAAGCTGAACTACGTATTAGTAATGTGATGCGTTAGCGTGATGTGCCAAATCCACGGTTAATGATTGCCAATCCCCGGATGAATCGTTACATTGAGATGATAAGAAGGTTAATGACATTTTCCGCCGATTTGTAGCTGAAGAAGACTTACATTTGTACTCTATAGACGAAAGTATCCTAGATGTTATCGATTCCTGGCAATATTGGCAATCTCAGTTTGGCAAAGATATAACCTTAAAAGGGGGGGCACGCCTAATACAATTAGCCGTTAAACAAGAGCTTGGTTTGTATCTCACCGTTGGGATTGGCGATACACCTGCAATGGCTAAGTTTGCCTTAGATTTGGAGGCCAAACATGATTTCAATAAGATCGTCCATAAATTAAGAATACCAAGATGTTAAATCAGACTAAAAAAGTCCCTGACAAACACCGGATTGGCTGTGTTTGTCAGGGACTTTTGGTATACTAGATTTAACAGGTTAAAGGCGGTGGCTAATCCAACTTGGAAGGAGTTGATGCCTATGAGCGGATGTTCGTAGACTTCAAAATCTAAAGAAAGGAGGATTAGCTGAAGATGTCCGTTGCCGATGCGCTATCATTGATGGTAGCGTTCGCAACCTTCTTGGTGTCTTTGTTGAGTTATATCGACAAGCACAACAAGAAGTAACGACACAAAAAAACCGCCCAAACTTTGACGAGCGAAAGGCGGTTTAACTTACTTATTAGATGGCCATCGTCAAGACAACCTGGGCCCCGTGTTAGCAGCACGGGATTTTTGTTTATGCATACATTGTAGCATAGAGGGGCGCGCTCCTCAACTATTCTTGCTGATGTCTGATTACGAAAAAGTTAGGTCTAACCATCATAGAATTTGTTTGATATTACTTTACGGGGCTTCAGATGAAATATTGTAGTAATAACACGGGATGAGTCCAGATGTAAAATCATGATGATTGACCCTGACAGTTGTTAAGCTATTGTCGAAATCTTTGATCGATAGTTGAGTTCAAAAATACAGAAATGAGGTTACATTAAAAACGAACGAACAAAGAAAGTAGATAAATAACATCCTAAACTTTTATTTTTTCTGCGGTTGCTTTTTTGTCGATAACGACATATAATTAGTTTGTAGCAAGCTACAATAATGAAAATAGGAGAAGGAACACTATGACAAAGTCATTCAAGACCCTAGGAGATTTTTTGGGGACGCATTTTATCTACACTTACGACAACGGCTGGGAATATGAGTGGTACGCTAAGAATGATCATACAGTTGACTATCGTATCCACGGTGGAATGGTTGCTGGACGATGGGTTAAAGACCAAGAAGCAGACATTGTTATGTTGACACCTGGAATTTATAAGATCAGTTGGACTGAACCGACTGGTACTGATGTAGCACTAGATTTTCTTCCTAATGAAAAAAAGCTTCACGGTACTATCTTCTTCCCAAAGTGGGTTGAGGAGCATCCAGACATTACGGTCACATTCCAAAATGAGCACATTGAGTTGATGGAAGAATCACGAGAAAAATATGAAACTTATCCTAAGCTGGTGGTCCCAGAGTTTGCTAATATTACATACATGGGAGAAGCGGGAGAAGATAATGACGATGTAATTTCAGAAGCCCCTTACGATGGTATGCCAGACGACATTCGTGATGGACGTTACTATGATGAGAATTATCGTCGATTGAACAAATAGTAGGTTGATATTATGCCAAAGCCAAGAACTCTTCCGAAAATAATCATTGGTTTACTGATTAACAAAGGTGAGCTAACGGGGAAGCAAATGTTAGATGTTTTCAACAATGACTTGTCAGAGTTTTGGAAGGTATCCCATAGTCAACTATACCCTGAATTAAAACGAATGGTTGCAGAGAAAAGTGTCACGATCAATAGTTCTCGTCAGTATTCTGTTACTAATTTGGGTAAGGAACAATTCGACCAGTGGTTGAATGAGCCCATTACGTTTGAGAATAGAGACTTGTTTGCATTAAAAATCTTTTTCGTCAGAGACGGAAAATCATCAACGTTAGTGAGTCTCTTAAGAAATGAACTAGCTGTCCACGGATCACATTTAGAACATCTTAAGACTCGATACGATGTCTTATTTAATTCACGTTCACAAATTGATGAGAATTACGGGCATTACTTAGTACTAACTCGTGCTATTAGCAGAGAGCGTGATTATCTTGTCTGGTTAGACCAGGTGCTATTATTAGCCGTTAATGATCGTATGCTCAATGATTAGTTTCCCAATATCGTGACAAAAAGCCAGGTGGTAAACAACCACTGGACTGAACCCCATGAGTTGACGTAAATCTAACTCATGGGGTTTTCTTATTTTCTCGAAAGAAATTCAAATTGAAGTGGTATCGATGTATCTCAAAGGTGTTCCGCCCATTGAAATAAGGAAAAATTCGGGATCAAAGCTCATTCGACTCTTGAAATCTGGGTGAAATCAATCAAACGGGATGGTTTGCTTTTATGATGGGATTCCTGAGATAAACAAACTCTTGATACATAAACATCATTTATATTGACAAGACGTAGAAAAAGTCCCTAACAACATCGGATTGGCTGTGCGTGTGTCAGGGACTTTTTTTGATATACTGATTTTAACAGGTTAAAGGCGGTGGCTAATCCAACTCGAAAGGAGTTGATGCCTATGAGCGTATGTTCGTAGACTTCAAAATCTGAAGAAAGGAGGATTAGCTGAAGATGTCCGTTGCCGATGCGCTGTCGTTGATGATAGCGTTCGCAACCTTCTTGGTGGCTTTGTTGAGTTACATCGACAAACACAACAAGAAGTAACGGCACAAAAAAACCGCCCAAACTTTGACGAGCGACAGGCGGTTTAAAAGTATTTAATTCAGCCATCGTCAAGACAACCTGGGCCCCGTGTTAGCAGCACGGGGTTTTTGTTTACGTTTATAGTCTAGCACATTACCAGGTGTTCAACAAATTATTATTGAGTACGAGGTCACGGAGCTTCCAAAAGACATCTGATTTGCTATATTTGTTTATGATAATTTGCTATACTCAACTTGGCAAATTAAAGTTAGGAGTCGATCTGACTTGAGAAGCGTTGATTAATCTCCTTAATTTTTTTTGCTAGCTCGTTACCGAATCGGAGTCACTAAACAATCGGAGAGTCAACCATGTCCTTAAATAATACATCATCGTTGATAACGTCGCTGCGTCAGGTAATCCCATCATCTTCCCAGTTATGGGCGGCCGTCAACCCAATGTCAGTCTTACGCGAACTAATAACATTGGACCGGCGCGAACATTTGTTAGCACTATTCATGATTCTTTCATCGGCTATAGCATTCATATTCCAACATGATTTTTCACTGATTGGGTGGGTAGGGCTAGTAACGTCAATAGCGTCAGTCTTAAATTTAATTTTGGTTGATCGTGGACGTCTCACTAATTTTTGTTGGGGGTTAATTTCAACGGGAACCTGGTTGGTTATCGCTGTGCATAACAATTTAATTGGAGATATTTCATCACAATTATTTTATTTTTTATCACAATTCGTTGGCATCGCTGTGTGGCATCGCTCGATTTCTATTTCCCATACCGACTATGTAAAGCCGAAAAAACTGAGTCCCCAAATGATGATATTAACAATTTTAATGGCGATCTTGCTATATAGCATCAATGTATACCTCGCAAACTTTCTGCATGGGAAACAGATTTATTTGGATGCCACACTATTAGTTTTAGGTATCATTGGTCAACTGTTAATGACGTACGGTTATCGTTCACAATGGGCTGCCTGGATAATGATTAATGTGATTAACGTTGTTATCTGGTCAGTTCAATTAAAAAATGGTGGTCCGGCGGCAACATCTATGCTTGTACTGCAAGTAATGATGTTGATTAATAGTCTGTATGGTACATACCTGTGGTTTCGACCTAAGTGATTAATGTAAAGCGGTAAATTTAAAGAATTATACTATTAACCATTTTAATTTTTAACCAAGTAAGTCAACATTCCCCCAAACAAACAGCTCTAATTGCCTAGAGGTTGACGAAAAAATAATGTAATTTCTCCAAGTCGACCTGTAGGGGGACTACAGCAAACACATCGGATTCGCTATGCGTGTCAGGCACTTTTTTGATATACTGATCTTAACAGGTTAAAGGCGGTGGCTAATCTAACTCGAAAGGAGTTGATGCCTATGAGCGTATGTTCGTAGACTTCAAAATCTGAAGAAAGGAGGATTAGCTGAAGATGTCCGTTGCCGATGCGCTGTCATTGATGATAGCGTTCGCAACCTTCTTGGTGGCCTTGTTGAGTTACATCGACAAGCACAACAAGAAGTAACGGCACAAAAAAACCGCCCAAACTTTGATCGGTAGTGGCGGTTCAATCTTTGATTTTACTGTGGCCATCGTCAAGACAACCTGGGCCCCGTGTTCGCGCACGGGGTTTTTGTTTATGCTTACATTGTAGCACAGGGGAGTTCACTCCTCAACTATTCTTGCTGAAGACAGATGTTTGTCGCTGCAGTCAGTCGGCCACGCTATTATGTCATTAGATAACCAGTTTTCAATCAAGCATTGCAGCCTTCCATAATGAGAAGTGAATAAATACTTTTCTTTTATTGGAGGGCGACATGAAAACTGTTGTATTAGCTGAAAAGCCTGACCAGAAGCGCAAACTAGAGGCAGCCTACCGCGCTGGCTCATTCCCAGAATTAGGTGACGTGACGTTTGTCAATGCACGGGGCCACTTGTATGAATTGGATGCACCTGAAAGTTATCAGACTAATTGGAATCGACAAAACGAAGATGGCTCATATAAGACGCCTGACGAAATCTTAGAAGCGTTACCAATCTATCCGGAAGCATTTAAATATCATAAAAAATCCGGAACGGCGAAGTTAATTACTGAAATTCAACAAGCAATCCAATCAGCTGATCAAATTTTAATTGCGACTGACCCTGATGCAGAAGGCGCTAGTATTGCTTGGAAAATCATTTGGCGAACTAAGAATTTTAGAAATAAGGTCATTAAGCAATTATCTTACAATGCACAAACCCTAGATGATTTTAAACAGGCTTTTGCCAATCCGGTTCCAGCTGAACGCTATCAACCAATGGCTTATCAAGCTATTACCCGGGAACAATCTGATTGGCTTGTTGGCATGAATGCATCGCGTCTGGTAACCAGTTTATTGAGAAAAAAAGGTTATCGTGCTAATTTCCCCGTCGGTCGTGTTCAGACACCGACGGTGGCTAAGATTGTTGCTCGTGAGCGTGAAATCCAAAATTATGATCCACAGCAAAATCTGCGCGTAACGCTATTAGACCAAGCACATAACGTCACGTTTAAAGGAATAGACGGTGTTGGTGAGTTTAGACCAAGTAATGGTGGACAGCCTGCTGCCCAAGCATTTTATAATCAGATTGCTGCGGGTCAATCCGTCATTACTGACGTGGTTACAACGCAACAACGGCAAAACGCTCCAGCGTTGTTTAAGTTCTCAAAGTTACAGGCAGAATCGTCACGTCGGTTCAAGTGGTCGCCGAAGAAAACGAGTGACATTTATCAAAAGTTATATGAACAAGGTTGGGTCAGCTATCCGCGAACAGATGAACAACACATTGCACCTAGTGAGTTTGACTATCTAAAAGCCAATGTCCTTGAGTACTTAGCGTTGGTCAATATGCATGACATGCCAATTACCTACCTAGAACCGCGCGCAAAATATGTTACAACCAAAGCTCTTGATCACTCCGCAAATATTCCAAGTTCCCAAATTCCAACCACTGAGGAATTGGCGACTTGGTCAGAAGAAAAGCAACAGCTTTATCGCCTGATTCTAGAACGTACTCTATTAATGTTTGCACCTGACATGGTTTACGACGAAACAATGGTGATTGTCACAAATTCGGGCTATCAGTTTAAAGCTATTGGAAAAGTAATCTCAGATTCAGGATGGACAAGTTTTACAATGGTTGATAAGCAAGCGCAAGACTTGCCAATATATAAAACTGGAGCAGTATTACAACTTGTGCCCCAAATGAACAGTATAGCCGCACCTAAGCGCTACACTGAGACTGACATGACTGATCATGTAATGGACGCGATGGGCTTAGGTCGTCCCTCCACACAAGCTGGCATTATCGAAAAAATTGAGGAGACGTATATCAATAAAACCGGCAAGAGGGGTGAGTTGTCACCAAAGCCAGAGGCATTTGTCCTAGTTGATTTTCTAGGCAAAACCATGTTGACAAGTCCCGACATGACCGCAAACTGGGAGATTTATCTAGATAAAATTGGAGCTGGAGATCAGAATGCTAAGCCAGAAACATTTTTACAAACGTTGCAACAGTTTCTCGAACAGCTCCGTCATAATCTACCACAACGACTAGCACAGGATGCTGTGATTAGTCCAATTAAACCGGATGACGTCGAGTCTGCCCACAGACCGTTTACTGATGCTAGTGAGCAAATTGAGACACCTTATGGTGTCTATCACGTACAACTACGCGAAGGTAAGAATAAGAGCGGTAAATCGTATCTACTAGCTACGTTACTCGATCAACAAGAACAAGAGATGGCTAAAATCTGGGGAACTCAGTACGGTAAGAAACTAACCGTCAAGCAGCTCAAGACGCTGCTGAGTCAAGGAATAGTGAAGAACTTGACGTTTAAGAAAAAGAGCGGTGAGGGGACATATAAAGCGAGTTTAGTTTTGACTGAGAATTTTGAAGTTAAATTATCATTCGATGATAAAAATAGGGCAAGTTTGAAAAAACGAAAATAATATCCCAAAAATGAATAGTTATTCGAAGCGCGCAGAACAATGCACGCTTTTTTTATTTCATTTCACAATCGTTATAGTTATGACAAGCAGGTATGACACCATATGAAAGGAGGAGGCTATGTCAAAATTCCCCATTGGTAACAAAAGATATTCACGTGTCAAAGATCCAATCGACATCATGGAATACCTAGAGTATATGGGCCACGATGTTGCAAAATTTGGACATGGTCAGTATCAATTGGTTGCCCACGACTCGTTGAAAATAACACCAAGTAAAAACGCTTTCTATTGGTTCTCACGTGGTGTTGGCGGGGGTGTATTTGAATTAATGACCGTCTTAGACGGTATCACTGCAAAAAAAGATCGCATTAAATTAGCACGTGAAATTAGAGCACAGCGTGGTCAGGATTTTAGGCCTCGACAAATAGAATTGCAGACCGCTACAACACCGTTTGAATTAAGTGAATTCTCATTTACAAACGACATGACGGCTAGTATCAACTATTTGCATGATGTCCGGCAGATAAATCAAAAAATCATCGATAGCTTGATTAAAGCAGATTTAGTGCGACAAGAGATTCGACATACTCACGATAATCAAACAATTCGCAACCTTTGGTTTGTTTGGTATGACGAACACCATAACATTATCGGAGCGGACATTATTGGCACACAATCAAGACAACACGGCAAACGAGGTGGATATTTCCATGGCATAGCTAAAGGATCGCCTAGTGGTCAAGCTGGTTTTCACTTTAGCATCGGGCCGCAGCCGTTTCCTGATAAACTATACGTTTTTGAATCACCTATTGATGCCATTAGTTTTTGGCAAATGAATGATCAAACCTTTAACGGCCAAAATATTGGCTTTCTATCGATTTCTGGTGTCAAAGTGCATACTTTGGCTAACCACCTCCAAGCATTTTATACGGATAACGGACAGTATCTACTACCATCAGAGATTTATATCGCTGTCGACAATGACAAAACTGGACGTGAATTTGCTAAAAGAATTTTAGCGCTTCTATCAGTTAGTGAAGCATTTGAATCAGTGAAACTATATCTTGATACCCCCACGGATGTCTCTCAGAAAGATTGGAATGATGTGCTACGTTATGGAAAATGGGGTGTCAGGCAGACAGAAATGGCAGCGGTGGACACAGTGCCACTTTACCAAGCTAATAACAAATAACATGAAGGAGTTTTTAACATGAACGAACAAGTACCAAAGAGTCATAGTGAAATTTATCATGCAGTGGATGGACGACTTGAATTCTCACCATACAATGCGGAACCAGTGCTGAATATGAAATTAATCAACGGACTGGGTGATCTAATTCCGGTACGGATTTTTGAGCGGGACTTAGTCAGTCTAATAAACCAGGCAGTAAAAGAGCCGAGTGAGTCGTACAGCGGGACAAAAATCCTTAATAGCTGTGTTGTAACGCCTGAAGAGCCTGAAGACTCTGAACCAGTTGTCAAAGATGGGTCGTATGAATCTGACACACAGAATTTAGAAAATAATGAATCGGAAAAAAAGGCTGATACGTTAGAATCATTTACTGGTCTAGAAGAAATTCCTAGTGAAGTAAACAATGGTGCCGACTTATCAGAGGAAGTCCCTCAAGACTCTGACAAGAATGAGATTGCTGATGATGTCACCAACATGATTGAACAGCAGGATGATGATCCCGGTGAGGCACCCTTGGACGATGATCTTGAGCGTGATGATTCTCTTGCAACTACGTTGCTGGGTTATCAACCCAGCAGTCTGACACCAGATGAAGCTAAAGCAGAAGCATTAATTGCCCAACAGGATCAAGAAGCATCTAGCTTAATGTCACATTTTAAAGAGAGTCTTGGGGCCAAACAAACCCACATCACATCAGATGCACTGCCAACAGGTCTCGATGATGGCATTAGAAATCGCGTGACAAAGACAGCTGAAGAAAGGCAAGAAATATTAGCAACTGAGATTGATCAGACCATTCAAGCTGATAAGGAGCAAATTTACTAATGGGTGAACTGTTAGAGAAATATACGACAAACATTTCGCAACGCTTGGTCGACAATCCATCACCGATCATCGGGCGGGCATTGCAAATTCAAGAGGTTATTAACGCATTGCTTCGAGCAACAAAAAATGCCCCTTTGCTTGTGGGTGAACCAGGTGTTGGCAAGACGGCGATTGTTGAAGGTGTGGCACAACGTTTGCTGACCGAAGCCGTACCAGCTCGTTTAAAAGGTTACGAAGTTTTAACTCTAGATTTGGCCAGTATGACTGGTGAGAGCTTCGAGCGTGACTTTGCTCAGTTGATTCAGGAAATTATCGAGGAAAGTTGGCATTACTTGTTGTTTATTGACGAATTTCACATGGTCATGGGTACCGGTAAGCAAAAAGGGACGTTGGATGCGGCTAATATATTGAAACCAGCCCTCGCGAGAGGTGATTTTAAGCTCATTGGTGCCACAACTACCGACGAGTATCACAAATTTTTGGAAGCTGATGGCGCATTAGAACGTCGTATCACGGTTGTTAATGTCCCAGAACCAAGCTATAACGAGACGGTGCTTATCATGAATGGTGTTGTTGATCAGAAATTAAGTCGCGCGCACAACGTCAAATACGAGCCATCTGCCATTGAAGCGGCTGTAACATTGTCAGACCGTTATCTGACGACTAAGTATCAACCTGACAAGGCGTATGACTTATTAGACTCGGCCGGTGCCCGTGTGGAGCTGGAGGAGTCTCGGAACCCAAAACTAGTCACCGTCGGTGATATTCATAATGAGCTGGAGCAGTTAGCAGGCATTCCTATTGGTTCATTGCAACGAACGAAATTCGAGAGGTTGGAATTGTTAGAAGAGCGATTGGCAGCTAATGTGATTGGTCAGCCAGTCGCTAGTGATTCAGTCATCAAGGTTGTCAGGCGTTCGCTAACTGGGCTTAATAGACAAGGAAAACCACTTGGCAATCTACTCTTTGTTGGGCCTACTGGTGTTGGTAAAACAGCGATGGTTAAGCAACTAGCCGAAACGATGTTCGATAGCGAAAGGAACATTATTAGATTTGATATGAGTGAGTTTAGTTTGTCTGAGACCGTTCAACGATTTAAGCAACAACTGACTAGGCAAGTGAAACTACAGCCGTACACAGTGGTCCTGTTAGATGAGATTGAAAAGGCGCACCCGTTGATTTTTGATTTATTCCTACAAGTTTTTGATGATGGTATCTTGAGTGATGAATTTGGTCGACAAGTGAGCTTCAAGAATACGTTTATTATTGCAACGTCAAACATGGGGTATGAACTCATGACGGATTCTAGGAACACGTTAGGTGCAGGTGATTCCGACGCAGTTCAAACTATTGATGAACTAAGTGAAGACTTTGCATTCGTTAAAAAGACCATGCAAAACGAGCTTAAACGTAAGTTCCGGCCGGAGTTTTTGAACCGATTGGATGATGTTGTTATTTTCAATTTCTTGGGGGTTAACACGATCAAGAGAATCACTAAGAAGACGATTGATGAGTCTATTACAGTGTTCCAGACACAGTATGCTTCAACAAGCGTGACTTATGATGCCAACTTAGTCGACTACATACTACACGTTGGATTCGACCCTAACAACGGTGCCCGACCTGTGCAACGTACCGTTGAGACCACGATTGTTGATAAATTGTCCGAGATTATTTTGAAAAATGTTGATCAACAAGGCAATTTGCCTATCCAAAAAATCGAATTTATCTTGGAAGGCGATACCCCGACGGGGTTTAACGATCATCGCCAATTACGGGCGAAAGTGACCACTTTCTGAAATCAGCTTTCGCCGCGCTATGATGACACATGTAAGGCAAAAACTATTGTCTACAGAAATAAAGGAGGTTGAAAGATGGACTTAGGTAATGCAGTCAATCAAATCGTTAGTGGTTTGCAACAACTGCAAAATTGGGCAGCCTTGGTGATCGTCGCGATTGCAGCTGTCATCTTGACAGTCGGCGCGACTCATTTCATGCGTAAAGATGAGCGTGGTACTGAGGAAGGGAAAACGCTGGTTAAAAATGGCGCAATTGCGGTCCTCATTGTCGCAGTTATTTGGCTCGTTTTGCACGCTGTATTCTCTTGGGCACAAGGGATACTTTAATTTTGATGCCACGTCTAATGACGTGGCATTTTTAGAAGGGAGGAGTTGAAATGCTTCAACAAGTATTAGAACACATCTTGACAGCATTTATGGTGTTTATCACAGTTGTCTTGCTGTCATCGGCTGTCTTCAACAATCGCGTTGCTCTCATCAGATCGAAACGTGATCCGTTTTTCTGGGATGAATTAACTGAGCGCGGTAGTCCGTATTGGTTAATGCGGATTATTATCGTCCGTTTTCTATTCGCTGTAACGGCGGCAAACTTACTGACACCCATCTTGACAACGTTTTACGTTGATTTGTTTGGTGTTGGAAATGGTGGACTCGCTGAACAGTTCAATGGGTTGCAACGGACCTTGCAAGCGCTCTGGGGGTACTCAATACTAGATTTCATAGTCAATATTTGGCCTTACAATTGGCTAGCCCATTTATTGGAGATGCCGGTTATCTGGACCTTAGTGTTTACAGGTGTGGCTCTTTGGGTTAGCCACTCTATTTATAGTCGCTGGCATGCAACGAAATATCGTGCAACAACAGAGTTTGGAGGTGCCGAATTCACCGAGCCACATGAGGCCCGACGGCAATATCAAGCCGTACCAGATCGAGGCATCACTTTTGACGGATATGGTGGCGTGCCATTGATGCACCAGTTCAATCGGAACCCAGAGGGATTTAAGCTGTACTTAGCGAGTGTCCGGCCAAAGACAGTCCCAACACACTTTTACAAGTACACACCACAAGGACGGCCTAAGGATTCAAAGCGCCATGCTTTGCCAGGCCGCTACTTCATTGATGGTAAAGCTGTTAATACGATTATTTTAGGAGAAACCCGTGCGGGTAAAGGTGAGACGATGGTGTTGTCAACCATTGACTTAATTGCCCGTGGTTCCAAGGATCAAAGTTTAGTGATTGCGGATATGAAGGGTGAACTATTTACGAAGACTAATGAACATTTGAAACGGCATAATTACGATGTTAAGGTCTTGAATTTTGATAATCTAAATTACTCAATGAGTATGAATCTGTTGTCTCAAGCGTTGTATTATGCCAAGCGCAGTAACTGGGCTCAGACGCGTCAAAAGATTTCACAATTGGCCAACACCATTTACCCCAGTGACAATGCGAATGCCAATGAACAATTTTGGATTAGTGGGGCGTCATCGACTTTCTCAGGACTTGCACTGGCAACCATTTGGTTGTTAAAGCGTGAGGATGAATGGCAGAAAATGACCGTTGCTAACGTTGTTAATTTGTTGCAACAACTAGGAACTACGACTGAGACTGTCACGTTGGATAAGCGACGACCAACGCTCCAAGAGCAGTTCAATCCTAACGTCCAAAAGATTGCAATGAATCGACTGGATTTCTTGGTGTCTGTCATGGATAAAGAGGCACAACGACTTCGAGACGCTGGTGAACAAGATCCATTATTGGATATGGCAATTGCAGCGTTCAACCAAGCTGGTATGGGGTCAACGGAGACAAAAGGAAACATCTACGCCTCAATGTTTGCGGCCGTGGAACTCTTTACCTCTGATATCAGTGTTCAAAAAATGACGACGATTGATGATTTTAGGTATTCATCAGTTGGGTTTCCTAGAGCTATGGAATTGCAGTTGCCACTATATTTTGCTAATCGAAAGGTTGCTATTTCATTTGATACACCTGACAGGCATTACGACGAATTAGTTATTGCCGATGAAATGGGCCTCGTGCAATTCGCTATTGAGCCAAAACTTGGTGATTATACGACTTTCAACGTTTCATTTGACGTTTCGGATAACTATACCGTTGATAAGCGGTATGCAAACATGCCAATTACGGATCGTTCCATTGTTATCACGGCGAAGAAGAAGTATGAAAGCCAAGGGTTTAAGCGGAAAGTGGATCCTTATACAGGATTAGAAGTGATTAAGGGCTACGAAATGGTTGATTTAGATACCAATATTGAAGCGGGCGCTGATGAGATTAATGTGTCATTTGATTATTCAGAAAAGCGTCTGGCGATTTTCGTTGTGCTACCGCCGCTAAAGAAGCAATATTATCAGCTAGCGCTGTTCTTTATGGAACAGTTGTATCAAGAAAATTATGATTGGGCTAATCGGAATAAAAATCAAAATATCAATCGCATTCATTTTTTGCTTGATGAGTTTGGTAATTTCCCAAAGTGGCCAGATATGAGCACAAAACTGTCCGCGGCATTAGGATACAACTTTGCCTTCACAATGGTGCTTCAAAATCTCGAGCAATTAACTTTGATATACGGTAAAGAGGGTGCTGACACTTTGATTGGTAATAGCTCAAATTTCCTTTATATCAAATCAAGTTCATTACCAACAGTGGAAGAAATCTCTAAGAAGTTGGGACAAAGGACAATTCGTGTGACGAACCCAGGTCACGATATTATGACGGGTCAAGAAAATGTCTCAAGTAAGGAACGCGCACTCTTAACACCTGAAGAGTTAATGAAGTTACGTCCGGGTCAGATGATCGCCTTCCGTTCTGCAAAGAATGATGATTTACGGGGCGCACAAGTATCGACGCATCCGCTTTATGATTATGGTTGGAACGCTATGCCATTTGCCTTTAATCTATTGCGAGGGTATCTTGCGGATTCACCTGAGCTATCGCGAGTTACGATACAGTCACCGCACCGTTTCTTAGACTTGAATGACTATCATGTCAATTTCAGTGATTTACTCGATAAACTGTACGCTGAGGTTTATGGCGAGAATACGTCGCCAGAAAACGTCCGGACTGATGAGTCGGGTTTGAACAATATGTACTACGTATCGCGTAATGATGCACTGCTTTCTGAGGAAGAAGCTGATATACTTGCGTCAGATCCAGGCATTGAAGAAGCCGTACGTGACACTTTGTTAGAGCATCTGAATGGGTCAATTAACACGCTTAAGTCGAATGGAGAATCAGACAAGTTACTTGCCGCACAGGTTGCCTATAAGACGTTCCAAGAACTCGATTTAACTGCATTAGCTACCTCAAGTTACTCAATGAGCGCTATGTTGGCGATGATGACTGAAGGAGGCTATAACGGCTTAGTTTATAAATTGAATGATATTTTTGAAGAATACGAAGAAGTAACAGCATAGAAGCGCAAAAGAGCAGCACGCCTCAGAAAATTTGGTGTGCTGCTCTTTGGTGATTGATATTCATTAAATGATTAATTATCGTGCTGCAAATGAAAATAATTAAAAGCAAAATCGATAACACCTGTTTGGATAAGATTTTTAGCATCCGGGTCAGAGTTAATGTTCTCTAAAAGATATATATTATCTTTATTAGCATCACCCGATAAAAAAATAGAAGCATTGCTGACAATAGGCAATTCACCTGGTGTTGATGTCAGGGAGAGCCTGTCAATCTGAGTTTGATCCAAGTAGTGAGGGGAAATGACATTGTCTATCGTTTTGTTTTTGGGGAGGATGAATATATTTGTATTGGAAATTTTCCCCATTTCAGTAACTGACTGGTTCTGACTTTCTGAATAGTATTTCACGAAATTACCGTCGTTATTCTTAATGTATAAGACTTTTGTATCTGGGTACTTTTTAGCTGTTGATTTAACCATGGCGATAAATGTTTTGCTATAGCTAGCTTTAGTATCATAAGTGACAACCACGACGTTCTTGTTCTTGGCAGCCGATTCAATCTTTTTAAACTGATTAGCCATGTAATCGGTACTAGATTCCTGTGTTGTTGACTTTGATGCTGAATCGGAACTATTTGAGCTGGGTACTAGATAGAACAAACTGACGCAACCAACAACTACGATTAATATTCCCAATGACAACTGTAATTTTGAAATTCTCATAAATTCTCATAACTCCTATCCGTGCATGATTTAACAAAATTATATCAAACTATGCTGCCTTATATGGAACGAGATTACCCAGTTTTTGAGTAAATTCGAATTCCAACTATTATTAACAACAACGTTAGTGTTAATTAGGTGTTTAATTAAGGAGGCAATTGTGAATTTCATAAATTTTTTAATGGTAAAATTTCCCGGTGCTGACAAACTAGATGAGTTCAAAGAAGCCTGGTCTAATTGGTTAACAGGTTCTGGCGATAAAGCAAGTAAATTCTTTAACACTAGTAATCCAACCATACAGTTTTACTACGATCATCAACAATATTTTCACGTGATGGTCAGTGCAATTATCACGGTTGAAGGATTTCTTCAAAATCTGTTGTACACGTCATTATTTGGATTAGCGTCTATATCTTCTCTAATGGTCCAAGGTGCTCTGTACTTGTTTACAGTCATACCTGAAGCTTTAAGGGATAAAACTAATCCACTTCATCAGTTGGTGTATGGGGTCATGGCAATTGGTGTTGCTTTGATGGCCTTGATGATGACTTTTTATGTCATCAATGCTTTACGTGGCGCCAAAGGCAGCCATATTCGGTCAATGTTGATCAATTCGATGACGTCACTATTCCTAATGCTTGCAGTGCCATTCATTGCCACAACGACTGGTGACATGATGACGCGATTTGTGTTGCCTAACATTTCAACGGGGTCAACTTCAAATTTGGCTGATGTCCCATTGCGTGACAACACGCTGGATCTAGCCACCTGGGCAACTGATGGGTTCCAATCACAACCATTTGCTAGTAAGTCACCTAATTTAAATGGGCTAGACAAGATGGGAATCAATGATATTCCTGACTTTACGACTGAAATGACCTTACCTCAGATTAATCAATTGAATAAGATGGTTAGTCAGTCGCCATTTAATGATAAGTCAAAGACACCAAATGTTAAAGATGGTGATCAAAGCCAAGACCACGTCGATATTAAGAATGTGGGGAATGTTTTCCAGTATAAGTTGCAGGCATCACCGTTGGGTGATGGAACGTATACGCTAGAGAATTTAGACATCAAAGATGGCACATTCTCATTTGCGAAAACACGCTATAAGCGCTATTCTGTTCAGAATATCCCAGCCATCGCGGCATTTGCCGTCATCATTGGGGTTGGCTTCTTACTAGCGATTAAAATTTCGCGAACGGTCATTATGAGTTACGCTGAACTGATTGGGGCCTTCCTACAAGCCGGTCGTGATGTTGGGTCATCACAACCCATGAAGCAGGCGGTCATGAAACAATTGAATGTGGCATTGGCTGCCACGGTTGATATTCTCATGCTGTATTTGTTCACTCAGATGATTGGCACGGTGCCAAATGATGTGGCCAATTATGTCGCTGGGTTGCCTGGCGGTGAATTCGCTCGACCTTTGGCCTATGTTGTCATGATGGCTGTGTTGGGGATTGCTGCATACAATGGTAGTTCGGTACTCGAGAAGTCATTTGGTGTTGAAGCGGGCTACCAAGGCAGTGCCAATACCTTCGGTTTGATGACTGCACCAGGTGCTATGCTTGGATCATTCGTTGGGGCGAAGTTGGCAAATCAACGTCTACAAAAGCGTCTTGCAGAACTTAATCCGGAAGAAATGGATCAGCCGGGAGAAGCACCACGTCAAGATGCGGGATTTGTCGATCAAGGATTTGATAGCTCAGTACTCGAACGAGATGAAAGTGATATCGACGCATCAGGCGAATCTGAAAACTCGTATAATCTTACAAATACCGCTGAAGGCAAGTCCGAAGATGGTGCGACTACATTCGAGGATGGTGATGAAACCAGTCTCAACCAAGGAGTTGAAGATGGTGAAGACGATGTTACCGGTAATTCTGAAGATAGTCCGGATGCCTTTGAGTTTAGTGAACAACCGGTCACTAATGATGAACAAGCAATTGGTGAAGAGGCACAGGCACTCGAAGACAATGGGTTCAATTCGACCGTCATGTCCGAAGATGAGGCGTTTGCCGCTGGATTTGATAGCCTTGAACAATCGGAGCCGACCGATAGTCCGGCGGGACTTGAGAATGAAGGGTTTGCTGATCAAGTCCTCAATGATAATCCGGCATTTACAGGTAATAATTCAGCTACTGGCATGACTAACGAACCTGAATATACACGAGATCAACCATTGGAGAATCAAGCTAATGTAGGCGGAACGAACCTATCTAATCATCCAAATTTGTCGCCTAATAATGGTCGTACGCGAACGAACGTTCAACCATCAGAATACGGGACAGAACATGCTACTAGTGGTACTTATACGGGTTCCCAAACTAGTGGGCAACGTTCATTAGATAGTGCGAGCGGTGCACAACGAGGCACAGAGCGACCAAGTACAGTGCATACCACCCAACAACAACGTGCTAATGGTGCAGGTAATACGCAGGGAGGTGGCGCACAAAAGACGACAACCCCATTACAAGGCCAAACTTACCGACCAAATAATGGGCCGACTGCCTCGACAAACACGCAACAGGCGAAGCCAGCTTCTCAACAATTCCATGACGATTACATGAGACGTCGTATCGAGAAGCAGGCACAATTAATCATGCAAGAGTACGATATGAAGGAACAACAGCGTCAAGGTCGTCAACAGCAACGTGCACAACGCATTAAGCAAAACTTAACGCAACAACAAAAGCATCCATTAACGGATGCGCAACATCATGATGGTAAAGGGGAGGTTGATTAAGTAAATCGCGAATTGGAACCAGCAGTCGTAGATTGTACTAGAGTGGACTTTTCATTGCCGTCATTACCAAAAGTAGCCTTTTAAAAGCCATAGAATGGCTGTAATGAGGAGGTATTCTAACGTTCAAAAGGAGGTATCATAAAATGACAAACAATGATTTAAAACAAATCACTGAAATCAATCAACGCCTGGCAAATTCAAAAAGTCCGTATATTCAAGCATTTTTAAAAACACTTCAAGCAGATGATTGGACCGTCACGGCACAAGAAAAAATTTCGTTTGAACTGCTAAATTTACATTCGGTAATCATGATTAAAATATTTACGATTTTGTACAAAGACTCAACAAACGACGAACGAAAAGCAGAGATAGAAAATTTAATCGACATTATGTTTGATCTTGGCAAGGTTGCACAATTCATTGATTATCTCCACGATAAGACTGCACAAGACTATATAAACTACCCCCCAGATATGCCACAGCCACAGACTTATCTAGACTAAAGGCATGCACATAATTATCCGATGGAAAATAGCATAAAGGGGAGGTCGACTAATTAAAGCATGCGCTGAAACCAGTAGTCATTAGACTGCTGGTTTTTGTGTGTTACCTGGTTTTTGTGTGTTACCCAGTTTTTGAAACCAGTCAGGGATTCGCTAAGATAAGGGCATACTAAAATGTAAGGAGGTATCAAGATGGCTTACAATAATTGGCATGTCGCCGGTCGCGTGCGTAAAACAGGTTGGTGGAGCAAGATTCCGATAGTAGGAACGTGGTTAGGCATTAATTTGTCGACGACACAGGTGAAGTATGGCGCCCTTAGCTTCTTAATAACGTTGGCGATTTTAAGCCAGTATCCGACGTCAGACTGGTTAGGTATGATTATCACCGCAATCCTGCTATTGGTTCTGACAGTTTATTTAGTACTACCAGAACCAGAAAAATATGCCCCAGAAAAAATACGCGGACAAGTTTTCTTCCAGTCACTATTTAAGATTGGTGAGGTGTCGGCATACCGTCCCTTACGGCCGGAAGATTTGAAACGAGGAGGAGAATAATGCCGTTAGCGAATGAATTTAAGGTACAAGAATATTTTTGGGAACCACCAGCCTCAAACTTCAAGGATCCAAAACTCAAGCAGAAAACGGCGCCCTACTTCTTAGGATACCGTGGGATGACAAAGGGACCGGAAGCTTACATCATTAGTAATACATCTTCTGAAACAGGTGGGCTTATTTACTCAGATTTACTATTACTAGATGGAGCTGCAATCGCCAATCTACCGATGGATTTGAGCAATATGATTGTGGAAGATGCTGGACGTGTCTTTACCGGATTAGAAATGGGGACATCTATTTCTTTTAAATCATATTCTTACCGTGTTTCAACGTTACACCAACAGAAAAATTGGGCAGCACGTAGAAATCGTTTGCAACATCAATTGTCAACGACCACTGATACTCAAAGGCAGCGACAAATTAAGGCGCGCTTAGCGATGATTGATAACGAATTATACAAGCAGCAACAGCTTGAAAAGAATGTTTGGTCGCGTGAATACTTGATGGTGCCTTTTGCGAACAGTGTTGCTGAGTTGACAGAATTAATTGCGACACTGGAATCATTTGGAAACGGAGAAGGAACAAAGCCGTTTAGATTTTCCAAGTTGACCAGGCAACAAAAGAAAGAGCGGTTATTTGCGTTAAATAATCCGACTCAGTGTATGGATGAGGACGAGGAGATATACGATGAGTAGTAGTTTGGATTGGACGTTAGTCCAGCGAAAGTATATTGCTGAACTTAGAAATCGTTATCTATCTACTAGTTTTACGCCAGTAGAAACAGGCGAGAATATTGATCTATATGGGACAATCGACGTGTCTGATGTGTTCTTTGAAATCGTCAATTTCCCCCTGCATGAAATATATCAGGTCGTCAAATATTCTGAGTATGCACAAAATCGATACTATCAAAGAGATACAGATGATCCTGATAAATATCCCTATGGACGCTACATTGGCCGTGAGAGTCGAACATTCTTTGCGCTGGAACGCATTGAATTTCTAGGAACCACAAGTATTCAAGAATCAACAGTGGTCGGGATACTACAGGTTCCTGATTTAGAGAAGTTATATCAAGCCGCAAAACGTAAAGTGGCGGCTTATCATTTGAAAAACATGTTCTGGGCAGATGAGAACGGACAAGAAATAAAGCCAAATAAGCAGGAAGGAGCGACAATAACGCTCCCTGTAATTGCGTTGGTTGAGCTTTGAATTATTAGAAAGGAGTCTGGTAGCTACAAAAACAAATTTATTCTAAGCGCCGCCTTAGTCAATTTAACAAGGAGATAACACAATGGACAAGGTAACGGCTCTGATGTCAAGACTCCGGACCTCTTTTTAGAGCCCGCTAGGGCTCGTACCACGAAAATTTTTCAAAATGACCTGATTTCGTACAGATTTTGGGTCATTTTTTAATGGGGTCCAGGGGTTTTGCCCCTGTGCCTGCCGGAGGCTATGGAGTTACGGTGGTCTAGTTTGGATTTTGTTGAATTTCACAAGTCTGAGGGTATAGCAAATAAGCACTGGTCAGAGTGATTTTTGGACTTCACAAAGTCAGTGCTTGTAAACGCCGGTGTATAGGCAAATTTGTATAATCGCGTTTATATCATCTAGAAATTGGTCTAGGCGGCATCACGGAGTGATATACGATTGTTGTTATACCAGTTGACGTACCATCCAACAGCGGCTTGCACATCAGCGATACTCTCGAAATCCTGTTGGTAGATCAGCTCCCTCTTGAGTAACGAGTGAAAACTTTCGATGCGGGCATTATCGTAAGGGTGCCCTTTACGGGAGTAAGAGTGCCTAATACCTATGGACTCCAGTGTATTTTCAAACAATTCGCTGGTATACTGGCTTCCCATATCGCTATGCACATACAGTGGTTTTTCACCTCGTCTTAGCGCCTTAACGATTACTGAGGTTGCTAGTTGAGCTGTCATCGTATCTGCGATTCGATACGACAGCACCTTACGGTCTTCCGGATCATATGCACTAGCCATGTAAACCCATGTCTTATCGGTCAACTGGATATACGTAATGTCAGTTGTAATTACGCCACTTAGGTCATCCAGATTGATAATGAGATTTGGCATCTGATCTTTGTCATTGACTGTTGTAGGCTTGTTATATCGCTTTTGCATACGCGATTTCAAGCCAGCTTCACTCATCAATTGCCATACAAAGCGGTCGCTGATTGCTAGTTTGAATAAGTCGCGCATGGTTTTAGCAATTCGTCGATAACCATAAATGCCTTTATTGGCTGTGTAAATTGATTCGACGGCAATTCTCAATTTGTTGTGTTGTATTTCTTGTGCGCTCGGCTCCCAATGGATCCAGTCAGAGTAAGTGGACATTGGAATTTTCAAAGCACTCAGAACGCGTGTGATGCGGTGCCCCTGTACCAAATTTTTGTGGATAATTGGTAAAACAACACTTCTACCGCGCAAAACTAATGTTTTGCCAGCAACACCGCCGCACGTTTTAAAATTTCGAGCTCTTCTTTCAAAATTGCGTTTTCCTTACGCAACTTCTTCAATTCATCAGCTGATATTGATTCGCCATTCACTTCTACAGGCGCATATTTTTTGACCCAATTCCGAATTAAATCGGCTGAAGGACCGTATTCCTTGGATAATTCATCGGGCCGACGGCCCGCTTTAACCATCTCCACGATGGACTTTTTAAAGTCCTCTTCATAACGTGTAACCATAAATAAAAATACTCCTATGATGATATTTTACCAAACTAGAAAAACTAGTCCGGAATCTCATCATAAGAGCAAACTAAGAACCTACAAAAAATCGCACAAGACCCTAACTATCGCAAAATTCTATCAGGAATCAACAGTCGAATCGTAACAAATAATGACTTTCAAAAGGTATTTGATGACTACTTTGTTCTAAAGAAGTTATTGCAAGAAACGAATAGTTCATTAAGCGATGACGGTTTGTTTATTGAAACCAGTAGTGTAGCTAAGTACACAGGTTATGGCATTCAAACGATGGTTATCAGGCTCTATGAGCATGACTTGAATTTTGGAGATCTAGTCATTGTCATATCTACTAGCCTCGCACCAATTGGTCAAGGATTTGCGTTTGCTGCTTTCACAGACGATATTGAAATGATTGCTGGTGGTGTGGGATTTAAGCATTATTTCAACGATGAAGGAATTGAAGTTGGCTTAGGACTGGATGAAAAGAACAATGAGGTCCCACTTGATTCATCAAAGTTGAAACAAAGATACATGAACATCAATGTAATTTTGCTCTAAATCCTTACAGAGTGTAGACGTCAAAAAGAGTGTTGGTGAACAGTTAGTGAATAATGATAATTTTGTCACGGGGCGCTGATGTCAAGATTATCAAACATGTTCAAAGAGATACTGTACAGGTATCTCTTTTTGCTATAGTTGGCCACTTTTTTTAGATACACCAATAGTAGTTAGAATGAACTCATCAAAATAAGAAGGGGATACGACCATGGCAAGAAAAGATGACACAGAACTATTTAAAGTAGCCGCTATGGACGCCTTACGAAGCGAGCAGCAAGAAATTAAGCAGGCAGGGACGTTCACCGTGGTTGAAAGGTTACCGGAACGGTATGTGGTGTTTGATTCTAGGTTCAGAGAGTATATGGTCCATGATAAATGGGTTGGTAGTCTTAACTATCATACAACAGGAAATATAGACGAGGCTTTTGTATTTGATTTAAAAAAAGATCCTCAGTCGGACTCACTCAAAATTCTTGATTGGATGTTGAAAAATGATCCTAGTTTGACAATGAAACAAGTGGTAACAACGTTTGAGAATGCGGTATCTGTTATTGAAATTACAAAAGGGTGGTATATTAAAGAACCGTCGTATGCGACGTTGTCCGATTGGTCGGAACGGACAAGCGACTTGTCCCTTGATAGCATTGAGATAACTTGTTTCTTTGCTAATGCGATGCAATTTGACATCAATAATAATGGCAATTCAGGCCATACACTGGCCCAGTCAATTATGGCAAATATACCTAACAGTCATTTAGTCTGGTATAGGATAAGAAAGTTTGAAGTGATTGACAGTGATGCAATATAAAAAACACCTTTTCAGGTGGTTTCACTGATAATAAATACGCTAAACGAAAGGGAAATTGATGCAAGATTTGATGACTAAATGGTTCTATCAAGAACAACAAAATAATTTTAAAAATGACGTCGAGTTATTTGTCATCCAAATGCCTAACCATGAGTATTTAACGTTCAATTCAGACTGGCCTCTAAAAATGATTGATGATGAGTATTTGCATTTAGAAAATATTAAGACAACGCCGGTCATAACGAAGGCAATACTATTTGAAGAATATAATGAGCACTCTCTATTTGAAAATTTTCTAAACCGATTCTTTGAACGCTACCAAGATGCAACAGTCATCCGTGTGTCAGCATCCTACGGAAGATGCGCTACAGATCAGGAATGAATAACCAAGAGCGAATCCTTGATATGTTACAAGTACTTGATCCGAATTTTTTAAATCAATGGTTGACACTACTTTAAAATAATTACTTTGTTTCGTACTTGTTGCTCTTATGACTGGGCTGGAATGTTTTTAAAGAGCCAAACCTGAATCTGGCTGGTAGTCCAAAAGAAAGGACATTTATTGTAATGATATCTTTGCGAAAGAATGCCGAGTTTAAGTTAACTGGCAAGGTAACCGAGGTCTACATGGACGAAGGCGAGTCACATGACTTTGGTCGCAACATGGTGTGGAAAGAAGGATACTTACAACTGTATATTGGTTGGCTACCAGGGATTGAGACTCCTCCGGATGGTGGCCTGATGTATGACACAAGAATCAGAATTAGATTCGAGGACGTTTATGACAACGCAATGCCTCAGAAGCAGGATTTTGGAGCTATTACCGTTGAAAATTTTAAATATCTTGTTGGGGAGTTTGTGACTGTAACAGGTCATATTCTCATTATTTCTTCTGGTGATCAAAATGAAGTCGAACTCTTTGCAGACGATTTTAATGTCTTGTGAGTCAGTGAGTGTATAAGTAGCATTAGCAATGCTAAAAAACGACAAGGCGCTTCATGGTCACTTGGCGCTTAGTATTAAAACATGCATGAGGTGAATAAATGGCACAGATAACACAAAGCAACTGGGTTCATATCGTGGGCTGCGTAGTTCACGCAGATTTAGATATGTCTGACAATGGGATTATTGGAAAACTAAGACTTAATTTTGGGGAAGACTATGAGATGCACTCCTCCTATGTCGCAGTTTTTTTTGAGGACAGCGAAAGTCCCTCGAACTATCATTTGCAGAATTTTGAAAATTTAATCGGTAAATTTGTTGATGTCGCCGGGTATATGAAATTTAATCCGACAAAGCTAAACAAGTCCACCATCATATTTATCGCACAATCAATTACAATGCTTTGAATGCTAGTTTTGTTCGGGCAAATCCATCAAGTTAATGGTTTTTTGTTTCAAAGGATCTTCTGTAAAGTGAACAGTAAAAATACTTTGTTCCAGATTGTGTAACGCCTCGTATCCGAACTGGTCAATAATCTTTTGTTGCTGTTCTTTGCCTATACGATGTCTTTTATTCGTTATCGGGTCGACAACTCGGCGATGAAGGCTCATGGGATAAATATGCAAATCAGTCCCCTTTCGTGCATGATTTTTGTTGTTAGATACCCGATTTACTTTATTACGAACCTCGGTTCGATCGATTTGGAGAAGTATTTGAAGCGATATGGTTTCCATACGCGTAATCCACGATTGCAGGAAAGGAATAAGTGAATTATTCGTCTGAAGGGTAGAGTATACGTTAGAAAAAGACTGTGTTGGCCAGTATCCATTCATCCTGTACTTACCATTTTCTGCTGATACTGCGATGTTCTTGAGAGATTCTGTGGTATTCGAGGAATCAGTGACGATCAAATACATGTTCACAAAGTCTTTACCGATGTCCGGTGTATTGGTTATATATGTTTCAATCAACCCGCCATGATATTTATAGGAATCTAACAAAGTAACCTGTCTACCACTTATGAGAGACAGGTTATGAGTATAGGCGTTAGTAAAATCCATTATAAAAGCCCCAATCCACTCTATGTGTGAATTGGAGCACATTAAAATTCTTGAGCATAGTCTGAAATTTTGATATAATTTCAGTATAGTCAAGTTGACTCCAACTCTTTGCGTTTCTGACGGCGAAATCAAAAATAACACATAGAGTTATATAATTTTTATAACCAAAGTCTATCATGAATGAATTGTTTGTTCAAGATAGCACAAAAAGCCAAGTAACGTTTTGTTACTTGGCTTTTTAGTTTCTCAAAGAAACTTCCTGCGTGCTTGGTCAAATGAATACACCCAAGTATGAGAGGCGTCCAGTATTTTTCATTAATTTTAGCTTTGCCATCTATTAGCCACTTTTTTCAGATACACCAATGGTCGTTAGAATGGACTCATCAAAATAAGAAGGAGATACGACCATGGCAAGAAAAGATGGCACGATTGCTAATGTACAAGCATGGGAAGCATTGGGCTATGATTTTGAAACGATTCTAGATACACAACCTCAAGGGCCAGTGGAAATTTTTCCAACCTATGCCAAAGTTCCTGGTGGCTACCAACGTGTCCTGTATGTGCACGATTTGGATAATGATAATTACGCCAATCATTTCCTAAGAAAACTGTCTGAAGAGCATAACGTTATTCTGGATATTGACACAGGGGTCGAAATGACCGGCCCATTCAAAGATAAGCTTGATAAAGCTTACGTCAATAAAATTACTGATGGTCGAGATGGCGGCATTCCTAAACTTTCCAAACAATTCGATACTTCGGATAGTGCGTATGCGATGATGATGTACAACATGCTGAAGAATAATGCAAAAGCGATGCGCCTCTACATTCGACTATTCGTATTTGCTCGAACGAAGCGAGCTCTAGAACAACGCACACGTGAATTGATTGCCAAGTATCCCCGGTTTAAATTTGCGGTATTACGCGGATTTCAAACTGATGAATACCGATCACAATGGTTACCAGCGTTGTTACAGTCTGAAAAATTAGATGAATCCCAGCCCGGTTTGTCAATTAGTAGTTTGGACTTGGGCGGTGCCTATTGGGCTAATCAAACCAAATTAGAGGACCCATATGGGTCGATTATTGGCTCAACATTTACTGGTGGCATGATGAATTTTAATCTTTACACGCGTGACGGTAAGAGTCGTGTGACCCCGTTTGCGTTGATTGCCGGAGACCCCAGTTATGGTAAGTCAACGTTGCAAAAGTTATTGGTTGAAGATGCTATTAAACGTGGCCACCGAGTGGCAATGTTTGACCCATCAAAAGAGTATCATTCTCTGACAAAGTCAGCTGGAGGGGTGATTTATTCACTTAATGGCGATGGTATGACCATTAACCCTTTTCAAGTATTTGTCACTGAGACGTTGGAGAACGGTGAAGTTGATTATGTTAATTCCTTCGCCCAACATATTGAAAAGTTGTTGGCCATTTACGGATTCATGAGTCAAGGATTAACGCAGGAACAGTTGTCAGATGATCGCATTAGTTTGAAAATTTTACTGACGAAGTTTTATATTGATCAAGGACTATGGACCGATGCGCCACAACTAAACCCCGGCATTGTGAAGAGCCTCTTTGAACGACAGCCACGCGAATTTCCTAAGTTAAGCCACTTCAATGTATGGCTTAATTCAGCCGCCCGTATGAATTCAGATGGGATGTATGGTGAAAAGCTACCAGTGACCCAAAGGTCATTAATGCGCTTGCAAGCAACTTTTAGCAATATGGAAAAGCAATATGGCAACATTTTTAACGCTTATACAACCGCCCCGGATTTATCGCAGGAAGATGTGGTTTGTTACGATGTAAGCGGTATTTTGCAATCAAAAGATTTATTTAATGCACAAGTTTACTCAGTTCTAGCGATGGAAAACCACTACATCATTCGAAATGGTCGCCAACAACGCCAATTGCGACGTGAGAACAAAATCTCTCTTGATGAGGTTAAACATACCGTCTTGGTACTGGATGAAGCGCAAAACTATATTTCGTTGGACAATGCCTATAATCTCAAGTTCATCGTGACCGTTCTAGAGCAAATGCGAAAGAATTTTGCCGCGCTCATGATGGCGATGCCAACCATTAAGGACGTCGTCCTGATTGATAAATCATCACCGGATGTGGCGATGAAAGAATTTACTAAGAACGTGGATAAATTATTTGGCTTGATGCAATACAGATTTTTCTTCCACTTACCTGATAGTGATGCAACCGCGCTTAAAATTGTGCTTGGAAATTCCATCACCGTGACGGAATTGGCCCAAGTTCCAAAGTTACAGAAGCGACAAGCACTACTCAATATTCAAAACTATCGTAATTACTTGTTCAGCGTAACTGTTACAAATGATGAGTTGCGACGTTTTGACGGAGGTGAGTAATGCCAATGAGACAACGGAATCAACAAAGTCATTTTGCAACAGGATTTTGGCGACTATGGTACGCCTTATCGTTCAAGGTAAAATTCATCATTGCAGCATGCTTGATGACACTACTGTTGTTTTTTGGTCTAGTCGTATCCATGACTATTTTCATGTCTAACGATGCGGACTGTACGACCACGCAACAAAACTATAGTGGCGGTGGTGATACCGTCACTGGTAATTGGACTGTACAGGGTACAACTGCCAACCAACACGCCAAGGAAATTTGGGACTATTGGGTTGGTAAAGGGTTCAGTGGTGCAGCTAGCGCTGGCGTTTTAGGAAACGTAGATGTTGAAGGTGGTTTCTCAATTCCTGATCGAGCGCAAGGTCACTACACTGACGATGCCTCTTCTCAAATTTCTAAAGGTGTTGTACCAGTCGGTGGAGGTGGCGGGTACTATCAATTCACACCGTATGATAAGTTTGCCCCATTGGGATCTGAAAAATAGCTAGATACTAACGCCCAAAATGAATTTGTGTGGACTAGCGAGCTTCAGAAGGCAAGCTGGCGTCATGATTATAGCTTATTGACCGATCCGGTCGAGGCCTCAAAATCATGGTTTAAGTTATATGAGCGAGGTGCGGCATACGACGATCGCAAATCTAGCGCTGCCCAAGCTGCCTATCAGTTATTTGGTGGTGCTAATATTACAGGCAGTCCGGTGGATGATTCTAATCAAGATAACACGGTGACTGATACCATTGATAACAATGAAGCCCTTGCTAATGAAGCGAATAGCGGCTGTGACGTTGATGCGTCAGCTGATGAAGAATACACTGGCCAAGCTGCAAAGGGAGCATGGAAGACATATGACGAGCTGCCTGCCGATGTTAAAAAGTACGCACACGATCCGGCTAAATTGATTGGTCCTCGTGGTAACGGCGAGAAGTGGATTGCAGCTGGTGTTTCAGCGGCATCCTACGATCAATGTGTCGGCTTATCAGTTGCTTATGGGAATGCTATTTGGGGGTTAACCGGCAATAAGATGGGAAATGGGATTGATACGGCTAAAGGATTTGCGGATCAATCCATGACAAAACTATCCACCAAGCCGAAGGCTGGGGCTATTTTCTCACGTGGTAACAACACCCCGGCTGGACACACGGGGATTGTCGAACACGTGTTTGAAAATGGTGATATGCTGATTGTAGAGCAGAATGTTCCTGGGATGTCTGGAGCGGCTAATGGCGAGCGGTTTACTTGGAACTTTGAGGTTGTTTCAAAAGAGTATATGGAGAAGTACCAAGCCGTTTATGCTTATCCAGGAGATAACAGTCAGTATCACTTAAAGTGGTAATAGCAAATGGCGTAGTAAAGGGAGACAAAAATGATATGAGTAAAATTTGGACTGGGTGGTTGTATGCTGCGTTAGTGATGGCTCTTTTGACGCTAGTTGGCACAACGTTTTATCTATCAGCTGACACGAGGCAGACAAATGCTCAAGTTGAAGCCATGACAAAACAGACAAGTGACACCACATTACAATTAAAGCAGATACAAAGTCAGACGAAACAACTTCAAAAAATGAATCTGACGGATGAATTAAACCGTGCGCAAGAGTCGGCTCGTAAATTAGTTAACATTCTGGTCGACAATGGTGATGTAAACTTGCGTTATCAGTTGATTAAAAAAAGCGGTCTGTTACCAGCATCAACTAAACGTAGTGATCCCATCATATCGACTACTTACCCAAGTGGCGATGATGTTGACATCAAAGTATCAGCAGTCACCGACTACACCGATGTCCCCGTTATGGTTATCTTCAAAGAGAATCAAACTGAGGCCCATATGATGATATTGCAGTATGATGCCTACCAGAATAGGTTTACTGGATATCAATACTACGATAAAGGGAGTAATTAGATGATGACACGTCGCGACAAATACTTACTTGGTCTGTTAGTGTTTCTAATAGCTGGGGCTGCACTGCTAACAGTGAGCGCCGTTGCAAAAAATCAGGCAAGTCACAAGACTTTCGCCGGTAAGCGGCACCAATATCAACGCGTTCAAGAGAAGACCAAATCCGCAACGAAGTTGTATCAGGATGGGATGTTAGCAACTAATAACCGTGATCAAGAAACAGCCGATGATTTGACTGAAATTCAAAAGCAAGGTAGTACGATTTTGGACAGTTTGGGAAAGTACAAGTCTGCGAAACAATATAATCAAAATCGCACAGATTTAGCGCAACGGTTAGGTGCTGAAAATGCAACTGCATTATTGCCTAATGACGATGATGGAACAGGACATAGCTACATTGATACCATGAAGTTGACTTCGTACATGAGTGACAAGCAATCATTCGTCAGTTTGAATGACCTGAAAAGTGAAGATACGAACCAGGTATATTTAATTGGCACTGTTCATGGGGGACACTTGGGTGATGAAAAACGATCCAATTCTGTTGGAGTCCCGGTGCTATATGCCGGTAGCTACAACTCCAAAACTCAGGATTTTGATAAAGTGAACCGTGTTGCTAGATTGGACGAAAAATTTTCTAGTGATTTGAACTTAGGCAAGTAACACACCAAATTTTCGCCATAATTCGCCATAAAATGATGCTGAGAGACGCGCTGAGAGCGTCAAAAGTAGACTAACATGGGCAACTATGCACGAATTGATAGGAGAGAACGCCTGTTTATATAATGGCATATTTTAGTGTTAATCAGACTTTTTAGAAGAATAACGTTTTTTCACAACAACATAAAGAGCCCCCGAAAGTAAGTTACAACTTTCGGGGGCTCACTACATCCTAACAAGAATTAGTTTACAGTCACTCTGATTTCGATTATCATTATAGCTGACATCATGTAAGTGGTTTTTTGAGGTGAGTTCACATATATGATGTCCTTTTTGATAACAAGTACAGGGTTACTTGACGGAATTCACTCGTGGGTAACTAATAAATTGTTAGGATGAGACATCCTATTGATGATTAGTTGCAGGTATCAACTAATCATCAATAGAAACCATTCTAACGCTTAGCGTTATTTGTGTCTACCCTGTTGTGAAAAGTTGCACGTTTTTGTCCAAAATGTGCAACTTTTTTTACGCCTCTTGTATTTACCCAATAAAGTGTTAGTAAGTTTACAGCTAAATTAGTTAGTAAATATTTAATGTGAAAAGAGCACTAGACTGCATCAATCCAGTGCTCTTCTTTGTTAGTAGCGATTTGATATATTCAAGGAGACTTCACAAATAATTAGCAATCATGATTTTTTAAGACGACATCCCAGGTAAGATGTTTGCTACTAACAGATGCGATCTTTAATGGCAGCCACATTCCAAGTTAGCTGAATTTTACCACACAAGCATGCAACACTCAACGTGTCTCATGTTGCTTGGCTAGTCGGCGATGCAAACGAGCTGCCAGACGTAGTTCTGCTGTCGACATTAATCGAAGGGTAGATGGATGGCCATGTTACGTCATTTAACGTTACCATACAGCAGCATTGTGATAAAATGCACGACGACTACTTGGCGAGCAGTCATGGTAAAGGTAATTTAACCCATCCTAGATGTAAGCAAATGAATTATGACCGAGTGCCAATAAGTTTTAAGAGGTGAATTGTCAATTCAACCGGAACACTTGAGATAAATAATATTCTTTAGCCGATCTCCAGCCGAAAAGCTTTCGAGGTCGGCTATTAATTTGCTCAACCATTTGTTCAATGTATTCGTCTGAATAATCTTCGATTGCAGTCCCTTTAGGGACGTACTCACGGATTAGCCCATTTGTATTTTCGTTGGTCCCACGTTGCCATGGAGCGTGGGGATCAGGAAAGTAAAACTGGACATCGAATTTCTTTGTTATCTCATCTTGCGCACTGAATTCATTTCCGCGGTCTGGAGTTAAAGTCTGTATCTGACTAGTTGGAAGGGAATCTAGCATTGAACCTATGATTCTCATAACATCGACGGTTTTCTTTGATGCCGCTCGTTTTGAAAGTAATATTCTGGTCTTCCTATCAACCATTGTGACCAATACTTGACCGCCTTTACGGCCAATAACAGTGTCCAGTTCCCAATCTCCAATTCGAGAGCGACAACCTGCTTCTGCAGGTCGCTCGTCAATCGTATTTGGAATTCTAATCTTACCTCGACGCTCGACATGACCTTTAGTATGTCGAGTTTTTCCTCTATGCCGAAGCGCACGAGCAATGCCCCGAGCTTTGTGACTTTTCACCGGCTGGCCCAAGTTATCTCTATAAATCGCTCGGTAGATTGTATTTGCGCTAATAATCGTATGACCTTTTGATATCTTTAGTCGACCAGCTATCTGTTCAGGCGACCAATGTTTTTGATTAATTCCATATATAACTAGTTCTCGCAGTTCAGTGTTATCTAACTTTCGGTGTTTATGCGACTTCGTTCGAGCAAGCATGTGCTTTTGATCGGCATCCTCAGCTTCATAAGTTGAGCCAACACAGCGGGCAATCTCACGAGAGATTGTCGAAGCGCTTCTACCAATTTCTTTTGCAATGCTACGCATTGACAACCCTTCTCTGAGTAAAACTTCTATACGTCCGCGATCAAATGCGGTAAGCTGATGATAATGACTCATAATGTTTCCTCGCGTTCTGTATGTTCTAGACAAACTACATTTTACGCTGGTTCATTATGAGTCAGTTTTTATTTAGCTTAGTGTTGCACTTGAATTGTAAATTCAAGGATCATTTTTCCCGTCCTGTAAATTAATAACAGAGGATCATTTTTCATACGATTCGATATAAAAAAGAATTCGAGAAATCAGGCCATTTTGAAAATTTTTTTGGGGAAGGTACGAAGTCTTGACATCAGCGCCTGTGTACTTAATCGGAAATAGCCATGGGGGACACGTTGGAAATGAAACACGTTCGAAATCGCTTGGAGTTCCGGTACTTTACAATGGTGTTTATAGCATTAAGAAACGCGCTTTTGGAAACGTCAAGCTAGTAAGCCGATTAGACGAAAAGTTTAGTAGCAGCATTAATTTGAGTAATCATTAGCGGTTTGGTAAACGACTAAAAGTTCCGATAGAATTTAAATACTTAGTTATTTTCAATATCATGAAAATGCTATATTTATTGCGCTTTGTTTTATAAGAGGAGGATTCTATGTTAGTTAGATCATTAAAAACAATTGCTATCAGTATTTTTGGAGTCGCTTATTTGATTTTAGGCCAATTCATCGGTGCTATGGTTGCACCGGTATTTCCTGAAAAATTCACAGGTATCGTAAGCTATTTTACATATCTTTTGTTCGTTTTTATCACGTTAATGTTATTCGCTCGATTTAAAAAAGGTGGTCCGGAGTCACTTGGATTTAATTTTATCGGCATAAAATGGTGGTGGTTTGTATTCGCACTGGTATTACCATGGGTGCTAAACCTGGTTATGATGGTTCTTCTTCATGGAAGTATCGTTCCTGATCCAAATCTTTCAGGCAACAATGCAATATTTACTTTGATTGCAGCAATCATATCTGGTCTTACGGCTGGCTTTACAGAAGAAATGATTTTCCGTGGACTACTATTTTCAAAGGTAAAAGAATACTCAGGAACATTAGTAGCTGTAATTTTCCCATCATTTGTGTTCGCAGCAGCACACATTTTAAATGGGGCAATAAGTATTGCAAGCATAATTATGCTACTTTTAGGTGGGACCGCGGTAGGTATTATGTTTAGTATGATTAGAATCGCAACTGGATCCATTTGGGCCGGTGCTTTGGTACACTCTGTTTGGGATATTTTAATAGTTTCACCATTAAGTGAATCACCACTTTTTTCATTGTCCTTTAACGACTCGCTAAAGGGTAACCTTCTGCTTAGTGGCGGTGACTTTGGTATTGAAACATCGTTGCCTGCTATTCTGTTATATACGCTTGTAGCACTTGGACTGTACTATACGATGAAAAAATACCCTAGTATTTTGAAGCTAAAGTATTAATGCAATGAGCAATTACGTTGTTTAATTTAAGAAGTAGCATAAATATATTCGATTTTTATCGTTAAAAGGGTGCTGAGAAACCCACTGAGAGCTTCAAAAATAGACGCAAATGGACAATTATGCACTAATTTGCACGTCAGAACGTTCACTTTAACTTGATTTACTAACAAAAGGGACCTTAGATTGTTTAAATCTAAGGTCCCTTTTGTTAGTAGCGTTTCGTATATATATTCAAGGAGGATTTAACACAAAACTATCTATCAGTCATGATTTTTTGATATAGCATCCCAGGTAAGATGTTTGCTACTAAAAGATGCGATCTTTAATGGCGGCCACATTCCAATCTAGCATTAGACTATCACAGTCCTCAACTAAACATCAACGAGTTTCGTGTTGCTTTGCCAATTGGCGATGCAAACGAGCTGCCAGACGTAGTTCTTCTATCGACTTTAAGCGAAGGGCAGATGGATGGCCATGTTGCGCCATTTTACGTTGCCATAAAGCCGCATCCTGATAAATTGCGCGATGACTTCTTGGCGAGTAGTCATGGTAAAGGTAAGTTAACGCATCATAGACGTAAGCAGACAGCAAGCGTTCTGGGAAAATGAATTGTGATCGAGCGCCAATCAGATCAGTCTTTTTTCGTAATTGTAAGGATGTCTGGCGCTGTATATACTCAAAATCAGACGTGGCAGTCGCAACAATACGGGCTAACCTGATTTGACGATGGTTACCAGATTCGACATTGATGAGCTTGTCTAGTAGAAACGAAACCTCTAGTTGATCATGCTTGAGTGCTGCGTATAAGTCGTTTGATAGTTTTAACCAGCGCGTTGGGGTTTCCTGGATGGTACCGTCTGGTGCTACAAATGGGAGCGTAATCCCAATAAAATAAATTTGGAGGGTTTGTACGTTAGAGTCCACAAATAGTGAGTTCAAAATATCAGTCCTTTACTGGTTTATCACTTTAATAATTGTCTACCTTGTGCTTCAAGTTTAGCAAAAATGGCTGTGCGCTTCATATGATGCGTTACCAATTGGAAACTAAGTGCGTAATGTTGGCTATCAATTGAATCGATATAGCAAATCTCCAGTAATAGCCCTTCTGAAGATAGTGGCTGTTGGGTTGCTTGAGCTAGAGGCACTAAGTGTCCCAAAAATTCATCGAAGCGTAGGAATGTTTGCGCATCGGAATCAAACGGGAACACAAGTATAATATCACCAATGGCGTAGTCATGGGTATCATGACTAGTTACCAAAGCCCGCAATTTGTTGTTTTTAATCGCTAAAAATCGTTGTGGTGTGATAGACATTTCAAATATTGACATGAGTGATACCTTCCTTTCCTAATGACGTTGTATGAAGCATCGTTGGTTATCTACTATGATAATGCTTTTGATGCCAATCATGGCCAATTTCGAATACGTGTTGGCAGGCCGTTAGGATGCCTTCAAAAATTATTAACACAATCAAATAGATGACGGTAAACAGCGTAACGGCAATAAAAAACAGTAGTGTTGAAGGTGGCATAGTCCAGGGCTCCTTTTCTATCAGCTATCCAATGGGATAACTGAATGATTATTTCGTTTTGACAGGCGTTACATTATACAGACAGCGCAGCGCGACAAGGGCGGCTTTGCCGTGCAATTTACCCTTGTCGTGCTGCCTAGTTCTGCTTAGTGCAATGCACTTAGCAGTAACTGTCTGTATTACTGTACAGAGGTCAAAAAGAAATATTCAGTTAGGCCCATTGGATGGTGCTGCAAAAGGCAGCACATTGGAGCCCCGTTTTACGGGGTCTGGGGGGGAATAGAACCCCACGTGTGGGGCCTGGGGTATGCAGGGGCACAGACAGGGTGCCTGCCTGTGCTGATTATATTTCTTGCCAGTCAAAAATTTGACTGGGCGTCTCTACCATGAATGAACTGACTTGCAAGTCGTCACCGGTTAAAATGATTTTGCTGTCCAGATAATATTCACGTGCCTGCGTCAATATATCTCGATTTGTATCGACATCTATTTCGACTGTCCGTGTCAAAATTTCTTCGTATGTGATAGTCGCTTTCATACGTCATTCTCCTTCGTCTGAGTTCTTTTCAATTCGGTACAAAACGCCATTTTTCAAGACGTCGTTGAAAATATCATGTGCTTCTTGTTCGAGCATGTGAGCTCGTTTTGATTGCGCTTTTTGTTGTTCATAGCGGTCCGCCGTTACCGTCATGGCTTGATACTGTTCAGCAGTCAACGAATTTGGTTTAACGCCTGTATCTAACAGTAATAAGGCTTGGTAAAACAGTCGGGGACTTTCTTTCTCAAGCCCTGACAACACGTTGTAAATCGTGTCTACCAGCTTAACGCTGACGTTTGCTTCGACCATTTCTTCATATCCAGTTGATAGGGCCTCCTTATAGTGCTTGGCTGGTACTTTGGTTTCCTTGTAGTTGTATGTCATATCAGAAATGGCTTGTGCCATTTTAGGTAGTGTTAGCTTAATAAAATCATCAAAGTATTGACGTGGCATTTTTAACTCCTTATTTCTCTAAACGTAAAGTTACATGGCTCTTCTCGTGGAGCGCTTGTTTAATGTAGTTGATTAATTCTGTTGCTTCTCTGTCGGATAAATTCAACTCTTGGACACCGTCAAAGGTGTTTCGTGACACAATTCGTTCGTCATATCCTTCGGGTTGATAGACGTCCCAGCTAAATATTTTGAGTATCATAGTCGCTCCTTTTCATTTTAAAACGTCATATTTCATGGCAATTTGCAAAATATCGCTGATGTTGAACCAATCAACAAGTTTATGGTTATGTTCTCGCCAAAAAGTAACAGTCGTAATAGGGTCGCCAATAGTGCCGTCTGGAGAAATTTCCCAAACTCGAATGGCATAGCGTCCTTTATCGTCAGGTTTTTCATCTGCCATAAGTGCTGTGCCATTACCTAAGTTAAAAGGGGTACGACCACGCGTTGCAACGAATTGGGTGGCTCGTTGGAAATATTTATCTGCCATGTGTATGGTCTCCTTGCTAAAATAATCGTCACTGAAAACCTTTCTACCAGCTACTACCTGTTGTAGCTGGCTTTTGTCGTTGTGACGGGAAATTTTTAGTAGGTGGCAGGTCAAACACAAGGGCGGCTTAGCCGTGCCATTTACCCTTGTGTTTGATCTAGTGCTTCTTAGCCGAATGGCTTAGAAGTCACTGGTACCTGCTATAAATGATAGGCACATAAGACACAAGCCGGATATAACAGGTAGCGGGCGGAAAGCCCGTATGTGGGCCCCGTTTACGGGGACGGGGGCAAGTAGACCCCCATATTAGGGGACTGGGGGTAAATGGATCCCCGCCCAGCGGGGTCTGGGGCATGTTGATTGGAATAGAATTATTAACCACTTTTTGTGTGTCCAAGCCTTTTATTTAAACTGAAGGCACACAAGGAGGTGTTAGTATGGTCAAACTTAAAGACATGAAGTCGATTCCAATTCAGGCCTATTTGGATCATTGCTCTTATGATGAGATTCCGGACTAGTTTTTCTAGTTTGGTAAAATATCATCATAGGAGTATTTTTATTTATGGTTACACGTTATGAAGAGGACTTTAAAAAGTCCATCGTGGAGATGGTTAAAGCGGGCCGTCGGCCCGATGAATTATCCAAGGAATACGGTCCTTCAGCCGATTTAATTCGGAATTGGGTCAAAAAATATGCGCCTGTAGAAGTGAATGGCGAATCAATATCAGCTGATGAATTGAAGAAGTTGCGTAAGGAAAACGCAATTTTGAAAGAAGAGCTCGAAATTTTAAAACGTGCGGCGGTGTTGCTGGCAAAACATTAGTTTTGCGCGGTAGAAGTGTTGTTTTACCAATTATCCACAAAAATTTGGTACAGGGGCACCGCATCACACGCGTTCTGAGTGCTTTGAAAATTCCAATGTCCACTTACTCTGACTGGATCCATTGGGAGCCGAGCGCACAAGAAATACAACACAACAAATTGAGAATTGCCGTCGAATCAATTTACACAGCCAATAAAGGCATTTATGGTTATCGACGAATTGCTAAAACCATGCGCGACTTATTCAAACTAGCAATCAGCGACCGCTTTGTATGGCAATTGATGAGTGAAGCTGGCTTGAAATCGCGTATGCAAAAGCGATATAACAAGCCTACAACAGTCAATGACAAAGATCAGATGCCAAATCTCATTATCAATCTGGATGACCTAAGTGGCGTAATTACAACTGACATTACGTATATCCAGTTGACCGATAAGACATGGGTTTACATGGCTAGTGCATATGATCCGGAAGACCGTAAGGTGCTGTCGTATCGAATCGCAGATACGATGACAGCTCAACTAGCAACCTCAGTAATCGTTAAGGCGCTAAGACGAGGTGAAAAAACACTGTATGTGCATAGCGATATGGGAAGCCAGTATACCAGCGAATTGTTTGAAAATACACTGGAGTCCATAGGTATTAGGCACTCTTACTCCCGTAAAGGGCACCCTTACGATAATGCCCGCATCGAAAGTTTTCACTCGTTACTCAAGAGGGAGCTGATCTACCAACAGGATTTCGAGAGTATCGCTGATGTGCAAGCCGCTGTTGGATGGTACGTCAACTGGTATAACAACAATCGTATATCACTCCGTGATGCCGCCTAGACCAATTTCTAGATGACATAAACGCGATTATACAAATTTGCCTATACACCGGCGTTTACAAGCACTGACTTTGTGAAGTCCAAAAATCACTCTGACAAGTGCTTATTTGCTATACCCTCAGACTTGTGAAATTCAACAAAATCCAAACTAGACCACCGTAACTCCATAGCCTCCGGCAGGCACAGGGGCAAAACCCCTGGACCCCATTAAAAAATGACCCAAAATCTGTACGAAATCAGGTCATTTTGAAAAATTTTCGTGGTACGAGCCCTAGCGGGCTCTAAAAAGAGGTCCGGAGTCTTGACATCAGAGCCCATGAAGGCATTAGTTATACACGTGAACACCAGCAATTACGTTCGGTGGAACATGATAGTCTCGTTTTTTCGCTTAAAAAGAATCTATTTTATTGGAATTCTAGACAACAGGCTGGTGACTTAGGAAATTTTATTGCTGCGTGGCATAATCTGGATAAGAATTAAGCCTGGAAAGCTTGGGAAACGTTTAGTGAACAATATTTGGGTGAGGACGAGCATAAAAAAGCGCACTACCAAAGTCAAATGAACGTGGCGCAACGCCAGTATCATTTTGACTGGGGACGCTGGCCGTTAGAATCCAGTCACAAAGCTCGTTGGCAAGCCGAAACTTATTTGATCACACAAAGGGGATTGAATCCTGATTTCGTGCGAGAGATGAGAAATAGAGGCGTTTTCGTACAAACCTTACCTCGAAAAAATCGGAACCAGCAAGGTCAGCTCGGACCTATGCTATTTCCGTGGCGTGATGAATCGGGGAAAGTTGTAGGTGCTGATATTCAGGGAACTATTATTGATTATCAGCGTTATCCCAAACGTGGAACCGAAAAACGGAGTGCAGCAGGTTCGAATGAGCAGTATGGTCATTCTTTCACCACAGGAAACGGTGCAGATAAATTGATTATTTTTGAAGCACCGATTGATGCATTGTCGTATGCTCAAATGCATTGGGAGACTTTACAGCATGAGAACGCGACATTATTTTCCTTATCAGGTACCAAGCATGAGAAGGTATTGCCACAATTACAGCGAATGTTGGCGATTAATGGCCAGTTACCCCATGAGGTGATTGTCGCCACAGACAATGACCAGGCAGGCCACGAAGTAGCCAAACGCATCATGTCCGTTGATTATGAGCAATTTACTTGGCGACGTGAAATTCCAACTGATAGTAAGGATTGGAATGATGCCCTAAAGTCGCAAAATCTGCGTGTTACGGAGTTAGCTACTGAACAGGTTCGCGCAATGGATGTTCCTTCTGAGGCCACCTTAGGAGAACAGCCTCGTGATTTAGACTTAAGTCCTCAAACGCCTGAGATAGGTAACGACGTTGACTCAGAAACTCCTACGGCAGAAGTTGTGACACGTCAGAATGAAGAACGACGTGTCATTAGAAAAGCGACAAAGGTCCCCCGAAAATCACGCAAGCGTGATCGTTCAAAACGGATGAATCGTCAGGAACGCAAGGAAGCCATCTATCAACGCAATGAAGAACTGATTCATGCCGCCCTGAAACGCGTTCGTGAGTATGAAGATAATCCCCAAGAAATCCAACGCTATTTGGACTTCATTGCCCAGGGTTTAAATTATTCAGCCAAAAATACGCGTCTGATCTACGCACAACGGCCGGATGCCACAATTGTGATGGGGTATCAACAATTCCAAAAACATGGGATCCAAGTGAATAAAGGTGAGACAGGAATACGTATTTATGGTGAACCAGAAATCACCAAGTTTATTGCGCTGTCACCAGTAGAGGAGATTAAATGGTCGATCGCGACTCCTGAGCAGCGTCAAGCCGCTGAAGATGGTAAGTTTGAGACGTTTGAAAAGAAATGGTATCCACATCGCACTGTTTTTGATATTAAGCAAACAAACGCCAAAGAAGCTGATTTACCAAAGTTACTGCCAAATCGCCCGATAACTCGGGAAACAAAACGATCTGATTATGAGTTACACCAGATTTATCAGGTATTAAAAGATTTTGCCAAGGAACATGATATTACGATTTATGATCAAGATCAGTCTGCCATTAAGCTATTGTCTCAGGGGAGAGCCATGAGTCGCGACGGGATTGCCAAAGGCGTATTTGTGAGACCTCGATCAGAAAATGATAAACCAAGCATTATTTTACGACCAGACTTGCCGTTAACTGACCGTATTGGTGTTTTAGCTCATGAATATTAGGGCATGCGTCTTTGCATGTTAACACTGACAAGCATTCACATCCACGCCACATTAAAGAGTTACAAGCAGAAATGACCAGCTATGTTGTTCTTAAACATCTTGGCATTGAACCAGGATCGGTTAGTGAGCGATATATGAGCCAGTGGACGAATGGATTGGAAAAGTTAGCCGCGTACGCCGACCGGCCCGGTAATGTCATTGATGAAATCACGTTAGCTAGTACAGAAATCACAAAATATCTGACTCGTCAATTGGCTAACTCTCAGGTAGAATTACCACAACCAGTCATTCACAAAGAAAAGGGGTTAAGCAGATAATGTATGATGAAAAAGAGTATAGTGGTGAATTAATCAGTTATCAAAAGAATCCATACCACGATAAGTTTGAACTTGTTTTGCAGCTATTTGATGAAGATCAGCTTCAGTATCACACTAAAACTATGACATTTGTGATCCCCGGTAACGACCTGCTCACCTTATTCCCTGCGGGAGAACCATATGAAGGGGGAGAATATGCAGTAACTGTTCGTTACGGTCAAGATTGGACCCAAGTCATTCAGGTTGTTGATTTAGACCCAGACATTACCTGGGTAGCGGCTGAGGACATGCCCGAAGGGTGGGTAGATGAAGACCATGAACGTGTCTCACTACCAAGCATTGAACGTGATCGGCTGGCCCAAGAACAACGCGAGCGGCAAAAATGGTTGCCAACCAAGGAAGACGTTGCTAAGCAAATGGCTTTGAACGCGGATAATCCTGAGCTTGAGGCGCAATATCAACGATACTTAAGGACAGAAGCGTTTGTTAAGCAGTATCGTGAAGAACAGCCGGACACGATTTTGACTGACAGTCAAATTTTGAAGTATATCGGTCATTTTGACGATGATGGTTATCAGTTAGATGAACAGTCCTAACATTACCCGAGTGGAAATATAAATGGTCCAAAACATACTCAGTGGTCAATCAGCAATGGTTGACCACTTTTTTTGTGCTCGGATTTTTGGGTTAAACTCTCGGTGTACTGTTAAAGCGATATGACCTTCTGGTGATGCTATTAGAAAGGGGGATTAGTACCATGCCACTTTATGTCGTTAAACGTCAAGATCCCTGGAAGGTATCCTTTAACGACACGACAAGGCCAGTGACACGGCAAGAAATGTTAAAGCGACAACAGAAACGCTTGCGGCGTCAAAGAGTCTTTGATGTCACGTCACTTGTTGCAATTTTGATCATGATATGGCTGTGCTGGCATAGCTTAAAGTAGAAAGGAGAGTAAGATGCCTTTACATAATGAAGTAAAGCAATCCGTTGTGGCAACGAAAAAACGACGACCACGTTGGCGCAAATGGGTGGTTGTTGGTGGTTCGGTTTTGGCTTTAGTGACGGTATCGGCGGTTGGCTACGATATGTATAACAATCATCAGGTGCAAGAAGTGTCCGCTGCGTTACAAAAGAAGTCTAAGACAACAATTGCGTCTACTGAAAGCCTGAAGTCAGCGAAAAACTTGGCCTACGGTAGTCAAAACAATGGGGTTCCGAATGCAACACAATTGAAGAAGTATCGGAACGAACCAGAAAAGTTATATGGCCGTGGTTACATTGCCGTTCCAAAACAAGCAGGTGTTACGCAACCCATTAGCAGCCTGCCCATTAATGAAGGTGCTAGCAATAAAGTACTCGCAACTGGTGCGGGTACGCCAACAGCTGGCGAGGTCATGGGTGAAGGTAACTTCTCAGTTGCGGCCCACAACTTTGGCAATGGGGTGACATACTTTAGCCCGATGCAAAAGGGGATTGATGTTAATAAATCCCCCAAAGCTTATTTGACGGATGGAAAACGTCTTTACACATATGAGTTTAATAAGACCTCAGATGAGGTATCGGGACGTAAGGTCGTCAATTATAAGCAAGGGGACGTTTTGAACGATTCCGTTGGCCATGGGAAAGCAATATTAACAATGATTACGTGTGATGAGCCTGGATTATTTACGTTGCATCCAGAAAATCGTTTGTTGCTACGAGGTCATTTGGTGAAGAGTGAACCAATTAGTCAGGCAAGTGATTCGGAGAGAGCCCTCTTTCCACAATTATTCTAGGAAATTAGTTTAAATTTGATATTGAAATGGGAGAATAAACATGAAGACAATGAGTCATAAGGAGACAAAGCAATTCAAGCGTCACGCCACAATGGCGATGGCAACGTTAACGTTGGCGGGTGTTGCGACACTACCAGCAATGCGCGTACTAGCAGCCGATAAAACAACCGACAATAGTTCTTCAAGTAGTAGTGCCTCAACTCAGTCGGGTAAAGACACCGAAACGTCGAGCAATGATGATACGCAAAAGGGATTGACTGTGACCCCGGATGCAACAAACCTTGATAAGGCAGTTTCAGATGCCAAGTCAGCGGGTGTGTCGGTTAATGAAGGTACTGAAAAGGTAAAGGTTGTTAAGGCAAGTGAAGCGGCCGATGCAAAGCAAGCTATCGAGCAAGATTACGCAAAGCAAGTTGATCAACTCAACAAGGCGACCTCGGAATACCAAAACTACCAATCTCAGTTAGCCGATTATCAAAAGCAAATGAATGCGCTCGCAAGTGATCAAACATCAAGTGGCGTGTTCAACCTTAATGCTTATTATGGTGGTTTTTTGAATGGTAAGTTGAATTATCAATACACATACCATTACGATGCTAAGAAAAACACCATTGTGGTCACAAACGTAAAGTATGATTTTAGCAAGGAAAACCCCGAGAAGTTTGGGGCAGGATTCTGGGATACAGTCATTGCCCAAAGCCCTAAGGCAAGTATCCCAAAGGATGAGGCTAAGGGAGAAATCTCAGGTGGAGCGGATACCACTTATACTGGTCAAAGCATTTACGACAGTGTCAAAGATGAGAAGTATGGGGTGAATGAGTTCATTTCACACAACAATAAGACCGATGAGTATGTGATTAAGAACAACGAGTCAGTTGGCGTTCCATACAATGCGCTGGACAACGGCGATGGCACTTGGACCCTCGGGCGTTTGTTAACGCGAAATCGACAAGGTACTGGGTCAAATGAATATGCTGGTTGGACAGAAACTGCACCAACAGCAAAGATTTAAGCACCCACAGAACCTGATAAGCCAACTACAAAAGTGACTGTGCAAAAGACGAAATTGGTAGTGGTGCCTGATGTTCAAAAGGATGTCGACGCAGGAACTAACGCGGGGAATATTGACGGTTCTGCTAATGGACAAGTCTTTATGACTGGTGATGCACTAAGCTACTCCCTCAGTGCATCAGCGTTGCCAGCTGGACGAGATCAGTATAAGTCGTTAGCGTACGAGGATCCGCTACCAGACGGGTTTAGTTACACCGGTGCGAAGGCATTTGATAAAGATGGTAAGGATATTAGTGATCAGTTCACATTTTCCGAAAAGGATGGCAAGTTCTCGGCTGCCTATACAGAAGAAGCTCTAAAGACAATCAACGGAAATACTGATAAGGAAACGCCAATTGCAACCATTGAGGTTTACGGGGTTGCTGAAAAAGACGGCGTTAAGTTGGCGAATACTTACAACTTGGTTGTTGACGGCACCAATTTCGAATCAAACGAAGTTGAGTCGTCAGTTGTGGATTTCCAAGCCCATAAGGATATCGAATTAGGTGTGAAAGATACTGCCACGGGTCAAAGTATTGCTGGTAAAGCTGTTAAGAATGGGCAAGAGTTGACTTATGAATTAACAGCCGATGATTTGCCTGCGAACCGAGCTGCGGACATTAATGGTTTGAAGTGGCAAGATACCTTGCCTGATTATGTGGATTACATCGGGTATAAGGTCGTGAATGCAGACGGCAAGGATGTCACTGATGATTATGAGTATAAGGGAGACAATAATCGTCAGTTCGAGATCGATAAGAAGTCGACAGATGCTGAAAATGCAGACAAAACAACCGCATACAAGAATGACACGGTGCTGATTTACGTTAAGGCGAACCAAGATGGTGTCAACTTCAAGAACACTGCACACATGGTACTTAACGACAACGATAAGGTCACGAATACTGTTACTAACAGCACTTCAGCAGCCGAAAAACAAGCAACACCTGCAAAGGAAGAGTCCCCTGCAAAGGAATTGCCGAATACCGGTTCAACTGGTTTGGTGCAGCAAGCTATCAACTGGTTCGTCACTCTATTGAAGTAGTTGGCAAAATGAAGCGTATGGAGCTGATGATATGGACTTAAATAAGTTTCGAAATTTAGCATATAATAATGATGAGCTGGCCATTTTGACTGTCTTGAGTTGGCTAACTGAAACTAGACCGGAAATGGGGGAATGGGGGGACGGCTTTTTTGCTTCACGACGGTGGGATGATATTAAAGACGATCCATTACTCCAAGCACAGACTTTGTTTGAAGAGTTTGAGGCGGAATTCAATGACGACAATATTGATCAGGAGTGTGCATATAAGCGATTAAAAAATACACGTTTGAAACGTCGATAATAGGTTGTTTACTGATATTTAGCATGTTAAACTATCCTTAGTATCAAAAGAATAACCACCTTTTCTTACGACCCTAATATTAGTTTGTAGAGCACTGTCTGATGAAGGCAGTGCTTTATTTTATGCCACGAATTCTTATCAGATTCAGATAATTTTACAATACCTGTATGCGGGTAAGTACGTTAATATCAAGGATAAAAAGGAGTTGGACAATGAATTGGATACCTGAATTATTAGCCATTGCCAATGGTGACTTAACCGATGAGCGCGTGCTTCAGCGGGGCCGCCTGCTGTGGGAAAATGCCGATAAAGGGACCTATATAGTTGATGATGCGAAATGTCTAAACAGTATTGAGGAACTAGCTAGATATTTGCATATTGGAAACGTAAAGTTGTTAGAGTTGTTTGATGAGGCTGATGCATTACAACAGAAATCCTTTCACTATCAGACACACATTATTAAGTTAAATAGAAAATCAGGTCGGAAGTCCTTTCGCCACTCTCGAACCCAGTAAAAAGGCTAGCCCCCATGTTTTAGGGGAGCTAGCCTTTTTTGCACACTTTTTGTAGGAGCCGTAAAGTACGTTAGGCTATGCCTTGTAAAATACACAAAGGGAGTTCGGACGTATGAAACTAACTAAACTATTTAAGAAATCAAGCACGCAAAGTGCCGATTCCGGCTTTTTGATTGACGATCAATTTCAAATCTCACTCAGTGATCCTGGTGTTCTCAAAAAGCAACTCGCTCATTTTAACAAAATGTGTGAAGACGAAGATGATCAGTCACTGCTTGCAAGCGTCGGCTTTACCAAGCCGTTTTCAGCAACTAAGCCTTATCTGACGCTATTAGCATTCGACAATGTATTCAAGTTATCACTTGCTGATGACACATTAACGGACCAGCAAGGGGCTATTGAGGCCGAGCTGATTGAATATGATTACCCACAAACTGGTCAAATCAATAAGGTTGTTGAACAAAAGCAAATTGTTGATCGTCACCAATTGACGATTAATTTATCTGATTTTGTCCATTTACCACATGCTATCGCGCATACCATTATGAATGTTAATGATGAGCGAGTTGGTTATGATGAACGTGTTGGCTATATTGAGACCATTTTAAACTACTATGACTCAGTATATGGGGTACCCTTTGAAAAACTATACGGGGTCAGACCAACAGCCAGCCAAGCGATTAATTTACCCAAAGAAGCAGATTATGCCAAAGCCTTAACTAATCACGATGTGATTACGGTAGCAGGTATTATTAATGATCCAACCCTAACCACAGTTGACACGCATGTTGATCCCGTTGGGGAAATTTTACCCGAGATGACTGAGGGTCATGATTTGCTGGATTCGGCTGTACAAATGCCGGTAGACAATTATTCATCTGAATTGCGTGAAACAAGTGAAGGACTAGCAACGGAGACGTCTGAGATGCCAACGGCAGTCACCATGCCATTGTCGGATATTCAAAGAGGGGAGCTGGTTGCTGAATCACATCCTGTCAATCCGGAGACACAATCACAAGTGACACCCACCTTAGGTGACATGCCAACCCTGTCAATTTCACTTGATCAGGTCGACTTGACGGTACCACTTTTTGATGTACCAGATAAAATTAATCTTCCCGCGCCACACGAAGATCATTACGTTGAGGCGTCAATGTTGAACTTAGCTAAGCAATTTAATGACACGCGCCTCATTATGCAAGAGCAGATTAATGCCAATAATCGTCAAAAGCTACAGGCGCTTGTGGCTGACTTACAGGATCAAATTACCGTTCCCTGGCGAGAACAACCAACAGATTTGGTGCTTAAGCAAACCGTCGAAGAGCGTGTAGATGAAGAACTGGCGACAAGAGCTGAAGAACAGTTAACCGTTCGCCGTGATAAGATCAAGCGGGACCATGAACAAGCGATTGAGGCTGAAAAGCAACGTCATGAAACGGAATTGGCCAAAATCGATGCTAAAGCGGAGTCAGAAGAAAAAGCATTACCTCAGGTGATTTTTGAAGAGAACGACGCTTTGCGTCTTCAAAAGATTGAAACGTTGATGGCCGAAGCACAACAAGATCGTGAACAGGCCGTGACACGGGAAGTACAATCCACAATGGCAACAGCGCAAGCACAAATCGATAAGTTGGTTGAAGAGCTACGCGCTAATGCAACAGGTATGCTAGAAAAGCTAATTAATGAGCAAGAGGACCTGCTTAAATCTGAAAAGAAAGCACTCCTAGCAGAGCACAATGAGGCCGTGACCAATTACGCACAGGTTGTTGCAGCCCAAAATGAGGCTGTTAATCTACAAAGAATTACTGACGGGCAAGAAGCCTTACAATCAACCGTTGATGAGCTAACACAACAAAATGCGCAATTGCGACAACAACTTATCGCGCGTGAGGCAGAGTTACGTGGTTCGCAAGCGGCGTTTACCAAAGCAGATGAAGCCATTAAAGCAACTGAGACCATGCAAGAATTAGTCACGCCTATTTTACAACAGGCACAGCAGCAACCGGATCCAGCACCTGAACAGCCACGTAAACACACTGGTTGGATTGCAGGTGGTGTGTTAGCCACTATCGTGGCACTATCAGCTGGTGTTGGTGGCACCTACATGACCATGTCGGCTCAGGAGAATAATCGCCAAACCAAAGATGAAATTGCGACCCTCAAGAGTAGCCTGGCAACCCAAGAAAAGCGCACAGCCACTTTACAAGCTAACCAAACTGCAACGAGCCAATCAAAAGCAGCAACTAATACCAATCAACCAACATTGGCCGATTTGGATGAAGATCTGAATGCCGGCAAACTAGATGTCTACGACAAAGCATTTAAAGACGCCGACTTGAAGACTGAAGCGCGCACCTTGCTTGCTGGTCAATTGCTTATCGCAAATCAACGTCTCGATGATGCCAAGCGTTTAGCAGCTGCAAATGAAGGGCATAACAAGACGTTACAACAAGTGATTAAGACACATAATTAACCAAAATAATGTAGAAAAGGCGGTCGTAAAATGATCGTCTTTTTTAATCAATAGCAATCCTAAGCGAGTGTGACGGACACTAAAATCCTGCAATCAGCAACATCTACTAGCCACGCTGAAACCCAAAGAAGGCGAGAAAAAATACATACTGACTATTTTTTGCTTATAGCTCACAAAAAGTAAATTAGTATAGTTTGTCAAATTTCTGTAATATCCATTGGGTAATGAAAATTTACGGATGGAGAAAAGGTTATGAAGTTAACGTATAAATCTAAGATAAGTTTATTGCTAATCATTAGCTATGTAGTCATTGAGCTACTGGTGGTGGTCAGAGACAAAGGCTTCGGTTTGTTTGGTAGAGCGTTAGGACTACTGCAGAACGATGGGCCAACGTTATTGGGGGCGGTCATTTATTTTGTATATGCTCTTGCCTTGTCAGTTTTACCGCTCTACATCATAAAAAACTGGCGCAGTATTAAATTCCACTTTAGACTTCGTCAGGATATCGACTGGCTATCATTGGCACTACTGTTTTTAACCTTTGCTTGGTCGTTTAGGGATCAAATTGCGGATACGATTACAAACTTACCCAAAACTAGTCTGAGTGAAACAATCTATAATATTCTAATGGGAAGTCAGCCAGGTTTCTTTGAGGAATTCTTAGTGAGAGGAACCTTGCTAGTTTTGTTAGTAACCATTCTTAAGAACGGCAAATACAAAGCTATCAATGTGGCCTTATTGAGTTCAATTGTATTCGGACTGCTACATCTGATTAACTTCATTGGTGGTGGTCAAGGCTTGCTTGAAACGGTACAACAAGTGTTGTACGCAGTTGTCCTAGGCCTAATTTTCACCGTTATGTACTACCGTACTGGCTCTTTGTGGGTACCAATCTTCTGGCACGCTCTGCTAGACAGCACGTACAACTTCAGTTCAGCCGGTGGCACCAGTTCATGGTGGGACCTAATCACTGCCTTCCTGCCTGTATTCATTGTTTCGATTTGGATGTTGCGACCATCTATGAACGAGACTAACTTAGCCAAGTTTAATACCAATGATTAACTTGGCATTGGTAGTTGTCACTTATCCCTGGCAAAATTTTAGTTGACGTGCAGCCTACGGTTGCACTACGATTATAGCAATCTAACAAAGGGGGAATAATTTTATGTCAATTGATGATCAAGTAGATAAGGTAGCTGGTAAGGCTAAAGAATTTGCAGGTAACGCTACAGGTGATAAGCACCTAGAAGGTGAGGGCAAAGCCCAAAACCTTGCCGGAAAGGCCAAAGAAGCCTTGGGCAATCTCAAAGACAAGGCCGAAGGCTTTGTAGAAGAGGCTAAAGACAAGATTAACGGCGATAAGTCATAATCACAATTTACTGAACTCAGCATAAATTGCGATTCCTAACAAAAAGAGGTTCGATACAATGCGTATCGGACCTCTTTTAGTCTCCTGTATTAATTTGTTCTGTCTATAGCTGCCTGCATACTATCAAATGCACCAAATACTTGGATGAATAGGTCAGTCATACGCGGATCTTTTAGCTGACCACGTGCCATATCAACTAATGAGACACTTTGATCGATGGAATGTTTAAAAATCTCACGCTCTGGTACATTAGCGACAACCTTGGGGTCGTCGGCCGTGTCTGCCAATAATTTCTGTGAATGAATTCGGCGTTTATTAATTTTATTATTGAAGAATAACAACTCAGCGGTAACCAAAGACTCATTTCTATTCAATGGATTGCGATTGTTCTCTTTAAAAAGAGCGATACGATTCTCTAGTTTTGTGCGTGCTGAGATGCCAAACCGTTCCGGTTCAATCGGCATCATGATAACATCTGAGGCCATGACCACCGCTCGATTTACAGCTTTAAAATCTGGGTGGGTATCAAAAATAATGTAATCATATTGTTCCCAGTTGTGGATACTATCAAAGTCCTCTAACCAAAAATTCAAAGTATGTAGGTGATTATCCTGTTGCATGAGCTCAACATCTAGTGATTCCAACAAAAAGCTCCCAGGAATCAAATCTAGATTGTCAGACATGTGGTGAATTTTGACATCCATATTGCGAAACATATTGACACTAGAGTGTTGTTGTTGGTCAACTAGGCCGTAAGTTTCTGAGAGTGAAAGTTGTTGATCGACATCGACCAACAACACGTTGTGTTGCTTTTCTTTGGCCAAATACTCACCAAATTCATAAGCCATAGTGGTCTTACCAACGCCACCTTTTTCAGCTAAAAACGTGACAATCTTCATTTCGTTAAATCTCCTAATCGTGGTTTACAGGGGCACTTTCGTTGATTTTTTTGCAGTAGTAAAAGATTGCCATTTGGTAAATTAAGCATATCAGACACTCATAAAACGGCGCAAGCACCTTAATAAACTCCTAAAAAATAAATGACTGTTCACTTAACGCATCGTGAGGGAGAAATCGACTACAATAAATTTATCTACAAGTAAAGGAGTAGTCGGATGGTTGCGTATATCAGAATAACACGTCGTGAACGGTTTTTAATTTGGTCATGGTATTACCAGCATCATTTAAATTTGAGACAGATCGCGATTAAACTAGGGCGCCCACCGAAGACAATCTATGCGGAGGTTAAAAATAATCGTCCAAGACCTGATGTCGCGTTAGACAAAATACCATACGATCCGGAGTACGCGGATATGATTGCTTATCGGAGAAGAGTCGCCCGCAAACAGGGGAAAATCCAGACCGATAAGGCCACGCTCACGAGAATCAGAAAAGCGATAGAGGACAAAAAATGGTCAATCCCCATGATTGCACATGGTGTTAAACACGCGCCGACGGCGCCGACATTGTACCGGTATCTGAAACGGGGCGTGTCTGCACTAAACGCTTATATCCCACATAAATATCATAAGCCCGCTCCTAGTATGGCCCAAATTATGCGTTCCAACAAAGAAAGCGAACTCATCACTAAACGCTCAATTGATCAGCGCCCGCTCAAAATCAATAACCGCCAAAACGTTGGTCATTGGGAAATGGATTGCATTGATTCACCTAAAGGGGTGTCGACAAGTCTCCTTGTCTTTGTCGAGCGTAAGTCAAGATATGTTCAAATCTATAAAGTGCGTCATAAGCGCTATGATCAAATAGGTATAGCGCTGAAAGATTTTTTGCATCGGCAAAGAGATAATGTGAAATCAATTACCACAGATCGTGGGCATGAGTTTGCCAATAGCAATGTGCTGTCCTTGTTAACAAAAGCAAACGTCGAGGTATATTTCACGCATGCCTATAGTCCAGGAGAGAAGGGAACCATTGAACGTATCAATCGGGACATCCGCAAATTTTTCCCGAAAGGTCAGTCATTGGCACCAATTCTGCCAGCTGAAATTAAGCGAGTAGAGAACATCATCAACCACTATCCAAGGGAAGTTTTATCTTGGCAAACGCCCCGGAAAGTCTTCAGTGACTTAATGCGACGAAAGAGAGCAGTTGAAAAGCATCGCCAGATGGCACGAATTCGACGGGTGTTGGCATAGCACTACAGTGATCATCTGTCATCGGATTGTAATAAAAAGATAAATTCAGCGTCCAATTTTTAGGAGTGGAAGATTGGATCTTTTTAGTGTGACCTAAAACTGGGTGTCAATTGTGACAAAAAGAGATGTTTTGTAACATGAATAAAAACGGTAATAATATTCGTTAAAATGAATATATCAATTTCGAATTGTCTGATATACAGGCCTCCTATTTTCAGGACACTAAATCGTGAGTTTTGTAATCAAATTGTAAAGCACTGAAAAACGCCTTTATACAGGCGTTTACGATGGCAGTTAGGTATTTTTTCAAGAAAAAGTTACGTTAGATACTTGACAATCCCCGTGGCTTTTTAGTTTACATAATATTTTAATTGAAAAATTGAAACCTTGATTTATCAACGGTTGAAGCCTTTCAATGGGGGTTGACAAACTTACTTGCATATTGTGCATTCAAGCGTATAATTATAAGAGCTGGAAATGGTCATTTTTAGAGTTGGGGGTGATGACAATCGCAACACGTATTCCAGAACAGTTGGTCGAAGAAATTCGACAACGTGTTAATATCGTTGATGTCATTTCGCCATATGTACAACTGAAGAAACAGGGACGCAATCTGTTTGGGCTTTGCCCGTTCCACGATGAGCGTACACCGTCTTTCTCAGTTAATGAAGATAAACAAATTTATCACTGCTTCTCATGCGGTCGTGGTGGTAACGTCTTTAGTTTTATCATGGATATCGATAATGCAACCTTCCCACAAGCTGTGGCAAAGGTTGCCCCATTTGCCGGGGTTGATTTAGATGCATCATACACATCTGACGAAGCAACGGAAGTGGTTGATCCACAAATTAAGGCGCTGCGTGAATTGTACGCAGACGCGACAAAGTTGTACCACCACTTGCTAGTTAATACCGAGGCAGGTGAGGGTGCCCTTGATTACCTACATAATCGAGGCTTGGATGATGGCACAATTGATGCATTTATGCTTGGGTTCGCACCTGAAAATGATGTGTTGATTAACTACTTTCAAGAACAACAAGTAGATTATCAGTTGCTACGTTCATCGGAATTGTTCATTGAATGGGATGATGGCACGTTGCACGATCGCTTTACGAACCGTGTGCTTTTTACAATTCGTGATAGTGCTAGTCACCCAATCGCGTTTTCTGGACGTCGTTTGTCAAATGACGACACCCAAGCGAAGTACATGAATTCACCTGAGAGTCCACTGTTTAACAAGTCGCAAGAATTGTTTAACTTGGACCTTGCCAAGGGTGCAATTCGTAAGCAAAAACACGCAGTTGTGTTCGAAGGGTTCATGGACGTTATTGCCGCATTCCAAGCCGGCGTGCAAAATGGAGTTGCCTCAATGGGAACATCGTTGACGCCAGAACAGGTGCAAGTGCTTTCTCGCATGGCTGATAACGTGTCAATTAGTTATGACTCTGATGCAGCTGGTCAAAAGGCGACAAAGCGTGCGTTAGACTTGGTTGCGCAAAACGGGCACATTACGGCGAATGTGATTCACATTCCGGATAATCAAGATCCTGATGAGTTCTTACGTGCTAATGATGTCAGTGCATTTTTGAATGTGCTATCACATAATACTGAAGATCCAGTTGCGTTTAATATCCGCTATTTAAAGACGGATCGCAATCTGAATAACCAAACCGAGTTGTTTGCTTACGTAAGTGATGTATTAGGTGTCATTGCAACGGTGTCAGAACCCGTTATGCGCGAGACTTATCTACGTGAAATTTCTGATGAATTCAACATTGGCATGGAGGCGTTGCAAGATCAATTGCGTCCATTGCTACTGCAACAGCAGGCCAATCGTTCTAACCCTAGGTCGACGAATAATCGTCAATCGGGTTACCGTCGACCAGAGCCTAATTATCCGGTCGCGCCGAACGGAGATTGGCAAGCTAATGCACCGGCACCAATTCCGGCGCCAACGCCACGAACGATTTCACGAGTTGAAAAAGCTGAACGAATGCTGTTGGCTTGGATGCTCCGTGATAACGATGTTTGGTTGCAAGTGACTGGCACACCAGACTTTACGTTCGTTGACGTACCATACGAAACGCTGTTGATGTTGGCAACTGGCTATCGTGAGACACATGGCAATGAGCCAATTGTTGATATGGCAGGCTTTATGGACTTTGTTCAGAAACCTGAATTGACACGTATTTTGGCGACTCTTGATGATTTTGATGACGAATTATTCGCTGATCGTAGTCAAGTTGGCATGTATATTCAATTTATTAGCCACGATGCCCCATTATCTGATAGAATTAATAGGTTACAGCGTCAGATTAAAGAAGCTAATCAAATGCACAATGACGCGCTAGTCGCTCAACTTAGTGTTGAGTATATGGCGGCGTTACGTGAACAACAGACCCACAAGTAATTAAGGAGGCCGCTATGGCAGAAAAGCAAGCACCAAATTCAGCAAAGTTCGATCAAGCTGAATTTGATAAGGCAGTTAAGAACATCATCAAGGAGTTCAAGGCCGACAAGGAAATTAAAGAAAATGCTCTCCAAGATGCTTTGGTAAAGCCAATGCGTTTGAATGCTGATCAAATCGATGAACTATACGAGAAGATTGAATCAGCTGGTATCTCTGTCGTTGATGAAAACGGCGAGCCAACCGCACGTGCGCTTGAAAACAAGAAGACAAAGTTGTCAGAAAAGGAATTGAAGCAAGCTGCTGATGCACCTACTGGCATGAAGATTAATGACCCTGTTCGTATGTACCTAAAGGAAATCGGACGTGTGTCATTGTTGACTGGTGATGAAGAAGTTGCCTTGGCCGAGCGTATTGAGCAAGGTGATGAAACTGCTAAGCAAGAATTGGCTGAGGCTAACTTGCGTTTGGTTGTTTCTATCGCTAAGCGTTACGTTGGTCGTGGTATGCAATTCTTGGACTTGATTCAAGAAGGAAACATGGGATTGATGAAGGCGGTTGAGAAGTTTGATTACCGTAAGGGATTCAAGTTCTCAACTTATGCAACTTGGTGGATCCGTCAAGCGATTACTCGTGCAATCGCCGACCAAGCTCGTACAATCCGTATTCCTGTGCACATGGTTGAAACAATCAACAAGTTGATTCGTATTCAACGTAACTTGTTGCAAGATTTGGGTCGCGAACCTACGCCTGAAGAAATCGGTGCCGAAATGGACATCGTGACTGACAAGGTCCGTGATATTTTGAAGATTGCACAAGAGCCAGTTTCATTGGAAACACCAATTGGTGAAGAGGATGACTCACACTTGGGAGACTTCATTGAAGATAATGAAGCCATTTCACCTGCTGATTCAGCTGCTTACCAAATGCTTAAGGAACAATTGGAATCAGTTTTGGACACGTTGACTGACCGTGAAGAGAACGTTTTGCGTTTGCGTTTCGGTTTGGAAGATGGTCGTACGCGTACTTTGGAAGAAGTTGGTAAGGTATTTGGGGTTACTCGTGAGCGTATCCGTCAAATCGAAGCTAAGGCACTTCGTAAGTTGCGCCACCCATCACGTTCAAAGCAATTACGTGATTTCTTGGACTAATTAAGACGAAATGAAAAGGGCGAGGGCGTTGCACCTCGTCCTTTCTTTTTTGTCAAAGCATGGAGAGCAGAAAATGAAAAAAATACTCTTTGGATTGGTGGCGTTGATACTGGCATTTACGACGATGCGCCACGTTTCCGCAGACGATAATGCACCATACACAGTTTCGCCGGTAATCCCTAAGACCCAACTGGACAGTCAAAATAAAAATTACCTTGATTTATTGCTAAATCCGAAGCAAGTTGAATCAGTGACGTTTGACGTCAAAAATAACTCAGACTCAGAATTGTCATTGAACGTTGCTGCGGGCTCTGCATCCACATCGCCACTAGGAGAAGTCACATATAACGATCATCACGTGATTGGGAACGTTGGCCCACAAATGGAAAACTTAATTCATTTGGATCAGCAGACGATTAAAGTCGCGCCTAAGGGCGATGCAAAGGTCACTGGTACCATTACCATGCCGAATGAACCGGTGGATGGGATTATTGCTGGTGGAGTCTCTTTCTCACTGACAGCGACACAAAAGCAGGATGCGGTAGAAACAACCGTTGCAGTGCTTGCACGAAACACACGAAATTTGCCGGCAACTTCGGCAGAACTTCATGCCGTTTCGTATGAAACTGTCAATAAACAAACTGGTTTTGCGATTGCCGTTGCGAATACCTCAGGATCTTTTATTAACGGCGCAACTTTTACAACAAAAGTAATCGATGTGTCCACAAATAAAACGGTTCTTGTAGAGACGCGACGGAACGCGCAGCTGGCGCCTAATTCAGTTATGACATATTGGGTTAAAAACGATGCCAAGCACCTGACAGGCAATAAATACCGCATTCAGGTGCAAGCAAGCTGGAGCGGGACAAATCAAACCTGGCAAAAGCAAATCGTGCTGTCAAAAAAGACTGCGCCAACAGATGAAGCACATCCTAAAAAGGTGCCATTCATAGAGGCGTTATTATACGCTGTTAGTTTATTTGCAATCGTTGGTATCGTTTTGACAGTTATGTGGTTCAAAAACATGCGATTCTTAGTTAAATAAGACATCTTTATTCAAAAGTATCAAGTACAGTAGTCCTGTAAAGCGTACTTGCGTGCATTTTAAAAGAAAAGTCATTATAATTACGTATAATAAGCGAAAATAGGGGTTTATTGGTTATGAAATTACGACATGCAGTTTATGCGGTGGGGTTGGCACTCGCTTTGATTGGCATATCGAAGCCGGTTTCAGCAGACACATTGCCCGCATATGATATTACAGCGGACATTCCAGCTTCTCAAATTGACAAGAACAACTTGTCATCGATTGATTTGAAGCTGGCACCAGGCCAGAAAGAGCAAGTAACGTTCTATATTAAGAACAATACGGATTCAGAAATGACGCTTCGTTTGACTGGTGGTACAGCGACAACACGCGAAAATGGTAAGGTGAACTACGTTACAGGTAGCCAAAACGTAACGGGACAAGTGCCATATAAGGTTGGTGATACCATTGACATTCAAAGTAGTGTCACAATTCCAGCTCAAGGCCAAACGTCAGTTCAAGGAACAATCACGATGCCTGATCAAGCATTCGCGGGACAACTAGTGGGTGGTGTCTCGTTTGTACGATCAACAACCTCAAATACGGCGTCTGAAATTCCAGTTATTCTACAAAACGATACAACGCCAGTAAAGCCTGTGCTTAAAGTGGGCAAAGCAAGCCTAAACGACTTGTCAGCTGACCGTGTATTGGGCGTTACTTTGAGCAACAAGGCAAACACGTTGGTTAAGGATGCCACCGTCACGACTAGTGTGACAGATAAGAATGATAAGGTTGTTTACGAAAAAGATGGCAACGTCGATATCGCGCCACAATCAAGTTTTACATTCGACATTAAGAAGAACATTAAGTCAATCAAGGTTGGCACGTATAAGGTGCACGTGACTGTTGCGTCAGGTGATGTTAAAACAACTGAAACGCGTACGTTAAAGGTTACTGCCGCGCAAGTTGCACAATTGGCAGGACAACAAGTGAATTCGGCTGATGATTGGAAGAATCCAGCTAATTGGTGGAAGCTATTAATCTGGCCAATCGTTGTCTTTGTTGTTGTATTCTTGGCAGGTCGATACCTATTGCCAAAGCGCCGTCGTAAGCACAACGGACCACGCGAAGATTTGAAGCGTAAGGAAGATTAATATATCGTCAAAAAATAGGTTAGTCGATGACTAATCTCTTTTTTATTTCACAAGCTTGTGAAGAAAAATCAATCATATAAAATTTAAAACAGCTTAGAATAGGCGTTTCTAAAAATAAAAAGCGTTATTTTTCACAAAATAGATTGCTCAAAATGCTTGCATTACATCTTTAAAGGCTTACAATAATAAAGCATTCATTAATAACGATTTTATTTTTTAGGAGAAGAGCAGTGAATTTTGTATTTCTAGGTTTGTCATTGTTTGCTGGTTTCATGCTTGCGAACCAAAACCCTATTAACGCTGATATGAAGAAGGTGGTGGGCTCACCATTTATTTCAGCAGCGATCTCATTTTTGGTTGGTTCAGTCTTTTTGGCGATTGTTAGTGCCGTAAAGTCACACCAAGTATTTCCAACGATGACCTTTATTCAATCGAACCCAGCTTGGATTTGGTTGGGTGGTGTACTAGGTGCCATTTATTTGACATCAAACGTGTTGCTATTCCCACGTTTGGGAGCTATTCAAACAGTTGTTTTGCCAATCCTTGGCCAAATCTTGATGGGTACGCTTATTGATACGTTTGGTTGGTTTGGTTCACAACCAATTCCTTTGACGGCACTACGTGTTATCGGTGTGATTATTTTGATTGCCGGTGTGGTCGTTGCCGTTGTTTTGCCAAACGTCTTGAATAAGGATGTTGAGGCGATGGATAAGGCAATCCAAGCCAAGGAGACGCACACTGAATTGCTAGGTTGGCGTGTATGGGCAATTATTGCCGGCGCATTCTCAGCGATGCAACAAGCTATTAATGGTCGCTTGGGTGCTTTGCTACACGCACCTGCCCAAGGATCATTCATTTCATTCTTCGTTGGCTTCATCTTGATTACGATTGTTGCTTTGATCGTGGACAAGCGTTTGCCAAAGATGTCAGAATTGAAGCAAGCTAAGAGCTGGAACTGGCTCGGTGGTATCCTTGGTGGTTTGTTCGTCTTTGCCAGTGTCTTGTCAGTGCCACAAATTGGTGCTGGATTGACAATTACAATGGGATTGATTGGTCAAATTGTTGGTTCTATGTTGGTTCAACAATTCGGCTGGTGGCGATCAGCTAAGATCAGTGTGTCACGCATTCAAATCTTGGGTGTTGTTGTGATGGCTGCGGGTGTGGTCTTCATTAAGTTCCTATAATTAATTGAAATTCTTAAACCAGAACCGCATTGTTGGTTCTGGTTTTTGTTTACAATTCGGCAGTGACGAGTCAGGCAGAGTTTGATACACTAAGCACATTATGTTTTTCAGAGAGGGGTAACCATGCAAGAAAGAGAATCGAAATTAGCGAAGTTTAGTTTTCCATTGCTTGCTTCGAATTTTGCATCAGTTTTTGGTGATGGGGTGTACCGATTTGGCTTAAATTGGTTTTTGGTTTCAAGTTACGGTAACGCACAAGTATTGGGTTGGTTAACCGGATTTGGCTTCCTGGTTTATCTGCTGAATGATGTGTATGTCGGTTCGGTATTGGATCGCTTTAATCGCAAGTGGGTATTGCTAGGGGCTGATTTGTTCGGTGCAATTGGGACGTTGACGTTGTCGATGGTGATTAATCCTGCACATCCGCAACTTTGGTTATTGTTTGCATTAACGTTCATCTTAAATGTTGATGTTTCATTGGCTTATCCGGCAGCACGAGCTATTTTGCCGGATGTCATTAAGACGAGTGCTTTGGCACGCTTTAACGCCTGGGCATCTGCAGCCTTTTCAACTGGACAAGCTTTTGGGCCGCTGGTTGGTGGGCTACTATTACACTTGAAGTGGATTGACCTACAATCATTCCTACAAATCTTCGGGGTGATGTTGTTAATTACAGTTGGATTGAACCTGGCAATTAAGTATCAACCAACGCCCAAACACGAGAGCGTTCATTCAGAATCATTTTGGCAAAGTTTGATCGGTGGTTATCGCTATGTTGTATCACAGCCAAGGCTGTTCGAATCAATGCTGCTAACGATGTGGAGCAATTTCTTCTTCGAAGGATTCATCATCGCAATGCCGTTTTTGATTCAACACAGTTATCACGGAACCGCAACGGATTATTCGACCGCTTTGACGCTGGCTGCGGTAGCCGGTATCGTGGCTGGTCTGCTGTTTGCCCGTCTACCACATCTAAATTCATTGAAGACCCTTTACTGGGACTTTTATGTGTTGGGCGTTGCATTTTTATTAGGCACGTTTGTGCAAACGTTGTGGGTATTCGTCATTCTCGTGATCTTGAACGGCTTTGCACGGGCGTCATTTGTCATTAAGATTAATACCGTCCGACAACAAGATAGTGCGCCGGAATACTTGGGGCGTGTGTTTGGTATTTCATTCTTTGCTACCGATTTATTTGCACCAATCATTACAATATCGTTTGGTTATGGCGTTTCAGAAATGAGGGAGTGGACAGTGTTCCTCCTTGGTGCCATGATGCTCGTTGGCATGTTTGTTATTAAGAAAATCAGTCGCAAGCATGCGTCGAAATTGGCGCAAGCATAACGCGATTTACACAAAAGGCAGTGATGCCTTTTTATTTTGCTTATTTAATTAAACGAATGTTCATTCACTTAAGGCGAAAAATTAGAATTACAAGTCAGAAGCCGGTAAAGTCGTGGTACACTAGAAGTAATATTAATTACAGGAGTTACCGTGATGACGACAGTTTTAGTTGTTGATGATGAACCTTCTCTGGTGACACTGCTAACTTATAACCTGAAGAAGTCTGGTTTTGATGTTGTCAGTGCTACAGATGGGCCAAGTGCAATTACAACCCTGGCAGAACAACCAATTGACATTATGCTGTTGGATGTGATGCTACCAGGTAAAAGTGGCGTTGAAGTCACCCGTGAATTGCGTGCTGAAAAGAACCGCATTCCCATTATCATGTTGACTGCTTTGGACGAGGAAGTTGATAAAATCTTGGGCCTAGAAATTGGGGCGGACGATTATGTGACCAAGCCATTCAGCCCTCGTGAGGTCATTGCCCGTGTGCGGGCTGTGCTACGTCGCTTCGACGTGACGACACCTGAGAACAAAAGCGAGAATAAGACGAAGCAATTCGGTAATATCAAAATCGATTTTGACAAGATGGTTGTGCAGCGCGATGGTGAGGTTATTAAACTGACACCGAAGGAATATGAATTGCTGGCTTATATGGCTGAACGTGAGGGACGTGTATTAAGTCGTGAAACAATTCTGCACGGTGTTTGGGGCTACGAATTTACGGGGCCTGACACACGCATGGTTGACATGCACCTTTCGCACCTGCGTGACAAGATTGAGAACGATCCAAAACATCCCGTCCATCTAAAGACGGTTCGTGGTTTTGGTTACCGTTTTGATAATCAAGCGACAGCTGAATAGGGAGGACTATCATGCAATCAGAATTAATGCATAATGCGAAACGCTTTGTCATTTTCTGGGCCTTGTTCTTCGTGCTAATCTGGGGGCTTTTCCTGGTTGCTGCGTTAACAGGTGATGAAACGCGAATGCCAAAAGCACATTTGCTGTTATTGCTGTCAATGATTTTGGCGGGTGTCGCAACGCTAGTACTGGATTTACAACAGCAACGTCGTGATCAACACATGGCCATTTTCATTGATAAACTCCGCGATTTGCAAACGGACAATACGCGTGCCGGACACATTCTGATGCGTCCTGACGATTCATTGGCACCGTTGGCTGAAGCGATTAATGATGTTCAACGCCTCAATCGAAATCGCATCAAGTTGTTACAACAGCAAGGTAGTACATTGGCTGCGTTGATGGCTAATATGCCACTTGGCGCACTACGTATTACGCCAGAGCGAACGATTATTCAGACAAATCCACAAGCCCAAGCGCTTCTTGGTTTGACTCAAAATGTCGTCGGCCGACAATATGATGACGTTATTAAGAATCACCGACTATTGTCATTGTTTGAGCAGTCACTTAAGCGTCAAACACATGTCCGCGAGTTAGTTAAATTAGATGCGCGAATTGTCGATGTGTCACTGGTTTATTACGAGACACGCGAACGACACCACGAATTGTTGGTCTTGCTTTACGACATGACTGAGGTCACGCAAATGCAAGATATGCAGAGTGCCTTTATCGCGAATGCGTCGCACGAATTGCGCACACCGTTGACAGCAATTTCTGGCTTTACAGAAACGCTATTGAGCGGTGCTCAGGAGGATCCAGAGGCTCGCCAAGAGTTCTTAACGATTATTCAAACGGAAACGAATCGTTTGTTAGAATTGACAGAAGATATTTTGACAATCGCCAAAGTGCCTGAACGACAGGAAACTGCCACACCAATTAAGTTGTCGGATATGGTGAATGATATATTCAAGTCCCAGGCAGAAAATGCTGACAAGCAACAGTTGACACTTCAGAATGAGGTTGCGCCATCCTTTACGGTTACGCAGGATGCAACTGTGCTTCGTCAAATTTTAACCAACTTAATTGTTAATGCTGTTAAATACAACCGCCACAATGGGTTGGTAAAGGTTTCTGCTATGGTCACAGCTTCTGAATTTGTCGTGGCTGTTAAAGACACTGGTTTGGGGATTCCGAGTGAACAACAAAACCGTATATTCGAGCGCTTTTATCGCATTGATAAGTCACGTAATCAAACGATACCTGGCACAGGCCTTGGGCTTGCCATTGTCAATGACCTAGTGAATCAAGCTAAGGGTACCATTGACTTGGATAGCCAGGTTGGTGTTGGGACAACCATTACAGTGACACTACCCCTACAATAAGTTATATTTAAAGAATTGAATTGAAGAAAGAGGATTGTATTATGTCTAATTCACGTCCAGTTGTTATCGGAGTTACTGGTGGCTCAGGTTCTGGTAAGACAACGGTTAGCCGTGAAATCATCGAGCGTTTGAAGGGTGAGTCTGTGGTTATGATTCCACAAGACGCTTACTACAAGGATCAAAGTGATAAGAGTATGACGCAACGTGTTGCAACGAACTATGATCACCCAGATTCATTGGATAATGATTTGTTGATTGCACAATTGAAGCAATTGTTGCAACGCGAATCAATCGAACAACCAACGTATGACTACGCTGCGCACACGCGTTCTGATAAGACGGTAACGGTTGAAGCTTCAGACGTTATTATCGTTGAAGGTGTCTTGCTGTTCACTGAACCAGAATTGCGTGACATGTTAGACATCAAGGTCTACGTTGACACAGATGACGACTTGCGTTTCATTCGTCGCATGCAACGCGACATTGTCGAACGCGGTCGTACGACAGAATCAGTTGTAAACCAATACTTGGCAACCGTTAAGCCTATGTATCACCAATTCGTTGAACCAACGAAGCGATACGCTGACATTATTTTGCCAGAAGGTGGCGCTAACGTTGTTGGTATTGGCATGTTGGAAGCGCAAATCCGCGCCATTCTAGATTTGCACAAGTAAAAAAGAAAGTGTGACACAACATGGAAGAACGTATTTGGAATCGTATTGTAAAGTATACTGAGTTGCAAGGAACCTCTGGTCAAGAACATGCCGTTCGCAAGGCCTTTCGTGAGGATTTGACGCCGCTCGTTGATGAAGTTGTTCAAAATGGTTTGGGTGGTATCTATGGCATTCGTCACAACGAGAATGCTGATGCGCCACGTATCATGATTGGCGCTCACATGGACGAAGTTGGTTTCATCGTGACGCAAATTACGCCACGCGGTATGTTGGTGGTTGACCCAGTTGGTGGTTGGAACCCTTATACAGTATCGGCGCAACGCTTCACACTCTTTACACGCGATAACCAATACCCAGTTGTGTCTTCAGCCGTATCACCACACTTTTTGCGTGAAGGTGGTGTGAATGGAGCACCGAAGATTCAAGACATTTTGTTTGATGGTGGTTTTACGTCAGCTGATGAAGCAATTTCATTCGGTGTTCACCCGGGTGACTTCATTGTGCCAGCTGTTAAAACGGAAATGTTGGCTAATGGCAAGCGCGTTGTGTCAAAGAGTTGGGACAATCGTTTTGGTTTGGTCACGATTTTGAATGCACTTGAGAACTTACAAGGTGTCGCACTGCCTAATACGTTGATGATGGGGGCTAACGTCCAAGAAGAAGTTGGTCTGCGTGGTGTCGGCCCGGCCGTTAACCAATTGCAACCTGATATTTTCTTTGCCCTTGATTCATCTGCAGCTGATGATACGCAATCAGAACAAGGCCAAGGTCAAATGGACCACGGTGCCTTGTTGCGCGTGTACGATCCGGGTGTCATCATGCCATTGCGTTTGAAGGAATTCGTCTTGGATACCGCCCATGATGCCGGTATTCCTTTGCAATACTTCGTCGCCAAGGGTGGTACTGACGCACACGGCGCACAATCACAATTGTCTGGTGTGCCATCAGTTGCATTGGGTGTTGCGTCACGCTACATTCACACGCACCAGACGGTTTGGTCAGTTTCAGATTTTGAAGCTGCTCAAGCACTGGTTGAAACACTTGCACAAAAGCTTGATAAGACAACTGTAAATGACATCATTTACGGTGACTAATAAATAAAAAAGAAACGGAGACTGACAAGATGTTGATTGCCAGCTATAACCCAGCAGGAATGGGTGATGTTTTGGTTGTGTTGACTGCGCCTGCAGCTGAGCACACCGCAACACAAAAGGGAGATGTTGTACGCCTTGCTGATAAGGACAACAACCTTTTGGGATTGAATTTTTTGAACGCTTCACAAATTCTTGATTTGTCTGATGTTAACGGCCAAGTTATTTTGACTGAAGAACAAGTTGCCAAGTTGAACGATGTGCTTGCAACTGCTGGATTTGAGGATGTATTGGTAGCTGATACGACACCTAAGTTTGTTGTTGGGTACGTTGAGTCTGCAGAGCCACACCCAGACTCAGATCACTTGCAAGTGACAACGACGGTCGTAGATAACGATGAACGCGTGCAAATCGTGTCAGGCTCACCAAACATGCGCCAAGGTATTAAGGTTGTTGTTGCTAAGGTTGGTGCCATGATGCCTTCAGGTTTGATTATCTGGCCAGGTGCTTTGCGTGGCGTTGCCTCTAACGGTATGATTACGTCTGGTCGTGAGTTGCGTTTACCAAACGCACCACAAGTGCCAGGTGCTTTGATTTTGCCTGACGATTTTGCCGAAGTGGGCACGCCGTTCGACGCAAGCTCAGCCGAAGCCCAAGCGTTGTTCCAATAAGACGGGGGTAACAGCATGGCTGATCGTCGTCCCATCGTCTTTTATGAACGTCTAATGGAAAACTACGATGAGCAAGTTGCGCACTTGATGTTAGCTAAGACGGCTTATGTCATGTGGGCAAATTCGTCTGAAGACGCCGTTGATGTACTTGCCGAGCCGGCAGTTGAACCTGAAGTGGTTGAAGCGCCAATCGTGGCTGAACCAACTGAGCCAATTATTGTGGAAACATTGCAACCGCAAGCGGTAATGGAGGCAGTCCCTACCAAGCCAGTTGCCTCAGTTGCGGTCAGCGAAGCACCAGTAGTGACCCATGAAAAGCATGCTCACACGCATGTTAAAACAGGTCTGGGCTTGAGTTTGGATGATATTTTATCAGAAGAAGCAAGCGTGGCTGCTAAAAGCGAAACATCGTATTTCGAAGACTAAATAACTGTGAAGCCTTAACCGTGAATTATCCATGGTTAAGGCTTTTTTACATTCCGCTGAGTTTTTGTCTGGAGGTCTTTTTACGTGTATAATAGGTCTTACTTACAAACAGATTGGACGAATGAAAATGGACAAAGATACGTTGTACTACTTTATTGGAATTAAGGGCTCAGGTATGAGTGCGCTTGCTTTGATTCTTCACGATCAAGGCCTACAAGTCGCTGGTTCTGACATTGATGAATATACCTTTACGCAAAAGCCTTTGGCAGCCGCGGGTATTCCAATGTATTCATTCGACGCAGCAAACATTAAGCCAGGTATGACGATTATTCGTGGAAACGCCTTTACTGATGATCAAGTGGAAGTTGCCGCAGCCTTGGCAATGGGGGATCAAGTGACGGTTGTGACTTACCCTGACATGGTTGAAAGCCTAATTAAGCAATACACGTCAATTGGTGTTGCTGGTGCTCACGGTAAGACATCAACGACCGGTTTGTTGGCCCACGTTTTGGCTGGTATTGCCCCAACATCTTACTTGATTGGTGATGGTACTGGTAAGGGTGTGCCTGACGCACGCTTCTTCATTTTTGAAGCTGACGAATACCGTCGCCACTTTAAAGACTACACACCGGACTATGCCATTATGACGAACATCGACTTCGATCACCCTGATTACTACACAGGTGTTGATGATGTACGTAGCGCTTTCGAAGAATTCGGAAACAATGTTAAGAAGGGGATCTTTGCCTGGGGTGACGATCCACAACTTCGCCAAATGAAGGTGGATGTACCAGTATACTTCTACGGTACAAACCCAGAAACAGATGACTTCTACGCAACTGATATCAAGCGTTCAACAACTGGTTCTAGCTTTGACGTGTACTACCATGATGAGTTCTTGGGTAACTTCGAAGTACCTTTGTTCGGACAACACGGTGTGCTAAACTCTTTGGCCGTCATTGCTGTTGCGTACTTCGAAAAGATTGATGGCGACCTTGTTCGCAAGGAGTTGTTGTCTTTTAAGGGTGTTAAGCGCCGCTTTACTGAGAAGCAAGTTGGCCCCGTAACCATCATCGATGACTACGCACACCACCCATCAGAAATTACGGCGACATTGGATGCGGCGCGTCAAAAGTACCCAGGTCGTGAGCTGGTTGCCGTCTTCCAACCGCACACATTCTCACGTACAATCGCGTACCAAGATGATTTTGCTAAGTCACTTGAATTGGCCGACAAGGTTTATTTGACGGAAATCTTTGCTTCAGCACGTGAAGCCGCTGGTGATATTTCATCATCAGACTTGGGTGCTAAGATTTCAAAGTTTGGTGGTATCGTTTCACCAACTAACGTCGCACCATTGTTGGATCACGAAGAGGGTGTCTTCATCTTCATGGGTGCCGGTGATTTGCAGAACACAGAGTTTGCATTTGAAAAGATTTAGCCAACACGCAATCAAACCTACAGTAAAAAACAACGAAAAACCTTAACTGAACCATAGAGTTTCGGTTAAGGTTTTTGTTATAATATAAGCATTGGGGTAGTTAACCAAAACATTGTCTGCGGACAACGAAAGAGGTATTAAAAGTATGGATAATTTTGGATTTGAACAACAAGAGCCACGTCTGGTTAACCCAGATATGCAGGGCTTGAACAGTTTCTTTAAGAAGGTTTACACATACATGGCTTTGGCCTTGTTGGTAACGGCGGTTACAGCATACTTGGGTATTACCATGTTTGCGCGCCAAATCGCAACGATTTTCAGTAGCCCAATTTCATCAATCATCATGATTGGGGTTGTGTTCGGTTTCGTTTACTTGTTCGGTAAGCGTGTTTACCAAAATCCAGCCCAAGCATTCGGTATGTTGATGGGATTTGCGGTGCTGAACGGTTTGATGTTCACGGTAATCGGTATGGTAACACCAATCGGAACGTTGGCAACGGCGTTTTTGACGACAGCCTTCTTGTTTGCTGGTATGGCTTTGTACGGTGTGACAACTAAGAAGTCAATGGCATCAATGTCATCTATCTTGTTTGGTTCATTGATTGCGTTGATTATCGGTGGGATTATCAACTTGTTCTTCTTTAACAGCATTGTCTACATGTTCTTGTCAGTTGTTGGTGTGATTGTCTTCGCATTGTTTACGGCATACGACATGAACCGTTTGAAGGCAATGTACATGCAATTTGCTGGTGATGCAGATATGGAACAAGGTATGGCCGTGTCTGGTGCTTTGTCACTATACATGGACTTCATCAACTTGTTCATCTACATGATTCAATTGTTCACTGCATTCGGTGGATCACGCGATTAAAACCGTTACAAATATTAAAGCGTCTCGTTACTTGCGAGGCGCTTTTCTGTTACACTTAAGATATGACTACGGTGGGTGAAACGTCACCCGGAAATGAGATAAACATGGCAAAACCAACATTACTATTGATTGATGGTAACTCACTGGCTTTTCGTGCGTTTTATGCACTGATTAACCAAGTTGACCGTTTTGTAAATCACGAAGGACTACACACAAACGCTTTGGTAGGCTTCAATAACCTGTTGGACGGTATTGTTGATCCGTTTAAGCCTGATTTGGCGTTGGTTGCGTGGGATGCCGGTAAGACGACCTTCCGTACAGGAAAGTTTGACAACTATAAGGGAAACCGATAAGACGCCTCAAGAATTGGTTGAACAATTTGAGCCATTGCGTAAGATGGTTGAATTGCACGGTATCAAGTCTTACGAACTTCCTGGTTACGAAGCCGACGATATCATCGGGACAACTGCCCGTATGGGAGAAGCAGCCGGATATACGGTGACGATTGTGACGGGAGACCGTGATATGACGCAATTGGTAACCGACGATGTTTCTGTTTGGGTAACTAAAAAGGGAATTACTGAAATGGACCACTACACACCAGCAATGGTTGCTGAAGTGTATGATGGTTTGACAGCCGCCCAAATCGTTGAGGTTAAGGGCCTTCAAGGTGACACGAGTGACAATTATCCTGGTGTTGCTGGTATCGGTCCTAAGACAGCGATTAAGTTGATGAAGGAATACCACACCATTCCAGAAATGTATGAGCGCATTGATGAAATGAAGGCCTCTAAGCAAAAGGAAAAGTTGGTCGCTGGTAAGGAAGATGCATTGTTGTCACGTGACTTGGCCACAATTCGCACGAATGCACCAGTTGATTACACATTGACTGACTTAACTTATCAAGGGCCGGACTATGATGCGATTATTCCGTTTTATCAACATCTAGACTTCAAGGCACAACTAGTGAAGCTGGCTAATCAAGGTCACACTATTCCGGCACCGCTACACGATGCGGCTGATGAGAACGGTGATCCTGTTCACGATATGAGCAATACAGCATTGGAAGTTCGTGAGTTAACAGCTACGAACTTGACCCATATTGAACAATTGGGTGATGAGGTCAGCTTTTATCTAGAGCTTGATGGCGATAATTACCACACAGCCGCACCTGTTGGTTTCGCAATTGGTAATAATGAACATGGCTACTTTGTCAGCCGCGATATTGAGTTGTTGGTGCAAGGTACACCTGTCAACAAGCTGTTGCAAGACCCAGCCATTAAAAAGAACGTCTTTAACGCTAAGGAAACCATCGTTGCGTTGCGTCGTCTGGGTGTAACGTTCCCAGCAGTTGATTTCGACTTGTTGTTAGTCGCTTACTTGCTAGACACAAACGACAATAACAACGATTTAGGCGCATTAGCCCACGAAAACGGCTACTATGCCGTTCGTACTGATGAAGAGGTTTATGGCAAGGGAGCTAAGTTTGCCATTCCTGAAGCTGATGAGGACTTGTTTGAACACCTTGGACGCAAAGCAATGGCTATTCAGTACTTGAAGGCGCCGTTGACTAAAAAGTTAGCTGATCATGAGCAAACGAATTTGTACGAAGAAATCGAGTTGCCATTGACCTATGTGCTAGCTGACATGGAAGCTACGGGTATTACGGTCGATGCCAACACGTTACTTGAAATGCGTAGCAAGTTGACGGAACGTTTGTCAGAACTCGAGCAAACGATTTATCAACAAGCAGGTCATGAATTCAATATTCAATCACCTAAGCAATTAGGGGTGATTTTGTTTGAAGAAATGGGCTACACACCTATTAAAAAGACGAAGACTGGTTATTCAACCAGTGTTGAAGTGTTGGAGCAAATGGGGGATGTCCCTCTAGTTGCGTCAATTTTGGAATACCGTCAAATCGCCAAGATTCAATCAACCTACGTTGAAGGATTGTTACGTGTGATTCACGGTTCTGATTCAAAGGTCCACACGCGTTACCTGCAAACATTGACGCAGACTGGTCGTTTGTCATCAGTTGAGCCAAACTTGCAAAACATTCCGGTGCGTATTGAAGAAGGTCGTCGTATTCGTAAGGCCTTCATTCCGCGTCAAGATGACTGGATGATTTTTAGTGCCGACTATTCACAGATTGAATTGCGTGTTTTGGCCCACATCACGGGTGATAAGCACTTACAAGAAGCGTTTATTAACGGTGAAGATATTCACGCAGCCACGGCTCGTCGTATCTTTGGTCTAGTGCCGGAGGAAACGGTTGATGGCAACATTCGTCGTCAAGCGAAAGCCGTGAACTTTGGGATTGTTTATGGTATTTCTGACTTTGGTTTAGCTAAGAACATTGGTGTGTCACGTAAGCAAGCTAAGCAAATCATTGACACGTACTTTGAACAATACCCAGGTGTTAAGCAATGGTCAGAAGACATTATTGCGTCAGCACGTGAAAAGGGCTATGTTGAAACGATTGCTCACCGCCGCCGTTACTTGCCTGATATTAAGGCGAAGAACTTTAACGCTCGTAGTTTTGCGGAACGTACGGCGATGAATTCACCAATTCAGGGATCAGCCGCCGACATTATCAAGATTGCAATGATTAACATGCAACAAGCCATTACTGATGCCGGGTTGCAAGCTAAGATGTTGCTTCAGGTGCACGACGAATTGATCTTCGAGGCTCCGGCAAGCGAAATTGAAGCATTGCATGAGCTTGTGCCACGCATCATGGATTCTGCTGTTAAGTTGGATGTGCCACTATCAGTTGCTAGTCACGAAGGTAAGAGCTGGTACGACGCTAAGTAATAGATATTTTGAAGACTCGACAATTCATTTGCCGAGTCTTTTTATATACGTTACCTGTTTTTTACCTAAAAATTTATGTTGCTGAGATTGTATTTTATGTCTAACCGTCACCTGTTAAAAATGGTAAACTAAATAAGATAAATGACACATGACCGTAGATGAAATAAACGGTCGGAAAGGCGGTTAATCATGCCAGAAGGACCAGAAGTTGAGACAGTTCGTCGTGGTCTGACACGACTAGTAGTAGGACGTAAAGTACTCGGTACAGAGGTGCGCTGGGAAAAGACAATCAGCGGCATGGCACCAGAAGAATTTGATGCTGAATTAGTTGGCCGAACAATTGAAAAAGTGGATCGACGCGGTAAATATTTGCTATTCCGATTCTCTGGTGGCTTAACCATGGTGTCACACTTACGTATGGAAGGGGCTTATTACACTGTTCCAGCGGGTACTGAACCTGGTAAGCATGACCTGGTCACATTCCATCTTGATGAGGGCATTGACCTGTTTTATCGTGATACACGCAAATTTGGCCGCATGAACCTGGTTCCAGATGCTGACGCATTACAGGTCGCTGGACTGGCAAAAATTGGTCCAGAGCCAACTGAAAAGGATTTGTCGTTGGCATATATGGTAAGTGAATTTGCGAAGTCACGGATGCACGTCAAGCCATTTTTACTTGATCAAAGCCACATTGCTGGTTTAGGCAATATTTATGTTGATGAGACACTATGGCAATCACAAATTCACCCGTTAACAGCGGCTAACAAGCTAAGTGAGGATGAACTGGCACGTTTGCGTGAGAATATCATTCATGAAATCACCCGCGCGACTGAACACCACGGCACCACTGTGCACAGCTTTACAACAGCGTTTGGTGAAGCAGGCGAATTCCAAAACGAGTTACAAGTATACGGTCGCGTTGGTGAACCGTGTCTACGTTGTGGACACCCACTTGAGAAGATGAAAGTTGCACAACGTGGGACAACTTATTGCCCTGTTTGCCAAGTAGTAAAGGATTAAAAACATGTTTAAATTGGGATTAACTGGTGGCATTGCGACCGGTAAGTCAACTGTATCCAACCACTTTAAAGAACTAGGTATTCCGGTACTAGATGCGGATGTCATTGCGCGTGAAGTTGTCGAACCTGGACAACCCGCACTAATGGATATTGTGGCTGAGTTCGGTGAAGAGATGTTGCAACCAGATGGCACGCTGAACCGCAAAGCATTAGGCTCTGTTGTCTTTGGTAACCCAGCGAAATTAGCGAAATTAAATCAATTTACGCATCCGCGTGTCCAAGCAAGCATGCGAGCACAGGCTGACGCATACGCAGCAGCAGGTGTACCACTCATTGTGTTGGACATTCCATTGTTATTGGAAGGGAAGAATGCAGCCGGCGCAGATGCAGTCATGGTTGTAACGGTTCCGGCTGATGTCCAGCAGGAACGATTAATGGCTCGTAACCAATTATCGGCCGATGAGGCTCGCAAACGCATGAATTCGCAAATGCCAATGGCAGAGAAAGAAAAATTAGCTGACTATGTCATCGACAATTCAGGCACTATTGCTGAAACTTATGCACAAGTTGATGCTGTTTTAGCAGCATTACCACACTAAATTAACAAGGAGGCCGACATGGCTGAGTTTTCAATTCGTCAGCATTATCGGCTGATGTATGATGAACCAATTGACCTTGGCGCTGTACAATCGCTAACCAAGGTTTACTTGCCAATTATTGGGCGTGATGCGTTTACACTTTATTTAGCCTGGGCAATGATGGGCGAAACGCCAGATGCTCAGAATCTGCACGTTGATTTGCTTGATCAATTAGCAATTAGCCAACACGATTTTTTGTCAGCTCGTCAGAACCTGGAAGGAATGGGCCTAATTAAGACCTATCGCCAAGACACAAGTTTCGGGTCACAATGGGTTTATCGTCTCTTTCCACCGATGACCATGAAGGCCTTTTTGGCTGATACCATGCTATCAAGTTTACTTGCGCATTATTTGGGTGATGAACTATTCCAACAATTGGTCGATGACATTAAGCCAAAGGACGCGATGATTCCGGGTGTGAATGTTTCAACAACCTTCTTTGACATGATGGGTAATGTGTCATTTGAAAAGTTGCCAGAAGCACCCTTAAACAACGACGACACGAAGAGCGACTTGCAAAAGCAACTGCATCAATCGGCCAAATCCGTTGACGTGGCACTTTTGACTGACATGCTACGCACATTTGGTGTGTCTGCGTCGACCGTTCGCAAGCATGAGGCGGACTTGACGATTGTTAAAAATTTGTATGGCTTAGGGGATGTTGATTTGGTACGCGTTATTCAGGCGACGATTACGCCTGACAACGGCATTGATATGGATGCGATTCGCACAATGCTTAAAAAGAGCTATCAATCTGACCAACGTCACCATACTGAATTGGCGACCTCAAAGCCAGACGAAGCAACGCAGGCGACGCCGGATACGAACGTCAAGAGTCCAGCTGAAGCGATTATTCAATCTGCTAAGAATACCGCACCACTTGTATTCTTAAAAAACTTGCGCGAAGTGAGTGGTGGCTTTGTGACCGATGCTGAAGTCAAGGCGTTGGAAGACATTGCACAATTAGACAAAGTAGCACCGGAAGTCTTGAATGTGATGCTTTACGAATTGACAGTTGTTGAAAAGAAGGCAACCCTGAATAAAGCGTTGCTACAAACAATTGTTAACGATTGGGCACAAGCAAAGGTCACCACTGCTGTCGGCGCACTTGAGTACTTGCAACGCCGTGCGAAGTCACGCCAAACCAAGCAAGAAAAGCAAGTTGCGAGTCGATCAAATGGTCGTCAATGGCAACGTCCAGCGCAGGTTAAGGAAACGCGACCCGATTGGGAAAACCAAACAGCTTCAACTGTTTCTGAAGAGGCTGCTCAGGCCGCTAAGGATCAACTGGCGCAACTCCGCGCTCGTCGACAACAGACTAACAAGGAGAATTAACAATGGCTGATGAAACATTTCATCTGAATCGTCAAAAATGATTCGGATAACCCGATGGATGTTGGGCAAGCGCTCGATCAATTCATGAACAAAAAGAACTTACACGCCCGTTACGCGGCGATTCAAAAAGAGGTTTTTGCTGAGCCTGGTATCAAAGCCTTTTTCGAGCAAAACAAGGACGTTTTAACACGTGACATTGTGAACCGTGACTTTGCCGTCTTGTACGAATTCTACACACAAGTTAAGAACGCAGCAGCTGGGAAGCCGGTTGTGCACCGTGGCTATAAGCCAATGCTTGAAGTGACTGAAAATCGTATTGTGATTGTTTACCAACCTGACGAAGAAACACTGGCCGCCCAACGTTTGCAAATGCAAGCAAATTTGGTGCAATCAATTGGAATGCCAAAGCTCATTGAACGGGCACGTTTGGACGACTTTTCTGAGGATGATGGTGATCGATTAGCTGCATTAACGGCAGTTATCAATTTTGTCAGTGCTTATATCGCTGACCCAAAGGCTTATCACCGTGGTTTATATATTCACGGGTCATACGGTATCGGTAAGACCCACTTGATGGGCGCCATGGCTAACGAACTAGCCCAAGAAGGCATTCCAGTGACGTTGGTGCACTTCCCAAGCTTTGCTGTTGAAATGCGTGGGTCAATTGATTCAAAGGAAAATCCACAAGATAAGATTAATGCCATTAAGCGTGTGCCAATTTTGGTGCTTGATGATATTGGGGCAGAATCGATTACTGCTTGGATTCGTGATGATATTTTGGGCGTTATCCTTGAATATCGTATGCAAAATGAGTTACCAACTTTCTTCACGTCGAACTTCTCAATGGACCAGCTAGAAAAAGAGCATTTCACAGTTACCAAGAGTGGTGCAGAGCCTGTTAAGGCAGAACGTTTGATGCAACGCATTCATTTCTTGGCCAAAGAAATTCAAATGGCTGGCGACAATCGTCGGGTATTTGATTAATGAAGCAGTATGTTGAGAAGAAACAGTGGTGGCCTTGGCTTGTATTAATATTGCTTATTCTGACAAGTATGGTTGTTTTGCGTCACAACGCTAGCTGGTATCGTACGCCGCTGGGCCAAGTGACGCAGGTCAAGGTGCTACAAACCAACCGATTAACAGACCAATACAACAATGACGTTAAAGAGACCACGCAGTCTTTACGCGTAAAGTTGTTGAATACCAATCAAGCCGGTAAAACCATCACAGTGAAGAATACATCGGATGCCGCAATGGCGATTGAACAACCATTTAAAGTTGGCAATCAAATTTTCTTAAATCGCGCTGACCATCAAACTTGGACGGTCCAGACCATGAAACGTGATACCGTTTGGGTACCGATCATGATTGCAGTACTTGGTATTTTGATTATTTCAATGGGTCACGCCGGTCGCCTAACCGTGATTTCCCTGGCTGTTAATGTGGTGCTCTTTATTGGGACGGTGTCCTTGGATTTACATACGACTAATGGCAATATCCTTGGCTTGTTCATGTTATTTAGTGTGCTAGCATCGGCAATCACGCTGGGGTTAGTTATGGGGTTCCGCCAACGCCAGACCTGGGTCGTGTTCGCCAATGTTTTGACAGCAACTGCATTGGCGATGATCATTGCGTCGATTGTCTTTAAGATGACCAATAATCATGGTTTGCACTTTGAACTGATGTCGTTTATTACGCAGCTACCGCAGCCGTTGTTTATGGCAATGACCCTAGTCGGTGTTTTGGGCGCCGTTATGGATGAAGCAACCGATATGATTGCGACGTTGTTTAGCCTAGAACGCGAACGTCCCAATATCACAATTCGTGAAATTATCCAGTCCGGTCGCCACGTTGGCCAAGAAATTTTCGGTGCTTTGAGTAATACGCTATTCTTAATTTTCATTGCTGAACAGATTCCAATGGCTGTCTTGTATTTGCGCAATGGTAACGATTGGGGCTTCACGTACATGATGAATATGTCACTGGGGTTGGTGCAAACGTTGATTAGTGCCATTGGGATTGTCTTAACGGTGCCTGCCGGGATCATGTGGGTATTGCTAGTTCGTAGGTTCACCCGAATTAAGACGGAGGTGCCAAGATGACAGTAACCATGGTATTAGCCATTATTTTGTTTGTTTTAATGGTCGCCATCGGTGGTGGTAAAGGGGTTGGCGCCTTTGCTAGCTTGTGGGTTAATTTTGGTATCATGATTGTCATGATTATGTTGATTAACTTCCAATTCAACGCCATGGCAGTTTTGCTAGTCGGTGGTGCCTTTTTGTTGACCATCACCATCTTGAGTTCTGGTGCCGATGAAGAAACAACGTCAATCGCCTTGATTGCAAGTTTCATTGTCATGATCGCCTTGGTTTTGCTGATTTTGCCAGCCGAACATTTAGCGATGGCGCAAGGATTCGCTGAAGAAAATTCAGAAGAACTAGAAGGATTATCATTAGGTATTAATGTTAATTTCGTCACGTTAGGTATCGTAGCTGCCTTGCTTGCAACCCTTGGTGCGATTGCCGAGGCGGCCATCGCAATTGCTGCTGGTGTCGGCGAACTACGTCATGATCAACCAAACATGAAGACCAGTCAGCTGATTCGTACAGGACAAAAGCTTGGTCAGCAAATCATTGGAACGGCTGTTAACACCGTCTTATTTGGATTTATGGCTGACTTTTTGAGCTTAGCAATTTGGTTTGGTAAATTGCATTACACCATCGGTGAGATTATGAATGCGAAATTATTTACGTCATCAATGTTGTCATTGTTGTACGCGATTTTAGGTGTCATTTTGGTACTGCCAATTACGTTAGCAATTTTTGTTTATCAACATAACCGGAAATCTAATGGATTTTCAGAGTCCGAATGACCGTCAGAATGGCAAAAGACTAGGAATTATTAGAAAATCATGTTATGCTAATTTTAAAATGTCATGACTTCAGGGGAGTGACCGTATCCTGTAGAAAGTAAGATGAGGTATCGCACATGAGTAGTGTCCTTGTTATTGAAGATGAAGTAAATTTGGCGCGTTTCGTTGAACTAGAGTTGCAACACGAAGGTTATGAAACGCACGTAGAAGACAACGGTCGTGGTGGATTGCAAGCTGCATTGGACAATGATTACGATTTGATCTTGTTGGATTTGATGTTGCCGGAATTGAGTGGTTTAGAAGTAGCACGTCGTTTGCGCGAAGTGAAGAACACACCAATCATCATGATGACAGCTCGCGATTTAGTTATTGATCGTGTTTCTGGACTTGATTACGGTGCGGATGACTACGTCGTTAAGCCATTCGCCATCGAAGAATTGTTGGCCCGTGTTCGCGCTTTGTTGCGTCGTATTAACATTGAGACGGAAGAGCACAGCACGCACCAAAGCGTTGTTCGTTACCGTGATTTGACGGTCGAAAAGGAAAACCGCATTGCCCGTCGTGGTAACGAAATCATTAATTTGACAAAGCGTGAGTACGAATTGCTGTTGATCTTGATGGAAAACATTAACGTTGTCCAATCTCGTGAGGAACTATTGAAGAAGGTTTGGGGTTACGACTCACAAATCGAAACCAATGTTGTCGATGTTTATATTCGTTACTTGCGTAATAAGATTGATCAACCAGACTCACGCGCATCATACATCCAAACCGTTCGTGGTACTGGATACGTTATGCGTCAGTAATTTTGGGGGCGACTAATGGACAATGCATCCATTATCACTGAAACACCGCAACGCAAGGGACTCTCACTTAAATGGAAGTGGGCACTCGGTTCCGCAGCCGGTGTTTTTTTGATATTTATAATCTTTGCTTGGTTTGTTGTGCAGGCTTTTTCATCACAAATGTTAAAAACCGAGCGTCAACAAGTGGCAACCTCACTACAGGTTGTCACAACGCGATTGCAAAATCTGGATGAAAAGAAATTATCACCGGCTGATGTTGATGCCATGTTGCGACCAAAGTCAAACGACTTGAACAAGGTGGTTAACGACCCCGTTATGCAACAGATTACGCGTCAGGACTACACAGTCATGGTGTATAACACAAATGGGCGCCAAGTTTATCCAATTGGTGGTGCTGGCGTGCCATTTCAACGTGTCTCAGATTTGAGTGTTAAAACAGAACGGGTTAATGGTAGTTCTGTGCTAGTCGGCCGTCAGGAGTTGCGTAACTCAAACAACCACTTGATTGGTTATGTCGTGATTGAAAACCACTTGACGTCGTATCACAAAACATTTAACCGTGTGTACCTTATCATCATGATTTTGATTGGCCTAGGCTTGTTCTTGTTAGCCTTGTGGGGCTATTGGTTATCAGATTACCTGCTACGCCCAGTCAACAACATCAAAAAGGTCGTTGATGAAATGCAAGCCGACCCACAATCGCAAGCCCGTGTGCAACATGAGGATCGACGTCCTGATGAATTAACGGACTTGTCAGATTTGTTGAACGACATGCTAGATCGTATGCAACGCTTCATTTTGCAACAACACCAATTCGTTGAAGATGTTTCACACGAGTTGCGCACGCCTGTGGCCATTGTTAAGGGACACATGGAGTTGTTGAACCGTTGGGGTAAGGATGATCCAAAGATTTTGGCCGAGTCAATCGAAGCGTCTTTGCAAGAAATGCGACGCATGGAAGGCCTGGTTTCTGAAATGCTTGATTTGACACGTGCTGATCAAGTGGAATTGACTTTCCGCGAGGGTGACACTGATGTCAAGGACATGATTAACGCCATCTATACGAACTTCAAGATGATTCATCCAGACTTCACGTTTGGCTTGGACGACGACTTGAAGGGGCCAACCATCGTTAATATGAATCGTGATCACCTTGAGCAAATTTTAATTATCTTGTCGGACAACGCTGTAAAGTACAGCCAAGACCGCAAGGAAATTCACTTTGCTGCGTCACGTTCGGGGAACTTCGTACAATTGGCTGTGCAAGACTTTGGTGAAGGTATTTCTCCAGAAGACGCTGCGCGTGTCTTCGACCGCTTCTATCGTGTCGACAAAGCACGTTCTCGTAAGCAGGGTGGAAATGGTCTTGGGTTGAGTATCGCCCAAAAGCTGGTTGAAGGTTATGGTGGAAAGATTGAACTTGAATCCGCTATTGGACAAGGGTCGATTTTCAGAATTACATTGCCTATTAAGCAAGAAAAATAGTACACTAAAAGCTGTGGCCAATTCAGTTGGCCACAGCTTTTTAAATGGATAAATGAGAGATAAAGATTATGATTTTAAAACACGTTATTTTGCATATTTTGGATAAAGATGCAGGGAATCTAATTGCATCCCAAGCTGAAATTGATTTAACTCAACCTGGACTCCACGACTATCTGGAAAAGATTATTATGAAGTTCCAAACGGGCGATTTTAAGCCGGGCACGTTGACCGGTGAGGATTATCTAGCCCAGACGATTGATGACAATAACGGGTTGTCATTTGCTGAAAAGACCACCCAACTCGCCGAAAAGCTGTTTGATACGATTGCAGCAAGCGAAGCGGTGCCGGCCGGCGATTTGTTGAGCTTTGAGTTTGCAGAGGGGACTGATGACTTCTTCGGCTTGATTAAGCTAAACTTTGCGCCACGTTATGCGCACATTGTTGATTATCGCGATGATCAATTGGTGAACAACTTGGTTTTGAATCAAGCGGTTTTGCCAGGCGCGAATCAAAAAGCAGATGAAGGTATCATCGTTAATTTGATGAACGGTTCTTATATGTTGGTAGAGAAACAATATCTGATTGATGGCCACCGTATCAATTACTTCTCAGAGCGTTTCTTGGAGATTAAGCCGGAGGAATCAACTAAAGACAATATCAAGACGATTAAACGTGCAGTTAAGACAGTCGCTGATAAGTTCGATGTGCCTGAACACGAAGCAATGGCAGCCACGCAGAGTGCTATTTTCGAATCAGTATCCGACGGCGGTCAAATTAATACTGCTGATATTGCGGAAGCTGTTTTCAAAGGTAATATTTCGGCTAAGCAGGCGTACAATGAAGTGATTGCAGACAAAGAGCTCGACACGGCGATTGATGTGCCTAACGTCGAGCGCGTCGAGAAGAAGTACCGTCTCCAACGTTTTAAGCTGGATTCTGGTATCGAGATTGCTATTCCAATGGATATTTACCAAGACCGTAGTAAAGTTGAATTCGTCAATAATCCAGATGGAACAATGTCACTTGTGATCAAGGACATTGAATCGATTGTTAATAAGTTCAATTCATAATTGATAGCTAAAAAAGAGGAGTTCGCATAAAACGAACTCCTCTTTTTCTTTAAATTAATTTTCTTCTTCGTCCAACTCAGCAGAACGTTGCAAAAGCGCTTGCAATTCGTTCTTACGACGATCGCGTGGAATAAACAACCCCAACATATCTTCATTAATACCAGCCATAACGTGGACAACCTCGCCAGCTTCGTTGGTCTCAACTGTAAGAGGTGACTTCAATGACTTGTTTGGACTTGCAATGACATCATTAATCGTCCAATCGTCAATTGACATACCGCGTGGATTCTTGAAAATGGTTGCCTCAGGATCCTCAGCTGCGCAGATAGCACGCATCGTTGGTACTGAAACAGGGAGGGATGATGAGTCCTTCAACTGTACTAGCTCGTAGTCTAAGTTGTTACGTTCGAAAAAGCTCTCGACTGACTTCAATGCATTCAGCGCTGAAGTGCGGTGAGAAAATGAATAAACCGTGACAGCCATGAAATTCCCTCAATTCAATCTTTTACTAATGTTTCTATTTTCACACATATAAAAAAACAGTCAAGTCTTTATAAGGGTTTTGATGTCATCTTAATGTTTCATCGACGGTAATGTGAGAATTGGGTTTTAATCAGGTTAGAAAACGGTTTGATTTAGGCCATTGAATTGCCACGTGTCAGAAACAAGCGTAAACTAGTTGCATGTATATTTATGATTTTTTCGTAAATTAAATATGAATTTTTTCAAGGGGTTATTCTTATGGACAAGAAGAAAATCGGTCTTGGCGCGTTAATCATGATGATGTTCACCACCATCTTTGGTTTCGCCAATGGGCCTGTGGCCTTTGAGCGTATGGGATATGCAGCAATCATCTGGTATATTTTGGGTGCCTTGTTGTTCTTCCTACCAACTTCTATGATGTACGCTGAATTTGGTGCATCATTTAAGGACGCTAAGGGTGGTATTTACTCATGGATGGAACGTTCATTGGGTAAGAAGGTTGCGTTTATTGCAACTTTTATTGGTTTGGCATCATGGGTGATTTGGATGATTTCCGTATCACAAAAGGTATGGATTCCGTTGTCAACTTTGATTTTCGGTAAGGACATGACGACAACTTGGTCATTGTTCGGTTTGAACGGTGGTCAAACAGTTGGTGTTTTGGCAGTTTTGTTCATCTTGGTCGTTGCTTACTTTGTAACACGCGGTGTTAAGTCAATTTCACGCATTTCTGCTATGGGTGGTATGTTCGTTATGGCATTGAACGTCATCTTGTTGTTGGCTTCAATTGCTGTGTTGATTGGTCACGGTGGTCACTTTGCCGAGCCATTAAAGTTGCGTTCATTCTTCATCTCAGGTAGCCCTGATTATCAATCAATTGGTCAAATGATCTCATTTGCCTTGTACGCTATCTTTGCATACGCCGGTTTGGAACAAATGGGTGGTATCATGGAAGACGTTGATAACGCCGAAAAGACGTATCCTAAGGCCGCTTTGATTGCAACCACAATCATCGGGTTGGGTTATGCGATCTCAATTTTGCTATGGGGCGCTTCAACTAACTGGACGTCATTGACGGCTGATAAGTCAGCGAACCTTGGAAACATCACGTATGTTTTGATGAATAACTTGGGTGTGCAATTGGGTGATGCCTTTGGTATGTCACACAGCGCTGGCTTGATCATGGGATCAATTTTTGCTCGCTTTGCTGGTATTTCAATGTTCTTCGCTTATGTTGGTTCATTCTTTGTTTTGACATATGCACCTTTGAAGTCATTCATCTTGGGTTCACCAAAGGAAGTTTGGCCAAAGAAGTTTATCGCTTTGAATGAACATGATGTGCCTGCTGTTGCCGTATGGTCACAAGCTATCTTGGTTTCAGTATTGGTTATCTTGATTTCATTTGGTGGTAAGAGTGCTGAGCAACTATACCTTGTTTTGACGAACATGGGTAATGTGTCATCAACGTTGCCTTACGTCTTCTTGGTTGCTGCGTTCCCATTGTTCAAGCGTTTGAACGACGTTGAGCGTCCATTTATCTTCTACAAGAACCCAACAATCACTTGGATTATCACGATTCTTGTTGAGGCTTTGACAATTATCTCAATTTTGTTGACGATTATCTCACCATTCCAAACGGGAGATTGGTTCAGCGGTATTTGGACAGTTGTTGGTCCAATCTTCTTCGGTGTACTAGCGTGGGTATTGTTCACGTTGGGTGAGAAGAAGCACGGGAAGCTATAATGACGATTAAAACGTGCCTGTAAAGGCACGTTTTTTCTTGCTCATTTTCAGGTCCGGGAGTAACCTATATAACAACTAAGGAGGCAAGTCACATGCCAAAGATGAATATCGATATGATCAAGGGTCGTACACCCGATGAAATCAAGCAAATTTTGGACATTTCATATGAAGTAATGCTAGCTGCATTTGGTGCACCGGATGGTGATCGCTACCAAATTGTCACGCAACACGAGCCTTATGAAATGCAAATCTTGGACACTGGTCTAGGTATCGAACGCACAGATAAGGTGCTAGTATTTAGTTTGGTAACGCGTCCGCGCACAACTGAACAAAAGGTTAACTTCTATAATAATTTGGTGTCTGAGCTACACGAGAAAACAGGCTTGCGCAAGGAAGATGTGATGATTAACCTAGTCGTTAACAGTGATGAAGATTGGAGCTTTGGTTACGGTGAAGCCCAATTTTTGACTGGTAAGTTGTAATTAAGAAAGGAGTAAAACCCAATGTTGCCAGATGAAGAAGATTATCAACCAATTGATGAACTAACTAGCGACGAGCATAGTTGGTACGCCGTTCGTATGGTCGGCGAGGACGTCGATACATTGTTGACAGCCGCCACAACCGAATCTGACGCAGAAGGTATTGCTCATCGAACAGCAACGCAATACCCTGATTTTTCATTTTCAGTCGTGCCGGTAACAGGCATTTTTATGGACAATACGCGATATGACAAGATGACAGATTTGCAATGGTACGGGGTCATGCCGGCCAGTCGTAAAGATAATTACATTACGCAGATATTCGCTAACTTCAAGGATTTGAATACATTTCTAAGCGATAACCGCGCGGAAAAGTATCGTTTTGTCAGCTTAATGATGAAATAAGGGGTTGACGTTACAACGTTTTACCTGTATTATTAACTATGTTGTTGAGGCAACGTAGTTAAATATGCGGATGTAGTACAATGGCTAGTGCTCCAGCCTTCCAAGCTGGGAATGCGGGTTCGATTCCCGTCGTCCGCTTACTAAAACAACCATCAATTTGTTGATGGTTGTTTTTTTGTAAAGTAAGTTCGCAAAGAAAAACCGTGTGCTATAATAGATACGTTAAAAAAAGAGATAGATAAGGATGTTATTTCCATGAAGATTAAAGGCTTAACGCCAATTTTGTTGATTCTGTTGGTCATTTTGTTTGTAACGGGACACGGTTACTTCCTTGAAGGACCATTGACTAATTTCATGCACATGTCTGAAAACTGGATTGGTGGTGCCAATGCAGTGGGTTGGTCAATCATCATCTTGACGTTCGTTGTGCGTTTGGTATTGTTGCCATTTATGGTTCACCAACAACGCGCTGCAACGATTCAACAAGAAAAGATGCGTTTGTTGCAACCACAAATGACGAAGATCCAAGAAGCACAAAAGAACGCCCAAACGCAAGAAGAGAAGATGCTTGCCTCTCAAGCGATGATGGCTGTTTATCGTGAAAACGGTGTGTCATTGCTAGGCGGCATGAACTTCACTGTGTTGATCATTCAATGGCCAGTGTTCATGGGATTGTATGCAGCGATTAAGAATTCACACGATTTGGTGAATGCAAGTTTCTTCGGCATTAAGTTGGCAACGCAATCACCAGTGTTGGCAATTGCAACGGCCGTTGTTTACGGTTTGCAAGCATACTTGTCAATGGTTGGTGTACCGGCCGAGCAAAAGAAGCAAATGCAATCAATGATGATGATTATGCCAATCATGATGCTATTCATGACCTGGGTAACTAACGGTGGTATTGCGTTGTACTTCTTCGTTGGTGCATTGGTCATGATTATCCAAACGTTGATTATCATCGTTTGGCGTCCACGTTTGCGTCAACACGTTGCAGACACGTTCGAAGTGAAGGATGTTGTTGACGATGCGTTGTCTGGTAAGTTGCAATCAGAACCAACTGGTCCATTTGCACAAGCTATGAAGGCTGCGCAGGCACAACAAGATGCACAAGCACGTAAGGACATTACAGATGACGCCAGTGAAAACACGCACCCTGAATCAAAGGGTGGTCGTAATGCTGGTAAGCAAAAGCGTTAATTAGTTTGAAAAGCCAGTGGCCAATTTTGGGTCGCTGGTTTTTTTCATGTCTGGAAAATAGAATTTTCATGTTTTATCATGTGCATTAATGTACAATATATGTACGGAGGGTGGAACGCATGACAATTAATCATACAAAAGACTCAACCCGTTATCCTGATTTACGCGGGAAAACAGCGGTTGTAACTGGAAGTTCTTCTGGTATTGGTGAAGCGATTGCACGTCACATGGGATCTGAAGCGATGAACGTGGTTATTAACTACATCAACGCTGACGAAAAGGTGATTGATGGTTTGATTTACCTAATCGAACAATCAGGCGGACGTGCAGTGGGAATTCGTGCCGATGTTGGAACAGAAGCTGGTGTGCAAGCGATTTACGACAAGGCGATTGAAGCCTTTGGCGATATCGACGTTTGGGTTAACAATGCCGGTTTCGAGATTCAATCAGAAACGCACGAAACATCATATGAAGACTGGCAACGTGTGCTTCACGTTGACTTGGATGGTGTTTTCTTGGGAACTAAGATTGCCGTACAACACTTCTTGAAGCATAACAAAAAGGGTAACATCCTAAACACCTCATCAATTCACGACATTATTCCTTGGCCTACGTATGCTTCATACGCAACGGCAAAGGCTGGTGTCTTGATGTTTACAAAGACAACGGCGCTTGAGTATGCTGAACGTGGCATTCGTATCAATGCCATTTCACCAGGTGCTCTGGAAACGCCAATTAACGCACAACGTTTCGCTGATCCAGCGGTTCGTGCCGACACGGAAGGCATGATTCCAATGAAGAAGGTCGGTGATCCAGTCGATGTCGCTAACGCAGCTGTGTGGCTGATTTCTAACGAAGCCTCATACATTACGGGAACGACATTGTATATCGACGGTGGTATTACGCTTTACAACGAGTTCCAAGGTGGTCGCGGTTAAATATTGGTACGATTAGACATGTTCGATTTGGACATGTCTTTTTTTAATGACTGTCATACTGGAATTTGTGATATGATTTACACATTAAGCTTTAGTACTGGGGGCAATTCGTATGGCAGAAAATATTATGCCAGAGCGTCTAATTGAAAAAATGCGACTACGTGATTTCGCAATTTTTACAGTCGGAACTGCTATGTATGCGTGGGGGCTGGTTAACGTGAATATCCCCAATCACCTGGCCGAAGGTGGTGTAACGGGTATCACGTTGATTTTTAAGGCATTGCTAAATATTAATCCTGCGTTATCAACACTATTTTTGAACATTCCATTGCTCTTAATTGGGTTACGCATGCTCGGAAAGCGCGCATTGATTTACACATTGTATGGTATTTTTAGTTTGTCATTCTGGTTGTGGCTATGGCAACTGATGCCATTCGATTTAGATTTGCAGCACGATTTGCTAATTTCGGCTTTGCTAGCTGGATTGTTTGGTGGATTGGGCTCAGGATTGATTTACCGTTACGGTGGGACGACTGGTGGGACGGACGTCATTGCCCGTATCTTAGAACAGAAGTTAAACATCCCCATGGGACGTACGCTATTCGCACTGGACGTCGTAGTTTTGACGGCTTCACTAGTTTATATTGACGTTGTTCAAATGATGTATACCGTTATTGCAGCCTTTGTGTTTGCGCAAATGGTTAACTTCACCCAAAAGGGATCTTATGCAGCTCGTGCATTCCTAATCTTCACATCAAAGCCGGAAGAGATTTCGCATGCAATTATGCAAGATTTGGAACGTGGAACGTCATTGCTACACGCTGAAGGTGGCTTTACGCACAATGAACAACGAGTTGTCTACGCAGTGGTTGATCCGTCGGAAATGAATGTGGTGCGAAAGATTATTGATGATATCGATCCACGTGCATTCGTGACGGTCATGGATACACAAGAAACATTAGGTGAGGGATTCTCGTTCGCTCGTCCTAAGAAATCATTCTTTAAGTTTTAAAATAAAAGCTGGCATTAACGGTTTAACGACGTTAATGCCAGCTTTTTTAATTTATTTTCATCACTAAAACGCCTGTATGACGCGGTTTTACTGCGGGCACTCTAAATAATTAGCACTCTAACGAAGAGAGTGCTAGAAAATGCTTGCAATGGTTTTGTAATAGTTGTACAATTAGATTACAAGGTTGAGGGATGGCCGTGGGGGCCTCCTCATTACAACCGAGTTTAACAATTGAATATTGGGGGATTGTAAATAAAATGGCAAACTTTAATGATTTTAACAACATGGATGATATCTTTAACCAAATGATGGGACGCATGGGTGGTTTCAACTCAGAGAATTCTCGTTATTTGATCAACGGACGCGAAGTAACGCCTGAAGAATTCGCAGAATACCGTCGTACGGGTCAACTACCTAACAGTGCTAACCAAGACTTGCCAGAAGTCGAGCCAAATGGTCAAGCACCAAAGAAGGATGGCATTCTAGCCAAGCTTGGTCGTAACTTGACGCAAGAGGCCCGCGAAGGTTTGTTGGATCCAGTTATCGGTCGTAACAAGGAAATTCAAGAGACGGCCGAAATTTTGAGCCGTCGTACAAAGAACAACCCAGTCCTCGTTGGAGACGCTGGTGTTGGTAAGACGGCGGTTGTCGAAGGTTTGGCGCAAGCAATTGTGGCTGGTGATGTACCCGCTTCAATTCGTAACAAGGAAGTTATCTCAATTGATCTTTCAAGCATCGAAGCCGGTACACAATACCGTGGTTCATTCGAAGAGAACGTGCAAAACTTGATTAAGGAAGTCAAGGAAGCCGGCAATGTCATCATCTTCTTCGATGAGATTCACCAAATCCTTGGTACCGGTGCCATGGGTGGTGACTCAGGATCAAAGGGCTTGGCAGATATTTTGAAGCCCGCTTTGAGTCGTGGTGAGTTCACGGTTATCGGTGCAACGACACAAGATGAGTACCGTAACACGATTTTGAAGAACGCTGCTTTGGCACGTCGTTTCAATGAAGTAACAGTGAATGCACCTTCACCAGAGGATGCCTTTAACATCTTGCTTGGTTTGCGTGACTTGTACGCGCAACACCACAACGTTGAATTGCCTGACAATGTTTTGAAGGCAGCGGTTGATTACTCAATCCAATACATTCCACAACGTTCTTTGCCTGATAAGGCCATCGACTTGTTGGATATGACGGCGGCTCACTTGGCAGCTAAGAATCCTGTCACTGACGTCGTGTCATTGGAAGAGCAAATCAAGCGCGAGCGTGAAGCGCAACAACTAGCTGCTGATAAGGAAGATTACGAGTCAGCTGCCCAACACAAGGTTAAGATTGACGAATTGCAAAAGCAAATCGACGACGCCGGCGAGGCTAAGAAGGTAACGGCTACGGTTAACGACGTGGCTGAGTCTGTTGAGCGTTTGACTGGTGTGCCAGTTGCACAAATGGGTGCCTCAGACATTGAACGTTTGAAGGGTATTAACGAGCGTTTGCGTGGTAAGGTCATTGGTCAAGACGATGCCGTTGAAGCCGTATCACGTGCCATCCGTCGTAACCGTGCCGGCTTCGATGAAGGCAACCGTCCAATTGGTAGCTTCTTGTTCGTCGGACCTACTGGAACAGGTAAGACTGAGTTGGCAAAGCAATTGGCTTTGGATATGTTTGGGTCAAAGGATCACGTTATCCGTTTGGACATGTCAGAATACTCAGATTTGACGGCTGTTTCAAAGTTGATCGGTGCAACTGCTGGATACGTCGGCTACGATGATAACAGCAATACGTTGACTGAGCGTGTTCGTCGCCAACCATACGCTATCGTCTTGCTAGATGAGATTGAAAAGGCAAACCCACAAGTTTTGACCTTGTTGTTGCAAGTGATGGACGATGGTCGTTTGACTGACGGACAAGGAAACACAGTTAACTTCAAGAACACTGTTGTCATTGCAACGTCAAACGCCGGCTTTGGTAACGAAGCTTTGATGGGCGATGATGCTAAGGACAAGGAGTTGATGGACAAGTTGGCACCATACTTCCGTCCAGAATTCTTGAACCGTTTCAATGCTATCGTCGAGTTCTCACATTTGACTAAGGAAGACTTGAACCAAATCGTTGACTTGATGTTGAACGATGTTAACGATACATTGGCTAAGAAGGATATTGTGTTGACGGTTACGCCTGCAGCCAAGGCTTGGTTGATCGATGAAGGCTACGACGAGGCCATGGGAGCACGTCCATTACGTCGTGTTATCGAGCAACAAATCCGTGACAACGTGACCGACTTCTACTTGGATCACTTGGACGCTAAGAACTTGCAAGCTGACCTTGTTGACAACAAGATTGTTATTTCAGAAATCTAAAAATTTAAGTCACTAAAAAGGGCCTGTAAACTGCTGTTTACAGGCCCTTTATTTTGGTCGGTGTTTGAAAAGGGTGTAAACTTTAATATGTAAGATTATTGAGATAGGGTGGATAACATGTTAGAGAAACAAGTATTTAGCAAGCTTTTGTCAAAAGCTTTTGATGTGCCCGTTATGGTGACGTATTGGGATGGTAAGTCAGAAAACTACGGGAACGGCTTGCCAAAAATTCACATCAAGTTGAATGAGAAACCAAACATGAAGTCCTTAGCCAAGATGCCAACATTGACACTCGCTGAGGCGTACATGAATCGTGGCATTGAAATTGAAGGCAGCATTCAAGAATTGATTGCTTCCGCTTACCGTCAATCCGGTAGTTTTTTAACTGATCAAAGCGGTTTCAAGGGCACGTTGACGAAAATGCTCCATGGCCACGATAAGAATGAATCTAAAGAAGACATTCACAGTCACTATGATATTGGTAATGACTTCTATAAGGAGTGGTTGGACCCATCAATGACTTATTCTGCGGCGTACTGGCCAAAGGATGGGATGACATTGGAAGAAGCTCAGATGGCCAAGGTTCACCATATTTTAGACAAGTTGCACAGTGAACCAGGTAAGAAGCTATTGGATATCGGTTCTGGATGGGGAACGTTAATTATCACGGCTGCCCAAGAATACGGCCTTGAAACATACGGCGTAACGTTGTCAGAAGAACAATATGCCTTTACGAACCAACGCATTCAAGAACTAGGCCTACAAGATAAGGTCCACGTTATGTTGCGCGATTACCGTGATGTTGATATGACCTTTGACTACATCACTTCAGTTGGGATGTTTGAACACGTTGGTAAGGAAAACTTGGGCGAGTACTTTAAGGACGTCGCGAACTATCTCGTACCAAATGGCCGTGCGTTGATTCACGGTATCACTGGTCAACACTACGGTGCCGGTGTTGATCCATTTATCCAAAAGTACATTTTCCCTGGTGGTTACATTCCAAACATCGCCGAGAACGTCACACACATTATGGAAGCCGGTATGCAGTTGGACGATATCGAACCATTGCGTCGACACTACCAAAAGACGTTGGAAACTTGGACTAAGAATTACCACGCCGTATACGACAAAACAGTTGCCGAGCGTGGCGAAGCATTCGCCCGTGCTTGGGACTTATACCTACAAGGTAGTGCTGCTTCATTTGAATCAGGAAACATTGACGTTATCCAGTTCCTAATGACTAAGGGCGCTGCCGGCCAAGGGTTGCCAATGAGCCGAGCTTACATGACAGCCCGCGAAAATTAAAAACCTTTAAGCGTTTGCGACATTTTTCGTCGCGAACGTTTTTTACAATTGTGTAACAAAAACGCTTTCATAAAACGATATCGTTTCACTTACCCAAAGTAACCTTTATGCTAGTCAAGCAAGAGATCGAAAAGGCGACCGCAGACGCCAAATTAGAGACACAAGGTGAGTGAGACATAATGAAGTTTATTAAAGGACTAGCCGGTATTATTACGGCTACAGCATTGCTAGTTAATACAACCATCGCCGATGCAGCCACATGGGCATACAGCAATCTAAACGCATCAGAAACGGTTGTTGCGTATTCAGCTGATTATCCAGCGCAAACTGCAGCTGCAGCAGCTTATTGGAACAGCCTCGCAGGAACAACCGTCGTTGCCGTTACGAATAATCAAGCTGATGCAACGGTCACAATCGAAAAGAAGGATACCCCAGCTGGGGACGCCGATCCAAACGTGGCGCTAACTTATGCACCAAATGGGATTACTGATATTTATCCGTCACGCATTGCTTCACAAGGCGTTGATTTGCAAACGGTCATTACCCACGAATTAGGTCACTCTTTGGGATTGGACCACGATGCTGGCTCAACTTTGATGGCGCCAGCCGGTGGCCAATTGGGTGGGCAAGCGCATGATTATCAAGCTTTGAAGGCTGACTTAGCCAGCCATGGCCGTCAATTAGATAACCCAGCTTACGAGGCAACGAATTCAGGAGCATCAAGTCAAGCCAGCTCATCTTCAACGACCCCAGCATCAAGTCAAAAAGCGACGTCAACTGAAACAGCAGCCGTTTCTGAGCAAAAGCAACCTGATACGGACACATCAACCAGTGCGGATGCTGGAACGTCAAGTCAAATTGCTGGTTCAGCTACGGTGACTCGTGATGCAACGTCCGTCAAGGCATCCCCAACCACAGCGACTGTTGAATCATTGCCAGAGCAAACAAAAACAACTGGCCAAAGTGGCCGCCTGCAACAAGAAGTGAAGGTCGTTATTCACAAAGTTTCAGATGCCCTAGCAACCAAGTAATTCATATTTTTAAAACTCCCAGATGGCAACATTGGGAGTTTTTTTCATTGACTTTTCAGTTTGATAACAAAAACGCTTACATAAAACTATTGGCTTTAACTTACAATTGGTAAGGCGTAACTTATACAGTGAGTTAAAAATAGTAGGGATATGAATCATGAATTTTTCAAAAGGACTGCTCGGTGTGGCAGTTACCGCTGCACTTTTAGCGGACACACCATCAGCTCATGCGGTTACATGGGCAACAAGTAATTTGAACAGCAGTAACATGGTCGTGGCTTATTCGCCCGACTATCCAAACCAGGTAGCTAACGCAGCAGCTTACTGGAATAATTTGGCTGGCACAACTGTGGTTGGTGTCACAACCGATCCAAGTGCCGCTTCAGTTACAATCAAGGATGTACCTGTGCCAGATGGTGATAACACACCTAATTTGGCATTGACCTTTGCACCAACTGGCGAAACTGATATTTATCAGCAACGCATTACTGAGCAAGGGTCAGATTTGCAAACGGTTATCACGCACGAACTGGGTCACTCATTGGGGCTGGATCATGACCCAGCTTCAACCTTGATGGCACCATCAAACGGTCGTCTTGGTGGGCAAGCGCATGATTACCAGGCGCTGAAGGCGGACTTGGCCAGTCATGGTCGTGAAATCGACAATCCGGCATTTGATGGTCAACAGACATCACAAGCTGCTAGCCCAGCTGCACCAGCAAGCAGCGCTGCTAGTGCCTCATCTGAAGCAAGTACCGCGTCGTCAGCATCCGAAACATCATCGCAGACGACGACGAGCCAAACAGCTCGTGGAACACGTGATGAAGCTAGTACACAAGCAAAGCAACTTGCAACAGTTGAAACAACACCCGATCAACCTGAGACGCTTGATGCCAAGGTATCAACAATAGCGCATAATACCACGAAGCGTATTGTCGAAGGCGCTATGGTTGTTGTCGGTGCCGTCGCAGGTCTTTTCACAGCAATGGCCCGTTATTCACGTACGCACATCGATTAATATAGATATCAGACTTTCCATTTGTTCAAGTGGGAAGTCTTTTTCTTTTGCTGATTAATTAGTCAATCCACATTTGTATACTTGTGTATAGTAAGTTTGCTGAACTGCAACAAATACAGGAGGGACAAATGTTTTTAGCAATTAGAGAGATTAAAAAAGAAAAACTACGGTACGGCTTGATTCTGACAGTCGTCGTCTTAATCAGTTATTTGATTTTCATTTTAAGTGCCCTGGCACTCGGGCTGGCGACAGCCAACACCGCTGCGGTGGACAGCTGGCAGTCTAAGTCCTTTGTAATGACCAAAGACGCAAATGGCAATGCCGGACAGTCATTACTGACAACGAAACAGGTTGATCAGTTAAGTGGCGAAAAAACCGCAACACTTGGCATTACACCAGTTAATATGAAAGTTGGCGGAAAACGTGAATCCGCCCAATTCGTTGGGATGAATAACGACGAGTACATCGCTAAAAACCTACAATTAACCAAGGGGCACTTGCCAAAGGCAGCTAACGAAGTCGTCCTCGCTGACTCAGTTGATAAGGATATTTACGGTATGGGAGATAAAATTTCGATTGGGTTATCTGATACGAAATATAAAATCGTGGGTTATGTGAAAAATGCCACGTATAATACCGCACCTGTTATTTATGGTGAGTTAGCGCAATGGCGTGTCATTAAGGGCGTGTCAGATCAATTCCAAGGTAGCGTCGTTGCTTCAAAAACGTCACAATCGGTCGATGATAAAGCATTAAAGACTTATTCATACCAAGCCTTTATCAATAAATTGCCAGGTTATACACCGCAAAAAGCGACGTTTGGTCTCATGATTGGCTTCCTGATTGTCATTTCATTGATTGTGATTACCATCTTCCTCTACATTCTAACGGTTCAAAAATTGCCTAACTTGGCAGTTTTGCGTGCACAAGGCATTCCAAATCGTTTCTTGGCCCAAAATACGTTATTTGAGACGTTCTTTATTATGGCAACTGGTATCGTCGTTGGTGCCGTACTATCGGCATTAACTGAATTTGGGATTCCAGATAGCGTACCAATGGCATTTGATTGGGGATTGATGGGACTCATTGCGGCGGGATTGATGGTAACCGGGTTACTGGGTGCAATCATTCCGATTCGTGTGATTAGTAAGATTGATCCGGTATCAGTAATTGGAGGTTAAAAAGATGCATGAAGAAAAACTAGCCCTTGAACACGTGACGAAACAATTTGGTCAGAAAACCAATTTAGTTACGGCACTTGAAGACGTCAGTTTAGCGTTTAAAGCTGGTGAGGTGTCGCTTATCATTGGGCCTTCAGGATCTGGTAAAAGTACCTTGCTAACCATTTTAGGTGGGTTACAGACACCAACAGACGGCTCAGTCCGTCTGAATGGTCACGATATCAGTGATTTGAGTACCAAAGAAGCCGAAAAAACACGTCTTGAACAAATCGGGTTCGTCTTGCAGGCGTACAATCTCGTGCCATATTTAACCGTAGCAGACCAATTCAAACTTGTTAACCAGGTGAAGCCTAACAATAACCTCAGTCAAGATGCCTTTGACAAAATTATTGAAACGCTAGGCATTCAAAAGTTATTAAACAAATACCCTGGCGAATTGTCTGGTGGTCAACAACAACGCGTTGCGATTGCCCGTGCGTTGTATACAGACCCGGCAATCATCCTAGCCGATGAACCTACGGCGGCCTTAGATACGGCGCGTGTCAAAGAAGTTGGCCAACTTTTTGCCAATATTGCGCATGACGAGCAAAAAGCAGTCGTCATCGTCACGCACGATGATCGTCTGCGAGAGTTTTCTGATAATGTCTACAAAATTGTCGACGGAAAACTATCTAATACGGACTGATTAACACACTTTCTAGTTGCTTTTGGGTATACTGGAATAGTTAAACAGAATTAAAGTAAGGGAGGACCTCGTATGTTGAGGAATCCTTGGTTAAAAATTGTGCTAGCCATCGGCTTTGAAGATGGTTGGGTTGTCGGTCTAAAACACGCTAATGAATGGTGGCAATGGGGACTAACCCTAATTGCCTTAGGGTTGTCATTTCTCTTGTTCATGACCGCTGTCGACAAGTTGCCCGTTGGTACCGTGTATGCCGTATTCGTCGGACTCGGTTCTGCTGCAACTGTCTTGACTGGTTGGCTAGTCTTTGGGGACAAGCTAGACTTACCGGAGTTGCTTTTCTTAGCCATCTTATTGGGTGGTGTAATTGGACTTAAGTTGATAACGGAGGAACACACATAATGGCATGGGTATTTCTTGTTCTCGCCGGTTTAATGGAAGTTTCTGGCGTTATCATGATTAACGAATGGCAACGACGTAAAGCCTGGTGGGCTGCAGCTGGTATGGCTATTGGCGGTGCGTTAAGCATTGGCTTGTTGGGTCTGGCTTTGCGTCAAATTCCAATGGGAACCGGTTATGCGATCTGGACAGGTATCGGTGCAGCCGGTGGCACTATCGTCGGCATGTATTTGTACAAAGAGTCTAAAGACTGGAAGCGCATTCTATTTATCACGATGATTATCGTCGGAGCAGTTGGCTTGAAGCTAACCACCGGTAAAGGATAGCGAGAGAAAGAGGGGGAGCGCCCCTCTTTTTTTGTTGTTGCTCATTTGCGTCATAACCGTTACGATTAAGAGATAGAAAAGACTTTGCTGAGCATCGATTTACTGGGGAGTAACGATTTTAGCAATTGATAGGGAATAATGTATGCGAACACGAGATGAGAATAAGATTCAAGCTTTAGAAAACGCAACGTTTGATTTAGTAGAAGAATCAGGAATTGCGAATTTAAGCATCAATAAACTAGCAAAACGCGCCGGCGTATCGGTTGCGACCACCTATATTTATTATGAAAACAAGGCTGATTTATTGGGCCAACTATTCAGTAAAGTACAAGAAAATTTAATCACGCAACTACCAATGCCAGATCAAACGCTTACGCCTCAAGATCAGTTTGCAACATTGATGCGTGATTACGCGGCTAATTTCGAGAAGCATCCAAAACAAGTTGCTTTCATGGCCACGATGGTCGCCAATCCTGAATTTTTGCCTGACGATATGCAAGGCGAAGGGTCATTGTTGAGTCCTGCCATGTTAACGGTTATCAAGCAAGCGTATCAGCAACAACTGCTAACCACCGCCAACGTGGATATCATCGTGGCCCAAGCCTTGCAGCCAATGCAGTGGCTCATGCAGTCGCGTCTGCGTAATAATCTGAGCGTTAGTGAAGATGAACTTAATACACTTATCCAACTTGCAACCCGTGCGTTGTTTAAGTAACTTTCAGCACCTCTGATCGCCCATCTGAGGTGCTTTTTTTGCGTCATTTGCCAAAAACTTCTAAAGAACAAGCAGATAATATGCAATTCACTTACATTTTAGATACAATAGATGTGTTCCGTAGGTGAGAGACACGGAATACTGAAAATCGCATACACACCCTTTAGGAGGCAGAATCATGGCAAACTACGATTACGATGTGCTGTACATTGGATCAGGACACGGAACGTTTGATGGTGCAATTCCATTGGGAGCGAAAGGGAAAAAGGTTGGCGTTGTTGAACAAGATTTGGTCGGGGGTACCTGCCCAAATCGCGGTTGCAACGCAAAAATTGTCTTAGATTCACCAGTTGCAATGCAACGTCACTTGGAAGAAGTGCACGGTATTGTTAACGGCGAAACTAAAATTGATTGGGCTGAAAACCAAGCCCACAAGCATGAGGTGATTGATGGCTTGCCAGCATTCATCCAAGGTTTGATGGACTCAACTAATGTTGATGTTCTATTTGGTCGTGGTACGTTGGCTGATGCCCACACGGTGATGGTCAACGGCGAAGCGAAGACTGCGGATAAGATTGTTATTTCAACTGGACTTCGTCCACACCGTTTGACAATTCCTGGTTCAGACTTGGCACACGATTTAGAGGACTTTTTGAATTTGGCTGATATGCCTGAACGACTAACAATCATTGGTGGTGGTTACATCGCTATGGAGTTCGCCACGATGGCAAATGCAGCCGGTTCAGATGTGACGGTCATTTTGCGTGGCAAGGAGGCGTTAAAGGCTTATCACCAACCATTCGTTGAACAAATCATCGCTGATTTGGAAAAGCACGGTGTAACCTTTATTCGCGAAACAGCTGTTGAAGCAATTGTCCAAGGGGCAGAAGGCTTGGTTGTTCGTGGACAAGACTTGAACGTCGAAACTGATTGGGTGCTTGACGCAACTGGTCGTGTACCAAATGTCGAGAATCTCGGTTTGGAAGAAGTGGGTGTTAATTACACACCGGCTGGTATCACGGTAGATGATTACTTGCGGACGTCAGTGCCAAATATCTATGCGTCTGGGGATGTGATTGATAAGGTGCAACCAAAGCTAACGCCAACGGCTGTCTTTGAATCACTCTACTTGATGCACACATTTGCCGGCGAAACGACTGATCCGATTGTTTATCCAGCAATCCCATCTGTTGTCTTCACATCGCCACGTTTGGCTCAGGTGGGTGTCACCGTTGCTGAAGCGGAAGCTAATCCTGAATTGTACACGATTGAAACGAACCACATTCCTGATGATTGGTACCGCCAAGTTGACAAGGAGACAATCGGCGACAATATCTTAATCTTCGACAAGGCTCACAAGTTAGTTGGTGCGACTGAAGTGTCAAACAAGGCCGACGATGTGATTAACACCTTGTTGCCAGCAATCGAATTTAAGTTTGGTCCTGCAGAAATCGAGCGAATGGTTTACCTATTCCCATCAATTTCATCATCTGCATGGGGTCAATTGTAATAGTGCACGTATTAACACGGATCTGGGGTCAGGTCTCGTGTTTTCATATTTTGGGCATAGTTTTATCGTAAACTAACGATGATTAACACACTTAGGAGTGACCCATGACAAAACCAGTTAAAATCGGAACGTTCATTATTCTGGTGAACTTTTTAATCTATATCGGGCTTGGTTTGCCAGATGCCATTATGGGGAGTGCTTGGCCGGCTGTCCGTCAAACATACCACGTGAATGTTGACTACGTCGGCTATTTGACAATGATTAGCCTGGCATTCTCCTTCATATCGACGTTGCTTTATCCTAGACTCGCAAAAGCAATGACGATGGCATCAATCATGCTCATGAGTATGGGGTTTGTTATGATAGGAATCTTGCTATTGCTTTGGGGACAGGCCACAATCCTGCTTATTTTGGCTTCTGTGGCGCTTGGCTTAGGACAAGGTGCCATCGATATTGCTGTGAACGACTACGCAGCCAAGCACTTTACAAGTGGTTTGATGAGCATTTTGTACGGCATGTATGGTGTCGGCGTCACGTTGAGTTCGCTTATCCTCGCCATTAGTCTATTGTTCCCAACTGGCTGGCGCATCGGTGTCCTAATCATTGGTGTCTTGCAACTGTTGATTATGCTGTTTGTTTATCAAACACGACAAGAATTTGCAGAAAAAGATAATGGTTCTGATACAGCAACTGAGACCGGTGGCAAATTAAGGGGAGCTGACTGTCTATTACCAATCTTCTATTTCTTCTATTCGGTTGAATTGGTTGTGGGTAAGTACTTATCTAGTTATGCAGTCGATCGCTTGAAACTATCTGACTCATTAGCAGCGAATGCCACCACACTATTTTGGGCCGGCTTAATGGTCGGCCGTTTCCTAACTGGGTTGACGACGAAATGGTTCTCAAACAAGCAATTGATTTTAGGACACATCGTACTGACGTTCGGTGGGATGGGGCTACTATTTGTACCAAAGGCTCTGATGTCAAGACTCCGGACCTCTTTTTAGAGCCCGCTAGGGCTCGTACCACGAAAATTTTTCAAAATGACCTGATTTCGTACAGATTTTGGGTCATTTTTTAATGGGGTCCAGGGGTTTTGCCCCTGTGCCTGCCGGAGGCTATGGAGTTACGGTGGTCTAGTTTGGATTTTGTTGAATTTCACAAGTCTGAGGGTATAGCAAATAAGCACTGGTCAGAGTGATTTTTGGACTTCACAAAGTCAGTGCTTGTAAACGCCGGTGTATAGGCAAATTTGTATAATCGCGTTTATATCATCTAGAAATTGGTCTAGGCGGCATCACGGAGTGATATACGATTGTTGTTATACCAGTTGACGTACCATCCAACAGCGGCTTGCACATCAGCGATACTCTCGAAATCCTGTTGGTAGATCAGCTCCCTCTTGAGTAACGAGTGAAAACTTTCGATGCGGGCATTATCGTAAGGGTGCCCTTTACGGGAGTAAGAGTGCCTAATACCTATGGACTCCAGTGTATTTTCAAACAATTCGCTGGTATACTGGCTTCCCATATCGCTATGCACATACAGTGGTTTTTCACCTCGTCTTAGCGCCTTAACGATTACTGAGGTTGCTAGTTGAGCTGTCATCGTATCTGCGATTCGATACGACAGCACCTTACGGTCTTCCGGATCATATGCACTAGCCATGTAAACCCATGTCTTATCGGTCAACTGGATATACGTAATGTCAGTTGTAATTACGCCACTTAGGTCATCCAGATTGATAATGAGATTTGGCATCTGATCTTTGTCATTGACTGTTGTAGGCTTGTTATATCGCTTTTGCATACGCGATTTCAAGCCAGCTTCACTCATCAATTGCCATACAAAGCGGTCGCTGATTTCTAGTTTGAATAAGTCGCGCATGGTTTTAGCAATTCGTCGATAACCATAAATGCCTTTATTGGCTGTGTAAATTGATTCGACGGCAATTCTCAATTTGTTGTGTTGTATTTCTTGTGCGCTCGGCTCCCAATGGATCCAGTCAGAGTAAGTGGACATTGGAATTTTCAAAGCACTCAGAACGCGTGTGATGCGGTGCCCCTGTACCAAATTTTTGTGGATAATTGGTAAAACAACACTTCTACCGCGCAAAACTAATGTTTTGCCAGCAACACCGCCGCACGTTTTAAAATTTCGAGCTCTTCTTTCAAAATTGCGTTTTCCTTACGCAACTTCTTCAATTCATCAGCTGATATTGATTCGCCATTCACTTCTACAGGCGCATATTTTTTGACCCAATTCCGAATTGAATCGGCTGAAGGACCGTATTCCTTGGATAATTCATCGGGCCGACGGCCCGCTTTAACCATCTCCACGATGGACTTTTTAAAGTCCTCTTCATAACGTGTAACCATAAATAAAAATACTCCTATGATGATATTTTACCAAACTAGAAAAACTAGTCCGGAATCTCATCATAAGAGCAAACACTGCTGTGCTACTATGCTCTAGTTTCGCGATTGGTTTGGGACTCTCAGCGCTCTATCCATTGATGATGATGGTGCCGTATGAACGCCACGATGATCAAACGGCCAAGTTGATGGTTAGTCGCAATCTAGCTTTTTGCCAAGCTGGGATGGTGGTCTTACCACTAATCACTGGTTGGGTTTATCAAGCAGCAGGGGCAACAACCATGCCACTAATTGGCTTCATCTTGGTTGCGGTCATGTTAGGCTTGACTGTGAAAATTTTGAAATAACTAAAAAGACCTCGGAACCAAGATTCCGAGGTCTTTTTGATAGGTGATGTGACATGCACTAGTTTAGTAAAAGTGTTCTGCATGTTCGTTTGCGCACAGGCCACATCCCTAAGTATTTAATTACAACATCGTGATGATTTGCATCAAGATTGGCACAACAATCACGAATAGGACAGTAGACGTCGTCACAACGTTTGTTGCGTATTCAACGTCACCCTTAGCTTCACCGACCAAGATAGGCAACACAGCCAATCCAGGGGCAGCAGCTTGGATAATCAACGTACCTTGCTCAACTGATGGAATGTCCATCGCACCCTTAAACATCATCATGATAACAATCATAACGGCAGGAGCGAAGACGAAACGACCAAGCAAAGCAACGATTGTGTCGCGATCGAAGTGGATTGACTTCAAACCAGCGTCAGCCAAGACAATACCAATGTAGATCAATGACAATGGCGTTACGACACCACCAACCATTGAGAACGTCTTATCAACCAACGTAGGCAAAGGCAAATCTAGCAACAACCATACCAAAGCCACGATAAATCCTAGCAATGGGGCAGGCAACAGCTTCTTCCAGTTGAACTTCTTGTCAGCGACCTTAGGACCGTCGTTTTGGATGAAGAAGATACCGATGGCCCACGTTGAAACCGTGTTAGCCAAGTAGTAAACCAAGAAGAATGACAATGAGTGTTCACCAAACAATGCCAAGTTCAAAGGCAAACCAATGAAAATCGTGTTGGCATTAACGAACATGTTAATGAACGTTCCGCGACGACCCTCAGGCACCTTCATAATCTTTGTCAAAAGCCAGGCTACTAGGTAACCAAAGGCGAAAGAAATAATCACAAAGATCAATGAGCCAGAAAGTGAAATCAACTTTGAACGGGTCAAGTTGTCCAAAACACCAACGAAGATGTTCAAAGGCAACGCAACCTTCATGATTAAGAATTCGATATCGTGCTTGAATGAGTCTTGGAACTTACCACCGTTGCGGAGGAAGTAACCCAAAGCAATCACGAAGATAATCTCAACAACAGATGAGATTGAAGTTAGCAATGCAGACATTTCCCAAATATCTCCTATATTCGATTAGTATTCAGGCGTCCATTGAGCAGCCTTAACAGCAGCTTCAACGTCGTCAATTTCAACTTGGTTCAATCCTTCAGCAATCGCTTGCTTAGCCACGGCAACCGCAACACGGAATGACATTTCTGACAAACGTGAAACAGGTGGCAAAACAGGGGCACCAGGTTGTGAGGCATCAACCATACCACCCAAAGCGTGGGCAGCAGCTGAAATCATACCATCTGACAAGACCTTAGCCTTGGCAACAATCGTACCCAATCCCAAACCAGGGTAAACCAACATGTTGTTAGCTTGTCCGATTTCGTAAGTTACACCGTTTGATGCCGTAACAGGGTCAACAGGCACACCAGTTGCAACCAATGCCTTACCATCTGACCACTTGATCAAATCATCTGGCATTGCTTCGTGCAACTTCGTAGGGTTTGACAATGGGAAAATCTTTGGGTGATCCGTGTTAGCAACCATTGCTTCAACGACTTCCTTAGTAAATGAACCAGGGTTAGTTGATGTACCAACCAAAACCGTTGGCTTAACAGCCTTAACAACTGACAACAAGTCCGTCAACTCGTCAGCGTTCTCAAATTCTGAACGTGAACGGGCGAATGGCTTTTGCTCAGGCGTCAACGTTTCGTCATCGTCGAACAACAATCCTTGACGGTCAACCATGTAGAAGTGCTTGCGAGCTTCTTCTTCTGACAAACCTTGTTGCATAAACTCAGCCAAGACACGGTTAGCAATACCTGTACCAGCTGAACCACCACCGTACGTCAAGTACGTTTGTGACTTGATGTTTTCACCAGTAATAGCCAAGGCACCCAAAACAGCTGACGTTACAACGATTCCAGTCCCTTGAATGTCATCGTTAAACGTTGGCCAGTCATTCTTGTACGTGTTCAAAATCTTCGTTGCCGTTGAACGACCGAAGTCTTCAAAGTGCAAGTACATCTCTGGGAACAATGATTGCGCCGTCTTAACAAACTTATCAATGAACTCGAAGTATTGGTCACCACGAACACGTTCATGACGGTTTCCCAAGTATAGTGGGTCTTCCAACAATTCCTTGCGGTTCGTACCAGCATCAACAGAAACTGGCAAAACTGAAGCAGGGTCGATACCAGCGGCAGCCGTGTAAACCATCAACTTACCAACAGCGATATCAACACCTTGGACACCCCAGTCACCAATTCCCAAGATACCTTCAGCATCAGTGGCAACCAACAACTTAATGTCACGACCATCAGCAGCGTTCTTCAACGTTGCTTCGATGTTCTCTGGGTGGTTGATGTCCAAGAACGCAGCGTTTTGTGGGTTCACAAACAATGCTGAGTAGTTTTCAATCGTGTCTGCGATTGTTGGGTCGTAGACAACTGGCATGAACTCAGCAACGTGTTGATCTACCAAGTAGTAGAACAATGTGCGGTTCGTGTCGAACAACGTTGAAAGGAAAATACGCTTTTCAACGTCGTTAACCTTTGTTAGGTATTGGGCATAAGCTTGATCAGCTTGCTCTTGAATCGTTTGAACATGGGCTGGCAACATACCAGTCAAGCCAAGTTCTGCACGCTCTTCCTCAGTAAAGGCAGTACCCTTATTCAAGAAGGGGTTGTTTAAAATCTCTTGTCCACGCATGGTGTAAACATCTCCCTTAAATCTATAAATAATTTCTTAACGGTGCCCAGTCTACTACCTATAAATTTTTATAGTCAAATTAAACAGATATGATAAAATTTATTTATAACAACGAAAGAAGGGGCGTCGCAATGAACTTTAAAGACTTGTCTTACTTCTCTGCCCTTGCAGAGTTAAAGCAGTTCACAGCTGTGTCAGAGCAGTTTGGTGTCACACAACCAACCATCACGTACGCAATCAAACGATTGGAAGAAGAATTCGACAGTGAATTGTTGGAGCGCCACGCTTCAAAGAAATCAGTTGAACTAACGCGAACTGGTGAACTAGTTTTGGAACTAGCCAAGCAAATCCAAAGTGAAATTGCGTTCACTAAGGAAGAAGTCCGTCTGCATTCCTTGAAAAAATTACGGTTTGGTTTACCGCCAATTATCGGAACTTACTATTTTATGCCGGTAACCCGTCAGTTAGCTAAACGTCATTTGCTGCCTAATTTCGAAGCGGTCGAAATGGGTAGTGCGGATTTAATGGCGCAAATCGCGGACGGTAAACTAAATTTTGGGTTAATCGCCTCGATTGATCAGGTTCACATTCCTGGCGTTATTGCCCAAAAGGTCGCATCCTTCCCATTTGTACTCGCAACAACAAACAAAGATCTACCTGATGAAATGTACTTTGAAGATGTTGCTGATGAAGATTTCATTCTATTAAACGAAGGCTTCATTCACAGCCGCGTGTTTAAAGAACTCACAAATAACACCGAAACGTTTCCACGCATTCTCTACACAACTTCAAACGTCGAGGCTTTGAAAGGGGTAGTGAAGGAAGGACTTGGGATGACATTAATTACGACGTTAGCCTTACAAGAAACTGATCGTGACATGCACTTTATCAAGTTATTAAATGACGACGTACCAACGTTTGACATCTATCTGCTAGCCCGTGAAAGCGTCCACGTCAACGACGCCCGTGCTGACATCTTGCAGGTCATCCGCGAATACACTGATAAATAAGCGTTCATTCATTTAAAAATGTTCCCTTTTTGCAACACCCGCGCGCCGAAACTAGGTATGATAGCCATACGAATTAACGAAACAAGAGGCAAACAATATGTACGAGGGTAAAGTTATTTTGGTCGCCGGTGGAACCGGGGCCGTTGGTGAGGGAATCGTCAAGTATTTAGCAGAGAATGGCGCAACCGTACTAGTGCCATCACGTTCTGAAGAAAAAGCGTTGGATGCATTAGGGTTTGTTGATCAACCATTCCGCAAGAACGTGTTTTACTTGTTCGGTGATATTTCAAACGAAGATGACGCACAAAAGATGCACGATGTGATTGTTGATAACTTCGAACAATTAGACGGTATGGTGTCATCACTTGGTGGTTGGTGGCAAGGCGCTGCCTTGACTGACATTACTAAGGCTGAATGGGAAGAGTTGATGCAAGGTTTGTTGACGGCTCACTTTGTTGCCAGCAAGACCTTGATGCCTTTACTCCGTCAAGGTGCAAACTACACGTTTATTAGTGGCGTTTCCGCAGAAGACGCTGCTTTCAGTAAGTTCTCCGGTCCAGTTGCCCCAGCTGGCGCAGCTGTTCTCATGATGAGTGAGCTTTATGCCGTTGAAATGGCTGGTCGATTTAACGTTAACTCATTGATTCTTGGCCCAGTTAACACACGCGTTCGGCCATCTTTGTACCGCAAGGATAGTTACGTGACGTCAAAGATGGTTGGTGAACTAATCGGTGCGTTGCACTTCGAGAACACTGAGTCAATGACCGGCCAACGTTTGCGTGTGCCTGACGTTGATGCCGCTAACGAGTACTTGACCAAGTGGCGCGCTTAATATTAAAAATAAAACTCACATTAAAAAATGCCGGATGACTTGAATCATCCGGCATTTTTTAATTCTTGAATTTACAATTCAAGTGCAACACTAAGCTAAATAAAAACTGACTCATAATGAACCAGCGTAAAATGTAGTTTGTCTAGAACATACAGAACGCGAGGAAACATTATGAGTCATTATCATCAGCTTACCGCATTTGATCGCGGACGTATAGAAGTTTTACTCAGAGAAGGGTTGTCAATGCGTAGCATTGCAAAAGAAATTGGTAGAAGCGCTTCGACAATCTCTCGTGAGATTGCCCGCTGTGTTGGCTCAACTTATGAAGCTGAGGATGCCGATCAAAAGCACATGCTTGCTCGAACGAAGTCGCATAAACACCGAAAGTTAGATAACACTGAACTGCGAGAACTAGTTATATATGGAATCAATCAAAAACATTGGTCGCCTGAACAGATAGCTGGTCGACTAAAGATATCAAAAGGTCATACGATTATTAGCGCAAATACAATCTACCGAGCGATTTATAGAGATAACTTGGGCCAGCCGGTGAAAAGTCACAAAGCTCGGGGCATTGCTCGTGCGCTTCGGCATAGAGGAAAAACTCGACATACTAAAGGTCATGTCGAGCGTCGAGGTAAGATTAGAATTCCAAATACGATTGACGAGCGACCTGCAGAAGCAGGTTGTCGCTCTCGAATTGGAGATTGGGAACTGGACACTGTTATTGGCCGTAAAGGCGGTCAAGTATTGGTCACAATGGTTGATAGGAAGACCAGAATATTACTTTCAAAACGAGCGGCATCAAAGAAAACCGTCGATGTTATGAGAATCATAGGTTCAATGCTAGATTCCCTTCCAACTAGTCAGATACAGACTTTAACTCCAGACCGCGGAAATGAATTCAGTGCGCAAGATGAGATAACAAAGAAATTCGATGTCCAGTTTTACTTTCCTGATCCCCACGCTCCATGGCAACGTGGGACCAACGAAAATACAAATGGGCTAATCCGTGAGTACGTCCCTAAAGGGACTGCAATCGAAGATTATTCAGACGAATACATTGAACAAATGGTTGAGCAAATTAATAGCCGACCTCGAAAGCTTTTCGGCTGGAGATCGGCTAAAGAATATTATTTATCTCAAGTGTTCCGGTTGAATTGACAATTCACCTTACTTTTTAACTTTCACTTTCGCATTAACGCGTTGCGCTTGCTTAAAGTATTTGGTCATCACGTGACTAACCGTTCCCCAATAATAGAACAACAGTGAGCCAGCAATAATGACAATGAAATCAAATGGATAATGAATCCAATTTTGACCGTTAAATTCCTTCGATCCGATGTATGACATGATTGAGATAAAAATCAAATAGCCAATCATCCAGAAACTACCCTCAAACGCACGTTTCGTCTTGTTGAAACCAGTGCGCCACTCGTAGTAAAAGTAGAAGGGCAATCCGAGCAAGATAACTAAAATAACCTGAACTGTCGTGGGCCACATCGCCCAGTAAGTCGCTAGCGACGCCAAAACAAATGATAGTGGCGCCATAACCTTTAAATCTTACCGCGGAATGGGCGGTTGAATTCAGGTGCCATTTCGCGTAATGAAATAACTGTGACAGGGCCAGTTAGGTAGGCAATCAATGTTGACGTTGAGATAACACTAGCCAACGTTCCCCATGAACGGAAAATAGACACCATCAGCATACTTAGAATGGCATTAACTACCATTGCGATACGGGGCGTACCGTATTTTTCGTTAATCTTACCGACGAATTTTGGAATATGGTTATTAGAAACCATGGCCGCCAATGTACGACTAGACGACGCTACGAATGATACACCAGTACCAAACGGTGAAACAAAAGCGTCCATATACAACAACACCGACAGCCAATGAATACCAAGCAAAATTGCCAAGTCAGCAAACGGTGATGCAAAGTTTATGCCGTGCCAACCGCTAGCTGCAATCATGTCCGGCTTCAAAGCTGTGATGAAAGTACTTTGAAGCAAAATATACAATACACCACTAATTAGTAGTGAATAAACGATACCGCGACCGATGTTTCGCTTGGGATTTTCGATTTCACTTCCCATGTTGATAACCGTTTGAAAGGCGTTAAATGAGAAAATAATTCCCGAAACCGTCGTGGCTGCAAAGATCGGGGCCGTACCGTACGGCATAAACTCGTGTAACGATGTCCCGTAGTTTTCTGGGTGAAAACCTGACATCGTCAACATGATGATCGTTAGCAACGGCACCCCAATTTTAAAGACTGAGATTAAACTCGTAAAGTTCGTTAATAGCTCCACTGACCAGTAATTCAACAACGTGAACACAGCGATGAAAAAGAAAACCGCTAATAATCCTTCAGATGTAATTGAACCATTTGCCATGAAGCTCTGCGTCCATTTCGCCCATGACCAAGGCCATGAACTCATATACTGAACAGCCGCAACTGACTCAATTGGAATCAACGTAATTAAAGAAATCCAGTTCGCCCATGAAGCAATGAATCCGAGTAATGAACCGTGGGTATACTGTGCGTATTTACTCATCCCACCAGATTGTGGGAACATCGTACCAAGCTCAATATAGTTATAGGCGATTGTTCCGATAACGATACCGCCAATTACCCAGGATATGATAGCGGCTGGACCTGCAACTTGAGAAGCTTCCCAAGCACCAAATAGCCAACCTGACCCAATTAGAGAACCAAGTCCCAGCATAACAAGCTGGAATAACCCGATTTTCTTGGCCTTTTTTGAATTTTTCATGTGACCTCCTCGTACATGTACGAGTAACAGCTTACCAAAAGTTCACATATAAATCTAATTTTTGGAACTAAAAAAGCCTGATTTTTAGGACAATCAGGCTTTAGCAGTTATATTCTGTCGTTACTTCGATTTAAGCTGCATCTTCTTGTTGCCAAACAAGGTCGAATACGCCATTCACAAGTGGCCGAACGACGAAAAGCAATAGCGGAATTGCGAATAGTAGCGTGTGAGCCCATTGGATAAAGTAGGAATGAATCAAATGGTGCGTGTCGTAATGGTGAGACATATACAACCCATAAAATGACATGATTGAAACGTTACCGGTGACAATGAACACCGCCATCGAATGACGACGTGGAATTAGACGACTAAACCAAGCTGGCAAGACATCATGGAGCTTAATGACCAATGGCAAGGTTACGTTTTCCTTCAGTAAGAACGCTAGCATGAACGTCAACGGTACAATGGTTAGTGTCGCAAGAATTGTTTTCTCATGCCAACCTGCAACCCAAGTACCGTTCCAAATACTAATAATTGTCACCATCATCAACGTTGTGACAATTCCCAAAATAAATGATCGTTCAAAAAAGCGTTTCATCAAAAATCCTCCGTGGAAAAAATAAGTGTTTTTCCAAATTACCATAACCGGGAGGATTTTGACAAGGTCGTCCTGAAAAACGCTTATTGCCGATAAGGAGTGATTTTGCTATGCTGTAAGTTAGTGGTTCGTAACCATCCCACTCAAAAAAACTAGGAGAGAATTAAATATGGACACGAAAAAACGCTCTTTTTCAGCGCGTGATATTTCACTAATTGCCGTTATCGCAGCATTGTACGCTGTCGCAACCGTGGCTTTGCCATTTGCTTCGTACGGCCCATTCCAACTACGCTTTTCAGAAGGTTTTAACCATTTGGTCGTCTTCAACAAGCGTTACATCATCGCTTTGACCATTGGGGTATTTATTGCCAATATCTGGTCACCATACGGAATCGTCGACATGATTGTCGGTACGGCTGGCACCTTAGCCATGACCACGATGTCTTACTTTGCGACGCGCAAGGTTAAGAGCGTGATTAAGCGTTTGGCCATTAGTACCGTTATCGATGCATTAATGATGTGGGTTGTTGCCGCCGAGTTGTACTTTATGGCCAAGACGCCATTCTGGGCAACGTTTGCTTGGACGGCGCTTGGTGAGCTAGCAGCTCTGATTATCGGGGCTGTTATCTTCTACATTTTGAGCAAGCGCGTTGATTTGGAAAAGTAATGATTACACAAAATTATAAAAATCAAACCATTTTGTTAACTGGGGCTGCATCAGGGATTGGATTGGCCCAGTTAAACACCTATTTAGATGCCGGCGCGACGGTCATCGCAATTGATAAGGAACCAATACCAGTTACGCACGATCGTTTGACGCCATATCAACTAGATTTAAGTGATATGACCCAGCTAGGCGAGTGGATTGCGTCGCATAACGACGAACTAAGCATCGTTGATATCTTTCTCAGCACCGCCGGGGTATTAGATGCATTCACACCAGCCTTAGACACCAATTTTGCAGCCATTCAACAATTGATGAACGTCAATGTTAACGCGGCTGTCCAATTAAGTTTGGCTGTCTTACCACATATGGTGAAACGCCAAGCTGGACAAATGGTGTTCATGGCCTCAATCGCTGGTCAAATTGCTGGCGGTGGCGGGGCGGCCTACACGATGTCAAAGCACGCCTTAGTCGGCTGGATGAAACAATTAGCTTTAGATTATGCTGATCAAGGCGTCCATATTAACGCTATCGCACCCGGTGCCATCAACACACCAATGAACGCGGCTGATTTCGCTGGTGACGGCGCAATGGCCAAGCAGGTCGCTGCTGAAACCCCGGTTAAACGCTGGGCAGCTGCGCAAGAAGTTGCTGATATGACGCTATATCTCACAAGTCCAGAATCAAGTTATGTGCAAGGGCAAGTGTTTACCATCGATGGTGGTTGGACAATTAAATAGCATGCCAAAAAGGAGACCTCATACGAGATCTCCTTTTTTCTACATAACGGTCATGTTTACCAGGTATTCGAAATACATCAAATCCGGTGTAACATCAACCATGAAATTGTCGTTTTTGTACAATAACAAGCGCCAATCGCTAATCTTGTCGTTATTACGTTCATCGATAAATTGGTTAAGTGACCCATCATTGTTTAACAAGATGTAACCAGCATATTCATCAAGAACAGCCGGCAAGTCAGTCGTACGACGTTCAATCTTGGTTGTACCTGGTTCATACAAGGCAATCGTGAACTCACCGATTTCTGGACGCGTGTTATCGAAGTACCACTTAAACGCCATCAAATCATTCATCGTTAGTCCGATATTCATCAAGTAATCCACACTAAGGCGGAAGTGGATTGGCTCAACCATGTCAGGTAGGGCTGGTACGTGGAATTTATCCGTGTAATATTCAGAAAAACGTTGCCACATCAAGATTTCAGGTTGCTTTTCACCTGATTCATAGGCGCGTAATTCATCTGGTGACAGTTGTAGTGCAGTGCTTACTTCAGTGGTTCCTAATTGAAAGAACTCACGAATCGTTTGTAGATTATTCATGCCACTATTATATAGCAATTTTTTGAATTGTCATATCTGAGACTAATTCAAAAAACGCGTGTTCTTGGCTTTCCAATCTTCCAATTTGATACCAACCCAGAAGCCATAAATACCTAGCGTAATAATCATCAGTAACAGCCACTTAATCCAGTTACCAAATAGGCCCACTGCAGATCCGTTAAACTGCATGCGGTGACCGTCAATAACAGTGTGGTTAATCTTCCAACCATATACCATCACCAATGCCCACGGATATAGAATTCCAAGTGAGATGACCGTAACAATAAACCCCAAAATGCTCCAACCAATTAACGACAGCAACCCACCATCAAAAAAAGATTGACGGCCAAACTTACTTTCTGGTCCCATAAAAATACTCCCATAGCTTTTTACGTCATTCCAATCTGGACGTGAATAAGCCTAGTGTAAAAAAATGTGGTATGGAAATCAAGACGTTCTTCAAGTAAATATATACTCTAAGCAAGAGAAAGCAATGAACCCCCGGACGCAACTTTAAATCGAGTTGTCCGAGGGTCCATCTTATTAATTACTATTCATGTCCAGGATCGCGTCAAAGACTGCTTGTGGCAATTCGATGTCGCTCTTCTTTTGACCTTGACGGCGCAATTGTTGTTGCTTCTTTGATACCTTGGTTCCAGAAGCAGCGGCCTTACGTAGTGGTGGCACATCAGCACGGGCGATGGCACGACCTTCAACGATGGCTTGAACTGGCATTGATTGCAACTTACGTGGAATCAAATCTTTCAACTTAGAAACAATTTCAGTTCCAACACGATCAACCTTTGAACGGTGCATAACGAATGTCAACGCATCAACCTTAGCGTAATCAACCGCAATGTCGATACGGACCAAGTCTGACTCTTGGTATGAATCAAACTCTGTAGAAAGGGTAGCAAAACCGTGTGACGCTGACTTCAATTCGTTAAAGAAGTCATAGGCGATTTCTGAAATTGGCATACGATAAGTCACCATCAACATTGAACCAATCGTTGCCAAATCCACCAACTCACCACGGCGGCCTTCAGCCAAGCGCATAATGTCATTCAACATTTCGTTTGGCAACGTCATCTTAGCCAACATGTAAGGCTCTTCAACCTTTACAATTTGGCCGTAGTCAGGGAATTGGATAGGGTTTTCAACGTAAATCGGCTCGTCTTCATTTTTAACCGTTACGCGGTACGTTGAATTTGGCATGGTCGTCAAAACATCAAGTCCAAACTCTTCTTGCAAACGCTCACGGATAATTTGCAAATGGAAGATTCCCAAGAATCCACCACGGAATCCCATCCCCAAAGCTTCAGATTGCTCTGGCTCATATTGGAAGGCGGCATCATTCAAGCCAAGCTTTTCAATACCAATCTTCAAGTCCTTAAACTCACTACCACGAGGGTAAAGACCGGCATAAACCATTGGCTCAACATCTTGATAACCAGGAAGGGGTTCAGCAACCGGATCGTTAGCAAGTGTAATCGTATCACCGACACGAACCGCCTTGGCATCCTTAATACCAGTCACAATGAACCCAACATCCCCAGCCTTAAGCGTATCAAGTGGCGTCATCAAAGGTGAGAAGACACCCATTTCTTTGATTTGCGACTTAATCTTGTTAGCCATGAACAACACGTTGTCTGAAGACTTCAATTGCCCATCAAACAAACGCACTTGCACAATGACACCCTTGTATGGGTCAAACTTCGAATCAAAGACCAAGGCCTTCAACTTACCAGTTTCGTCGCCTTGTGGGGCAGGGATGCGGTCACGAATTGCCTCTAGGACTGCATCAACACCCAAACCGCTCTTGGCTGAGATTTTTAGGATGTCTTCTTCCTTAAATGACTCATCCAAATCAAGCAATTCTTCGATAGTCTTATCAACTTCAGCAGCCATGTTATCAATCTTGTTCACGATTGGAATAATCACAAGGTTAGCAGCCTTAGCAAGACGGTAGTTAGCAACCGTTTGGGCTTGCACACCCTTAGTCGCATCGACCAAAAGCAACACACCATCAGTCGCTGACAATGAGCGTGAGACTTCATAGTTAAAGTCGACGTGGCCTGGCGTATCAATCAAGTTATATTGATATTCAGTCCCATTATTATCAATGTAGTAGTTTCGCACAGTACGAGACTTAACCGTAACACCGTGAGCCTTTTCAACACTCAAATCATCAAGTAGTTGGGCTTCGGTTTCACGCTCTGATACTGTGTTTGTCATTTCCATAATACGATCGGCCAAAGTAGACTTACCGTGGTCGATGTGCGCAATAATTGCAAAATTGCGAATTAAATCTTGTCTCGTTGACATTATTTCTCCTAACATTCCCAAAAATGTATCTTACTGATTGTAACATTTTGCAACCATGAGAACAAAACTGTGTCAACATAGACACGAAATTATTTGTTTTTTTCGGAAATGACCGTCGATTGTTTATTTTTAATTAGTTAATTAAATGTTAATATAAATCTCATGAAGGAAAGAAAGCGTCTATTATAAAAACACGGGGGATGTAGATATGGATTACTCTACTGGTGAAATGGGCCCAAGCACCTTGCATTACACGTTCGAAAAAGCCAACGCTGCAGATTTTGCAGTGAACGGGGTGGCTGAAGTCGTTCAACCAAAAATTAATGACAAACTCATCGAACACTATCTGGATTTGTGCGAACGTCATCCAACTTGGACGTTCGGGCAGATTGCGAGTGGCTTGCACATTGATGCAGCAACTTTGCGTCAGCTAGAAACGGTTACAAATAGCAAATTACGCTCTGCCAAAGTAAGGTAGTTGCTGACGCTCGAATTAAATTTCGGGCGTTTTTTATTTTTTACTAATATGTCCCGTATTCCTTATCTTTTTACAGCAGAACCTGGTATGATAGACATTATTGAAATTTTTAAATAAGGGGCTTCCAATGAACGATCAAAACAAACTGAATCGTACAATGACGCTTTTGCCAGCCATTTCGACTGTCATGGGAACTGTTATTGGAGCGGGTGTCTTTTTTAAAGCATCTAGTGTTGCACAATCAACTGGTTCAACCAGTATGTCTCTATTCGTTTGGATTTTGGGTGGTTTGATTAGTCTGGCTGCCGGTTTGACCGGTGCTGAACTCGCTGCCGCATTGCCACAAACGGGTGGGATGCTAGTCTACATCGAACGAGCTTATGGTAAGTTACCAAGTTACTTGCTAGGGTGGGCACAAATTGTTGTGTACTTCCCAGCCAGTGTGGCGGCAAAGGGGGTTATCTTCGGTACCCAAGTTGCTAATTTGTTCCACTTGCCAACAAGTGCGATTATTCCAGCGGGAATCATCGCGGTCGCATCAGTCTTTTTGATTAACTTGCTGGGATCTAAGATTGCTGGACAATTCCAATCAATCACGTTGTTCTTCAAGTTAATCCCATTGGCCTTGATTAGCATCTTTGGTTTGCTACAACCAGATGGGGTGGATGTCAGCTTGTTCCCAGTTGAACCAGGTTCACAAGCCGGTTCATGGGCAACGGCTGTCGGTGCCGGACTTTTGGCCACGATGTATGCCTACGATGGATGGATTCACGTTGGTAATATCGCCGGTGAAATGAAGAGCCCGCAAAAGGACTTGCCACGTGCAATCGCCGGTGGGTTGATTGGTATCATGGTCATTTACTTGCTTGTTAACTTTGTTTACTTGCACTCATTGCCATTGTCAGCTATCTCAGGAAACGAAAACGCCGCTAGTGATGTGGCACAACACATTTTCGGTGGCTTCGGTGGTAAGTTGATTACGATTGGTATCTTGATTTCTATCTACGGTACGCTGAACGGATACACGATGACCGGAATGCGTTTGCCATATGCCATGGCCTTAGAAAACGAGTTGCCATTCTCAAAGCACTTGGTTAAGTTGAACCGTTACCAAATCCCATATGTGGCTGGTATCTTCCAACTTGTCTTGGCAGTTGCTTTGATGTTTATCGGTGGTTTCGACATGTTAACCGACATGTTGATCTTCGTTATCTGGCTGTTCTATACGTTGGTATTCATTGCCGTTATTAAGTTGCGTATTACCGAACCTGATTTGCCACGACCATACAAGGTGCCATTGTATCCAGTTGTACCAATCATTGGTATTGCTGGTGGGGTATTCATCATTGTCATGACCTTGATTTCAGAGTTCCAGCTCGCCATGATTGGGCTAATTTTGACACTAGCTGGTTTGCCTTTGTACTTCTACATGCAATCACGCAAGCGTCGTCAAAACTAAATCACGTAAAAATAAGCAGACTAATTGCCAAACGGCAGTTGGTCTGCTTTTATTTTTGCCGTATACTAATACTCTGACTATAAGAAGTGGGGTGTCTTATGCCGACATTCATCAAAAAAATACTATCTGACAAAACTTTAGCGATTACGACTATCTTGAGCGTTCTTGCATTACTTTTTGGCCAAGTTGCTTGGACGGACATTAACGTCCATACCATTGTGGCCTTAGCGGCTTTATTGCTACTAGTTGGTGTCTATGAGCGAACTGGGGTCTTGGTTGCCATCGCGACGACCATCATTCAAAAGAGTCGCACGACGCGCCAAGTTATTTTAGTGACGCTGTTGCTGTCATTCTTTGGATCAATGATTTTCACCAACGACGTGGCCATTCTAACGTTGGTACCAATTTTTGTGACAATCGCCCGCAAACTTGAATTAAAGATGGTGTTACCAGTCATCTTTATCACGATTTTTGCGAACTTAGGGAGTGCCTTCACGCCGTTCGGTAACCCGCAAAACCTATATCTAGCGTCACATTATCATTTAACACTGGGACATTTTTTGCAGCTGTCACTACCAATCGGCATGATTAACTTAGTGTTCTTGTTACTCAGTCCGTTTGCCTTTAAAAACGTGCCCATCAATGACATCGAACTAACTGCGACAAAAATAGAGACACGGACTGTCATTATCTTGGTAATTAGCACCCTCTTAGTACTAGCCGGCATTTTGAATCTCTTTCCAATTTGGGGTGCCTTGTTGGTCAGTATTGTCACAGCCTTGCTACTCAACCGACAAACCTTTGGCCAAATCGATTATGGCATCTTGTTGATGTTCGTTGAGTTCTTTATCATTGTTGGTGCATTAAGCCGCATTGAATGGGTATCCGACATGATTAAGCTTGGTATGACAACACCAGCAATGACGTTCATCACAGGAACGATCTCAAGTCAATTCATTAGTAACGTGCCGGCAGCGGTGTTGTTATCAAACTTCACTAGCCACGTTTCGCCACTGTACCTCGGGGTAACAACTGGCGGGTTGGGTACGTTGATTGCATCATTGGCCAACTTACTCGCTTGGCGCCAATTTGCACAACACACAAGCGATCAATCATGGCACTTTCCACTACGCGCCATGCTAATCAATGGTGTGCTACTCATTATCTACTTGCTTATTGGGTTGGGACTCATTATGCTTAGACTTAACTAATAACGCGTCAATGGAGGTTGCACTATGCATGGACTACTATTACCGTTAATCGGCCTAATCTTATTGAGCATCATCACATTTTCAATCACGTTAGTCGGCAAGCGACGTCGTCCGCAGCTACCAACCGAACGCGAGTTACAACAAGCCGAAGCCAAAGAATTACATGAAAATAAAGATAACTGACACCACCTTAAGAAAAGGTGTTCTTAAAACCGTAGCAATCAACGCAATCTCATTCCTCTTGTATAATATAAGAGTTAATAAAAAGTGAGTAGGTTTTGGGATATGCGAAAAAACGTCAGTATCATTTTTAGCGTCCTCATAATCATGGGGGCGTTTATTTTTTGGGGTCTCACGACGCATCAACATATTAGTTCCGACTTAAATACAGTTAAAAGCGATGATGTGAAGGTGCCTTACGGGGGTGCCTCACAAAAACCACTGTATTCAGATAAAGATTTTTTAAATCGTATGTCACCATATCCGGTGATGCATGACGATTTGCAATATGCGATTGCGCTACCTGGTCTGCAGGGCGCCTGGTCGCTAAAAGCGGGGCAAGCATCAGTTGACAAGCACCAACTGATTAAGGTCGATACATTGGATCCACAGGGAATCGCAGTTAGTCGTAATGAAATTTTTATCTCTGCGTATGATCACGCACACAAAGCAAATTCAGTTATTTATGTGCTTAACAAGTGGACTGGTCGTTACATCAAGACATTAGTCCTACAATACCAAGATCACGCTGGTGGCATTTCATACGATCCTGACCATCAATTGCTCTGGGTTGCCGGTCACAACGGTAAAGATTTAGTGCTATACGGCATCGCTCAGACGGATATTGATAGCTATGACATTCGTTCCAAGCTGCCAATTGGCTATCCGCAGGATTTCACACTTAAAACTGCGATTAATGCCTCAACTGTGGCTTATTATGATGGGGCACTTTGGGTTGGATACTTTACGCGTACCGGTCTAGGCAACATCCAAAAGTTTGCAATTAACGGGGATTCAAACGCAACGTTAATGGTTGGACAACCAGTGGGCGATAAAGACCCCTCAATCGTTGCCGGGAATAAGTTGTACGAGAGCGTGCCTGAACTGCAGGGCATTTCAGCTAATACGACTCACGTGATGATTACATCATCGTTTAGCAATGCTGATTCAAAGTTGGTGCGCTTTGATAAGGGGGATGACGGCAAAATGACCAATGGTATGTATGTCACCATGCCACCGTTTTTAGAGGGTGTTAATTACGACGGGGATACGGACCGCTTTTATGCGTTGTTCGAAAGTGCGACACCTGTTTACCGAATCAAGACAAAGGCGGTGGTTGATCGCATTGTTTATATCGATCCCAAAACATTCAACAAGTACGCCTTGCCATATAAAGAATTGCGTAATCCGCTGGGGATGAATTTAGCAACAAACACCAGTCAAACGCAAAATCCAGCTTGGATTTACCATAAATAAGCATTAGTCATGAGGGGGATAACATGAAGCGTCTACACTTAGGCATCGGTTTAATTGTCATTGTCGCATTGGGGGCTTTTATTGGTCTGAATGAACCAAATAAAGTAGCACAGGAAAAACGACCAACTACGAAGCATGAAAAGATTAAAAAGGTCGATATTAATCAAACTATCACGCCATCTGGTACGCTAGGGGCACAAATTGCGCAGCGGGCAAAGGATAGTCATCACAGTGGCACACTTTTGGTTGCCCAAAATGGCAAAATCATTCTTAATCAAGGGTATGGTTTAGCGAATAAGTCAGCCAATACGCCAACAACCGCTAAATCTCTGTATGGTATCGCATCAATTCAGAAGAATCTAACGGCCATCCTTGTCATGCAACAGGTTGCAGCTGGTAAGCTACACTTGACTGACAAAGTGAGCCAATACTTGCCAGAATTACCTGACGCCGACACGGTCACTATTCAGCAGTTGTTGAACATGACGGCTGGGTATAATCAGGTTGGTAAAACCGAAGACAAACTGGATGAAGCTGGCTACGTTGATTTTGGTTTAAAGCACCTGACCATGGATCAACGCGGTGACTGGTATTATTCAGCTGGTAATTACGTAGCCTTGGTTGGCATCCTACACAAGGTGACCGGCAAGTCATATGAGCAGCTACTAGACAATACTTTTAAAAAGCAATTCGGCATCGATTACACAAATTATAATGATTTCGTCAATAGTCCTAATCGTGTTGAAAATTATGGCGCTGACGGGAAGCCATTCTTTGATAACCCAAGTATTTTTAACCGCGAAGTCGGTACCGGTAGTATTGAGATGACGACCGGAAATTTGTACAAGTTATTGCATGAAGAACTAGCTGGTAAGCTGATTAGTAAAAACTTGTTGCACCAAATGTTGGTCACAGGTCCAAACGAAAACTACGCATCAGGCATGTACGACGATGGCAATGCCTACCGATTGCACGGCGTTTTGCTAGGATTTGAACCTTCTGTTAAAACAACCAAGGACGGTAAAACAATGGTCATTTGGTTGAGCAATGAAAATGCGGCGCAGAGCAAAGAAAACTACACGCTGGTTAATCAGATTTTTGACCTGGTGACCGGTGCACCCGCCACTAAATAAGCAAGATTTCAAGTCCACCAGTATGGTGGGCTTTTTATTTTGAGGGGGTGAGAGTGGCAAAGCGTTAATTATCATCGTTATAATAATGGCAATAATTGTTATTAACGAGGGGAATCCAATGATAATAAGACCACTAGAAAAAGTAGACTTGGAGTTTATTTACCAACAAGAAAACACGCGCAATGCCATGGCACTGTGGTTTGAAGAACCGTATTCGTCATTCGATGAACTCAGCCTGCTTTATGATAAGCACATCTTGGATCAAAGCGAACGACGCTTTATCGTCCAAGAAGACGACGGTACGCCAGTTGGTGTTGTTGAGATTATGGATATTGATTTGCTACATCGGACTGCCGAGATTCAGGTTTATATCAACAGCGCTTTTACGGGCAATGGGTATGCAACAAAGGCAATGGCTTATGGTGTACGTTATGGGTTTAACAACCTAAATTTGCACAAGCTATACCTGTATGTTGACGTTAAAAACGCCTCTGCGATTCATATCTACGAAAAGCTAGGCTTCCGACGAGAAGGGACGTTGATTGAGCAATTCTTTGCTGAGGGGAAATATCACGATTCTTATTTCATGGGGATGTTGCATAACGAATATCGCGATTGGGTTGCTGCCCAAAAATAACGCTTTCTGCCCATACTACCTGTATGGGCTTTTTTCTACTCTTGAATTTACAATTCAAGTGCAACACTAAGCTAAATAAAAACTGACTCATAATGAACCAGCGTAAAATGTAGTTTGTCTAGAACATACAGAACGCGAGGAAACATTATGAGTCATTATCATCAGCTTACCGCATTTGATCGCGGACGTATAGAAGTTTTACTCAGAGAAGGGTTGTCAATGCGTAGCATTGCAAAAGAAATTGGTAGAAGCGCTTCGACAATCTCTCGTGAGATTGCCCGCTGTGTTGGCTCAACTTATGAAGCTGAGGATGCCGATCAAAAGCACATGCTTGCTCGAACGAAGTCGCATAAACACCGAAAGTTAGATAACACTGAACTGCGAGAACTAGTTATATATGGAATCAATCAAAAACATTGGTCGCCTGAACAGATAGCTGGTCGACTAAAGATATCAAAAGGTCATACGATTATTAGCGCAAATACAATCTACCGAGCGATTTATAGAGATAACTTGGGCCAGCCGGTGAAAAGTCACAAAGCTCGGGGCATTGCTCGTGCGCTTCGGCATAGAGGAAAAACTCGACATACTAAAGGTCATGTCGAGCGTCGAGGTAAGATTAGAATTCCAAATACGATTGACGAGCGACCTGCAGAAGCAGGTTGTCGCTCTCGAATTGGAGATTGGGAACTGGACACTGTTATTGGCCGTAAAGGCGGTCAAGTATTGGTCACAATGGTTGATAGGAAGACCAGAATATTACTTTCAAAACGAGCGGCATCAAAGAAAACCGTCGATGTTATGAGAATCATAGGTTCAATGCTAGATTCCCTTCCAACTAGTCAGATACAGACTTTAACTCCAGACCGCGGAAATGAATTCAGTGCGCAAGATGAGATAACAAAGAAATTCGATGTCCAGTTTTACTTTCCTGATCCCCACGCTCCATGGCAACGTGGGACCAACGAAAATACAAATGGGCTAATCCGTGAGTACGTCCCTAAAGGGACTGCAATCGAAGATTATTCAGACGAATACATTGAACAAATGGTTGAGCAAATTAATAGCCGACCTCGAAAGCTTTTCGGCTGGAGATCGGCTAAAGAATATTATTTATCTCAAGTGTTCCGGTTGAATTGACAATTCACCCTCTTGAATTTACAATTCAAGTGCAACACTAAGCTAAATAAAAACTGACTCATAATGAACCAGCGTAAAATGTAGTTTGTCTAGAACATACAGAACGCGAGGAAACATTATGAGTCATTATCATCAGCTTACCGCATTTGATCGCGGACGTATAGAAGTTTTACTCAGAGAAGGGTTGTCAATGCGTAGCATTGCAAAAGAAATTGGTAGAAGCGCTTCGACAATCTCTCGTGAGATTGCCCGCTGTGTTGGCTCAACTTATGAAGCTGAGGATGCCGATCAAAAGCACAGGCTCTGATGTCAAGACTCCGGACCTCTTTTTAGAGCCCGCTAGGGCTCGTACCACGAAAATTTTTCAAAATGACCTGATTTCGTACAGATTTTGGGTCATTTTTTAATGGGGTCCAGGGGTTTTGCCCCTGTGCCTGCCGGAGGCTATGGAGTTACGGTGGTCTAGTTTGGATTTTGTTGAATTTCACAAGTCTGAGGGTATAGCAAATAAGCACTGGTCAGAGTGATTTTTGGACTTCACAAAGTCAGTGCTTGTAAACGCCGGTGTATAGGCAAATTTGTATAATCGCGTTTATGTCATCTAGAAATTGGTCTAGGCGGCATCACGGAGTGATATACGATTGTTGTTATACCAGTTGACGTACCATCCAACAGCGGCTTGCACATCAGCGATACTCTCGAAATCCTGTTGGTAGATCAGCTCCCTCTTGAGTAACGAGTGAAAACTTTCGATGCGGGCATTATCGTAAGGGTGCCCTTTACGGGAGTAAGAGTGCCTAATACCTATGGACTCCAGTGTATTTTCAAACAATTCGCTGGTATACTGGCTTCCCATATCGCTATGCACATACAGTGGTTTTTCACCTCGTCTTAGCGCCTTAACGATTACTGAGGTTGCTAGTTGAGCTGTCATCGTATCTGCGATTCGATACGACAGCACCTTACGGTCTTCCGGATCATATGCACTAGCCATGTAAACCCATGTCTTATCGGTCAACTGGATATACGTAATGTCAGTTGTAATTACGCCACTTAGGTCATCCAGATTGATAATGAGATTTGGCATCTGATCTTTGTCATTGACTGTTGTAGGCTTGTTATATCGCTTTTGCATACGCGATTTCAAGCCAGCTTCACTCATCAATTGCCATACAAAGCGGTCGCTGATTGCTAGTTTGAATAAGTCGCGCATGGTTTTAGCAATTCGTCGATAACCATAAATGCCTTTATTGGCTGTGTAAATTGATTCGACGGCAATTCTCAATTTGTTGTGTTGTATTTCTTGTGCGCTCGGCTCCCAATGGATCCAGTCAGAGTAAGTGGACATTGGAATTTTCAAAGCACTCAGAACGCGTGTGATGCGGTGCCCCTGTACCAAATTTTTGTGGATAATTGGTAAAACAACACTTCTACCGCGCAAAACTAATGTTTTGCCAGCAACACCGCCGCACGTTTTAAAATTTCGAGCTCTTCTTTCAAAATTGCGTTTTCCTTACGCAACTTCTTCAATTCATCAGCTGATATTGATTCGCCATTCACTTCTACAGGCGCATATTTTTTGACCCAATTCCGAATTGAATCGGCTGAAGGACCGTATTCCTTGGATAATTCATCGGGCCGACGGCCCGCTTTAACCATCTCCACGATGGACTTTTTAAAGTCCTCTTCATAACGTGTAACCATAAATAAAAATACTCCTATGATGATATTTTACCAAACTAGAAAAACTAGTCCGGAATCTCATCATAAGAGCACCTTCGTTCCATTTTTCAACCACTTTTTACAGTGTTTATTGTCTCGGCGGCGGTTCTTGTTGTTGTGGGACCGGTTATAACGTTGATTTCCTCAGGATTGGCCGCGTTTATCAACTGGTTAGTTACGCTTAATGAGGCTTTTGCCGGGCTCTTGATTGGTGGATTTTACCAAACGCTTGTCATTTTCGGGTTACACTGGATGGTTATTCCGATTGTCACAAACGATATCGCAACAACCGGACACTCTGTTTTGAACGCATTGATTAATGCAACTATGATTGCTCAAGGTGCGGGTGCTCTAGCAGTATGGGCAAAATCAAAGATTTCATCAGTAAAAAGCTTATCTCTAGCCGGCGCGTTGTCAGCTTTCGCAGGAGTTACAGAGCCAGCTATGTATGGTATTAATCTTAAGTACGGACGAGTATTTTGGATGGCAAATATTGGTGGTGCCGCCGGTAGTTTTGTTGCTGGACTCATGAAGATGGATAATTTTGGATTCTCTGGTTCATGGCTGGGATTCCCGGCTTTCTTTTCACCAACGAATCCTAACAACATTGTTGCTTTCGTAGTTTCTGGACTGGTTACAACCGTGGTTTCCTTTGTCGCTGTGTACTTCTGGGGATTTAAAGATTCGGATGTTGATAATGCCAAGGATGCCACAAAAAAGAATGTTTTCAAAGAAGCGTGATTGAGATAACTGAAGATTGATAAGTCGGGCTTTTGGCTCGGCTTTTTTTCAGGTCTCCAAAATAGCAGTTAAAAACCTGACATTGGACATGATCAATATTAATCGACAAGAAGTAGCCCCCCGTTTACGGGGGCGGGGGGAATAGAACCCCACGTGTGGGGCCTGGGGTATGCAGGGGCACGGGCCGTGTTCCTGCCCATGTCTATTAAATTCCGTCGTCGGTATTCTTTTCCATTCGATACAAAACCCCATTCTTCAAGACGTCGTTGAAAATATCATGCGCTTCCTGGTCTAGCATGTGAGCCAGTTTTGATTGCTTTTTTAGCTGTTCGTATCGGTCAGCGGTTACCGTCATGGCTTGATACTGTTCGGCTGTCAACGAGTTAGGCTTAACACCTGTATCTAACAGTAATAAGGCTTGGTAAAACAGACGGGGACTTTCCTTCTCAAGCCCTGACAACACGTTGTAAATCGTATCAACCAGCTTAACGCTGACGTTTGCTTCGATCATTTCTTCATATCCAGTTGATAGGGCCTACTTATAGTGCTTGGCTGGTACTTTGGTTTCCTTGTAGTTGTATGTCATATCAGAAATGGCTTGTGCCATTTTAGGTAGTGTTAGCTTAGTAAAATCATCAAAGTATTGACGTGGCATTTTTAACTCCTTATTTCTCTAAACGTAAAGTTACATGGCTCTTCTCGTGGAGCGCTTGTTTAATGTAGTTGATTAATTCTGTTGCTTCTCTGTCGGATAAATTCAACTCTTGGACACCGTCAAAGGTGTTTCGTGACACAATTCGTTCGTCATATCCTTCGGGTTGATAGACGTCCCAGCTAAATATTTTGAGTATCATAGTCGCTCCTTTTCATTTTAAAACGTCATATTTCATGGCAATTTGCAAAATATCGCTGATGTTGAACCAATCAACAAGTTTATGGTTATGTTCTCGCCAAAAAGTAACAGTCGTAATAGGGTCGCCAATAGTGCCGTCTGGAGAAATTTCCCAAACTCGAATGGCATAGCGTCCTTTATCGTCAGGTTTTTCATCTGCCATAAGTGCTGTGCCATTACCTAAGTTAAAAGGGGTACGACCACGCGTTGCAACGAACTGGGTGGCTCGTTGGAAATACTTATCTGCCATGTGTATTGTCTCCTTGCTAAAATAATCGTCACTGAAAACCTTTCTACCAGCTACTACCTACTACCTGTTGTAGCTGGCTTTTGTCGTTGTGACGGGAAATTTTTAGTAGGTGGCAGGTCAAACACAAGGGCGGCTTAGCCGTGCCATTTACCCTTGTGTTTGATCTAGTGCTTCTTAGCCGAATGGCTTAGAAGTCACTGGTACCTGCTATAAATGATAGACACATAAGACACAAGCCGGATATAACAGGTAGCGGGCGGAAAGCCCGTATGTAGGCCCCGTTTACGGGGACGGGGGTAAGAAGGCCCCCTGACTTGGGGGACTGGGGGTAAGTGGATCCCCGCCTAGCGGGGTCTGGGGCATATTGATTTAACCAGAATTATTAACCACTTTTTGTGTGTCCAAGCCTTTTATTTAAACTGAAGGCACACAAGGAGGTGTTAGTATGGTCAAACTTAAAGACATGAAGTCGATTCCAATTCAGGCTTATTTGGATCATGAAGGCATTAGTTATACACGTGAACACCAGCAATTACGTTCGGTGGAACATGATAGTCTCGTTTTTTCGCTTAAAAAGAATTTATTTTATTGGAATTCTAGACAACAGGCTGGCGACTTAGGAAATTTTATTGCTGCGTGGCATAATCTGGATAAGAATCAAGCATGGAAAGCTTGGGAAACGTTTAGTGAACAATATTTGGGTGAGGACGAGCATAAAAAAGCGCACTACCAAAGTCAAATGAACGTGGCGCAACGCCAGTATCATTTTGACTGGGGACGCTGGCCGTTATAATCCAGTCACAAAGCTCGTTGGCAAGCCGAAACTTATTTGATCACACAAAGGGGATTGAATCCTGATTTCGTGCGAGAGATGCGAAATAGAGGCGTTTTCGTACAAGCCTTACCTCGAAAAAATCGGAACCAGCAAGGTCAGCTCGGACCTATGCTATTTCCGTGGCGTGATGAATCGGGAAAAGTTGTAGGCGCTGATATTCAGGGAACTATTATTGATTATCAGCGTTATCCCAAACGTGGGACCGAAAAACGGAGTGCAGCAGGTTCGAATGAGCCGTATGGTCATTCTTTCACCACGGGAAACGGTGCAGATAAGTTGATTATTTTTGAAGCGCCGATTGACGCATTGTCGTATGCTCAAATGCATTGGGAGACTTTACAGCATGAGAACGCAACATTATTTTCCTTATCAGGTACCAAGCATGAGAAGGTATTTCCACAATTACAACGAATGTTGGCGATTAATGGCCAGTTACCCCATGAGGTGATTGTCGCCACAGACAATGACCAGGCAGGCCACGAAGTAGCCAAACGCATCATGTCCGTTGATTATGAGCAATTTACTTGGCGACGTGAAATTCCAACTGATAGTAAGGATTGGAATGATGCCCTAAAGTCGCAAAATCTGCGTGTTACGGAGTTAACTACTGAACAGGTTCGCGCAATGAATGTTCCTTCTGAAGCCACCTTAGGAGAGCAGTCTCGTGATTTAGACTTAAGTCCTCGAACGCCTGAGATAGGTAACGACGTTGACTCAGAAACTCGTACGGCAGAAGTTGTGACACGTCAGAATGAAGAAGGACGTATAATTAGAAAAGCGACAAAGGTCCCCCGAAAATCACGCAAACGTGATCGTTCAAAACGGATGAATCGTCAGGAACGCAAGGAAGCCATCTATCAACGCAATGAAGAACTGATTCATGCCGCCCTGAAACGCGTTCGTGAGTATGAAGATAATCCCCAAGAAATCCAACGCTATTTGGACTTCATTGCCCAGGGTTTAAATTATTCAGCCAAAAATACGCGTCTGATCTACGCACAACGGCCGGATGCCACAATTGTGATGGGGTATCAACAATTCCAAAAACATGGGATTCAAGTGAATAAAGGTGAAACAGGGATTCGCATCTATGGCGAGCCAGAAATCACCAAGTTTATTGCGCTGTCACCAGTAGAGGAGATTAAATGGTCGAGCGCGACTCCTGAGCAGCGTCAAGCCGCTGAAGCTGGTAAGTTTGAGACGTTTGAAAAGAAATGGTATCCACATCGCACTGTTTTTGATATTAAGCAAACAAACGCCAGAGAAGCTGATTTACCAAAGTTACTGCCAAATCGCCCGATAACTCGGGAAACAAAGCGCTCTGAAGCTGAGTTAGTCCAAATTTATCAGGGGTTAAAAGATTTTGCCAAGGAACATGATATTACGATTTATGATCAAGATCAGTCTGCCATTAAGCTATTGTCTCAGGGGAGAGCCATGAGTCGCGACGGGATTGCCAAAGGCGTATTTGTGAGACCTCACTCAGAAAATGATAAACCAAGCATTATTTTACGACCAGACTTGCCGTTAACTGACCGGATTGGTGTTTTAGCTCATGAATTAGGGCATGCGTCTTTGCATGTCAACACTGACAAACATTCACATCCACGCCACATTAAAGAGTTACAAGCAGAAATGACCAGCTATGTGGTTCTTAAACATCTTGGCATTGAACCAGGATCGGTTAGTGAGCGATATATGAGCCAGTGGACGAATGGATTGGAAAAGTTAGCCGCGTACGCCGACCGGCCCGGTAATGTCATTGATGAGATTACGTTAGCTAGTACAGAAATCACAAAATATCTGACTCGTCAATTGGCTAACTCTCAGGTAGAATTATCACAACCAGTCATTCACAAAGAAAAGGGGTTAAGCAGATAATGTATGATGAAAAAGAGTATAGTGGTGAATTAATCAGTTATCAAAAGAATCCATACCACGATAAGTTTGAACTTGTTTTGCAGCTATTTGATGAAGATCAGCTTCAGTATCACACTAAAACGATGACGTTTGTGATCCCTGGTAATGACCTGCTCACCTTATTCCCTGCGGGAGAACCATATGAAGGGGGAGAATATGCAGTAACTGTTCGTTACGGTCAAGATGGGGCCCAAGTCATTCAGGTTGTTGATTTAGACCCGGACATTACCTGGGTAGCGGCTGAGGACATGCCCGAAGGGTGGGTAGATGAAGAACATGAACGTGTTTCACTGCCAAACATTGAACGTGATCGGCTTGCCCAAGAACAACGCGAGCGGCAAAAATGGTTGCCAACCAAGGAAGACGTTGCTAAGCAAATGGCTTTGAACGCGGATAATCCTGAGCTTGAGGCGCAGTATCAACGCTACTTAAGGACCGAAGCGTTTGTTAAGCAGTATCGTGAAGAACATCCGGACACGATTTTGACTGACAGTCAAATTTTGAAGTATATCGGGCATTTTGACGATGATGGTTATCAGTTAGATGAACAGTCATAACATTACCCGAGTGGAAATATAAAAATATAAATGGTCCAAAACATACTCAGTGGTCAATCAGCAATGGTTGACCACTTTTGTATACATATCATTTGAAGGCAGTGTCATACTTTTTCAGCTAGGCAAGTTTAATGAGGGGACGTAATAGTTAGATTAACTTCAAAATACGTTCGGACGTAGGGGACGAAAGGTTTGCACGAGGTCAGGGAGGGATTGGGTTCCCTACAAGTATTCGCGTTATTGATGATTGACTCAGCGCGTTACCTATATCAAGGTCTGCCAAGTGTGATGAATCTTTTTCGTCAGGTTGGGCTTACTAGGCCCACTCAGTATAAACGTTCCAATGTTAATGCGTCATCGAATTTTTGTTGATGCAACCAGTTTCAGATCCCTCAAGTTTAGGAATCCTTAATTATATAGTGTGTTTCATGATTTTGGGGTTCTTAATTTATTTTCTAACTTGACAATGTGATTCCGTGACACATCGAATCCTCTTGTCAATTGATCAATAATAGTCATAACTTCAATACGCCAATAAACTACATAAGAATAATTTGTTTTTTAATGCATGAGTTCAAAATACCGTCGTACTTGAACTTTTTTCATGATATATTCACTGTAATTAATAGGGGAGTTTTAATATGAAAGTTATTAGTGAACAAGAGGTTCTGCGACAATTTACAGTTGTAGATGCGATAAAAACAATTGAACGCTGTTTTATTGATTTTGACAGGGGGCGAATTATGCAGTGGCCTCGATCAGTTACCACATTGCCGGATGGATTAAATCAAAATGTATTCGCATTAATGCCTGCATATTTAGGGGGCGAACGTCTTTACGGGGCAAAAATCATGTCGTTCTTCCCCGATAATTTAGAGAAATCTTTGCCAACACATCTTGGTCAAATTATATTGCTATCTAGTGAAACAGGTGAGACTAAAGCATTAATTGATGCGAACAGTGTGACTTGGCTACGAACAGCTGCCGTATCCGCTGTTGCTACTGATAAATTAGCCAAAAAAGAGGCTTCAACACTGAGTTTGATTGGTGCTGGAAACCAGGCAGCTTCGCATTTGCAAGCTATAAGACACGTTCGTCCAATTACACGAGTAGTGGTGTTTGATTTAGACAAACAACGGCAGCATGATTTTGTCGAACGGGCAAAATCTGATTTTCCTGGATTAACAATCTTAGGGGCCGAAACATTAACAGAAGCAACCGAGAATATTGACATTATATGTACATTGACGCCAAGTATGCACCCTTTCTTAACGGGAGACATGGTTTCAGCAGGAGCTCACATTAATGCAATAGGTTCATTTTCACCGGAAAAACGTGAACTAACCACTGATTTAATCTCCGCAGCTAAGGTTTTTGTTGATGATTATGAAGCGGCTCTTAAAGAAAGTGGTGATATATTAATTCCGGTGCTAGAAGGATCCTTTGATGAAGATTTAATTGCCGGTTCGTTGAGCGAATTAGTGACGAGCAAAGTGACCGGACGTAGCACCGAAAACGATATCACGATTTTTGACGCTGTCGGTTTAGCAGTAGAGGATTTATACTGTGCATCTGCGATTTATCAAAAAATGACTAGGATGGTGAAATGAATGCAATTAAATTATCATATTGTAGACGCCTTTGCTGAAAATGTTTTTTCAGGAAATCCAGCGGCCGTGTTTATTTTAGAAGATTGGTTGCAGGATGACGTCATGCAGAAAATTGCGATTGAAAATAATTTATCGGAAACAGCTTTTGCGGTTAAAGCGGGTGATGGTTATGATTTGCGTTGGTTTACCCCCGAACGTGAGATTGATCTTTGCGGTCACGCAACAATGGCAACAGCGTACATTTTGTTTAATTTTTTTGAAACTAGTAAAACGACGCTGACTTTCCATACGAAATTTAGCGGTGATTTGATTGTAACCAAGCAAGGCCAAATCTTGTCGATGGATTTCCCATCGATTATGCCAGCCCCAACGCCAATCTTACCGGAATACGAAGTGGCAGTTGGGGCAAAAATTAAAGAGGCATACTTAGCACGCGATTTGTTCTTCTTACTTGATGATGAATCTACTGTACACCAATTAAAGCCTGATTTTTCACGACTTAGTAAATTTGAGTTGGGGGTTGGCGTTATCGTTACTGCACCTGGACAAAATATAGATTTCGTGTCACGAACTTTCTTCCCGAAACTGACAATTAACGAAGACCCCGTCTGCGGATCAGCTCATTCAAATCTGATTCCGTTTTGGAGTAAGCGGCTGAAGAAAGCAAAGATGAATGCCACACAACTATCGGCACGAGGTGGGCAACTAATGTGTGAACTAGCAGGGAGCCGTGTCGTAATCGGAGGCAAAGCTGTTTTGTACGCAGAAGCAACGTGTTATTTATAGTCAATTTATTACGCAATTTTCAGATGATTTTATTAAAAAATCAAACAACAGCCAGAATGAATTGCAGATGTATGATAATTCACTCTGGTTGTTGAAAATTTAAATGCTGTTTTAACATAATGCAGTCAGGTGAAATTCTTGATTCAAGTATGTTAAAAGCGATGATTGCAAAGCTGTTAAAATCGTTTCATGAGACTGGACACTGTGGCTAATTTTCAATCTCCCAAAGTGGTTAACCTGATATGGTTAACCACTTTTTTTGTGCTCGGATTTTTGGGTTAAACTCTCGTTGTACTGTTAAAGCGATAAGACCTTCTGGTGATGCTATTAGAAAGGGGGGATTAGTGCCATGCCACTTTATGACGTTAAACGTCAAGATCCCTGGAAGGTATCCTTTAACGACACCACAATACCAGTGACACGGCAAGAAATGTTAAAGCGACAACAGAAACGCTTGCGGCGTCAAAGAGTCTTTGAAGTCACGGCACTCGTTGCGATTTTGATCATGATATGGCTGTGCTGGTATAGCTTGAAGTAGAAAGGAGAGTGAAATGCCATTACATAAGGAAGTAAAGCAAACCGTTGTGGCAACAAAAAAACGACGACCACGTTGGCGCAAATGGGTGATTGTTGGTGGTTCAGTTTTGGCTTTAGGCATGTTATCAGTGGTTGGTTTCGATATGTATAACCATCATCAGGTGCAAGAAGTGTCCGCTGCGTTTCAAAAGCAGTCTAAGACAACGATTGAACCTACGGAAAAGCTAAAGTCAGTTAAAAACTTAGCTTACGGCAGTCAAAATAGCGGGATTCCCAATGCAACACAATTAAGGAAGTATCGGAACGAACCAGAAAAGTTGTATGGTCGTGGTTACATTGCCGTTCCAAAGCAAGCAGGTGTTACGCAACCCATTACCAGCCTGCCAATTAATGAAGGTGCTAGCAATAAAGTACTCGCAACTGGTACGGGTACGCCAACAGCTGGCGAGGTCATGGGTGAAGGTAACTTCTCAGTTGCGGCCCACAACTTTGGCAATGGGGTGACATACTTTAGCCCGATGCAAAAGGGGATTGATGTTAATAAATCCCCCAAAGCTTATTTGACGGATGGAAAACGTCTTTACACATATGAGTTTAATAAGACCTCAGATGACGTATCAGGACGTAAGGTCGTCAATATAAGCAAGGGGACGTTTTGAACGATTCCGTTGGCCATGGGAAAGCAATATTAACAATGATTACGTGTGATGAGCCTGGATTATTTACGTTGCATCCAGAAAATCGTTTGTTGTTAAGAGGGCATTTGGTGAAGAGTGAACCAATTAGTCAGGCAAGTGATTCGGAGAGAGCCCTCTTTCCACAATTATTCTAGGAAATTAGTTTAAATTTGATTAGGAAATTAGTTTAAATTTGATATTGAAATGGGAGAATAAACATGAAGATAATGAGTCATAATCATAAGGAAACAAAGCAATTCAAGCGTCACGCCACAATGGCGATGGCAACGTTAACGTTGGCGGGTGTTGCGACACTACCAGCAATGCGCGTACTAGCAGCTGATAAAACAACCGACAATAGTTCTTCAAGTAGTAGTGCCTCAACTCAGTCGGGTAAAGACACCGAAACGTCGAGCAATGATGATACGCAAAAGGGATTGACTGTGACCCCGGATGCAACACACCTTGATAAGGCAGTTTCAGATGCCAAGTCAGCGGGTGTGTCGGTTAATGAAGGTACTGAAAAAGTAAAGGTTGTTAAGGCAAGTGAAGCGGCCGATGCAAAGCAAGCTATCGAGCAAGATTACGCAAAGCAAGTTGATCAACTCAACAAGGCAACCTCGGAATACCAAAACTACCAATCTCAGTTAGCCGATTATCAAAAGCAAATGAATGCGCTTGCAAGTGATCAAACATCAAGTGGCGTGTTCAACCTTAATGCTTATTATGGTGGTTTTTTGAATGGTAAGTTGAATTATAGTTACACGTATCACTACGATGCTAAGAAGAACACCATCGTGGTCACGAAAGTGACTTATGATTTTAAAAAGGAAAATCCTGATAAATTTGGGGCGGGATTTTGGGATACAGTCATCGCCCAAAGCCCTAAAGCAAGCATTCCAAAGGATGAGGCTAAGGGAGAAATCTCAGGTGGAGCAGATACCGCCTATACTGGCCAAAGCATCTACGACAGTGTCAAAGATGAAAAGTATGGGGTGAATGAGTTCATTTCACACAACAATAAGACCGATGAGTATGTGATTAAGAACAACGAGTCAGTTGGCGTTCCATACAATGCGCTGGACAACGGCGATGGCACTTGGACCCTCGGGCGTTTGTTAACGCGAAATCGACAAGGCACTGGGTCAAATGAATATGCTGGTTGGACAGAAACTGCACCAACAGCAAAGATTCAAGCACCCACAGAACCTGATAAGCCAACTACAAAAGTGACTGTGCAAAAGACGAAATTGGTAGTGGTTCCTGATGTTCAAAAGGATGTCGACGCAGGAACTAACGCGGGGAATATTGACGGTTCTGCTAATGGACAAGTCTTTATGACTGGTGATGCACTAAGCTACTCCCTCAGTGCATCAGCGTTGCCAGCTGGACGAGATCAGTATAAGTCGTTAGCGTACGAGGATCCGCTACCAGACGGGTTTAGTTACACCGGTGCGAAGGCATTTGATCAAGATGGTAAGGATATTAGTGATCAGTTCACATTTTCCGAAAAGGATGGCAAATTCTCGGCTGCCTATACAGAAGAAGCTCTAAAGACAATCAACGGAAATACTGATAAGGAAACGCCAGTCGCAACCGTTGAGGTCTATGGGGTCGCCGACAAGGACGGCGTCAAGTTGTCGAATAGCTACAATTTGGTAGTTGACGGGACCACATTTGAGTCGAATGAAGTTGAATCCTCAGTCGTTGACTTCCAAGCCCACAAAGATATCGAATTAGGCGTGAAAGAGACTGCCACGGGTCAAAGTATTGCTGGTAAAGCTGTTAAGAATGGGCAAAAGTTGACATATGAATTAACAGCCGATGATTTGCCGGCTAACCGAGCTGCGGACATGAATGGTTTGAAGTGGCAAGATACCTTGCCTGATTATGTGGATTACATCGGGTATAAGGTCGTGAATGCAGACGGCAAGGATGTCACTGATGATTATGAGTATAAGGGAGACAATAATCGTCAGTTCGAGATCGATAAGAAGTCGACAGATGCTGAAAATGCAGACAAAACAACCGCCTACAAGAATGATACGGTGTTGATTTATGTTAAGGCGAACCAAGATGGGGTTAACTTCAAGAACACTGCACACATGGTGCTTAACGACAATGATAAGGTTACCAATACAGTGACTAATAGCACCACAGACGCTGAACAGCCGGAAACCCAGGAAGAGACGCCAACAAAAGAATTGCCAAATACCGGTTCAACTGGTCTAGTGCAACAAGCTATCAACTGGTTCGTCACTCTATTGAAGTAGTTGGAAAGCACCTATAAGCAATTAAAAAATACACGTTTGAAACATCGATAATAGGTTGTTAACTGATATTTAGCATGTTAAACTAGTCCTGTACCAAAAGAATAACCACCTTTTCTTACGACCCTAATAGTATGTTTAGAGCACTGTCTGATGAAGGCAGTGCTTTTTTATTTTACGCCACTATCAGATTCAGATAATTTTACAATACCTGTATGCGGGTAAGTACGTTAATATCAATGGGCTCTGATGTCAAGACTCCGGACCTCTTTTTAGAGCCCGCTAGGGCTCGTACCACGAAAATTTTTCAAAATGACCTGATTTCGTACAGATTTTGGGTCATTTTTTAATGGGGTCCAGGGGTTTTGCCCCTGTGCCTGCCGGAGGCTATGGAGTTACGGTGGTCTAGTTTGGATTTTGTTGAATTTCACAAGTCTGAGGGTATAGCAAATAAGCACTTGTCAGAGTGATTTTTGGACTTCACAAAGTCAGTGCTTGTAAACGCCGGTGTATAGGCAAATTTGTATAATCGCGTTTATGTCATCTAGAAATTGGTCTAGGCGGCATCACGGAGTGATATACGATTGTTGTTATACCAGTTGACGTACCATCCAACAGCGGCTTGCACATCAGCGATACTCTCGAAATCCTGTTGGTAGATCAGCTCCCTCTTGAGTAACGAGTGAAAACTTTCGATGCGGGCATTATCGTAAGGGTGCCCTTTACGGGAGTAAGAGTGCCTAATACCTATGGACTCCAGTGTATTTTCAAACAATTCGCTGGTATACTGGCTTCCCATATCGCTATGCACATACAGTGGTTTTTCACCTCGTCTTAGCGCCTTAACGATTACTGAGGTTGCTAGTTGAGCTGTCATCGTATCTGCGATTCGATACGACAGCACCTTACGGTCTTCCGGATCATATGCACTAGCCATGTAAACCCATGTCTTATCGGTCAACTGGATATACGTAATGTCAGTTGTAATTACGCCACTTAGGTCATCCAGATTGATAATGAGATTTGGCATCTGATCTTTGTCATTGACTGTTGTAGGCTTGTTATATCGCTTTTGCATACGCGATTTCAAGCCAGCTTCACTCATCAATTGCCATACAAAGCGGTCGCTGATTGCTAGTTTGAATAAGTCGCGCATGGTTTTAGCAATTCGTCGATAACCATAAATGCCTTTATTGGCTGTGTAAATTGATTCGACGGCAATTCTCAATTTGTTGTGTTGTATTTCTTGTGCGCTCGGCTCCCAATGGATCCAGTCAGAGTAAGTGGACATTGGAATTTTCAAAGCACTCAGAACGCGTGTGATGCGGTGCCCCTGTACCAAATTTTTGTGGATAATTGGTAAAACAACACTTCTACCGCGCAAAACTAATGTTTTGCCAGCAACACCGCCGCACGTTTTAAAATTTCGAGCTCTTCTTTCAAAATTGCGTTTTCCTTACGCAACTTCTTCAATTCATCAGCTGATATTGATTCGCCATTCACTTCTACAGGCGCATATTTTTTGACCCAATTCCGAATTGAAATCGGCTGAAGGACCGTATTCCTTGGATAATTCATCGGGCCGACGGCCCGCTTTAACCATCTCCACGATGGACTTTTTAAAGTCCTCCTCATAACGTGTAACCATAAATAAAAATACTCCTATGATGATATTTTACCAAACTAGAAAAACTAGTCCGGAATCTCATCATAAGAGCAATGATAAAAAGGAGTTGGACAATGAATTGGATACCTGAATTATTAGCCATTGCCAATGGTGACTTAACCGATGAGCGCGTACTTCAGCGGGGCCGCCTGCTGTGGGAAAATTCCAATAAAGGGACCTATATAGTTGATGATGCGAAATGTCTAAACAGTATTGAGGAACTGGCTAGATATTTGCATATTGGAAACGTAAAGTTGTTAGAGTTGTTTGCTGAGGCAGATGCATTACAAAAGAAATCATTTCAGTATCAGGCACACATTATTAAGTTAAATAGAAAATCAGGTCGAAAGTCCTTTCGGCACTCTCGATTTTAGTAAAAAGGCTTCTGTTGCACGCTCATTGAATTGCTAGGAACTGATTACGTGGATTTGGTGCTGCTGCACCACACCATTGAAAGCCATCCTTTCCACCAACAGAAAGATAAGGCGACGTACTTCCCAAGAAAAAAGGCATTATGGTATTTTAGGGATACGAAAGGGCAAAGGGGTAGTTTTTCATCACTACGAAGGTGCGCCTTTGCCAAAAGAAATTCCGTTAGATACAAAAATGTCAGTCCATATTGCTATTGCAAATCACTTGTCAATTATGTTGTAACACAATATACTAAACCTGTTGATGGATGTATGCATTGGAAAGGTCTAATTAAACTTTTCAATGTATGACGGTGAAATTAGACGTTATCTCTGATGAGAGGCATTCGTGTCAACATCTATGTAGTTTGTGCCTGTTATTTGACTAATAAGGTTTCTATAGTTTGGCCAGTGATGATTTCATGCGTTTCAAGAGTTAGCGCTGGTTTTATTTTTTGTGGCTCCATGCTAAATAGCGTTGGTCGACAATAAAATTGAAAATTAACGTGATGTAGAGAGTCACAAAAAATGGTGATGACAGAAATGTTGTCACCATTTTTTAGAATTTTCTCATTTAGTAAAAAGGCTAGCCCCCTTAAAACATGGGGGCTAGCCTTTTTTGCACACTTTTTGTAGGAGCCGTAAAGTACGTTAGGCTATGCCTTGTAAAATACACAAAGGGAGTTCGGACGTATGAAACTAACTAAACTATTTAAGAAATCAAGCACGAAAAGTGCAATTCCGGCTTGTTGATTGACGATCAATTTCAAATCTCACTCAGTGATCCTGGTGTTCTCAAAAAGCAACTCGCTCATTTTAACAAAATGTGTGAAGACGAAGATGATCAGTCACTGCTTGCAAGCGTCGGCTTTACCAAGCCGTTTTCAGCAACTAAGCCTTATCTGACGCTATTAGCATTCGACAATGTATTCAAGTTATCACTTGCTGATGACACATTAACGGACCAGCAAGGGGCTATTGAGGCCGAGCTGATTGAATATGATTACCCACAAACTGGTCAAATCAATAAGGTTGTTGAACAAAAGCAAATTGTTGATCGTCACCAATTGACGATTAATTTATCTGATTTTGTCCATTTACCACATGCTATCGCGCATACCATTATGAATGTTAATGATGAGCGAGTTGGTTATGATGAACGTGTTGGCTATATTGAGACCATTTTAAACTACTATGACTCAGTATATGGGGTACCCTTTGAAAAACTATACGGGGTCAGACCAACAGCCAGCCAAGCGATTAATTTACCCAAAGAAGCAGATTATGCCAAAGCCTTAACTAATCACGATGTGATTACGGTAGCAGGTATTATTAATGATCCAACCCTAACCACAGTTGACACGCATGTTGATCCCGTTGGGGAAATTTTACCCGAGATGACTGAGGGTCATGATTTGCTGGATTCGGCTGTACAAATGCCGGTAGACAATTATTCATCTGAATTGCGTGAAACAAGTGAAGGACTAGCAACGGAGACGTCTGAGATGCCAACGGCAGTCACCATGCCATTGTCGGATATTCAAAGAGGGGAGCTGGTTGCTGAATCACATCCTGTCAATCCGGAGACACAATCACAAGTGACACCCACCTTAGGTGACATGCCAACCCTGTCAATTTCACTTGATCAGGTCGACTTGACGGTACCACTTTTTGATGTACCAGATAAAATTAATCTTCCCGCGCCACACGAAGATCATTACGTTGAGGCGTCAATGTTGAACTTAGCTAAGCAATTTAATGACACGCGCCTCATTATGCAAGAGCAGATTAATGCCAATAATCGTCAAAAGCTACAGGCGCTTGTGGCTGACTTACAGGATCAAATTACCGTTCCCTGGCGAGAACAACCAACAGATTTGGTGCTTAAGCAAACCGTCGAAGAGCGTGTAGATGAAGAACTGGCGACAAGAGCTGAAGAACAGTTAACCGTTCGCCGTGATAAGATCAAGCGGGACCATGAACAAGCGATTGAGGCTGAAAAGCAACGTCATGAAACGGAATTGGCCAAAATCGATGCTAAAGCGGAGTCAGAAGAAAAAGCATTACCTCAGGTGATTTTTGAAGAGAACGACGCTTTGCGTCTTCAAAAGATTGAAACGTTGATGGCCGAAGCACAACAAGATCGTGAACAGGCCGTGACACGGGAAGTACAATCCACAATGGCAACAGCGCAAGCACAAATCGATAAGTTGGTTGAAGAGCTACGCGCTAATGCAACAGGTATGCTAGAAAAGCTAATTAATGAGCAAGAGGACCTGCTTAAATCTGAAAAGAAAGCACTCCTAGCAGAGCACAATGAGGCCGTGACCAATTACGCACAGGTTGTTGCAGCCCAAAATGAGGCTGTTAATCTACAAAGAATTACTGACGGGCAAGAAGCCTTACAATCAACCGTTGATGAGCTAACACAACAAAATGCGCAATTGCGACAACAACTTATCGCGCGTGAGGCAGAGTTACGTGGTTCGCAAGCGGCGTTTACCAAAGCAGATGAAGCCATTAAAGCAACTGAGACCATGCAAGAATTAGTCACGCCTATTTTACAACAGGCACAGCAGCAACCGGATCCAGCACCTGAACAGCCACGTAAACACACTGGTTGGATTGCAGGTGGTGTGTTAGCCACTATCGTGGCACTATCAGCTGGTGTTGGTGGCACCTACATGACCATGTCGGCTCAGGAGAATAATCGCCAAACCAAAGATGAAATTGCGACCCTCAAGAGTAGCCTGGCAACCCAAGAAAAGCGCACAGCCACTTTACAAGCTAACCAAACTGCAACGAGCCAATCAAAAGCAGCAACTAATACCAATCAACCAACATTGGCCGATTTGGATGAAGATCTGAATGCCGGCAAACTAGATGTCTACGACAAAGCATTTAAAGACGCCGACTTGAAGACTGAAGCGCGCACCTTGCTTGCTGGTCAATTGCTTATCGCAAATCAACGTCTCGATGATGCCAAGCGTTTAGCAGCTGCAAATGAAGGGCATAACAAGACGTTACAACAAGTGATTAAGACACATAATTAACCAAAATAATGTAGAAAAGGCGGTCGTAAAATGATCGTCTTTTTTAATCAATAGCAATCCTAAGCGAGTGTGACGGACACTAAAATCCTGCAATCAGCAACATCTACTAGCCACGCTGAAACCCAAAGAAGGCGAGAAAAAATACATACTGACTATTTTTTGCTTATAGCTCACAAAAAGTAAATTAGTATAGTTTGTCAAATTTCTGTAATATCCATTGGGTAATGAAAATTTACGGATGGAGAAAAGGTTATGAAGTTAACGTATAAATCTAAGATAAGTTTATTGCTAATCATTAGCTATGTAGTCATTGAGCTACTGGTGGTGGTCAGAGACAAAGGCTTCGGTTTGTTTGGTAGAGCGTTAGGACTACTGCAGAACGATGGGCCAACGTTATTGGGGGCGGTCATTTATTTTGTATATGCTCTTGCCTTGTCAGTTTTACCGCTCTACATCATAAAAAACTGGCGCAGTATTAAATTCCACTTTAGACTTCGTCAGGATATCGACTGGCTATCATTGGCACTACTGTTTTTAACCTTTGCTTGGTCGTTTAGGGATCAAATTGCGGATACGATTACAAACTTACCCAAAACTAGTCTGAGTGAAACAATCTATAATATTCTAATGGGAAGTCAGCCAGGTTTCTTTGAGGAATTCTTAGTGAGAGGAACCTTGCTAGTTTTGTTAGTAACCATTCTTAAGAACGGCAAATACAAAGCTATCAATGTGGCCTTATTGAGTTCAATTGTATTCGGACTGCTACATCTGATTAACTTCATTGGTGGTGGTCAAGGCTTGCTTGAAACGGTACAACAAGTGTTGTACGCAGTTGTCCTAGGCCTAATTTTCACCGTTATGTACTACCGTACTGGCTCTTTGTGGGTACCAATCTTCTGGCACGCTCTGCTAGACAGCACGTACAACTTCAGTTCAGCCGGTGGCACCAGTTCATGGTGGGACCTAATCACTGCCTTCCTGCCTGTATTCATTGTTTCGATTTGGATGTTGCGACCATCTATGAACGAGACTAACTTAGCCAAGTTTAATACCAATGATTAACTTGGCATTGGTAGTTGTCACTTATCCCTGGCAAAATTTTAGTTGACGTGCAGCCTACGGTTGCACTACGATTATAGCAATCTAACAAAGGGGGAATAATTTTATGTCAATTGATGATCAAGTAGATAAGGTAGCTGGTAAGGCTAAAGAATTTGCAGGTAACGCTACAGGTGATAAGCACCTAGAAGGTGAGGGCAAAGCCCAAAACCTTGCCGGAAAGGCCAAAGAAGCCTTGGGCAATCTCAAAGACAAGGCCGAAGGCTTTGTGGAAGAGGTTAAGGAAAAGATTGACGGCGATAAGTCATAATCCGGACTTATTTTCCTAAGCGTAAAAAAATGTAATTCCTAACAAAAAGAGGTTCGATACGTATCGAACCTCTTTTTTGGCATTTATAATGCATTTGTTCTGTCTATGACTGCTTTCATATTATCAAAGGCACCAAAGACTTGGATGAATAGGTCAGTCATGCGTGGATCCTTTAGCTTACCATGTGCCATATCAACTAGTGAGACACTTTGATCGATGGAATGTTTAAAAAGCTCACGCTCTGGTACATTAGCGACAACCTTGGGGTCGTCGGCCGTGTCTGCCAATAATTTCTGTGAATGAATTCGGCGTTTATTAATTTTATTATTGAAGAATAACAACTCAGCGGTAACCAAAGACTCATTTCTATTCAATGGATTGCGATTGTTCTCTTTAAAAAGAGCGATGCGATTCTCTAATTTTGTGCGTGCTGAGATGCCAAACCGTTCCGGTTCAATCGGCATCATAATAACATCTGAGGCCATGACCACAGCTCGATTCACAGCCTTAAAATCTGGGTGGGTATCAAAAATAATGTAATCATATTGTTCCCAGTTGTGGATATTATCAAAGTCCTCTAACCAAAAAATCAAAGTATGTAGGTGATTATCCTGTTGCATGAGCTCAACATCTAGTGATTCTAACAAAAAGCTCCCAGGAATCAAATCTAGATTGTCAGACATGTGGTGAATTTTGACACCCATATTGCGAAACATATTGACACTAGAGTGTTGTTGTTGGTCAACTAGGCCGTAAGTTTCTGAGAGTGAAAGTTATTGATCCACATCAACCAACAACACGTTGTGTTGCTTCTCTTTAGCCAGATACTCACCAAATTCATAAGTCATAATGGTCTTACCAACGCCACCTTTTTCAGCTAAAAACGTTACAATCTTCATATCATTAAGCCTCCTAATCGTATTCTATAGAGGCAAACCCTCAATTACTATTTAGTAGTTCCGTTTAGTAAGTAATTGAAGAATATCAAAAGAGATTGACCCAATCAAAAGTGGTAAAAAGAATCAAAGTAGACTTTTTTCCACGTAAATAAAATTGTTATACCAAAATATGTTAAAGTGATTTCAAATTTTCTGTAATTATAAAATAATGCTTGAACTCATGTTCAAATTTTTAGATTTATGGAGGTTACAAACATGAGAAGTTTCAAGCATTTATCACAAGCTGATCGTGCCGTCATTCAACGTATGCTTGCAGAAAGAGCAAGTATACAATCAATTGCGGACTATTTAGGGTACTCACGCAGTGCAATATACCAGGAAATTAACCGTCATACGCAAACAATTACCTTTAGTGAAGATTTTAAGTACAGCAAGCCATACGACGCTCTTCAAGCGCAGGATTTAGCTAACAGGTCCCATGCTACGAGCTGACTGACAGAGGCCAAAAAACAGCAACTTCGTATATCCTTAGAACGAGGCATGACACCAGAAATGATTGCAAACACATCTCGAACGATGCATGTGACAACTCGAACAATCTATAAGATTCCGGGTGTAACGCCGGAAACACACTTACCGATGGCTGGGCAGACACCGACGAAGTTTGAGCAAAAAGAGTCGTAAGGACGCACTTAAACGAGCTCGTGACAAGGAAGCCGCACAACTATCAGCAAAGCAAAAGCATTACTGGGTATCAATTGATAAGCGTCCCAAGCCCATAAATAACCGTCAAACGCCATTCCATTGGGAAATGGATGGCGTTAAATCGAAACAGTCGAGCTACCTGGTATTAACCGTTTGTAGAATGCAAAACGCGCTATATGGTCGCTATTAGAACAAAATCAAAACGTTCCACTGATATATCGCGAGCCATCGAATCATTTATTAGCATGTACGGTGATCAATGCCACAGCATAACACATGACCGTGGCGCCGAATTCTTAAACAACCAAGTAAGCTTGTTATTTTCCCAGTACAAAATCAAACAGTATGTAGCGCACGCTTATTCAGCATGGGAACGTGGATCAAGTGAGAACGGCAATCGCAGATTGCGACAATATTTTCCAAAAGGTACGAACTTCAAGAACGTCACACAAACCGAATTGAATGAAGTAATTAAGAAAATAAATAATCATTCATTAAAGTTACATAACTATAGGACGGCAGAACACGAATTCAATAAGGCAAAAAATAGACAAAATAAAGCCAGACATAAATAATTAAGTTAGCAATCATTACAGTTTTATTTTTCAATTTATCGGCATCGAGGCCAAAATCGTGCAGTCAAAACCACCAAAATTTAAAATTGTAAATAAAATGTAAATAACGGCTAGAAACATTGATATCATAATGTTTCTAGCCGTTATTTTCGTCTTAAATTCGTTGGATTATAAACAATTGTTCAATTTACTCTTGACATGTGCCTTAAAATATCAACGAAACATTGAAAAATAAACCTGTCAAATCGGAACGAAAACGTTGATGTGGCGGGGATTTTTTTGAGACTTGTGTACAGATTCGACTGTTGTATTTTAACAATCTTAACACTCCTGACATATTAATTTTTACGTGATTTTCACGGACTTAGGTCTGCCGATTCGGCAGGCTTATTTTTTTGTTTAAATTCATATTTATGCAGCAGTATTCAAGCAAGTCTTTTCCTTAAAAAATAGAATGTCTGTCAGCAAAATAGAAGGCCATTACTAAAGTGATGGTCTAAAAATTTTTATTATTTTCCCTAAAACGGGACGCGGGTACATAAGGAGGTCTGATATGGATATTGGTAAGGTCGTGAGCGACTACTTAAAACATAACGGTATGACTCAAGCTGAGTTTAGGAGGCGTAGTGGGGATAGGATTGCTCGAACAACATTATCCAATGCTGTTACCAAGCGAAATTATAAGCCAAGCCCTCAAAACCTAGAAGTTATCGCCGATGTAATGGGATTAAGCGTGGATGACTTGCTAAGAAAGGCCAAGGAGGCTTCAAATGAATCGGATTAGTGCAAGCGAAGCAAATGGACAGCGTTTTTTTCAAAGTCCAAAAGCATTTATTTATGACGACTTTTACAAGCCAATGTCCGTACATGCTAAATACTTGTATGGAATCTTACGTGATCGATTCGAACTATCTTTTAAAAATGATTGGGTCGACGACGATGGATTCATCTATATTTACTGCACACTAGATGACATTCGGGATATTCTCGCAGTTGGAAAAACAAAGGCAATCCAGATCAAAAGGGAGTTACAAGAGTATGACTTGTTGGAAGAAGTTCAACAGGGCATAAACAAACCAAATCGGTTGTATGTAGGACAAGTAGTTTTCCACAAGGTTGAGGCCAGTAACGACGCGGAAGTTCAAAATATGAACCTCCGGAAGTCTGAATTACGAACCCCCGGAAGTTCAGAATTTGGACTTCAAGAGGTTCATATTCTGAACCCTAATGATACTGAGTTTAACGAGACTGAATTAACTAATACTGAGTTACCGAAACTAGGACTCCTAAGTGATGAGGATGATGAGATAACAGATAATCACGCGCGAGAAACGCAACAAAAAATTACAAGCAACGATGCCATGGTGGTAAAAATTAACCAATTAATTTCCGATGAACGCTGGATTCAGTCAACCCATGTTTGGACTTATCTTTTTGATTGGGAGATTGAAAATCCTTCCGGCACGTTTGAACTTGTAAATGCAATTGTCGATGCTTATTGGAAGTTGAGAAGAGCAAAAGACGAAGGATACTCTCGTGTTGGGGCACTGGGAGTAGAAGCTGCGCTCGATATGTCTTTCGACAATGCTAAGAAAGTTGCAGATCAACGTGTAGTAGATTCGAAAAAGTATTTTACGTATTTGAGTCAGGGAATAACAATGCAAGTTGATAAATTTCTACTTGGATCAACCGTTGGGTAATCAAAATTAAATCGCGAAGGTGAGATTATAAATAATCTTTGTTAACTGAAGGGGGGGAGCAAGATGACTGTCTATATTGCGTTAGATTTCAGCAAACAGAAAATACTGTTTGCATCAGAAAGCCGTCCGGAATTGAATCGCATTTTGTTGGAGGAACAGGCTAAAACTAAAATTGGGCAAGCTGTATGGCTTGGCAAAATGACGGAGGAAACATTTCTACAGATTTCGAATAGGATGCTTGCTCTTATGATGAGATTCCGGACTAGTTTTTCTAGTTTGGTAAAATATCATCATAGGAGTATTTTTATTTATGGTTACACGTTATGAAGAGGACTTTAAAAAGTCCATCGTGGAGATGGTTAAAGCGGGCCGTCGGCCCGATGAATTATCCAAGGAATACGGTCCTTCAGCCGATTTAATTCGGAATTGGGTCAAAAAATATGCGCCTGTAGAAGTGAATGGCGAATCAATATCAGCTGATGAATTGAAGAAGTTGCGTAAGGAAAACGCAATTTTGAAAGAAGAGCTCGAAATTTTAAAACGTGCGGCGGTGTTGCTGGCAAAACATTAGTTTTGCGCGGTAGAAGTGTTGTTTTACCAATTATCCACAAAAATTTGGTACAGGGGCACCGCATCACACGCGTTCTGAGTGCTTTGAAAATTCCAATGTCCACTTACTCTGACTGGATCCATTGGGAGCCGAGCGCACAAGAAATACAACACAACAAATTGAGAATTGCCGTCGAATCAATTTACACAGCCAATAAAGGCATTTATGGTTATCGACGAATTGCTAAAACCATGCGCGACTTATTCAAACTAGCAATCAGCGACCGCTTTGTATGGCAATTGATGAGTGAAGCTGGCTTGAAATCGCGTATGCAAAAGCGATATAACAAGCCTACAACAGTCAATGACAAAGATCAGATGCCAAATCTCATTATCAATCTGGATGACCTAAGTGGCGTAATTACAACTGACATTACGTATATCCAGTTGACCGATAAGACATGGGTTTACATGGCTAGTGCATATGATCCGGAAGACCGTAAGGTGCTGTCGTATCGAATTGCAGATACGATGACAGCTCAACTAGCAACCTCAGTAATCGTTAAGGCGCTAAGACGAGGTGAAAAACCACTGTATGTGCATAGCGATATGGGAAGCCAGTATACCAGCGAATTGTTTGAAAATACACTGGAGTCCATAGGTATTAGGCACTCTTACTCCCGTAAAGGGCACCCTTACGATAATGCCCGCATCGAAAGTTTTCACTCGTTACTCAAGAGGGAGCTGATCTACCAACAGGATTTCGAGAGTATCGCTGATGTGCAAGCCGCTGTTGGATGGTACGTCAACTGGTATAACAACAATCGTATATCACTCCGTGATGCCGCCTAGACCAATTTCTAGATGACATAAACGCGATTATACAAATTTGCCTATACACCGGCGTTTACAAGCACTGACTTTGTGAAGTCCAAAAATCACTCTGACAAGTGCTTATTTGCTATACCCTCAGACTTGTGAAATTCAACAAAATCCAAACTAGACCACCGTAACTCCATAGCCTCCGGCAGGCACAGGGGCAAAACCCCTGGACCCCATTAAAAAATGACCCAAAATCTGTACGAAATCAGGTCATTTTGAAAAATTTTCGTGGTACGAGCCCTAGCGGGCTCTAAAAAGAGGTCCGGAGTCTTGACATCAGAGCCGACCGATTTTAGTTGCGTTACTGGGATTTTTTCTGTTTATGGCGATCATAGCAAGTTTGCAGCAACAATCCTGTTTTACTTCGAATGCGCCTTCAAATGAGAACGCAATTGGTGGTGACTGGAAAGACTCTAATTCTGCAACACACAAGGCTATGTCGTACACAGTCGATCAATTCAAAAACTTAGGTATGAGTGGCAATAACATTTCCGCTGCATTGGCTATTGGTTTACGTGAATCAAACTTCAATCCGGCAGCCGTTAACCCTTCTGGTGCTGTTAAAGGTATCTATCAATGGGGAACTGGTGGGATTAATGGAAACCGTTATGGCAACACAGAAGATACAGTTCAGGGACAAATTGGATTGGCTGTCAAAGAATTGCAGACTTCTCACATCGCCACTTTGAATGCCATGAAAGATGCTGACCTTGATGGTTCATTAGAGGCTTGGGACGTTTACTTTGAGGGTGTTGGTAAGAATGACCCTCAACGAAAAGTAGCTCAAACTAAAGCTACGGCGTTGGAGATTCAAAAAGTCTTTAATCTTAACTTTGATGGACACATTGATTTGGGTAGCAGTAACGCCTTAACCGCGGCAGGGAATGATTCTGCTAACGGCGGGGCAAATTCAGATTCATCCATGTGTTCATCATCCGTTAGCGGTTCAACGTCAGGTCTGCCTGTAACGGGTGAATATCGAATTACGGGTGGTTATCCAGACTACGATGGCCAAACGGGAGCTGAACACTACGGTGTTGATTTTCAAACGGTTACTCACACCATGGACGGTCCAGAAAGTTACGTTTATTCCGTATCAGACGGTGTAGTTGTACAAAAAGCATCAAGTGTTGTTGGTGGAAATTACGTAATCATAAAAAACTTAGATGGCTCATACGCTTATTACGGGCACGCGCCAACACTTGATGCCATCGTCGTCAATGTTGGTGATCAAGTTAAGAAGGGGCAACACATCTCTCACGAGGGGCAAACTGGTGAAGCAACTGGTATTCACGTTCACTTCGGTCTAAACACGAAGACAACAAGCTTTGGACCACATGCTGACGGCATTGTTAGTCCAGGTACTTATTTGAAGGATCTGCCCAAAGAGTTGATGGTACCAGATTCGAATACTGTTGTATCAAGTGACAAGATTTTTAAAACTTCTTCAGATAAAGGTGATAATCCGCTAATTGGACCAACACAAAACTGATTTTTCGTCCGGGTGACCGGGCATACATACACTAAGGAGAAATTATATGACTAAACAAATAAACCCAAGTACTTTGAGATGGATGATGGCAGGCGTTGTTTTTCTGGCCACAATTGTTGGTCTAGTAGCTTGGCATATGAGCCAGGATTACCCAGATACGTCTAATCCGACCGCAGCCGTCCAAAAAATGGCAAAACAAAATAATGATTACGTTATTGTGTTTCATCGCACTGGATGTGCTGCATGTGAATCTGTTCAAAAACAGGTGGTTAGCGCCTTAAAAGGTAGCAACCAACGGTATGTCGTTGTCAATGCGGCACACTCTGATAGTCAAACAAAAGATTTGATGACGAAGTTTGATATTGAACACACCCCAACGTTTGTTCAGATGCGGGGCCATAAGTTTGTGGCAAGTTATACTGGGACAAATTTAACAGAGATTAATAAGCTGCTTAATGTAATTCAAAAGTGAGGAAATATTATGGCACAGCAACATAATCGGTCCGTTCCATGGGCTAACATTATCACGGGCCTCGTAAGTCTGGTTTTGGTATTGACCGGAGTAAACTGGTTCTCTCAAGCGCAAAAGCTGAGTAGTGACATTGCAGATTCCAAACGCCAAGCTGCAAAACTCCTAAAGCAAGCTGATGAAGCGAAATCCACCCCAGCAGATCAAAGCCTAGATACCAGTTCTTACGACTCGGCTACCAGGCATTATTTTGACGAGACCCAAAAAATCGCCCAAACGAATCCGAATGGCAATGATCCAACGAATGAATTGAAATATAGCACACCGCAAGCCTATAACGTATTAGCTTCAACGTTTATGGGGCCTGAAGGTGGCATGACATTTTCATACTCTGATTTGAACTTATCGTATAGTCCTCACAACGGCGCTATCGACGGATGGGGGCAAGTAACTATTCACCAATCCGCTGGTGATCAAACGCAAGCACAAACGTACGATGTTCACCTTACGCTGTCGAAAATGGATAAAAGCTACATGGTAACCAGTATTATGCTAGGAAAGGTGGGACAACAGAATGGTTAAGTCTAAAGATCGTATTCTCCTGGCAGTTATCCGAATGGTTGTTCTGATTATCGCGTTAGGCGTTGCCGGTTTAGGTGCGGCAAACTTGATCATTACCAAGTCAGCCGTTAATGATGTTCGCACTCAGCAAGCTCAAAATAAGAAAAAGCTTGTTAAGGCACTGAATTCTCAAAATCCAATGCTTAACAAGCTAAATGGCGCTACTACGACCGTTTTCTCGGCTATGACAACATATCATTCGCAGGCGGACTATAATGCCCGCAAAAGCCACGTCAAGGCATATTTAACGGACGATGCATATAAGAGTAATGATGGATTCCAACTTGATCCAGACAAGCGAGTAGAACATCTGCAGTTGAATATGAGCTATGTGGACTCACAGTTCTTTCCAACAACACCAATGGATCAACCTTCAATTAACGGTCAAGTATTTGTCCAATATTCAAGCTGGCACACCGATAAGCAACCACAAGATGGTTATGTTGTATATAATGCCACGTATGACACAGATCAAAACAAGTTCAGCGAAATTAAATACGTTGGCCAATATAATATCACGCAGACTTCAGCAAATAACTAAAACAAGTCCACCCAAAATCAGGTGGACTTTTCATTTTCGTCATTACTAAATATGTATCTTAATTCCTCTTATGATTATTACATCAAATACCTGGAGGAAAACAAGTTATGCGTAAGAAGAGCGCCGAAAAAGAAGAAATTGCTGAAAAAGAGGTGATCAAAAACACGGTCAATTTTCATAAAGAATATTCTAAAGGTGAACAGGATCAAATCTTAGCTACAAACGCGCACGGCATGTCACGAAAAGCAGTAGAACGTATCTTTCTAGGTTCTTTCCCAGGACGTCACCATCATACTAACAAACGCAATGTGAATGCCTTAGCCCTAAGCCTACTATGGGTACAAGGATGGGATTTTCGAAACCTGCTTGGCATGCTAGAGCGGCTAAATTTATCCGATACAACAATTGATCTAAATATGCTCGGCCTTAAAGCAGGTTAAGCAACGTCAGAAATCATAAATTCTATCATTCACACTCAAAACACTCTTATTTGCAGCCGCAGATAAGGGTGTTTTTTCATTTCCGCCATTTTCCAATTCGACTCAATTTCGTCGCTAATATTAAAAGTGTCCTTAGGACAAATACGTATTTTCCAGGAGGTATTGCGATGAAAGCTTTACAAACAGCAATCGCAAATAATTGGCAGAAGTTGTCAGCTTCAATCGGGGCAACAACTACTGCGCTACTCGTACCCGTTGTAGCATCTGCACAAGATTTGACCGACGTTACTAAGAATGCTGGTGGGTCAATGATGAACTACATCATCATTGGTGTCATCGTAGCTGGTGTGCTTGGTGCGGCTATCGGTATTTTGATGCACGCATCTGGAATTCAACTATTGGCACAAGTGGGAACGAAACGCATTCTCGTCGGAATCGGCGCAATCGTTGCAATTCTCTTGTTGGGTGCCTTTGTTGGTTGGATCATCGGTGTTATGAACGGTGCAGGTGGAACTATGCAATGGCAATGGCCATTTTAGGTTTTTAAATTCTAAAGGAGTAGAACATGTTTGGTAACAAGAAAACATTTCTCAATCGTAATCCTTCAACGCCTGTTGAAGATGATTACTTTGCACGTTTCGCGGATGGGGTATTTGATCCAGATGCTGACGAAATTGTCTCTAATATCGTCAATGATTTATATGGATTGGTAGATTTGTTTCCCAGCGATTTCATTAGCTAACTTAAAACAGCTAACTGAATCAATTAAGAACGATATCGTCAATCAAACAGGTAAATCATTTTCACTAGGGACTGTTGAGTTCTTAAAAATTGATTCTGATTCAGGTAAGGTCGTAGAAACTGGTCTTGAGTGGACAGATGCAACCATCTCCGTTGGCTCAGAGAATTTCGTGGTTGAAACTCTTAAGTCAATTTTTAATAGTGAATTTACCCGAATGAACGATGAAATCAACTTTTCGGAGTTGGCCAATGGTACAACAGAGTTCGTCCAGGCCGCTAAGAAGTACGCAAGCATGACCGATGCTGATCTGCCAAGTATTCCTACTGAAGCAGAGTACGATGAGGCGGTTCGTAAAAATGTATCGTTAAAAATTGTCAGTCAAAAATTTGTTCAAAAGGAGCCTGGCACTGATCCTAATAATGATAAACCTAAAGACGATGACCAACCACAGCAGGTTCCGTCATCAAGCAGCGCTCCAAGCACTCAAAACGTGGCATCGTCAGCATTAGCGGACTCTTTAGGTAATGCCCAGTCATTTAATTCGGCTCAAGCAACCGCCGCAGGCACTGCGAGTGGGGAAGACACGGTTCATGAGGAAACAAAGAAACCTAAGTCTGGTTATATTCCGGTTCAAGACAAGCATCAACGTTCATTGAGTGCTTATCAACTACTGAATGCAGTCCAAATTAATGTGCCTCAATTCAAACTTAATGAAAATGTGGGAAAGGTTGGAAGTCCTGAGCAAGACAATTATGTTGCTGCCGTATTGAACAATGAGATGGATCAAGCCAATACCTTTCTAAAAGAGACTGGGAAGGCGTTCACGGATGCAATTAAGGCTTCAGTTAGCCAGACATTGCAACGAGCTGAGACTCAACGATCTAATAAGATTAATGAATTAAAATCCGTGGATAGCACCGAACTCATTGCTCAAAAGTTAAATCATGATCTCTCAAAGAAGTACGATCAAAAACTAATCGACGCAAGTAATCAGGCCGAAATTACGAAAGAGGCTGCCATTGAAGCTGAAAACAAACGGCATGATGAAGAACTAGCACGAATTGAATCAAACTATCAAGCTAACTTATCGAATTGGCATTAACCGTCAAAGACGATAAAGAGGCTGAATATAGCCGATTGCTCCCGGTTCAACAGTCTGAATGGCGTGATAACCAGGACAAAGAAATTGCAGCTTTTCTCGATAACTTTGACGTTCAAGTGACTGCTAAGATTCGGAAATTCATTAATGACAAGCACGCAGAAGCTTCTAATGAAATGAAAGAGGCGTTTGCAGACCTCACAAAACAATTAACGTCTAAGCGTAGTGCTTTGGTTAAAGAACATCAAGAGGCTCTTAATGCCAAGCAGAAGGCAGATGAGGCGTATACAAATCGTGAAGAAGTTCAGGATATGGAACAGAAGAATGAAAATCTTCGCAACACACAACGCCAAATGATTGCTAATCACACACAAGAGCTATCAAAGAAAGACGAGGAAATTGCAAAATTGAAAGATCAATTAGACGTTGCCAATGAGTCTAAAGCGACTTCTGATGATGCACTAAAGCATCTTCAAGATGCGGCAAAAACATCCAGTGAGGTGTTGGCCGCTATCCCTGAGAGATTGCTTAACGGTGGTGTTCAGAATTCAGCTTCAGATGATTTTCAAAAGTTATTGGCAGTACTTGAAAAGCAAAATCAACCTAAAAAGTCCAATGGGTGGCGTAACGCGTTCATTGGATTAGTAGCTACCTTAGCACTAGGCAGCGCCGGTGTTGGTGGGTTTGCATATACACAACAACTTGAATCGGATCACCAAGCTGATTTAAAGAAGCTAAATGAGGCTAACAAGGAGGCTCGATCAGTGCTAGAAAAGAAGATTGTTGCTCTGGAGAAAAAAGAGCAAGCCTCGTCTTCTAACATGGCCGAAGGAGCTAGCCAGCAAACCGCTAACACTCAAACGCAACAGCCAACTGCCACAGCTGCAACTACTGCGTCCCAAGTTACGCAAACAAGCTCTACGGGTACAGTTCCCGTAACTGGACAAAATCAGTCCGAAAACGTTGCTAATCAACAAACTAAGTAAAGCATTATATATTGAAAGTAGGAAAAAGATATGAGTATTAAAACTGTTGCGCCTAGCACCAAGTCACGCTCACAAAAAAAGCGAGAGTCACGCAACGAACGCTACGCACAAAGTCACACGTATAAGGCATATAAGAGCAATGGCCGATGGGCCACGGCTGCCGCAGGAGCCGTGGTAGCCACTGTCGGGGTTATGTCTATTGGTACATTGAACGTCAGTGCTGATTTAGTAGTAACGCCAACAAGTGCGAGTGCAACACAAGAGCAAGCACAAACCCAAACCTCAACGTCTTCTAAATCTGAAGGATCATCAACTTCAGATGGTATTGCGGTCGAAGTACCGCACGATCAACTTGATTCTCAAGTTGCGGCAGCTTCATCTGCCGGTGTTGCTGTAACTGAAAAGCCTGCTGTATCTTCAAGTGCAACGGGAATTTCAGAAGCAAACAAGGCCGAGTCTGAAATTGCTTCAAGTTATGCAGATCAAACGAGTTCATTGTCTGCTGTAACTTCATCACAAGTTGCAAACAACAACGCGTATAGTTCAACAGTCTCAGCAAGTAATGCGGCATCAAGTGCAGGTTCATCAGCCATTGATAGTGCAAACAACGCTTTGTCTGATGCTGCCAACAAGGCATTTGAAGCTGGCCTTACTGTAGATATTAATCACGAAACGGTCAGTCCATCCTACGTGGCACCTGGAAATTCAGACGCTGCCGATATCACCAAGACGAATTCTGAAAACGTTGGTATCTATCAAAGCGCCGTTAGCTCTGCTGCCACTCACACAGCAAACGACGCTAGTGCAATTAACAGCGCTGTGAACTCTTACGTAACAGCCTCAAACAGCGTAGCCGCTGAGAACGCTGCCATTGATGCTGAAAATGCAAAGAAGGCGCAAGAAGCACAAAATAACGGTGGTAAGACAATTGATACTGGTCACAGTGGTATTTCAGTAGTTGTGAACCAACAAACGGGTGCCATTACTTTCATTGGTATCAAGTCGGACGAAGATCTTGCGTGGGTAAAGTCTCGTGTCATCGTAGCCATTGACGCTCAAAAGGGCGCTCAAACGATGGATGGTAATTGGATTTCAATTAATCACACTGCTGGCGGTGCCTATCTAGGTGGCCTAGTAGGTGGTAATACAGACGATTCAGTCTATACCGCTGGTAGTGGCCACGCTCACGATAACGTTAGTGATGATACATTCACGTTTGGTGACGGTGGTTTCTATATTGTACCGGTAACCGTTGGTGATATGGACACCCCAACGGGTCCAAATTCTGGCCCAATTGAACAACACGTAACAATTACGACTGCTAATGGTTCAACCGACCTTGGACCTGTTTCTGGGCCTGGTGGAATTGATGGAAACACCGGTTCAAAGAATGATGTTGTGCACTGGTACGATTGGACTAACCAAGTTCAAATTCACGCTTATGTCAACAAAGACAACATGGACATCGGTACCAATGTAACAATTTTTGGTAACGCGAAAACGTCACCAAACGTTACTCCTATGACACCACACGCTAAGACACCTGATAAGCCACATCTAGCCGGTACAACTTACACTGTTGGATCAACAACGAAGCCAATCAAGGCAAAGGATTTGCAAGCCGATTACCAACTTGTTGATTTGACGGTAAAGCCACAAAATGCCAAGGATGATGACGTTAACGGTGATAACATTTCCGATTTAGGTAAGTTAATCTCAAAGGGATCAACAATCCATTATTCATTGGGTAATGATGCGCTACCTGCACACCGTACCGATAAGGCCACGTCATATGTTATTACTGATACCTTGCCGGATTCAGTACACACGACGCAGGCCCAAGTACAAGCAGCGCTTAACAAGTCTGGATTGTCAGATTTGTACACAGTTAAGGTGTCCGGCGGAACCAAGGATGGCGGTCAAACCGTTGTCTACACTGCAACACAAAAGCTTTTGGATCTTATGAACGCCGATATGTCTACTGCATATCAACCAGCAACTGTTATTCTTGATGCAACTTCTACCAAGGATAATGCGCAGTTTATCAACACATTCACGACGTCAATTAATGATTATCACGTGACGTCTAATAAGGTGCCAAATTCAACGCCTGATCCTAAGCCGCACAAGGATGATTTGAATCTTGCAGGTGTAAATATTGATGGTCGTACGGTTCTTCCAGGAACCACTAACGTATATAAGCTTTTGTGGGATTTGTCAGTATATAAGGGCATTACCTTAAGTGATGACCAAATTGCTAAGGGATTCATGTACCTTGATGATTTCCCTGAAGAAGCACTTAACGTTGATCCAAGCACGTGGACCTTCACTGATTCAAATGGTAACGCTGTGAAGGGGTTGACTGCTACGGTTTACCAATCAGTTGAAGATGCTCCTGCTAATGTTCAAGCTATGCTGAAGGCTAACAACATTGTTCCTAAGGGAGCATTTGCGGTGATCTTGCCAAAGGACGCAGCATCCTTCTACAAGGACTACGTTGAAGCAGGATTGGACATTAATATTTACGCACCGATGACGGTTAAGGACACATTCCAAGGCGAGTATAAGAATACTGCTTACCAGTTTGACTTTGGAAACGGTTATCAAACTGAAACTGTGACGAACAACGTGTCACCAATGACGGCAACTAAGAGTGTTGATGATTTGGATGGTAACTCTATTGACGGTCAAACTGTGAAGGTGGGGGACAACTTCAAGTATGTCCTTCACTCACCAGAGATTCCTGCCACACACGATGGACTAGGCGAACCTCTGTATCAAGCTGGTGGATTCGATGCACTCGACCCTGAATTCGACGAATACACTGGTCAATATCGCTTCGTTAATACTGTCCCAGTCGAACTGAAGACGACACCTTCTGATTCATGTCAAACGGCGCTTTGGAACGAACTACACGGTATGACGGTTAATGGCGTTCTTCCAGCCGGTACCGACTTGTCAAAGTACGTCACTGTTACTTATGGTAATAAGGTTCTAGAGAAGGACGAAAAGTTTGTTCACGACGTGACAGACTCTTCTGGTAAGGTATGGAAGGCCGGTGAGACTGTACCAGCGGGTACGGTAATCACAAACGTCTTCTCTTGGGAGTTCACACAAGCCTTCTTGGATCAACTTGTCACGACTTCTGGATTGAAGTACGATACCGAGATTCAAGTGAAGCGCTTGAAGCCAACTGATGGTGATGTATTAAATAGTGCTGTGTTCAGCTATAACAACGTAGAGTACAAGACCAACACGGTTCACACTCACACGCCGGAAAAACCAAATACTCCTGAAACACCGCAAACGCCGGGTACACCAGATACACCGGAAACACCCGGAAATCCTGGTAAACCAAGCACACCAGTGACACCGGTAAAGGCAGCGGCACCACAAGCCACGATTCAACCAGCGACTCCGGTATCTACTGCAACGATGTTGCCTGAAACGGCCGCATCTGGAAAGACGCAGTGGACATTGGGATTGCTAGAGCTTGGAATGTTGATTGCAGGTATTGGTAGCGTTGCTTTGAAGCGTCGCAAGGACCAAGGCGCAGCCTAATAAGCTAATATCTAAATGAAAGACCGATACGAGACAAATTTCGTACCGGTCTTTTTAGTGTATATGATATGTTATACGATTAAACATATTTGTAAGTATACGTATTCGGATAACATATCATATACTGTTTCTTTACCCAAATAATTGAGTATTATACTCATTCTAGTAATCTTTTAATGAATTGGAGTAATTACCATGATGTTTGGTACTCATAATGCACCATTAGCAATCAAGCCTAGTTTCGGGGCTTTATTTAATACTGTCAACTATTGGCGTCACTTTTTATCAAAAGGTGATGCTATTTTTGTTGCCTGCCTTTAATTACTCCAAACTTAAAACGTGAAGACATTCAGATTCACCACAAAGGTGGTATCTTGAACGGAAATTTGCTTGAAATTAAGCTCAATATAACGGATTTGGACTCGGTGTTGTTTCAAGCAAACAAAACAATTACCTCAGTTGAGAATAAAGAGCAAGTTGGTTAGGCAGTATCTGTTGATAAGGATCACTACTACGACAACACAATCCCAAAAGCAAGCGGAGCGAGCTAATCGTCAGATAGTACGGTTGCTGATTCCGTAACAAGTTCAGCGCTGGTTACTTCAATTGCCTCAACGACTGCGGATGTTTCATCTGATAAGTTACCACAGGTTGCAGCCAAGGCAACTGAATAAGCGGTTCTACCAAACACAGGTGAGGCCACACGCAGGAATCCATAGTTGGCAATTGGGTCAGCGCTAGTGTTTGCTTTGACAATCCTTACGGTATCGCTAAGGAATTTACGCAAGCGTAAGAACGCCTAGTTGTAGACAAGACTTGTTGAATTTGCGGTCATTAGGTATCATGAACTCATACTTAAACGAAGTGAGGAATTAGACATGGCATTGTCAAAGTCAGATTTTATTTCTAAGGTTGCTGATAAGTCAGAATTGACTAAGAAGGACGCTGGATCTGCCGTTGATGCTTTCTTGGCAGTAATCGAGGAATCCTTGGTTGCTGGTGAATCAGTATCATTTGTTGGTTTCGGATCATTCGAAGTACGTGATCGTGCTGCCCGTAAGGGACGCAACCCACAAACTGGTGAAGAAATTGAAATTGCTGCTGCTAAGATGCCTGCGTTTAAGCCAGGTAAGTCTTTGAAGGAAGCAGTTAACAAGTAATAACCCAATGGAAGCCATCACAAATGCGATGGCTTTTTTGGTGCAATCAGCGTAAGCTAGTTTGGACAAAAAGTACCAATTGGAGGATTGCACATCATGCCAGAAATTACATTACCATCGCTTTGGTTCGGTCTGGAGCCGGCCGTGTTTGTTGCCATTGCTATTCCGACGATCACAACAGTATGGCATTTCATCTCATGGTGGCTCGCTAAGCGGCCGTCAATCATTGCTGAGTTTACTTCCATAGGACCAATGGATCTGCCACTACATGAGCCAAAAAGGGACCCCGAAACAGGACAAGAAATCATAGAAAAAGAAATACAGATTAAAAACGTTGGTTCAACAATGATATGGGTCAAAAGTTTTAACGTATACAATGCCGAAACCAACGAATTAGTCTCACCCGAAAACGTCAAAAAGATATATTCAAACATTCCTCTGTACTCGGAACGCACATTGCGCTACCGTCTTCCATTTAATCCACAACATAAATTCAGAGTGGAAATCGTCTACACTTTGGGAGCCAATTCTTGGCTAAAAAGAAAAAAGAACGTTTTCTTAGACGGCTACATGCTTGGATTTGTTTCACCAGACTATCCACACATTCCGTTGCGCTAAAAATTTCAAACCTGGTACAGCCTAAGGTGCTTTGAAGCAAAAAATCTTCAAATACTTGCGGATCAAGCATTTGCGGCATGTTATACTGATTTTAGTTAAAAATATTGGCGGTGAAAAAATTGACCTTACAACTATCACAAATTAAAGACGACTTTTATAGTCGCACTAAATTTTCAGGTTCAAAAGCTGATGAAGACAACGTTAAACTAGGGACTTACTCAGAAATATTAAGTCCGTTGATAAAGGAATTTATTCCTAATTACCTATTTGACTCAGAAACAACTTATTTCAAAGGTGGTCGTAGCGACGGAACAATCAGTGGACTTGTTTTCGAGTACAAAAAGTCACATCACTTCGATAAAGAAAGTGGTGTAGACGAAGCTCTATACGGTCGAAATGGTGGCAAGTCTGACTCTGGACTCTATTCATACCTAATCGACGAAGTAGTGGAGGATGCCCCAGGAGTCCTTAACGATACACTTTTTGATACAAACGGAGTTGGTTTTGACGGGTTCCACTGGATTTTCGCGCGTTTCGTTCCAACGCCAACGGCTAACGAAATTGATGTCACAAATACACGTTTTGCAACGAAAAATAATAGTACGATGCAATTCAACGCCGGGTTCACTTATCACGTAGTCGATTTTGATTCGGGTCTAAAAGAACTTGTTACCTTAATCAAATCAATGGATAAGATAGCTCTGACAAAGGATAACCTAACAAATGTTTTCCGGCCTGCATCGTCAACCGTTCGCGATACCGTGCTTGCACTGTACGCAGTAATTGACGAAGAGTTGTACACGAAGAATAGCAGTAAGCGAGTGATAACCCTTTACGATGAGTGGCTTATGACGTTTGGTGCTATGTTTGGCGAGGACGATCAAAACACCGAGTTCAATGAAACAGCCGAAAGCATTGCGTCTCTGTATAACTTAAACAACTCAAATCTTGATCCGAAGATGTTCCTGTTTGCGTTACAAACTTACTTCAATATAGTGCTAAAGCTTCTAATTTCTAACTTTTTGACGCAAGCGAAGTCCCCAGTTGCCATTTTGCCAACTCAAATGGACTATATGGAAATCGCTAATCTGTTTGAAGGAAAAAACGACGAAGCTACGGTAGTAGCTAACTTTTTTGAAGTTCACTACTACGAATGGTTCACATTTGTAGACACCTCACATGTGGAACAAGTCACTGAAGCCATTAATACCGTTCTTTCGCAATTACAAGAGTTTGACATGGGTACTTTTACAGTTCGTCCTGAGTCAATGCACGATGTGCTTCAAGAAGTGTACATGAATCTGATTCCGGAAAAGGTTCGCCACTTACTCGGTGAGTATTTCTCACCAGATTGGATTGTTGAATTTGTTTTGGATCGCATTGGGTACTCAGAACAAGAACTTGGTAGCTCTATTATCGACAAGAAGATAATAGATCCTACTGCTGGGTCTGGTGCTTTTCTACTTCAAGCATTAAAGCGATTGATTTCCGCTTCAACTTCCAACGCCAAGCCGCTACTAAGCGCAAAAGATTTGGATAAAATAACATCCAACGTCGTTGGTTTCGATTTAAATCCAATTTCTTCGATTTCTGCGAAAGCGAATTACATTCTATCAGTCCTTTCTGTATCGGATTTCAACGATATTTCCGAACCAATTAATATTCCTGTTTATATCACTGACTCGGTTCTCGCCCCCGTTGTTTACTCAGAGGAGAATACAACAACATTTACGGCAAAAACTTCCGTTGGTGATTTCGTAATTCCGAAGTTTGATTCATTCAAAGCGGCAAATGGATTCATGACTGAACTTAGTAAGGCAGTGGATCTTGGTCGGAAGATTGATGTATTTTGGTCTTTGGCAAGAGCCGAATTTAATATCGACGAATCACAAGAAAATATCATCAAAAATCTTTATCTAAAGCTATCTGAGCTTCATAGAGCTGGACAAGACTCATTCTGGCCCCGAATACTAAAAAATAGTTTTGCCCCAGTTTTGTTAAAGCAAAGGTTTGACTTCGTTGTAGGTAATCCACCTTGGATTGCCTGGAAGGCCATGAGTAAAACTTACAGAGAGGGAACGCTAAAAGTTTGGCAAAGCTACGGTATCTTCGAAAAAAGCGCATACGATAAGAAAACAACGCATGACGATTTCGGGATGGCAGTCACCTATGTTGCTCTGGACCAATACCTTAAAAATAATGGTAAATTGATGTTCTTGTTGCCTAAGACCTTTATCAAGTCAACTAAAGGTGGTGAAGGATTCCGTAAATTCTCCATTACACGAAATGAGCAGGACATACCAGTTAAGGTTTTGGAGGTGGACGATTTCAACGATATTAAAATTTTCCAACCAAAGCACACGGTATCCACCATGGCACTTCTTCTTCAAAAGAACGCAAAGAACAAGTTCCCAATGTCAAACTGGAACTCTTGGAATTATGTCGGCAAAAGCAAGTTGAAATTTAATGCTCACGATACTTGGGCAGCTGTATCAACGCGTATTTCTAATACTAAATTAGATGCTCAACCTGTCGATTTAAACGATCCACAAACTGCTTGGTTATCAATGCCGCCTGCTGAGTTATCACTAGCTCAAAAGGCACTATCAAACGGTTCAGAACCGGTATATCACGCCCGAAAGGGAATTGAACCGGCAGGGGCAAAGGGCGTATATATTCTAAAGAAACCCGTTGTTAATAAAAACAATCCAAAGTTAGTCGATATACTTAATGATATGGACCGACAACGCCGCCCAGATTTGAAGAGCCAAGGTGCTCAACCAGGAACAATCGAACCAACATATATCTTCCCGATGCTTGGTGGACGAAATATCCATCGTTGGAGTGTGGATTCCTCAGAATTTATACTTGTTCCTCATGATGAGGAACACATCTACGGGCTGAGCGATGAGGAACTCGCAGAAAATGCACCTAGAACTTACAAGTGGTTGGAATACTATAAGCAAGGTTTATATGATAGTCGTGTTCAAAATGGAAAGTTCTTCAACCCCGATATTCATCCATGGTATAGATTAGATAACATTGGGCCTTACACATATTCAAAGTACAAGGTACTTTGGAAAGAACAAACAAGCAGTTTTGCTGCTGTTGCCGTTGGTCCATACAGTCAATCTGTACCAGATGCCGATTTAAGTTTAATCGGTGGGGTTGATAAGCCGGTTGTTGTAGATTTAAAAGTATTGCTGTTAGCAACGGATTCATTTGAAGAGGCGCTTTTCGTTGCTGGTGTTCTAAATTCACCAAGTATTCGTGACATCATTGATTCATACGCGGTAGCCCTAAATAGAGGAACAGATGTCGTTGACTACATCAAACTTCCGAAGTTCGATCCAGACAACGACGTTCATAAGGCCATTGTTCAAATTGCTCGTGACATTCAAACTCACATTAAGACTTTGACTAATGTTGACCTTACACAACGAGAAGCGCAATTGGACTCGCAAGTAAAACTATTATTCGCGTAAAATTGCGGCATGTTTATCCTTCAATGGCGGATCTTGATATAGTCTGCTAGTGGAGGACAACTGGTATGAATCAATTTCTTGTACGTGTAGCAATCTTTGACCAAGATAACTTTGACGAAGCATTGGATAACCGTGTGACTGTCATTTCACAGGAACACCACTCATGGAACTACGAAGACGTGTTGTTTAAAACTGACTTGTCAGATGTAGAACTGTCAGAGTATTTAGATCACCTTTACAACGAAGACGATGTTCAACTTGACTGGGGCTTTGTTCCAGAAGACGAAGAACTAGATCAAAATATTTCGTTATAAGTCAAACATAACGCCTGTACCCAATTATGGTACAGGCGTTTTTGTTGAATCTGAAAATATAAATACACAATGCTGTTAAAATATGCTTACTTTTTATTGCGAAAGTAGTATTATGACTCCATAAAGATATATAGGGGAACCATTAATATGGCAAAGATATCTTCTGATAAAAGTTTGACAGAAGTGTTTAAATCTAAAGTTGGCCAACAAGGATCAGCTACCAAGCAATCCCTTGATTTAGCTGAGACTACGCAAGCTGACGCTAGGGATTTAGAGAAGCTGTACAATACGCTCCACAGTAACCTGGAGAAATTCCAGAAGTCGATGACAAGCTTCGCAGATAAGGTTGATGGTGTTGCGCAAGCTATTGAGGATCGTGACCAACAGATCGGGAAAGAGTGGAACTAAGGGCAGATACATGGGATAGCGTGATGCGCGATTTACGGTCTCCAATCCAAGCGTGAAAACTTAGAAGATGAGGCGCGTAATTCAAAACGAAAGCTGACTTAGAGAACGACATGGATGAGTTTCAACGTATGCTACGTCAGGAAAGCCAAAATATGTCTGACGGCGCTGATGTCAAGATTATGGACAGGTTTTCTCGGCACCGCGAGGTGCCGGTACCCCGAAATTTTTTCAACAGCCGGATTTCAGCCTAAAACGGCGTGATTTATGGGTGTTTTTGTAGGTGGAGCCGAGCTCGGTCCCGCTGGTGAGAGAAAACAAGCGGTATAGATTGTGAACCGACAGGATTTCACAAGTTGTAGCGTGCAGTAAATAAGCCTTCACAAGGCGAATTTTTGAAATTCACAAGTGACGGCTTATAAACGTTGGTGCATCAGCTAGTGCTGATAACCCAGATTAAGTAAACCAGACATTGGTCTAGGCGGTCTGAAGCCAATCAGTGCGTGAGTTGATGCGACTGTTGTTGTACCAGTTCACGTACCACTCGACAGACACCCGGACATCATCAATGGTCCTGTACTCTTCGTGATAAATCATTTCGCGCTTGATGAGCGAATGGAAGCTCTCGATACGAGCGTTATCGTAAGGATGACCCTTACAGGAGTAAGAGTGATTTATTCCAGAGTTTTGTAATGTTCCTTCGAACATGCTAGAAGTGTATTGGCTTCCCATGTCGCTGTGAATCATCTTTGGCTTACCGTTGGCTCTTAGAGCCTTAACTACGACGGATGTTGCGAATTCCTTGGTCATCTCTGGACTTAGCCCGTATGAGACTACGCGACGCTTTTCTGGGTCATATACGGTTGCCAGATAAACCCACTCACGATTTATCAACTGGATGTACGTAATGTCAGTTGCCAGAACGCCACTCAAATCATCCAACTTCTTCATGAGGTTGGGCTTTTGAGGTGTGTCAGTGGTTGTTGTTGGCTTCTTGTATGATTTCTTGACCATGCGAGATTTGAGATTGAGCTCATTCATGAGTTCCCAAACCAAACGATCGCCAACATCAGTCTTCAAAATGAAGCGCAAGAACGCTGCGATACGACGGTAGCCATAGATGCCACGATTGGTGTTATAAACGGCTTTAATTGCCGTTTTCAGAGCATTACGCCGTGTTTCTCGTTGGCTAGGTTGCCAGTTTTTCCATTGATAATACGTGCTTCGAGCAATGTTCAAAGCCGATAAAACGCTTGTTATGCGGTGTCCCATTGCGAGTGACCGGTCAATGATTTCCAGTCCTAACTCGCGATTTTGCGTTAATTGTACTTCGAAAGCAACACCGCGGCTCGTTTTAAAATCTCAAGTTCTTCGCGAAGTTTGGCGTTTTCCTTTTGTAATGCGTTTACATCAGCTTGCGTCCATTTTTCGCCGTCCACTTCGTGGACTGTGTACAATTTGACCCAGTTACGGATTGGATCGGCCGAAGGCCCGTATTCAGCGGCTAGTTCAGTGTAAGAACGCCCTTGGTTGTGCATCTCGACAAGAGATTGCTTAAATTCTGGTGAATATCGAATTATATAAAAAATGCTCCTCTGCTATTAGTTTACAGGGCAGAGAAAAATCTGTCCGTAAATCTAGCATAAGAGCAAAGTGATTTCTAATTTTCTGTAATTATAAAATAATGCTTGAACTCATGTTCAAATTTTTTAGATTTATGGAGGTTGCAAACATGAGAAGTTTCAAGCATTTATCACAGGCTGATCGTGCCGTCATTCAACGTATGCTTGCAGAAAGAGCGAGTATACAATCAATTGCAGATTATTTAGGGTATTCACGCAGTGCAATATATCAGGAGATTAACCGTCATACGCAAACAATTACCTTTAGTGAGGATTTTAAATACAGCAAGCCATACGACGCTCTCCAAGCGCAGGATTTAGCTAACAGGTCACATTATTCAGTAGGTCGTGCTACGAAGCTGACAGAGGCCAAAAAACATCAAATTCGTAAGTCCTTAGAACGAGGCATGACACCAGAAATGATTGCAAATACATCTCGAACGATGCATGTGACTACACGGACAATTTATAATTGGATAAATTACTACAAGATTCCGGGAGTGACACCAGAGACACATTTACCGATGGCTGGACGTAGGCATCGGCGAAGCCTTAGCAAAAAAAGTCGTAAAACTGCACTAAAACGAGCACGTGACAAGGAAGCCGCACAACTATCAGCAAAACAAAAGCATTACTGGGTATCAATTGATAAGCGTCCCAAGCCCATAAATAACCGTCAAAAGCCATTCCATTGGGAAATGGATGGCGTTGAATCGAAACAGTCGAGCTACCTAGTATTAACGTTTGTAGAACGCAAAACGCGCTATATGGTCGCTATTAGAACAAAATCAAAACGTTCCACTGATATTGCGCGTGCAATTGATCATTCATCAGTATGCACGGTGATCAATGCCACAGCATTACACATGACCGTGGTGCTGAATTTCTAAACAATACAGTCAGTTTATTGTTATCCCAGTATAAGATTAAACAATACGTTGCGCATGCTTACTCAGCATGGGAACGTGGATCAAGTGAGAACGGCAATCGCAGATTGCGACAATATTTTCCAAAAGGTACGGACTTCAAGAACGTCACACAAACCGAATTGAATGAAGCTATTAAGAAAATAAATAATCATTCATTAAAAGGCTCTGATGTCAAGACTCCGGACCTCTTTTTAGAGCCCGCTAGGGCTCGTACCACGAAAATTTTTCAAAATGACCTGATTTCGTACAGATTTTGGGTCATTTTTTAATGGGGTCCAGGGGTTTTGCCCCTGTGCCTGCCGGAGGCTATGGAGTTACGGTGGTCTAGTTTGGATTTTGTTGAATTTCACAAGTCTGAGGGTATAGCAAATAAGCACTTGTCAGAGTGATTTTTGGACTTCACAAAGTCAGTGCTTGTAAACGCCGGTGTATAGGCAAATTTGTATAATCGCGTTTATGTCATCTAGAAATTTGTCTAGGCGGCATCACGGAGTGATATACGATTGTTGTTATACCAGTTGACGTACCATCCAACAGCGGCTTGCACATCAGCGATACTCTCGAAATCCTGTTGGTAGATCAGCTCCCTCTTGAGTAACGAGTGAAAACTTTCGATGCGGGCATTATCGTAAGGGTGCCCTTTACGGGAGTAAGAGTGCCTAATACCTATGGACTCCAGTGTATTTTCAAACAATTCGCTGGTATACTGGCTTCCCATATCGCTATGCACATACAGTGGTTTTTCACCTCGTCTTAGCGCCTTAACGATTACTGAGGTTGCTAGTTGAGCTGTCATCGTATCTGCAATTCGATACGACAGCACCTTACGGTCTTCCGGATCATATGCACTAGCCATGTAAACCCATGTCTTATCGGTCAACTGGATATACGTAATGTCAGTTGTAATTACGCCACTTAGGTCATCCAGATTGATAATGAGATTTGGCATCTGATCTTTGTCATTGACTGTTGTAGGCTTGTTATATCGCTTTTGCATACGCGATTTCAAGCCAGCTTCACTCATCAATTGCCATACAAAGCGGTCGCTGATTGCTAGTTTGAATAAGTCGCGCATGGTTTTAGCAATTCGTCGATAACCATAAATGCCTTTATTGGCTGTGTAAATTGATTCGACGGCAATTCTCAATTTGTTGTGTTGTATTTCTTGTGCGCTCGGCTCCCAATGGATCCAGTCAGAGTAAGTGGACATTGGAATTTTCAAAGCACTCAGAACGCGTGTGATGCGGTGCCCCTGTACCAAATTTTTGTGGATAATTGGTAAAACAACACTTCTACCGCGCAAAACTAATGTTTTGCCAGCAACACCGCCGCACGTTTTAAAATTTCGAGCTCTTCTTTCAAAATTGCGTTTTCCTTACGCAACTTCTTCAATTCATCAGCTGATATTGATTCGCCATTCACTTCTACAGGCGCATATTTTTTGACCCAATTCCGAATTGAATCGGCTGAAGGACCGTATTCCTTGGATAATTCATCGGGCCGACGGCCCGCTTTAACCATCTCCACGATGGACTTTTTAAAGTCCTCTTCATAACGTGTAACCATAAATAAAAATACTCCTATGATGATATTTTACCAAACTAGAAAAACTAGTCCGGAATCTCATCATAAGAGCAAACAATGGACAAACGATTGAATATCTTAAGCTAGACGGAACGTACGAAAACATCCTTCAAATAGACACGGACGATTTGTTTGTTCTGGTTAATAAGATTTTTACACAGGAGGATACACTACCAACCATTGAAGAATTAAACATTGAACAAATGCATAATGTTGCTGCCAAGGTTGTAGCGGACCAAGTACATTCCAAGCTTCAGGACTTTCAAAATGAGGTAGACGAATTTAAGGAATCGTTGAAAGAAATTTACGATGGACCATTAAAAGGTGTTGATTACTATCTAAACAATCTAGAGTAGTCTTTTATGAAGTTTAGTAGTATTTGTAATTCAGGATGATGAATTTCGCAATTTTTGAGTTCATTCCATGATGAAAGAGAACTATATTTATGCTATTTTAGGGTTGCGAAATGGCAAAAGGTAATGTTTTCTCACTAACATATGCGCCTTTGTCAAAAGAGTTTCTGTTAGATACAAAAATGTCAGTCCATGATGCTATTGCACATCACTTGTCAATTATGTCGTAACACAATAATAGACTTGTTGGTGCATGTATGCATTGGAAAGGTCAAATTAAACTTTTCAATGTATGACGATGAAATTAGACGTTATCCCTGGTGGGAAGCATTCGTTTCAACATCTATGTATTTTTCTACTATTTGACTGATAAGTTTTTTATAAATTGATGAACACAAAGAAGGCTAGCCCCCATGTTTTAAAGGGGGACTAGCCTTTTTTGCACACTTTTTGTAGGAGCCGTAAAGTACGTTAGGCTTAGCCTTGTAAAATACACAAAGGGAGTTCGGACGTATGAAACTAACTAAACTATTTAAGAAATCAATCCCCAAAACGCAGACTCCGGCTTGTTGATTGACGATTAATTTCAAATCTCACTCAGTAATCCTTGTGTTCTCAAAAAGCAACTCGCTCATTTTAACAAAATGTGCGAAGACGAAGATGATCAGTCGCTGCTTGCAAGTGTCGGCTTTACCAAGCCGTTTTCAGCAACTAAGCCTTATCTTACTTATTAGCATTCGACAATGTGTTCAAGTTATCACTTGCTGATGACACATTAACGGCCCAGCAAGGGGCTATTGAGGCCGAGCTGATTCAATATTCAAGCGCAGAATTTAGCTAATAGGTCACATTATTCAGTAGGTCGTGCTACGAAGCTGACAGAGGCTAAAAAACATCAAATTCGTAAGGCCTTAGAACGAGGCATGACACCCATAAATGATTGCAAACACATCTCGAACGATGCATGTGACTAAACGGACAATTTATATTTGGATAAATTACTACAAGATTCCGGGAGCACCAGAGACACATTTACCGATGTCTGGACGTAGGCATCGGCGAAGCCTTAGCAAAAAAAGCCGTAAAGCTGCACTAAAACGAGCTTGTAACAAAGAATTCGCGCAACTATCAGAAAAGCATTACTGGGTATCAATTGATAAGCCTCCCAAGTCCATAAATAGCCGTCAACGCCATTCCATTGGGAAATGGATGGCGTTGAATCGAAACAGTCGAGCTACCTGGACCTGGTGTTTAACGTTTGTAGAATGCAAAACGCGCTATATGGTCGATATTAGAACAAAATCAAAACGTTCCACTGATATTGTGCGTGCAGTTGAATCATTCATCAGTATGCACGGTGATCAATGCCACAGCATTACACATGACCGTGGTGCGGAATTTCTAAACAATACAGACAGTCAACAGACAGTCAGTTTATTGTTATCCCAGTATAAGATTAAACAATACGTTGCGCATGCTTAGTCAGCATGGGAACGTGGATCAAGTGAGAACAGCAATCGCAGATTGCGACAATATTTTCCAAAAGGTACGAACTTCAAGAACGTCACACAAACCGAATTGAATGAAGCAATTAAGAAAATAAATAATCATTCATTAAAGTTACATAACTATAGGACGCCAGAACACGAATTCAATAATAAGGCAAAAATCGACAGAATAAAGCCAGACATAAATAATTAAGTTAGCATTCATTACAGTTTTATTTTTCAATTTATTGGCATCGAGGCCAAAATCGTGCAGTCAAAACCACCAAAATTTAAAATTGTAAACAAAATGTAAATAACGTCTAGAAACATTGATATCATAATGTTTCTAGACGTTATTTTCGTCTTAAATTCGTTGGATTATAAACAATTGTTCAATTTACTCTTGACATGTACCTTAAAATATCAACTCACGATAATATATATTATGTAAACTAGAATAAATGTTGAGTTTTGCAACCCCTTTTTCAAAATTTGTCATATTCCGTTGCATATTAGTTGTTCCGCTGTTACAACAACCCCATTAACAACCAAGACAAGTTTTACCAAAGTAGCCACCTTTTTTTGCACTAGTCGTGACTTTTACAGCTTTATTATCTCACTAATTTTGCGATTAAAAATATCAAACTATTTGAAATTACGTATCAAATTCATTAAAAAAACGAGTTAGCGATTCTAATTTCGTTAACTCGTTTTGAGATCTTTTAACTTGTTAATGTTCTAGTTCAAAACAGAAAAACACCCGGCTGCATTAACGTTGACTTTCGTCGTTCCATTCAATTTCTATGCACTCTGAGCCATCGTTTAGTTTCAATCGCATAAGCCTCAGCAGGTGTTTTCCCATCAAGCGCAAGCCTCATAGGTTTACCATTAATACGATCGAGTAACCGCTGTATCTGATCCGCAGAAATACGTCCATAATCAGCATTTTCTCGACTAAATACTCTAATAATGTTGTTACGATTTTCATTCTGAGCGCGATCCCTAGGCTGATGCGGGTGTGCAAAATAAACCTTTATCTTGTTGTCACCCTGCAAAAAATCTAAGACTTTCCAACTAATAAACTCAGTACCGTTATCAGCAGTAATTGATCTAACAAAATCACCATGTATTGCTAAAAACTTCTTTAAACCAATAATAATATCATCACCAGATCTAGATTCTACTGGTACAACATAACTAAATCTCGTTTTTCGCTCAACGAGCGTCATTAAAGGCTTCCTAGTCCCAACACGTGAAAACACTAAATCAATTTCCCAATGACCAAAATAACGCCGATTTCAACAGATTTGGGCCGTTCATCGATACTATACCGTGTCAAAGAAACTGTTTGTAAGAACTCACTAGAATTCATTTTCGCAAGACGTTCTTTTTCCAGACGCTCGCGCTCTGCTTTCAAGAGTTTTAATTCTTCGCTAGTGCTAATATGATTAGGCCGCTTGCGTTTCTGTCCATATGGTCCATCAACTCTAATATAACCCTTCCTAATATAATTACGAATCGTACTAGCGCTTACCTTAATCTCAGGATGCCGAGCAACAACATCCTCAGGCGACCAAAACTTGACATTCATATCATGTTCAACAACTTCAACCATTTTCCTAGTCAACTTTAGCGGGCCACTTCTAGACTCATTTTTCTTTTTTGAGTTGTACTCTGCAACTTCAGCCGAATAACGAATCCAAGCATGGGCATTAAACTTAAGTTCTTTTGGATTAACATCAGAAATGTCGTATGAAACACCACGTCTCAACTCATTCCAAATGGTTGTATAATCACGATTCAATCGACGAGCCACCTCAGAAACCGTCAAAGACTGCCCATTCCAATACTCCTGTATCAAAATGCGTTCCTCAAATGACAACCGTTTAAAAGTCCGTTTTTTCTTATCACCATCACTCATGATTATTCAACCCAACCCGCTTCAAATATCTTAACTTCGATTCTTCATCAAACAGTGACTCAGGTGTTGAATACTTCTTTCGTCCAAAAAATGGTCTTTCATTTAACTGATCACTAACTAAATTCAAATCATCCTGATTAACCAAACGTAATGACGTATAACTCGATAATCCGACTTCCATTGTATTATCTAGCCATCTAACTAAATCGTCGCTCATTGTTGAACCATCAGTAACAAACGAGACAACTAAATCTAAATTATACTTACGCCTTATCAACATCAACACATGCTCATAAGTAAATTCAATCGCCTCATACTGCATCACATCAATCAATTCTACAGTCGCCCCAAAATTTTGCAGAAAATAATCAAAAGCTCTAACTAAGGCATTTTCACCACCATTAGGCAATTTAATTAGTACCACAAACCGTGTCTTTCGTTCCACAAAACATAATGCCATTGCCCTATCTAGTCTGTCCTGGCTTTTCACCAATGTAACATGCCAATAACCAAAAACATTATCGGTGTTAACACCAGGCATGTGCTTCAAAACCACTTCATCAGAAGACAATCCGTCTTCTCGATTAAAATCAATATGTGGAGAAATAGCCTCAAACTTCGCGACGTCTGGCACCTTTCTCAAATCAACAATAAGTCCATCACGAATATAATTTCTTATTGTATTAGCACTAACCGTCACTTCATCTACCTCTTTGACAATTTTTTCAGGTGACCAGCCCATATAATTCAAGTAATACTCAATCAAACGCTTAATATCTGCATTCAAACTATTAGTAGTTTCACGAATAATTGAGTTTCTAACTACAAATTGATCCGCATATTCAGCCGAATATTTAATACGACCATGCGGACGAATAGCACGTAACTGGCCTGGAGTTAAACCTTCAAAAGACAATACATTTCCTCTCATTAACTCCTTTCGAACCGCAGCAACAGATCTCTCCAAATACCTTGCAATAGCAGACATACTCAGCCCTCGCATATTCCACATTCGTTGAATCAACAATCGTTCTTCGAACGTGAATCTCTTATATCTAAATCTAGACTGTCCCAAAAATAATAACCTCCCTCACAGGGCTCTGATGTCAAGACTCCGGACCTCTTTTTAGAGCCCGCTAGGGCTCGTACCACGAAAATTTTTCAAAATGACCTGATTTCGTACAGATTTTGGGTCATTTTTTAATGGGGTCCAGGGGTTTTGCCCCTGTGCCTGCCGGAGGCTATGGAGTTACGGTGGTCTAGTTTGGATTTTGTTGAATTTCACAAGTCTGAGGGTATAGCAAATAAGCACTTGTCAGAGTGATTTTTGGACTTCACAAAGTCAGTGCTTGTAAACGCCGGTGTATAGGCAAATTTGTATAATCGCGTTTATGTCATCTAGAAATTGGTCTAGGCGGCATCACGGAGTGATATACGATTGTTGTTATACCAGTTGACGTACCATCCAACAGCGGCTTGCACATCAGCGATACTCTCGAAATCCTGTTGGTAGATCAGCTCCCTCTTGAGTAACGAGTGAAAACTTTCGATGCGGGCATTATCGTAAGGGTGCCCTTTACGGGAGTAAGAGTGCCTAATACCTATGGACTCCAGTGTATTTTCAAACAATTCGCTGGTATACTGGCTTCCCATATCGCTATGCACATACAGTGGTTTTTCACCTCGTCTTAGCGCCTTAACGATTACTGAGGTTGCTAGTTGAGCTGTCATCGTATCTGCGATTCGATACGACAGCACCTTACGGTCTTCCGGATCATATGCACTAGCCATGTAAACCCATGTCTTATCGGTCAACTGGATATACGTAATGTCAGTTGTAATTACGCCACTTAGGTCATCCAGATTGATAATGAGATTTGGCATCTGATCTTTGTCATTGACTGTTGTAGGCTTGTTATATCGCTTTTGCATACGCGATTTCAAGCCAGCTTCACTCATCAATTGCCATACAAAGCGGTCGCTGATTGCTAGTTTGAATAAGTCGCGCATGGTTTTAGCAATTCGTCGATAACCATAAATGCCTTTATTGGCTGTGTAAATTGATTCGACGGCAATTCTCAATTTGTTGTGTTGTATTTCTTGTGCGCTCGGCTCCCAATGGATCCAGTCAGAGTAAGTGGACATTGGAATTTTCAAAGCACTCAGAACGCGTGTGATGCGGTGCCCCTGTACCAAATTTTTGTGGATAATTGGTAAAACAACACTTCTACCGCGCAAAACTAATGTTTTGCCAGCAACACCGCCGCACGTTTTAAAATTTCGAGCTCTTCTTTCAAAATTGCGTTTTCCTTACGCAACTTCTTCAATTCATCAGCTGATATTGATTCGCCATTCACTTCTACAGGCGCATATTTTTTGACCCAATTCCGAATTGAATTGGCTGAAGGACCGTATTCCTTGGATAATTCATCGGGCCGACGGCCCGCTTTAACCATCTCCACGATGGACTTTTTAAAGTCCTCTTCATAACGTGTAACCATAAATAAAAATACTCCTATGATGATATTTTACCAAACTAGAAAAACTAGTCCGGAATCTCATCATAAGAGCACACTTTTACTAACATCAAAGTACGCCGCCATCTGACGAACTGACCAACCAGCCTGTTCTCGATATCTTTTTAAGTCATCACCCGTCATTGCGTCTCCTCCACCAAAAAGTCTGTAATTTCCACCCGACCAACGATAGAGATATTACGCAAGCGATTCAAAAATCGAACCCATAGTCCAATTGCAGCTATTTGAGACTCAAAAGTTCTATCAAAGTCACTGGCAAATTGAATAATTGGATATAAATCATCAACTGGAGTGACCTTTTCAACGGACATAACATCGAGAAGATTTGGAATCTCAGCTGGTAGCGTCATAACATCAGCTTTATATGTGGTTTCCACACCATTTCGGACAAGAGTGATCAAAAAATCGTGTGTCTGCAAAAAGTGTTCCACGCCCATAAAGTGAAACTCGTTGTCATTCAGTTCCATCGCTTTTTATCACCTCCAAAGCCTCCGGCAGGCACAAGGGAGCACCCTTGGAACCCCGCAACAAGAATTTAAATCTGTTCTGTCCCCAAAGCGTGTAGTCGGGGACACTTGCCAAAACCATCTCAATCCCTTGCGAGAGTAAGCGTTAAGGCTGTTTTTTGCTTAAATTTAAGCCCCCCTGTTAGGTGAACGGGGGCTTAGGGTAAATTGGCAAAGTTTCACTAGCTTCTGAGCCCGCTCATTTAACGACCCGTAAACAAAAGAACACGTAAAATTTTCCATCGGATCGGCGCGCCGGCTACCGCCGGACGCGCCTCGCATCACAGATGCGCCGCCGTAAAATTACGTGTTCTATATGTCTACTGGCCTATTCGCAAACTCATCAGAACAATTTCAACTAATGCCCATTTACCCTAATTTATACTTTCTTTTTCAGATACATCACTAACAACTTCGGTACTTAAATCTTCGCTCTCAACAGAAGGCACCTTATCTGCAAGATTGTTAAAATACGTCTTAATCTTAAAGTTCTTCGGTACTTCAGGAGAAAAAAACGCCCTAGGCTGATTAGGTGACATTTGAATATAACCCCAACCTTTCATATCCTTTGACAAATTCACAAACTCATCTGGATTGGCATCAGGAAATAACATATTCAAGCCATTTGGTTTCATCTTACCTAAGCTAACACGAGTCTGAAATTGATCGCGGGCCTTTCCCAAAGTATCAGCATCAGGACGCTGCAAACCAACAATCACAAAAAATCCAACTTGACGCCCAAGCATCAATATTTGATTCATTTGTGACTCTAACTTCATGTAATCCTTCATAGCCAATGACTCACGAAACGCACCATACTAATCAAAAACGAAGAACACAGGCTTGAAACCAAAAGACCTGTAGTTGGCAATATCATCACCCTTAACATTAAGCTTGTCGTACTCTTTTAATCGCTTCATCATGTCATCATAAAACTGACTGAACCGCTGTAAAATAAAATCTGACGTATAAGCAACTTTTCCTTTCAATGTTTCTGTATATCGCAATCCAGCAATATCAGTCATTTTAGGATCAGCCACACGAACATCAGCTCCTAGCTGCAATAAAGCACTCAACAAACTAAAAATAAAGTAAGACTTACCAGCTCCGGTATCACCCGCAATCAACATATGTGGATTCTTCTCAAAATTCCAATCCAAGCCACTCATCAATTCAATTGAGTGGTCGGTTACTTTTACTTCGGTCATTTTCAACCTCAAATCCAATGGGAAAATCAAAAACTCAAACAAAGCAAACCCATCAACTGCCATATGTTCTGAAATCGTTGCACGAGTTGAAGTCACCACATGTGATGAAAAATCTCCCCGCGAAAATTGTTCCTGAAACTTATTGCCATCCAAAGGTAAAAACAACTTAAACCCATTCAAACCATTAAATTTCAAATAAACCCTTGGCCAGTAAGATACGACTGATTTACCATCTTTTTGAGTCTCAGTGTAAAAATCAAAATTGACCAAATTCTTTGACACAAGATGCAACTTATACAACTTGCCCCAAAACTTTGACTGATAGCGATACCGACGATACAAATAATAAACCAATGCAACCGCCGCCGCGTAAAACGCTAGTAATGCGGCTAAAATGTACCAACCTGACGTTTGAACAACACCTTTTTCGTACCAATCCACAACTTCCCGCAACAAATACACCAAAAAAGGAATTGCAAAAATACTCGTTAGAGCACCAATCACAATTCCCGGTAAGTTTCGGTAAAAATATCTGACACGATGTCCCCTTTTAAACATTGAGATCACCTACCAAATCACTTTTTATCATTATTTTGTTGTTGATCTGCCTTTGCTTTTTCTGGCTTGCCTGATCCTCCATTAGAATTACGTGAACCATCACCATTTGTTGCAGCAGGCTTGATACCTTCAACAGTATAGAAGTGATTAAATTGACCAGGTTCAGGCTCAAAGAAACGAACAGTCACACGATCAAAGTCAATCAAATCACCTAGTGCAAACTCAGACATTAGCTCATCAGCAGCTGCAACACCATCAATGGTAAAAGTGTAAGTTTCATGCTTTTCAGAATCATAGACTGTTACCTTAGTAACGTCATCCATAATACCTGAAATATCTTGATTATTATTTGCACCACGTGTTCGAGCATTAGCTACGGAAGCCGACGCATCAGTTCGTACTCCAGTAATAGCCAACGACTTACCAAAATACATGTCATCAGGCGCTTCAAAAATTCGATTACTCGTCTTCAATTCAACAAATACCTTCTTGTGTTCAGCCTCATTCCAACGCGTTTGATCAGGCGCGTCAGCCAACACAATCTTAGCTGACAAAATACCTGAATTAGCACCACGAGATGCGACAACGTTCGACTCAGCAATCACAGGGTCAACCAAACGAACCTTCGTCAACGGCTTGAACGTGTTCTTATCAAACGAATCAGATACCGCTACAGACAAAGTTGAAAGGCCAAGTGAACCTCCACCAACTCGAACGAAGCCACGCTCTACTTCAGTAATTTGCAACTCATCAAAATCAGCACCCAAAATAATGGGCAATACCTTCATAGGCATAAAAAATATCCATCCTTTTCTAAATAAAAAGCCGATTGAAGTATCTTCAACCGACCATAACAAATTAAAATAACCGCCTGCTCCGTTACCAAGTACATCATCGCAATATGCGTTAAAGCTTTTTCAGCCGCAATTGTAGTCAATCAACCAGGCATTTCTATGCCTATAGCCACATCCTACTTCGGGCGTGGACTGCACTTTGATATCGGAGACAAGACTTTTTTCTCTTTTTTACACTCCGTGATGACCATCCGAATCGAAAAAGTTGGCAATTCAACACCAAACTGTTACACTAAACATTGCGTCGATTATTGTAATTTTTGTTTTTGATTTAGACGATCATCAAAAATTTTCAATTTTCAAAGATCAAGCTGGTAGACAACTCTACCGGCTTTTTCTTTTTATCAACAAAAAGAAAAAACCACAAACAGCTAATCGGAATACAAGAAATATCTTTTGACCACTTTTTGTTATTTACAACCAAAGTGTAAGTTCATATTCTCGTAACAATTTCTTCATAACCGTTTATGGTTTATACTTTACAACTCGCAGAGTCATTAAAACCAATTACCAACCTGCCAATTAAAAACGCTGCAAAAACCAATCTAGTCTTTGCAGCGTTAATTATTTTCTTTTAAAACACATTGAATTGATGGACCGATCCATACACATCTAAGCTCAAACGTTCAACTAACGTAAACAATGCCGTACTGATTCTAAATCCTGACATATTTGCAAGTTTTGTAATTGCCAAATAGCCATTTTTCTCAGTTCCTCGGATTTTAGTTGACGTTTTTTATTGGTTTGCTAACTTTTGCAATTCTAATGCAACTTCTGGATTTTTTCAACTACCAAAGCCGCATCAATCAGTGATTCCAGTTGCTTCACATTTACTTTCTTACCAAACATCTGACGCCTCACCAAAACAAAATTACATTGGAAATGAAATCACCAATCCAACCGAATGACCGTTTAAAAGCAATGCGCCACTTATGTTGCTGAGTTCGATAGTTACCGAATTTGCGGTCGGTGATCGCGTTTTTGCGCGTCCGGATATGGATGCAACCGGTAAATTCGGCTCGTATGCAACGTTTATGGCAGTAAATGTCGATAAAGTGGCAGCAATGCCTGATAACATGACGTTCGCTGAAGCTGCAGCCTTGCCATTAGCTGGCGAAACAGCCTTACAGATGTTACGCGAGTTACGGGTGACAGATGGTTCTAAGGTTCTAGTTTTTTGTGTGCACCTGTATCAAAACAGAGACGAGGCTTACGACGACAAATATTACGAAAACAACTACAATGATTGTCAGTTCCACCATACTTCATACCACCGTTCTCAAACGTTTTAAATACGCTCGTCAAACTCGTCTTTTGGATGGTTACGTACCATCGCATTCACACCAATTAAACTAATTAGACCGACAAATAGCCCAATACTACCCCAAAGAATACGGCCAGCAGCACTATCGATGAACATCAACAGCCCAATTGTGGCCATAAAAACCACATATGGCAACGCAACCAAATCATGTGGCCTAAAAATAATCCTTACCATGTTTAATTCCCCCTCGACCATTTATTTATCAGTAAGTATAGCACTTTAATTCGGGCGCAAATTTTATTCTTTTTAATGGGAAATCAAGTGTCTTTATACACCAAAAAACACAACAATATGTCCAGAAGACCATTGTTGTGTTCTACATAACTATTCCGGTTTCATTTCAATCACGACTTTACCGCGTGCATGATGCGATTCAACACGATCATGCGCTGATCGAACACCCTCTGTCGTGAACGGGAACTTCGAATCAATCACGATTTTCAATTGATTGTTTTGGTAATATGCTGCTAATTCCCCTAAATCCTTGCCGCTTGGTTGTAGCCACCCCGCCGTCAGCGTTTTGTGCGCCTTTTCAGCGTTTAACAATTGCTCATCAGTTGGATTAGCGGAAATTGTCACTAATCGACCGCCTGGTGCTAACACATCTAAGCCTGCGTCAATATCGCCAACACTGTCTAGCACCGCATCATAATTGCTAATCACGTCGGTAATCGCACGTTCGTGATAGTCAATGACGATATCAGCACCAAGTTCACGGACAAATTCCGCGTTTGCATGACTTGCGGTCGTTGCAACAGTTGCACCCATCAATTTAGCTAATTGAATCGCAACGATACCAACGCCACCAGCGCCGGCCTGAACTAGAACCTTAGAACCATCTGTCACCCGTAACTCACGTAACATCTGTAAGGCTGTTTCGCCAGCTAATGGCAAGGCTGCAGCTTCAGCGAACGTCATGTTATCAGGCATTGCTGCCACTTTATCGACATTTACTGCCATAAACGTTGCATACGAGCCGAATTTACCGGTTGCATCCATATCCGGACGCGCAAAAACGCGATCACCGACCGCAAATTCGGTAACATTTGCCCCAACTTCAGTAATGATACCCGCGATGTCCCAACCCAAGACCACCGGAAAGGTCCAATTAAACATCCCTCGCAAAGCACCTTCACGGGCCTTGTAGTCAATTGGATTAACACTTGTTGCAAACGTCTCAATCAGAACTTCGTTATCTGAAATGATTGGTTCGTCATAATTATCAACGACCGTTAATCCATCACTAGATCCGAACTGGTTAATTATTGCTGCTTTCATACGCCACCTCCGATTACTTATTATTACATAGTAAATTGTCCGAAAATATAGATTTCTCGATATTCTTTGACTAACTTTTAACTATTAGCGTAATTTTGGGGACTTGCTTGCTAAAAATGGTAGTCACGACACATCATTGTCATGACTACCATTTTTACTTAGCGAACGGATGTAGAATAACTTTACCATGGATAAATTCTCCCAGATAAATATCTTCTACGCCACCCATTTTCTGTTTAGCGACTTCTGCGCGCAACCAATCAATATCTTTATCTAACACATCAAGCAAATCGTAATTTGCCTGTCCATCTTGGATAAGTGGGTATTTAATCGCTTCTTCACCATACTTAATAATCGTTAACTGACCATTTTGTTCAAGAACGGCACGACGCACAATCTGAACTTCATCAACACCAGCAGCGCGCAACTTAAACATTAATTCGCTGGCTGATAGACCAACACGCATAGTTGTCGCCACATCAACTTCCCCATTTTTAATAACCGTCACTGGCGCTCCGTCAATCACGCGCTTAACCCAATAATTGTGTTCTTTCAAAAACTTCAGTAACAGCACCAAAAACGTCCAGACAATCAATACCAACACAAATTGCAAAGCGGTAATATCGCTATTGTAGATAACACCACCGATAATGCCACCGAGTACATAATTTTGCACCTGATCCATTGCTGATATCGGCGCTAAGTTACCTTTACCCAGAATATTAATTTGGATAATTAAGCCGATGATTCCAATTGCCAACTTTAATGCAATCGTTGCATAACTTGCATCCATTATTTCACCTCAACCACTGTGTTCTCATCAAGTAAATTCGTCTTTTCAAGCGTGTAATTCGATTGATCTGCACTTAAGTTAACCCGGTAGAACACGTTATCAACTTTCATAATCAAATTGTTATTCAGATTAACGCTGTTAATTGACACCTGGCTATACTTAACATCCTTTGCATGGGCAACATGCTTTAGGAGCCTCACAACCTGTTCTTTTTGTGCTGACTGACTTTTGATTTGGTTCATGTCCTGGTATTGAAGCCCAACAACGAAAGCAACTAACAGCAACATCATCACGCTTAAATCACGATATTTAGACTTCAGATTATTCTTAAAATACAACACCGCAAAAATTGCGAATATAGCCACCAGTATAGCGATTACAATTGTCGTTGCTGTCTCCATCCAAGAATGACGTTGTGATAAATATTCTATGGTATAGAACGTCATGTTGTTCTCCTTATTTCTAATAGTTTACTGGCCATAATACGCTTACCGGTGACCTATCAATCTTTATGTTTTTATTTTTCGACAAAAATTCCCGAATCAATCACCTTAGTCATCAAATTAACCACGTTGGCAATATAGACATCTATTTGTGTAATGCTAAGCACTTCAAGATCGCCAATTGTTTCTCCCGTAAAGTCAGCATTATAATCTTGAATCAACTTTTCAACACACGCCTTATCTGCGAAATCCGCCGGCACAGCCTCAGTAGCTGTCGATGGTAATGGTTGTAAACCATACTTATGAACAAGATACGGATTGAGCTTTTTAAAATCCTCATAGTAGCGTTCTAGCACTGCCGGACGCCGTGGATCATCTTGTGGTGGCACAACATTCATGAAGACGTCTGTAAGCCAAATCTCATCAGTCAGTAAATGTGTGTAATAGCCCAAGTTAAACGAATCTGACAACGTTTCTGGATGATCTTGTAAAAAAGCCCGTAAATCAACTCGTCTAGTTCCTCGATTACTAGGGACTAAATAGTGCGTTTCGTCTTTTGTCATCTGATTAATTTTGTCGACGTCTGGCGCCTCGTTACCAACCAGGAATGTCGTGTCTAACTGATGATATTTCGCCATCAGCAACGTCGCAATCGCCGCATGCATAAGTCGTGATCCCATGATACTAGTCTCCCTGCTTTTCTCTCAACTTTACTCTCGCCCATCAAAAAACGCCACAGGCAACACCTGCAGCGTTAATTTAACTATTTAAGTGATGGGTCATTGACCTCAGGGAATGACTTCAAATTGTAGTCATTCATACTTGGTCGTAACAGCCAAAGCGCAATTAGTGCCATTGGTAATATGTAAATAATCAACGCCATCCATGTCCCACCGACACCGTCGGATTGGAATTCACTGGTGAAATCGGTCAATCCGTGCAACACCATTGGAATCCACAAAGAATTTGTTCGGAAGAAAATGGCAACAAACACCAAGCCAAAACCAACCGCGTAAATCACTTGCTGGATCGTGTCCTCTAGCGGTGCCCCACCGGTCAAATTAATAAAGTGCACAAACCCAAAGGCAATTGACGAACCAATAGCCGCACCTAACGCTTGCCATTGCGTCTTTTCCATTACAAACAGAAAGACCAATAGCACTGCACCACGAACAACTAGCTCTTCAAAAAATCCCGGTTGGAACCCGACCATAAAGTTTCGGTAAATCGTGGTAAAGTCACTTGTTGGCAACACTTTAATTGTATCCCAAATTTGTGGGAATATTGCCCACAACAACGCAATAATTACCGGTAACACAGTCAACCAGTTTACATCGTCACGCAACTTGAAGTGAAAACGAATTGGCCACTTCAAATTCAATAGCAACTTAGGTATCACGGCAACAATCATACCCCAAATAAACAACACGGTTGTGCCAGCAATTGGCGTTGGTTGCCCATTTTTAATCAACCCGAACATCGGAGCAACAAAATCGCTGAAAATGCTGTCTCGTAAAATAACCGCTAACGCTAGACCGATCAACGACAAAATTGTGACTAATGCCACCTTAACAAACTGTTTCATATAACAGATCTCCATTCTCTGAATTACCTGCATATCTTATCAATATTTTGACATTGGTTTTGGTATCGTTTTTTCAGTCAAATTAAATCCTTAGCCAATTAACTTACTAAGACCATTAGAATTGGAATAACAACCAGCATCATTAGCGTGGTTTGTGTAATTGATACAGACGCAAACTTATAGTCACCGTTCAGCTCACGTGCCATAACAGCGGCGTTCGTCATGGTTGGCATGGCCGATTGAATGACAAACACGGCCTTCAGCAACTTAGGCAAGTCAAACGGCATCATCATCAACGCCATAACAGTTGGCGCCATAACAAATCGTCCAATGGCCAACGTGATGTTTTCTTTATCAGGAATCAGATCAGCACGTTGGGTCTTAGCAATTGAAAAACCGATAAAAATTAATGATAGCGGTACGTTCGTATTGCCCAGATCTGTCAAATCAGTTACCAGGAACTCCGGTAGCTTGATTTGGAAAATGACGAGAACCACCGCGACCAACAAAGCAATCATCGGCGGTGTAAACACCCCTCTCAACGTCTTCTTTAAGTTGAAATGTTTACCCGTTTGCGTATCGCTCTCAATCATATAAACACCCAACGTCCAAAAAACAATAGTATTAGCCATATAGTAGACCAGCACATACGGTAAGCTTTCCTTACCAAACAGCGCCATATTAACCGGTAGTCCAACCGTCACTGTATTTGAATTAAACAAAAGCGACTGAAACAAACCTTTGTGGGTTGGGTTTACATGAATTAAACGTGCCACAACAAATGACAAAATGAATAGCACTAACATACTACCCACCGGCAGAATCAACTTAGGTCCCAAAGCGACTAGGCTAGCCGGTGTAAAGTCTTGCGGAATACTAACAATCAAATAAGCTGGAATTGCGATTTTAGTGACAAATCCAGATAAGAATTTGCTCAATCTGCCATCGTCATCGTTAAAGATTCGCAACTTTATCAAAGCATACCCAACTGCGACGAGTCCCAAAATCATTAGAACCCCTGAGATACTGTGTATAATCGTTGCCATTTCTAAACTCCTCTCCGTGTCTAAAAAGAAGAGGCCCTACCAGAACGATAGAACCCCTTGTTGATATTTAATTTTCAGGTGTTGGACAAACAAACTCACCACTTTGGTCAGCCGTTTCCAAAATACGCGTCACGATATCTTTCTCGTGATTGTTTAACCATGCCGTTGGCAACGCATCCTTGCCGTACATTAGTCCAGCAACGGCACCAACTAGTGGCATGATACGCATTGGCTCACCAGGCATCCCCGACGCCAGCGTCAAGGCATCCTCAAAGTTATCGCTATTGAGCAAAACCCAAACCGTCGCCGCGAACGTATCCACGACATACCCAGAAGCGTGAATCTCGTTGATTGGCATGTTTTCAAAGTCGGGCGTGTTCAATGATTCAAACGCCTCTAGCTCATCAGCAAACACCGCGTGCTTTGCATAGTACTCATACGCATTACTAATTGCAAAGTCGAACGCTTCAGGTAGCTTCATCCCCGTTAACAAGCCATTAATTAGCATGGCGTACATACCCAATGCAATCAATGAACGTGGATGGTTGTGTGTCAAACCACCAATTTGGTGCAACGTTAACATGGCTGGATCATCGTGAATGAAGTCTGAGCCATACTTAGCATACAAGAACAGCACAACCGGTGTAATGCGCAACAGTGAGCCATTGGCGTTATCCTGTACATCGCGGCCACCAGACGTGAACGGGTCTTGTGTCTGTCGGAAGTTTTCGATTGCGAGTCTTGTTACATCCCCAGCCGTTTGTGGTGCACCGTCAGCCGTATAAGCGCCGGTCGTGTACCAGTAAGAGAACTGGGTCATGATGTCGGTCAATATATAGCCGTTAGAAAGACTTGCAATGGTTGCAAGGGTTAGGGAAGAATCACTTCCCCACTGCGAACCGTCACCCATGATGATTTTTTGTGCAAAAAGGTCACCATTGATTAATCCTAGCGTGCTATTTATTAACGGATTATCAGGTAAAGTCATGCCAAAATCCATCCTTTCAAGGTTTTAATTGTAACACTAACGTAAATTATTGGCAAACCAAGCTCAAATACACTATAATTAAAACTATGAAACTGTAATAAAAGGAGTTCATCATGACGGAATCAGCACAAACGCCAGGTCTTGACGTGTTCGCGTTAACCTTGCTACGTGATCGTTTGTTACCTGAATTACTACAAGATGATCAATCAGAAATTATCTACTGGGCCGGAAAGACCTTAGCAAGAGATGTTGACCTACACGGTATCTCAGCTATCGAGGCTTTTTTCCAAGAGGCTGGTTTTGGAACATTAACCCTCACAACGCAAAAGCCAACGATGCAAAAGTGGCGCCTAGACGGACCAATCGTAGAAGCCCGCTTTAGCGAAAACCCAGAGGCTAGTTTTGCATTGGAAGCTGGGTTTATCGCCCAACAAACACAACAACAAATTGGATTTGGTGCCGAGGCACAATGGGAAGCATCAAAGCAAGCTGTTACGTTGACTGTTATGACTGAAGCTCCAGCGACACTATCTGAATAAATTAAAAACGCATGTTGACTTGGTTAGTCAGCATGCGTTTTTTGTTGGTTACTTGAAAGCACCCGTAAACTTGTAAATTGGGAAACCTTGAGAAGCAAACTTTTGCTCGTATTCCGTCTCAACGTTGTCCTTCATCTTTTCTTCGTCTTCGTGCAAGTTTAGTGAGATACCATCCTTGTAGAATTCGATGCCGAAGTTTGCAAATGAGTATAGTGAGTACTCAAACAAGCCACGGTTATCCGTCTTGAATTCTAGTTCACCACCAGCTGGCAAAACAGCTTGGTAACCTTCCAAGAATGACTTGTACGTCAAACGACGCGTTTCGTGACGTGACTTTGGCCAAGGATCTGAGAAGTTCAAGAACAACTTTGATACCTCACCCTTTGTAAAGTACGTCTCAACTCCAGCACCATCACCGTAGATGAACTTCAAGTTAGGCAAGTCGGCTGGATCTTCATCCGCCTTACGTGCTGCAACAGCAACGGCTCCTTCTTGAATTTCCATACCGATAAAGTTAATTTCTGGGTACTTCTTTGCCATACCAATGATAAATTGACCCTTACCTGTACCGATTTCTACGTACAATGGTTGCACCTTTTCAAAGATGCTTTGCCAATTTCCTTGTAGACCTGTCGCACGGTCTTGTGTAATAACCAAGTCCGTGTGATCTGCCAACCATGGGCTAGTCCACTTTTTATTTCGTAAACGCACGTGAATTTCTCCTTCTAAACGTGTTTGCAATAATGCGGTTCGTATACCAGAATAACAAAATACCACCTACTACGACAAGTCCTATGACATTTTGTAATAAGAGTGTGATAGAACCCGCTAGTACACCACCCACGATTGACCAAATCAGGCCGGTTACCGCAAGCCATGGGATGAGTGCATTGCGAAATGCTTGTTGCCGTTGTGCCACCGTTACCGGGTACAAGTGGTCAAACACCAATGATTGGTGGGCGCTTGCCAATGGTAGTAATTGCAATACCAATAGGTAGAACAAGATAACAAACAAAACTGTTTGCAACCACCCAGTTGTCACAAACGCAACCAACAAGCCAATCAGGCTTAGACGTCCCCATACATCCCAATATTGTCCTTGACGAACAAACGTCGTCACTAACAATCGGACCAATGGGTTTCGTGATTGATTTGGCCAATGTCCAATCAAACGATCGGCCCAGCGTTGGCGACGAACAGCGGGCTTCATACCCGGTACATCAATAAATAAATTGAAGAAGCTAAGAATTGCTGCCTGGCGCTTATCCTCGGCGGCCACCACGGCACGCCAGTCAATTAAGTTATTACCAACCGTTGTATCAAACAAGGTTGTCCGACGAGCTTTCATAAAGATAAACAGCATCTTAACCGCCATTAGCGCGATGGTGACCAATAACATCGTCACAAATTTTGGCGTGAGTAGTCGAAACATCATTGGCCAAAGCAGCACGGTTAGGATTAGTTGAATCACACCGTTAACAATGACGCTATAAATCGTGGCTTGGTGAAACAAACGACGCAGTGCCCCTTCGTTTCCCATAAAGAATACTGGATCAGCGCCCTTTACAAAACTTGCGGGTGTTTTGAACAATGCCAGCGTTAGTAACAAAACAAGTAATAATAAGCCGCGTGTCCAAAAAGTGACTGGCGCGCTCTCCCACAATTGCCGATACGCCAATCCAGCTGCACCCAATAGAAACAACAAGGCTAGCATGGCGTGGTCATTAAAGACATAACGTAAATATTTACTATATTGACGCCATTCCCGTTGCCAACGTTCTTTAAATAAATGATCGATAGCCATCCTTACACCTCTTTTTGTTGTAATTCAGGTACCTTTTCGGCGAATTCGTTTGCCAGCCCAGTCGCAGCGACCTCACCATCCCGCAAATAAACAAATTCATCCGCGTGGTCAGCCAGCGTCGTCAAGACGTGCGTGGTTAGCAAGAAACTTGTACCGGCATGCTTACGTTGGTCAATTAGTGCTAACAAGTCGTTAACCGCAATAACGTCCAGTCCAAGGAAAGGTTCATCAATGATGAAGAATGGCGCGTCCGTGATGAAGGCCATCACAATCATAACCTTTTGGCGCATTCCCTTTGAGAAATGAGTTGGGAACCAATCTAGTTTATTATCCAAACGGAAAGTCGTAAGCAATTCTTCAGCGCGTTGCCAAGCCATCTTTTCATCTAATTGATAAACTGAAATTGTTAAGGCTAAGTGCTCACGCAATGTCAACTCATCATATAGGACCGGCTGTTCTGGAATGTAAGCGATTTGGCGCTTGAATGCTTCTGGTTGTGTCTGTAGTGTTACCCCATTCAAGACAATTGATCCTTGCTTAGGTGCAAGCAAACCAATGATATGGTTGATTGTCGTTGACTTACCAGATCCGTTCAACCCAACTAAAGCCGTTAGATGACCATCTGGTACAGTGAATGAGACATCATTTAAAACAGTTAGTTGGCCGTAGCCACCTGATAAGTGTTCGATTTCTAATGTCATAATGTCACTCTCGATTTTTTAATGTACTTATATAATAGCAAATTTTCATCGAAATTTAACAACGGACAGTTTACAGCAGTCAGGGTATAATGAAGATAACAGATGATATTTAGGAGGCATTTCCATGGCAGATGTATTTGATATGATTGTTGCAGGTGATATTCTTGCTTATAAGGTTTATGAAGATGATGACGTATTGGCTTTTCTAGACCTTAGCCAAGTAACGCCTGGTCACACATTGGTTGTGCCAAAGACGCACGTGGCGGACATCTTTGAATATGATGAAGCTTTGGCTGCGCGTGTTTTGTCAAAACTACCAAAAATTGCCCGTGCAATTAAGGCCAGCGACGAAAACATTATTGGCTTGAACATTTTGTCAAACAACGGTGAAGCTGCGGGACAATCTGTCTTCCACTCTCACTTCCACTTGATTCCACGTTATGCCAATGACGGTTTTGATATTCCAATGCCTGATCACAGTGAACAAACAGCCGAAGACACTTACAAGGCACTGGCTGCTAACATCGCCAGTCATATGGAGGACTAAGTATGGACGCACTCAAGGATTGGTTTACCAACTTGAAGCAGCAAGTCACACACTTCACGACGGACACGAAGCGGACAGTATCAGCGACTAAGGATGTGAAGGCATCCCTCGCCAATGTCCAAGCAGAGTTGCCAGCCGTGCAAGCACTTGTGAAAGATGTTCAAATTCAAGTTGAGAAAATGAATTTCAAGAACAAGCCCCGTTTGGAACGTATCACGGAAGCACAAACTCGCATCCAAGATGCACTCAATTCATTAAAAAAGCATTAAGACACGCGAAAGCGCAAACGTTGTTCTGGCAATGTTTGCGCTTTCATCATATACCAATGTATACCAATTCACATAATTTCCGGTGGTTAATTCAAACATTGTTCAAAATTCCCCTATAAACTAGTTAGTGTTAAGTCAAACTGACAGTTAATAAGAGAAGGAAATTAAAAAATATGCGAATTGAAATTGTAGACACAAAGCAAGATGTCACGAACGAGACATCAAAGATTCTATTGAACAAGATTTACGATCGTAAGGTACAAAACATTGCCTTGACGGCTGGCACAAGCCCTGTTGCTTCATACGAGCAATGCTTGGAAAAGTTCACGGAGCGTATCCACGATCCCAACATGCCAAAGTTGCACATGTGGAACTTTGATGAAGTCCCACAAGCTGGTTCTGAAGAAGGTACAACGACGTCAACATTGCGTAAGTACTTCTTGAACCCTGCTGAAATGCCTGCTTACCTTTACCACCGTTTGGACTTGTCAAACTGGGATACATTGGACGAGCGTTTGGCCGAAGCAAACGGTTTGGACTTTATGTTGCTTGGAATTGGTTCATGGTCGTTACGCTGGTAACTTGCCAGGTGTCACGAAGTTTGAAGACGGTACGCGCTACATCCCTTCTGAAGCTAACGACCAAGTATACGCTGCATTGGTTCACACGGTTGGTTCAGAAGACAAGGTGCCCGAGGGTTACGTTGCCATGGGTCCTAAGACAATTATGAGTGCTAAGGAAATCTTGATGATTGCTTTCGGTAAGAAGAAGGCACAAATCGTTAAGGAAGCTTTCTTTGGCCCAATCAGTGAAGATGTACCTGCTTCAATCTTGCAAGCCCACCCTAACTTCACGTTGTTGTTGGATCGTGAAGCTGCGGCAGAAATCTTGCCACAACCAGCAGTTGCACCTGCAGAAGCTGAAACTATCACACTTTAATAGTTTAATGAGAACAAAAATAGCTGTTTGTCAGGCGACAACCGCTATTTTTTTATTGCACTATGAGAAAATACTTATTTATTATTTGATTTCAGCTCATAATCGGCGTAGACTAGTTTCTATCGTTATGACGAATTGCGGAAACAATTTTTCGCTAGACAAAAATATAACCAGTAAGAGTGAGGGTTTTTCTGATGGCTTGAATTTACAATTCAAGTGCAACACTAAGCTAAATAAAAACTGACTCATAATGAACCAGCGTAAAATGTAGTTTGTCTAGAACATACAGAACGCGAGGAAACATTATGAGTCATTATCATCAGCTTACCGCATTTGATCGCGGACGTATAGAAGTTTTACTCAGAGAAGGGTTGTCAATGCGTAGCATTGCAAAAGAAATTGGTAGAAGCGCTTCGACAATCTCTCGTGAGATTGCCCGCTGTGTTGGCTCAACTTATGAAGCTGAGGATGCCGATCAAAAGCACATGCTTGCTCGAACGAAGTCGCATAAACACCGAAAGTTAGATAACACTGAACTGCGAGAACTAGTTATATATGGAATCAATCAAAAACATTGGTCGCCTGAACAGATAGCTGGTCGACTAAAGATATCAAAAGGTCATACGATTATTAGCGCAAATACAATCTACCGAGCGATTTATAGAGATAACTTGGGCCAGCCGGTGAAAAGTCACAAAGCTCGGGGCATTGCTCGTGCGCTTCGGCATAGAGGAAAAACTCGACATACTAAAGGTCATGTCGAGCGTCGAGGTAAGATTAGAATTCCAAATACGATTGACGAGCGACCTGCAGAAGCAGGTTGTCGCTCTCGAATTGGAGATTGGGAACTGGACACTGTTATTGGCCGTAAAGTCGGTCAAGTATTGGTCACAATGGTTGATAGGAAGACCAGAATATTACTTTCAAAACGAGCGGCATCAAAGAAAACCGTCGATGTTATGAGAATCATAGGTTCAATGCTAGATTCCCTTCCAACTAGTCAGATACAGACTTTAACTCCAGACCGCGGAAATGAATTCAGTGCGCAAGATGAGATAACAAAGAAATTCGATGTCCAGTTTTACTTTCCTGATCCCCACGCTCCATGGCAACGTGGGACCAACGAAAATACAAATGGGCTAATCCGTGAGTACGTCCCTAAAGGGACTGCAATCGAAGATTATTCAGACGAATACATTGAACAAATGGTTGAGCAAATTAATAGCCGACCTCGAAAGCTTTTCGGCTGGAGATCGGCTAAAGAATATTATTTATCTCAAGTGTTCCGGTTGAATTGACAATTCACCGGAACAGAAACGCGACACCTCCTTCTTCGGCCAACCTCGAGGCCTTATGACCTTGTTCTTCACCGAAATGTGGGAGCGATTTTCATACTACGGCATGCGTGCCATTTTACTTTTCTACATGATTTATGCAGCCGATAAAGGTGGTTTGGGATTTAACGAAGCCACCGGTGCTGCCATCATGTCGATTTATGGGTCAATGGTTTACCTATCGGGAATTGTTGGTGGTTATCTATCTGACCGTGTCCTTGGTCCATGGCGTACTGTTTTCTACGGTGGTGTCTTGATCATGTTCGGTCACATTGCCTTGGCGATGCCATTGCATGAAATTGGGTTGTTTGGCTCAATTGCCTTGATTACACTCGGAACTGGACTCTTAAAGCCCAACGTGGCAACAATGGTCGGAAACTTGTATGACGCCAACGATGAACGTCGTGACGCCGGTTTCTCAATTTACGTCTTTGGTATCAACCTCGGTGCCTTTATCGCACCGTTGCTAGTTGGTTGGTTCCAAGTGCACGTTAACTTCCACGTTGCCTTCTCGTTAGCCGCTATCGGCATGTTCTTCGGTTTGGTGCAATATTCATTGGATGGTCGTAAGCACCTTAAGGATGTCTCACACCAAGCACCATCCCCATTACAACCTAATGAAATCGCCCCATTGATGTGGAAGTTAGCCGGAATCGTTATCGCATTCATTGCCATTATCGGCATTATGGCTGGTACGCACAGTTTGTCAATTAACAGTGTGATTAACTTGTTGACGTTTGTCGCCATCCTTGTGCCAGTGATTTACTTTGTTGTTATGTTGACCTCAAAGAAGACCACTAAGGCAGAACGTAAGCGTGTTTGGGCCTACATTCCCTTGTTCGTTGCGGCAATGCTGTTCTGGTCAATTGAGGAACAGGGCTCAGTTGTCTTGGCCTTGTTCGCTTCAAATCAAACGGCGCTACACGGTATGCCAGCTTCATGGTTCCAATCATTGAATCCATTGTTCATCATGTTGTTCACGCCTTTCTTCGTTTGGCTTTGGTCAAAGAAATTGCGCGATAAGCAACCATCAACTGGCGTGAAGTTCTCACTTGGTTTGGCATTTGCTGGGTTGTCATTCGTTTGGATGGCCGTGCCAGGCATGATGTTTGGTGTTAATCACCAATTCAATCCATTGTGGCTAGTTGCTTCATGGGCATTGGTTGAAGTTGGTGAGATGTTGATTTCACCAGTCGGTTTGTCAGCATCTGCTAAGATGGCCCCCGTTGCCTTCCAAGCGCAAATGTTGACGGTCTGGAACTTGTCTGACGCAACGGCGCAAGCAGCTAACGCACAATTGGTACAACTTTACTCAAAGTCTACTGAAATCAATTACTTCTTGATTATCGGTATTATCACGATTGTTGCTGGATTACTCTTGTGGTTCGCAACCAAGAAGATTAAAGCCTTGAGTGAAGGTTTGACAGAAACCGCTGAATAACAAATGAAGCCTCGCATCTTAGTTGATGTGAGGCTTTTACTTTGGCTGGGGATGGTTTAAAATTTTAAGTCTTAAGGAGAGTTTTCATGCTTATTTCTGATACCACAATTAGTTTGGATGATGTTACACCAAATAATACCTACCGTAACGTTCACTTCACCTACTCTAGTCGTGCCATTAACATACAAGATGTCACATTTGAACGTGTGACGTTCGACCAAGATGACTTCTCAGATAGTACTTGGTCAGATGTCATATTTGATCACGTTGATTTATCAAATACTGATTTCGCCAGCGCCATTTTCTATCGCACTAGCTTTAATAACACCCAGCTAACTGGGGTTAACTTCTCAGGTCTGCAAAGTGAGTGGCGCGATACCGAAATCAACAACTCATTGGCTGATTTCATCAACGTCAGCGGGACGACCTTCCAAAACGTCGTGTTCAATAACACACGTGTTCGTGATAGTTTCTTCCACGGCATTCGCATTAAAAAATCACTTCGTTTTGTCGAAAGTGACCTTGATAACAGTGATTTTGCTGGTAGTAAGCTGGCAAACCTTGATGTATCAAATGCAAATTTTGAAACCTTATTATTTAATCCAGCCCTAGCTGCTGGTATGACAATTAATACGTATCAATCCGCCTTGCTCATTCAGAGCCTGGGCATCAACATACACTAAAAAGGGATCGAATATACATTCGATCCCTTTTTAAATGCATTATTATCTCTGACAATTCTTAGTTACAAACTAAAATTTCGCTTCAATAATTTTTGCGTGCTTCAATTCGGCCACTGTGTGGGAACCCGTAAGCTGCATAACAATTTTCAACTCCTCCGCCAAGTGTTCAAAAGCTGACTGAACTCCTGCAGCTCCGCCAAGATTGAGCGCCCATAGCATTGGTCGTCCCAACGCTACGACATCTGCACCAAGCGCAATTGCTTTTGCAATGTCCTCACCCCAACGAATGCCTGAATCAAAGATGATCGGCACACGATGATTGACGGCTTTCGCAATGTCAGCAAGGACGTCAATCGAAGCCGGTGCACCGTTCAGTTCACGCCCACCGTGATTTGAAACCCAAATGCCATCTGCACCACCAGCAATGGCTGCCAATGCATCTTCTGGATCTTGAATTTCCTTTACAATCACTGGCAAACCGCTTGCCATATCCTTAATCTTCTTAATATCAGACAACGCTAAGTCTTGCTTGGCGCGTGCGTATATTTCAGCGATGCTAAGGCCCTCACCTGTACCAGCCACATTAGAAAAGGCCGCTAAATTATCCATTAGCAACGGAAATTCGAAGTTATTAATAATATCGGCTTCTCGTTAACCACCTAACGTCGAGTCCGCCGTTAAAATAATGGACTTATACCCCGTTTCAACTGCTTGATTAATCAAAAATTGATTAAACTCATCATCACGCGACATATACAGTTGGAAGAACTTTGGTGTTTCCGGTGACGCCTCGGCAACGGCTGCAACACTGGCATTCCCATATGTCGACGCGCTGAAAATAGATTTTGCTGCCCCAACACCCTTTACAGTGACACTTTCCCCACCTTCGTGCATCAATCCTTGGGCAGCAATTGGTGCTGCAATAATCGGCATCCCAAGCGGAATGTCAAAGAGCGTTGTCGTCATATCAGGCTCCGCAATGTTTTGTAGCATTCGCTGAATCAATTGATAATGACGAAATGCCGTTTCGTTATCCTGGAGCACCTGCTCATCCGATGATCCACCATCAACATAACCAAATGCCCCTGACTCCGTTCGTGACTCGACTAAAGCCCGCAAACGTGGCAAGTCAATGATGTCTAACTTTTCTTCTGCTGTACTTGCGTTGTAAGTCATTTTAATCCCCCTATTTGTAAAAACAACTTTGTTACTCGCTTCCATATAGTAAGTGTATACCTAAGATTTAATTTGGTTGTCTTTATATTTTGAAAACGCTTACAAAACAGTGGACCGATATTCCGGATTGTATGTCCTTGAATAGCTATACAGCAAAAAAGGATAGCCTGGCGACAACCAGTCTATCCCTAAAAACAGTTTATTTATTGCGCGCATTCTGAATGATTGTTGGCCAATCCATCACTAACTTCGCACCCGATGCTTTAGCATGCCCCCCACCATTAAAGTAGCCAGCAATGACTGAGACATCAACATCCTTATCCTTCGCAACACGGAATGACAACTTGCCGTTATTAATGACCAAGCCGAAATCGACGTCTGGTAAGTTAGTCAACGCATTCCCGATTTCTGATATCTGGCTAGATGCTGTTGTATAAGCATAGTGGTACGTCTTGTCAGGCAAAACCAAATCAGCAAATTCAGCCTTTTCTGCCTTCTTAGCAACGTAGTCTTGGTTAGACTTAATACGTTCGTACACCAGCGCCATAATCAAGTCTGAGAAGATTGTTGCTAACACGGCACTTGGCACATCAACTTCAGCAAACGTCTTATTCGCTGCTTCATCCATAAACGCACTGAAACGGTCACGACCAATGAAATTGAGTACTTCATTGAAGACTTGCGCATGTTGACCAGTTTGTTGCTCATCAGCATAGCGCTCATCTTGCCAAGTCCACGTATCGTACAAATTAGTCAACTTAACCAAGACTGGTAGGAATGGTAACTTTGTCAGCGCAGCTTGATTGTCATTAAACGCCAACTCAGTTGCTGAGGACGTACCAGTTTGATCCGTCACAAATGTGGCATCAACAGTGGCTGATTCCCAAACTTCTTGATTAGAAACGTGGTGGTCGTAAACTGTTGGCGTTAGGTTGGTTTGGTTATGGAACTTAGCCAACATTTCGGCTGACGGCGTGTTGTCCAAGAAGATTGCTTGGGTATATTGATCATCCCCAGCCAAAACATCTTCCAACACGGCATCAATACCAGCAGCACCAGCATCTGCATAACGAATATCTGATTCATTTGACGTCGCATACTTAGCGACTAAGCCTGACATAACGCCATCTAAGTCAGTGTGTGTCACAATTAGCGTTTTTGACATATTTATTACTTCCTTTGAACTGAATAATACTTATCTCCATCTTACATTTTGTCGTGAGTAATCACAAGTCATGGTGTCGGTCGTTCATTAGTGTCGTTAACTTCTGCATGGTATTCGCATTACGGACGGTTATCCTAGCAAACGCAGCCGTTGTACTAATCCGCAATAATCTGGTTTTATTACGAAGTTCTGCACCAGTGCTCATGAAAATAAAACGTCCGTGTAGCAACACACGATTTTCAGGCCCAATGTAGGGTCCGAACTCATCCAAGGATTGTTTCGCTTCTGATTCCGAACTGGCAATTATTAAATCATGCCGACCGTCATCTTTGATTCCCCACCATTCTGGTGAATGACTCATCATATCGTTTATGTCGGCTAGCGACAATCCGTACAGGTGTATTTCAAAGCCCTCATGTGCTGATAAAGCGATACCAAGGCTGGCAAAATCAACCGTATCAGATTCAACATCAACAATAACGTTACCAGTATTTCCGAACGTGATGACGTTATGAAACCCCTGTTGTACAAACCATTCACGCAACTCGCTCATTTTGACTTTACGTTTGCCACCGACGTTTATCCCCCGGAGCAAAATCAGATATGTGTTCATTTACCCCTCCAGTACTAGTATTAGGATTCTTTGTTCTAGCGTTATCGTTGATCTGCTATATAAAGTTCTGTATCCGGTGAAATAAACCCATCCACCAATGCCATCCCTGTTAACCTGACTTTCGAGTTAATCGGCCTAGGATAACTAACGTACTTTACAATATACCGTCGCCCATCCAAAGTTTTAATTTCACTACCAATCGAAATATGTGTCTGATCTAGATAAAAACCAATTATTGTCCCATTCAGCTGGTCAATCTGGAATATTTGTGTCGTTTCAAGTTTCATTCATTGACGCTCCTCCCCTTACCGCTACACTCTCAATCCCAATCTCCTTCTTCCAAAAGAAGGAAGTTTTCGTTATGACATTCAGGGCATGGAACTATCCAATCGTTATCATCCTGAAATCTGAATATATATTGTTCCGTCTTGGAAGATTGTTTTACAACCTCCACCTTGGCTATAAAATCATGGCAGTATTTACAACGATAAAAAGGTTCTAACTCCCAATTTCGCCAGTATTCATCTCGTCCAGAGACTTTATACCAAAACTTGGTTGTAAAATGATAGCAACTTGGGCATGCAAACAAATAATTTCCATGGGAGGGTTCTGCTTCCGCACTCCCTAATATCCTGCCGCCATTCTCTAATATGCTAAGCGTTTTTTTCACCAATTCGCGGTCGTCAACAAGTTTAAACAAAAACGGCTCATCATCATCCCCATCCCAAGTACTAATTAGTTGTTCAGGCATTAATGTTAGCCATCCAACGCCTAGCCATGTCTCAATCTCATAGTTACACTTATTCACGGACTTAAATTTATAAATTGATCCCATCAGGCACTCCAACTATAGAACCATTATTTGAAATAATCCATCGCTAAAATAGCGTAGACCTTGCTATCAACGTATCGACCATTTGGTAGCAACTCATAATCACGCAGTGTTCCTTCATATTGCATGCCAGCCTTTTCCATTACGCGTCCAGAGCCAATATTTTCTGGTGCGTGGAATGATTCAATGCGGTGCAACTCTAGTTGTTCGAACCCAACCGTAATCACCGTCCGTAGCGCTTCAGTCATAACTCCTTGTCCCCAATAAGCGTGATTCAAGGCGTACCCAATTTCAGCCGAATTGTTTTTCTCGGTTGTTCGGATATCAATGCTACCAATCATTTTGTTAGTTGCTTTTTCAACAATGACGTACTTGCCCAGTGGATCTGCTAAATGAAATTTCTTTATGCTGATTTCTAAAGTGTGTTCGATTGATTCCGGCATCGGTACGTGAATCCACTTTAGCACCTCTGGATTATGAAACATTTCAAACATATCAGCGGCATCTTCTTCAGTCGCATGTCGATACAAAAAGCGCTCGCTCTCAAAGTTATCTAAGTCAGTTACTCTTTCAATTAAAGTCATCCCCATTACCCCCGTAAAACCAAGTTTCAGTCAGTATACGAGCTTCAGTTGATAAAAACAAATACAACCTCAATCGCCGCAAGAACAGCCACTGAGGTTGTATTTGTATTATAGATTCAGTTCGCTCGCCGCATCGGCATCCAAAATCAACGTGAAATTAGGATGTAGCTGCAAAATACTTGATGGCACATCTTCTGTGACCGGTCCAAAGAAAGCCTGCTTAACCATCGCCGCCTTACCTTTACCGTTCACAATCATGACAGCATCACGCACTTGGGTCATAACAGACTGTGGCCCCATCGTAACATAGAAGTCAGGTGCCTTACTTTCATCACCACCAACTTCGTCAACTAGCACCTCACGCAAGGTTGGTGTCGCATCAGCTTCAACGCGATATGTCTGATTGCCAAACTTGGTGGCACCAGGCACGTTACCAAGGAAATGACCGTCAGCGCCAAGGCCCATCAACATCAAGTCCAAACCACCATCCGCTGTAAGCTTTTCATCCCACGTTTGATAATTCTCAGGTGTCAGGCGCTCGATTTGTGATTCAGACACCTTTGCCGGCGTAAAGAATAGACGACGTAAATTAGTCATCGTCACACGGCTCTGATGTCAAGACTCCGGACCTCTTTTTAGAGCCCGCTAGGGCTCGTACCACGAAAATTTTTCAAAATGACCTGATTTCGTACAGATTTTGGGTCATTTTTTAATGGGGTCCAGGGGTTTTGCCCCTGTGCCTGCCGGAGGCTATGGAGTTACGGTGGTCTAGTTTGGATTTTGTTGAATTTCACAAGTCTGAGGGTATAGCAAATAAGCACTGGTCAGAGTGATTTTTGGACTTCACAAAGTCAGTGCTTGTAAACGCCGGTGTATAGGCAAATTTGTATAATCGCGTTTATATCATCTAGAAATTGGTCTAGGCGGCATCACGGAGTGATATACGATTGTTGTTATACCAGGTACCATCCAACAGCGGCTTGCACATCAGCGATACTCTCGAAATCCTGTTGGTAGATCAGCTCCCTCTTGAGTAACGAGTGAAAACTTTCGATGCGGGCATTATCGTAAGGGTGCCCTTTACGGGAGTAAGAGTGCCTAATACCTATGGACTCCAGTGTATTTTCAAACAATTCGCTGGTATACTGGCTTCCCATATCGCTATGCACATACAGTGGTTTTTCACCTCGTCTTAGCGCCTTAACGATTACTGAGGTTGCTAGTTGAGCTGTCATCGTATCTGCGATTCGATACGACAGCACCTTACGGTCTTCCGGATCATATGCACTAGCCATGTAAACCCATGTCTTATCGGTCAACTGGATATACGTAATGTCAGTTGTAATTACGCCACTTAGGTCATCCAGATTGATAATGAGATTTGGCATCTGATCTTTGTCATTGACTGTTGTAGGCTTGTTATATCGCTTTTGCATACGCGATTTCAAGCCAGCTTCACTCATCAATTGCCATACAAAGCGGTCGCTGATTGCTAGTTTGAATAAGTCGCGCATGGTTTTAGCAATTCGTCGATAACCATAAATGCCTTTATTGGCTGTGTAAATTGATTCGACGGCAATTCTCAATTTGTTGTGTTGTATTTCTTGTGCGCTCGGCTCCCAATGGATCCAGTCAGAGTAAGTGGACATTGGAATTTTCAAAGCACTCAGAACGCGTGTGATGCGGTGCCCCTGTACCAAATTTTTGTGGATAATTGGTAAAACAACACTTCTACCGCGCAAAACTAATGTTTTGCCAGCAACACCGCCGCACGTTTTAAAATTTCGAGCTCTTCTTTCAAAATTGCGTTTTCCTTACGCAACTTCTTCAATTCATCAGCTGATATTGATTCGCCATTCACTTCTACAGGCGCATATTTTTTGACCCAATTCCGAATTGAATCGGCTGAAGGACCGTATTCCTTGGATAATTCATCGGGCCGACGGCCCGCTTTAACCATCTCCACGATGGACTTTTTAAAGTCCTCTTCATAACGTGTAACCATAAATAAAAATACTCCTATGATGATATTTTACCAAACTAGAAAAACTAGTCCGGAATCTCATCATAAGAGCACACCTTCAGGCTAACCGTTGACCGGCACTTCATCAAAGTTGTAAAAATGAACGTTCTCATAATAATCACGTCCCACAACTTCTTCAACCAACAACTCGTAAACTCCCTTAGGCGTATTTCCGGCCGTTATCGCCATATTTACACGACCAGGCTTAAGCATCGTTGCTAGCAACTTATGGGCAGCTAAACGGCTCATTTTAGCATAATTATCGGCAACAATAATTTTCATTGGTTCATCCTCATTTTAATTAGACGGCATACTATTTTATACAGTCCAATTATAGAAAACGTCCGTGCTTAAAATATGCCATTTTATTGGTTGATTTTAGTAAAACTAATAGTTGCTTATCAACGCTCAGAAACACCCTGTTCTCCAGCCACCTTAACTGGTGTTAAGTACACTGCATATCCTTGATATGCCTTACTTTTCGCTTTCATATCCTTAACAGTCGAGTATCCTTCAACCTTTGCCATCACAGTTACTTTTACTGGGTCAGCTAGTCCAGTAGCCTTATCTTTGCGAGTATTCAAAATCAATTTACGACATTCCTTTGTCATGTGTTTTTTAGTAGCAATCATATATATAGGCGTTGACGAATCAGTAAACATTGATCCGCGATTTTCACCAACTGTAAATGAAAGGTTAAATCGTTTGGTGTCTTTTGCGTATGGACGGACCGAGGTTAATAATCCATTAAACTTAACAAACTTACCCTTATATTTTTTACCAAATTGTTTACCTGATAGATTCTGATACACTTCGCCATCCAAAGTAATTGGTCGGTCCTTAGTTGTACTCACTTTAGCAGCAACAGCATTTGAAACCAATAAATTAGTTTGCATGCCACTAGTTGCAATGACACCAGTTACCAAAATGATAGCTACATTTTTCGTGATATTGTTCATATACTAACCCCATCTACTAGCTTTTTACGTCATTCCAGTCTGGACGTGTTTTGAAGCTTCTCAAAGATAGCACGACTTCTCCGTTGCTAGATATTTCCTTACCAACGTTAAAAATTCTTTTAGTTAAGACATCAACATAGGTGCTGAGAGTATGAAAAAACCGTTCAGCAGACATGCGTCTACAAAACGGTTCGTTTTTAGTATTTATCAAATCGCATTTGTCGTTGCGTCCTAATTTCTTCTGGACCCAACTGGAACAAATTGTCAATTGTTTGTAGCAAATCACGACGCAGGTTTTCATAAAACAGGTCGCGATCATCGCCTTCAAGGATAACGCGTTCCACAATCTTTTTCGCCAAAAGTTCTTGTGGTGTCAGCCCCAATAGTTCTGATGCTTCTGGTGCACGCTTGGCATCTTTGAACATAATCGAAGCAAACCCTTCAGGTGACAGCATCGCATAAATAGAATGCTCAAACATCCAAACTTGGTTCGCTGTCGCTAAAGCCAAAGCACCACCTGACCCACCTTCACCATAGATAATGGCAATCATCGGCACGGTGAACGACATGCTTTGCACGATGCTTTCCGCAATTGCTTGGCCGACGCCGCCTTCTTCCGCTGTTTTACCAGGAAAGGCACCAGGTGTATTAATTAACGTAATGATTGGTCGATTGAATTTGTTAGCTTGTTGCATCAGACGCAACGCCTTACGATAACCACTAGCCTCAGGTGAACCATTACGGGTTTGAAGCTTTTCAGCCATCTCATCACCACGATTAATCGCAATCATCGTGACCGGTTGCTCGCCGAGCATCCCCACACCACCAATCACGGCTGGATCATCACCTTGTGCACGATCACCATGAAATTCTTGAAAATCAGTCACGATATTAGCAATCAAATCACGCGCCAAGAAACGGTCTTCACGGGAGGCCCACGCAATTTCAATTGGTGTTAATTCACTCATGATTACGCCTCCAATGGTGCTTGATGCACACGCAATAACTTTCCAATGTATGACTGTAACTCAGGGCGTTGCACAATCGCATCAATGAATCCGCTCGATTGCATGTGCTCAGCGCGTTGGAAGTCCTTTGGTAGGGTTTCATGAATCGTTTGTTCAATAACACGTCGGCCGGCAAAGCCAACCAAAGCGTGTGGTTCAGACAAAATAATATCGCCTTCCATGGCAAATGACGCTGTCACACCACCCATTGTTGGATCAGTTAGGACGACCACATACAACAAACCAGCTTCACGATGACGTGCGACGGCTCCTGAGACCTTGGCAAGCTGCATGAGACTCATAATACCTTCTTGCATGCGCGCACCACCAGAAGCCGAAAATAGGACAACTGGCAAGTGCTTGGCTGTGGCATCGTCGAACAAGCGGGCCAATTTCTCACCCGTTTTCGCGCCTAATGATCCCATCATGAAACGCGCATCCATCACAGCAACTGCAGTTCGTCGTCCATCAATAACCGCTTCACCAGTCATAACCGCTTCCTTCATGTCTGTGATTGCTTGCGCCTTGGCAAGTTTCTCAGGATAACCTGGAAAGTCCGGCGTTGTCATTTCAACATCCGCGTACCATTCAGAAAACTTATCCGTCATCAAATCAAGGCGTTGTTGCGCCCCCAAGCGGAACCCGTAACCACAAACACCGCAAACCAGGTATTCACCCAATTCTTCTTGGTATTGTTGGGCACCACAATAGGCACAAGTTACCCAACTACCGGCCGGGACCTTATCAAACGCTTCTGGGTTAGGCTCATGCTTAAACTTATCAGCTTGATTATCAAATAATTGGGTCATGGCGCTTGCACCTCTTCCTTTGACCACGCAGGCAAAAAGTCCGTCTCTACAAAATCAATTGGTACAAGGCCTTGGTGGACACGTTCATCCTTAACCAATGCCCGTTGCACCGCTAGATTAGTTGAAACGCCACGCACAACCACTTCATCTAGCGTACGTGACAATTTTTTAAAGACATCGTCACGGTTATCCGCTGAAACAATCACTTTACCCAACATTGAGTCGTAGTAAGGTTGCACGGTATCACCCGCATACATCGCTGAGTCAAACCGGATGCCCGGTCCACCAAATGGCAAGTACGTAAAGTCGACTTGGCCAGCGCTTGGCCGGAAATCATGCATCGGGTCTTCAGCATTCAAACGAACTTCAATCGCGTGTTGCTTAATTTGAATATCTTGTTGTTGGACTGGCAATGGTTCCCCAGCTGCAACGGCAATCTGCATCTTTACCAAGTCCAAACCAGTCACCGCTTCGGTAACCGGGTGCTCCACTTGAATGCGTGTATTCATTTCCATGAAATAGAAGTTATTCTCGCGGTCAGCCAAGAATTCAAACGTTCCGGTATTCTCGTAAGACAAGGCATTCGCCGCCTTGACCGCCAACGCACCGAGCTCTGAACGCATATCACTCGTGACACCAACCGCTGGTGATACTTCAATCATCTTTTGGTGGTGACGTTGAATTGAACAGTCGCGCTCTGGGAAAAAGACCGTCTGACCCTGTTGATCACGCATGATTTGGACTTCGATGTGACGCACATTTGTCATCACCTTCTCAATATACATATCAGCTGAACCGAAAGCTAATTTTGCTTCAGCCTGTGCGCGCTCAAATTGTTGCGCCAGCTCTTCACGATTGTTTAGCAAACGCATGCCCTTACCACCCCCACCTGCCGCAGCCTTCAACATGACCGGGTAGCCAATTTGATCACTAACAGCAATTGCTTCGGCGCTATCGGTCAACGTGCCAACACTACCGGGGATGACTGGCACACCTGCCGCACGCATCGTTTCACGTGCTTGCGCCTTATCACCCATTAAGGCAATTGTTTCTGCGTGTGGTCCGATAAACGTGATGCCAACATCCGTCAACATATTCACAAACATCGCATTTTCAGACAGGAATCCATAACCAGGGTGAACGGCATCAACACCTGTTAGTAAGGCTGCGCTCACGATATTTTTCATATTCAAATATGAATCTTGAGGTCGTGGTCCACCAACCGCAATTGCCTCATCCGCTAATTGCACATGCAACGCTTCTTTGTCGACCGTACTGTAAATGGCCACTGCTTTGATGTCCATCTCATGCAGTGCGCGAATAATGCGTACGGCGATTTCGCCACGGTTCGCCACCAAAACTTTTTTAAACATAATTAACTCCATCAAATGAAAAGAGGCTGGAAAAATTCCCAACCCCTTTCAAACTATGCCGGTTGAACCGTATACAGGATATCATCGTACCCAACGACAGCTTCATTATCGACATTAACAGCCGTAATAACACCAGCAACGTCACTTTTTACTTCCGTCATCAATTTCATGGCTTCAACAATGGCCACCGTTTCACCGACAGCGACTGTGTCACCAACTGATTTAAAGTTCGCAGCTTCTGGCTTTGGGGCCAAATAAACGGTACCAACAAGTGGTGCTTTAATCGTCACCGTTGTATCCACAACAACTGATTCGTCAGTCGGCGTTGCCACGTTGGCAGCTGGTTGTTGTGCCATCATAATTGGTGCTTGGTCGTTCTTGCTGAGATAAAGATGTGTTTCTTCAGTATCTAGCTTGAATTCACGTAATGAGCTCTGCTCAAAATCATGCATCAATGCTTGAATATCGCTTAAATTCAAACTCATGATATACCCCTAATTTCTATAAACATCGTATATCAAGTATATCACATCTCAACAGGCCTTTTCGGGCAGAAAAGGAGTTAAACCCCAAGTTGCAACTTCAATTCCATCACCGCATCACGCAAGCTAGCTGCTTCTTCGAAGTCCAAACGCTTAGCTGCTGCACGCATTTGATCTTCCAAATTGGCAATCATGTCTTCTTGATCTAGACGCGCCATATCCTTGAAAGCCACTTCTGTGAAGCTTGCAGACTTGTTGCTGTCATCGTCAGATTCGTGGGTGACCGCAATCGAACCACGAATTTCCTTCTTAATGGTGTGTGGTGTAATACCGTGTTCCTCATTATATGACATTTGGATAGCGCGACGGCGGGCCGTCTCATCCATAGCTTCCTTCATTGAGGCCGTCACATCATCCGCATACATAATGACGTGACCATTCTCGTTACGAGCTGCACGTCCAATCGTCTGAATCAAAGAACGGGTATTGCGCAAGAAGCCTTCCTTATCGGCGTCCAAAATGGCCACCAATGACACTTCAGGCACGTCAATTCCTTCACGCAACAAGTTGATACCAACCAAGACGTCAAACTTACCCAAACGCAAATCACGGATGATTTCAGTTCGTTCAAGCGTCTTAATGTCTGAGTGTAAGTACTTAACTTTCACACCGACGTCTTCAAGATAGTCCGTCAAATCTTCGGCCATCTTCTTCGTCAACGTCGTCACAAAGACACGTTCATCTTTGGCGACACGTTCGTTAATTTCACCCAACAAATCATCAATTTGCCCCATAACCGGGAGCACTTCAATTTCAGGATCCAACAAACCAGTTGGACGAATAATTTGTTGCGCAACATCCTTGTTTGACACACGCTCTTCTTCATAATCACCCGGTGTGGCTGACATGTAGATAATTTGGTCAACGTGTTCTTCAAACTCATCCAGACGGAGCGGACGGTTATCCAACGCTGATGGCAAACGGAATCCGTAATCAATCAACGTTTCCTTACGGGCGCGATCACCCTTATACATACCACGTACTTGTGGCATCGTCACGTGGGACTCATCGACAACAATCAAGAAATCATCCGGGAAAAAGTCGAGCAACGTAAATGGTGGCTCACCCGGTGCACGACCATCCATGTGGCGTGAATAGTTTTCAATACCGCTGGTGAAGCCCATTTCACGAATCATTTCAATATCGTATTCGGTACGTTGCTTTAAGCGTTGCGCCTCCAACAACTTACCTTCTTCTTCAAATACCTTCAATTGGGCGTCCAACTCGGCTTGAATTGTCTTCAAAGCACGCTCACGAATCTCATCATTGGTCATAAAGTGGGTTGCTGGGAAGATGGTTGCCAAATCCAAATCAGCCGTCACTTCACCAGTCAACGAATCCACTTCGCGAATGCGATCAACTTCATCCCCAAAGAATTCAATGCGAATCGCCTTCGCGTCAGATGACGCTGGGAAGATTTCCAAAACATCCCCACGCGCACGAAAACGACCACGTTGGAAGTCGATATCATTGCGTTGGAATTGAATATCAACCAAGCGACGCATCAAATCATTACGCTCGATAATGTCACCAACACGAACGTTAATAACGTGATCATTATATTGTTCAGGACTACCCAAACCAAAGATAGATGACACTGAAGCCACCACGATGGTGTCGTTACGCGCCAACAATGATGCCGTCGCTGAATTACGAAGCTTATCAATTTCATCATTAATTGATGAGTCCTTTTCAATATACGTGTCAGAAGATGGCACATACGCTTCGGGTTGGTAGTAATCATAGTAAGACACGAAATACTCAACCGCATTATTTGGGAAGAATTCCTTGAACTCACCATACAATTGGCCCGCCAAGGTCTTGTTGTGTGACAAAACCAAAACTGGCTTATTGGCCTGGGCAATGACGTTTGAAATGGTGAAGGTTTTTCCAGTTCCGGTTGCTCCCAACAAGATTTGTTCCTTAACGCCATTCTTCAAGCCAGTTACCAGCTTATCAATAGCTGTGGGTTGATCCCCAGTTGGCTCATACTTTGACACAACCTCGTAGGTATGGCTGTCATCACGATTAATCATATTCGCCTACTCACTTTCTGCATTAATAGTTATTTTCTCTCAACAAACACAAAAGCCCACTGAGAACAGTGGACTTCTCTATTTATCATTATAACAACTTATGACTACTTTGCATTGAAGATGCCGATGTAGATGCGTTGTAATTGTTCTGAACCTGGAAATTGCTCGTCCAGCAACTCTGGCAGCACCTCACGAATAAAGTAAGCCACACTTGGCATGTCACGGAAAGCGAAAATCGTTTCCAAGCTTTCCTTGTAAATTTCCAAGAACACAGGCTCTGGGTTACCCTTTTGTAATTCGCCGTATGCTTCATACAACAAGTCAACCTTATCAGCCACTGACAAGATACGTCCTTCAAGCGTGTCATCCTTACCCTCGTGAAGACGACGCTTGTATGCTTCCTGCAACTCAACTGGAATCTCAGTCTTTACAAAGTTATCTGACAATGAGTCTTCCACATCAGCCAACATTTGACGCAAGGTTGCTGACGCATACTTAACTGGTGTGCGAATATCACCGATAAAACGTTCCGTAATATCGTGGTTCAAAGCCTTTTCGTAAAGCATACGCCAGTTAACGTCATTACCCGCTTGTTCTTCAATGTCACCCAAGAATTGCGCAGCTTCGGTAACCTTCCATGAGTGGGCGGCCACTGAATGAGGTTGATACTTAAAGTACCCCGGTGCGCGCGTGATCATTTCAAGTTCATTCAAACCTGATAAGTATTGATGCATCCCCATCCCATTCATCCTCCCCAAAAAATATATTTTTACTACCATACTTGTTTAGATTAATGTTTGCAAGCAAAAAACCAGGTCAAATTGACTGGCTCTGATGTCAAGACTCCTTTAGGAGACCTAATTTGTAGTATTGATAATTAGAAGTCCCAGTTCTTATCAATTGATGCATCTTTTTTACTCAAAGAGTACGATCCATCCTGTTGCATCACGAATGTTAACTCTACAGATTGTTCTTCGTCTGATGTTTTATGTGACCACATAGCTTTGCGAACTGTACGGTCATCAGATTGAGTTTCAGTTACCGATGTTGGGTTTCCATACTTAGATATGATGTCTTCGTAATTAGCACCACCTACGCCAGTTGTCTTGTCACCCACTGTCAAAGAGTTGTAGTCGTCATTTGTCCACTTAAATTTATCAGACCTCTTTGAAGAAGAGAGACTAAAAGATAAATCCGTGGTTTTTGCGATAGACTTGGTAAACTTATCAATTGATGCCCCATATAGGCTTTGAGTAACTAGTACAATAACTAGTGCGATAACTGACAAAATAGTCGAGATGGACGCAAAAATCTTCTGGCGACTTCGGTTAACAAATAGGCTTAGGCCTCCCAGAACAATCCCTATCACTGCGAGAATACCACCAAAATTATTGACGATAGGTATCCAGGAAATCGTTAGAGCTAATATGGCTAGGATTAGCGCAATGATTCCCAAAAGCTTATCTTCATCTCTTTTTCCCATAAAAAGTCTCCTCGTATTATAAAAATAATTAACATGAAATCTTATTGTTTGAGTTTCTTTGTTGAACTCCGAGTGATAGTCTCTAATTGTCATTGGCTTTGGTCAACTGGTATAGGCTAATTCTCCTTGTAGTTCTAACTACTTTTTAAGACTGCCGCCCAGGCAATCATCGGAATCACGAACCACATGCTGTATCGATTGAATCGTCTGCCAGAGTTGAGTAGCTCTGGGCGTAGCTTAGATTGAATCAACCTATGAATACTTATAGGCGAGGATGTGTTAGGTGATTGTAATTAGGGGTTATCACGCGGATGTCCAACTTGAGACCAGACAGTACACATGAAAGGAGGCCAATGAAAAATGAAACTATTTGTCGGTATTGACGTCAGTTCAAAGGAACTCGAAGTTGCGATCTTAACCTCAGAATTGGACGATAACGTCCTCTTTCGAGGAAAGTTCGCTAATGATATGAACGGTGCAACGGAGCTTAAGAAGGTGATTCTTGAGCTTCATTCACAACGTGAATATCAAAAGATTGTAATCGGCATGGAGGCCACATCGATGTATAGCTTCCATCCCGCCTACTTCTTTCAAAATGATGACGATTTAGCACAATTCGATACTGAAACAGTTATTGTTAATCCTCGTAAAACATCGCGATATAAAGGCATATTCGAAGAATCGAAAAACGATCAAATTGATGCATTCTATATTGCCGATTTCCTTCGCGTTGGCCGCTATTCCGTCGGAATAGTTCGACACGAGAAGTACGTTGCTTTACAACGACTCACCCGATCACGATTTGAGGTTGTGAAGAGTTTGTCCCGTTCGAAGCAACATTTTCTAGAAAACCTGTACTACAAGTTAAACAAGTTAGCCCTAGGAGATGCAGATACTTCTGTATTTGGTTCAACTATGATGAGCTTATTAACAGACAACCTTTCGGTTGATGAATTGGCTGAAATGCCCATTGAAGACCTTTCTAAATATCTAAACGAGAAAGGTCGTGGACGATTTGCAGAGCCCGAACGGCTAGCTAAATCTATTCAGAAAGCCATAAAAGGGTCATACCGTTTAAGTGCCGTAGTCCAAAATTCGATTGATGTTATTCTCTCGGTATACGTGACGGAAATCCGTACGTTTGAAAAACAAATCAAAATTCTTGAAAAGGATATAGAAAAATTGATGAAGACCATTGAAGAATCTAAAATCTTACAATCAATTCCTGGCATCGGACCCGTTTATGCTGCTGGTGTCATTGCGGAAATTGGACAAATCGAACGATTTGAAAATCAGGCCAAACTAGCGAAATATGCTGGCCTGACATGGAAACAAAACCAATCCGGTTCGTTCGAGGGAGAAATAACTCCCATGTCGCAATCTGGCGACGTCTACTTACGCTATTACTTAATTGAAGCTGCCAATTCAGTAAGGCGATATGATCCGACGTTCAAACACTTTTACGAAAGTAAAATCCGTGATGCAAAACGAACACCACACAAACGAGCCATCTCGCTTACCGCAAGAAAACTAATTAGGGTGATTGACGTTCTACTCCGCAATCATCAAATCTACAGAAAAGAGGAATTGGTATAGAAAAATAAGACCCAGATGTATAAATTCCTGAAAACCGGAGTTGAATTAAACACACACTCGCGGTTTATTAAAGTGCGTCTAAAATTGGATTCTTAGAGTTTGATATACCAACGTTTACTTGATCAACTTCTTGACATAAGACCACATATCTTAGCTTTTAACGTGGTTCCTATTCTGCACGTATAGTTCATAGTATAATAATGCCTTTACCTAGAAGATTGTCTACGCACTCTTGATAATAACTATCCGTATGATCAGGATAGATTGGAATTGTCGGTTCTACTGGATCAAGTGACGTGTAGGGAGGCTCCTTTAAGCCACGATATAGCGGGTTAAACCACTCTGTATTGGGAGAATAACCGCGAAGAATCATTTCGTTCATGACTTTACTGTGATACTGGAACAGTTTATAGGGCGAGTAGTTGAAAACATAGTTTACCGTTGCGTGTTTTTTGCCCCAGCCACCACCTCGTAATGCGCAGCATTCTCGATGTTGACCTAGTAATTGCTGCCGGGGTAACTTTTCAATAAGGTCTTCGTGCCAAAGTCTCATAGCATCCTCCTAATGGATAAATACAGTAATGAACGCTGTAAATCCAAACAAAATTCCTGGTACATTAGCAATTACGATTGGCATGTCACGGGTATGACCGTCCGACCCAAACAGTCCGTGAATGGTCCAGAAGATACAATTTAACATAGCTACAAAGGGCTGTATTGGATCACCTGCGTGACCTGATAGATTATCCACGATTTGTGGGATATACGAAACGTACATCAGTACAGACATCACACTAGCGATGCGACCAATAAGAACTAGTAATTTTTTATCTTCCATATTATTTTCTCCTTAATTTAACATTCTAAGTAAATGTGTTGTTCTATCCTATATAAAAAATGAAACCGGTAATAGTTACCTCGAAAGTATTGGCGCAGAAACCTAAAATCTTTTGCTTAGGCGCGCTAGGTGCTTTCGATAACTTAATACTGCACATTAGTTCATCTTTTTAACGGCGGCGGGAGATGTGCGTTTTTTAGTGTTGATATATAAATGCATCATTCACCGTATTAATAAATAAGTTGGTCATTTTACGAGTGATTGGCGAGTCTGGGCTAACCAAGTATTTCGTCCGTTTACCGGTTCCATCGCGACTAATCGGTCCTGCTTTAACCATTTCAGAAAGAGCCTTTAATGCTTGATATTCTGTCTCAACAGGTCTTTTACGTTTCCAAAGGTGATAATTAACCTATCACTTGAACAGTGAGTATGCAGGACGCCATGATTCTTTCAAACTGTTAATGAACGTATCCATGTCTGGAATCGTCAAAATCGTTATTTTAGTTTTCTGATGTCCGTTGTAACATCTGGATATTTTAGTTCGAGTGTTCTGGCAACACTAAACATTCGCTTGCCGCAACTTCCAGTGTGCTCGCCTAGCTTTGAAATTAAAAATGCGGTAAATATCTTTTTGGTCCCTGGCAATTGAGGTTCCTACTCACGTAAAATCTTTAGTTGAAATGCGTGCGCATTCCACCAGGTTTTTAAATTCGATATAATATGATAAACACGGTAATTTTAACTTGTCCTCTAGACATAAAGTAAGCATGGACCAAACTGCTTACCAAAGCCTATCTAAGTTACCGTAAAATACTCTGACCAGTTTCTTTGCGAACAAAATGCTCCTGTTATTATATTTTATCATACTAGAAAAAAAGTCCCATGTGGCCATTGCCCCCTTTTCTAAATTGAGTTCTATTCAAGTTTTTTCTTTGTAGCCTTGAACAATAACCAGCTAGAAACTACGCCTGTCACGGCGTTCATCACTATTGAAAATAATTGCGCTGTTTGCTCTGAAAGTGCTCCTTGGAAGAATTTTACCGGATACTCAGTTCCAAAAAACGCCAGGCCACACGTACTTGCAATAAAAATGATATAAAAGAATTGGTTACCCAAATTGGAGACTTTATATTTATGAGTAATACCTTCAAAGGAAAGCCGGCGACCGTTTTGAATGTGAAATTGGTTAAGATCATGATTAATACTACCGACGAATGTTGCCAAAAGTAAACTAGCCAATAATTTTATCACGGGATTCGGAAAAAAGCCAATTATGAAGCCAGCGCCCAAAATGAATAGACGCTTTTTATGTGCCAGCTTATTTTTCATTATTCCGCCCGCCTCAAAACCGACAATATATAAGCCGTACGTGATGAAAGTCGCATTTTCTGAACCAATCATTGACGTAAGTATCAGTGGCATAAACAACATCACATACGCCATTACAAGACCTCTTAACACTGTTGCGAAAAACAATTCAGAATGCCTAAGCCGCCCAAACTCCAATACGGCCAAGAAACTGACAACGACAGACAAAGTTAGTAGCATTCCGATGACCAACTTTTCTTCAAATACTGTTTGGCTAGCATTTAACATTGGCGATGCAAGTCCAACACGGGCGATGAAGTCCAATAACACGACAGCCAGAACTAGAGCTATGGCCTTACCATCTGCTACCAAATTATTGCCATCAGTCTTTGGCACGATAAACAACGTTGCGAAGTATAGCAGTCCCAGCAGAACGCTGCTAACATCCATTGGAAATACAACTTGCAGAATAACAAGAGCAATAACGATAGCCAACAAATCAATTAGTAAATTTGCTGGCTTTATCGGACGAAACAACTCTTCAGACTTGTACGTTAGAAAAAGTGGCCAAATAGTTGCTGATGAATATCCCAGCAAAATTGCAACAAGGACGCCCAACGCCTTAGTATTCGACTCGATAAACGGCATTAACATGAATCCGATACAAGCAGCAGCAACGCTACTTCTTAAGTTCATAAACGGGCCGGTCACGGTCACAATTTGATCCGGCAGTACCCAAACGGCCACAGATCTAACGCCATAAACAATTAATAACATTAAAAAATATGTTCCGGATTCAGAATTTGTGTAATTTTGTAACACCATTTCGTACGGCAAAATGATGGTAATATTTGCCAGAAAATATAGTATGGCATAACCTAACGTGTACATACAAAGCCCCCTAGCTTTCAAACTCAGTCCATTGTATGTGGTTATAACGCTTTAAAAAATTGTATCATTTTCTGTTCGTCTAAAAATAAAGCTCCTGACCATAAAACAGTCAGGGCCTTAGATAATCGACATTAATCTAATTTCTTTCGGAATGCTTTTTGTCATCAAGTCCGAAACCTCAACAATCCTTTTTGATTATCATCGCTGGACGAACGCCCCGGTTACGCTAAACATATTTGTCGAAAAATTGCAGGGCAAAGCCGCCCTTGTCGCGCTGCGCTGTCTGTATAATGTAGCGCCTGTCAAAACGAAATCATCATTCAGTTATCCCATTGGATAGCTGATAGAAAAGGATCCCTGGACTATGCCACCTTCAACACTATTGTTTTTTATTGCCGTTACGCTGTTTACCGTCATCTATTTTATTGTGTTAATAATTTTTGAGGGAATCCTAACGGCCTGCCAACACGTATTCGAAATTGATCATGATTGGCATCAAAAGCATTATCATAGTAGATAACCAACGATGCTTCATACAACGTCATTAGGAAAGGAAGGTATCACTCATGTCAATATTTGAAATATCTATCACACCACAACGATTTTTAGCGATTAAAAACAACAAATTGCGGACATTGGTAACTAGTCATGATACCCATGACTACGCCATTGGTGATATTATACTTGTGTTCCCGTTTGATTCCGATGCGCAAACATTCCTACGCTTCGATGACTTTTCGGGACATTTAGTGCCTCTAGCTCAAGCAACCCAACAGCCACTATCTTCAGAAGGGCTATTACTCGAGATTTGCTATATCGATTCAATTGATAGCCAACATTACGCACCTAGTTTCCAATTGGTAACGCATCATATGAAGCGCACAGACATTTTTGCTCAGCTTGAAGCACAAGGTAGACAATTATTAAAGCGATAAACAAGTAAAGGACTGATATTTTGAACTCACTATTTGTGGACTCTGACGTACAAACCCGCCAAATTTATTTTATTGGGATTACGCTCCCATTTGTAGCACCAGACGGTACCGTCCAGGAAACCCCAACGCGCTGGTTAAAACTATCAAACGACTTATACGCAGCACTCAAGCATGATCAACTAGAGGTTTCGTTTCTACTAGACAAGCTCATCAATGTCGAATCTGGTAACCATCGTAAAATCAGGTTAGCCCGTATTGTTGCGACTGCCACGTCTGATTTTGAGTATATGCAGCGCCAGACATCCTTACAATTACGCAAAAAGACTGATCTAATTGGCGCTCGATCACAATTCATTTTGCCAGAACACTTGCTGTCTGCTTACGTCTATGATGCGTTAACTTACCTTTACCATGACTACTCGCCAAGGAGTCATCGCGCAATTTATCAGGATGCGGCTTTATGGCAACGTAAAATGGCGCAACATGGCCATCCATCCGCCCTTCGATTAAAGTCGATAGAAGAACTACGTCTGGCAGCTCGTTTGCATCGCCAATTGGCAAAGCAACACGAAACTCGTTGATGTTTAGTTGAGGACTGTGATAGTCTAATGCTAGGTTGGAATGTGGCCGCCATTAAAGATCGCATCTGTTAGTAGCACACCTCTTTTACCTAAAATAGTGTGGATGTATTAGCTCATAAGTTCTCCTTGAATTACGCATAGCTACTAACACCCCCTTCATAGGTGTGGACTAGCGCCAATCTACGAGGGGCTTTTTTCTAATTACAATTTGCTTCTACTCATCCCAAAATGTCCAATGTCCGTCAAACATTATGTCTGAAATGCAATAAAAATAGAAAAAATTGCACATTTAAACAAAAACGTTCAATTTTTCACATTAGGGTGGACACAAGTTAGTTTAAGCGTTAGAATTATTCCCATGGTTAATTATTTGATACCTGCAGATAATTAACCAACGCTATCACATTTCTTGGGGCTTACCAGTTACCTATATCAGATTTTGGTAACTAGTCTATCCAACTTATTATCAAAATGTGACATTGTGTAGGTCGTATACTCACCTCAAAAACTCACCTACACAATGTCACTCTTTAATCATAGTCCAATATGATTAAACTGTAAACTCTTTTGCCCCAAAATGTGAGACCCCCCGAAAGTTTTAAACTTTCGGGGGGTCTTTATGTTATGACAGCTTAAAATTTGTGTTATAAAACTTACATGAATATCAGGTTGTTATGTAAGCAAGTTACCATCTCACGGATAAGAACTATCTGTTTTCAGTTTGCCTGGCGAATTTTCAATTTATACTCGTGTAGTGTTTACCGGCTTATGGTTAAATGTCATCATAGAAATGATTATTCGTACAATCACGAATTTTAGTCAAAATTGGCTTTGCCCAGAACCATTTAACAAAAAAGGCTCTGATGTCAAGACTCCGGACCTCTTTTTAGAGCCCGCTAGGGCTCGTACCACGAAAATTTTTCAAAATGACCTGATTTCGTACAGATTTTGGGTCATTTTTTAATGGGGTCCAGGGGTTTTGCCCCTGTGCCTGCCGGAGGCTATGGAGTTACGGTGGTCTAGTTTGGATTTTGTTGAATTTCACAAGTCTGAGGGTATAGCAAATAAGCACTTGTCAGAGTGATTTTTGGACTTCACAAAGTCAGTGCTTGTAAACGCCGGTGTATAGGCAAATTTGTATAATCGCGTTTATGTCATCTAGAAATTGGTCTAGGCGGCATCACGGAGTGATATACGATTGTTGTTATACCAGTTGACGTACCATCCAACAGCGGCTTGCACATCAGCGATACTCTCGAAATCCTGTTGGTAGATCAGCTCCCTCTTGAGTAACGAGTGAAAACTTTCGATGCGGGCATTATCGTAAGGGTGCCCTTTACGGGAGTAAGAGTGCCTAATACCTATGGACTCCAGTGTATTTTCAAACAATTCGCTGGTATACTGGCTTCCCATATCGCTATGCACATACAGTGGTTTTTCACCTCGTCTTAGCGCCTTAACGATTACTGAGGTTGCTAGTTGAGCTGTCATCGTATCTGCGATTCGATACGACAGCACCTTACGGTCTTCCGGATCATATGCACTAGCCATGTAAACCCATGTCTTATCGGTCAACTGGATATACGTAATGTCAGTTGTAATTACGCCACTTAGGTCATCCAGATTGATAATGAGATTTGGCATCTGATCTTTGTCATTGACTGTTGTAGGCTTGTTATATCGCTTTTGCATACGCGATTTCAAGCCAGCTTCACTCATCAATTGCCATACAAAGCGGTCGCTGATTGCTAGTTTGAATAAGTCGCGCATGGTTTTAGCAATTCGTCGATAACCATAAATGCCTTTATTGGCTGTGTAAATTGATTCGACGGCAATTCTCAATTTGTTGTGTTGTATTTCTTGTGCGCTCGGCTCCCAATGGATCCAGTCAGAGTAAGTGGACATTGGAATTTTCAAAGCACTCAGAACGCGTGTGATGCGGTGCCCCTGTACCAAATTTTTGTGGATAATTGGTAAAACAACACTTCTACCGCGCAAAACTAATGTTTTGCCAGCAACACCGCCGCACGTTTTAAAATTTCGAGCTCTTCTTTCAAAATTGCGTTTTCCTTACGCAACTTCTTCAATTCATCAGCTGATATTGATTCGCCATTCACTTCTACAGGCGCATATTTTTTGACCCAATTCCGAATTAAATCGGCTGAAGGACCGTATTCCTTGGATAATTCATCGGGCCGACGGCCCGCTTTAACCATCTCCACGATGGACTTTTTAAAGTCCTCTTCATAACGTGTAACCATAAATAAAAATACTCCTATGATGATATTTTACCAAACTAGAAAAACTAGTCCGGAATCTCATCATAAGAGCAAAACACCCGTTTTTTGTTAAAATATTTGAACTACTTGTGGCGTAGCTTCTTTTAATATCCGTTAACCACTGTCCAAGTTAACGTAGTCTGGTAGCTACCAGGCATGAAATTATTACCGTTAGCATACAGTCTCAAGCCATCATTTTTCTGCCAACTAATTGCTGACAACGCTTGACCTGCGTTCGTTTGGCCAATCTGTACCCCATCATTATCCAACGTTGTGAAATTACCATTCTCATAGTAACGCAACTTCGATGGTAAGACGGCATTGATATTATCCGTCATCTTGAACGGTGCATCTTGGCTAACAAATACCTTGAGCGCTGATTTGTCACGACGCGTATCTTTCACATCAACAACTGTATTTGGTGCATTCGTTGCATCTGTGCGATCGAACACCTGATCCGTATTCACAAACGGGTGCGCACCATAATCAATGTTCTTCGGCGTGAATTTAAGCATATTGTCGGTGTAGTTTATCGTCATGCTCGTTCCGTCAGTCGTAAACTTAGTCCCGTCCGGGTTATTGCCGGTCACAAATGGCAGCGTGTCAAAGGAAAGTTGTTTACCACCAGCATCCCCAATTGTCACATCAGCAGTAAATTCAAGACTTCCCGGACCAACAAAGTTAACGTTATTAACGAGCACGACATCCGTGGTACCTTGATGAGTCACCGTATAATCGGTCCCTGCTGTGAGCGTCTTGTCGCCCAGCTTCACCTGATTAAATACCGTACCCGCTGGCACTTCGAAGCGGTAGACACCATTCGTCATTGATGATGCCTCAGCCGTATTTTTAATATCCGTCACATACCGAACTTGATCACCCGGCAAAACACTGTTAATAGTTGTGTTGGCTGCATTATGATCATCCGGATACGTCGTATTAAACAACTGATTTTGAATGGTTAACTTAACTGGATTTGCATTTTCCTGCTTCTGAACATTCACAATCGCATCATTTGATAACAAAGTCGTCGGTGACACGTAGTAATTTGAGCCGGTTGCCAAAGCGGTATTACGCAAGGCAACATCCTCATTCACCGTCACCTTGGTTTGAACCGTCTTCGTTACCCGACCATCCACCGGAACATCACCAACCGATAGTTGAATGTGTTTTTGTCCATCCAACGTCGTAATGCCATCTGGTAAATCATCGTTGATTTCAACATCTTCCCAGGTATTTCCAAGTCCATTCAACTTTGAATTTTTAACCACAAATTGATACTCTAACGTATCACCAACTTTTGCCGTTGTACTATCTTTAAACTCAGTCTCACCAGCCGTTACATTGCGAACCAGCTTCGTTAAATTAGGTTGCTGAATAACTTCTGTATAAGCAACGGCTCCAATCATTGATTTAGCTCCAGTTGAACCACTGAATCCCCAGTAGACATTACCATTACCAAATTGCGATAGTTTGACTGTGTGGTCTCCCACATTTGCGCCATCAAATGTCGTATTCATCGTCCCTTGACCAGTCGATGTGTTCGGCGTCCATGTAATAACAACAGAGTGCCATTTCGCATCATTCATATTAGCCTTAAAAGGCGAATAGTGCTTCATATACTTCTTACCGCCACCAAAGAAGCCAGTACTACCATACTCATCAGGATGGACGTATGCGACGTGACCTGATCGCCCAAGTTGATTAACAACTTGCGAATCACTATAGTCCGCGTTGGGATAGGGGTCAAATTCCACACTTAGGGCATTGCGAATATAACCACTGTAAGTGCTATTACGAATTGTTCCATAGACACCCAGACTTTCACCGTTCTGACCAAGCGCAGTTGGCCCCTGACCTTGCAAGGTGAACGTTAGTCCGTCGGCACCTCCTGCCATATAGATATAGAACTTGGTCTGAAAGGGCTTATTAATATTGACGGGATTTTTATACCACATGGTTTCATAGGTACTTTTTGTCCCGTCAGAAATGATTTGCATGTTGCGATACTGATCATCCTGTTTCGGCGTGTAACCATTGATATAAAAATTTCCAGCCACGTTCGGACCTGATGACGGTGGTGCCGGCACAACACCTGCTGCCTTAACATCGTTAGACTGCGTATCCGTTAGCCCCGGCGCTAGTCCTACCGGCACACCAATAAATCCCAGCAACACAGCAGCCAACATCACCATCGTTCGCAGCCGGCCATGTTTATGCTCCATCACGGCTCCTCCTTTTCACTAAGTAATATTCACCACCAGCAATACCAGTCACGAGCAGCCCGCCACCCCAATAATAAGGCGTCCAATTATGCTTTTCGGGTTTATCCGTCGTACCCGGCGATGGTTTTATATTATTAAACGCTACCGTTTTTTCTTGATCATCCTTTTTAAACGTCACAGTTGCTTTGGTAAACGCATCTGGACGGCCATCTACTGGCAAAAACAGCTTAAATGGCGACTTCGGCGCGATTGTAATTGGCTGCAACGTCTTTTCAGCAACTTTCTTGTTGTGGTTATATAACGTCAACGTTGCCTGAACCCCAGTCAACAACTGCGCTGTATCATTGTCGAATTTAAATTCGTAACCTCGCTTAGTTGTCGTGAAAACATCAGCCACATTGGTGACATCAAGACCGCTTACAGCCGTCGTTTCAGTTTCACTTGTCGCCATCACGATACTAGTAATGAGTGAGATATTATTTTTAATATCATTCTTTGATGACTGGGCTAACTCTGTCACACGTAAACCGCCAATCTTCACCCCGTCAAATGGTTCTTGATCCGTTTTTAAATGAAACGTGATATGTTTCGTTTCATTTGGTGCGATGGTCCCCGTTTGTTTTGGTTTATCAGTCAACTTACGAATACCTTGACGCTTGTCGGTATCACGATATACTAGTTGCCCATTCTGATTTGTATAGGCATCTTCTATCTCTGCTTGATAGCGGCGCTTTTCAGTCCCCGTATTCGTGATATCAGCTTCAACAGTATAGTCATGGTCCGCTTCATAGTGAAAACTATAAATATTCGGCTTTGCCTGCGACACTGATTCGCTAATGACAGGCGTGACGGTTAAATCCTGACCTTTCAGCGTTGTCGCCGACACATTAGCCCCCAGTAACAATCCCAATAAACAGCTAAGGCTCAGAATCCCCCATTTCTTCATCGCTACTGTCATTTTTCTTGCTTTTTATCGCGAGTCAAATACCAGGCATAACCCATTGACCCAATTAAAATCACAACCAGCGTCGAAACGCCGCCCTTCATCATGGCGCTCGTCTCTGGCAATTGTGTTTGTTCAACGATGACAGTTGGTCGATTACTGTTGCTTAAATCATCTTCAGAGCTTTGTGTTTGACTCTGATCAGCTGTTTTATTTTTTACACCAACACCGGCATCTGAATGACCATACGTTTCTGCATGCATCGTATTAACTGGTGCCGCCAACAGCGCTAGTGATAGGATCCCTGACAATAGCATCCCCACTTTTTTACGCATCATTCCTCCTCCTTTAAAACTTAACTTGCTTGATTCTGTTCCGCCTTCTTTTTACGGTGGATGTAGTACCAAATTGCCAAAATCAAAATAATCAAAATAACGGCCAAGATAATCCACTTAATCCATGGGTTGTAGTGATCATTAATCACAACTGCATCTGCAATATCAACCGTAAAGTCCTTCTCTAACGTCCAATGGTGTCCATCAGCTGTTTGTACTTCGGCTTTGTAGTGATAGTCTCCAGGCTTAATCGTCTTCTTGCCCCAATTATTGGTGAACTTGAAACTAGAATTTGGCGCCATGCTCAACCCAGTTTCCGTCGTCTTACCCATCACTTTGCCATCATCTTTAGTCGTAATCGTGGCGTTCACCGTCATATCACTGATAATGGCTGGCTTGATATTCTTGTAAACCGACTTCACCTTAATATCTGTGCCAACACGACCGGCTTTAATTTCACCCAACTTCAAATCAGACTCAGCTGTTTTGTCTTCTTCTTTCAAAACAACCGACATCGTGTAAGCAAACTTATTCTTTACGCTCACACCTTTGTGGGTTAACGGATTTTCTTCAGTCGCTGACTTTACTAATAAACCACCTACCACAACACCTTCAAACGGCTTCTTTGGTGTCGTAAACGTAAACGGCACTTCCACAATTTCGTTAGCGGGAATCGTGACGGTCTTTTTGTGATCCGCCTTGCGAACAATATTGCGGAACTTCACCGGTGCCGTAGTCGTTTTAGGTGCTTTTACACGATCAATCGACAAAACGCCCGAATCAGCCGTGTATGATGTCGTTGGCTGAATTGTTACTTTTTGATCTTCCTTAGATAAATTAGCGATCTTAAGTTTGATGGTTTCTTTTTGACCAGGTGTTACCTTTAAATTAAAAATACCGTTCTGCGCAATTTGATTTTCTGGATATACCGGCGCAATCGCTATTTCTGATGTCCCGGTTGCATGAGCGGTTACCGCACTAAACGGGAACACAAGCAACATCGCTAACACCATAAATAGCGGCTTCAATAAACGCTTAAACGTCATTGTCATGATGGTTATTTTTCTCCCTCTGTATCAGTTTCACCCCTAAATAAACAAAAGGACCCTTATTCAGGGTCCCTAAAAAGATGCGAAGTTTTAGTTTACCGAAGCATTAGGCGTTGCGTTTAGTGTCCATGTAATAGGCGCATCGTATTGACCGGCTGGTACGTTAGCACCCATGTCCAATGATGCCGTGTTAGCCTTGTTGTAGTAAACACTCGTGCTTCCGTAACCCGTACCTTGTGCTGATTGCATGACACGGTGTTGCGTCTTGTCACCTGAAACAAGCTTTGGTTGGTACAAGCTTGGCATCTTACCTGACGTGTTCTCACCTGAAGTTTGCTTCAAGTTGATTGCCCAGTCAGAAAGGTTTGCAACGGCAGTACCGTCAACGTTAGCAAAGTCACCCAACGTTGCCGTCAATTGCCAAGGCATTGTCGTTGTTGTCGTTGAACCATCCGCCCCTGAAGTTGATGTTGATGTACGTGAATCCGTAACCTTCAAAAGTCCTGAATCATTTCCATCATCAGAAATCAAACCTTGGTTGTTAATCAATGGCAAGTTCTTGTTTGCCGTCTTTGATTGCGCCAAACCGAAGTTCATGTCAGGCACAGCATCCAAAGTCAAGAATCCTTCTTGAACCTTTACCGTGGCATCTGAGTTACCTGATACAGATCCCTTTGCATCGTTCTTAGTTGTGCTCGTAGCTGCTGGCAAAGTTGAATCAGCATTTGCAACGATTCCAGTAGTTCCCACTACAGCTGCCAAAGCGGCAGCACTAGCCAAAATTGACTTGTATGACATAGTTCCTCACCTCAAAAATCTTATTTGTAACTTAAGTACAAGATGATATTACCTAAATTATTTACATTCATTTAACGGTTCTTTTTATCACAGAAGAAATTTTCCATTAAGTAAGTTGCAAACCTAATTAATAGCTGACATAAGAATAAACTACTAAGCTTGGATGCGTAGTTAAAACTTGATGGATTTCATCTACGATTTTATTACATTTATAATGTAGTGAGGCAAAAACAGCCGTTATTTTCCCTTGAAACCTGAGAACAAAATAGAAACTTCACTGTTTTTAAAAATTCAGCAAAAGTATTTAGGTGCATGATACCATGTTTTGAAAACTAGATTACTAAAACTTTTACGTCACAAATTCAGAAAAATGTTATAGGAACATCATAGTTTTAGATATCAGTAAGATGTGCAGGGATTATATGACTTAGACGCGTTTCAGTTGGCAACTGATGTAGTCGGGATAAGTGATTTGAAGCAGCTGACGTCTACTATAAATCTCTTATCGACAGCATTCTGTATCATATATCTAACCGTTTAATAGCTAATAATCCCGTAGACGATAATACACGTATGTACAAGAACAAAGTTTGTGACACGCGCGGTCTCGACATAATAGTGTTCACAGAGGAACTCTTTCCTTATGTGCCAAGGTTCTCGGATCCACTTATCGTGATCTGTCAGTCACGATCCCTTACTACGACCAGAAGATGAAGGATACACTGCGATAAAAATCGGGTTCATAAATCGATTCAGTTAACATGCTCTTATGATGAGATTCCGGACTAGTTTTTCTAGTTTGGTAAAATATCATCATAGGAGCATTTTTATTTATGGTTACACGTTATGAAGAGGACTTTAAAAAGTCCATCGTGGAGATGGTTAAAGCGGGCCGTCGGCCCGATGAATTATCCAAGGAATACGGTCCTTCAGCCGATTTAATTCGGAATTGGGTCAAAAAATATGCGCCTGTAGAAGTGAATGGCGAATCAATATCAGCTGATGAATTGAAGAAGTTGCGTAAGGAAAACGCAATTTTGAAAGAAGAGCTCGAAATTTTAAAACGTGCGGCGGTGTTGCTGGCAAAACATTAGTTTTGCGCGGTAGAAGTGTTGTTTTGCCAATTATCCACAAAAATTTGGTACAGGGACACCGCATCACACGCGTTCTGAGTGCTTTGAAAATTCCAATGTCCACTTACTCTGACTGGCTCCATTGCGAGCCGAGCGCACAAGAAATACAACACAACAAATTGAGAATTGCCGTCGAATCAATTTACACAGCCAATAAAGGCATTTATGGTTATCGACGAATTGCTAAAACCATGCGAGACTTATTCAAACTAGCAATCAGCGACCGCTTTGTATGGCAATTGATGAGTGAAGCTGGCTTGAAATCGCGTATGCAAAAGCGATATAACAAGCCTACAACAGTCAATGACAAAGATCAGATGCCGAATCTGATTATCAATCTGGATGACCTAAGTGGCGTAATTACAACTGACATTACGTATATCCAGTTGACCGATAAGACATGGGTTTACATGGCTAGTGCATATGATCCGGAAGACCGTAAGGTGCTGTCGTATCGAATCGCAGATACAATGACAGCTCAACTAGCAACCTCAGTAATCGTTAAGGCGCTAAGACGAGGTGAAAACAAACTGTATGTGCATAGCGATATGGGAAGCCAGTATACCAGCGAATTGTTTGAAAATACACTGGAGTCCATAGGTATTAGGCACTCTTACTCCCGTAAAGGGCACCCTTACGATAATGCCCGCATCGAAAGTTTTCACTCGTTACTCAAGCGGGAGCTGATCTACCAACAGGATTTCGAGAGTATCGCTGATGTGCAAGCCGCTGTTGGATGGTACGTCAACTGGTATAACAACAATCGTATATCACTCCGTGATGCCGCCTAGACCAATTTCTAGATCAGATGCTTATTTGCTATACCCAGGATTTCGGTATAACAGACTTGTGAAATTCAACAAAATCCAAACTAGACCACCGTAATTACAGAGTCTCCGGCAGACACAGGGAGAAAACACTTGGCCCCATTAAAAATGACCCGAAATCTGTACGAAATCAGGCCATTGTGAAAAATTTTCGAGGTACGATCTCTAACGGGATCGAAAAAGAGGTCCGTAGTATTGACATCAGAGCCACATTCATCAATTTCGTTAATCGAATTTACGTAGACAACAGTTCAAGGCTAGGAATACATCGTCTAATTGCGTATCACGATATGACCAAGCGTCATATACTAGCGAAAAGTATGGAATAAACACGAGAGTTCTTATCAAGCATCTGAAGCATCGTCATTCGTAGTTAAACATCTGCAACAGCAAGTAAAGAATACTATTGAGATGATTGCCTAACGAGAAGTAGTTATCACTAACATGATTAATTTATCGAAGAAATTAGCCGTTTGTGGAATGCTGCTTAGTATTCCTATCAGTACCAGTTGACTTTGAGCCCAAAGAGCCGCAAAAGGGGTTCTATTCTTTTTGGCGTTGGTGATTAATCACCGACGCTTTTTTTGCACTTATCAATCATTCTCAAAACAAAAATAAAAAACACCAATAGCTCGGTGTATCCTAAAGTCGTCTAAAACCAAAATACAAGGAGAGCTATTGATGTCTTTAAATGATTTATCCTACGTAGCGTCGGATTAACAGACCCGAATTTCGAATTTTTAAATTTTTAATGGATGATAACGGTGAGTTCAACCACATCTCATATCGTGGAAAAGATAATCATAAAACTATCGTTTATGAAGCCACACTACACGGTGATATTGATCGATGCACGTTGTGTGGCCAAGAGAGCGTATTAACCAAAAATGGTTTCAGCAAACCCACCGAAGTAAAGCTACCAGCAACTAACGGTTTCGATAACCGCCTACGCCTGCGTAAGCAGCGCTATTACTGCCATGACTGCAACGCGTCTGTAGTTGTGTCATCACCCGATTTAGAAGAAGCCCGAAACATCTCTAAACCTCTACGCCTTCAAGTTATTCGGCTGGCTATGGAGGATATTTCAGAGAAAGTTATCGGTTTTATTTTGCGTCTCTCACACTCAACAGTTCACCGTGTTATCAATGACGAACTCCAGGATTATCGTTATGACTACAGTCATTTACCAGCAGTTCTAAGCTTCGATGAAATTCGAATTAGCAGATCATACGCTTTCGTGTATGCATCACCTGACAGCTTTATGGAGATATTGCCAAGTCGTGATTTAAACACAATCCGAAGTTATTTCTATGGCTTCTCTTTGAAGCAACGCCAGGCAGTCACACACGTCGTCATGGACATGAACGCTAGCTACGCTACCCTCGTTCCAGAACTATTTCCTAATGCCCAAATTGTCATTGATCGATTCCATATCGTTCAACTGATGACCCGTGCTATCAACACTATTCGCACAGGCATTCAGCATCTACTTGATAAGCACTCTCGTGAATACAAAATAATGAAAAACGGCTGGCGCCTTTTCCTTAAAAAATACAGCAACTTAGAAACTACCCATCGTAAATATATGCGAGGCTTGAACGAATATATCACGGAAGAAGAAGCCATCACGCTAGTGTTCAAATCATTCCCCGTTCTCGAGGCGGCTTATTTAGTGTACCAAGAAGCTTTAGAAGCAATGGACAAGCGTAGCCCCGAGCTAATTCATGCATTGATCAGCACTTACAAACCGATAGGTTCCGCCATGGACGTGACCATCGGTACTTTTAAGCGCAATTTAAAAGGCATCCTCGAAAGTCTTCGTTGCCCATGGTCAAACGGTAAAATCGAAGGCATCAACCGTCGCCTTAAGCAAATAGCTCGTACCGCATACGGTTATCAAAACCTCGGTAATTACATGCGACGCATCCGTATCCAAATGAAGTATGGAAAATTCTAAAAAAAGTGGTGACAACATTTCTGTCATCACCACTTTTTGCGACTCTTCAAATCGCGTTAATTTTCAATTTTATTGTCGACCAACGCTATTTGGCATAGAGCCGCAAAAGGCAGCTGATTTCACCAATGTGAAATCAGCTGCCTAAGTAAGTTTCAAAATATTAACTTTGATTGGTAATCAATCTCACCTAACTAATAAACCAATAGATTAGATTTTCGATAGATCGCACATTGATTACTAGTTATTAGCTGGAACATCTTGCAATGACCAGTTAATCTCACCAGAATAGCTACCTGCTACCGGTTGCTTAGTACCTGGAATTTCAAGGAACAACCCCGTGTCCTTATCGTTCCAGTCTTGATTAATCTTAACCGTATCATCATCTGATGTCGTTGTGTGATCCATAATCACAGTTTCTTCGTTTGTCAATGGTTGTGTGTTGCCATCATTCCTGAACATGACGTCATTATTCAATGTGTATGCACCATCAGATGAAGTTAACTGCTTTGACATACTTGCCGTCACACGCCAGCTGCTACCTGTTCCACGTGTATCTGAAACAGTCATTTCACCAGTCGTGTTTTCAGTTGCCGCAAATTTCTTGTTACCGCTCTTCAGACCGTGTGATCCGAAGTCGATCTTCGTAAATTTACCGGCCCATGCTAAGTCACCAGCAATCGTGTACGTTGGTGCAGCCTTCAAATCAGCGTCATGTACCGTTGTGTCAGTAACAGGATTCGTATTACCGCTGTCATCTGTTGCAAGGACTTGCACCATGTCATCCTTTGCCAAACCTTCAATAACCCCTAATGAGAAGTTACCATCAGCATCAGCTGTGGCTGTGTTTGGAGCATCGACCCACGTTTGACCCCCATCATGACTAACCTTAGCCGTAACAGTCGCACCGGCGTCTGTCTTACCAGACACGTTTGCACTGGCCGTGGCACTACTAGTTAATGACACTGGTGTCGGTGGCGTCTTGTCAGTAACATCCGCTGTAACCTTATCCTCGTAATCACCAAACTTACCGTAGAAGCTCAACAACTGACCACCATTAAGCGTTGCCTTTTGGAAGTAATCATTTGATAACGTTACAAATCCATCGGCATCTGACTGCTTTGAGAACGTTTGACCCAATGAGTCGTTACCAGTCAACGTCACTTGGTCCTTGATGGCCCAGACGTCGTGGTAAGTCAACAAACCAGTGTCTGGATCAGGCTTACCTGAAACCGGCAATTGCCCCATTGAAACACGTGCACGTACGGTCTTATCAGTGTCCCAAATCAAACCGTTTTGGGTATCTGAATCAAGCATCGTCGTGTTAGTTGTATCAGCTTCCTTAGACCATGGTTGTACATAGATTTTCAACGGTTGGTTCAATCCTGAAATACGCGCCGTTGAGTTGTTCTTGTACGCCGTTTGCAAACCACTATCAGATGAAACGACACCATCCGCTGGTGTATAAGTGAATGATGCCACCTTTTCAAATGCTGATGACGCTGCGTCAGTCGTCGTATTCAAACCATTATTCCAAAGTGTCACGTTACTATCAGTAATACTGAATTTTCCACGCGTGACATTGACCGCGGCATTGTTACCCGTTCCTTGATTGTTGATATCAAAGCCTTTCGGATTCGTCAACGTTAGGTATTGATTGGCATTTCCACCCGTCATGGCAATTAGTGGCACGCCACTAGATTGACTACCCATGACATACAAACTTCCTTGAGACTTGACTGCAATTCCTTGATCACCAGTACCAGTGGTATTTGAGTAATCAATAACATTTGCTGCCCCATTGGGTGTGTTTGATGAAACCGACATTGTTGCGTTTAAATCGACAATATAGTGTCCGTTGTAACCATATTGTGCATTCTGAAACCAGTTAATTCCAGCTGTTCCGCCGTTCAAATTAAACGTTGCACCTGGTTGCACATGAACTTCACCAAATCTCAGATAGATTGGCGAATATTGGTTAGCAGTGTGGTAATTAACCAATGACACAACTGCATCGTTACCAATCGTAATGTGACCATCTCCAGCCGTTGACGTCATGTACCAAACAGACACGGGTCCTGCACCGTTTGCTGACGCCTCACCATTATTATTTGAACTGGCGTTTGACACGCCGTAATAATGCGTTCCGTCAGCAATTTCAATGTCTTGAGCGCCAACAAAATTCTCATAGTTAGTGCGAATATCAACTGTGCCACTCAAGCGAACCTTGGCACCACCAACCGTGGCGAAACGCTGTCCACCATTAAACGTTTGCTTGTAAGTCAAATTAGACATCTTCACCGTCCATTGACTCGCTTGCTTATCTTCTCCGTTATAGATGAACCCGTTAACCCCCTCACCTTGTGTTGCCACCATGTCGATGTCGTGAACGTTCAAGACCGGTGATTGATCGGTTGCTGAACTCGCGGGATTTCTGAAACTCAGCGAGTGCGAAGCATCAGAACCTGCCGAAAACGTAATTTTGTGACCGTTTCCATCAATTTCTATGCCGGCTGTACGTGTTTGCGTACTTGTAGCCGTTGTTTCAAAATCTTGAGACAATGTAATTTTTGTTGTGTCCGGATTATTCCAAGCCGTTACAAAATCAGGCCAGCTACTAACAGTGACCTCATCAGCATTCGCATGCCCCTGAGACATAACCAAGACACCAAACACTACCCCAAGTAATACCAAAAATTTTTTCATAATATTACCTTTCGAAAAAACTGCTTGCGCAAGCGCATTAGATATAACTAACGCAAAGCACAAGCAGTTATCATCGTTAACTACGCATTTCTTTTATCTCGAAATGATTGATATGATACATATCCTACGCCGATCAATCCAGCTAGACCGAACATAGTCAAGTACCAATCTTCGCTTCTGTCAACGCCTGTGTTTGGTAGGGTCGTATTTGCAGTATGATTATGAGTACCTGTTTCAACCGCTATATCATCACTTGGCTTAACATAACTGTGTGATGATGATCCACCGTCATTCTGAACTTCACCAGTCGTCGTACCAGAATCATCATCCGGCACCACTTGTTGGCTTGGCTCATCAGGGTTAACAACAAAGGAAACTGTACCGTCCGTATCATAAGAACCACCGTCCGCACTTGCAGACGTTAGGCCAGTACCAGCAAACAACAAGGTTGTCGCACTGACGGTCAAAAACCATTTAGTTCGTTTCATTGTTACTGTTCCTCTTTTTCTGCCATAACCAGTAGGCCAGAATCAACAGCAAGATAATTAGACCAACAATTCCTGCAATCAGCCACCAATTAATTTTAACGATATCAACATCAGTCTTATTCAGTTTTTCGGCTTGCTTTGAAACAATCGTAAAGTTTTGCTTAAAATGCCACTTGTCACCGTGTGACGTCATTGTTAAATCAAGCGTGTACTTACCAGGCTTAAGTTCATCACCGCCTAGATAGAATGGTACATCGTAAACACTATTTGGCGCAATCTGTTTACCAGAATTTGCCTTGTCAGCATTTACATTCAACTTATAAAGTTTCTTACTGCTATTACGCTTAGTAATATAACCATCAATTGCGACGTTATTGATATACGTTGGGGTGGTATTGTGGACCGAAGCAACAATCGCAGTGCGATAGTTAAGTTGCTCGGCAGTCACGCCATTTAACTTCAAGTTAGGTGAAACTTTGTCAGTATTATTGCGCAGCGTCACCCCAACCGTGTACGCATATTGGTTCACGATATTAGTTTGACCACTACTCTTCTTCTGCTTCAGGTTCGTCTGCTTGAATGTAATCCCACCTGCCATCACACCCTTAAAATTCTGATTAGGCATTTTAATAGTAATTGGCACTTGAATTGATGAGTGTGCTGGAATCGTTTGACTATCAGGCACATTCACCGCTTTAACAATATCATTGGTATACGACTTATCCAGTTTAGACTTCAAGTCTTTATCACTTGTGCTAGAATACTGCACGACACCGGCAGTATTGGTTGTTGCGCGCGTCATAGCTATAGCCACGACAACATCTTTGTCAGTATCGTTCTTCAATGTCACACTGACCGTCTGCGATTGCCCCGGATTAAGTTCTAAATCAAAATAGCTATGATTCTTATCTACTTGGTTATCCGGAAGGTTAGGGATTACGGCGAAATTAATTTCATTAGCCGAGACGGCCGCCGGAGCGGTACCGGACATCACGAGACCAAACATCGCCACCAAAAACAGGAAAAACTTCTTCATTAACCCATTTACTCTCACTACCTAAGCCTCCCTTATTCTACTCAACGTATGTGAATGGGCTTAGTTGGCTGAGTTAGCTGGCGTGTCAGTCAACGTCCAAGTCAAGTTTGTTGAGTACTTTGCATCAGCAATCTTGTTTGACGTTCCTGGTACGAACAATGAAACACTCTTGTCAACTGTACGATCTGAACCGTCATTTGCCGTTCCAGTCTCGCTTGCCAAGTTAGCGGTGTCACCCATACGAGTTACCCAAGTACCTTGACCAGCGTCTTTAGCAGCTGACATAACAGTTTGTGCACCTTCACCAGGAACCAACGTGATGTTTTGTCCAGCCAAAGCTGCACCTGCTTCAGAATCCTTTTGAGTTGCAGCGTTCAAGTCAGCCATACTGATTTGAGCACCCTTCAAGTCTGATGATCCATTGTTCAATTGCTTGTCTTGTTGAACAGTCAACGTCCAACCTGCACCAGTTCCGCGGTTATCCGTAACTTGGGCAAACAAAGCAGTATCAGCTGGTGAACCATCCTTGTATGATTGTGCCTTAGCGTAGTACGTTTGGTCAGCTGAAGAAATCTTTTGCTTACCAAAATCGAAAGATGAAACATAATCAATTGACAAAGGTCCCTCAGTTCCCTTGCCACCATCTTCATTACCATCAGGCCCAACTGGGGTCGTTGGGTTTGATGGGTCAACGTTGTCCGGATCAACTGGACTAGTCGTGTCAGTTGAAGGCGTAAAGGTAACACCCGCGTCAGTTGTGTATGAACCGCCGTCAGCATGAGCAACTGTAGGTACTGCAACACCTAGCCCAACAGCTGCCAATCCCAATACTGCAGTAGACTTCAAAATAGAACTAATCATCATTAGATCTCCTCTAAAAATATTTTTAGATATATCTCCTATATCCATCTTGTATTATACTAATTGCCAAATGACAATTCAACTTTAGTTTAAGGTAAAAATATAATAAACAGCTTGCTTTCGCCAATTGAAAATGTCCTTTGAACTGAACCTGAAAATCGGAGTGAAGTTCAAACGGCTAACTGCTCGAAAAGGTTTCGGCGTTCTGCCATTATGCCTAATCCCCAGCGAACTTCCGTGACGGCAGTGAGAGACCCTTCTGCCTTCTGATATGGACGATCCGTCGTTAATCGACCTTTAACATGATTTGATGATATGTGGCCAACAGTTCCGGCGTAAGAATTGTACTTCCGTGTCAGACGGTTGAAGGCAGTACAGAGAAGCAAGTTCAGCTTCATAATTTTCAACACAACCTTATGGTTGGTACTAAAGCCTCGATTACGAAGTTCTTGTGTGACATGACGATAACCATAGTTTTATCGGCACGAATTCATCGATTAACTCACGTGAGTTCTCCTTCTTCGTTTGTCAGGTTTTAGACGACCGGACTCTAAAAGCACGTACCCACTTCCATATTAAAGCAGGAGTACGCAAGTGGAACGTCTTTACAGTTAATTAGTAGAGAATCGCGGTGTTCTGATTGTCATTTTGTAACCTTGATTTTAAAGGAGTGGGTTGGGGTTGTCTTGCTTCGACTTAGATTATTCAGACCTTCAATTTCACGCATCTTAATTTTGTTTAGCCAGTTAAGAATAATGGACTCACCTGTGCTTCCAAACTTCTTCCGGATCTGCTTAGGCGGCACGCCTTGCAGATACATGCTAACTGCTTCAAGTTGTACTTCTTTTGAAAACATAACCAAACCCCGAAAGTTACTTTAACTTTCGGGGTTCAGTTCACTTTTTAAAGTTATTGACTCTACTTATAGATAAAAGTGGTCAGTGGTCGCTGCTTATTTAGTTTTTTATTGACACGATTAGCGCAAACCTTTATTACTGTTATGAATAGTTATCAGACTATTATGTTAAATTAAAAACAATCTACTTTTTATCAAAATCCAAGTTTTTTCCAATTTCGTAACAAAGATCCTGTCTGATGTATTGGTAAACTTGCCCTTGATCAACTTACATAACAATTTCTTATAAACGACAACAGATAGATGGACACTGCGCCTAGAGACTGTATCAGAAAGAAAATTTATGAATTTTCTTTCTGATAAATATTTCTTTCTAGCTTTATCCGCCAAAAATAATAAGAGCTCACGAACATTATCGTCCGGTACAGGTACCATTAGGTCTTTAATATTCACGTCATATTTTTGCATTAAGTCGATAGGGATATAAGCTTTCCCATTCATAGCGTCTTCATAGATATCTCTGAGTATATTGGTCATTTGTAGGGCAATACCCGTATCTATAATATCGGATTTGGCACTTTTATATGCATCCTGATCTAATATACTAACAATTATGCATCCGACAGTACCTGCCACTTGATAACAGTATCTTTCTAAATCAACCTCGCTTTTGATTTTCTGTCCATTAAGATCGTTCAACTGACCAGTAATCATATCCTCCATCAATGTTGCGTCGATAGAATGTTTCTTAAAAATATAGGCGACTTGTTCAGATATATTTGAATTTTTGTTAAGAACAATTCTGTCCCTGACTATTGCTGATCGCCAATCATCAACTAACCTGTTAAACTTGCTTACGTCAAATTTATCGGCGGAGTCATCTAATTGCCTTAAAAAGTTATACAAAACAAAAATGCTAAGTGACGTTTCTCTAGGTAGTTGTGAAAAAGCAAAATGAAATGATGATGATTCCTTTCGAATAACCTGTTCGCTTTTCAGAAATAGTTCAACCGAGTCAAAATAATTGTTAAATTGGGTATGCATGTTACAAATCCTTGATGACTTCATTGGCAGTTAATTGTCCACTGGTGATAACGATTGGTACACCCGCACCAGGGTGTACACTAGCCCCCGCAAAGTAGAGGTTCTGTATCGTGCTATGCTTGTTGTGCGGTCTAAAATAGTTACTCTGAAACAAAGTTGGTTTTAATCCAAATGTTGCCCCAAAAAGACTATTATATCTATGCTTAAAGGTTTCCGGGGTAAAAGCTCTCTCATATACAATGTGATCTTTTAAGTCAGTCATTCCCAACTCATTTTCCATTATCTCTAACACATTAGCTTTCAGATGGTCTGCTTTAGCTGTTTCCCAAGATTTGTACCTTTCAAATTTGATACTGGAATGAGCACATAAATCGCTGACTGGTCACTTGGCGCAAACGAATTGTCTATAGTACTAGGGTTATAAATATAAAATGAGGGGTCATCTGGGAAGATTCCATTCTCAATAGCCTGTACGTTCCCTTCAAAATCTTCAGACATACGGATTGTATGCAAGCCTAGCTCTGAGAAATTTTTGTTTACACCCAAGTATAAAATATAACAAGACATTGAATAGTCTAGTTGTTTTATCCTCTTTTTTGTATACTTGCCTAATCGTTTCTCTGGAATATTAATTAAATTTTCTACGGTATAAGGAAAATCAGAATTTGCTACGACAGCTTGAGATTCATGGAACCCCGCCGTAGTTTGAACTCCAATTGCACTATTATCTGTGTCCACAACGATTTCGGTTACCTCAGTATCATATCTTATTACACCACCTAATTCTAAAAATCGTTTCTCTAAAGCTGCAGCATACTGGAACATTCCACCCTGAATGAACCAGACACCAGACGTAAGCTCAATCATTGGAATGATGTTGTAGATAGATGGTCCATTAAAAGGTGAAATGCCAATGTACAGAGTCTGAAAGGCCAATAAGTTACGCAACTGTGGGTTTTTAATGTGTTTACTGAGAGCTTCGAACGAACTAGAAAATGTTTTTAACTTATACGCTTGAATCAGCGTTTTAAAATTATAGAAATCTTTAGGGCCTCTGAAACTTTTATAGATAAAGTTGTCTTTTGCATTTCTATATTTACTATATATATCCGCTAAATAGTTTAAAAACCCCTCCATTTCATATTCACCCTGTGACTCAAAAATACTCGCTAGGTCAACTAAATCACTAGACAAAGCAGTCCGAACACCATCAATGTATACATCCATAAATGGATTAACTCGCTGTAATTTAAAGTAGTCCTTATAGTCAACTCCCGTATCTTTGAACGGATTTTGATATATTTCAGGCATCATTACAATTGTTGGTCCTGTGTCAAACTTGAACCCATTTTCTTCAATAATATCCATTTTGCCACCCGGGCGTGAATTTTTCTCAAAAACTTCCACCTGATACCCATAGTTTTGCAAATAAATTGCTGCTGTTAATCCACCTATTCCGGCTCCAACTACTGAAACTTTTTTCATTCCCATAACCTCATACATATATTTTTAAGTTCCTGTGAAACATAAGCAAGATTATTAATCTATATTCCACTTCATCCGCTAGCTTATCTTCTAGGAAAACATGATATTGGCTTACTTTGATGCGTTTAAGCTTTATGCCAATACTTACTCTGTAAAATCCTTTCTTCACCAACCATAAACACTACACTATGTTGAATAACTGTCATGCACTTTCAGTCTACAAGTGCAAAGAACCCAAAGCTTTTTCAACCTGCTTTAAGAAAGAACAATACAACTAAAATTTCCTTTTGCCAATGAATATAACTAAACATATAATAACCATAAACACTGCTATTTTTTCATTCATTTGTTTCTTATGTGCTGCAGCTGTGTTTGGCAACGCAATTCTATTTTGATCTTTTTTTAAAAAGATCGATGTTGTGTTGGAGTAATTAATATCTTGAATTTTAGAGGATGATTCACTGTTACTGACGTAAACATAACTAATTATTTGCGTTTTACCTATGAACTTACCGGTCACTTGACCCCTTATTTCCTTAAGTGTATAGCCAGGAAGTGTTTTTTGCTCCGTTGTATATTCCTCATCAATATTTCCTGACTTAACTGTATCCTCCGCTAGCTTATTTCCCTCTGTGTCTACGTATTGTACTGTAACTGATCCACCAGCGACCTGATTCTTACTATAAACATAGGTTACATCTTGCGGTTGATCTGCAAACTTACCACTCGCTTGACCCCCTTATTTCCTTAAGTGTATAGCCAGGAAGTGTTTTTTGCTCCGTTGTATATTCCTCATCAATATTTCCTGACTTAACTGTATCCTCCGCTAGTTTATTTCCCTCTGTATCTACGTATTGTACTGTAACCGGCTTACCAACAGTAATTGTATTTTCTTGCCAAACATACGTATCTTCAGGAAGATTTGGATTGGATCCGAATATATCAGTAGTATCTACTACGATGCTTCCGGCAGGGTTTGAAATAGTCCCATCACCGACATTTACCCATTTCCCCGTGTATTGTTTAGATTCAGGTATACCTGGAAATTTACCTTTATCGTACAGGTTTAAAGATTTGTCCACTGTAACTCTAGATAATTTCGCATCGTCCTTAAACGCACTGAAGTAATTATAGCTAAATTTAACACTTCTTAAGTCTAAATACTCTAAATTTACGCATCCTTCAAACATTCCACCATTTTGTAGTGTTTTGGCGTTTTGCCCAGCTCTAGAAAAACTTAAATCCAGACTTTCTAGACTTTTGTTGTTTTTCCACATATCAGCAGCCCCCACTACATTTGACATATCAAAATTCTCCATTTTATCGAACTCTGTCACATTAATAAAGTCCTTAAACAAATAATTTGACCTAGCTCCAGCAATTACCTTCCCCTCAAAGACTACCCGCTTAATTAAAGGAGCCCAGTTGTTCCACGGCGAACTAGTGTCTGTATACGCAAATTCTCCTGCTCCGATGTGTAAAACCCCTGAACTATCTAGTTCCCAAAGCGATGTGCCAAATATTCCGGAAGCAACATTTTCTGAAGTAGAATCAAAGTTATTAATCGATTTGTTGTTAGTGTTGTTTACATTACTCACAGTACTAGTATCTATTTTTCGCATAGTTTGAGGAGACATACTGTCCCCAAATACTTTTGTTGGTAGAATTAATTCTGAGACAATTATCGGAACAACAATGAGTTTCCTGTAATTTGCCATAAGTATATCTCTCCCTATCAGATTAAAAAATCTTAAAATCATATGTATATGTTGTCTGGTTTCATGAATTCGATTCTGAATTACCTGACATTTTAAAATTCAAGTCAAAAAAGACATAAACATATTGTTCAAATATCTGTCATTTAATAAGTGACAGTCTTTGAACAGTATATTAGCACAGACAATCGTATTAATAGATTAATCTCTTAAGAATTACTATACTGTAACACTCTCCTTAACATTATTCAAATATATTGATTTCCCTTCCTGTTCCTTATCTGATTCTCATTAAAAATGAGAATATTTAAATAACTAAAGCGTGCTAACTTTACCTGAATAGATCACAGAAATCAGTACCGGCAGAATAACTGACAATTAAATGGAACCTATGTGTCCCCCAGAAACGTAAGCGCCGGCTACTTCATGTTAATTAATATTTATTATCATCAATGTTAAATCTGTATCTGCTACTTTGCGCCACTAAAAAAGCCTAGTGAACTTAACCCCAAAAGTTGGAGTGAAGTTTAAGCGACTATGTGGTCGGAAAGATTTCGGTATTGAACCGGAGTTTTTCCGACCAGTTTTGTTTTAACCGCTTGTTGTTGTAGTAATAGACATAGTTAGTTATGGCGGACTTTAATTCGTCATAACTTTGATAGTGGTTGTTATGTACCTTTCCTACCTTCAAGATGTGGGAGATACTCTCAGCCATTGCGTTATCTAGGCATGTCGCTTTGCAACTCATGCTTTGGAAAACACGGTTAGTCTTTAACCGTGATACATACTCATAATTTTGACACTGGAAACCTTAGTCAGAGTGAATTGTCATTCGATATTTCAATTCTGGCCTATTTTGTAGAAGCTCATCTAACGGCTTTGTGACAACTCGACAGTTGGATGAAAATCGATATTCCAAGTGAGAATCTCACCACTATAAAAGTCAATATAGGCAGTGCAAGGCAGCCGATTCATCTTCATGATCTTCAGCACAACCTTGTGGTTGGTGTTGAAGCCACGATTATGGAGCTCCTGCGTGACACGACGATAACCATAATCTGGGGTGTCAATACGAATTGATGTAATCGCATCGACCAACTCACGTGGATACTCCTTGTATAAACGTTTTCACAAATCGTGATAGCTGCTACTAGACAGCTCAGCCACTTGAAGAAGTAGCTTCAACTTGCACTTCAATTCTTGCCTTAGCAAAGTGATAACTACCGCTTTGTCTTAGTTTGTACTCTCTTCTTTTCCTGTGCTAATGCCTCGAGTTTTTCCAGATACGCCACCTTAATGCGAAGCAGCTCATTCTCTTCTTCTAACTTCTTAATTTTGTCTTGTTCTTGCTTGTTCATGGTTCGTTTCCGCCTTCGTTTATCAGGTTTTAGACGAACAGAATCGAAAGCACGTTCCCACTGCCATATCAGAGAAGGGTTCCGTATACGAAATTTCTTCGCTGCCCGAGGAAGAGAAGCGTGGTGTTCTAATCGCCATCTTATAACCTTGATTTTAAAGGAGTACGCATATTTTGTCCTTTTTCGATGCACGGGGCTCTGATGTCAAGACTTCTGACCTGTTTTTCGAGCTCGTTAGGTATCGTACCCCCGAAAATTTTTCAAAATGGCCTGATTTTGTAAAGATTTCGGGTCATTTTTACGGGGCCAAGGGTTTGTCCCTGTGTCTGCCGGAGACTCTGTAATTACGGTGGTCTAGTTTGGATTTTGTTAAATTTCACAAGTCTGAGGGTATAGCAAATAAGCACTGGTCAGAGTGATTTTTGGACTTCACAAAGTCAGTGCTTGTAAACGCCGGTGTATAGGCAAATTTGTATAATCGCGTTTATGTCATCTACAAATTGGTCTAGGCGGCATCACGGAGTGATATACGATTGTTGTTACACCAGTTGACGTACCATCCAACAGCGGCTTGCACATCAGCGATACTCTCGAAATCCTGTTGGTAGATCAGCTCCCTCTTGAGTAACGAGTGAAAACTTTCGATGCGGGCATTATCGTAAGGGTGCCCTTTACGGGAGTAAGAGTGCCTAATACCTATGGACTCCAGTGTATTTTCAAACAATTCGCTGGTATACTGGCTTCCCATATCGCTATGCACATACAGTGGTTTTTCACCTCGTCTTAGCGCCTTAACGATTACTGAGGTTGCTAGTTGAGCTGTCATTGTATCTGCGATTCGATACGACAGCACCTTACGGTCTTCCGGATCATATGCACTAGCCATGTAAACCCATGTCTTATCGGTCAACTGGATATACGTAATGTCAGTTGTCATTACGCCACTTAGGTCATCCAGATTGATAATGAGATTTGGCATCTGATCTTTGTCATTGACTGTTGTAGGCTTGTTATATCGCTTTTGCATACGCGATTTCAAGCCAGCTTCACTCATCAATTGCCATACAAAGCGGTCGCTGATTGCTAGTTTGAATAGGTTTCGCATGGTTTTAGCAATTCGTCGATAACCATAAATGCCTTTATTGGCTGTGTAAATTGATTCGACGGCAATTCTCAAGTTGTTGTGTTGTATTTCTTGTGCGCTCGGCTCCCAATGGAGCCAGTCAGAGTAAGTGGACATTGGAATTTTCAAAGCACTCAGAACGCGTGTGATGCGGTGTCCCTGTACCAAATTTTTGTGGATAATTGGCAAAACAACACTTCTACCGCGCAAAACTAATGTTTTGCCAGCAACACCGCCGCACGTTTTAAAATTTCATTTTCCTCTTTCAAGATTGCGAGTTCTTTGCGCAACTTTTTCAACTCATCGGCTGAGACAGATTCACCGTTGACCTCCACAGGTGAGTAATTTTTAATCCAGTTCCGAATTGAATCGGCTGAAGGACTGTACTCCTTCGATAATTCATCGGGCCGACGGCCCGCTTTAACCATCTCAACAATGGACTTTTTAAAGTCCTCTTCATAACGTGTAACCATAAATAAACATGCTCCTATGATGATATTCTACCAAACTAGAAAAAGTAGTCCGGAATCCCATCATAAGAGCATAACCGCATGGTGTATGGATTCCGTAGTTTCAAAAACTTACGTCTACGTATTATCGTCCCATGCAAGAATAGTTTCTACTCAATTAACTATATGCAAAAAAGGAGCTGATTTCAAAAATGTCAAATCAGCTACCTAAGAAAGGCTTAAACTATAAATTTTTACCAAAGCATTTTAGTAAGATCCGAGAACCGTAACTGTGTACGTATCATCCTTACCGTCAGACGTCACGTATGCTTGCATACCCGTTGATGCTTCAATGCTAATTTGAACTGGCACCCCGTTTGGTAAGTAGCTTGGTGCAAGTTGGGCGATGTAGTTTGCAAAGCTTTGGATTTCAGTGGCAGAATAGAATTGCGTTGAAACCTTCACATTCAAGCCATGCAACGTGCCATCTGTGTAGGCCGCTTGACCAGTAACAGACGACAAGTTAGGGAAGAATCCTTGTACCTTGTCCACAAAGTTTGTGAAGCTCGTATTCAATGAACTTGCAACTGACTTTGCTGACGTCGTCCCTTCTTGCATTGGCAATACAACAGTTTGGTTGTTCAAATCAGTCCATGATCCCAATGAATCACCTGACTTTGATACATTCCAACTGTAGAAACTACCACCAGCCAAAGAATCATCCTTAGCTTGGGCATACATGGCCACATAAATTGGCACATCAACAGGAATATCCTTCATTGCACGGTAACGCTTAACAACTTCAGCAGCCATTTCCTTACCATGAGCAATGCGGTCAGCCTTATCAATATCTTGCGTAAAGCTAGGCCCATCTTTTTCCTTTTGATAAACGTCTTGGGTGTTCATTCCCATACCGATGACGATACCAGCCAACTTCAGGTTATCACCGTCTTGCGTCATGAAGTCTTGTTCTTCAATTGTTTGCAAGTAGATTGGTGCACGTGAATCGTCAGTCTTACCATTATCCTCAGGATTTAGTCCTGTTGGATTATCGCCCGCCTTGCGATTCAACCAATCTATAGCCGTTTTCGTAGACAAATATTGACCTTCTTGGAACACGTACTTAGACGTACTGAAATGATCCTTAGAAAAGTCAAGCAACCCATCTTCAAAACCAACCAGGTTAAAGGTGTTACCGGCATTCTGTTGGGCCGTCAAACCGCGGGTCTTGCTCGTCAAATACTTACCGTCCTTGATGACAGTCTTGTAAACTGAGTCGTCAGCTTTTCCAGTAACCTGAACACCCTTCTTTGATGAAGATGAGCTCGTTGTCTTCGTCGTACCAGAATTATTAACTGATGACGAATTCTTTGAGAAAAAGTTACCAAAGAAGACCAATGCTACAGCCAAAACTGCCACAACAACTAGTGCAGCAATCCATTTAAGTGCACGCATCATGAAAAACTCCTCTTACCCACTCGACACTACATCGAGCGGTTTCGTTTTTGATTATTATTTACTTTCCATACTATCACGCAATTGTGATTCTGACCAAATCTCTATGCCAAGTTCTTGGGCTTTTGTTAACTTTGAACCTGCATCTGCACCGGCAATCAGCAAATCAGTCTTCTTAGAAACCGATCCACTCACCGTTGCACCTTGCGCTTCAAGCCATGCAGTCGCATCTGAACGACTAAACAGCTCAAGCTTTCCAGTCAAAACCACACGCTTACCAGAAAAGACCGTGTCAGTTGCAACTTCAACCGCTTGCGTATAACGCGTGTTAACGCCAAGTGATTCGAAATCACGAACCAACTCTTGGGCGTGATCTGTATCGAAGTATTGCGCAATACTGTGGCCAATAATCAATCCCATGCCTGGCAATTCAGAAATTTCTTCGGCCGTTGCATGAGCAATGGCATCCAACGTGACAAATTTAGCCGCAATCGTCTTCGCAGCCTTCGCACCAACGTTACGGATACCAAGCCCGAACAACAGGCGCTCAACTGAATTAGCCTTTGAATTTTCAATGGCCGTTAGTAACTTGTTTGCCGATACTTCACCAAACTTGTCCAGCGTAAGCAATTGTTCAAACGTCAAACGATACAAATCAGACACTTGATCAACCATCTTCTTATCAAGCAACTGTGCCACAATCTTTGGTCCAAGGCCATCGATGTTCATGGCATCACGTGATGCAAAGTGCGTCAATGATTCTTGTACTTGTGCCGGGCAGAATGGGTTAATGCAACGAAGGGCAACTTCACCATCAACGTGTACTAATTCCTGACCACAGGCCGGGCAACCCAACGGCATACTGTATTCAATTAAATCCGCCGGACGTTGCTTCAAAATCACTTGACCAATCTCTGGAATAATATCCCCAGCCTTGTGCAACGTCACCGTATCACCGATACGAATGCCCTTTGCTTCAAGGTATGTTGGATTGTGTAGAGAGGCGCGTGAAACCGTCGTGCCGGCCAATTGAACTGGGTCCATCACCGCAGTTGGCGTGACCGCCCCAGTACGTCCAACCGTCCATTCAATATCACGAACAACCGTCAACGCTTCTTCTGGTGGGAACTTATAGGCAATGGCCCATCGTGGCACCTTCACCGTGTTCCCAAGTTCTTCATGGTAAGCCAAGTTATTAACCTTAACGACAATACCATCGATACCATAAGCCAAGTCATCACGTGTCGCTGTTTGATTCGTAATGTAAGCTTCAACATCCGCTTCTGAACTCACCACCGCATTGGTTGGATTGGTTGGCAAACCAAGTTCTGCCATGCGAGCTAACAGATCAGCTTGCGTCGTAACACCCAAAACATTTTCAGCATCAACCGCAAAATACAAGAATGCATCTAGCTGACGTTGCTTTGTGATTTTGGCATCCAACTGGCGCAATGAACCAGCTGCCGCATTACGTGGGTTTGCAAACGTTGGCAAACCGTCACGCTCGCGTTCCTCGTTCAACGTCACAAAGGCAGCCTTAGGCATGTACACTTCACCACGGACTTCAACGGTCAGTGGTTCGTTCAACTTCTTAGGGATACGCTTGATTTGTCGGACGTTAGCGGTCACATCTTCACCGATGCTACCATCCCCACGTGTTGACGCTTGCACAAGTGACCCATTTTCATAGACCAAACTGATGGCCAAACCATCAATCTTTAATTCCGCATTGTATGCCAACGGTTCGTGGAATGACTTTTGTGTCGTAGCCATCCAGTCTGCCAACTCTTCAAATGAAAAGACGTCACCCAGTGACAACATTGGTACCGGGTGGGCAACCTTTGGCAAATCTGACTTCACTTCACGCCCACCAACTTGTTGCGTGATGGAATCAGCCGTCACCAACGCCGGGAAAGCAGCTTCCAAAGCTTCTAGTCGGTTATAAGCAACGTCATAAACTGAATCTTCAACTGACGGTGCATCGTTCTCATAATATTCACGTGCCCATTGCTTCAAATCAGCTTGCAAAGCAGCAATCTCAGTCGCCGCGTCTTCTTGTGAAAGATCTTTAATATCCGTATTAATATCTGCCATTCAACAGTCCCTCTTTGTTAATTGACTTTTTGGATTGGTGCAAAGGCAGCCAGCAAACGCTTGATACCTTGATCTGGGAACGCAATGTCCAATTCTTGGTCTTCACCAGTTCCTGACACCTTCACAACGTGACCAACACCCCACTTCTTGTGACTAACCGCATCCCCAATTGTCCAAGCAGCCTTATCAGCGCCAGTTCCTGGGTTGTTAGTTGTCATGGAAGATGTTGTGCGAGTTGGCGTTGACGCCACTGATGATTGGCGTTGACGACCAGCAAACGTCGTTGCCGTCGCTTGTTGTGTGCGACGGGCAAATGGCAAAGCACCATCACGATTGGCAGTTGTTGACAACGTTTGACCAGCTGGTTGTTGAATCAACTCTGGACTAATCTCATCAATAAAACGTGATGGGATATTACTTGTCGTTCGTCCGTATAGCAAACGTGAATAAGCATTCGTAATGAACAACTTTTGCTTAGCACGCGTGATACCAACATAAGCCAAACGACGTTCTTCTTCTAGTTGGGCGTCATCAGCCGCAGCACGAGACAATGGGAACAAGTTTTCTTCCATACCAACCAAGAAGACGACTGGGAATTCCAATCCCTTGGCAGCGTGCAACGTCATCAACGTCACTTGGTTGTCTGCATCTTCATCGACACTATCCAAATCAGAAACCAACGCCAATTCACCAAGGAAGTCCACGTACTTTGAGACGCTTTCTTCGGTTGGCTCGTACTTTTTGTCGAATTCTTCCGTTACTGACAGGAATTCGGCCAAGTTTTCTAGACGGCCTTGGTTTTCTGGGGTTGGGGATGCCTTAAATTGCTCCTCATAACCAGAACGTTCCAAAATTTGACGCGTCAAGTCGGTGATACTCAAGTCAAACGTCATTTGTTGACGAAGTGAGCTAATCAAATCAGCAAATTGCGTCAATTGGTTAGCTGCACGGGCCGTCAAACCTGGAATCATGACCGCATTTTGGGCAGCATCCAATAATGGCCAGTTTTGTTGCAAGGCAAATGAACGCAAACGTTCGATTGATGTATTACCAATACCTCGCTTTGGCTCATTGACGACACGCAAGAAGCTTTCATTATCAGCCGGATTCGTCACCAAAGCTAAGTAGGCCAACACATCACGGATTTCCTTACGCTCATAAAACTTCGATCCGCCGACCATCGTATAAGGGATGTTCGCCTTCACCAAAGCTTCTTCAATTCCACGTGATTGCGCATTCGTACGGTAAAGGACGGCAAAATCACGGTAATTGCGCTCATCATTTTTAACACCATCACGGATTTGGGCAATGACATACAAGGCTTCATCCTTGTCAGATTGACCACGGTAATAGGTAATCTTTTCACCCATTCCGTTGTCCGTCCAAAGATTCTTCGCGATTCGCTCGTTATTGTGTTCAATAACTGCATTCGCCGCATCCAAGATAGTTTGCGTTGAACGGTAGTTTTGTTCCAACATAACCGTCTTCGCATCTGGATAATCCTTGGTGAAGTTCATGATGATTTGCATGTTCGCACCACGCCAACCATAGATAGACTGGTCTGAGTCACCAACTACGGCCAAGTTACGGTGCTTAGCTGACAACAACGTGACCAATTCGTATTGCGCATCGTTGGTGTCCTGATACTCATCGACGTGCACGTACAAGAACTTTTCTTGGTAGAATTCCAAAACTTCTTGTTCTTGGTGCAACAATTCAATCGTCAACATGATCAAGTCATCAAAGTCCACTGATTGTGCCAACGCCAATTGGTGTTGATACTCCTTGTACGCCTTCGCAACAATCTCTTCAAATGGGCCATTAGCCAATTCTTCGTACTTCTCAGGCTTTTCCATCGCGTTTTTTGCGTTTGAAATAGCCCCAAGCACTGAACGTGGATCATACTTTTCGATATCCACGTTCATATCCTTCAAAATACGCTTAATCAATGTACGTTGCGCACCGGCATCAATAATTGAAAAGTCCTTCTTGTAACCCAACTTATCAATATCGCGACGCAAAATACGCACTGCCAACGCGTGGAACGTTGAGACCCAAACGGCATCCGCATCTTCAGCATCAACTAGTTGACCAATACGTTCCTTCATCTCACGGGCAGCCTTATTCGTAAATGTGATGGCCAAAATACGCCATGGCATCACATTCAAATCTTTAATCAAGTGGGCGACACGATGCGTCAAAACACGTGTTTTACCAGATCCGGCACCAGCCATAATTAGCAACGGACCTTCCGTTGTCATAACCGCTTCTGCCTGTTTGTCGTTCATGCCATCAAGTAGTGAACTCATGTGTTTGCCCCTTTCAATCTTTAAAAATTAGCGGATCTTCTTTCCCCAGTATTGGTACAAATCAACCTTCAATGCACCGTTGTACAACTTACGCTTCTTAGTAGCCTTAGCACCGAAAGCTTCTTCAAAGCCTTCATCTGACGTCAAAATGTACTTTGACCACGTTGGCATGTTGTTGTAGATGTGACCCATCTCACTGTATAGTTGGCGAGCAGCATCCTCGTCACCCAAACGTTCTCCGTATGGTGGGTTAGCAACCAACACACCATTAATCTTGTCAGTTGACCAATCCTTAGCAGCCAATTGCTTAAAGGTGATGTCATCACCAACACCAGCAGCTTCAGCGTTTGCGTTCGCGATTTCAATCATGTTTTCGTCGATATCGAATCCTTCAATATCCAACTCAACATCAAAGTCAATCATTTGACGTGCTTGAGCCTTCAACGTTTCACCAATCTTTTTGTCGAACCAGTCCCATTGCGTAATATCGAACTCACGGTTCAATCCTGGTGCAATGTTGCGACCAATCAACGCAGCCTCAATAGCGATAGTTCCTGAACCAGTTGTTGGATCAACAAATGGATTGTCGGTAAACCAGTGAGCCAAGTTAACCAACGCAGCAGCCATCGTTTCCTTTAGTGGCGCACCACCCTTTTCAGTACGGTAACCACGCTTAAACAATGAATCACCTGTCGTATCCAGCGTAATCATGACGTGATCCTTATCAACGGCCGTTTCCAAAACAAAACGGTTTCCTGTTTCTGGCAAGTAGCCACGCGCGTGATAGGCATCCGTCAAACGGTTAACAATCGCCTTCTTCGTGATTGCTTGTACAGTTGGTACAGAGTGCAAAATAGAGTTCTTTGAGCGCCCGTTTACTGGGAACTCAGCGTCATATGGCAACAAGTCTTCCCATGGGAATGCCTTCGTCTTCTCGAACAATTGGTCGAAAGTCTTGGCATCAAATTCAGTCACCACAATTTTGACACGATCAGCTACACGCAACCACAAGTTAGTGCGGTAAATATCTTCAACCGTTCCTTGGAAGAAAACGCGTCCATTTTCAGTTTGGGTTGCATAACCCATGTCCTTCAACTCACGAGCAACAAGGGCTTCAAGTCCTGCTCCCATGGTGGCCATCAATTTAAATGTTTGCATAATTGTCACCTTTTTTCTTATTTATGTATCCCAGTTTCCTGGGTTTAAGTGCAAAAAGAAAGCCGACGCCACAAGGACGTCGGCTGCCTGATGCATCAGCTATAAGCCATGTTTTGTACCGAATATTGATTGGCGGTCAATACCCGGTGGCAATCATCTATCTCAGACATTTCTGCCTCCCCGACCATCACTTCAATTTGTTAGGTCAAGCGCCCCTACCAAAGTTTGGGTTGCCCGCTCGAGGGGTTTACCGCGTTCCACCCGTCGCATTTCTTTGACGGTTCGTCACTGTGGCACTTTAACAACTACTCAACCATAGTTACCCGTAGGTCTTTCGTTGGCCGTCAACCGACAAGTCGGCTGCCTAGCCTTATTTTTTCAGCTAGCACGAACACTACTGACATCGCAGTCAGTGCGAGCATGGACTTTCCTCATACGGCATAAGCCATACGCAATTACCCGCTAATACATCGTATTTACTTATTATACACTTATTCAGCCGTTTGTGTAGCCTTTTCTTCAGCAACTGGTGTTGGCGCCTCTGAAGCCGTACCAAATACACGGCGTTCCAAGTTAGACAAACGCTTCAAAATATCCATGTTTGTGTTTGCCACTGGCGCTGGAGATGCCTTAGGCGCCGTTGCCACAGCTGATACTTGCTTCGTCAATTCAGCAACTTGCGCCTTCAACTTCTCGTTTTGTGTCGTCAATTCATCAATATTACTTTGGAACGCTTGATAATCTGACATGATTTCATCCAAGAAAGCATCGACATCCGTCATATCGTATCCAGTACCGATACGCGTCTTCTTAAATTCCTTCGTCAAAATTTCCTCGCGGTTGTGTAGCACGTTTTCCATCACTAGGACTCCTCCGTTTTGTTCGTATTATTAGTTTAACAGGTTTTAAACTCAGTTACAAAAGCACTTTATGTGAATTGTTTGTGTCCTAGTCTTCCCAAAGCGTTTCTTGGTACTCCGTTGCATAGTCTTGCAAACGGTCCAAATCCACCCGGCGCACCGGATAATCATGGTTTTCCGCAAAATCGTGAATGGCAACATCATCATATCGCGCCTTCGATTCAGTTGCTTCTTCATCGAAAAAAATAACAGCTTCATCAGTGTGCGTTAACATAAAGTTCTGGTAAGTCACCATTTGATTGCGTCCTGCAAAGTCACCTTGCGAAACAGCGCTTGTAAAATTGACTGATGACTTTAGCTGCGTCAATTTTTCGGCATTTGCTTCATTCCATTGGCTACCAAATTTGCTAAACGGCGTCATCAACGCAATCTGGAACTCAGGGTAAGCTTCGTCCCGCAATTCCAACGCAACTTCAATCGCCCATTGTTCAATGCCTAATTGGCCACCAGTGATCAACCAATCAGTACCATCTTGAATCGCGTTTTCCAAAATTTTACGCAATGCATACTTAATTACCATCAACTTTGGGTCTTTTGTCCCCATCACGCCCAACTCATAACTGCGGAACCCTGTAATCCAAATTCGATGCAATTCACCATCAACTGTCAACGTCATCACCTCTTTACGTATTACTTACATTATAGGAAAGTTTGTCAGAATAATTGTCATTTTGCTATAATATAAAGGATACCTTAAGACGCAGGAGTACGAAATGGCTATTAACTATCCAAATGGACGCCAATTTAATCCGAGTGCGTTTTCAAAGCCGGTCTCAAAAGGTGTTTCCCAAAGTAATCGCGGTATGTCATTGGAAAATGATTTGAACGACGCAAATGCGTACTACCTAGCAACAGATAAGGCTGTGATTCATAAAAAGCCCACGCCTATTCAAATTGTTAACGTTAGCTACCCTGCCCGTTCAGCTGCGAAAATTACGGAAGCATATTTTAGACAGGCTTCTACCACAGATTACAATGGTGTTTATAATGGGCAATATATCGACTTCGATGCGAAGGAAACGACCAATAAGCAGTCATTTCCTTTGAAAAATGTCCATGAACATCAGATTAAGCATTTGAAGCAAGTGGTTACACAGCATGGACTCGCTTTCATGATTATTCGCTTTTCCAACCTAAATGAGACATACGTCATTTGGGCAGAGCTATTATTCACTTACTGGGATAATCAAGAAACCCAACGAAAGTCGATTCCATACGACGTTATTAAGGCAGAAGGTGCGTTAGTTCCCCTCGGAATCAACCCAACCACGCCCTACTTAACCGCTATTGATGAATTGCTTAATCAACGTAAAGTATAAGGAGAACTATTTGTTATGACAGAAGAGATGTCACGCGTGCAAAGGTTACGCTCAAAAAAGAAGACATCCCAGCCAACTTCAAAGTGGAAGCGCTATACAAAGTATACGTTGCTAACACTTGTGACGCTTGGCGCAGCCGGCACATTGGCCGGAGTTGGTGCTTTCACCTACTATGCTTCATCAGCACCTAAAGTGACAAATGCTGCTCTTGTCGGCACTTCACAAACCCAATACTTGGATAAGAACGGTGACGTTTTCTATACAAGTGGCTCACAAAAGCGTGAGATTGCCAAGCAATCTGAGATTCCACAAGAAATGCGTATGGCCGTTGTTTCAATCGAGGATCGTCGTTTTTACAAGCACCACGGTGTTGATCCTCGCCGTATTCTCGGCGCTGCATTTGCTAACTTCACTGGTTCATCACTTGGTTTGCAAGGTGGTTCTACCCTAACGCAACAATTGATTAAGTTGACTGTTTTCTCAACAGCGGCTAGTGACCAAACGTTGAAGCGTAAGGCACAAGAAGCTTGGCTTGCTTTGAAGCTTGAGAAGCAATACTCAAAGAATCAAATTTTGACGCTTTATATGAACAAGGTTTATATGGGTAATGGTGTTTATGGTATGAAGACGGCTGCTGATTACTACTTCGGTAAGTCACTTGACCAATTGTCAACGCCTCAAATGGCCTTGTTGGCTGGTTTGCCACAATCACCTACTGGTTATGATCCATACACTAACCCAAAGGACGCCAAGAATTGTCGTGACGAAGTTCTTGAAGCAATGGCCCAAAACGGCGTTATCACGCAATCTAAGGCCAATGAGTACATGAAGACGCCGATCGACGACGGTTTGGTCTCAACTCACTCAGATCAACTTGAAAACACTGAAGAAAAGACCAAGATCAACCAAGCGTACATCACATCGGTTAATGCTGAATTGAAGAGCCTTGGCTACAATCCTGACACTGACGGTTTGACGATTCAAACGAATCTTGAGCCAAAGGTACAGAACCGCGCCTACAACATTGTTAACACAGAAAACTATGTTGCTTGGCCTGATGATGAGATGCAAGTTGGTTTGACAGTTACCGACCCCCGCAACGGTGACGTGATTGCCCAAATTGGTGGTCGTAAAGAAACAACCCTATTTGGTACCAACCACGCAACTAACACCAAGCGTTCATCTGGATCAACAGCTAAGCCTTTGGTCGCATACGGTCCAGCAATCGAAGATATGAACTGGTCAACGAACCACGCCGTTGATGACAATGCCTACAAGTATCCTGGCACAAACATCTCCGTGAATGACTTTGACCACCGTTACCTTGGTACGATTTCAATGCGTACAGCGATTGCACAATCTCGTAACATCCCTGCCGTTCAAACGTTGCAAGAAGTTGGTTATGACAAATCTTCTGCATTCCTTAAGAAGCTCGGTATTAACGAAGATCCTAAGGAGATGGTTGCCTCAAACGCCATTGGAATCGACATTTCAACTGAGCAAGAAGCAGCTGCCTACTCAGCATTCGCAAATGGTGGTACTTATTACAAGCCATCTTACATTTCTAAGATTACTGACCGTAGTGGTGCCGTGAAGAAGTTTAGTTCTAAGGGTTCAGAGGCTATGAAGTCTTCTACAGCCTTCATGATGACAAGCATGTTGAAGTCGGTTATCAGCGATTCATACGCCAAGATGATTGCAACCGATGCTTATAATCAAGCTGGTAAGACAGGAACAGTCGCTTATGGCGCAGATTCAAACATGTCAGCTGATTCAGCAATGGATACTTGGTTCACTGGATACACTAAGAGTGCTGCCATTTCTGTTTGGACAGGTTATGACGATCCAAACGAGGTCGGCCACGATTTGACTGGTAACGAACAATACATCATGTTGAAGGTTTATGGCGCCTTGATGGATTACGTAATGTCTGATTCTTCAATGGACGGATCAGACTGGACGGTTCCTTCAACCGTTAAGCAAGTTAATGTTTACGGTAAGAAGGAATACCAAGTGGCCGGTGCTAACGTAGCAAACGAAAAGACGGTCGGTGTGGCATCAACATACACACCTTCTTATTCTTCACGTTCTACGTCAACGTACACGCCATCATCAAGCTCAACAGCCAGCTCACAACCCGCTGAAAGTTCAGCGCCAGCAGCATCAAATGAACCAGCAAGTTCTTCTACGCCTGCTAGTTCATCAGCTCAGAGCTCAAGTACCCCACCTGCTAGTTCGTCATCAGAATAACGACAGCAGTAATTAAATAAAAAAGCAAGGAGTCGAATGGTTTAATTACCGTTCGGCTCCTTGCTTTTTATTATTTAAATTTTGACCAGTCAGTATTCAAAATATCAACATTCGTTGGAATGTTAACTTTTTCATCTGAATTCAACTGCTTAAATTGCGTCCGCTTTTGACGCTCTTGACGAACTTCCTGGACAGAACGATAATTTTTCTTCTGCCAGGCCACCAGAATGGTCTCAATGTAACGCAGGTTTAAGGCAGCATTCAGAACCGCTTCCTGCACCGCCGCTTTGATGAATTCCGGCTTGAAATGATCCACGTCAAACCAGTTTTTAACGGTTTCCATCTCCATCTGACTTAACGGACGACCAAACTCTTGCTCGATTAAGTTATAAATCGCTGCACGACTCAAATCGTCCTGATGCGTTACCGGTTGACCTTGCGTGGCAACACGCTGCGCCGCAGTCATCGTATCACTACCTGGTTCAGAAACCAACTTGTCATATAGTGGTTGGAAATCCAACTGTGTGCTAACGCGACCAGCACCATCACGCATACTAACAAAATTAACCAATCCCTTGGCGCGCATTGCCTCAAGGTGTCCAAACACCGTCTGCGCATCCCAGCCAAGTGTCTCCCCAATTTTTTGCGTGCTAGGTTCTAGTTCGCCACGATCAATACCTGCCTTCGTTTGCACGTAAACAAGCAATTCTTCGTTCGTCATGCCAAGGTCACGGTAATGTTGTAGTAAATAGTTACTGATGCTCGTTGTACCAGCTTGCATAAACGCTGCAAAATTTAATTTATCTGTCATACGTTCCCCTAACTAAAATTTGAAAGCATGTACCCCATACTTTTCGATTTTTCTATTATACCCCCATATTTCCGTCAACGCGATGGTCATATTCAGAGTACGCTAAACGTTATAGGAGGATTTGCAACATGGATAATAATGATAATCGCCCATTGTGGCTACGTCCCTGGTTCTGGCTGGTAGCACTATTCTTTATCGGTCGTCGAAAAAAGAAAAACAAACAACCAAAATAATTACTACGATAATAAACCGCTGAAAACAGTTATAACGACTGTTTTCAGCGGTTTATTAATGTTTGTATTTAAGCTTATGGCCACAAACGGTTCATTGTACGTGGGAATGGGATTGCCTCACGGATGTGCTCCTCACCTGTAATCCAAGTAACGGCACGCTCCAACCCAAGACCGAATCCTGAGTGAGGTACTGAACCATACTTACGCAAGTCCAAGTACCATGAGTATTCCTTCAAGTCCAAACCTTGTTCCTTGATACGTTGCTCAAGGTAATCGTAGTCTGTATCACGTTCTGAACCACCGATGATTTCACCGTATCCCTCAGGTGCCAACAAGTCAGCTGAGATAACGACATCATCGCGATCTGGGTGGCGCTTCATGTAGAAGGCCTTGATTTCCTTAGGGAAGTTCGTGATGAAGACAGGCTTAGCAAAGTGATTTGCCAAGAACGTCTCTTCAGGTGAACCGAAATCAGCACCCCATTCAACATCAAAGTCGTTTTCTTGCAACAACTTGATAGCATCATCGTATGAGAAACGTGGGTATGGCAATTGCGTGTATGACTTCAACAATTCCTTGTCACGTCCCAACAAGTCCAATTCGTACTCGTTACGATCCAAAACAGCTTGAATCAAGTAAGCGATGTAACGCTCTTGCACTTCAAGTGATTGTTCTTGGTGCATCCAAGCCATTTCTGGCTCAATCATCCAGAACTCAGTTAAGTGACGACGTGTCTTTGACTTTTCAGCACGGAAAGTTGGTCCGAACGTGAAGACACGTCCAAAGGCCATTGCCCCAGCTTCAGCATACAATTGTCCAGTTTGTGACATGTAAGCATCAGTATCGAAGTATTCCGTGTGGAACAATTCAGTCGTTCCTTCAGGAGCTGAACCCGTCAAAATTGGTGAATCAATCTTAACGAAGCCTTCCTTGTTAAAGAACTCGTACGTTGCAGCAATAATCGTGTTACGAATACGCAAAACAGCGAATGGTTGGATGTGGCGCAAGTACAAGTGACGGTGATCCATCAAGAAATCCGTACCGTGCTCCTTTGGCGTAATTGGGTAACCTTCTGACTCCCCAACAACCGTCAAATCCTTAACTTGCATTTCGTATCCGAATGGTGAACGCTCGTCTTCACGAATTGTACCAATCAAGTACATGCTCGTTTCTTGCGTCAAAGCCTTGGCCTTGGCAAAGATTTCTTCACCAACGGCTTCCTTTGAAACAACCCCTTGGAAAAAGGCCGTACCGTCACGCAATTGCAAGAATTGCATCTTTCCTGAACCACGCTTGTTACGCAACCAAGCGCCCAATCGAACCTCTTGGCCGACGTAGTTCTTCGCGTCTTCAATGCGAATTGTATCCATCTTCTAAACTCCCTTAGATGTGTAATCTCTTATAAATGTTGGATGGTCCGAACTGCCTTACCATCCGCAAATTGATAGGTGATAAAGTTCAAATTGCCTTGTCGATCTATAAACGTGACTTCCCACACAGGAACTTGCTTATAGATTGCCAACCCGAGGCTTGTAATTCGCTTTGGGTTGTACTTTGACTTCACAAGTTGTCGCACCTCAGCAGCCGAAACACCATCAGCCATTTTAACGGTGACGAGTTTCTTTGACTTTCCTTTTACAATAACACCAATTTTTTGGTGCTTCTTGTTCTCACCAACCACACTGTAGTACGTGTCGTTACGAGAAACCGCGTAAAATTGGGTTGCTGAGGTGATCTTATTTCGCTTAACCGCCAATTCAGTCACTCGTTCACGCGCCGCAGTAACCGGGTGCATTGCAACCGACACAATCGTAGCACCACCAATGAGTAGTACTAACACAACGATTAAGCCAATTAGCCAGCGCCATCCGTGCCGGCGACGTCTTGAACGAGCGGTTGATCGCATTTCCATGTGTCGTGGCTCCTTCTGGTTAGTTCTGCGTGAACAGAACAAAATCAATTATTACTGTATCAAATTTTACAGCAATATTAAAGACCTTGCGTTAATGCGCATCAAAAAATCGCTTCACCTTTGGGACAACTTCATTGTCAGCCAACGTATATTGTGGCATTTCCTCCGGTAACATATTGCGCAACGTCTTTCCGTAAGACTTCGTCAAGATACGTGGGTCATAAATCACCACAGCACCAAAATCATCCGGCTTGCGAATCAAACGACCGACACCTTGGCGCAAACGTAGCACCGCCTTTGGCAACGTGCTTTGATAGAACGGTTGCTTACCGTGTGCCATCAAGACCGCTTCTTCGGCGCGAGCTAGCACGCTATTTGGTTGGTCAAATGGTAGTCGCGCAATCACCACCATCCGGAGTTGATCACCAGGCAAGTCGACACCTTCCCAGAAACTATTGGCACCCAAAACAACCATATGTGATTCGTTTTGCAGACGCTTCATAATTTTGCTACGCGTCCCCGTCACACCTTGTGCCAGCAACGTCATATTTCCTTGCTGCCAAGTTTGATTTGACTGCATGTGATTATAGACCTGCTGAATGGTGTCTAACGAATTAAACAGCACCAGCGTGTTTTCTTGAACCGTCGTCGTCAATTGCACCAATTGCTTGGCCAAATAGCTAACGTACCCTGAATCAGTTGGAGACGGCGCATTCTCAACCATTACCAATTCAGCTTGATTCTTAAAATCAAACACTTCAGGATAACGACGAGCAAATACCGTATCACGATCAATATTCAAACGATCATATAGGTAACCTGACTTCGTTGATGTAAACAACGTTGCCCCGACAATGGTTGGTGGCATAAAGTGCGGATAAACCTTGTCTTTGAAGAAATCCAAGGTGTGTAGCAACCCACCACTCAAACGCAAGTTGCTGCTGTCATGGTTTTGATTTTCCGTTAGCCAGAAGACACTCGCATCTGGGAAATCAACCAAATCTTGTTGGAACGTCGTCAAGCGTTGCTCATACTTCGCAATACTCTCTAGCAAACGACGGAAATCCGCCAAATGTTGACGCTCATTCAATGAAAATGCGTCCTTGGTATTACTGAATTGCTCCAACAAATAATCCATCGATTCGCCCAAATCACGGACTGCATGACGCATACTCGTTAGGTGGTGTCCTTGGTCGACCCAGAACTGTGCCAACTCAGAAATCGGTAGTTCCACTTCGTAGTGACCTTCCGTCGCTGGTGTATGCCCATTGAGCAAGAAACGACGATAGAACGCAACTTGTAGCTTTGGCAACTCACTTGAGAGCACTTCCAATTGCTGCAAGAAACGAGACTTCAATTGTTGCCCACCGACTAAGCGATTCAAAATCACCCCAATCGAGGGATCGTTATCACGCAAAATCAAATTCGTCGCGTTTTGAACACGCGTCAACCAAACTTGGAATGGCAATTGGTGACGGCTTTGTTCTAGAACGGCATTTGGCAAGTTCTGGGCTTCGTCAATCACCAAGTATGGTAAATCTTCAGTCGTTCCCAGCTCTTGGGCATATTCAGCCAAGTACGCATGATTAACAACCAAGAATTGTGCATTCTCAGCCAAGACATGCTGACGTTCGCTAAATTCGTGTCCATAGTAAGGTGACCCAGCTGGATTATTGGCCGGCTGTGACAACTTAGCCATAAAGTCTGGCTGCGGATTAATCAAATTCAATTCGTCAAAATCACCGCTCAAGGTTTCAGTTAACCAAACCAAGATTTGTGCCTTGATAAATTGCAATGACGTCGATCCTTCGTCGACGCGTAAAGCACGCTTGAAACTTTGCAAATTCAAGTAGTGCGTACGTCCCTTCAGGCTCGCCCCACGTACTTCAAATGGCAAAATGTCCTTCAACGTCGTATTAATCGTATCGGTCACTTGTTGTTGCAGCGTAATTGTTGGCACAGCAACAACTACTTGCTTCTGTTGTTCATCCGCTAGATAAGCATATGGCAACAAGTAAGCCAACGTCTTTCCCATTCCCGTTGGTGCCTCAGCAACAAATGCCGTCTTACCAGGTTCATTTGATAACTCAGCTTCTGTGTAATGCGTGTAAATCGCATTCATCAACTTTGCTTGTTGCTCACGGTACGCCAGTTCTTTGCCATACAACTGTTCTTTTGCAGCTTTTTTAGCTGGGAAAGCCGGTGCATGTCCTGTGACCAACGGTGCCGGATCAGAGAAGCGACGCAATGCTAATCCATCAATCACTTGCAAGTGCGCTGGTAATGGTTGTGGCTGGGCTTGATTCTTGGCCAAAGCCTTTTCAAATACTGTCTTCGTGTCACGTGGCAAAACCAGTGGCAAATCCGCCAACGTTTGTAGTGTCAACATTGGCAACCCTTCAGCCCATTCAAAATCGCAATAAGCAAATCGGCTGTTGCCAACGCATCACTGTCCGCTTGGTGCGGGTGACTGTGTTCCAGCGCTAGGTAGTTGGTCATATCAACCAAACGATATCCTGGCGCAGTGGGCCACAAAATTTGACTTAGCGGCACCGTATCCAAAGCAGTACTCTTCAATCCTGTTAATCCCACACGCTCAAATTCAGCATTCAAAAACGGCAAATCAAAGTTAACGTTGTGGGCCACAAAAATTGTGCCTTGTAGCATGGCATGTAGTGTCATGGCGACGTCCTCAAAAAAAGGCGCCCCCTTCACCATACTTTGTGTGATACCCGTTAATTGGGTAATGTTACGTGGAATTTGCTCGCCAGGGTTAACCAACGTTGAAAATTGGTTAATGACTTTTTTATTTTGTACGAATGCGACCGCAATCTGAATGATTCGGCCCAATTCGCTCGTTGTACGGGTTGTCTCTAGATCGACAACCGCATAGATGTCTCGATTTAGCATCAGAGCGTACCACGACCTTCTTTTAGTAGTACCCTAATTGTATCATGAATTTTCACATTTATTTCCCTAATATAATGGGTTTTGGTATGATAATAGCAGTTTGAAAAAACAATTAGAGAATGGATTGGTGATTTTACAGTGGAAAAGCTAGCAACTGGTACTAGCCACGCCAAGGTGATTTTACTTGGTGAACACGCGGTCGTTTACGGCCAACCTGCCATTGCCTTACCCCTACCGGATTTGGCCATGACAGCTACAATCGAGGCTCGTGAAGAAGGACAAATTGTAATCGCTCAAGGGTATCAAGGCCCTCTAGCGACCATGGCAGAAGTATATGAAGGCGTACGACAATTGATTGTCCGTTTGCTCCGTCACTTCAACGCTATCAAGACGCCTTTTACCTTGCGTATCCAGTCAAGCATTCCACAAGAACGTGGTATGGGGTCTTCTGCGGCCTCAGCGATCGCCATTGTGCGTGCTTTCTTTGCGTTCTTCGAGACAGAATTAAGCGATGCTGAACTACAACGCTGGGCCAACATTGAAGAAGCCATTACACACGGCTCACCATCTGGTATTGATGCTGCGACAACCGCACACGATGTACCGGTATGGTTTGTAAAGGGTGAAAAGCCTGAGCCAATGTCAATGGCGCTTCACGGGACATTAATCATTGCTGACACTGGCGTACATGGCCAAACTGGTCTTGCCGTCTCAGTGGTCCGTGAGCAACTTGATAACGAACCCGAAGCAACGCGTCCGCACATCGACGCACTAGGTCAAATCGCTCGTGAAACCCGCGAAGACCTAGCTAATGACGATATTCAATCATTGGGTCGTCACATGAACGACGCCCAATCTCACTTGTCAGCTTTAGGTGTTTCTCACCCAAAGCTTGATGAATTAATCAACGCTGCCAATCAAGCTGGTGCCCTCGGCGCTAAGTTAACTGGCGGTGGTGTTGGCGGTGCTATGCTCGCCCTTGCGCAAAGCGATGAAGATGTACAACGCATCATCCAAGCGCTTGAAGCGGCTGGCGCACAAGAAGTTTGGGCTCAACGTTACCCACAAATGTAGGAGATAACTCATGATGCATGTAACTGCCCGCGCGCACACAAATATTGCGTTGCTAAAGTACTGGGGTAAGCAAAACGAAAAACTCATCATGCCAACTACGACCTCTGTGTCCCTCACGTTGGATGAATTTTATACTGATACAACAGTCTGGTTTGACGATACTTTGAGCGCTGATGAACTGACGTTGGATGGTGAACCATTGACTGGCAAAGGGGCAACGAAAGTTATCCGTTTCCTTGATATGGTCCGTGAATTAGCTGGCGAAACCCGTTTCGCTCATGTTCACTCAATCAACCACGTCCCTACTGCCGCCGGCCTGGCTTCTTCAGCTTCAGCATTTGCTGCGTTAGCTGGTGCTGCCAGTAAAGCTGCCGGTTTGACACTGTCAGATGCAGACTTGTCACGCCTTGCGCGACAGGGTTCCGGCTCAGCTTCACGTTCTATCTTTGGTGGTTTTGCCATCTGGGAACGTGGTACTGATAGCGAAACGTCAGTTGCCCACGCGTTCCAAGAAAACGTCGATTGGCCAATTCAGTTATTGACGGTTATCGTAAGTGATCAACCTAAGAAGGTTGACTCTCGTGGTGGCATGCAACATGCACTCACGACATCACCGATGTATCAAACGTGGGTTGACTACACGAATAATCACGTTGACGATATGACAACTGCAATTAAGGCACATGACTTAACCGCAATTGGTGAACTTGCTGAAACAGATGCACTGATGATGCATGCAACCAATGCCACATCAGTCCCTCCTTTCAACTACTTAACGGATACGTCTTGGACAATCATCACTATCGCGCAGAAGTTACGTGAACAAGGTGTCCCTGTGTACGCAACCATGGATGCTGGTCCAAACGTTAAGTTGATTTCACAACCATCAGATACTGACACGATTCTTACGGCACTTACAGCCGAGTTGCCAGGTGTGCAAATTAAGGTTGCAACACCTGGCCCTGGAATCAAAATCGTTGAAGGAGATGAAATTTAATGACAACTGCTAAAGCTCCTGGCAAGCTTTATCTTGCCGGTGAATACGCGGTCACGCTTAGTGGTCAACCCAGTGTTGTTATCGCAGTTGATCGATTTGTCACTGCTGATGTCACGCGTCGTACGGATGACCAATTAGTGGTTGCCAGTGATCAATTAGGCGAGCAAAATTGGCCAGTTAGCGAACTTCCAACTTTGCCCCTCACTGATGATTGGCGCCTTGTGATTCGCACTTTGCAGGTATTAAATGATTATCTTCTTGACAACGGTCAACCTGTCACAGGGTTGACCGTTTCCATTAAGAGTCATTTAAATGCCGACAATGGTCAAAAACTTGGCCTTGGTTCATCAGCCGCCGTCGTAGTCGCGCTTATTAAAGCCGTCATTGACGACTACGAACTGCCAATGACCCCTGAACAACGCTTTAAGTTGGCGGCATTAATTACATTGACGACGCCAAACTTCAAAGCTGGTTCAATGGGTGACATCGCTGCTGCCAGTCTCGGTGGCGTGGTTTTGTATAGCAAATTTGATACTGAGGTTATAACTGAATGGATTGACAGTAATCGTTATTTCTCAGAAATCATCGCTCGCGACTGGCCACTCCTTCGTCTTGAACGACTTGGTTTTCCTGCTGACTGGCAACTGTTAGTTGGTTGGACAGGCGCACCAGCAGATACGCAACAACTGTTGGCACAAGGCGCCACAACAGTTGATAAGCAACATGCTAAACAATTATTGGCCCAAAACACGGCGCCACTTGTTAACATGTTAGTTGAGGGCCTGCGTCGAATGGACTACGATAAGGTCGCCACGGCGCTTCGTTTGAATCAAGAACAACTATTCACTTATACCAGCCAAGTTGGGTTATCATACATGACACCACAACTGTTAACACTCCTTTCAACCGCGAGTGAGCTTGGTGCAAGTGCTAAAATATCAGGTGCTGGTGGCGGTGATAACGGGATTGCCATTACGAACAATCCGTTGGTTGCTAAAGCGCTCACGCAAGCCTGGCTTGCAGCTGGCATCCAACCGCTACCACTCTCAATTGCAACTTTATAGGAGAAAATGATTATGGAATTGCCCACGCACACCGCAAAGATGAACACCTAGCTCTAGCGGAAGCCGAATTCCGTCGTAATGCCCCAACGTCATCATTGCACGACGTTCGCATTATTCACCAAGGGTTGCCAGAAACACGCGTCGCCGACGTTGATTTAAGTGTGATGGACCCTTACTTTAACTTTACAACTCCCTTCTACATCGAAGCGATGACTGGTGGTAGCCAAAAGACTGGTAAAGTGAACGCTCAACTGGCAACCGCTGCCAAGGAAACTGGTTTGGCCATGGCTGTTGGCTCACAAAGTGTCGCTTTGAAGGATCCTGAAGCAATCGCCACGTTTAAGTCAGTTCGTGAAATTAACCCCGATGGCTTCGTGATGGCCAACATCGGCGCTGGTCACACGGCCGAACACGCCCAACAAGTTGTTGATATGATTCAAGCCAACGCCCTTGAAGTTCACATCAACGTTGCACAAGAAGTGGTCATGCCTGAAGGTGATCGTGAATACATTTGGGCTGAAGAGCTACAGCGCATTATCGAAACCGTGTCTGTTCCTGTCATTATAAAGGAAGTCGGTTTCGGTATGTCACAAGAAACGATTGCGCAAATTCGTGACTTAGGTGCCCAATACGTCAACTTAGGTGGTCGTTCAGGGACGAACTTCGCTGTGATTGAAGATCGCCGCAATCGTGAAATGACGGCTGCTCACGGCTACCTTTACGACTGGGGTCAAACCACTGCTGAAAGCTTGCTTGAGGCACAATTGGTTGAAAACGCGCCTACTGTATTTGCTACTGGTGGTATTCAAGACCCATTGGATGTCATGAAGGCCCAAATCCTTGGTGCCAAAGCAGTTGGTGTTGCTGGTCACTTCTTGCACACTGTGCTAAATGAAGGCACTGATGGTTTGATTACCGAAATCACTCGTTGGCAAAACCACTTGGCAAAGCTTTACGCCATGGTTGGTGCAACGAACCAGGCTGACTTAGCGAAGGTTAAGACGGTTTTGTCACCTGAATTGAAAAACTATATTGATCAACGCCGTTAATGCGGCCGATTTGATTAACGAATCATTAAGACAAGGTTACGTTTGTAGCCTTGTTTTTTAGTTTTCATGGCATTTTCAAAGGATTAGTAAAGCGAGTAAAGGTCACCTTGCGATTGCCGGTTATCACTGACAGCTAGTCGTTTTACTCGGTATATTAGAAGCATGAAGAACATGTTAACGGAGAGTATTCGTCAGCAGACTGACGATCAAATTATTGATGCAACGCTGACTTTGTTGCAAAGCCAGTCCTATGACCAACTTGCGGTTACTGAAATTACCCGCATGGCAGGCGTGTCACGGATGGCTTTCTATCGCCATTTTGGTACAAAGGAAGCAGTCATCAAGACGATTGTAGAACAACTTACAGATGACTTTGCGAAGGAAGCCGCTGCCCTACCGTTGGAAAGCGAAATCATTGCACGCGAATTCTTCGGATTCGTGCAAGCTAATGGTATGGCAATTGCAGTTTTGTTAAACGCCGGCCTTCGCGAACAATTCTACCCACCTTTGCGTGATATCATGCACGGCTTGTACGCGGAATTGTTCCGTAGCCAAGCTAGTCACTCAATGTCAATTGACTATGTGTCTGACTTTACTGCTTCTGGTATGTTGGCTTTGGCCATCCGCTGGATTGCTACGGGGATGCACGAATCAGTTGATGAAATGGCCAAGATTGCCACTGAAATGACTGACGCACAACACGCGAACCTATAAAATAAAGGACTTGGTACTATACCAAGTCCTTTATTTTTTGTGCATCAATACTGCTTCACACTTCCAAAAAAGCCATCTAAAAACCCTCTAAAGAAATCGACCATATCTGGCGTGAATACTAACAATACCCAAACCAGTACCACAAAAAAGAACCACTTATTCTGGCGGAGTAACTCATTAACGCGTTGCCACGGCGCCATGATAAGCACAGCTATGAAAGCAATCAATTGTAAAGTATAGAACGCCATGTTTACCAAGTAAGGCCAATTCGCTAATTTGGCATCGAAATTCCTTAAGATGAATACCACTACGCTGGCTACAATCAGCGTAAATAGGATGATTTCAACCGGCGTATAATGACCAGCACTACGATCCTCAAATTTTTCAACCAACCGTTCATCCCCACGAATTAATTCATCCAATGAAACATCATACAACGCTCCAATCGCCAGCACGTTCTTGAAACTTGGCAAGGAAGTATCGTTTTCCCACTTTGAAACAGATTGCCGCGTAACCCCCAGAATATCTGCAAGTTCTTGTTGTGACATATTGTGATTTTCACGTTGCAATTGAATGTTCTCACCAAATTTCATGATAGTTCCTCCGCTAATTTACTACAGTAAAATCTACCGGAAAAAATCTAAAATTACTAGCAACTATAGGTTGCACTTTGGAAAACAGCTTCGCAACCAGCGGAAATTCCGATAAAAAGAAAAAAGCCAGCAAATATGCTGACTTTGTCTCCCGGTTAGATACCTGAAACACCGAAGTATAGACCGTCTGGGTTCGCGAAATTAAAGACCTTTTGGAGACCCATTTCGACTAATTCGCCCTTTTCGACATTCAATTCTGTCATCTTGTTGTACAACGCATCCACGTCGTCTGACGTGAAACATGATTGAAGGTACGTTATCAACGACTTCAGGTGAGTTCTCCTTGATAAACTCACGGTCAAAGATATTCAACGCGAATGCGCCGTCTTCTGAAGGTGCCACTTGCACCATTTCAGTCTCGCCCATATCTTGACGATCACGCTCAACAAATCCCAATGATACCCAAAAATCCGCTTCACGGTTCACATCACTTACGTACAACATTACTTCAACGTCATTATTCATGTTCATTCTCACTTTCAGATTGTACGTTAATGGTAACATTTTAGATTGTGCTAATACAACGACTGGTATTTTATCCAAGTGAGCCGTTTTTAACACTCGTTATCCAAGCCGTAACAAAACTTTGAAAGAAATCCACCATATATGGCAACAGAATTAGACTAAGCCATAACACTAACCACACAAATACTTTGCGGTCCTTCAATATTTGATTGATTTGTCCCCAAGGTGCCGTTTTTACGAAGCCTATGAAAGCTACGAGTTGCGCTAATTGCAACACCGCGCCAGGCCAATCATTTATCGTGATATTTGGCCAAATCATTATCAGTATAATACCTACTATTCCTGTACCCACCAATGAAAAAACGATAATTTCTGTTGGCAGGAGATTAAATCCCTTTTCGTGCTCATACTCCTCAATCAACCGATCATCCCCACGTACCAACTCATCCAACGAAAGATTAAACACATCCCCAATCATCAACACGCTTTTGAAACTTGGCAGCGCTGTGTCATTTTCCCACTTTGAAATTGATTGCCGGGTTACTCCCAATTTGTCCGCTAACTCTTGTTGTGACATCCCATGTTGCTCACGATGCAGTTGAATATTTTCACCAATCTTCATTTCGTATCCTCCTCATTCCTACCCCTTAACTTTACAAGAATGCCGGTATATCGCCAAGCAACTGACGGTTGCACTTGAAAAATATATCGAAATTAACGACATTCGACAACAAGGCATAAGAAAAAAGCGTACCGATTGGCACGCCTTTTGTTTAGTTAACGGATATTGTCACACTCACTGAATAATCCTGGTCACTTGGCAATCGATATGCTGGTTGCACATCGCTGCCCCAACTATCGATACCACCAACACCGCGAACTGCGCCGTAAACCGTCAAAACCGTTCGACGAGCCGGTGGCAATTCATTTTGATGGGTTGCTGATTCTAATTCAACCGCCGTGTATGGTAATGCTGAAAAGGCAAATTGATTATCTGTCTTATCCACACGTAAATGAGAACCAGTATTGTGGGTTAATGTCACCCAGTCCGTCTTAATATGCATCCCCATCTCTTGTGGCACCAAATATGGCGTAACCGGTAGACCGTCAACTTGATGAATACCCGGTTCACCACCTTGCCAACGATCAGGATACGTTTCACCCGACAACCCCTGATACGTGAAACCAGTAACTGGCGCGGGCATTACGAGTCGCAACCCGAAAGCTGGCAACTCCGGCAACTCCGACTGACCAAAATAGGTTGCGGTAATGGTTAACTCACCACCGTTAACTACCTCATAACTCACCAATACCGTCGTTTGTGGCGAAGTTGGTGTCTGATAGGTGAACGTGATTTTTACTTGGTCGGCTGTTTGCTGATTATCATAACGATTGTTTTCAGGCGCCACGGGCTTGGCAATTTCAACCCCGTCGACTATAACGTTGAAATCAACGGCCGTAGTGAACTGGTCGGCGCCAAACCATTGCGCACTCTTAGTTGAAAAGCCATTACCACGGTCATTATCCGTGGTTGCACGCCAGAAGGCTGGTTTTGGTACACGGTACAACCACTCAACGTCGTTCACACGCAACAATTCCAAGCCACCTTTTTCATAACTGAATAGGTAATGCGTATCGGCTGCATGAATCCCAAGGACGCCATCACCATACACAACCTTCAATTTATTTGTTTTCATATCGCTCATAGAAATATTTCACCTCTTGCATTGCTGGCTTCAACTGACGGTCGGCAAAGACAATACCGTTACCTGAGAATTCATAATCAGAATGGCGCTCGTTAAAGTCACCACCATAGGCTAAAAATCGTTGCCCCGTAATTGGATCGTCTTGCCACAACGCCTGATCTTTGAAATCCCAAATGAACCCGCCACCATATGCAGGGAACTCATCGTACAAGGCCATATATTCGTCAAAGTCTCCCACTGAATTACCCATGCTGTGCATGAACTCGCAGTTTAGATAAGGCTTCTTAGGTTGTTCAGTCAGATATGTCCGAATATCAGCCGGCGAGGCATACATCCGACTTTCCACATCTGAAATTCGGTCGTCATACTCCCGGTTATGGAAGACCCCTTCATAGTGCGTTAGTCGCGTTGAATCAACCTGCTTAAAGTACGCATTCATATCAGCGATGTTATCACCAGCATACGATTCATTACCAAGCGACCAAAATAGAATCGACACGTGATTCTTAAATTGCTCATAGTTACTCTGTGCCCGGTCCATCACGACATCATGCCAAGCCACATGTGAACCAGGGACGTTAACGGATGGTTCAACTTGTCCCATCTTCTGCCAGGTACCGTGTGATTCCAAATTCGTTTCCGCCATTACATAAATGCCGGCTTCATCGGCCATGAAATACCAAGGCACCTGGTTTGGATAATGGGATGTTCGCACTGCATTGATATGATTTTCTTGAATAACACGCATATCCTGGCGCATATCGGCTTCGTTAAGCGCACGCCCCGTTTCAGGCGACCATTCGTGACGGTTTACCCCATTCAGATACAAGCGTTGTCCATTCAACTGCAACTGATTATCAGCGCCGATTGCAATCGTTCGGAAGCCAAATGGATAATCCACAAAAGCAACCTCGTCACCACTTCCATTGGTCACTGTCACTTGCAAACGATAAAGATTTGGCTGTTGGTGAGACCACAGTGCAATGTCTGGCACAAGCAAGTCTGCCAGACGCACTTGCTCGGCAGCACTAATCTTCGTTTCTAATAGTGATTGCTGATTATGGTCCAAAATTGCAATCTGAACGTTACCCGTCACTGGTGTTGTTGCTGATAACTGCAACGTGACATCAACCATGCCGTTGCGACCATGTACAGTTGGCTTAATAGCGACGTCTGTCACGTCAATTTCAGGTAATGCCCGCAACCGCACACTTCTGAAGATACCCGAGAAGCGGAACATATCTTGATCTTCAATAAACGCTGCCGTACTTAGCTTATAGACAGCTACTGCAATCATATTTTGTCCTGCATGTAACTGTTCAGTTATGTCAAACTCAGCTCGGCTAAAACTATCTTCAGAATAGCCCACGAAGTAACCGTTCACCCACAGATACATCGCCTGTTCCACACCGTCAAATGTGATATGCATCCGCTTATTTTCAAAGTGCGTTGGTAAGTCAAAGACCTTAACATATTCGCCAACCGGATTATCCGGCGCGTCGCTGAAAATGCCCGGCATCCCTTGTGTATCCCCATCCATAAATGGTGGACGACGGTATTGTTGCCCATCCCATGGGTACAGTGTGTTAATGTATTGGATCTGACCATATCCTTGTAATTGGATGTGGCCAGGGACCGAAATTTTATTAAATTCTGCCCGCGTCGCTACCGCCTGTGGATCATAAAACTGTTCCGTTCGTTCACGCGGTGATGCTCCGTAATGAAAATCCCACTCTCCATCCAGTGACAACGTATCAGCTTGGTTTCCTGCCTTGTAATCTGCCTTATCTCGATAGATTTCGTGATCACTGTGTGCTGGCAGTTTGCCAACACGGAATACACGCGGATCATCTAACCATTCAAGTTTCGCTTCCATGTTTCCCTCCTCTTTTGTATGCGCTTACAAATCATTTTTGAAAAATGGCACCTCCAACACTGTTGGAAGTGCCATTTGACTGTTATTTACCTGCTGCTGTTAGATGTGCGATAAAGCGCTTCAGTCCCTCACGACCACTTGCGTCATACTTATAGACCCCTGCATGAGTCAGCACTTCAGCAAACACCTTTCCAACGGCTTGTTGCACAATTTCATGGACATTGGCAGGCGTCACCGCATGTTCACGGGCCAACATTTCAGCCCATGGTCGGTGCCCTTCAGCGACCTGTTCGATGCCTACCTCACCAAGTAAGAATGCTTCAACATCACTGAGTTCATCCTTCAAACGCGCTGGCAAGATAGCCAACCCCATCACTTCAATCAAGCCGATATTTTCACGCTTGATGTGTTGCACGTCTGGGTGGGGATGGAAAATGCCTTCTGGGTATTCAGCTGACGTCCCATTATCACGCAAAACCAAATACATGACGTATAATCCCGGACGCTTCATTGCAATCGGCGTCACCGTATGCTGTTGTTCACCACGTTCACTCGTCGCATGAATATCCAAACGGTCATCCGAGTACCCTTGCCAAGCTTCACGAATAAATTCGCTGGCTGCTACTAGCTTCTCTTTATCGGTTGCCGTTAAACGAATGGTTGTCATCGGCCAACGGACAATATCAGCTCGAATATCCGGGAAGGCCGGCATTGGAATTTCGCATTCTGTCGGCGCTTTCATCAACGGAAAGACATGGCGTCCACCTTGAAAATGTTCTTGTGACAGAATTGATCCACCAACGATTGGCAAATCCGCATTCGAGCCCACAAAGTACATTGGATAGCGTTCAACAATCGTCAGCAAGTTTTCAAACGTTGCTTGATTGATCACCATCGTCTCGCGTTCAAAGTCAACAAAAATCGCATGCTCCCCAAAGTATGCATATGGCGAATAATGCCAGCCCCATGTTTGCCCTTGCAATGATTTACGAATAAAGCGATGTGTTGCACGCGGTGCTTGTGTAATCGAGCCGGCGTACCCTTCATTCGTATAATCCAAGGCAGTTGGCGGATAAGCCGCTTTTGGTGCAGCCGCGGCCGCCTTGATTTCTGCTGTCGTCTTCTCCGGCTTGGACAAATTAATCGTAATTTCCAAATCACCAAAATCAGATGCCGCTTCGTAGGCAATATTCTTTTGAATATCAGCTACTTTAACGTTTTCAATGGCCCGGCTTAAGTCATAGTAATAAGCAACTACTTTTTCAGGGCTCTGGGCATACAACTTTTCAAAATTGCTTTGTAGTCGATCAGGTGTTGGCGTCACAATGTTCAACAAGCGTGCTCGCATCACATCTAGTTGCCAACGCTCATCGGGTGACTTATCAGAAATATCCAGCAACAATGTCGTCAATTCACTTAGCGAGCGCTCAGTATTCCCTGTCTGTCCATCAACAATCCCATCTAGACCGAGTTCAGCCAAGACTAAGTTAGTCCGATAAACTGTTTCCATTTCTGAATAGGCCTGTAGCTTAACACCCCATGCCACGAAATCTAAGACCAATTGACTACTATGTGAATCTAACATAACGACTTCCTCTACTTAATTTCATGCGTACCAGCAACAATTTCGGCGACGAAAAATGATGGCTGGTAGCCAATTTTGTTGGTGTAGACTTCACCAACTGCTGCCGTGATTTCAGGTACACGGGCTTCTTCAACTAACGCGATGGCTGAACCACCAAATCCAGCACCGGTCATACGAGCACCTAGCACGCCAGTTTGTGCCAACGCTGCGTCGACCAGTGTATCTAGCTCAACACCAGTTACTTCATAATCATCACGCAACGAATTGTGCGACGCTGTTAACAATTGCCCGAACGTTTCCAAATCGTGGTCCTGCAAAGCTGCCTTTGCTTCTACCGTACGTTGGTTCTCAGTCACGGCATGACGCGCGCGACGCATAATGACCTCATTATCAGCCGTTAATGACGCTGACGCTGCCAGGAATTGGTCCGTCGTCAAATCACCCAACGTTTGGATATCAACACTTTCTTGGAGCAAAGCCAATGCTGCTTCCGTCTCCGCACGACGTTCGTTGTACTTTGAATCAACCAATTCACGTTTCTTATTAGTCGTCATGACCAACAAACGATACTCACCAAACTCGGCCGGTACCATCTCATATTCAAGCGTGTTCGTGTCCAAGAAGATGGCCTGTTCGTCTTCACCAAAGGCGACAGCAAATTGATCCATAATACCTGTTTTTAGTCCAAGATAATCATTTTCAACTGCTTGCCCCATCTTCACAATGGTCAACTTATCATTCTCATATCCCATCAAATCAGCTAGCATATTAATGAGCAACATTTCCAATGAAGCTGATGATGACAGCCCTGATGCTGTTGGCATGTCACCAACAATTGCCAAGTCAAACCCTTTTGTTACGGGGTAGCCAAACTTGGCCATTTCAGTAATCACACCGCGCAAGTACTTAATCCATGTATCATATTGACGCAATGCGATATCATCCAATGCAATCAATTGAATCCCAGCCTCTGGGAAGTTCGCTGAATAGGTGCGAATCTCTTGATCATCACGTGGTGCAATCGCGCCATACGTCCCAACACTAATTGCAGCTGGGAAAACATGACCCCCATTATAATCGGTGTGTTCACCAATCAAATTCACGCGACCTGGTGAAAAGTACAACTTCGCCGGCTCATAGCCAAAACGCTTCTCGAATGATTGTGCTAACTCATGATTTAATTCATAAACCATTTTAATTCTCCTTCAAACGTGCTTCCAATTCCGCCACAATCTCAGCGTGACGTGCTTCAGTCAACGTCACCTTACGCCAGTAAATCAAAACTGACACGATGATCAAGACCATTGGACCATAGAACATAAACATCTTAAACATACTTAGGCCATGTGCAGTGATATCTGATGGCTTAGCGCTACCAGTCATCCCGGCTACAACCGCAGCGAATCCGACAACACCGTTAGCGAACGCACCTGCCAACTTATCCAACAATGGTCGAATTGCCAATGTCACTGATTCGTGACGAGTGCCAAGCTTCCATTGACCATATTCCACTGAGTCGGTAATGGTCATCAACACAACCAAGAACATGATTGGGTATGGCATAAAGAACATCGTGACAGCCGTCAAAACCAACGCCAAATTGTTACCTGCGACCATAAACAACAAGTAACCAGCTAACATCACAACCGCTCCACTAAAGAAAATAGTGCGACGAGCCAAAAACTTCGTTAATGTTGGGAAGATGGCAACTGAAATCATCCCTTCAATTGCTGTGAAAATACCAACCAAGTAAAACTCATTGTCAGCACCCATAACGTACTTGAAATAGTACAACAATAGTGAGTTTGTGACAACATACGCAAGCGCGAACATAATGTAAGAAACGGCTTGCCACATCAATTGATCGTTCTTTGCAACAACCTTAAAGACTTCAAGTACACCAACTTTTTCCGTATTTTGACGGACGACATTGTCCTCTTCTTTAGTGCCGGCTGCAGTTAGCAAAGCACCAAGGTAAGCGATGACCGCAATTACAATGGCGAACCAGAACCAACCAGTCTTTGTTTCAGTATGTGCCCCGGCAAAGGCCATTGAGAAGAACATAACCAATGGCACAACCACGATTTGTACACCTTGTTGACCTAGCGTTGACCCAAAGCGGGCTACCGTTCCAAACTTCTCACGCGTACTACTATTCAATGACAAAGCTGGCAACATTGACCAGAAAGCAATGTCCTTAAATGAGTAAAACGCATCCAACGTAACAAACACAATCCCAAACAATACCAAGTAAAGGAATGGGTGTGATGTTGCTAAGCCCCCAAAGTCAGTAAAAATAACCACCAGCAAGAATGAACTAATAAATCCTGCGATAATCAGCCATGGCTTAAACTTTCCCCATCGTGTCCGTGTGTTATCAACAATTCCCCCAATAATTGGATCAAACACAATTTCAATCAAACGAATGGCGACAATCATCGTTGTCACCCAACCAATCATTTGATTATTAAACGCTTTATCTGGCGTATCAAATAATTGACCCGTCACAAAAATCATAAAATACGTACTAAGCGTTGCATAGAACGCATCGTGTCCAAACGCACCTGCCGCATAAGACAGATACTGCTTCACATTTTTCATGCTTATATCCCCCGATATTTGGTTTCATAATTAACCTACTCACTTATAATAAAGCGCTTTCATTTGCTAAAAAGGCACTTTTATAACCAAATATCATGATTTATTGAAACCTTGTGAATTGTCGCACAAAAAAACCAGCAGAAAACTGCTGGTTCACTATTTCATGTTTGCCATTGGCGATAATTTAACGGACTAACACCGGTTTGCTTTTTAAAAACTTTACCGAAATACGTAGGGTCTTGATAACCACTTAGATTAGCGACCGCTTCGACACGTAAATGACGCTGGGAAATCAGCAATTTTTTGGCATTACTAATTCTGATTTGGGTCAAATACTCATTCGGTGTTTGTTGGACGAGACGTTTGAATACACGATTCAAATACTGCGTTGAAACCGATAAGGCTTCCGCTACCTCGGCAATCGACATATTTTCAGCAAAATGATTCTGCATATATGCGATAGCCGGTCCAACATAATGTTGATAGTCTGGTTGGTGTTGATCGATGGTTTGTTTTTGTTGACGCGTTAAGCCCAACAAAAGTCGATAAGCCGTCGTTGATACAGCCAAATCATCTACCGGATCAGTTGCTAATTGTTGCATTAACTGCTCGTGTAAGGTGGCATATAATTTGGCTTCTGTTGCTTCAACTAAAACAAATTCGCTATTCACCATTTGCTTCAGTAAGTCATCCACTAGTTGCCCCTGGAATGTCGCAAAACGTACTTGCCATGGCCGTTTACCCAAAGGCTCATACCGATGTGGCACACCCGGTGCAATCAAAATCCCCATCCCGGGCGATAATTCATAGCGTTTATCTCGTACCCAAAAAGCCCCCATTCCTGATTGCGTTTGTAACCAATGAAAATGTGGGAAGCCTTGGTGACGAATGATAACCCCCTGATTCCACTCAGCCCCAAGATGTTCGGCCATTACCGGCAAACTCAAATCTGCAATGTTATAAAAAGTACGCATAATAACCCCCATACTTACTATAACAAATCGAAATCGAGTTGACTTAGCCATTTTTGCAATTTGCCCCATAACGTAAAAAAGAAGCAGCCACATAATTGTAGCTGCTTCGATATTATCTTAAATTAGAAGTTGTACTTCGTGTCTTCGTCGTTAACCTTAACAACTTGTGACTTAAGTCCTTCTTCTTCAAGGAACTTACGGAATGGCACAAGTTCTTGTGCGTCATAACGCTCCTTGAAAGCCTTGATTTCTTCTTCAGATGCTAGGGCTGGATCAAGCTTCAATCCTTCAACAGGAATTGGACGCTCCTTCGTAATCTTAGCATCAACCACAACAACACGGCCTTGCTTGTAGTAGTCAACGGCTTCTTGCATCACCTTATCGATGTCTGCAATGCTGTTAACCGTCAAACCAACGGCACCTTGTGCTTCAGCAATCTTGGCGTAGTCAACATCACCAAAGTCAACGATTTCATCGTTACGGTAAGTGTTCGTATCCTCATACTTATCCTTGATGAAGCCGTATTGCGTGTTCGTCATAACAACGTTAATAACAGGCATGTTGTAACGAACTGCCGTCACGATATCTGAAATCAGTCATCGCAAAGGCACCGTCACCGGCGATATTAAATACTTGACGATCTGGGAAGACGTTCTTAGCACCAATTCCACCAGGGATGGCAATACCCATCGTTGCGAACAATGGTGACGTACGCCACATGTTCTTTGGTGTCATGTGCAAGTGACGAATTGACATTTGTGTTGTGTCACCAACATCAATTGAGAAGATTGCATCTTCATCAGCGTACTTGTTGATGGCGTTGTAGACTTGGTAAGCCTCCAATGGGCCTTCCGTCTTCGTCTCAATCTTGTGCATGTAGTCACGCCAGTTTTGGGCATCCTTCAAAGCAGCGTTCCACCATGCTGACTCAGCAACTGGCTCAACCTTCTCCAACAATGCTTCAACTGCCAAACCGGCATCAGCCAACATCGCAACGTCAGCCTTGTGACGACGTCCTAGACGAGCTGGGTTGCTGTCGATTTGGATAAAGTGCTTAACACCAGCCATGAAGTTCTCAACTTGTGAGAATGGGTAGTTGTTACCAATGAACAAAACAGTATCTGCTTCGAAGATAACATCGTTACCTGACTTCCAAGCAACACGTCCAGCAGAACCCATCAATCCCTCAAAGTCGTAATCGAATGCTTCGTAGCTCTTAGCAGTTACCAAAACAGGTGCCTTCAACTTACGAGACAATTCTTGTACAAGCTCACCGTGACCAATTGTTCCGAAACCAGCGTAGATTACTGGACGCTTAGCATTCTTCAAAATTTCAACAGCGGCATCAACATCAGCAGCCTTAGGTGCAACTGGGTCGTATTCCTTGTAAACATCACCAGAAGAGTAAATTGGGTTAGCGTAGTTCATCTCAGCGTCAATTTCAGCAAATCCGAAATCGGCTGGCACTTCAAGAACAGCGACACCCTTCTTTGAAATGGCGTTGCGGATGGCATCGTCAATCATGTATGGCAATTGCTCAGGAACAGCAACGCGCTTGTTGTAAACAGCGATGTTGTTGTACATTGGGTTTTGGTTCAACTCTTGGAATAAATCCATTCCCAATTCACGTGATGGCTTTGAACCCAAAATTGCCAAAACTGGCGTTGCGTCCATAGCAGCATCGTACAAACCGTTGATCAAGTGAGTAGCACCAGGTCCACCAGATCCGACAGCAACGGCCATCTTACCACTGAACTTGTATTGCATGGCAGCTGCCATACTTCCAACTTCTTCGTGCTTAACTTGAATGAACTTGATGTTGTTCTCAGGATTACTCATCGCGTTCATCAATCCACTCAAAGTTCCAGAAGGAATACCGTACATTGTGTCGATACCCCAACCTTCCATAACCTTCAATGCAGCCAAACCGGCTGTAATCTTCTTATCTGACATGAGATAAGCCTCCTGTTTAGAAAAAACAATTATTCTCCGTCACCCTAGCCAAACAACTAGGCCGATGAAGATGATTAATTAAATAATTACTTACGTTTAGTATAACGCTTTCAAACACTTAAGACAAATAAAAAGGTTTATTTTCCTGGAAATAATTGTAAGCGCCTTCCAACACAATTATATTAACGCTTTTCCAAATCGATGGGACAAAAAAGAGCACCTACTCGAAAGTAGATGCTCTCTTTAAGACTTAAGGTAAAATGCAGATTACCAAGAAGCCTTCTTAACACCAGGGATCAAGCCCTTGTGTGCCAATTGACGGAAGTTCAAACGTGACATTCCGAACTCGCGCATGTAAGCGTGAGGACGTCCATCAATCTTATCACGGTTGTGCATACGTACAGGTGATGCGTTGCGAGGCAACTTTGACAACCCTACGTAGTCACCAGCAGCCTTCAAGGCAGCGCGCTTTGCAGCGTACTTCTCTACAGTTGCTTCAATCTTCTTAGCCTTAGCGATCTTTGACTTCTTAGCCATGATTACTTAACCTCCTTGAACACAGTGACACGACGCAACTTTGGAGAGTACTTCTTCAACTCCAAACGGTCTGGCGTGTTACGACGGTTCTTAGAAGTCAAGTAGATACGCTCACCAGTTTCGGCGGCTTCCAACAAAATGTTAATGCGCATTAACATAACTCCTTGAATTTAATTTGTGAGGTGCCCCTCACCACTAATTTGAACGACAGGATTAGCTGCATTGGGCTAATCCCCAAGCTTGCGCCGTTACAATATAGCTAGTAAATTACAAATAATTATATTACACAGTTTATTGAGAAAATTCAAGTGTTTTCCCTAAAAAAGTGACAAGTAATTTTACTTGACGCGTTTTAAGCTTGATTTATCAAGGAAAACACGCATTTTTTAGATGCAGTTACTTCAAATTCCAAGCTGCACTTTCAAACCCGTTGTACAACTTATTAATTTCTTTTTCAGTTGTCTTGGTCTGATAAACCTTAACAATTTCACGATAGGCTTTCGTCTTGGCCTTATCCTTACGCGCCGCAATGATGTTGATGTATGGCGATGCCGTCTTTGGATTAGATACATCTTGCGTTAACAACACATTTTTTGTCTTTAACCCAGCATCTTGTGCGTAGTTACCGTTAATCACCGCTGCGTCTGCTGACTTCAATGCTGACACAGTTTGGTCGGACGCGATTTCAACAATGTCCAACTTCTTAGGATTATCTGTAATGTCCTTTACAGTTGGTGTATCAACACTCTCATTATACTTAATCAACTTGGCTTGTACTAACAAATTAAGCGCGCGTTGTTCGTTCGTCGCGTCATTTGGAATTACCACTTGTGCCCCATCCTTCAAATCAGCAAGCTTGTCATGCTTCAATGAATACAAACGAATTGGTGAAATCACCGTTTTACCAATCGAGACCAACTTATTACCCAGCTTCTTGTTTTGATCATCAAAGAACACCTTCGTTTGAAAGGCATTCAAATCCAAACTGCCGTCCACAAGGGCTTGGTTCGGCTTTACATAGTCACTGAAAACCTTGATTTTGATCTTCACGCCATACTTCTTCTCGGTACGCTTAGACACATTTTCCCAAAGCTCACGTGATGAATCACCAACAATACCAACTGTAACGGTTTTATCATCAGTATCAGCCTTCACGTGATTAATTACTGTCGTACCTACCGCAATCGTCGTTGCCACTGTTACAGCAGCCCCAAGCCAAATCTTCTTATTAACCATCTGTTTTCCCCTTAATCTTTTTCCGAATAATCCGCAATAAGTGCGGTTACCAATGCCACATGATGCTCGACCGAATGTTTTCATTTGGCGCATGGATTTGACTACCATCATAAGCTAACCCAACTGCTGCAATCGGTGCGCCAATGTATTTGTTCGCCCAGTACATTGGGCCGGTGCCAGCCGATGTTGGTGACACTTCGACGGTCTGGTACAGCTGTTCAGCCAATGTGACCAACGACAAAATTCGTGGTGCTGACATGTCTGAACGGTATCCTGGCGTTGCTAATGTTAGCGTCGCTTCAACATCGCCAAATCCATTTCGTTTTAGCTGATCCACTAGTTTGTCAAACACATCTTGTGGTTCTTGGCCTGGCACTAATCTAATTTCCAACTTAGCAGTCGCGCTTGCTGGTGTGACTGTTTTAACACCCGGACCCTGATACCCACTTTGGATTCCCTCAATATTCAGGTTGGACTTAAAAAACAAATTGTCATAGAAATCCTCACCCGTCGTCTCAGTCAATAACGGCCGTCTTAACCCAAGGTCACGTTTCAAGCTTTCAGGTGTGACTTCACCACCCCGTACTAGAGCTTGCTCGCGTTCATTCGGCTCGCGAGCTGTTTCATAAAGCCCATCAATTAAAATTTCACCATCTTGTCCTCTTAGTGACGCGATGGCATCAATCAAACGCCAAGCCGCTAAATCAACGACTGCTGCAAACGATGAATGAATATCTTCTGCCGCCGTCTGTGCTGAAAGCGTGAACGTAATAATTCCCTTATTACCCCCGAACACCTCCAAACGATCATCACCATGGACGGTACCAGATTCCCAAATAACTAAATCGACATTTTCAAATTCATAAGCATACTTTTCTAGGTAATCCTTAAAATATTCAGATCCGGACTCTTCAGCACCTTCAACTACAAAGTACACATTTACTGGCAATGTTTCATGCAGTGCAAGGTAATCTTCAACTGCTTCCAATCGTGCCGTGATATGCCCCTTATCGTCCGCTACACCACGTGCATATAGTCGCCCATCCTTTTCGGTTAACGTAAACGGATCAGTTTCCCATAGCGCAATTGGATCTTCCGGTTGTACATCGTAGTGGTTATAGAGCACCAACGTCTTCGCATCTGGTCGATTGCTTAAAACCTTAGCGAGGACAAACGGCGCTGGAAAACTGTCATCATACGTAACTTCTGCACCGGCGTCACGAAAGACATCTCTTAAATATTTTGCTGCGACATCTTGTCCCTCACGACGAGCCGAGACGCTCGGTATCGCAACTAAATCCGATAATACCTGTAAATTTTTCTCTCGATTACTACTCATCCCTGTTTCCCCTCATTATTCATCAACTCACATCGAATCCCGCGTTAATTCGATGCTGTCGGTTGGATTTTCCACAAAAAAAGTCCCAGGACATCCAAATGGACATCCTGGGACGACATAATCGTGTTACCACCCAGTTTTCCCTTTTTATTACCAAAAAGGGCTTCACACGTACGCCTTCTGACCGGACTAGTCAACGGTCGCCGGATATACGTTTGCGCGATAACGGGCGCACCCGGTTAATGCTTGCAAATCTGCTCACATTAACTCTGACTCAAAGACCATTTTCACCCCTTGCCAAATACCAACTCACACCAACCGTTGGCTCTCTGCGATTTTTTCAGGACTTACTTCATCTCGTCGTTGTCGATAAAGTAAGTATATTTGCTAAATTAAAAAATGTCAACATATTTTCTAATGTAATTTTAATTTAACGTGGCAATTCATTATAATTCGCGATGAATATTCTGGAAATTTTGCTCAATTTGATTCAGCTCATTCGCATAACCAATCAAGTTATCAGCGAACTCGTCAGCGCGTTCTGCGTCAGTTTTGTAGCGCAACTTGTGTTCCAAACTGGCCCACATGTCCATACCGATTGTTCTGATTTGAATCTCAACCGGTACACGTTCAACACCCGTCGACCTGAAGACGGGAATTTCAACCACTAAGTGCAAGCTGCGATAGCCACTTGGCTTAGGATTTTCGACATAATCCTTGCGCTTTAACAAAGTGACATCATCTTGGGCGACTAACAAACGTTCAACCGTGTAAATGTCATCAATATAATTCGTGATGACGCGAATACCCGCGATATCAAAGATGTTATCTGGAATAATATCCACAGTCATTGGCAAGTTTTTCCGTTGCAACTTGCCAAACAAACTTTGCGGATCCTTCATACGTCCCTCCAAATGATGGATCGGGTTATGGTTATAGTTCATTTGAAACTCAGCATCAAGATTTTCTAATTTCGTCGCAATCTCATGTTGCGCAGACTCGTACGTTTGATACATGCGGGCGAATTTCGTGAGTTCTTCGACTTCTACCCCGATATTTAGGCCCGACGTACTTAGCATGTCGCGCATTTGGTTGACGTTTATCGTTGAAGCTCGTTGATTAATCATTGCTACACTCCGTTTCAAAATCTTTGTATACATTATATTGAAACAGACCAACCTTATACCAGACTATAGATTTATAAGTTCGAAATAATTAGCGTCGCTTTTCCAAAACACTATTTTGCCCATCTAGAATGCGCGTCACTTCCTTCGCCAAGGCAGCCAACGTAATTGGTCGAAGTCGCTTAGCGGGAAGCTTGGACAAGATACGACCAACGTAATAACTCATCTGGCGTTTCCTATCATAAATAATACCTGGATACAGCGTCGTTGCTCGCTGTGGCAAACGCAAAGCCATGTAATTCTCCACTTCTTGCTTCGCACGCATGTATGGTGCCATGAAGAAAGGTGCGTAATTGGCCGACACGAACATGAACTTAACCTCTGGGCAGGCGCGTACAGCGTCAATTAAAAATTCCGCCGGTAAAACGCTGCTATTGGCATACGTTTGATGCTTAATCGGATTCGGCAGCAGAATGCCAATCACATCAATCACCCAATCCGCATCCCCAATCACTGATAGTACCTGATCAGTTACGTGATAATCAACTTGGTGGTACGTTACTGACTCGGTATCGGTTGTTACGTGTCGGCGCGTCAGTACATGAATGTCATATTTTTCTGGTGATAATGCACTGATAATCCCTTGACCAACAAAGCCAGTGCCCCCTGCAATCACAATTTTCTTTTTTGCCAAATAAACATCCCCGTCTTTCAATGTGTCCTAGTACTTCAAGTATACACATTGTAAGCCACGAACCCAAATCAAACTTTCAACACAGGGTACAAAAAAGCACCCCGCAAAAGCGAGATGCTTAATTAAAATTCTTTATTAATCAGTTGCCTTAGTTTCGTCACGAATTTCTGGCGTATCATCGATAACACCAGCGTCACCACGCAACACAACCCCACCGAACTTCTTAACGTCCAAAACCATGTTTGGCACCATGTAGTCCTTTGAGTAACCCTTGATTGGCAATGGGCCGATGTTTGAATCGATTGTCTCGTCAAACCATGGCTCCAAAGGTTGATCACCGCGAATAACAGCGAACACGAATGAAACTTGCATGGCAACTTCACCGTGGTGTGAATAAGGTGAAACCCCGTCTTCATACATCATAATCAAACGACGACCTGGCTCAGCCTTCAAAATTGGGTTAATCTTTTCCATTGCAGCGTCAGTAATTGTCAAATACATCTTTCCATCCTCCTTCAGAGTTAGTCTGAATTTATTCATTTCATATCTCTTTCAACACTTATAGTGTAGCACTGTGTTAAACGGATGGTAGAAAAAAGGGTTATTCAGCTAAACGCATGAAGTACCAACTGATGTATCCCATGGCAACCGCTAAGACGTCAATCGCTAGCACATCAAAGAATCCTGATAATTGCCAGCCAATTAACGTCACTGCAAATTCCAAAAAATTAAATAGGACGTACAAAATTGCAAAGAGCTTTAAGCCGTTGGCCAACGTCGTCATGTCGTGTGTTTGGGCCGCACTCCCCACGCGCCAGATTGTCCAACCAAGCAAGATGATTAACAATCCAAACACGATATTACGAGCTGATACAGCCGGTCGCAGAACTGCCTCCACGATACTGTTCAATGGCCAAATAAAGTTTAACAAGACGCCAGCCAACCAAACCAGAATCAACTGTTGCACCGTTTTTACCAAGTCCGTGTAGTCCTTATAGCGTGAATAACGCCATAGCGCTGCTAGACTGATTGCAATCAATAAGCCAGCAATCAGTTGCAATCCCTTAAATGCCGTCGCATATTGTGAATCAGGCGCCGTGAGAATCGCCAATGGATAGGCGACCATCCGATACGCTGGCCAAATAATCGTCGCAATCACGCTCTGCAAGACGTATAGCAACATGCCTACCATGCCAACGCCTAAAATTAATTTACTTTGCCACCATTGTCGCATGTCTTCACCTCATCATTTTTCAGTAATTCTATTTTACGCAAAAACGCAGTCAACAACTAGTAGTTGACTGCGTTTTATGTTATTTCATTAACTTTTCAATCTGTGTCTGCACATGATACCAATCACGGTAACGCACGATATCGTTAAACAAGACCGCTCGCATCAGTAGCCTGATAGCGAGTAATACAATCGCAACCACTAGCGCAACTAATGAGATGCCACTGTAGGGCCACAATTCCCCGTAGAATAGTCCGGCTGTTAGAAAAAACAGCACGATATTCGCTACAATCAGCAATTTTTCATGGATGTTGTACGTCGTTTTAAGCTCGTTTTCAACATCATCAGGCTGCAAACCACTGTTCCACCAGTTCCGAAATAGGCGTTCGCGTCTCTTAAAAAACATGTTCTTCCCTCTGTTCCCCAAAGTATGTTACATCGCTTACTTTAGGTACATTCTAGCCAAAGAATATGATTTTTATGTGAACTCTCCTTATCCTGGTTCAACTTCGATCAACAAGTCACCACCCGCCACTGCTTCACCAGCAGCAACGTGGACAAACTTAACCGTTCCATCGAATGGCGCTTGCACAGTTGTCTCCATCTTCATGGCTTCTGTCACAATCATGACGTCACCTTGCTTCACCGCTTGACCATTCTCAACGTGAACTGACAACACATTACCAGCCATTGTTGCGCCAATCTCATTTGGATTCGTTGGCTCTGCCTTACGACGAGCAACTGTTGTCACTTGGACAGATTCATCTAGCACATCAATCTCAATTGGCGTACCGTTCACATCAAAGTACAACGTACGCATACCCTCTGGATCAACTTCACCAATTTCTTGGAGTTGGAAGATAACAACCTTTCCAGGTCCCATTTCGATATCCACACGCTCACCAACACGCATCCCTTGGAAGAATGTTGGTGTATCTAAGAACGTCATTGGACCAAACTTTTCTTGGTTGGCCACATAGTCCTTAAACACTTGTGGGTACAAGATGTACGAAATAATCTCTTCTGGTGTTGCCTTACGCTTCAAAATCGCTTCGATTTCAGCCGTCATCGCCTCAAAGTCGGCCGCTGGCGTCAATGAACCAGGACGTACCGTCAATGGCTTGCGACCCTTCAACACGACTTGTTGCAAATCTTCTGGGAAACCACCAACCGGTTGGCCAAGATCACCTGCAAAGAAATCAACAACTGATTGTGGGAAGTCCAGCGTTTGACCTTCCGCCAACACCTTTTCTGGCGTCAAATCATTTTGAACCATGAACAGCGCCATGTCCCCAACAACCTTTGATGACGGTGTCACCTTGATGATGTCACCAAACATTTGGTTAACAGTAGCGTACATCGTCTTCACGTCATCCCAACGGTCACCCAAACGCAATGCTTGCGCTTGTTGTTGCAAGTTAGAGTATTGACCACCCGGCATTTCGACTTCGAAGATGTCCGTTTGGGCACCAACCATCTTGCTCATAAACTGACCGTAGTATGGTCGAACTTGGGCCCAGTAGCTGTTAATGTGCTCAACAGCTGGCATGTTCAATTCTGGTTGACGCGTGTTGCCACTCAAGGCATAGTACGTTGCACCCATCGATGGTTGTGATGTTGTACCTGACAAAGCTGACATCGCGACGTCGATAACATCCACCCCTGCATCAACCGCACGTGCATATGTGTAAACACCATTACCAGTTGTATCGTGCGTGTGAAGATGAATTGGCACATCAACCGCATCCTTCAGCGCGCTAACCAACTCATAAGCAGCTTCAGGCTTCAACAAGCCCGCCATGTCCTTAATCGCAATCATGTGCGCACCGGCACTCTGCAACTCCTTAGCGAAGTTTACGTAATAATCACGCGTGTACTTCTTACGCGTTGGGTCCAAAATATCACCCGTGTAAGCCATCGCAACTTCGGCAATCTTGTTGTTGTCGCGCACATATTGGATTGACTTTTCCATTTGTGGCAACCAATTCAAACTATCGAAGATACGGAACACATCCATCCCGTTCGTTGCTGCTAAGCGAATAAACTCTTCAAGCACGTTATCTGGGTAATTTTGATAACCAACGGCGTTTGAACCACGGAACAGCATCTGCATCAATGTACGTGGCATCTTCTCACGCAATGCACGGAGACGCTCCCATGGATCTTCACCCAAGAAACGGTAGGCCGTATCAAATGTGGCACCACCCCACATCTCGTTTGAGAAGAGGTTCGGCATCACCAATTGCGTTTCATCCGCAATTGCCAACATATCCTTCGTACGCATGCGTGTGGCGAACAATGATTGGTGCGCGTCACGCATCGTCGTGTCCGTCAACAAAACCTTATCTTGGTTCTTCACCCATTGTGCCACCGCATCTGGTCCTTGGGCGTCCAAGATGTCCTTGGCCGTTACCAAATCAGACGGCAACACCAAATCAGCATTTGCTTGATAATGCAATGGCTCATAGAGCTTCTGGTAATCGTGATCAATGCCTGGGAAACCGTTAACCGTTGTCTCACTGACATAGCGCAACAACTTGCGATCGGGTTCCTTTTCTGGCGCAATTTCAAACAATTCTGGGTGCTTGTCCACAAACGTGGTTGGCGCATCAGCTGCACGGAACGTTGGGTGCGCGTAAACATTCTTCAAGAATGGAATATTCGTCTTAACTCCACGAATGGCAAACTCGTTCAAGGCGCGTTGCATCTTATCAACTGCTTCAGTGAAGTCAGTTCCGTGTGCCACAACCTTAACCAACAATGAGTCAAAGAATGGTGTCACAGTGGCACCAGCGTACACATTACCAGCATCTAGACGAATGCCAGTTCCACCTGGTGAACGGTACCAATCAATCTTACCGGTATCAGGCATGAAGTTATTGGCTGGGTCTTCCGTCGTAATACGTGATTGAATTGCCACGCCAACCGCCAACAACTTATCTTGGGCCGGAATGTTTAATGGCGCTTCGTGCAAGCCGTAACCTTGGGCAATCAACAATTGTGACTTCACAATGTCCACGCCAGTAATCTCTTCGGTCACCGTGTGCTCTACTTGCACACGTGGGTTAACTTCGATGAAGTAGAAATCGTCTCCATCAACCAAAAACTCAACGGTTCCAGCACTTTGATAATCGACACTTTGCATCAACTTGACCGCGGCATCTTGGATACGACGACGCATATCAATGGATACAGAAACCGCTGGTGCAAACTCAATAATCTTTTGGTGACGACGCTGAATTGATGAGTCACGCTCAAACAAGTGCATGACTTCGCCTTGTTCATCCGCCAAAATTTGAATTTCAACGTGCTTAGGATCTTGTAGATACTTTTCTAGATAAATTTCAGCCTTACCAAAGCTTTGTTGGGCTTCAGAAGCAGCACGTTCAAAGGCTTCGCGCAGTTCATCATCGTGTTCAACCACACGCATACCGCGACCACCACCACCAGCTGCTGACTTAACAAACAAGGGATAGCCGTGCTCAGCACCGAAAGCCAACGCCTCTTCAATTGATTCAACTGGGTGATCAGTTCCTGGCACCGTTGGCACACCAGCCTTAATTGCAGCTTGCTTAGCCGTAATCTTGTCACCAAACATCTTCAAGTGTTCAACGCGTGGCCCGACAAACTTAATGCCAGCCGCTTCAACAGCCGTCGCGAATTCGTCGTTTTCAGACAAGAACCCATACCCCGGGTGAATGGCATCGGCGCCAGTTTCCTTAGCAATTCGAATAATATCGTCAATATCCAAATAAGCGGCAATCGGTGCCTTACCTTCACCGACTAGATAAGATTCATCCGCCTTGAAACGGTGAACGGCAAACTCATCTTCCTTGGCAAAAATAGCTACCGTCTTAATCCCTAATTCTTTACCAGCTCGAATTAAACGAACGGCAATTTCCCCACGGTTAGCAATCAACAATTTCTTCATGAAGTGTCCCCTTATATCGTTTTGGCCGTTCTCTGACGACCGCTTAAAACGTCCCATACGCGCAGATTAATCTATTTTTCATCTACATCAGAACTTTCTAACCATTATAGCAAAAATAATACGCCATAACGAGTACGTTATGGCGTATTTGCTTACTTAATTTTCGTAGTTTTAATTTCTTCGAATTGTCCTTCAAAGGCATCACGGCGTGAACCGTTCATGCTTTGATCAGAAAATGGCATTTGTTGCTCAACGTGGGCCACCGCACGCTTGATGCGGTGCTTGCCGTAGAACCAGAGGCCAATGACTGCGATGATAATCAATGTAAACATCTTAGACTCCCCCTTTTCGGTTTCAATGACAATAGTCTAACAGGCGAACCTTAACGATTACTTACCTGCTTGCGCCTTTAAACGTTCAACATCGCGGGCGATTTCAAGCTCTTCATTCGTTGGTACCAACAATACCTTAGCTGTTGAATCATCAGTTGAAATGACACGTTCAACACCACGGACATTGTTCGCTTCCTTGTCCAACTTAATACCCAAGAAGTCCAAACGATCAATGATATCTTCACGAACGTTTGCGGCGTTCTCACCGATACCAGCTGTGAATACGATGGCATCAACGCCACCCATTTCGAATGTGTATTGAGCCAAGTAACGGATGACGCGGTTCAAGAACATATCCAATGCCAACTTAGCGTGCTCGTTGGTATCAGCAACTTCTTCCAAGTCACGCATGTCAGATGACAACGTTGAAACTCCAAGCAAACCAGACTTGTTGTTCAAAATCTTCAACATTTCGCCGTTTGACAAGCCTTCGCGTTCTTGGATGTAGTAAATCAATGATGGATCAACATCACCAGCACGCGTTGCCATCATCAAACCAGCCAACGGCGTGAAGCCCATTGATGTATCAAATGACTTACCATCCTTGATGGCCGTGATTGAGGCACCGGCACCCAAGTGAAGCGTAATAATCTTCAACTCTTCAAGCGGCTTACCCAAAATATCCGCCGTACGTTCCGCAACGTAGCGGTGTGACGTTCCGTGAGCACCATACTTACGTGCACCATACTTCGTGTAGTACTCGTATGGCAATGGGTACAAGTAATTCTCACGTGGCAACGTTTGATGGAAAGCCGTGTCGAAGACTGCTACTGAAATAGCATCTGGCAACAACTCTTGGAATACTTCAATTCCCGTTGCATTGGCTGGATTGTGCAATGGTGCGTAGTCCGCCAAACGGTGAATCTTGTGCAACACTTCTTCATCCACGATAACTGACTTGTTGAACCATTCACCACCAGCCACAACACGGTGCCCAACACCTGTAATTTCACTCTTGTCAGCCACGTTTTGTGCACGGAATTGCTCAAGCATTTCTTCAATTGCTTCCTTGTGGTCAGCGATGTCACGGACGATTTCAGTCTTTTCCCCGTTAAACTTCATCGTGAATACACTTTCAGGCAAACCAATACGCTCGATTTGTCCCTTGGCAATCACTGTTTCAGCCGGCATTTCCAATAGTTGGAACTTCAATGATGAAGATCCGGCGTTAATTGCTAATGTCTTAGCCATAATTCATGCTCCCTAATACGCTGGAAATAAATCCAGTTAATAGGATTAGTGTAACATGTAAGCGTTACCATTACCATACTTTTTGTAACAAAAAGGCTAACTAGATTAACTAGTTAGCCTTTTGAAATTATTTAAAATTACTTTGCTGCGTTCAATTCAACAATCTTCAAGATCGTATCAACCGCTTGGTGCATCACCTTCGTTGAAACATATTCGAAACGACCGTGCATGTTCTCACCACCGGCAAACAAGTTTGGTGTTGGCAATCCCAAGAACGTAATCTTTGAACCGTCAGTACCACCACGAACTGGTTCGATAACTGGCTCGATGTCCAAAGCCTTCATAGCAGCCTCAGCCAAGTCAACTGACGTCATGTCATCCTTCAACACTTCACCCATGTTGTAGTATTGGTCGTACATATCCAACTTGATACGCTCAACGCCCAATTCACCGTTCATCTTTTCAACGATGTCACGCAAGGCTTGCTTACGCTCTTCGAAGATGATGCGGTCGTGGTCACGGATGATATATGACATTTCGGCTTCTTCAGGTGTACCGTTCAACTTCAAGATGTGGAAGAATCCTTGACGACCTTCCGTCAACTCTGGACGATCACCAGCTGGCAAAGCAGCGTGCAAGTCCATTGCAACTTGCAAGGCGTTAACCATCGTGTCCTTGGCAGAACCAGGGTGCACATTACGTCCTTGAATCTTAATGTTAGCGGCTGCAGCTGAGAACGTCTCCCACTCCAACTCACCCAATGGACCACCATCGACTGTGTAAGCGAAGTCAGCACCGAATTCCTTAACGTGGAAGTTATCGGCACCAATACCGATTTCTTCGTCAGGTCCGAATCCAAAGACAACCTTACCGTGCTTTACTTCAGGGTGGGCAATCAAGTATTCAGCAGCTGAAATAATTTCAGCAACACCAGACTTGTCGTCGGCACCAAGCAAAGTCGTTCCGTCAGTCGTAATCAACGTGTGTCCCTTGTACTTCTTCAATGAAGGGAAATCAGCTGGTGACAACGTGTAGTCGTCGTTCAACTTGATGTCAGACTCACCATCGTAGTTTTCAACGAATTGTGGGTTAACACCTTCAGCGTTAAAGTCAGCCGTATCAACGTGTGAAATGAAACCAACTGCAGGCACATCAGCGTCAATGTTTGAAGCCAATTCGGCAAAGACATAACCGTCAGCCATCGTACGCACGTTTTCTAGGCCAAGACCCTTCAATTCTTCAGCCAAATCAGCCAAGAAAGCAACTTCCTTAGGATCTGATGGCACCGTTGTTGACTCTTCGTTTGAACGCGTGTTGACCTTCACGTAACGGATAAAACGGTCAACCAAGTTTGGATATAGTTCTTCAGACATAATAGTAATTCCCCTTTAATTAAATATACGTATATGGATCCGTGTTTTCAGTTGAGGCGAAGACACGGTCTAGGTCCCAATTGTTTTCGGTTTGCCAAGCATTTACTAATTCAACTAGCTTATCCTTAGCAATGGCCTCCATGTGGTGATCCGGATCAATCACCACAAAATCATCAGCCAAGACATCATGCGCCGTGTGGTAGTAAAAATCAGCTGTCACATAAGCGTCAGCACCAGCTGCCAAGGCATCTGGGTATTCACTACCGCCATCCCCACCAAGCACCGCAATGCGTTGGATGGAACGGTTCATGTCGTTCGCAATCACGCGCACGTGCGCCACATTGAACAAATCGCGCACGAATGTCGCGTAATCTGTCACTGTTTGTGGCGTCGCTAGTGACCCGATACGACCAAGGCCTGTCTTGCCATCAGCATTCGGAATCAATGGTGTCACATCAGTCAGCTGAAGTGCTTCTGCCAACCAATCATTCATACCACCTGATGCTGCATCCAAATTTGTGTGCGCCGCATAAACGACAATGTCATGCTTAATCAAATCCGCATACATCCTGTTTTGTGGCACCGACAAATCCAAATTCTTCGCTGGGCGGAAAATCATTGGGTGGTGTGCAAAAATGAAATCAACATTATTCGCAATCGCTTCTGCCACAACCTCTGGACGCACATCGAGTGCTGTCATCACTGTATGAATCTCTTGATTTGGATCACCAAGTTGAAGCCCGATTGGATCACGTTCCCAGGCTAGGTCACGTGGTGCATAGGCTTCAATCTTGGCGATTAACTCAGTTGCTTTCATAACCCCAACGCCTCACTAATTTCAGTTACTTGTTGTTGATACTCACGGTATGCATCTGAATCTTGCTTGTTAGCTGATTCCAACTTAGCCATGATTGTCTTCACACGGTCATATTCACGTTGCCACTTGGTTTGCCAAGCTTCAGGACGCTTTTCCAAGTTGAATGGTCCGAACTTCAACTCTGTTTCAGAGTAGTCGGCATGACCAGGGACTGCAATCAAAACCTCATAGAAATGGCCGTCATCTTCAACAACCGTTTCGTCTTCAAGTTGATAATCATTGTCCATCAACCAAGTACGAACCACATCAATATCGATGTTCGGTTGCAAAATCAAACGTTGGTAACGTTGCCCGTCTGTGTGACCGTCCGCCAAGATTTGTGCAATCAAGCGACCACCCATACCGGCAATCGTGACCGTATCAATCAAATCTTCTGGCGTGACAGCAGCCAAGCCATTCGCCAAGCGGGGCACCAAAACATCCCCAAGGCGGTGACGGTTAATTTCAGTTTGGACATTGTCCAGTGGCCCTTGTGCCACCTCACCCGCAATCGCGAATGAAATGTGCTTGTTCAACAACAAGTTTGCTGGCAAATAAGCGTGGTCAGAACCAATATCTGCTAAACGCGCACCATCGCGAACATATGACGCTACAGTCGCCAATCGTCGTGATAATTGCAATGCATCCATGGCAGTGTCCTCGTTTCCTAATATGATAATATTCTAATTTTAGCACAAAAAAAGCCGGTCTGCTAAACAAACCGACGTTTTCGATATGGTTTTAATCTTCAATCTTAATCGCTGACTTCTTAGCGACTTCAGCCTTAGGCAACGTGATGTGTAACACCCCGTTCTTGTACTTAGCAGAAACCTTTTCGCGGTCTACGTTTGGTAGGTAGTAAGAACGGCCGACTGAACCAAAGCTGCGTTCTGATTGCAGAATGTTCCCATCCTTGTCAGAGTGGTCCTTGATTTCGTGACGCGTTGCTGAAATTTGCAACGTGCCATCTTCATAATCAACCTTGATGTCATCCTTGTCTACCCCTGGAATGTCGGCGACCACTTCATAGTGATCATCCTTTTCAACAACGTCTGACTTTACATCAGCTCCAAATGCTGGCGCTTGCATCAATGATGCGTTCATCTTATCCAACAAATCTCCAAATGCGTCGTGTCGACGTAGCAAATCATGTGACATAGTATGTATCCTTCCATCTAATACAAAATGCTTTTCTCTATACTTCTTTTGTATCACGTCTCAATGGCTGAATTAACACGATAACCCTCAACTTCACAAACTGTTCGAACCTGTGAAAAATGCGCAAAGAAAAAGCGCATGTAACTAGCACATGCGCTTCATCAATTTAAATTTTAGAGACCCTTTTCCTCCTTGAGTTGGTCGTATAGTTCAGCCATCTCAAGGTCGTTAGGTGCTAATTGCGTGTAATTGAACAAAGCTTCTTCAGCCAAGGCCGTTTCACCCTCTTCACGGAAGTAGAAGTAAGCAGGCTTCAAGAAGTTAATGTTGTCCAAGAAGAATGGCAAAGCGGCGTTCCAGTACTTCGTTGCCATCTCGAAGTCTTCCAAAGCCGTGTAGCTTTGCGCCAAGTTCCAGTACAATTGTGGATCAGCTTCGGCATCATCATCAGCCAAGAACTCGTTCAACAAGTTGATGTTTCCAACGTGGTCTCCCATGGCAACCAACAAGTTTGAGTAACCAATCGTCAACGTCAAATCTTCTGGGTTGTTCTCCAAGGCCTCACGGTAGATACGGTCAGCTTCTTCGTCTTCACCTTGTGCTTGTGCAACGGCAGCAGCACGCGTGTACAATTGCGTGTTAAATGAGTCAACAGCAATACCGGCTTGGTACGTAATCAAAGCTTGTTCCAAATCGTTCTTGTCTTCGTACAATTGTCCCAAAGGCTCGTACAAACCAGCGTATGATGGATCGAGTTCTTGCAACTCTTCCAACGTATCGATGGCCTTGTCGACCTTTTCAGGATCAACTGCGTACGTCATTCCCAATTGGAAGCGCACGTCTGGCGTCAAATCGGCATCCTTGATTTGCTCCAAGTAACCCAATGCATTCGCAAAATTACCCGTCAAAGCGTAAGCAACACCAATACGTGATGCGATATCCAAACCTGAGAAGCGACGCTCACCGGCCTTCAACAAGTCACGGTAGAACGGAATGGCCGTCTCATAACGACCCGTGGCAAAGTAGAACTCAGCCAAAGCAAATTGAATAATCGTTTCTTCAGGTGCTAGGTCAAAGGCCTCACGCAACTTGGCTTCAGCGGCTTCGTTTAGTCCTTCAGATTGGTACAAGTCAGCCAACACCAACAATGATTCAATGTAAGCCGTTGAATCAGGTGAAATTTCGGCTAGATAAGTAATCGCTTCATCCGTCTTATCTTCATCAATCGCAATGTCAGCCAAGGCCGTGCGCAATTGATCTTCGTCAGGATACTTGTCCAACAACTTTTGATATGCACGCTTGGCTTGCGTTGAGAACCCCAAACCATACAATTCTTCTGCTAATGAATAAATCGTGTCATCATCATCATAACGTAGTGATGAGGCGAATGACTTCTTCGCATCTTCCAATTGTCCACCAGACAATTCATCAAGCATTCGTTCTGCAAATGTTGCCATATGTACCACTCTTCCTTCTTTGATAAAGTCAATAATATATCATACATAAAAAGCGCTAGGAATGCCAACAAAAAGGTACCTAGCGCTCGATGCTACTTATTTTCAGATGCAGCCTTGGCCTTAGCACGTGCTTTTGCCAACAAAGCCTCACGTGCAGACAACTTTTGATCACGGGTAACAGCACCCTTTGACGCTGCCCCGCGTGCAAAATCATTTGACTTGATTGTTCCCTTGCCCATCATGTCTACCTCTTTTTTCAATCTCGTTACTTACATTATACCTGAGATTGATGAACTACTTCAAAGAGTTGTTTGTTAAATTGATAACATTAGCAACTGATGCACCCTTAACCGTCTTCACCTTCAACGTGACATCATCACCTGCTTGCATCAACAAGGCGTTTTGCATCTTAGAAGGATCAAGCGTGTACATCGTCTCATCATTTTCAAGCTTGAAAATCACGACTTGCTTATCATCCAATGTGGCGTTGGCGTTAACACGGGCAACCTTACCTGTAATCGTTTGCGTCTTAATTGAGGCATCGTTAGCGCTCGCTGTTTGCACACTACCAGCCAAGGCGTTACGGTAGGCAGCCAAGGCGTCAGAAGCATTTGCTCCTTCACCAATGACGTTTTGGTCAGCTCCCTTAATGTAGGCGTACTCACGGAAACGCTCATTTTGGTCCATCATTGATACCACCCAAGTTGGCGTACCGTCAATGTTCATGATAACTGGGTTTGAACCGTGCCACTTGTTTTGGGGATGCAATTGCTTAGCAACCTTAATCGCCCCATCAGAATCCATGATACCGACGTTCTTACCCGTGTAGAATGATAGCTTACCTGTACGTGTGTCGATCAATGAGTATCCCTTGTCGGAGTCCGCATTTGACGTCACCGTTGTGAAATCATCAAAGTATGAAATTGAACGGTCGTTGTTAAAGACTGGCGTCACGCCACTTTCTGAACCATTTTCAGTTGGCTTGATTTGATTCTTGTGACGGAAGTTGAAGGCATATGGATTACCGTAAGCACGGTTCATACGCGTTGCTGCTTCTGGTGACACACCGGCATCAACCCATGCTGGCAAATCCTTTGTGCTGTAGACTGTCGTCTTACCCGTGTCCGCATTCGTCAATGACACGTGGATATCGTCGTACATCAATTGACCAGCCCAACGCACATTGAGCAACGTCTGTACCCAGTAGGCTTGGTTATTGTTGTCGATTTCCAAAATCGGTTCACCCACTTGGGCGTACTTTGGATTACGCATGTAAATCTTACGTGCGATATTGTGTGAGAACCAGCTAGTCTCTGAGTAATCCAGCTTTTCCTTCACAAAGTGGGCCGTGTCATTAATATCCGTGGCCGAAATAATAAAGTATCCTGGCAACGTCCGGTTCATTAACCATGACATGAAGCCATTAAATTCAACTGGTGCCACGTAGTATGGCTTACCGTTGATATATTGGGCTGACAAATCCCCCAAACGGTACATAGAAGAATCAGGCACTTGAGAGAAAGCCTTCTTCATCATATTTTGTGAGGCTTGGGCTGACAAGGCGATTGGTTGATCATCCTTAGTCAAGGGTGCTTCCTTCTTAACCGTCGCTTGCACAGAGTTGTACATTGGACGCACCGTCAACGCTTGTGAAACACCAGCTCCCAATGAAATCAAGAATGCGATGATCGGAATAATGAATGGCCAAATCGTCAACCCTTCAAGGCTGATGTGTGTGCCGCGCTTTGTCACGCGTTGTACAACTTGTGCTGATGCGCCGGTAATCAACGCCCACACAACGACAATTGCCGATTTAACCGCAACTGGCATCACCAATTGTGACAACGTTGGTACTGGCATCAACCAGTACACGTAACCCGCGTTTAAGATTGTCACAATCAACATCGTAATCCATGTTAATTTTGTAATCTTAAACTTCAAAGCCCAAATCAATGAGATCAGGGCGGTAATTTCTAAAACCAAAAATGAGGTTAGCATAAAATCTCCTGTAATTCGTTTGTGATAACCTTAATTTTAGCTTATATAGACCCGAGTTACTAGACGAAAAAACGGACCTCCACGTGGGAGGCCCGTTTCGTTACTATTCAGAATCGTGTTTTGACTTCAACTTAAATGTTGGCACGTCATCATGTGCGTGTGTGTGCCCAAAATTAATTTCTGGAATACCATGTTCCAACATATGGTGATTGCGATGTTCGAATTGATCATCTTCCCACGCCGCATCCACTTCTTGCCATGAGCCAGTACGTGCCAATATTTCGCGGTACTTGGCTGGCATTTGCTTTGACCCAATCGCAATCAAAGCATCCGCATGGGCTTGTAGCGCCTCGCTAAAGTCAGCGTGCGGCTCAGCAATCCAAGCGAACAAGCCAATCGTTTCCAATTCAAGTTCTTCATAATCAGTTGGCGCAACATCAACAAACGTATCTGGCGCAATGTCCATTGCCTTGGGCGCCACTAGCATCTTAGGTGCGACTTCCCATTCGTAAAAACCAGGGACATCACGTGACTTTGACACGCGATTAATCGTGACGATGCCAAGTTGGTAACCCATTGCCAAACCAAGTGAATATTCTTCTGGTAGTGGCTCTTTACCAGATAACATCAAAAATTCTGTTACACCTTCATCAGGTGCATACGGAAAGGCAATTAGTGCTTGTTGGCCAAGCATTACGTCATTTGCAATCGGTTGGGGCACAATCAGTGCTTTCATCATGTTGTCCTCGTTCTATTAGTCAGCTAGCACGTCGGCCATGCGGTTCATCAAGTAAGCTTCAGCTGCTTCAACCGCATCTTCAAGCTCTTCTGCATCATCTTCGGTAAAGTTGCCAACCGCCTCACGATTGTGTAGGTTGCGAATGGTTAACAACGTTGTGCGTTCGCCATCTGATAGATCAGTGTGCAAGTTCGCCAAAGCTTTGGCAACCGCCCCCTCTTCAGCTGGCAAATCAGCAAACGCCAAGAATGATCGCATAATCATTTCACGCTGCGCTTGATAGTCAGCATGTACGTCAGTTTCTGGCAACTTCCCTTTAGCGATTTCAGCTTCCTCACGCTCGGAAACACTATCAAGGTAGAGCACCGTTCCCAATTCAATGTTAAATTCATCAAAAGTCATGCCAAAATCTCCTGTGTAAAGGTTAGTAGTCTTAATACGCCTATTGTATCACAGGCAAAAGTGCTTTTTGAAATTCCGCGACTGAACGGATACAATTGAGAAAACAACGATTCGGGGTATTCACAATGGTAATGGAGAATTATTTCAAAGACCTACGCGCCAAAATCGGGCACGATGAAATTATTATGCCTGGTGTGGCCGGTATTTTATTCGACGAAACGAGAACAAATGTACTCCTTGAGAAGCGTGGCGACGGTGAGATTGGCTGGAGCCTGGTTGGGGGAATGCAAAATCTGGGCGAGTCAGCAATGACTTCTTTGCAACGCGAATTCAAAGAAGAAGCTGGTATCGATGTTGAAATTACTGCTTTGGTTGGTGTAGATACAAACTTCCACCACGTCTTTCCGAGCGGTGACAAAGCGCAAATCCCAATGTTTTTGTTTGAAGTCACGCATGTTGATGGTGAACTGCAAGCTGATGGGGATGAAACTTTGGCATTGGAGTTTGTGCCACTCGCTAGTCACCCAAAAATGTATAACGTACAACACCAACTCGCTATCGATCAACTAATCGCTGAAGTTCCGTACGGTTGGTACAACTAATAAAAGCGCTGGCAAACGACTTTAACAATCGTTTGCCAGCGCTTTTTAATTACTTATCTTCTGACAAGAATGATGCAATTTCATCTGGCGTATCAACCAATTCAATGTGAATCAATCCACGCTTCAATTGCAATTCTGTTTCCTTCGTCAAACGAGTGGCTTGCTTCTTAGCTAGCTTTTCTGACTTCTTCATGGGTGAAATGCCTCTTTTCAGTTAATAACTGTATTATACGCTATTGTTCACCCGTTCGTCGAATTTGGGCTAAGTGAATCATCACCCATTCTTCAATGCGCTCACCAAGCTTTGTATAGGTCATGATAAACCAGGCCACATACACAACAGCCAAAATACCAAAAGCCCCAATCTCAGCGTCTAAAACAGATAATCCAAACCGACGTAGTACCACCAAATCTAATAACATATACAAAATTGGTGCCACAATTACCAATGTCATTGTCATCATCAATGTGTTTTCACGATTGGCTTGGCGGGCATCAGCTTTTTTGTACTCAACCAACGTTAAATCATGCAATTGGTGAATTGTTAAAATCTGCGTGTCCACTTGCGCCAGACCCGCTTCTTGCTTCAGCAGCATCACATCCGTCATATTATCACCAGCCATTAGCGTCACTAATAGTTCAGCGCGACGACGAGGCACCATAGTGTATAAGTCGGTTGCGTTAATTCTTTCAACCTGGTGGCCGTTTTCACCCTGGAAGTGGAATACGATTTGGCTGTCCTGATTTTGAACTAGAAAAAGCATAGCGCACCTCCTTCATGAAACTTTTTTACCTTACTTTTTCTCTGTGCGAAAACCATTATTAACCAGAAAAAAAGTCGTTTCAATCTAAAAGTTTCATGAAATCGGTTACATTCTCTTATCACAGCAGCTGATGGTCTAAAACCCCCAACTTTAGTCAGGCGCAAGACCAAAGACGCACCGGTTAAAGCCGCCTTGGCCACGTCGGCGGTCTAAAAGCCCCCTACATTTTCAGTCTACTTTATACCATACGATAAGTTAATTTGCTACGTCCGCTACCTTGTTTTGTGACCACCATTTGCTGTGGAATTTGCTGTTTCATTGACTCAACGTGTGAGATAACACCAATCAAACGGCCACTTTGTTCGACTGACGCCAGTGCTTCCATCGCTTGTGACAGTGTGGTCCCATCAAGTGATCCAAATCCTTCATCAATGAACAACGCATCAATCTTCGCCCCACCGGCACGGTGTTGCACAACCTCGGCCATCGAAAGTGCGATAGACAGCGCTGCGATAAATGATTCACCACCAGACAGCGTGCTCGTTGAACGTACCTTACCCGCGTCTTGATCATAAATATCGATGTCCAAACCATTTTGGTTTGCTCGACCAGCTTGACGGTTGGATAGGACAAATTGGTAACGCCCGGCTGACAGATTACCAATATAGTGTTCATTCGCGTACGCCAACACTTCATAAAGGAAACTACGCAGGACATACGGCTCAAGACGAAGATTCTTGGCATTGACGCCATCTACCGCTTGCGTCAACTTAATCAAATCGGCTGACTTAGCTGTAATCGCCGTAATTTGTGCTTCCAAATCAACGACCGTTTCGTGTTCCTTACGCAATTTATCTAGCTCAAATTGTAATTTAGCCTTGCGGTCACGCGCGATTGTTTCCGCTTCGCTAGCAGCATCTTGCTGCGCTTGAAGCGCTGTAAGGTCAGGTGCGGCTTGGTCACCAATTTCAGTCGTAACCGCCTCCAATTGTTGCTTATTTTCAGCAACTTGCGTGTCATACGTCGCGATTTCTGCACTCAAAGTCGTCATCAACGACTTTTCGGCATCCAAACGCGCCAACAAGTCCTTAAAGGCTGTCTCATCCGCTACAGGGCCAGCTTTAATCTCAGCACCCAAACGCCCTGACATCGTCGCAAATTGCTCATTAGCAGCCTCCAATTCCGCCGTTAGCTCCGCCTGACGCCCTTGCAACGTCTGGACCGTCTGTTGGGCGCTACGAACCGCTTCTTGCACAACTTGTTGTTGCTTCTCAAAAGCGGCAATTTCTGCGGCCAACGTTTGGCGCTCATCTTCATAAGTTGCAACATCTCTCAACTCACCTAACGCGTTCAATTTTGCCAATGCATCTCGGTCAATTGTTAATTGACGTTCTTGCTCTTGCAATTGTGCCGACGTTGATGCAACTTGCTCTTTCAACTTGCCTAGTTCTGATGTCAAATCAGTAATTTCGCGCGTTGTCTTAGCTTGTAGCGTCGCATTCTGTTCGATCATAGCCTTCATGGCATCATAACGTGCAGTCACAACACCTGAATCATACGTATCCGGCAATAAATCATTTGGAAATACTTGGCGCCAATCGGCATAAAGCGTCTCATATTCTTCTGCTAGGTCGGCCTTTGCTTGGCCAAAGGATGTCGTCTCCTTCGCAACTGCGTCTTCCAGCTCATTAACCGATGCCTTCACACCCGCTTCATCCGCGATGGCACGTTGCTCAGCTGTTTCGGCCTCTTCCACTTCGGCTATGGCGACCTTTAAATCTTCGTACGTCGTTTGGACGGCATGTGGATCTTCATTTTCACCAGTGTAAATCTGACCACAAACAGCACAAGGTTCGCCAACCTTCAGTTCATTATGCAATTGCTGAATCATCACATTACGACGAAGCGCTGCCTTGGATTCACGCATTGCAATCACTTCCGCTAATGTTGTTTGCGCAGTGGCTAACTTGTGTTGTGCGGTTTCATATGTTTCTTGCGTGTTTGCCAAGGTAACTTGCTGTTGGTTCAAACGCGTTTGGGCCTGTGATAGCGACGCGATACGACCAGTAAATCCCGCCAACGCGGTTTGTTGCGTTGCGACATCAGCTAGTGATGTCAAGCGCTCGTTCGCATCCGTCATCTTTTGTTCAACTTCTGCAACATGTTTAGCTGTTCCAGCCTGCATATCATACAATTCCGTCAAGCGTTTCTCGGACGTATTAATCGTCTTTTGTAAGTCGGCTTGACGCTTCGCATTTGGTAGTAACGTTTCTGTCACCAGCGTCAAGCGTTCGCGTTGCGCGACTACCGCCGGTTCACCAGCTGTTAACGTCGCTTGTTCTTGACGCGCCGTTTCTACCGCTTTTTCAGCCTCAACTAACTTGCTTGCGGTCTGGGTCGACTCCTCAGTCAATCGTTGCACTGTTCGCTTGGCATCATCTACCTTCGCAACCAAATCTCGTTGGCCATTCCCCCAATCCAAGAGTGCCAAGTCAGCACGCTTAGCTGCGATTTCATCAGCTAGCGTCGCTAATTGCGTTGCCTGTGCCTGCAAAGCCTGTTGACGTTCAATTGCTTGAGCCAACTTTTCACCGGCTTGTAACGCAGCTTGCGCGGTCGTCAAAGTAGCAACCGTTTGCTCATGAACTGTCGTTTGTTGTGCAACCGCTGTTTGTGCAGTAGCAACTTGAGTAGCTAAGTAGGCCACCTGTTCAGTTGGTGTTGGCGCAATTTCAGTGATGTTTGGCACATCCCAGCTGACTTGCTTCAGTGCTGCCCGTAGTTCATTCGTCAAACTTTCAATTTGCTTGTTTGTATCCTTACGTTGATTCTTCAACGCTTCAGTAAACGCATCAAAAATTTCCGTGCCAAATAGGCTACGTAAAATCGTAATCTTGTCATCACTTTGAGCCGCCAAGAATTCACGGAATTAATTCTGTGGTAGCAAAATAATCTTGCGGAATTGGTCCGCCGTCAAGTGCAACAACTCTTGGACGGTTTCATTAACTAGCGTTGTCTTTTCACCCAAATCGGCAATCGGTGTTTGCAAAGAATCATCCACTTCAGCAAACGACACTTCAGCCTTACGCTCCGTCGTATCGTCATCTGACTTGGCACCACGCTTCTTTTTTAATTGTTGCGTTGGCTTACGGGCAATGCGGTAGTACTGACCATTATGCTCAAACCAGAACGTCACCGCCGTTTCAGCCGTGGTTGGTGCGAACTCACTACGCATCGCTTCTGGCTTACGATCACCAGTCCCTTCCCCAAATAACGCATATGTCATTGCGTCGAACATGGTCGTCTTACCAGCACCAGTATCACCCGTAATCAAAAACAACTTCGATTCCGTAAAACGTTCAAAATCAACGGTCGTATCTTCGTACGGCCCAAAATATTCAAGATGTAATTTAATAGGTCGCATATTATCCTTCTTCCGCTTGTGAAATCGCAACTAACGTATCTGACACCAGCGTTTCTTGCATTGGCGTCAACGACTCACCCATCACTTCTTCGTAGAACTGACCAATCAAGTCTTCATTCGAAATATCATCATCAACCGGTTCCGGCACAACCTGCTGGTCCAAAGCAATTTTCGGCATGTCATATTGTAATTCCACAACATCTCCGTAAATCTCCGTCAAATCTGCACGCGCGTTTGAAGACTGTGCAGCACCTTGAATACGAATACTGAAGAAGTTCGCATGTGCGCGGTCATATTGCTGATAGAAAGCTGGATCAGTTAACGTTTCAAACGTTTCCTGCAAGACAATCAAATCCTTCGTCGGCGCAATCGGATGCCACGTGGTCTCAACGCCGTCAGCGGTCACATCCACAATGTATACACCCTTTTCAGTTTGAGCTTCCTTGGTATTGAACTTAACTGGTGAACCAGAGTACCGAATCGTCTTTGTTGGACTGGCTTCGCGCAAGTGCAAATGACCCAAGGCGACATAATCGAAGTCTGCAAATTGTCCAGCCGTAATGCCCTTCAGGCCGCCGACACGCGAGTTCGTCTCACTCGTAAATTCATAATCTTCGTTGTCTGAACCCGTCACATAATAGTGCGTTACCAAAATATGGCGCTTGTCTGGATTAAAGTTTGCGACCATCTCGGGCACAATACGCGCCATGACTTGTTCAATCGATTGATAGTCCGCAATTTCATCTTCAGCCACTTGATAGTACACACGCGCAGCCGTTGGTTCTAAGAATGGCAGCATGAAAATTTGCGCTTCCTCAGTTTCAACCGGCGTAAAAGCTTCTGCCAAAGTCGTATTGATGTATAAATTAGTTTGTTCACGCCATTCGTGACCGGCCCCCAGACGCGTTGCCCCATCGTGGTTTCCTGAAACTGCATAAATTGGCAAATGATGCGTCAAATTCATCTCGCGTAGCATCGCCTCCAATGCCGTCACAGCACTTGTTGGTGCAATGGCACGGTCATACAAATCACCGGCCACAATAATACCGTCAACTTGTTCATCCAGCGCCAATTGTAAAATCTTTTTAAAAGCGGCTTTTTGTTCCTCTAGCAATGAGAAGCCACCCAGTTCTTTACCGATATGCCAATCGGCAGTATGCAAAAGCTTCATAAGCCTTCCTTTCATGCACAATTAGAAAAAAGTGGTCCAATCACCAGATTGAAGCCACTTTTTGTGTTTTTAGAGTGTATCCACAATTTCGTCGAAACGTTGTTGGATGTAGTCACGTGATTGCAAAAGCTTTTCTTGCTCATCCGTTGTCAAATCAAGCGTCGTTTCTGCCAAGACACCATCGCGACCAATGATTGCTGGGTACGACAAGTACATTCCCATGTCATCGCGACGGTTTGAGACAACCAATTCAGCATGCGCGTCAGCCATAACAGCCTTGGCAATACGGATTGCTGACGTTGCAACACCGTAACTCGTGTAGCCTTTACCATTCAAGACTGTGAAGCCACCCTTACGCGCTTCCTCTTCGATGACCGCCAAGTCAATATCGCCAGCATCAGCCAACGTCACGATTGGTTGACCCATCACGCGTACCGTTGACCAAGCGACGAATTGTGAGTTACCGTGCTCACCCAAGTTGTAACCTGAAACAGAACGTGGATCCAAATCAAACGCCTCACCAACTGCACGTTGCATACGCGCTGTATCAAGCAAAGTACCTGTTCCGATAACCTTGTGAGCTGGGAAACCAGTCACGTGTTGGAACAAAGCCGTAATCACGTCAACCGGGTTTGAAATCACAACCAGTACCCCGTGGAAACCAGAGTCCTTTAAGTTCGTGCCGACTGATTGGACCATGCTACTTGTAAACTTTAACTCAGCGAAACGGTCGCCGGTTGGGTTGTCTTGTTGTAACTTAATGTTTCCCAACGTTGAAATCACAACGTCGGCATCTGCCAAAGCCGCCCAATCGTTAATCACGATGTTACCGTGTGCTTCCAAGTTTGCCATTGCGTCTTGGAAATCAATTTGATCAGCTTTTACCTTCGCTTCATTTGCATCAATAAAGACGTAGTCGTCGGCCACCCCTTGTGCAATCAATCCGTGCGCCACCGCAGCCCCAACGTTGCCAAGGCCGATAATTCCAATCTTACGTGCCATAATGTCCCCCAAATTATTTTTGTCGTATGTTTATTATACAAAAAAGAGACGTTGTTCACCACTGAACAACATCTCGTAATCATTTAATCAAACAAATGCTTGGTCATCGCCATCATCACGGCAGCCATAATCATCACAATCACCAACACAAGATAAACCACGTTTTGGATAACCCCGTTTGGATTAGCGGTAAAGGCCATCCCATACAACATTGGGCCGAAAGCAGACATAAAATATCCACCAGCTTGGGCCATTCCTGACAAACGAGCCGTTTCGACTGGTGACGATGTTTTAGCAGCAAACATCGTCATGGTGTACAAGAAGAAAAATGACGTTGCAAAACCAATCAAAATCGTCAAGAAGAACCAGTACACAACTGAAGACGTTTCTTGATCAAATAGCATCACTGCACCGATTAGTGACATCACGGCAGCGACTGCGATGGTTACCAAAGTCCCCTTGCGACGCATGTTTACCAGGATATTTGGTACCAAAATCGAAATTGGCATCCCAATAAATGAATAGAATGACATAATCACAGAGATTGAGCCGGCTGAAACATGATGCTGCGCCATCATGGTTGGCAGCCAGGCCACACCCGTGTAATTAATAATCGCTTGTACACCGAAGACAACCAAGAATGGCCATGCCTTAATGTTGGTCCAAATCTTCTTCTTGGGTGCGTTAGTGTCGTGGTGACGACCACGCGTCGCAGGTACCTTTTCTGGCACACGCAAAGCCGTATAAATCCAGAAACCAAGTACAATGGCTGGTAACAAGACCAGCAACCACATCACGGCGTGCCAACCAAACGTTGCCACCACCGGTGCCGTCAATAGGCTAAACGTCGCTGACCCGATCATAATCGTAAGTGAGTACATTGATGTGTATACACCCACCTTATGTGAGAAATATGACGCGACGAACGTTGGCATAAAGACGTTCAAGTGCGCAATTCCTGCACCAACCAGAACCGTACCAATCAACATCGTTGGCATCGTCACGACCAAGCGCAATGCTGTCCCCAAGAAGATTGATGCCAATGACAAGCCCAACGCCTTCTTTAAACCAAAGAACGCCATCGTCTTTGATGCAAAATTAGAAATCAGCAGGAACATGACCAACGGAATCGTCGTCAAAATACCCAGTTGTCCTTTATCAACGCCCAACTCACCTGAAATCTGCGTTAACATCAAGGGGAGTGTCTTAATGGGTGATCGCATAATCAACCCGATCAAGAGGACACTTGCTGCTAAAATTGCGCCAGTTGACGCTACTTTTTTATTACTCATACTCACCCTGCTTTCAAAAACGTAAAAAACCTAGATTTCTAGAATATGAACTGAACCCCGTAAGTTGGAGTAAATCTAACTTACGGGGTTTTGTTATGTTTTCAAAGGAAGTACAACTTGAAGCAGTTAGTATGTATCTGAAAGGCGTGCCACCTAAGCAGATACGGAAGAAGTTTGGAATCAAAGGTGACGCCACCATTCTTAATTGGCTAACCAACATTAAGATGCTTGGGATCGAAGGTCTTAATAATCCAAGTCGAAGCAAGACAAACTATTCATACTCCTTTAAAATCAAGGTTATAAGATGGCGATTAGAACATCACGCTTCTCTACCTGTAGCAGCGAAGAAGTTCCGTATACGGACTCCTGCTCAAATTTGGCAGTGGGAACGCGCGTTGGAATCCGGTCGTCTAAAACCTGATAAACGAAGGCGGAACCAAACCATGAATAAGCAAGAACACGACAAGATTAAGAAGCTGGCTCTGATGTCAAGACTCCGGACCTCTTTTTAGAGCCCGCTAGGGCTCGTACCACGAAAATTTTTCAAAATGACCTGATTTCGTACAGATTTTGGGTCATTTTTTAATGGGGTCCAGGGGTTTTGCCCCTGTGCCTGCCGGAGGCTATGGAGTTACGGTGGTCTAGTTTGGATTTTGTTGAATTTCACAAGTCTGAGGGTATAGCAAATAAGCACTTGTCAGAGTGATTTTTGGACTTCACAAAGTCAGTGCTTGTAAACGCCGGTGTATAGGCAAATTTGTATAATCGCGTTTATGTCATCTAGAAATTGGTCTAGGCGGCATCACGGAGTGATATACGATTGTTGTTATACCAGTTGACGTACCATCCAACAGCGGCTTGCACATCAGCGATACTCTCGAAATCCTGTTGGTAGATCAGCTCCCTCTTGAGTAACGAGTGAAAACTTTCGATGCGGGCATTATCGTAAGGGTGCCCTTTACGGGAGTAAGAGTGCCTAATACCTATGGACTCCAGTGTATTTTCAAACAATTCGCTGGTATACTGGCTTCCCATATCGCTATGCACATACAGTGGTTTTTCACCTCGTCTTAGCGCCTTAACGATTACTGAGGTTGCTAGTTGAGCTGTCATCGTATCTGCGATTCGATACGACAGCACCTTACGGTCTTCCGGATCATATGCACTAGCCATGTAAACCCATGTCTTATCGGTCAACTGGATATACGTAATGTCAGTTGTAATTACGCCACTTAGGTCATCCAGATTGATAATGAGATTTGGCATCTGATCTTTGTCATTGACTGTTGTAGGCTTGTTATATCGCTTTTGCATACGCGATTTCAAGCCAGCTTCACTCATCAATTGCCATACAAAGCGGTCGCTGATTGCTAGTTTGAATAAGTCGCGCATGGTTTTAGCAATTCGTCGATAACCATAAATGCCTTTATTGGCTGTGTAAATTGATTCGACGGCAATTCTCAATTTGTTGTGTTGTATTTCTTGTGCGCTCGGCTCCCAATGGATCCAGTCAGAGTAAGTGGACATTGGAATTTTCAAAGCACTCAGAACGCGTGTGATGCGGTGCCCCTGTACCAAATTTTTGTGGATAATTGGTAAAACAACACTTCTACCGCGCAAAACTAATGTTTTGCCAGCAACACCGCCGCACGTTTTAAAATTTCGAGCTCTTCTTTCAAAATTGCGTTTTCCTTACGCAACTTCTTCAATTCATCAGCTGATATTGATTCGCCATTCACTTCTACAGGCGCATATTTTTTGACCCAATTCCGAATTAAATCGGCTGAAGGACCGTATTCCTTGGATAATTCATCGGGCCGACGGCCCGCTTTAACCATCTCCACGATGGACTTTTTAAAGTCCTCTTCATAACGTGTAACCATAAATAAAAATACTCCTATGATGATATTTTACCAAACTAGAAAAACTAGTCCGGAATCTCATCATAAGAGCAGCTTGAAGAAGAGAACGAACTACTTCGCATCAAGGTGGCCTATCTGGAAAAACTAGAGGCCTTAGCACAGGAAAAGAAAAAATTACAAACCAAGACAAAGCGGTAGTAATCACTGTGCTAAGGCAAGAATTGAAGTGCAAATTAAAGTTGCTTCTTCAAGTAGCTGAGATGTCTAGCAGTAGTTATCACGATTCGTGCAAGCGTGCGTACAAGGAGTATCCACGTGAGTTGATCGATGCGATTACATCAATTCGTGACGATAACCCCGACTACGGTTATCGTCGTGTCACACAAGAACTTAGTAATCGTGGCTTCAATACCAACCATAAGGTTGTGCTGAAAATCATGAAGATCAATGGGCTTCTCTGTACTGCTTTCAAACGTTTAACACGGAAGTACAATTCTTACGCTGGCACTGTTGGTCACATATCACCAAATCGTGTTAACCGTCGGTTCACAACGGACCGTCCATATCAGAAGGTTCTCACTGACGTCACGGAAGTTCGCTGGGGATCAGGCACAATGGCAGAACGTGCTTATTTCACTGCATATATCGACGTTTATAGTGGTGAAATTCTCACTTGGAATATCGATTTAAATCCAACCGTCGAGTTTGTCACACAGCCGTTAGATGAGCTGCTAGAAAACAGACCAGAGTTGAATTATCGAATGACAATTCACTCTGACCAAGGTTTCCAGTATCAAAATTATGAGTATGTATCACGGTTAAAGACTAACCGTGTGTTCCAAAGCATGAGTCGCAAAGCGACATGCCTAGATAACGCAATGGCTGAGAGTATCTTCCACATCTTGAAGGTAGGAACGGTACATAACAACCACTATCAAAGCTATGACGAATTAAAGTCCGCCATAACTAACTATGTCTATTACTACAACAACAAGCGGATAAAAACAAAACTGGCCGGAAAAACTCCGGTTCAATACCGAAATCTTTCCGACCAGTTATCTGCTTAAACTTCACTCCAATTTTTGGGGTTCAGTTCAATATCATTTTTTCGGGCAGTAAAAAAGCCGTCATCCTACGAAATGACAGCTTTTCTGTATTATTTACGCAACACCTTGCGGAATGGCACACTTAGCAACAACGCTAGAATGAAGCCTACCAAGACTTGCATGATATTTGCGGGTACGCCAGTCAAGCTTGCCAAAGCTGCGCTTGGCATAGTCATCTTGGCACCACCAGTTAGCCAAATTAAGAATGCCCCGGCAATCCAGTACCCAACGACCATAACCAAACCACCTAAGAAATTACCCCAGACACGCTTGCCAATACGTTCATCCATCGCAAATTGCCCAAGCACCCAACCTTCGAGGCCGTGAATAATGAATGAAAAAATCATCCATTGTGGGTAACCAGCTAGCAAATCAAGTAGTAAGCCCGTCAATCCTCCAACAAAGGCCCCTGTTTTTGAACCATAATGCCAAGCAGCGATGAAAATTCCCGTTTCAACCAACGACACGAAGCCAGTTGGCGTCGGCAATTTCACAACGTAACTCAGCACAATATTAACAGCGATAATAACTGCTGCGATTGTTAATTGTTTTGTTTTCATATTATTTACCCCTTAAACGGCGGGCAGCTTGCCACACATTGCCGACCGAAAAATCATCGTTTAATGCGACACCGTTTTTAATTCCCCAATAAACAAAATCTTTGGCATCTTTCACCGCGTCTACCGGCGTTTTACCAGTCGCTAGTTGACTCGCAATGGCTGAGGCAAATGTACATCCAGCCCCATTGTTAAACGCACTGTTGAGCTTCTGAGAGCCTAGAAAGGTCGGTTCTGCCCCAGTTGTGACAACATCAGTCGCCTCATCACCAGATAAGCGTGCGCCTCCCTTTACAACAACGGCCTCAGCACCAAAGCCACGAATAATTTCCGCAGCCTTTGCTAAGTCGGCCTTATCCTTAATCTTAATACCAGCAAGCAATTCGCCTTCAACCAAGTTAGGTGTCGTCATAGATGCAAGTGGCAACAAGTCCTTTTGGAAGGCTGCCACCAACTCGGCAACATCCACGTCATCCGTTTCTTTAAAAGCCATCACCGGATCGATAATCACCGGCACGTCCGTCGCATACCGACGTAGATAATCCGCCACCATGTGCACGTGACCGACAGTCGGCAATAATCCAACCTTCACACCAGCAATATCATCCAAAGCGAAGATTGACTGAAGTTGCGCATCAAGAACGTCCAACGGCACAGGATGAATCGTAAAGTCATCCTTAGTCACCGTGACAATACTCGTAATCACGCTAAGCCCAAAATAGCCATACTCATTAAAGGTTGCCAAATCAGCCTGTATCCCACCGCCAGCTAAAATATCTGAGCCAGCAATCGTCACCATTTTCTTTGGATTCTCCATCAACTTCGCTTCCCTTCACAAGTCATACATGTAGTTTAGCACAAAAAATATTGTCAGAGTATGGAGAACTGATAGAAAAAAAGAGATGAGCCAATAGGCTCACCTCTTTCTCAGGAAGTCTTACTTCACGGCATCCTTCAAGGCCTTACCAGGCTTGAATGCAGGAATCTTTGAAGCTGCGATTTCGATTTCTTCACCAGTTTGTGGGTTGCGACCCTTACGAGCAGCGCGCTCACGCACTTCGAAGTTACCGAAGCCGATCAATTGAACCTTTTCATCCTTTGCAAGGAATTCTTGGATTGCAGCGAATACTGCATCAACAGCTTCATTTGCATCCTTCTTCGTAAAGTTAGTTGAAAGAACAACCTTTTCTACCAAATCTTGCTTGTTAGCCATGCTAATGTTCCTCCTGCTTAATAGCTTAATGGAATATCCCAAATGTACGAAATTGAACGAATCGTTCTTTGATTTCGTTATTTAGAATAGCATAGTTAAAACCCCATAACAACCCACAATGTGCTAAAAACGTTGATATAACGCGGTTTTTCCCACATTTTCATGTTTTATTCACTGAATATTTGTTTTTCAGCACTTATCAATCGTTCGTTATTCTTGGGTCACCGACAAATAAAAACCTCGCAACGATAATCGCCACGAGGTTTAATCTCATTCATTAAGTACGAGCACGCTTAATCAAGTGAATTGGCGTACCAGTAAAGTCGAATGACTTACGAATTTGGTTTTCCAAGAATTGTGCATATGAGAAGTGCATCAATTCAGGATCATTAACAAAGACCACGAATGTTGGTGGTTGGATAGCAACTTGAGTCGCGTAGTAAACACGCAAGCGCTTTCCGTTGACCGTTGGCGTTGGATTCAATGCCAAGGCATCCATGATAACTTCGTTCAACGTTGCTGATTGTACACGCTTTTGGTGGTTCTCGTTAACTTGCTTAATCAACTCAGGCAACTTGTTCAAACGTTGCTTTGTCTTAGCAGAAACGAAAATAATTGGGGCGTATGACAAGTATTGGAACTCATCGCGAATTTGCTTTTCGAAGTCGGCCATGGTGTGGTTGTCCTTCTCAAGCGTATCCCACTTATTAACGACGATGATAATCGCACGACCAGCTTCGTGGGCATATCCAGCCACGTGCTTGTCTTGTTCGCGAATACCTTCTTCGGCGTTCAAAACCATCAAAACAACGTTAGAATCATCAATGGCACGCATGGCACGCATAACTGAATACTTTTCAGTATTCTCATACACCTTACCACGCTTACGAATACCAGCCGTGTCGACCATCACAAATTCATCGCCTTCAGCAGATGTGAATCGCGTGTCGATGGCATCACGCGTCGTTCCAGAAATATCTGAAACGATAACACGTTCTTCACCAAGAATGGCATTAACCAATGATGACTTACCAACGTTAGGACGACCAATGAATGAGAAGCGAATTGAATCGTCTTCTTCTTCTTGATCAGTCGTTGGGAAGTGAGATACCACTTCATCCAACAAGTCTCCCAATCCAGTACCGTGGGCACCAGAGATTGGGAATGGATCGCCAAATCCAAGTGCGTAGAATTCGTAGATTTCTGAACGCATCTCGATGTTATCGACCTTGTTTACGGCCAAAACAACAGGCTTCTTTGAACGGTACAAAATCTTTGCAACGCGTTCGTCAGCTTCAGTCAAACCTTCTTGGGCAGAAACCATGAAGATAATAACATCAGCTTCGTCAATCGCAATTTCAGCTTGTTGCACAATTTGTGTCATGAATGGCTCATCAGCCATATCAATTCCACCAGTGTCAATCAAACGGAATTCACGGGTCAACCACTCAGCGCGTGTGTAAATACGATCACGCGTTACACCTGGGGTATCTTCGACAATTGAAATACGGTCGCCGGCAATACGATTAAAAATCGTAGACTTACCAACGTTTGGGCGGCCAACAACGGCCACAACAGGAAATCCCATGTTACCCTCTTTTCTGCCAATCACCCATTGGATGACTGGCGGTTACTTACTATTCTCTATTGTACCGGTTTTCACCGGCACTGTCTGTTGTCGTGACCAGTAGAAAATCGTGTTTTAACGAAATTAAGCGTGCGTTGAGACAACCCAACACACGCTTAATCTTTTGCGCTATTTAAAGCTTATTAGTTGAAGTCCTTGAAGATATCTCCAAAGGCGTCACCCAACGTAGCTGAACCCTCTTCTTCTGAAGTTGAGTAGTTAGTTGGTGCTTGCTCTTGGCGAGGACGACGTTGACGACGAGGACGGTCGTTGTTGTTTGAACCCTCTTCGCGTGCAGGAGCCTCTTCCAAAGCCTTGATTGACAATGACAAACGTTGCTTGTCAGGGTTTACTTCCAAAACCTTAACCTTAACCTTGTCACCGGCCTTCAAAACATCACTTGGGTTAGCAATGTGCTTGTGTGAGATTTGTGAAACGTGAACCAAACCTTCAACACCAGGGAACACTTCAACAAAGGCACCAAAGTCAACAACGCGCTTTACAGTACCTTCCAAAACAGTTCCTTCTGGAGCTTCAGCAGCTGCAGCTTCCCAAGGACCAGGTTGCGTAGCCTTGATTGACAATGAGATACGCTCCTTTTCAGGATCCAATCCCAAAACCTTAACCTTAACTTCTTCACCAACTGACAAAACGTCTGATGGTTGTGAAACGCGCTCGTGTGAGATTTCAGATACGTGTACCAATCCGTCTACACCACCAAGGTCGATGAATGCACCGAAGTTAGTCATGCGGGCAACCTTACCTTCAACGACGTCACCAACTGACAATTCGTTGAATACGCGTGACAAAGCTTCTGAACGCTCTTCGTTCAAAACGTCACGACGTGACAAGATCAAGCGGCTGTCAGCAGCGTTGATCTCGATAATCTTCGCGCGGATAGTTTGACCCTTGTATTGGTTCAAATCTTGCACGAAACGGTTCTCGATCATTGAAGCAGGTACGAATCCACGTACACCTTCAACGTCAACAACCAATCCACCCTTAACGACTTGCGTTACAGGTGCTTCCACAATGTCATCAACATTGTGCTTGCTTGCGATTTCTTCCCAAGCACGACGAGCTTCCAAGCGACGCTTTGACAATAGGTATGATCCACCTTCCTTGTCAGAACCGATAGTTGATACAACTACCAAGTCCAATACGTCTCCAACCTTGACAAGGTCGTTAACGTTTGCATCACGGTCAGCCGTCAATTCGCGCATTGGGATAACACCCTCAACACCGGCACCTTCGATACCTACGATAACTTGACGAGCATCGTCAATTGCCAAGACTTCACCCTTAACTACATCGCCAACCTTAACTTCGGCTACGCTGTCAAGAGCTGCCAATAGCTCGTTGTTCTCTTCGTTCATTACAATATATCCTCCTGGTCACACGACTCTAGTAGTTATTATACCGAATCCTTTTATAAATTACTAGTAGTCTTTTACAACTTTCTTTATGTTTTTTGTTAGTTTTGCGTCTTTTCCGCAATAATCGCCTTAACTGCGTCGACGACACCGTCGATTGACAAGCCAGTTGTATCCAATTCAACTGCATCATCCGCCTTCTTCAAAGGAGAAATCTCGCGGTGTGAATCTAGATAATCACGCTTTTCAATGGCTGCCTCAAGCTCTGCAAGAGATGTATCCATCCCCTTAGCTTGGTTTTCCTTAAAGCGGCGTTGTGCACGCTCAGCAACCGATGCAATCAAGAAAATCTTGACTTGCGCGTTTGGCAACACCGTTGTTCCAATATCACGACCGTCCATGACAACACCATTTTCTGACGCAATATCACGTTGCAAGGCTGTCATCGCTTCACGAACAGCAGCATACGAAGAAACAGCTGACACATTGGCCGTCACTTCGACTGAACGAATTTCTTCGGTTACTTCTTGACCGTTCAAGAAGACACGTTGCACTGGTTCACCAGGTTGGAACGTAATGGTCAAGTCAGGCAGCAGAGCTGTTACGCCTGATTCATCATTTGGATCCACACCCGCTTGAAAAGCAGCCAGCGTGATTGCACGGTACATTGCACCAGTGTCAACGTACACAAAATTTAAGTCTGATGCCAAGATTTTGGCAATCGTTGACTTTCCAGCAGAAGCTGGTCCGTCAATTGCGATTTGAATCGGATTCATAATCAATTGTCCTCACTCATTTAGATAACAACTAATTGTACGTTAAATTCACACAAAATAAAAGACACACTCCTATCGGAATGTGTCTTTTATAGATTACTTGACCTTCAAATCTTGACCATAGTAGGTTGAATAATTTGAGGCAGTCAATCCTGGGTTCAATGAGTACAATGCTTCAGGCGTCGTCCCATTGGCAACTGCGAAACTATACAAAGTACCAGACTCAAACTTCACCGTGTTACCGTCAGACTCTGAACTTGAACTTGACGATGATGAGGCTTCAGATGACGAAGCAGCTGATTCAGAAGCAGCTTTGCTTGACGCTTCTGCTGCCGATTGACTAGCTGCTTTCGCTTTCTTCTCAGAAGCACTGGCCGCTTTCTTAGCACGTGACTCTGACTTTGCAGTTTCCGTAATTTTGCTCGTAGTAGTGGTTGTCTTTGTTGAAGTCGTTGCTGGTAATTCAGTGCTAGTTGTGGCATCAACTGGCTTATTCAACGCTTGCAAATACTTATAGACAGGCACAAATGACAGAGCAATCACAATCAATACCAAAATTCCAACAACCATACTTACGCGTTGAGACTTGCGTCGGTTTTGCGTTCGTGAGTATTGACCGGTTGCTTCATCTTTAAAAGATGCCTCCCATGGCTGTTGTTCATTATTCTTCTCGGTCATGATTGGTCTCCTAACTTTCTCTTTTGAATACTACTAAGCATACACTAACTCGCATTCAAAATTGAGTGTCACATCTAATCCTTAACCTAAATTAAAAAGTTTTGCGACTTGCGTGCGCCAATCCGTCACACCTGCTAATTCTGCCGGTGCTTCAGTTGCAACCAAGGCCAACTCTTCTGGGTGCCAATCAACGACACCGACCGATTTAGCCTCATCATTTGACTTGGCATCATCCCCGAAGTGATCCAACAATTGACGACGTAACCCCGCATCAGACTTTGCGTAATTAACTAAGTTGTACAAATCTTGTTGACGCTGTTGACGACGGGCCTCAAACATCGTTGCGACTTCATCCGGATTCATGCCTTGCTTAGCATAAAAATCAAGTAAGTTAGCCTTGTCACGACCGATTTCGTCGGCACCGAATCGCTTATCATAGTAACCCATGACCACTTCGCGGTTCGGAATGGTGCCATCAATCATATTAAGCTGTAAGTTTTCATCACCAGGCACATACAACAAAATGGCAGCTGACTGCTCGCCATCACGACCAGCGCGTCCAATTTCTTGGAGATAGTTAGCCAAATCATTGCTCAAGTGGTAGTGAATCACATAACGAACATTATCCTTATCAATCCCCATCCCAAAAGCTGACGTCGCTGCAATAACATCAATTTGGCCCAACATAAATTGTTGTTGAATGCGGTATCGTGACATCGTATCAAGTCCCGCGTGGTAAGCTGCCACACGACGATCCGTATTTTCTGCCAACCAATCAGCCATTGAGGTGGCCAACTTACGGCTTGAGAAATAAACAATTCCTGGTCCCTGTAGTTGGCGCACCAAATCGGCCAAGCGTTCACGCTTTTGACCTTCGTTTGCTAACGTTTCCGTGTGCAAGTAAATGTTTGGGCGATCTACGGATTGACGATAAATGAACCAGTCTGATTCAGGCAATCCAAATGGCACTGTGATATCGTTCATCATCTTTGGCGTTGCCGTAGCTGTCAACAACAACAATTGTGGTTGACCAAGCTTCTTGTGAACTTGTGGCAACGCTAAGTAGTCTGGTCGGAAATCTGGTCCCCAACTGACAATCGTGTGTGCTTCGTCTACCACTAACAAGTTAATCTTCACCTTACGCAAAGCAGATTGCACAACAGTTTGTCCCAACATTTCTGGTGACACAAACAAGAACTTGTATTGGTCCAAACTACGCAAAATCGTACGACGGGCATCCTGTGGCAACGTTGAATTCAAGGCCACCACCTTTGACTCGCCGGCATAATTCAAGCGTGCAACTTGATCTTGCATCAATGATAGCAACGGTGTCACGATGATAACCAAACCATCACGCATATTCCCCATCATTTGGTAAATCAATGACTTACCACCACCAGTTGGCAACATAGCCAAGGTGTTTTTTCCAGCAGTTAATGCTTCAAGCACTTCTGCTTGACCCGGCTTAAATGAGTCGAAGCCAAACTTTTCTTTTAGAACCGCAGTCAATGCTGTTTTATCCACGAGCGGCCTCCTCTTGCTTCGTCAAATAAATCTCATACAAACGGAATAGGAAGAATTCTAGTGGATCGTCAGATGTACGAACCATGCTAAACTCCCAATCGTTAATTGGTCCGGTTAGGTTTTGCTCAAAGTGAGCAACCACATCCGGCGTCAAATAGTTCTTATACGGAAAATCATTCATCGGTAGCCAAATCGCCGCGGTCAACAAGTGTTCGCGAATCGTCCCAATCTTCAAACGACGGCTCTGGACCATCTCATCCATTGGGCGACCGGCAATCACGCCGTTATATGACGCTTGCACGCTATTTGGTAGCAATGGGCGGTGGGCAACCAAATCCCATAACAACTTCAATGGCGTGTTGGCACCGCGTTGCAATTCTTCTGACCAGATTGCGTATTGATCAATCTGCCAGAAATAAAAATCATCTTCCGTCCACGTTGCTGGGAAGCCCAACTGTTCAAAGTTTAAACCTGGTGTTTCGTGACCGACCCACGTTGCTACCAAGCGGTCCGCGTCTTCTTGTGGTCGACGTTGCAAGAATCGTTAAATCGTCAATGCCCACGTTGCAACCAAACGTGGTGAATTCATGTTGCCATACCACGTCTTAACCGTCAGCATCGTACGTGGATCAATCTGCAAAGGATAATATTTCTTATTGCTGTACGCCACTTCTGACACCACTTGATTTGCCAACCAGAAGGCTTGCATGAAGGTCAATACATCAACCTTCAATAACGTACTCAAATGCTCTGGCATGTAGTGGTTTGTAGCATACTCAGCTTGTGCTTCTTGACCGGCTGGCGTCAAAACAAGTTGACCTTCTCCAGCCTCAGCCAGCAATCCTGCTTGTTGCAATGCGGCAATGCGGGCATCAAATGTGTCCTTATCTAGGCGAGGCATCAAACCTGAAATTTGCAACAATCCATAGCGCAAACCCCAATATTCCGTTGACACTGTTACCTGACGCTTCAATAAACCAAAAATCACCCTGTGACGACGAGGTTCAGACGCCGAAAACAGGGTGATCAAGAAATCATTTGTCAACTGCTTGACCACCTCTCATGTATTTCTTCCAAGTGTAATGAAGAAACTAAAACGGTGCAAGCAGAATAGGACTTATTTAGTTAAGTTGTGAGCGGGTCGTGTTAATAATTTGACGCAATCCCAAATATACCAAGCCTGAGACAGCTGTCAAAATAGCGCCTTCAATCAGATTGAACGGAATAACCATCCACAATAGGTATGTCCCGAGGCCAATTGTCTTTGCAATATCGAAATTAGCAAACATCGCATACAGTGGCACCGCATAAACGTAGTTCAAAATCACCATCGCCAACGTCAATCCAAGCGTTCCCAGCACGGCACCAACAACGTAGCGCTTCGCTGAAATATCTTGGCGCTTCACGATAATCATAATAACCGTTAATAACACAGCCATTGCAATAATATTCATTGGCAAGCCAATGTAGTCATTCACACCTTCATTGTTCAACAACAACTTCAATAATGAACGCAACAGCAAAATGGCATAACCACTCTTCAAATCAAGCATCAATGCACCCAGCAAAACTGGTACAAATGAAAAATCAATTTTCAAAAAAGATGCACCTGGAATCAATGGGAACTGCGGGAAAATCATCAAAACAAATGATATCGCAGCTAACAAGGCAATAACGGTCAAACGACGCGTCTTATTCATAACAGCAAACCTCCACCTGGTCGTAAAAACAGCCGGTTCCTTCATGCCAGGGCGACATAAAGAAACCGGCTGTGACCAGTCAATCTATTTTTTCTTCTGCATACCAGACTTTACTGTCGGTCACGGATTTACACCGTGTCAGCCACACCAAACCTGACGTGGGTCGCGGACTTCTACAAAACGTAGTTACCGCCGGTCGGGAATTTCACCCTGCCCTGAAGATATTCAATTGTAGATTTAAGGTTAGCACGCGACTAACTAATGGTCAACCATCCAAGTCAACCTTGTGACGCAGCTTATCGTAAGCGTGCTTCTCATTATTCAGCAAATCATAAATACGGCGAATTTGTGGCGCAAACCACTTCAACGTCAAATCTTGGGTTCCCTGCAACGTTTGGATTTGCAAACGACCACGAATAATACCAGTGTCTGGATTAATCGTGTTCACTTGATCAAGCGTCATACGCAAAGAATCCAAATGGAATGGACGCCAATGTGCGAAATACAAAGTTCCAGAATCACCAAGAGCAAATGCATACCACTTGAAGCGACCTGTTGGTTCACCTGCATCTGTTAAACCGGCCATTTTCGTTAAGAAAGCGACGACTACTGTTTCGTCATCAGCAAGTGAATTCTCAATGTTCTTAAAATGCTTACGGCCAAGCCATCCCATTGGCTTCAATAGCCAAGGCCAGCCGGCGACTTTGTGTTCCTTTGCAAAGGCGTACATGCCAGGGCCGGTTTTCATATAATTACGGCCAGAACGTGTATCTGGTGTTGCCATCTTGCATCCCCCCATTCAAATTTCATCACAATCATTGTGAAACGTTTCTGTGAAAGGCACATTACCTCTCCACAGTTCTTCATCTTACTGTAATTGTAACAAAAGTCGAGCGGTTACATGTCCTGAATAGCTCGAACGTGGATGACATTACGTAAAAATAGCCAACCGCCCGAAATAACAAAGACCATACCACCGGTAATTGGTGGCCAGACAAAGGCCAAGCACGTTCCAATCAGCCCAATGCCGATTAACCAAAGGCGACTACGATTGACGCGCCACATTCTTTTTTGTTGTGCTGGATTGTCCAGATGCTTCGCGATGACATGACTCAAGTTGTACAAAGCAATCACGGACATGACATACACAATCCCGTAAGTCACACTCGGCGCTACCCGGGTTGGGAACTCACCAAACCAAGCCGTTGTAATTGGCACCAAAGACATTGGCAAAAACGTCAATGCATTGGTCCACAAGACGCCACTATCCACTTTTTCGATATTACTAATAATCAAGTGGTGGCTAACCCAAAAACTAGCTGTAATAATAAAACTTACCAAGTAAGCCAAAAATGTACTTAACCACGCAGCATTGCCAATTCCCGCCCAAGTACCGATTGACGGAATTTTCAAATCCAACACCATAATCGTGATGATGATTGCAAAAATCCCATCACTAAACGCTTCTAATCGACTTTTACTCATAACCTTCCCCTTTATCCGCAAAAAAGAGGCCTCCAGGAAGCCCCAGACGCCTCTATTATAGCTTACCAGCGTCCTGCTGACTTGCGGTATTGCTTTCCAGCCTTCAACGCTTGTACTTCTTCATAACGCAAAGGACGGTACTCACCTGGTGTTAGGCCAGTCAAATCAAGCATGCCGTAACGCTCACGAGTCAACTTCAACACTTCGTGACCAACCGCCTTCATCATTTCCTTAACTTGGTGGTACTTACCCTCGTGAATCGTCAACTTCACAATTGCCGTGTGGTTCTTAGTGTTCGTTGATTGGATTTCAGCACGGGCAGGCGCAGCGTTAAATGTCGTGTAACGACCGTTTTGCTTTGTCTTAACTGTGACACCGTGACGAAGCTTCTCTAGTTCTTCGTTCGTTGGAATCCCCTTCACCTTAGCAACATAAACCTTGTCGATACGGTAACGTGGGTGCATCAACTTGTTGGCCAACTCACCATCGTTCGTCAACAACAAAACACCGGTTGTATCGTAGTCCAAACGACCAACTGGGTAGACACGCTCAGGTTCATCGACAATGTCCATAACCGTTGCACGGCCCTTATCGTCACTGTTTGTTGTCACAACGCCACGGGGCTTGTTCAACAAGAAGTAAACCAACTTTTCACGTGAGTCAATTGGTTCGCCACTCACTTCAATCTTATCTGATGGCTCAACCTTAGTTCCCAATTCATGAATTGTCTTACCGTTGACTGTTACTTTACCATCCAAAATTAATTGTTCTGATGCACGACGTGATGCAACTCCCGCTTGAGCCATCACTTTTTGCAATCGTTCTGCCATGTTATTCTTCTCTTTCTGCTGTTTCAGCAAGCTCTGGTAGGGCCACATCAAATGCAGATCCACCTTCTTCTCCTGGCATCAAAGGCAATGCCACATCCTTTTGGGCACGCAAGGCATCCAAAGCCTCGGCTGTTACTAATGGTGGCAACTCTTGCAAATCACTCAAACCAAAGTAGTTCAAGAAGTAAGCGGTTGTCCCATATAGGATTGGGCGACCTGGTTCATTAGAACGGCCGCGTCCTTCTACCAAATTACGTAGTGCTAATTTTTGAATCGTTGCTTGTGATTGCACACCACGAATTTCGTCAATCTCAACTCGTGTGATTGGTTGCTTATATGCAATAATCGCCAACACTTCCAGTGACGCCTGTGACAAAGCTGTCGTCAGTGGCGCCGTAAAGTAACGGTGAATTGTCTCAGCAAGTTCCGACTTAGTGACCAATTGGTACTGGTCGTCAGTCTTCAAAACGTCGAGCGCACTATTCTCATCGCTCTCATATTTGGCGGCAAGATCTTCTAACAAGCCAATGACGGCAGGCTTTGCGAAACCAGTCGCATCGGCCATTTCTGCAACCGTGATGCCTTCATCCCCAGCCACAAAAAGCAAACCTTCAATTTGTTGTAAGCTAGTCTTCATCGTCAAAATCGACTCCCTCATCTGCAGTTTCATCATATGGCACATCACCTAAAGTCAGGTAAATGGCACCATATTCATCTTCTTGGGCAACACGCAAATGTTGGTGACGCACCAACTCTAGCATAGCTAGGAAGGTTGTGACCATCTTATCGCGACTATCATGTTCCCCAAAGAAGGTTTCAAATTCAATCGTTTCACCCGGTGTCATCCGTGCCACAATTGTTTTCATTTGGGCACTAATTGACCACGTTTCACCGCGCATTGTGCGTGGACGAACTTGTTTCTTCGTGCGGTTAGCGACCATTTGGTTAAAAGCCAGTTGCAAATCAAACAACCCTAAGCCTTCTGGCAATGGCGCCACGTCAATATCGTCTGGAATCGCCATCGGCGCACGTGAGAACTGCAATTGACGTCCTTCTTCACGTTCACGCAGGTCATCGGCTGCTTGTTGATAACGTTGATACTCCAATAGTTGGGCCATCAATGCCTCACGTGGATCTTCTTCATACACAAATTCGGCTAATTCTTCATCATATGTCAATTCTTCGTTTTTCGGAATTAAATATGACGCCTTGATTGACATCAAAGTAGCCGCCATTACCAAGAATTCGCCAGCGATATCCAAGTTTCGTTCTTCCGCTTGATGCAAAAACGCCAAGTACTGAGCCGTAATCTCAACAATTGGAATATCCATAATATCCATTTCATTAACTTTGATAAGGTGCAGGAGCAAGTCCAGCGGCCCTTCGAAGTCATTCAAGCGATACGTTAAATCTTCAGCCATGCAAATACTTCCGCCATTCCGTCAAGATTGGTTGCGTGCTAATCGTGCCAACAATCGTTTTATCTGGGTATCGTAGCTTCATCGCTTCATATATTTCTGAACCAACAGCGATACGTGATGTACCTGGCACTTCCGGTCCAAACACTACCAAGCGCAATACAATTGAATCAAACACTGCCTCTACACCCAATACAGCAACATAGTGTTGCGTTTCTGGTGACTGCCAAAGCAAAATTTCACGTGCATCACTGGCTTGATACCATTCGATTTCGCGTTGCACAGAAGCCACATCATGCAAACGTGGCAAATAAGACAAAAGTCCCATCGCAATTTTCGGTTGATCTTTACGAACCACAACTAACATGTACGGCCTCCTTTCTTAGTTAAGCACGCGGATGACTTTTGCCATAAACTTCAGTCAAACGCTTATTCGAAATGTGTGTGTATATCTGAGTCGTTGAAATGTCGGCATGACCGAGTAATTCTTGCACAATACGTAAATCCGCGCCATTTTCCAAAATGTGCGTCGCAAACGAATGACGCAACGTGTGTGGCGAGACATCTTTGGTAATGCCCGCTGCCTTGACCCAACCCTTTATCAACTTCCAGACACCTTGGCGTGTCAATTGATGTCCGTGATCATTTAGGAAAATCACCTGTTCATCCTGTTGTTTGCCAAGGAATGGTCGTCCATCCGTTAAATATCGTTGCAACCAGTGCGATGCAACATCCCCAATCGGAATGATGCGTTCTTTGTCACCTTTTCCAAGTGTCTGAATCAAGCCAAGCTCCAAGTGCAAATTATCCAGACGCAAATTAACCAACTCGCTCACACGCAAGCCTGTCGCATACATCACTTCGAGCATTGTGCGATTGCGCAAACCCAACGGCGTGTTGGGGTCAGGTACCGCCAACAAAGCTTCGACTTCAGTCAGCGTTAAAACAGCTGGCAGATGTTGCGCTTTTTTAGGCGGATCGACTTGTGTCATTGGATCGATAGCCACCCAGTTATTGCTGGTCGCAAATTGGAAAAACTTTCGCAACGTGGACACCATGTGAATGACCGTGTTACGTGACTTGCCGTTTTTCTCTAACTCACCGAGAAAGGCCATAATCGTGAAACGGTCGATATTCGCCAACGGCATCGACTTTTCTTTTTCAATCAAATACGTAAAGAAATGACGCAGGTCTTGCTGATAGGATGCCCGCGTATTGGCCGACAACCCCCGCTCCACCGTCAGATAGTGCAGGTAGTCAACCATATTATCTTCATATGGACCTACCTGATGTAACATCTTATTCGCCGTCGCTTTCTTCTACCAAGAACAACCCGTTCTCATTTTGCGTAATCTTACGTTGCTTGTACAAGTTTCCGACTGCACGCTTGAATTGTGACTTTGACATACCAAAGTACTTCTTAATTTGCTTTGGATCTGACTTATCAGTAAATGGCAAGCTGTGCGTTGATGAACGTTGCAACAATGCCAACAACATCGCTGCATCATCTGAAATTGCCTCGTGAGCACGTGGACGCAATGACAAGTTCAACACACCATCTTCACGGACACCGATAACACGTGCATCAACTTCTTCACCAAGACGTGGTTCGCGTTGACGCTCATCCGGGTGAATGAATCCGAAGTTGTAATCTGGTGTGATAACCAACGTTCCAACCATCTTCAAACGGTAAACTGTCGCCTTCACTTGCTTGTTCTTCATATCAGGCTTGGCTGGAATGCGCACAGCTTGTAGGATGTCAGCTGAGGCCAATTCACCCCACAAACGATCCTTCTTATCAATGCGCAACGTAATCATCAACTTGTCACCGCGTTGTGCCACAATTCCTTAATTGTTGGCAACTCATCAAGTGACACAACCACATCCTTGTTTGGCAAACCGATATTCACGAAAACACCAAGGTCACGACGAATATCCGTTACTTCACCCCATGCATAGTGGCCAAGACGAACGTCAGGAATCTTCTTCGTAATTTGCAAGTTGTGCTTTTCGTTCTCGTATGCAAATCCAGTTACAACGCCACCAATCTTCAATGGCTTTTGCAATTCACTCTTGTCGATTTCGTATGTCAAACCGTCAATTTGTGCGTAGTAATACTTGTCGTTCTCATCCGTCACCTTGGCTGAGATGATTTCTCCAATTTTGTGTGTCATATTATTTTCTCCATATATCTCTTTGCATCAGCTGCATCAACCTAAGGTAGTCCGATGCCACAGCGCTGGCAAAGCCGTTGTTCAACTGACATGCCGTCAGTAAACCCATTTTCTGTCTATTACAGTTTACCAGAAGTTAGGCGTTATATGTAAACTAATTCGAATTCATTTCTGACATTTTCCCAGAGTTTTGATAGAATAAGTAGACATCATTATTTTTTGAAAGTGAGATACATCCTATGAAGGCTGTTGGTATGGAGCCACAAGTCTTGATCGACATCTTGGTCGGATCAAAGATTGGTGTGGTTTACCCATTTGGAACTGATCACCGTGGCGACTTGGTCGTTACATCATACGCATTGAAGCAAGCTGGTTTGCCATCAAACATGGCTGGTGCTGTCGTGCAACTTGAAGACGTTGAAGAAACTGCGCCAGGTAACTTCGTTTGGAAGTTCAACCCAGACGTCAAGTTGATTCGTCCATTCCGTGTTCACGGAACGATGGAATTGTTCGACGTCGAAGATGACTTGATTCACTACGAGCCAACCAACTGGTTCAACGTTGAAAAGGAAAACGAAGGTCACGCTAAGATTGCTGACTGGATGGAAAGCTATGTTGCTGAGCACCCAGACATCGACCGTATCCCACGTGCCGACATTCCTGAAGATATTGCTGAATTGGCCATTTCTTTCGATGACTGGCGCGCAGCTTACTTCGACTTCTTGTTCAAGCCAACTAAGGCACAAAAGCAAGAATTGCGTACGAAGCGTTACGACGTTGACCCATTGTAAGATATAAACTAAACAGGACCTGATGACTCACAACGAGTTCTCAGGTCCTGTTTTTTAATTCTGTAATTTTTCTTGAATCGCTTCAGCCAGTGTTTGGGAAAAGTTAATCCCCGCCTCGCGTCCCATGCGATCAATTGCATATGGAATCGTTAGTGTCTTTTTAACGGGGCGATTATCGCTTAACGCGATGTACTCTTTGACATTCACATCTACCAACGTTACAACTTCATCTTCAGTTGCTGCCGGCAACGTATAGACAGAGTCTGGCAAATCTTGACCATCGTGAGCTAACTCAACCGCCATTTCTCCAACGTATTCTTGCGCCATCTCGATTGCATCCGCTACTGACTTTCCTTGTGTCATACCATTAACCGCTGGAATTTCTACAAAATAGTAATCATCATCGGTCTGTGTGTGCACAATAATCGGATAAACCACTGTATCCTTCATCGAAGCCACCTCCTAAATCCCATGTTTCTTGAACAAACTAATCGCTAACACATCCTTAATTTGTGGATGTCGCGGTAACCATTCTCGTACGCCGCTTGGCGAAATCCAAACATCATGGTTGGCCCCATGTCGCAATAGATGCCATCCTGCATTCAAAAAAACGTCTCTCTACTTCTCGTCGTTTCATAGAAAAAAGCTTACCTGCCTCTTCATTTTAATACGTAAAAAACACGTATGCAATACAGTGTTTTTTTACGCTTCGACAAGAAAGAGACAGATAAGCTAATTTTTTCCAATTTTATTTAACTTTTGCAATCAACGGACGCATCATCAGCGGCGCAATGATTGTTGAGGCAATGATTACGATTACCATTTCACCAAACACTTGGTTCGACAAAATGTGGCCAGTTGCACCGATTTGGGCAATAACCAACGCCATTTCACCACGTGAGACCATCCCCGCGCCAATTGCATTACTGGTGTACTTGTCCAGTCGCGCCATACGCGCACCAATCCGGCACCATAGTACTTTGTTGCCACCGCCAAGGCCGTTAGCAAAATCATAATCCACCACGTTTCAGCCAAATTATGAAAGACGACGTTCAATCCAATCGATCCAAAGAAGATTGGGAATACCGTCCATTCACCAAACAATTCCGTCGTATGCAACAACTTATCTGACTTTGGCAACTGACGGAGCAACACACCAATTGCAAACGCAATAATTGGCATAACCGTGTTTAATCCCAGTCCTGATCCACCGATAAAGTCCGCATAAGCCGTCACCAATAGCAAAGCCAAGATATCGTCTAGTACGGCTGCCCCCAGTACAACAGCTCCCATGACAGTTCCAAGCTTTCCTTGTTCACCCAAAACTGAAATGGTAATTGAAATTGACGTAGCGGCGAACACGACACCCCAGAACAACGCAATTTGCCACTCGTAACCAAACAGCAAGGCAACAACCGGGAATACCGCTAACGGCGCGACAACTCCCATCAAAGCAACCAAATTAGATGCCTTGAAATTTTGCAATAATTGACGCGCATCAGTTTCCAAACCGGCATTTACCATCAGCAACATTACCCCAAATTCTGAGACAACGTGCATCAAATGCGATGGCTCAACCAACCCAAGCAGTGCTGGTCCCACAACCACACCGGCGATTAGTTGACCCACAACTTTTGCAAATCCTAACTTGCCGGCAATCCAACCGAATCCCAGCGTCACAACAAGCAATCCCAACATCATCAAAAATTCCATCTCTACCTCCTGCAACTTACTTTATATAAGCCTAACAAAAACAAAAAAGCGCACACTTCAAATTCCCCTGGTTACCCACCCAGGAAACTTGAAGCATACGCCCAACCGAAATCTCTATTCACTTCTACAAATTATTGATTGCGTGAGAACAAGTTGCTAAATGGTGACTCACCAGTGTTCGCAACTTGCGTCAAGAAAATCTTGATGGCTGTTTGAGTTGTCAAACCTTGTGACTTGAAAATCTCATCTGCCTTGTCCTTGACATTGTCCTCGACGCGCAATTGAATCAGCTTCTCTGCCATAACGATACTTCCCTTCGCAATTGTCTTAATTTGTATATGTGTATTGTAGCACACGCGCAACAGACAATACTATCAATATCATTGCATATTACTAGGGAATTGTAGGGCGAAACTATGACTTTTGTTTGACCACGTCAAAATTCATATTATTTATTATCGGTATCAAAGATAATTGTAACTGGTCCGTCATTGACCAAGCTGACTTTCATATCAGCGCCAAACTCACCCGTGGCAACCTTCAAGCCCGTCGCTGCCAATTTTGTATTAAATTGGTCATACATCTTTTCAGCGTATGCGGGTGCACCTGCATCCGTAAAACTTGGTCGATTACCACGACGCGTATCGGCATAAAGCGTGAATTGAGAAATTGACAGAATTGATCCGCCAACATCTTGAATACCTAAGTTCATCTTACCAGCTTCATCTTCAAAGACCCTTAAACCAGTAATCTTACGAACCAAGTAATCCAACTCAGCCTCCGTATCCGTATCTTGAATGGCAACTAGCAACATGTACCCTTGCTTGATTGCACCCAGCTCTTGACCTTCGACCGTTACACTAGCTGATGATACTCGTTGTAAGACAACTCTCATTACTTAAATGCTCGCTTTACTTCGTAGACATCCTTGACATTCTTAATCGAATCCATGATGTGTTCCAATTGTTCCAAGTTACGAACGCCAACGCTCAATGAAATATTAACGTTGTTATTGTGATCAATACGACCGTTCACAAAGTTCAATGACTTCGTTGTGTTATTCACTGTACGAATAACGTCGTTCAACAACTTGTTGCGGTTAGTTGCTGCCACAGCCAAGTCAGCGTCATACTCATTCTTCGTATCACCTTCTGGCTTTTCCCAGGCAACATCAACCAAACGTTGACCTTCCGTTTCAGCCGCACGCAAGTTCGGGCATCCCAAACGGTGCACTGATACACCACGACCCTTGGTTACATACCCGATAACTTCATCACCGGGTACCGGTGTACAACAACGGCCCAAGCGAACCAACAAGTTGTCGACACCTTGAATTACAATACGATCTTCACCGTGTTGTGGCTTCTCCTTCGACTTCTTGCTTTCGTTTTCAATCGTTTGGTGTTCTTCCAAAATGGCCTTTTGCTCGGCTGCTTGACGGGCTTCTTCAAGCTCGGCACGCTTTTCTTCTGTGAACTTGTTTGCCACACCTTGCGGCTTCAAATCACCAAATCCGAGCGATGCATACATGTCATCAACACTTAGGAAGTGCAACTTTTCAGCTGCCTTTGCCTCGTTGTCAGCTTGCATCAACTCTTCAACATCAAAGCCTTCCTCAGCTAGCCAATCGGCAACCATCTTCTTGCCCGCTTCGATGTTTTCGTCCTTATCCAGCTTGCGGAAATATTGCTTAATCTTGTTACGAGCACGACGCGTTGACACCAAATTCATCCAATCACGATTTGGCTTGGCGTTTTGTGACGTCACAATTTCAACAATATCCCCCGTCTTAATTGGGTAGTCCAACGGTACCATACGGTCATTAACCTTAGCCCCCGTTGTGTGATTACCAACGTTGGTGTGAATGCTGTACGCCATATCCAATGGACCAGCACCCTTTGCCAATTCAATCACATCTCCCTTTGGTGTGAAGGCAAACACGCGGTCCGTGAACAAGTCACCCTTAACCGATTCCATAAAGTCATCAGCATCACGCGCATCTTCTTGTAATTCCAAGATTCCTTGGATCACGTTCAACTTCTGCTGGTCCGCATTCTGTACATCAGCCCCAGCGAAGTTACCTTCCTTGTAAGCCCAGTGTGCAGCCACACCAAATTCGGCGACCTCGTGCATTTGGTACGTACGAATTTGTACTTCAAGTGGACGACCACCTGGTCCAATGACCGACGTGTGCAATGATTGGTAACCATTTGCCTTTGGTAGCGCAATATAATCCTTGAAACGACCTGGCATCGGTGTCCAACGGGCGTGGATCGCACCCAATACGGCGTAAGTTTCAGGAATTGTATCTACCAAGACACGAATAGCCAACAAGTCATAGATTTCGTCGAACTTCTTCTTCTTGTCCACCATCTTGCGGTAGATTGAATAGATGTGCTTTGGACGACCATATACTTCGGCGTGTTGCAAATGCAATTCCGTAATCGCTTGCTCAATATCGCTAACTGCTTGGTCAACGATTTCCAAACGTTCTTGGCGACGCAATTGCATTGACTTAGCGATGTCGTGGTATGCCTCTGGCTCAAGATAGCGCAAAGACATATCTTCTAGTTCCCACTTAATCGTCATAATTCCCAGACGATCAGCCAATGGTGCGTAGATTTCCAACGTTTCTGACGCAATGCGCTTTTGCTTTTCTTCACGCAATGCGCTCAACGTACGCATGTTGTGCAAACGGTCAGCCAGCTTAACGATGATGACACGAATATCGTGTGACATCGCTAACAACAACTTACGGTGATTTTCTGCCAGTTGCTCACGTGACGACTTGTATTCAATCTTTGACAACTTTGAAACGCCGTCAACGATTACCGCCACGTCATGACCAAATTCACGTTCAACATCTTCTAACGTTGCTTCAGTATCCTCGACGACATCATGCAGATAACCTGCCACGACTGTATCTGGATCCATATGTAAGTCAGCCAAGATGCCAGCGACTTGAATCGGGTGAATAATGTAAGGTTCACCTGACTTACGCTTTTGTTCCTTGTGCAAGTTGTAAGCAAAGTCGTATGCTTTATCAACTTTTTTAACATGATCCTCGTTCATGTACCCAGCAACGAGGTCATGCACTTCTTGTGCGGTCAACACTTTTGCTTCTGCCATAAATTTATCCTCTGTTTCCAAACAACCGCCGATGGGGATTCGAACCCGCAGCGTGTCATTCGTGATATATCCATCCGGATAGTTATTGTTTATTGTAACGCATTCACACCCATTTTTAATAGTTATTCGTATTACAAGCATAAGTCATTTATTCTTCTTGCAGTGTATCTGAGAAAAACAAAAAGCGAGTTCTCATAATTCAGAACTCGCTTCATTAAAAACATTCATTTAGTCTGCTTGGAATACAACATTATTTGCACCCAAAACTTCTTGTAGCGCCTTCATCGTGGCATCCCCAGCCGATAACCAATTACGTTGACCCAACGCCAACTTCTTACCATCAGCTTCGTATACCGCCAATACTGGATTATTACCGTGGTGGGACATCACAACGGCATTCAGTGCATCAAGCGCACCGGCCGCTTGGGCAGCTGCTGTGATACGCAAATACCAACGTCCAGTACCTGGTTCAGTTGCCGTCACTTGCTCGGTTTGATTCTCAAAACGCTTGATAAACTGACTAGCTTCAACAATCGTATTTGCGACAATCTGAATATCATCACGACCACGTTGTTGCTCAACCTTACCTGTAACTACTAGTACCTTTTCCGGCACTAGCAATGGCGCAACGCGTTGGAAGAGTTGTGGGAATAACGTAATTGAAATCGAACCCGACAAGTCCATACCATCAACAAACGCCATTTGATCGCCCTTCTTGGTGCGAATCTTTTTAACGTTCTCAACATAAATCACCACCGTTGCCTGATTCATCACAACTGCCAGTGACGAAATATCGGTATGGCTGTTGTCCGGAATCGCCGCTAAGTATGGCTCGATCGGGTGTCCACTGAGGTAAACGCCCAAGTAGTCACGCTCATACCCTAGCTTCTCAGCCGGTGTAAAGTCTTCAATTTCACGAACCTTTGGCGTCAATGAAGCAAACAATGACATTGACTCACCCGCCAATCCAATCGCATCAATGAAACCTTGTAACGACGCTAGGATTGACTTGCGATTAAAACCAAATTCATCAAGTGCGCCAGCATAAACGAGTGGCTCAAGTTGTTCAACCTTGCGATACTTACTCTCTAGTCGCCCAATCAGGTTACCCAAATCCTTGTAAGCCCCGTTTTCTTGGCGCTCCTTCAGGATTGATTCACGGAAATCACGACGCATCCCGGCAATCGAGGCCAATCCCATCTGGAGTTCGCCCTGTTTATTCATTGAGTAACCTTGCCATGAGTGATTGATACTTGGTCCCAGCAACTTAACGCCGGATGCCTTGGCTTCAGCAATATACGCGCCAACCTTTTTCTTGTCGGCGATAGCATCATTCAAAACAGCCTTATAAAATGCCGCTGGGTAATGCGCCTTGATGTAAGCTAATTGGAAGGCCAGCTTTGAATAGGCCACTGCGTGCGAACGGTTAAACCCGTACTGGGCAAACGTTTCAATGTAACCAAATACTTGTTCGGCGACCTTTTCGTCATGACCGTTCGCTACCGCCCCAGCAATAAAGTCCGTCTTCATCGCGGCAATCTTAGCACCGTCCTTTTTCGACATCGCACGACGTAGCAAATCGGCACCACCTAGTGAGAAGCCAGCGAATTGTTGCGCGACACGCATAACCTGCTCTTGATAGACGATAACGCCATAGGTTGGCGCTAGGATATCCGCCATACTTTGATCTGGTACATCTTGTTTCTCTTGCCCATGCTTGCGAGCCACAAAATGCGGAATGTTTTGCATTGGACCTGGACGGAACAGTGCATTGGCTGCCACGATATCTTCAAAGCTATCTGGTTGCAACTGGCGCAAAATGTTCTTCATACCCGCTGATTCAAATTGGAACACACCATTCGTCATGCCGTGGCGGAACAATCGCAGTGTCGCGTCATCATTTAGGTTAATGTTGGCAATGTTAAAGTTCGCACCATCTTCTGTTTTCTGAATTTCACGCAACGCGATATCCAAAATGTTCAAATTGGAAAGCGCCAAGAAATCCATCTTCAACAACCCAAGCGCTTCAACGGGTCCCTTTGGTAATTGCGTTACCAAACGACCATCTTCTCCCAATTGAACCGGCATTGTTTGCACTAGTGGATCGGCTGAAAGGACGACACCAGCCGCGTGCAATGATGAATTACGAGGTAGCCCTTCTAGCTTACGGGCTGTTTGATACAACAATTCGCCATCAACTGGCAAATCAATCAGTGCATTGCGGAAAGGCTGTGATGATTCGTACGCCGCCTCAAGATTGGCAGCATCACGTGGCATCGACTTAGATAGCGCATCAATTTGCGTTGGATTCAAACCAAACACACGCGCCACGTCACGAATAACCGCACGTTGCGCCATCGTTGAAAACGTAATAATTTGGGCCACCCGTTCATGACCGTACTTCTCGTGCAAATATGACAGCACTTCTTCACGACGATTGTCAGGAATATCAATATCAATATCAGGCATTTGCGCACGTTCTGGATTCAAGAAACGCTCAAACAGCAAATCGTACGCAATTGGATCAACATCTGTAATCCACAACGTATACGCAACTAGCGAACCTGCGGCTGACCCACGTCCCGGACCAGTTCGGATCGCGCTTTTATGTGCAAAATTAAGCACGTCCCAGACAATCAGGAAGTAATCCGCAAATCCTAATTCAACAATGACATCCAATTCGTGCGCTAAACGTTCTTGATAGACCGTTTCATCAACTGACAAACCATGCAAACAATTCTTTAACCCGGTTGTCGCCAATTCCCGTAAGTAGTCGGCTGACGTTTGCCCATTCGGCGTTTCAAACGGTGGCAACGTTACCTTTGACTTCACCAATTCAAATTCACTGTGCTCAGCAATCCAATCGGTATTCGCGACTGCATCCCCCAAACCACGTGCCATGAATTCAGCCGTCCAATCATCCGCAGATTCTAAATAAGCCGTAGCGGGTTCGCGTTGGGCCTGTGCGACATTCGCAATGACTTCACCTTGGCCAATCTTACGAATCACTTGCGCCGCAAATTGATCCTGTGGGTCAGCATAGTCAACTTCCGTCAACGCTAGCAAACGGGCACCAGTGTTCTCTGACAATTGGCGTAATTGTGCGATCAATTCGTCACGCATCCCCGTTGATACACCCAAAAAGACATGGTTCGCATCGCTTACCGCACTGATACTTTGCACCATATCCATTGCACGGTCTGGTTCGGCGCCCAAAATAACAGGCAACTCGCCAACGCTCGGTAACACAATATATAATCCAGCCAAATAAATCGTCAACATATCGAACGTCACAACATCCGACGTCGTCTTCAACAAGCTACTGATAGCCAGCAGGTTGTGATAACCGGTTTGATTCTCAACCAGCAACACAATCGGATAATGTTGTGAAGTCGCCAATCCTTGAATCGTAATTGTTAATCCTAAAATCGGCTTGATATCAGCTGACTTGGCAGCACGGTAAAAATTGTCCATGCCATACAAGACGTCATTGTCCGTCATTGCAACAGCCGTGTATCCCTTGGCTTTCGCAGAAGCTACAAGCTGACTTGGCATCATGGGACTTTGCAACAAACTGAATGCTGTTTTTGTTTGTAGTGGTACCATATCTGCCCCTTCCTGAACGTCATCGTTCAAATTCGTTTTAACTTAATTTCATTATAGCGATAACCTTAAAAAAAGACCACCCGCAGAACGGATGGTCTTTTAGAGTCGTGTGTGCAACTATTAATCTTCCGCCTTGGCCGCATCCTTAGGAGCAGCAGACTTTGAGATAGCTGAAAATGCAACCGTACCGATTACACCAATCACCATCGCAAACAATGACGTAGTAGTTGCGTTGTATGAAGTTCCTTCAAGGGCACTACCGATGTAACCGATAATCTCACCCAAGATGAACGTCCAGAAGAAAGTTACGACGTACTTCATTTTTCTACCTCTTAGCCTCTTTCGGCCAAAATGATTTTACCTGAACAGTTTACGCCTATTTTTTAAAAAAGTCACATGTTAATTGCTACTGCGACAAAATTAGCGACGTGTGTACTTCACAATACGCCAATCGTATTGATTGTCGTCATTAGCTGGACCAGAAGCAATTTCCTCACCAAGCCAAATCGTCTTATCAACCGGTGCCATCAAAACGTCACCCATAAAATCAGTATCCAAATAAGTAACGTACAAAATGTCGGCTACTGGCAAGTAACTGTCATAAATCGCCTTACCGCCGATAACCGCAAGCTTCATGTCGTTTTCATCAGCAATGCGCTCTGCTTCATCCATGCTGTAGACTTTGTCAAAACCAGCTGGCACTGACAAAGTCTCGTCATGCGTCAACACCATATTAATGCGCTCTGGCAACGCGCGTCCACCGAAACTTAGCATGGTGTTACGTCCCATCAACGCCACTTGGTGAATCGTTTGTTCCTTAAAGAACTTCATGTCGGCCTTTTGACGCCATGGAATCGACCCATTCAACGCAATTGTCCCATTGTTAGTTTGTGCCCAGATCAAAATCTTTTCAGCCATTATCGCTTACCCCTCTACGCGTTCTGATAGCTCTTCCCAGCGCATCATCTTATCTTCGAGCGCTTGGTTTGTTTCATCTAATTCTGCTTGCAACTCGCTTAACTTACCAAAATCAGCGCCATTTTCGACCATGTCGGCCTCGATTTGGCTAATCTTCCCCTCAAGTTCAGCAATGTCGTCTTCAATTGTGTCCCATTCTTTTTGTTCGGCCCATGTCAACTTCTTTTTCTTTGGCGTCTCAGCAACCGGCTTCTTTTCAGCAGCTGGCTTGGCAGGCTTTGGCGCATCCGTCGTTGGTGCCCCAAATTCCGCCAAGTAATCACTGAACATCCCACGGTAACGAGTAATTTGCCCAGCACCACGGAAGATGATCAGTTGATCAGCAACCTTATCCAAGAAGTAACGATCGTGGGAAACGGTAATAACCGTACCAGCGAATGAACGCAAGTAATCTTCCAAAACCGTCAACGTACCAATATCCAAATCATTGGTTGGCTCATCCAAAAGCAACACGTTTGGTTGTTGAATCAACAACTTCAACAAGTACAAACGACGCTTCTCACCACCTGAAAGTTGGCGAATCAACGTTCCGTGCATGAAGCTTGGGAACAAGAATTGCTCCAAAAGTTCAGCAGCAGAGACAACGTTACCATCACGGTCAGTCACTTCTTCAGCAACTTCAGACAGGTACGCCAACATACGCTTGTCCTTGGGGATTGGTTCTGTGACTTGCGTGTAGTAAGCCATCTTAACCGTCTCACCGATTTCAATCACACCAGAATCGAGTTGTTGTACCCCCGCAATCGCGTTCAACAACGTTGACTTTCCAGTTCCGTTTGGACCAGTAATACCAATGCGTTGGTTGGCTTGAATCAATTCATTGAAGTCATCCAAAATCACACGGCCATCAAAGGCCAAGCTAGCATGTTCAATGTTGATAACTTTCTTACCCAAGCGTTGTTGACCCATGTTAACTTCAACATCACCTTCAACTTGACGGGTACCTTGTTGCGCTGCCAAGTCAGCAAAGGCATTTTCACGGGCCTTTTGCTTTGTAGAACGGGCCTTCGCACCCGTACGCATCCAAGCCAATTCCTTCTTGTAGAGTTGGGCAGACTTGTGTTCAGCAACTGCTTCAGCCTCAACACGTTCGGCCTTTGACGTCACATACTTCTCGTAGTTACCGATGTATTCGTACAACTTACCAAATGACATTTCAAAAATGCGGTTCGTGACGATATCCAAGAAGTAACGATCGTGGGTTACCGTCATCACAGCACCCTTGTAATCAGACAAGTACTTTTCCAACCACTCAATTAAATCAAAGTCCAAGTGGTTGGTTGGCTCGTCCAAAAGCAACAAATCAGGCGCTTGAATCAACACTTGAGCCAGTCCAACACGCTTGCGTTGACCACCAGACAAAGCTGACACAGGCAAATCCAAGTTAGGCAAGTGCAATTGGGTCAAAATCGTCTTCACTTCAGACTCAGCGACCCAAGCATCTTCTTGCGTCATTTGTTGCTCCAACTTCGTGTAGCGGTTCAACAATTTCTCGTCAGTTGGGTTAGCTGAATAAGCTTCCAAAGCTGCCTCGTAATCACGAATCAATTGGAACACTGGTTGGGCACCAGCGAAGATGGCTTCCATCACCTTCTTATCGCCATCTAGTGGTGGCTCTTGTTGCAAATAACCAATCGTGTAGTCGTTTGGTGTGTCGATTGACCCACTATCAGCGGGGTTCAAACCAGAAATGGCATTCAACAAAGTCGTCTTACCAGTTCCATTCACACCAACAATCCCGACACGGTCGCCCGTTTCAATCAGGAAAGATACTTGGTCAAGTAGTGTTTTTTCACCATAAACACTCTTCAAATCAGTCGCGCGTAGTTGCTTCATTACTTATTCGTCTCTTTCTCTACCATCTTTTGTGCTTCAGCTTGCAACACAGCGTGGTTGTTCGCCAAATCACCTGCAACAACCTTACGTTCAAGGGTTGCCAAAATCTTACCAAACAATGGTCCTGGCTTAAGGCCCATGCCTTTAGTCAAATCACCACCGTTAAAGGCCAATTCGTTCTTTGTCTTAATCTTCAAGTCAGCATAGCGACTTTCAAGCTTTGGCACATCAACCACTAGCTCACTCAAGGTTGCAACACGCAGCGCGTTGTCTATTGCTGCCCAGGTCTCGTACAAGTCCCAAGCTTCAACGTCGCCCAAGCGCAACTTGTTCAACAACTTGATAGATGCCTTGATGGTCTTCACCATATCGTTTGAGTGCTTCCACTTCTTCAAGAACAAACCTGCATCTTCAGGCGTCAAACCAAGTTCAAAGGCCAACAATGTCCAAGCTTCTTCATCGTTTGCTGGTTGTTGATCAGCCAACAAGTCTGCGTAGCCAATCAAATCAATGTCGACCGTTTCAAGACCTGGCATGTACTTGTTCAATGTCGTGGCAATCATTTCTAGCAAACCATAACGGGCTGCCTTACCTTGAAGTAATTTCGTAAATTCAACATTCGTACGCTCGATGGCAATGTTAGCCAACAAGTGGGCGTTATCCTTAACAGCTTGTAGCGTCTTCTCTTCAATCTTGAAGTCCAATTGCGCTGCAAAGCGAACTGCACGCATCATGCGCAACGCATCTTCGTGGAAACGTTCTTCTGCTTCGCCAACCGCACGTAAGATGTGATTGTCCATGTCTGACAAGCCGTCAAACATATCGATAATTTCGCCATCCTTCGTCAACGCAAAGGCATTCACCGTGAAATCACGACGCTTCAAGTCTTCTTCTAGCGAACGGACGAAGGTTACTTCGTCAGGACGACGGAAATCCGTGTACGTTGATTCCGTTCGGAACGTCGTCGTCTCATAGCCTTGGCCGTGATCCAAAATCATCACCGTGCCATGTTCAATGCCAGTATCAACTGTGCGATCAAACAAAGCCTTTACTTCTTCGGGATATGCTGAAGTCGCAATATCAACATCGTGGATTGGCTTGCCCAACAACGTGTCGCGCACTGATCCACCGACGAAGTACGCTTCATAACCGGCTGCTTCGATTGTTTCAAGAATTGGTAGCGCCGCCACGAATTCAGCGGGCATGTTTTCTAACTTCATTTCAAACGTCCTCCTTGGACTTACTCGTCCCTTAAGTATACCAGGAAATGGCCGTTCGTACGGCATTAAATCAAAGCAACCCGCTTTTTAAAAGAATGAACATTCATTTATGAACGCCATGGCGACTTACCTGCTAAAACGCCAAGCTTCGGCGTGCGATACAGCACACCAGATAGCAAGTATGTGAGCCCGAAGACAACTAACAAACTCACCGGTACTGTTGCTAGAAGCATCCATGAATCCACCGACAGACGTGAGAGTAACGCACTTAGAATAGTCAAAATGACAGTTTGACTCAGATACATGCCAAACGAAATTTTTGAACCGAATGACACAGCGTTTACCATCCATTTCGGCAAGCGATTGCTTTCACGCGCTTGCGCATAGCTCATACCGATTGTCATCGCCCAAGCAATAACGACCACGGCGTAGAATAACACAAATGGTTGATGTACGTTTTGTGCTTGATCAATCGTGCGGTCAAGTACGCTGCGGTTAATACCAAACACAGCAATCGTCGTGGCTCCTAATACCCCAACAGCCACTGTTAATTGACGGCGGTACATCATTAGCTTTGACATCACTTGCTGATAGTGCACAGCTACGTAGCCACCCAACACAAAATAGAATTGGTACGTGAAGAAATTGTAACCGTACTCCCTAAACCACCATAGCCAGTGTGACGTATCTACGTTTGGAATAACGTATTTGATAAGCGTCAACGTAATCAGTTGCAAAATCAGGGAAACTGCAAGTAATCGCTCATGATTAAATTGCTTAAACAACCATCGCAAAGCAGGAAAAACTAGATAGAATTGTAACGTCACAATGACGTAGTACATGTAGAAGTCATCCCCATACAACCAGTTCTTCGTTAAGGTTTGCCAGAATTCGTTAGCCGTCGCATTTTGAACAGCAGCTTGAATACTCGTATAAATCAGAATCCAAAGTAAATACGCCCAGATAATCCCGAAGAATCGTTTCCGCCAGAAACGCCAAATATCCAATTTCTTAGCGTAATAGTTCAAAAAGATGACCAGTCCAGAAACAAACATAAAGCCCAATCGGCTAAAGTGTAGCGTCATGTGCGTTGCAAATAAATACTGCGAAGCAAACGTATCATTCGGGATTGCTTCATTAATTTTTGTCGTCACGTGCGTTGCAATCACGCTGAAAATAAACAACACGCGCAACAAATCAACCTCATAGAGATATTTTCTTGGTTTCTCTGCATTCTCACTTGGCATAAAGGCCTCCTCAATATCACTTTGCCTGCTATGTTAGTGAACGCGACTTAAACCAGACTTGAGCATACAAAAAAAGCTGGAAAAATTCTTTCCCAGCTCTATGATTATTCAGTTTATACAAAATAATTTACGATTACATATCGGTGCAATCTAATACCGACAACCCCGCTGCTAGCGTTTCGTGTGTTCGAATGCCAATCATCCGAATCGAACGATGTGAATCAACACGAACATACAAAATTAAAACATCGTTAAACACATGGTATTCATTAATACCGCTCCATGGTCGTCGTTCGAGAGTATGATCATTGTACTCCTCTGGCAGAACCCCCTCATTGATTAACAAATCAATCGTCTCTTTGATTTCTTGCTTGACCTCTCGCAGCACAAGTCCTTTTCCCTTAATTAAGCAAGGAAGCTTCTTCATGTCGCGCTTGAACTCATCCGTCAGCCGTACTCGATACATATTCAATTATCCCCAGTACTTGTTTAAATCTTCCCCGCTCGTGATTTCTTCACTGTCATCTGGTATCAGTCCGAATTCCTGTGCTTCAGCCTTGATAATTCGGCGTCGAATTTCGTCATCAACCTTCTCAGATAGCTTTACAGAGAAAGGCAAACCTCCCTGCAAAATGATTTGATGATAAAACATGTTAATTGCAGTGGAAGCATCCAGCCCCAAATCCTGCAGGATCCGATTTCCTTGCTCTTTAACGTCTTTTTCTAATCGTGCTTGTACAACTTCACTTTTCGGTGCATTTGCTGCCATAACAATCACCTCCTTTACAATATGGTACTACAAAAGCCAGATGAACGCATGCTTTTGTATACTACGGGATTATAGTTGCGCAGCGTTTAAAAAACTCATCATGACATATTTCAATCAAAAACACCGTTGTAACCGAGCTCACAGACTCGATTACAACGGTGTTATTTGTTTTTCTTATTGCACAGTCACTGACTTAGCCAAGTTACGTGGACGGTCCACGTCCAGGCCACGACCCAATGATGTGTAGTAGGCCAACAATTGTGTTGGCACAACTGATAGCAATGGTGACAACAATTCGTTGACGTTTGGCAAGATGTAATCATCACCTTCCTTAGCCAAGTTCTCAGTCACAATTGTGTAAGCGCGTGAACCACGTGCTTGTGTTTCAGCCAAGTTCCCACGAACCAAGCCCGCCGTCTTTGATTGCGTAATCAACGCAACCACAGGCGTTCCTTCTTCAATCAAAGCCAACGTACCGTGCTTCAACTCACCAGCAGCGAATCCTTCAGCTTGTACGTATGAGATTTCCTTCAACTTCAACGCAGCTTCCAATGAAACCGTTGAATCAACCCCACGACCGATAAAGAATGCATTGCGTGACTCAACCAACATCTCGTTGGCAACGCGTTGCAACGTTTCCTTGTCATCGACGATTCCTTGGATACCAACGGCAATCTTTGACAAGTCTTGCTCCAAGTTGAAGCCAAGTGCTTCACGGTCAGCAACTGCGTATGCCAAGATAGCTTGCAAACCAACTTGGGCAACGTAAGCCTTCGTTGAAGCAACGGCAATTTCAGGCCCTGCCAACAATGGCAAAGCGTACGTTGCTTCACGCCACAACGTTGACTTTTCAACGTTTGTCAACGTCAATGACTTAAAGCCTTGTTCGTTAACGTTTTGCAAAACTTCACGTGAGTCAGCTGTCTCACCTGATTGCGTCAAGAAGATAAAGAATGGCTTCTCTGACAACAATGGTTGCTCGTAGGCAAATTCAGATGACAAGTGAACTTCCGTTGGAATACCTGCCCATTGCTCGAACAAGCGCTGTCCAACCAAGCCAGCGTGGTATGACGTACCAGCCGCGACAATGTAGAGACGATCGGCAGCCTTAATATCATCCAAGATGGCTTGACCGACGTGTACACCACCCTCGCTATCCAAGTACTTTTCAATCAAATGACGAATAACGATTGGTTGCTCGTCAATTTCCTTCAACATGTAGAATGGGTAAGTTCCCTTATCCGTTTCTGATGCATCAATGTCCAAGTGGAATGGCTCACGTGACGTTTCAACACCATCTGTATCGAACAAACGAACATTATCAGGATCGATGATGGCAATTTCGCCATCGTGCAATTCAATAAAGTCGTGCGTTTGATCCAACATTGCAACCGCGTCTGACGTTACAACGTTAAAGTCTTCACCAACCCCAATTAGCAAAGGTGACTTTTGCTTTGCAACATACATACGCTCTGGTTCGTTACGGTCCATCAACAAGAATCCGTACGCTGAGTTAACATCCAACAAACTGATCAACTTCTTCAAAGCATCAAACGTTGTCATGCCGTCATCAACAAACTTACCAATCAATTGCACAGCTACTTCAGTATCAGTATCTGAGTGGAATGTCACATCTGACAAGTACTCTTGCTTCAACTCAAGGTAGTTTTCGATAACCCCGTTGTGAACCAAGTAGAAACGTCCGTCTGCAGATAGGTGTGGGTGGGCGTTGTTAATTGATGGAACACCGTGAGTCGCCCAACGAGTGTGCGCGATACCACTCGTCCCCGTCACGTTCTTCGTATCAACCAAGGCTTCAAGTTGCGCAACACGCCCCTTTTCCTTAACCAATTGGTCAGTCCCCAAAGCTTGGTCAGCTACAAAGATACCAGCTAAATCGTAACCACGGTATTCAAGCTTTTCCAATCCCTTCAACAAGATCGGTGCTGATTGGTAATTCAAACCAGTAAATCCAACAATTCCGCAAAACATAAATATTTCCCCCTAATGCACTTTTATAAACCAAGTGGTATACCACTTAGAGTTTTCATTGCGTTTTAATACAAAGACTATTATTGCATAAACAAAAGCACAGTCAACCAATAATCAAACCATTGTGAATTAATTGGTATAAATTGGTATAGGTGTCGCTATACAAAATTTAGCGAAACGTAAAACGCTTTATAAATTTATGACGCCGTTAGAATTTGACCCGTCAAGATGACACGGTCAACGATTTGTTCAATCAGTGACTCATCCGAAAGACCCGTATACTCGACAACTAAGTCGTGCAAATTATCTGTCGTCATACGTTCTTGAATCTCGACGCATTCCTTATCATCGGGTGATTCAAATCTAAAGATAGTACCAACGACTTTTAGCAACTCATCGTATTCCAAATCCCGTTCCTTTAATTCTCGAATCGGTCTAATAAAGCGTTCATCATAGCCCAATTTACGAATTGGTGTACGCCCAACACGCTCAATTGAATCACTCAACCGTGGATTAGCGAAGCGATCAACCAACACCCTATGGTAATCCTCCAAATCAGTCTCATTGAAGTTCCACTTATCAACCAACAAACCACGAATTTCAGCTAACACTTTTTCTAAGCGAACTTTAACGTGACGGTCTCGTAATGCATCCTGTATCGTCTCATATCCTCTTGTCGCCCCAGTATAAGCCGTGGTTGCATGGCCTGTGTTCACAGAAAAAAGTTTACGTTCAATGTAAGGCGTTAGGTCGTCAACATAGTGCACATCCTTAAGCCTGAAGTCAGTGTTATGAACTTCAGTTTGATCAATGACCCACTCTTTAAAACTTTCAACGGTAACGGCTAATGGGTCGTCGTGTGATTGTTGCGGCACAATACGGTCGACCGCGGAGTTAGGGAAACCGACATAGGCATCCGCATATTGCTTTGTTGCTTGATCAAGATGCTCAAAAACATACTCACGTAATTTTTGTGAGCCACCAACCATATTCTCAGCAGCGATGATATCCAAAGGTGTTTGCACTCTCGCTTGGCGACGTACTGTAATACCGTCGGCAATAAGAGGTGCGATGTAAGGCAAAATATTCGGTCCGATGGCAGTCGTTACTAGTTCTGCATCTTTAATCGCTGCAACGACATCTTCAGGATTTTGTTGATTATTAATTCCGCGAACATGATTAACGTGGACAATTGGATCTCCTTCGGCTGCTAGCGTAATGTCATATTCACCACGTTCATTTAGCGCATCAATAATTTGACTATTCACATCGACGAACGTGACATCAAAGCCACTCTCATGTAATGTTTCACCAATAAATCCACGGCCGATATTTCCGGCACCAAAGTGAACCGCCTGCCGTCCTTCGCCGCTTCCTAACAGCTCTAATACTTCAGAAACATCCGTGGCATCAGATAATTTAGCGATATTATCCAAATCGCTGGCAAAGACCGCAATGTTACTTAACAAATCAAGATGTTCGCCATTCAATCCAGCGATACCAAACGCTAACGTCACAATCTTTTCTGGTTCGCCTGGGGCTGCAAAGTTCACCCCCATTGGAAATTGGGCAATCGAAATCGCGGTTTTATTGATATATTGCATGCCAGCTGGCGTACCGTGTGGAATAGCCACAAAGTTCCCCATATAAACAGACACATCCGCGTCTCGTTCAATCATCGAATCCACATACTCAGGTTCTACTGCCCCAGCATTCACCAATAATTGACCAGCAACTCGAATGGCCGCCTCTTTTGTTGCAACATCTTGATTCAACAAAATTAATTCCTTTGATAATCCACGCATTACGCTACCCCCTTCTCAATTTGTTCGACTACCGCTTGCCACAAGTCTTCTGACGTAATAGATGGCACCTTCAAAATTTGAACATGCAAGTAACGGTTTATAAGATTACTTGCGGCATCATCTGTAACAATGACCAATTCCGACTTATCGTCAGTCACTTGGCCGATTGGTACATTATCCGCACTAATATTGCTACCAGCTGCTTCCAGACGTGCCGACAATTCAGTTGCCGCAATGGTTCCTGACCCACGTTGTTGATCATGGTGAATGAAATCAATGTGCTTAACATCTACCCACGAAATTTGCGTCAAGTCACTTGATGGTTCTGGCTTAGGTGCCTCTTGGTTGCCTTGATCAACGCGACCGATTTGAACTGACTTCAAGTTCATGATGATTTCATCGTACTTAGGCGATGTTAAGAAGTTATCAACAGCAACACGCTTTGCTGTTGGCGCCTTTTGACTAGCCATGTCCGCCAACTCGTTTTGCGTCACAACCAAGGTGTTCTCATCAGCCTTCAGATTCCTGATTGCCAAATTTGTAATTGGAATATCAACCCCCGCCTTTTTGGCGCGGTCACGAAGAAGCGACGCCCCCATTGCTGATGACCCCATACCAGCTTCACAAGCAAAAATAACCTGCTTAATCTGGCTTAGATTATCGTCTGACAAATTATCAGTTGACGTTGCACCGTTGTAGTCCACGCCAGTTACGGCATCTTCGCCAGTCGTGATAGATGGTCGAACACCCTTGGCCTCTGACTTCATGGTTTGTGTTTCAGCCTTAGCTTGTTCGATATCAACATCATCTTTAGCACGATGCAAAATCGCTGCCGCAATCACGAATGACACAACCGTTGCGACTAGCACACCAGTAATTACGCCAACAAAGTTACCAATTCCCTTGGGCGTCATAAGCAAAATGGCGAAAATCGACCCAGGCGATGGGGTGGCCTTCAATCCAACATGCAGCAATTGGAACGTTGCGGTACCAGATACACCACCACCAATGACAGCCAGGAACAGTGCCGGCTTACTTAGGACATAAGGGAAGTAAATTTCGTGAATCCCACCCAAAAATTGGATAATAATCGCTCCTGGCGCTGAAGATTTCGCTGCCCCCTTACCAAAGAACATGAATGCCAATAATAATCCCAACCCTGGCCCAGGATTTGGCTCAAGTAAGAAAAGAATTGACTTACCAGCTTCAGCCGCTTGTTGAATGCCAAGCGGTGTTAAAATACCTTGATTAATAGCATTATTCAAAAATAGAATTTTAGCCGGCTCAATAAACACATTCGCCAAGGGCAAAAGATTTGCATTAACAATCCAGTCAACACCCGTCTGCAAAACCGTCGATAATCCAGCAACCAGTGGGCCAATAGCAACAACACCAATCAAAGCCAATAGACCACCCAAAATACCAGCCGAGAAGTTATTAACTAGCATTTCAAATCCTTGGCGAATCTTAGGTTGTACGATATTATCCCACTTCCGAATTACCCAGCCCCCAAGTGGACCGACAATCATCGCTCCCAGAAACATTGGGATGTTTGATCCGACAATCACACCAATCGTGGCAATCGCCCCCACGACACCGCCACGGTGACCGTCGTAAACCATCGATCCACCTGTGAAGCCGATGATAAGTGGCAACACGTAGGTTAGCATTGGGGATACTAATTTATTAAACTCCTCATTTGGCAGCCAACCTGTCGGAATGAACAGAGCTGTTATCAACCCCCACGCAATAAAAGCCCCAATATTAGGCATGACCATACCAGACAAACTCGATCCTATCCGTTGCACTCTGGCTTTTATACCAATATTTCCTGTCATAATTCAATCTCCCAATCACATGATTCAATTTGAAAAAGAAAGCGCTTACATTTTCACTGATAGTATATGCACACCTATTTACAGGAACAATACGTTTTTCAATCTGATTTTAAGTGCTCATAATTACACATAGTCCCAAAATACATTCGAACTGTGTCGTTAACTGATTAACCGTTAGATTTATCATTCCATCCCCGATTGTTAAGTCTGATTTTGCACACTTCGTAACTTAATTCTTTCGGTAAACCAACTCGAATGAATGTTTTTAATATTTGTTTGACAACAAAAAAACGCCGGTTCACAAATGTGAACCGGCGCAATTAATTCTAACAATTAACGCTTCTTAGACTTCTTCTTGGCGGGGCGATAGTCCGGATCCAGCTTCTGGTACTCACGGACGGCGCGATCAATTTTCTTATTCAATACATTCATTCCAAACATACTGTTACCCCCTTTTGTTCTTTATCATTGTAAAGGAAACCTTTACAAATCTGTAATATTAATTTACTCCTAATATCGAACAATGTCAACAGTCATTAGCGCGTCGTTTGGATTTGCGTCACAACCGACTCACCGTGTTGCCACAAATCAAGGCCAGCTGCTTCAGCCTTTTCGTCAACACGCAATGGCGTTACAAAGGCAACTGCTTTAGCAATTACCCAAGTCATCATAACTGATAAGATGATTGTCACCACCATTGCCGCAATCTGAATGCCGAACAAATGCCAGCCACCAGCCAACAAACCAGTTTGTCCTGACAAGGCCTTTGTTGCAAAAATTCCTGTAAACAAACCACCGGCAACTCCCCCAACACCGTGTAGTCCAAAGGCATCTAACGTATCATCATAGCCCATTCGGTACTTAATAACCGTTGTTGCAACGTAAACAATCAACGCCACCACACCACCAGTAATGGCGGCTCCAACCGGTTCGATAAAACCAGCGCCTGGTGTGATTGCCACCAACCCAGCAATACCACCGGATACAGCACCTGATACCTTAACCTGCTTAAAGACTAACAAATCGAACATCACCCAAGTTAGCATCGCAGTCGCGGCAGCAATGCTTGTGTTCAAGAATGCCAGAATCGCTACACCGTTAGCTGCTAGAGCTGATCCGGAGTTGAATCCAAACCAACCGAACCACAACAAACCACCACCGATAACAATTGAGAGCATGTTGTGCGCAGTCAATTGCGTAACGTGCTGACGCTTACCAATCAATAATGCCAACACCAAGCCGGAAACACCTGATGAAATGTGCACCACATCGCCACCGGCAAAGTCAATCGCACCCATCTGTGCTAGCAAACCGCCACCCCATACCATGTGAGCCAATGGTACGTATACTAACATCATCCAGCCAACCAAGAACATTACGAACGCTTTGAAGTTCATACGACCAACAACGGCTCCTGCAATAATAGCCATTGTAATCATTGGAAACATTCCCTGGAACAAGGCAAATGCACCATCTGGAATTGACAGACCACGTGTGCTTTGCGTCATTGAGACACCATTCAAGAAGGCATGCTTCAAATCGCCAATAATTGGCCCGTTACCACTAAACGTCAATGAATAGCCGACTGTGAACCACAACACTCCCCCAATGGCAATAGCAATCAATACCATGGCCAGTGTGTTAACTGTTGATCTAACGTCTGAAAATCCACCATAAAACAACGCAAGGCCGGGCACCATCAGCCAAACTAACGCTGAACTCATTAAAACCCATGCTATATCTGATCCGCTCATGTTGTCACCCTCAATCTTTCTAATTGTTCTTTAACTTTACGATTAGTATAGGCGTCGTTTTGAATATCGGAACAAACATTGTCAGGAATGCTTACATATTGTGGTATAGGCCAAAAAATGGTCGCACCACAGCTGGTACGACCATTTAAAAACTTATATTAAACTTCTTGGTTGAGTTCCATCAACAAGTGGTAGATGGCACCAAACAAATTAGCATCGTTAGCAAATTGACCGGCCACAATTTCAACCGGCGTCAAGGTTCCGGCCACAACTTCATTTCCTTTGAAGAAAGTCGTATAGTGATCACGAATGCGTTCCGCTACAATCGGCTGAGCAGAAATACCACCACCAATAACAATGCGTTGGACATCAACAATTGCTTGGATATTTTGAATCAACAAGGCAATTTCAGCCGCATAGGCATCAAAAATATCAACCGCTACTGGATTACCAGCATTAATGTGTTCAAATACTGCTAGTCCGTCATCAATCTCTGGCAACTTAAGCTCGGTCCCGATACGTTTAATCATTTCGACCGCCGATCCGTTCAATCCAATCGACGTATCCATCCCCTTTTCAAGTTGATTGAAAATGAAACTCAATTCACCGGCTTGAAAGTGGGTGCCATAAACTAAATTACCGTTTAGGACTAGTCCACCACCAACTCCAGTCCCCAAAACAATCGCCATACCATCTTGTACATCTTTTAGTTGCCCTAACCACAATTCAGCCAGGGCCGCCGCTTTTCCATCATTTTCGACGGCAATTGGAATATCCAAAGCTAACTTGTCACGCAAGTTAACGCCATCCATAAACGTTAATGAACCGCCGCCCTTAATTGTGTCATCAGGGTGCGCTAACTTCCCCGGCAGGCTGAATCCAACACCTCGAATTTTGCCATCATAACGTGCGATAACATCTCGTAATTGTCCCAAAAATGCCTCTAAACCAGCTGTGTTAGTACGCTCACTGAACTTTTCAATGATGTTACCAGACCGATCAATCAGACCAACTTTTAAACGCGTTCCACCAACATCAATTGCTAAATAATCTTTTGTCATGCTATTAACTCTCCCTACTTTACTGGTACATTCACCTGTTCATCAACCTTAGCTGGTCGTTTTACCCCAGTAACGACAAGTGTAATCACGGCTAGTGCCAACACGATAACAGCATCAACTGTCATACTAAAGGCGGCAGTTGACCTACCAGCCACCGTTGAAACCAGTTGGAATACGTAAGGGCTTAAGAAGACACCCATGTTAACAGCAACTAACAAAACAGTTGAGCCCAATGTTTGCGACGCTTCATCAGTACGAGCTGCTACAGCTGAGTACACACCTGGCACTGCCATTCCAAAGGCCAATCCGTACAAAGAAATCAACACACCTGACCAAATCAAATTTTGACTCATGCTCAAGAGTAATACCATTACACCACCAGCTAGTGCCCCCAGACCAACCGTGTATCGACCAAACCATTGCTTAATTTTTCCGAAAATCAAACCAGCAACAAATCCTGTCGCTGCGCTGATACCTGAAATAAGACTAGCTTGCGCACCAGTACCATAGCCTAATTGTTCAAATAACGGTGCGATTTTAACCGTCATACCAAAGTACGTTACAAAGAGAATAAACATGAAGGCACCGTAACCAACCATAGTACGATTAATACGCGCCTTACCTAAAACTTCCCCTTGATTACTATCACCGCTTACGGTTGGCGTCTTATCAGAAACAAACAAGCCAAACATAATCAGTGGAATAAATCCAAGTGCGTAGACACCAAAAGTCATGTGCCAACCGAATGACATTAAGTACCCAACCAACCATGTTAGGATAGTCGTTGCGGCCGCGGCCGTTGCGTTTTCGAACCCGATTAATGTGTCACGTTCTTTGCCTTCGTAATAAATCGAAATCAATGAGATTGCCAATGAATTAAACCACCCCACACCGGCACCAAACATGAAACGCGATACCAATAGCACTGTGTAATTTTCAGAAAACATTGGCACAATTCCGGCCACCACTGCAATGAGCACCCCCAGAACAACCGTCTTCTTATTACCGATAATACGCGTCACAAAATTTGACAACAAAACAAACAACATAATTCCGAAACTAGTCACTGACATTAACAGCTCAATTGATGATTGTGACTGCGTTGGCAAGTCTTTCATAATCATGGGTACGGTCACTTGTACAGCGGCCGCAGCATTAGTTAACGTTGCAATCGATAAAAGCGAGGCCTTAAACAGCCATCCATGCTTATTCATAACCTTGAATTTACAATTCAAGTGCAACACTAAGCTAAATAAAAACTGACTCATAATGAACCAGCGTAAAATGTAGTTTGTCTAGAACATACAGAACGCGAGGAAACATTATGAGTCATTATCATCAGCTTACCGCATTTGATCGCGGACGTATAGAAGTTTTACTCAGAGAAGGGTTGTCAATGCGTAGCATTGCAAAAGAAATTGGTAGAAGCGCTTCGACAATCTCTCGTGAGATTGCCCGCTGTGTTGGCTCAACTTATGAAGCTGAGGATGCCGATCAAAAGCACATGCTTGCTCGAACGAAGTCGCATAAACACCGAAAGTTAGATAACACTGAACTGCGAGAACTAGTTATATATGGAATCAATCAAAAACATTGGTCGCCTGAACAGATAGCTGGTCGACTAAAGATATCAAAAGGTCATACGATTATTAGCGCAAATACAATCTACCGAGCGATTTATAGAGATAACTTGGGCCAGCCGGTGAAAAGTCACAAAGCTCGGGGCATTGCTCGTGCGCTTCGGCATAGAGGAAAAACTCGACATACTAAAGGTCATGTCGAGCGTCGAGGTAAGATTAGAATTCCAAATACGATTGACGAGCGACCTGCAGAAGCAGGTTGTCGCTCTCGAATTGGAGATTGGGAACTGGACACTGTTATTGGCCGTAAAGGCGGTCAAGTATTGGTCACAATGGTTGATAGGAAGACCAGAATATTACTTTCAAAACGAGCGGCATCAAAGAAAACCGTCGATGTTATGAGAATCATAGGTTCAATGCTAGATTCCCTTCCAACTAGTCAGATACAGACTTTAACTCCAGACCGCGGAAATGAATTCAGTGCGCAAGATGAGATAACAAAGAAATTCGATGTCCAGTTTTACTTTCCTGATCCCCACGCTCCATGGCAACGTGGGACCAACGAAAATACAAATGGGCTAATCCGTGAGTACGTCCCTAAAGGGACTGCAATCGAAGATTATTCAGACGAATACATTGAACAAATGGTTGAGCAAATTAATAGCCGACCTCGAAAGCTTTTCGGCTGGAGATCGGCTAAAGAATATTATTTATCTCAAGTGTTCCGGTTGAATTGACAATTCACCTTCTTGAATTTACAATTCAAGTGCAACACTAAGCTAAATAAAAACTGACTCATAATGAACCAGCGTAAAATGTAGTTTGTCTAGAACATACAGAACGCGAGGAAACATTATGAGTCATTATCATCAGCTTACCGCATTTGATCGCGGACGTATAGAAGTTTTACTCAGAGAAGGGTTGTCAATGCGTAGCATTGCAAAAGAAATTGGTAGAAGCGCTTCGACAATCTCTCGTGAGATTGCCCGCTGTGTTGGCTCAACTTATGAAGCTGAGGATGCCGATCAAAAGCACATGCTTGCTCGAACGAAGTCGCATAAACACCGAAAGTTAGATAACACTGAACTGCGAGAACTAGTTATATATGGAATCAATCAAAAACATTGGTCGCCTGAACAGATAGCTGGTCGACTAAAGATATCAAAAGGTCATACGATTATTAGCGCAAATACAATCTACCGAGCGATTTATAGAGATAACTTGGGCCAGCCGGTGAAAAGTCACAAAGCTCGGGGCATTGCTCGTGCGCTTCGGCATAGAGGAAAAACTCGACATACTAAAGGTCATGTCGAGCGTCGAGGTAAGATTAGAATTCCAAATACGATTGACGAGCGACCTGCAGAAGCAGGTTGTCGCTCTCGAATTGGAGATTGGGAACTGGACACTGTTATTGGCCGTAAAGGCGGTCAAGTATTGGTCACAATGGTTGATAGGAAGACCAGAATATTACTTTCAAAACGAGCGGCATCAAAGAAAACCGTCGATGTTATGAGAATCATAGGTTCAATGCTAGATTCCCTTCCAACTAGTCAGATACAGACTTTAACTCCAGACCGCGGAAATGAATTCAGTGCGCAAGATGAGATAACAAAGAAATTCGATGTCCAGTTTTACTTTCCTGATCCCCACGCTCCATGGCAACGTGGGACCAACGAAAATACAAATGGGCTAATCCGTGAGTACGTCCCTAAAGGGACTGCAATCGAAGATTATTCAGACGAATACATTGAACAAATGGTTGAGCAAATTAATAGCCGACCTCGAAAGCTTTTCGGCTGGAGATCGGCTAAAGAATATTATTTATCTCAAGTGTTCCGGTTGAATTGACAATTCACCTTACTTAAATTTCTACGGTTTGGATTAGGACTGTTCCTAGAACAGTGCCGCTGGCTAACTTCACATCTTTTAGGCCAAGATTAATAAATGTTGGCTTAATCTCCACGCCACTACCGAAGTATTGGGTTGAAACATGTAACCGATGTTCATCAGCTAGTTGTTGACTTGGTACAAAGACAGCCACTTGGTTAGCGGCCAGTTCTGCCGTTACGTCAGTCGGCACGGCAACAGGTAAAAGCATCGTCTGTAAATCCGCGTTCTGTCGTAGGCCCTTCATCATCTTTGGCAGTTGCAAGATGTTCAGTCCTTTGAAGAATGGATTACTTAGTGGGGAGGGAATTTTCGTCTCCTCCTTAACGCTAATCGTATAACCAGGCAACGTCACGCTGGGTTCTAGCGTGACTTCTAAACCATCTTGAATAAATGTCATCTTTAAATCCTATAACCTAGTCGATTATTCACTGTGAAATAAGCCGTATCCCCGACAATTGTGTTCGGATCCAATCGGACACGTCTGAAATCATCATATACAAGTGTCATTGTCAGTTTAGTGTCTTCCGCAAAAGACGCTGCAATATCGCTCTGATTGATAATATACGTAGATAAATGTCCTTGCTTGTATGCCGGCGGTACCACTACGAATTTTTCATCTACAACCTTTGACCGTAATTCAATTCCAGTGACTTGATCATATTCACCAAAGGCAGTAACCGACAAAACTACTTTGGAATCATCACTCAAAACATGGTTAACGATTGCTTTCATCGGCACTGGGATATTTGACATACCTGCTGGCGTCTGCCATTCATACTGACCCGTTTCGGGATTGAACTTTTCCAGTTTCTCTTCAGAAAAATGCCACTCGACCAGTTTTACTGCGGACTCTAAATCCCGATATTTCAAATAGGTATATGCTAGATATGAAACACGGTCAGGAATAATTTCAGATAGCGGAACACCAAATTCTGGCTCGGCAGCGAATACTTCACCCATTATCTGAATACGCTCTGCTTGATTTTTCGGGTCCAAAAAACTCTTTCGCAGCATTGTTCGCTCAATAAAATCGAGACTAATAATTCGTGACAGAATTTGCTTTTTTGTCACGTAGTCCAGTTCCAAAGACAACACATAATGTAAGGCCAAGATTTTAGTCTGCATCTTTTCTAAAAAGTCTGTGTTCTTAGTCAATGAGTCGTTATTCTCACCCAAACGATTCAAATAAGTCACAGTCTTATCCGATGTTGAGATTGTCTTTGCATGACGCAACACATTCATAAAGAATAACGTGTCCTCAGAAAATTTTAAATTCGGGAAAATCAACCCATTTTCGCGTAAAAACGTCGTCCGCATGATACGACTTTGTGGTGCCAAGAACCGATAAATCAACGGAATATCAGTTACTTTCACGTTCACACGTGTCCGAATAGACGCGTACTTACCCGGCACGGAAATATCAGTATCACGTTTTGTAATCGTTTTACCGATCGCATAATCATTCCCTGATAGTTCAAGTAACTGAACCAATGTCTCAAAGCCATCCAATGAAAACCAGTCATCCGCATCAACAAATGTCAAAAATTCACCATTTGCGCGTGAAATCCCGATATTACGTGGGATGCCAGGTCCACCGGTGTTTTCATTCATCTGGATAACTTGATAATTAGAAAATCCAGGTAATGCTTCTTGGACAATTTGTAAACCGTTATCTGTCGATTGATCATCAATCACAATCAGTTCAATCTGATCTTTGCCAAGCGTTTGTTGCTGAATAGTCTGTAAGACTTTGGGCAAAAATGCCGCCTTGTTATAAATCGTCACGATAAAAGACAACTTGATTTCACTACGCTGCTGCTCGAAAAGGACTGTATTTGGTCGTTCTGCAACCCATGGAATTTTATTGTTCATTCGTATTCTCCAGTCTTTCTTCTGGCTCATTACAACATGCTATTTTCGAAACTTATTTCGTGCTGCTTTCTTCACCTTCCACAATTTGCGAGCTACCTTGCGACTAAATGTCCAATCATTTTCAATTTGAAGCAACTTCTTCTTTTTGAGAATCGCCTTATAGATACGCGCTGCATTATTGTGATCATGAAAATTCATGTACTTGTCACGCATAGACGCATAAGCTGGCTTTTCTTGGAAATCGTTGTCCGCATAACTAATAATTGTGTCGATTGCGTCTGACGCATTAAATACGACATCCCCAAACAAATCCTTTTCGTAATCCAGGTATGCCCCTTCACTTTTAAGGTAATCCGCCTGATCAAATTGATAGAACATGACTGGCTTTTCAAGATAAAACATATCCCAAACCACACTCGAATAGTCAGAAATCATCATCGAACTTTTCATGATTTCCTCACCCATGTCGACATCCAAATACCCATGCTTATCCGTAAATGACTCATCAATATCAAACAGGTCGACATAGTCCTTGAAATAAGGGTGCAAGAAGAAAGCCAAACGGGCATTATTGGCAATCATTTTCGCCTTTAGTTCTGGGGAGCTTAGAAACGCTTGGTATTCACGGTAGGCTCTGATGTCAAGACTCCGGACCTCTTTTTAGAGCCCGCTAGGGCTCGTACCACGAAAATTTTTCAAAATGACCTGATTTCGTACAGATTTTGGGTCATTTTTTAATGGGGTCCAGGGGTTTTGCCCCTGTGCCTGCCGGAGGCTATGGAGTTACGGTGGTCTAGTTTGGATTTTGTTGAATTTCACAAGTCTGAGGGTATAGCAAATAAGCACTTGTCAGAGTGATTTTTGGACTTCACAAAGTCAGTGCTTGTAAACGCCGGTGTATAGGCAAATTTGTATAATCGCGTTTATGTCATCTAGAAATTGGTCTAGGCGGCATCACGGAGTGATATACGATTGTTGTTATACCAGTTGACGTACCATCCAACAGCGGCTTGCACATCAGCGATACTCTCGAAATCCTGTTGGTAGATCAGCTCCCTCTTGAGTAACGAGTGAAAACTTTCGATGCGGGCATTATCGTAAGGGTGCCCTTTACGGGAGTAAGAGTGCCTAATACCTATGGACTCCAGTGTATTTTCAAACAATTCGCTGGTATACTGGCTTCCCATATCGCTATGCACATACAGTGGTTTTTCACCTCGTCTTAGCGCCTTAACGATTACTGAGGTTGCTAGTTGAGCTGTCATCGTATCTGCGATTCGATACGACAGCACCTTACGGTCTTCCGGATCATATGCACTAGCCATGTAAACCCATGTCTTATCGGTCAACTGGATATACGTAATGTCAGTTGTAATTACGCCACTTAGGTCATCCAGATTGATAATGAGATTTGGCATCTGATCTTTGTCATTGACTGTTGTAGGCTTGTTATATCGCTTTTGCATACGCGATTTCAAGCCAGCTTCACTCATCAATTGCCATACAAAGCGGTCGCTGATTGCTAGTTTGAATAAGTCGCGCATGGTTTTAGCAATTCGTCGATAACCATAAATGCCTTTATTGGCTGTGTAAATTGATTCGACGGCAATTCTCAATTTGTTGTGTTGTATTTCTTGTGCGCTCGGCTCCCAATGGATCCAGTCAGAGTAAGTGGACATTGGAATTTTCAAAGCACTCAGAACGCGTGTGATGCGGTGCCCCTGTACCAAATTTTTGTGGATAATTGGTAAAACAACACTTCTACCGCGCAAAACTAATGTTTTGCCAGCAACACCGCCGCACGTTTTAAAATTTCGAGCTCTTCTTTCAAAATTGCGTTTTCCTTACGCAACTTCTTCAATTCATCAGCTGATATTGATTCGCCATTCACTTCTACAGGCGCATATTTTTTGACCCAATTCCGAATTGAATCGGCTGAAGGACCGTATTCCTTGGATAATTCATCGGGCCGACGGCCCGCTTTAACCATCTCCACGATGGACTTTTTAAAGTCCTCTTCATAACGTGTAACCATAAATAAAAATACTCCTATGATGATATTTTACCAAACTAGAAAAACTATCCGGAATCTCATCATAAGAGCAGTAGAACGGCGTCTCCAAAAATTGTTCTTGGGTCATTCCTTCCATCCATTTACGCCAAGTTGGCATCATGAAGACTTGATGATATGGCAATTCTGCCGTCTTATCAACATACGAATCCCAGCGGGCGTACCCTGTCGCAACGACTTCGTCACCCGAATACCGCCACTCTTTAATATTAATTTCCTTACGTTCGAAATCACTCGGTGCAATAATCAAATCCAACAAGCCACGTTTTTTGTGGAAGACCGGCACCTTTTTAATACCATTCATCCCATGTTGCAAAAAGACGTTTTTCTTGCTCATCATTGACTTCGCAAGTAGTGAGTCGCGTCGTTGAAGATTATATGAATGGAACTTAGTATCAGATGAAATAAACACCCGTGCTGCAAACATATAGATAAAGTACTTCAAACTCATAAACTCCAACACGCGATCCTGCATGCCGGCTAAGTTCTTATACTCGGGTAAATCCTTGCGAATAACGTAGTACGTATTGGGATGCTTTTCATTCTCATACATGTACTTGAAAAAATGGAACGCATTGTCGTGGGCCCCAAAACTATTTTTCTCAAACACAATCCAAATGTTTTTCTTGTCGAAGTAGCGCTTAAATCTGTTGTAAATTCGGTGAGCGCGCTTTTCACGATCGAAATTCACCTGGTTCTCGTAATTTTCTAAAAGACGATAGGTGAACGCAATCGAACCATTTGCTGTCAAATACGGATACAAAATATGGTCATCATCAACTTGGACTTCTTTGTCAAAGACATCAACATCGATTTTGTCTTTCACATCTGCTGAAAGCTTCTTAACCTCCAAAGTCCCTTGATAACCAGATTCTAAATCAGCAATAACCAGGAAAACATCCCAATAATAAGGGACGTATTCATGAATCGTATCAATGCGGGTATGGACAACTAAGTGATTATCTTCCTGTGTTACCGAAACTTCATAGTCGTTCTCAAGTGGATTAAGCACATTTCGGCTGACCAAACGAACCGCCTTCACTTGGTCAGGGGTAATGTATCGCCCTTCCAATGCAATTTGCAAATCGTAACCATGTTGCTTATTAATTGTGATGTTCGATACACGGGTATCAAAACCGTATGTTTCTTTCACAAGGTTATGCAAAGGTCCCTTTAACAAACTTAAGCCACCATCTGGCTTACGGTACAATTGCATGACTTGTTCATATTTACCAACTCCGCCTGGCAACGAGAATCGTTGTTGAAACGCATGGTGATTGAATATCGCGTTGTCGCCTGCAACCGCCAGTGCATACATATTTGCTTGTCGTTCACCGACAAAACTAATATTAATAAACATATTTTTGATTTGCTGTTTGTTTTCAACACCCAAATCATCAAAAATACCCTGCAAATCAACCTTAACTAACCGTTGACCGTCTAAAAAGGTATATGGCAGTTCTCGATATGGGCCCTTGGCGTGGTTACCACTAACGAATATTTGTAGTGTTGCAATTTCTTGCTTGAACTCAAGCGTAAAATTATCACCATTCAATGCAACGATATCGACCGGTAACTGCTCTACGTCTTTAACGGCCTCTTTGATCGGGTCTAAGAGTTCACGTTGACCATTCACAATAATCATGTGCTTGAAAAGTGAATATGACGGTGTATTCATTGTCTCAGCAGCGACTGTATAGCGAATTTTGCGGATTTGATTATCTTCAATATGGAAAATTTCAAGCAGCTGGTCTTCTTCGTTACCCAAATCATGCAACATCTTCATATTAACGTTGCCGTTTATAATCCCTACATGTAACTTACCTAACTGACCAATTCCAGTTGAAAAATTCTCGAAGTTAAGCACATCCTCTACAATCGTCGCAGGATAAAAGGATTCGCTAACCATCGCAGCATCATCACGACTGTAAACAAGGTACTCATATTCCTTATTGAATTGCGCATCAATCAATAAGATTCGATCAATAAAACTTAAGTCAATACCGTCCAAAATTAATTCTGCAGTATCAGGTGCAACACTTTTAAAGTTCACAAAACGATGTTCATCCCCGCACACAACTTCAAAAAACACCGGCAAATCCAACGTAAATGGCAATCGAATCGCCAAGCGATTGTTGGATTCAAACAGCTGAACATCTTCAATGGCAGCGCCAACAACACGTTGCGCACGATGAAAGTTACCAATCCGCGCACCTGTTTCGCCAAAAATTGCGTAACTGAGTTTCACATCATTTTGAAACGTATAAAAAACATCATTTACTGATTCATCGCTGCGTACTTGCTGGCCAGTCAAATCTTGGAAAGTAACGATCTGTTCGCCAAAAAGATAGTCCGGTACTTTTAAAAATTTACGACCTGGATTTTCCACGGCCGCACCAGACTCAAATGTCACAACCGTGTCACCAGTGATATCACCCTCATTTTCGTCGACGAAATTTAAATGTCCCTTCGGGGTAAACTTGAATTCAGAAATCATTCAGCCACTCCTACTTTGTGATAGTTGATTCGTGCTCGGTCACCAGATTTGATTCATTCAAATCTGACTTAATCTTCGTCGTAGAAATATCTGGCGTTCGTGGTAGGTAGATAACTTCCGCATCTGTTTCGTCTGCCAGATAATCAAATTGACCAGCCCAATCATCCCCCATCACAAACTTATCAACCTTAAAGCGGTTAATGTCATCTACCTTTTGTTCCCAGTTATTTTCTGGAATCACCAAGTCGACATAACGAATCGCATCAAGCATTTGCTTGCGTTCCTGGTAAGTATAGTATGTCTTCTTGTGCTTCATGTCCCAGTTAAATTCATCTGATGACAATACAACAATCAAGTAATCCCCCATTTGACGAGCGCGGCGCAACAAGTTAATGTGCCCCTTGTGCAAAAGATCAAACGTTCCGTAAGTAATAACACACTCCATAATTTCTATCTCCTAACTAAAAATACTCTCTATCTCTCGTTTAACACCGGCGTTGTACCCCGCCAGATTAAAACTTTGTCCACTATTATTCTGTTGATTTTGATACAACGCTTTTGTTATGCCCGTTGCTAGTTGCTCAGGCGTTACCCCATTCGTGAGTGTCCCTAAGTCACCATCCTTCAAAACATCTGCATTTGAAATGATATTTGTGGCTAATACAGGTATACCCATGCCGAGCGTCTCCAACAGCACCATTGGTTGACCTTCAAACAACGACGGCAAAACAAACAGATCAGTTTGTGACACAATCGTCTCAGAATGTGTCTGATATCCCCAAAATGTTATTTGGCTTTCTAATTGATGGTTTGCAACGTAAGAATACAAAACATCCGCCAGTACACCATCCCCAATAATATCTAAATGTATCTGAAGTGTTGATTTTTCATTAAGGGCTGCCACCGCTTGAATTAACGCTAATTGATTTTTTTCAGGAACGAGTCGTCCCATTGTCGATAATCGATACGTTCCGAATAATGGTTTTGCTATATGGCTAGGTTCAACATCAAAAACGGCAACGCCATTATAAATCTTTGATGTGTCTGACATCAGCAATGCCAATTGTCGTTCGAACTCGTTTGTCTCAAGCCACTTTCCTGAAAAATTGGGTTCCACTTGTTCTGCAATGGCCTTTTTGACTGAGACAGCGTTGTGCAGAACCCCCCACTGATTGGTCCCAACATAATTTGCCAACTTTTGTTGATTAATCTGTCTCGTGTACTCCGATACTGTGAACACTCGGTCGTAGCGATTAAAAAACTTGAGGTATAAACCAGTTGTACGAATATGTGGCTGTTTACCGCGCACCCATGCATGAATCGACTCCCACATATCATTGTGGAGTAACAAATATTTTTTATCGGCCTTGGCTTTGAATATCCAACGACCATTTCTAAATGAATAGCCAGAGTAATCAATCGCATAATCAAAATGTTGACCAGCGGTTAGTCGTAGGGCATCTCGCTGATAGGCGCGCTCCGGCACCCAGCTGTTGCGGATCTTATCTTTTGAAAACATCGTCAACAGCCAATTTTTAACACCCTCTTTTAGCGACAAGCTCGACCTGCCAACGGCATACATTAAACGTGCGTGCTGATCAAACAGCGCCATATTGGCCAAAGCATCTTTTTTACGTCCGTCGGGCATTAAAATCGTCAAGTCAAACTTGCTGTAATCCAATGTCTTGGAGAAATTTATTGCACTTGTTGTAATACCGTTATTTCTCATACCGCCTGCCATCATGAGAATTTTCGTCTTCTGATGGTTTAAGGTAATAATCTGGTCTTCGGCAAAGGGCATCTCTTTCTTGAGCAAATATGAAATCAGCTTTTCAGTTACTGATCCATCATCATACGGTGTCAACTTACGATGCAACAAGTCATTATCATACGTCGTGTTTTGTTTGATTAACGTAACCAAATCAGCCACAGTATTAGCAATTGGGATATCCAGAGCTTGGGCCATTTTATTCAAGCCACGTTCGCCTTCATAATCAGTATTATTCAACCGTAAGAAGTAAGTCGGCCTACCCGTCGCGATAAAATCAATGAAAATACTTGAATAATCCGTTATCAGCACGTCCATTGCCGCCATTAGAAAATTCGCATCCAAATTATCAGGTAGAAGAATTTTCGTTAAACGTTGATCTTGCTTTGCCGATTTATATACGTACGGATGCACTTTCAACCAAACCTGCGTAGTCGGCAGTTGTTGTCTCATTGCCTGCACAACATGATATAGCTCATCTATTTCATCCAGCGGTTTCGCGACTTTTGTTCCCTTCCAAGTAGGTGCATACAAGATGTTTGGTCTTTTTGTATCAAGCGTTTGCCCATTCTTCGCAAGTTCATCACGCACCATTTGCGAATTTTTAAACATCATATCTGTTCGCGGCAAACCAACCTTCAATATTTCACCTTGGTATAGGCCGTCTAACTTATACTGTTTGGCATACATCTCAACCATCGTGTCATTCTGGGCAATTAAATAATCGGCCATTAAGAAGTTGCGCAAGACATTCTTGTTCTGCGCAGCTGGTCCTGGGATGTCGAACCCCATATTTTTAATTGGCGTACCGTGCCATGTATTGACATACACCTGGTTGCTTTTCTTCAAGAAAAAGTAATTGAACGTTGAATTGTTAACCAAGTACTTAGCCTTTAATAATATCTTTGCGTAATTAATGGTGTTACGTTCCACAACAATCACGTTTTTAGACTTAGGCAAATCCTGTTTTACAGTCGTAATGACCTTTTTGTCAGCAATCCAAATGTGCGTCAAATGTTGATAATCTGCTGACTTATACAGGTATTCAAAAATCGCTCTTGGCGAATCAGTCGCTGATTGTCCGTCTCGTGACTCATAAACAACCATATTCTCGTCAACGGCGACACGATCGTAATTTGCCGCATAGTAAACGGCGGTCCGTCCCACGCCACTGGAGACATATTTCAAGTGTTTTTTTAACTTCTTCATAAGCCTCACCCTACTTGTTAAACCTTTTTTTGTAAGTCGCATGCGTCTTGCGTTTCGCATAGACTGGCAACTGCATATAATCATCACCGTATAACTCAGTGAGATAGTTATTTACATCTTGCGGCACTCGAACCGCAAGACCGTTAAACGTCGCGACATCTGCTGTTCGAACCGCATCAACTGTCATTAATTCACGCGCCCCGTTAAGACCTGATATAACAAACAAATCTAACAGGTTAGTTTTATTCGCATATCGCCGGTTAACACTTAGCGCTAATTGCTGTTGCATGGTCGCAAATGTCGCGGTGCCAACTCGTTTAGTCAGCCCCGTTAAGAGTTGCTTAACCCATTTATGTTTTTCATCTGTTCGAAACGCAACTCGGCGGGTACTATTGCGGAGTACATCCAATCCTTTCATTGCGCTGAATACAAGGCGTCGCATCATGCCGTTTTGGGGTACCGCATCAAGCGGAAAGATGTCAATAAAGACGCCCGTATTCATTTGTGCCCACCTGCCTTCAGACTGTGTCTCTGTGTCGACAATTCGTGAGTAGGCATAAAACCATTCCGATGTCGTAGACAGATTACGTAATTTAAAGGTAGGTGCTTCTGAAGTAAACTCTCGAATAAACCATTCGTACTCATCTCTTGGTAGTGCAATATCAACATCGTCATCCCAAGGAATAAACCCTTGGTGACGCACTGCACCCAATGCGCTACCACCTGTTAATACATAATGCAGATGATTTGTTTCCATGAATTCAATTGCTTCTGTCACCATTTGCCACATGACATGTTGCACCTCTGAAATGGTTAACTCTTTGGTATTACTCATCAATTACTCCAAAATAATTTGCTTGATTCTTTCTACAGCAGCATGCACATCGTGATTGTTATAGTCGTGACGAATTCGTTCAACCTTACTGTAATCGTAATCACGCTTTAACATGTTCCACAACATGGCTTCTGAGTAAGCTGTTGGTATTTTTAAATCACGTCCCGTTAAATACAACCCACGCTTTTCTCGGTATTCAAGAATATCGGGTTGAAATAAATAAATCGGCTTATTAAAAATTGCAAAGTCGAACAACACGCTCGAGTAGTCAGTCACTAAAATATCAGTCACTAAGAACAATTTATAAAGTGATAACTTAGACACGTTGTGCAAGCCACTGATATTCGCACCATTCGTAAAGTAATGCCCACGATAGACAACTTCATATTCCGCTGATAACGCTTTAATAAAAGCGTATGAGAAATTCGTCGCCATCTCCGGCTGATATTCTCGAAACGTCGGTACATACAGCAAAACTTTTTTCTTAGAATCCGCGGGAATCCCGAGTTTCTTCTTAAACTTAACTAAATCCTCGTTTGCTCGGCGTTCACTAATGGCTGCTCGCAAACTACCGATTTCCTCAACCTGTTTCGCCCTTGGAAAAATTCGCTTCATCACCTCAGTATCAAATTCACCCGACGTGATTAAATAATCAATCTCGGCGTTTTTATACCAGTTATCAACAAGGAAAGATAAATGCTCTTCATCAACACCTAGATGTTTCATGGGGATACCGTGCCAAAATTGAATATAAACATGGTCTGGATGTTGAAAAGGTACTAATCGTTCAATACTGCTATTCGCTACCCAATACTTCGATCGAAGTAAATGCCAAAAATATACTGGTGAATTCATTGCGATTTTTTGCTCGTCTGGTACGTCAGGCCATTCTTCGGGGTTATTCAGTGCAAAAACTAGTTCATAATCATCAAAACGTGCATCCTCCATCAGCGATAAGAAAAGCTCCTTCGGCGAATCAGACACTTGCCGCCCGCTATATGACGTAAATAAGATGCGTTTTGATTTCGGCTTTACCACTAGTTTCAATACAAAAATAAGGGCTGACATACCGAAAAGATACAGACTGCCAATTGCATTAGAACGCTTAATTTTGTCTTTTAGCTGCTGCACTTCACCCCTCCTAACGGTTAAATTTTGTCGATAAACTGATCTCTAAATTTCATATGCAACACGGCTCCAAGTAGCAACATAAATAACGTTAGACCCCAGAAAAAAATCATGTATGAAGGCTTCGTCCAAAACCAAACATGAAAAACCATGGCATCTCGGAACGATTGGATGACGTAGTAAAACGGAAATAGTTTCAATGTTTGTGAAATAACAAAAGGCAATCCCTTTGCATCAATGTTCATAATCACCCCTGAAGTGAAGAATAATAGCCTGAACACCGCTGAAACCGCTCGCTTATAATCCGGTAAGATGACAGCAATCGTTGAATTAATAAAATTGTGAGCCAACACCGTCGCAACCATTGCAGCAAAGGCGTAGACAAGTTGCAGCCAATAAACATTTGGAAAATCGTGAAAACCAACTGCTAATATCAAAATGAATAGTCCGGTAAGAACGATGTAACGACGGAATTCTTGCACCATCGGTACAACCGGCGCGACACTAATTGGAAATTTCGTTTTAGTTAACAAATTCAATTGTGAGGAAACACTGTTTAATCCTTTATTAAATGATCCTTGAATGTAATACCAAGGAATAATACCGGCCAGTAGCCAAACTAAGTACGGTTGACCGGCAACAGTTCCGGAATACAGTCCCAATCCAAAAATCACAAAATAAGTACTGATGTAGATAATTGGGTCTAGGTAATTCCAAATAACACCAAGATAATTTTCAGAAAACTGCGACTTCAGATTGAAATTTGCAATTCGTCGGATCAATCCAATGTTTTGGAAAATTTCTCTTAGCAGTTTAACTAACGAATGCATTACTTAAGCCCTCCTGCTGGAATATCTAGGTATTGACCAGGGGCGATGAAGTTCCCATTTAGGTTATTTGCGGTTGAAATCGCCGCAACTGATGTATGGAATTCCTTTGCAATTTGATCCAACGTATCCCCATCCTTTACCTGATAACGATTAACCGCAACTTCTTTGCTAGCCGTCGCAACATTATTTGATGTCTTATTATCGTTATGTTTCTCAACTTCCGTCTTTGGCTTTGGCGTATCAGTGCTACGTCCGTGCGTCCGATTGAGCTTAGCTACAACACTAGGTCGCCAATTCGTTACCAAGTGGGTCGGATTAGCAAACACACGATGAAAGCTCATGTTCAACACAATTTTGTCAGCCATAAATAATAGGAAAAATGCAAATAAAGTTAAGCCAACTTTCCCAAAAAAGTTCAACTTTTTCACGCCGTTAATGTGGTGTGTCGTTCGATATAACTTTTCTCGTTCAGATCTGGTGACCAGTCCTCGCTGATTAGCATCGTTCAATTTCTCGTTGAAATATTTATCCAATGAAAAATCTAGCTGTGCCTGTCGAATATTTTTCATACGGTCAGTTTGCTCTTGATTAGACAACTTCTTGATACTATCCGTATATTCCTTGTACTCTGCTAATGTTTTGTCAGCTTTATCAAAACTGCGAACTTGACCGTAGTCTAGCCAAATAACACGGTCGGCCATTTCTTTAACTTGCCCCATCGAGTGACTAACAAAGAAAATTGTTTTACCCGCGGCTTTAAAATCCTTGATTTTTTGAAATGATTTCTTGGCAAATGTTGCATCACCGACAGACAACGCTTCATCAATAATCAAAATATCAGGATCAGAATACGCTGATATTGCGAACCCCAACTTCGATTTCATACCTGATGAATAATTTTTAACCTGTTGATCAATGAAAGGGCCAAGCTCCGAAAAATCAATAATGTCAGCCATTTTTTCGTCAATCTCGGCATCAGTCATCCCCATCAACATCCCTTTCAAGCGAATGTTGTCACGTCCAGTCATCCCCCCGCGTAACCCAGCATTAATTGCAATCAACGATACCTCACCGTTGACAGTCACCTTTCCAGTAGTTGGTGGGACAATACCCGAAATAATTTTCATCAATGTTGACTTTCCAGAACCATTGGTTCCGACAATCGCAATCGTTTCACCCTCATAGGCCTCAAAATCAACACCTTGAAGCGCCCAAAAGTCAGGATAATCATCTTTGTAAAACAAAGATTTCACTTTATCCGTTCTTGTTGGCGCCATCTGGTACTGCTTTGTTACGTTCGAAACTCGAACTTTCACAACTTTATCTTCTTGCGTCATTTTCAACCTTCATTACATCTTTATTCATTGCTACTACTAGTTTCAGAACGGGTATTACCTTCTGACATATCCGTTGAATCTGAAGTTGTTTGGCTTCCGTTAGAGTTACCATTGTCATCTGTAGCACCGTCTTGATTACCAGTGCCAACTGTATTATCAGATGGCACTTCCTCGTTGACCGTGCTATCTGTCACATCGTTTTGTGCATAATAGTTATATTCCGTACCATAATCGCTGTAACTTTGCTTGGGGGCCTGTGAATAAATCACACCCGAATCAACCACTGAACTCGACGTAGTGACGTCATCCACTGAAGTTGAAACGGCTGGTGCAATGCTCTCAGCTACAGATGACACACTTTCACTAGTGCTACTGCTTGGCGTCTTACGCTGATCTGTCACAGACAACGTATACTTTTCTGTAACGTTTCCCTTTGTCGCTGTAACAAGGTATTTGCCCCCTTTTATGAAGGTTAAGTGCACCGAATTCGCATTATCAGTATTTAATATTGCATCCTGTAAGACACCCGAAGTATCGTGAATAACGATTGAAACGTGCTTTTGACTTTGTATGGTAATGCCTGCCTGTTTATCAGTTAATGCAATTGTTGTAGTCTGAAAACGCATTAACTTTTGTTTTTTGGCAGTACTCGTGTTGGCTTTTGTTGTTTTATTTTTTGTTTGCGGTTGATTGGTTTGGGACCAGGCCGTCGTAATTCCGACACTGCCCATAATCAAAAGCACAGCTCCCCCAAATATCACCGTTTTCCTTAGATTAAATTTCATTGTCAAATACTCACTCATTCTGCAATCAGTTTTCCATACAGCAATCTGCGTTTTCTGTATGAATTAATTCCTGTAAAAATGATTTTCATGCATTTTTACATAGTGGCGTCATATTATTAGCTTAACAGCGTTAACATTTTTAACAATTAACTAACTTTTTTCAGAATTACAAAAATAAAGAATTGACCTGAATGCACAAAAAAAGACTGAAATTCGCTCATTACGAATTTCAGTCTTTTTAATTGAATGTTAACAACCTAATTAGATAGTCAACAATTCCTTTTCCTTTTCAGCAGCGATGCTGTCGATGTTCTTCACCGCAGCGTCAGTTGCCTTTTGGATGTCATCTTCAAGCTTACGAGCTTCGTCTTCTGACATGTCACCGTTCTTCAATGCCTTCTTGGCATCGTCCATGGCGTCACGACGAACATTACGAACTGCAACCTTAGCCTTTTCAGATTCACCCTTAACTTCCTTAGCCAATGACTTACGAGTTTCCTCAGTCAAAGCAGGAATTACCAAACGGATAACAGATCCGTCGTTGGCTGGTGTCAACCCTAGGTCAGAAGCAAAAATAGCTTGCTCGATGTCCTTCAAGATTGACTTGTCAAATGGTGTAATCAACAAAACGCGGGCTTCAGGCACCGTAATTGATGCCAATTGGTTCAATGGTGTTTCTGCACCATAGTACTCAGCCGTAACATTACGCAAGATTGATGGGTTTGCAACACCCGCACGGATGTTACCTAGCTCACGACGCAAAACGTCAGCAGCCTTACCCATACGATCATTTGCTGAATCAAGAATTGGGTTTGCCATGTTACTTTACCTCCACGGTCGTTCCGATATTCTCGCCCAATACAACACGCTTGATATTACCAGCCGTGTTCATGTTAAAGATTACCAAATTGATGTCGTTATCCATAGACAACGTTGAGGCCGTTGAGTCCATGACCTTAAGTTCCTTCTCAATGATGTCCTTGTGAGTCAAAGTCTCGTACATCGTTGCATCAGGATTCTTACGTGGGTCATCGCTGTACACACCGTCAACACCGTTCTTAGCCATCAAGATAGCTTCGGCATTGATTTCAGCGGCACGCAAAGCAGCCGTTGTATCAGTTGAGAAGTATGGTGAACCAGTTCCGGCACCAAAAATCACAACGCGTCCCTTTTCCAAGTGACGAACTGCCTTACGACGTACGTAAGGTTCAGCCACTTGTCGCATCTCGATAGCAGTTTGTACACGTGTAGGAACATTGTGTGACTCCAAAGCATCTTGCAATGCCAAGGCGTTCATCGTCGTTCCCAACATACCAACGTAATCAGCTTGGGCACGTTCCATGCCTAGCTTTGCGCCAGCTTCTCCACGCCACAAGTTACCACCGCCGACAACGATAGCAATTTCAACGCCAAGGTCGTATACGTCCTTAATTTCTGCCGCAATACTGTTGACAGTTTCAGGATCAATTCCATAGCCGCGTTCACCAGCCAAAGCCTCACCTGACAACTTCAAAAGTACGCGCTTGTACTTTACGTCTGCCATTTTTTAGTAGCCTCAGTTCCGGATTAACCGATTTGTGCGGCAACTTCAGCAGCAAAGTCAACGTTAGCCTTTTCCATACCTTCACCAACTTCGTAGCGAACGAATGAAACAACCTTGCCACCCTTTGACTCAACAAACTTAGCAACAGTTTCCTTACCGTCACCCTTAACGAATGGTTGGTCAACCAATGAGATGTCAACCAAGAACTTGTTCAAACGACCTTCAACCATCTTTTCCTTGATGTTGTCAGGCTTGCCTTGCAAGTCTTCTGAGTTCATTTGAACTTCCTTCTCGTGTGCCAAGACATCAGCAGGAACTTCTTCGCGTGAAACGTATTGTGGTGCAATGGCTGCAACGTGCATAGCAACGTCCTTAGCAGTCTCTGCATCAGCACCGTCCAACAATACTACAGATGAGATACGTCCACCCATGTGTGAGTAAGTTCCGAACTCTTGTCCTTCACCCTTTTCAACGATTTGGAAGCGACGCAAAGTGATCTTCTCACCAGTAACTTGCGTCGTGCGGATGATCATTTCGTTCAACGTAGCGTCTTCAGAAACTTGCAAAGCCAATGCAGCTTCTACATCAGCTGGCTTGAATTCAACGATTGCGTTTGCAACAGCGTGCAACAAGTCGTTAAACTCAGCGTTACCAGCAACGAAGTCAGTTTGTGAGTTCAATTCGATGATTGCAGCAGCGTTGTCCTTAACGGCAACGAAAGTCATACCCTCGGCAGCAACGGCATCAGCCTTCTTAGCAGCCTTAGCCATTCCCTTTTCGCGCAATACGTCGATTGCCTTGTCCATGTCACCGTCAGTCTCAACCAACGCCTTCTTGGCGTCCATCATTCCGACACCAGTCTTTTCACGCAATTCCTTAACTTGTGAAGCAGTAATAGCCATTGTTATGGTCTCCTTGTAAATGCTAAATCTTTATCTATAAAAGTATACATGATTTCTTAGGTTATATCTAGTATACCGACATAGAACTTTCAAAATTAAAGATGTACAGTCACATCTTCTACTAACAATACGAAAAAAGAGTTGTGTCTGCAAGTAGACACAACTCCATTAGTTCTTAATATTAGTGGATGAACAAAACACCAGCTGGTGAGATTGTACGTGATGATACAACGTATTCACCTTGGGCGTTCATTTCTGAAATCGTCACCATACCACCGTTAACACCCGTAACAACGGCAACGTGTCCGTATGATGAGGCACCAGCTACACCTGGCATGAAGACAGCAACTGATCCGACAGTTGGGTTTGAGTCAACCAAACGACCTGCAGCGGCTGCACTGGCTGCCCATTGGTTGGCGTTTCCCCAGAAGTTACCAACCCATGGCAACGTGTTCTTTACGTACCACGTGCATTGACCAGCGTAGTATGAGTTACCGGCAACTGCAGTCGTGTCAGTATTGTAGCTAGGCGCTTGTGATGCTGGTGCTTCTGAAACAGCTTCAGCAACTGGTGCTTGTGCAACAACTGATTCTTCAGCTGGTGCTACTTCGGCAACTGGCGCAACTGATTCTGCAACTTCTTCAGCGGCTGCTGGTGCAACCGTTGCTTCTGAGGCAACAACTGCGCCTGGCGTCAACTTGATTTCTTGATTAACCAAGATGAAGTTTGCATCTGAGATACCGTTTGCGGCAGCAATTTCTTCAGTCGTCAAATCCGTTGCTGATGCAATCGTTGACAATGTGTCACCCTCTTGCACAATGTAAGTCTCACCGGCAGATTGTACGGCTACCTTAACATCATCAACCGTCTTTGCGCGCCATGATGACGTTGGTTGTGCTGACTCGTCGGCTGAAACGGCCGTCGTCATAACCATTGGTACGATTGCAACTGCAGCTGCAACAACCGTCGCTGCGACCCAGTTCTTACCTGACTTGTACATCTTCTTGTGTGAATTAGCGTTTTGCATGATTAACTCCCTTTGATTGTCGCTCGTGTAAAGCGTCTCTTCTCTTGTTTTTCTTAAATCGTATTTTGTCGTCGCCTTAACAACAGATATAATCTTATCGAGTGCACGTAACACATGTATAACAGCGATAAAACAAGTTGTAATTCACACAATGTTCACAAATTAAAATAGGCCGAAACCCTAATTACATAGGGTTTCGGCCTATTTTAATTAATTCACAATTTCACATTCAGTTCATAATTAAAGGTTTATTTTTTGGTATTTTCGTTACTTATCACGCTTGAATGTGACAAAATGTTACACAATTTTCTGAAAACACGTCAAAAACTACTTGAATTCACCCGTCACATCATCCAATTGTGTCACTTGGTTAGTAGTTGCATCATAGTGATACATCCCCGCAGTGCTCGTTACTTGTGGATCAACTGGGTTATCTTCACGTGATTCGATTTGATAAACTGATCCCGTGTTTGAAGTAATGTAGAACGTCACACCCTGACGAAGTGAACCGTGGTCACGCGCGTATGCAACCACCGCATTAACTGCACGTTCAGAATCACTCACTGGTGCTGGTGCTACAGACTCAGCCGTAACAGATGTTGCAGCAGGCTGTACGGCAACAGACGCAACTTCAGTTTGTGACGTCGCTTCGCTGACGACCGGTGCTGAAGACACAACAGATGAGCCGGTAACTGACGAACTACTTGATGAAACAGATGAGCTACTTGACGACTTACTACTTGATGATGACTTTACAACCTTTGAGCTTGACTTCGCTTGCTTAGCCTCCTGCGTCGTTGTATCGCGACCGTCAGCAACATTCCATGCCATCGCACCACCAAACCCTAGCAAAAATACTAGTGCGACAATGCCAATTGCCTTTACGCCTTTCATCGATTTGTCCCCCGTATAATCTTATTTGTTGTCATAATCATAACATAAGTTACAGCAATGTAACAATGATGTTTATAAGACTTTTCATGAACAGATTTTTGAATTTCATCAGCTAAAAACACAAAAAGAGCACTTACCCGAGAGTTGCTATAGTCCCCTAGAGGTTGACGGAAGAAATAATATAAATTTCTTCCGTCAACTTCTAGGGGATTTTTCTATGTCTAGATCAAAATATTCACCTAAAGAGAAATTGAAGATGATTGAATTGTATCAAAAGTCTTCTTTATCTATGAGAGCCTTCGCTTTATCGAATAATGTCGGGCTGAATGCATTGCATAACTGGTTGCGGTTATACGCTAATTTCGGTATGGAGGGGCTTAGCGAATCACCAGATAATCAAAAATATTCTAAGGAATTTAAGCGTAAAGTTGTGCAAGCTTACTTGTCTGGTGAAGGAACATTACGAGAATTGACACGACGATTCAAACTACGTAGTGATAGTCAAATATCTGATTGGGTTTCAAAGTATAATGGGAATCAAGAACTGCGTTCTTCAGGCGCAGGTACAAGGAGAGTTACCATGGCATCACGCAAGACAACATTCGAAGAGCGAGTTGAAATCGCAACATACGCAATCGAACACGACCGCAACTTCACCCATAGTTCAGAGGAGTTTAAAGTAAGCTACCAACAAGTCCGCTCATGGGTATTGAAGGTTGAAGCTGGTGGATTCGAAGCGTTGCGTGATGGCCGTGGTCGAAAGAAGACAGCAGACGAGTTATCAGAAATGGATAAGCTCGTTCTTGAGAATAAGCGTCTAAAGGCTGAGTTAAAGGCCCAACAGATGAAGTTAGACCTAGCAAAAAAATTACAAGAGATTTTAAGCAAAGGCAGGTAACTGTAAACCGGGTCGCTAACGTGCTGTTGTACGAAGCAATGCATGCACTTCATGAGGAAAATCCAGCGGCATATCCTATTTATCAATTAGCCGAGGCCGCCGAAGTATCTAAGCAAGCGTATTATAAGTGGCTTAGGCGGTCTGAAACGGCGAATGATCAACTAAACCAACTCGTGATGGAGAAAATCAGAGGCCTTGATGAAGCTCATAAGCACAACCTCGGGGTAAAGCGAATGACGATGTACATCAATCTTGATGAAGAAATTTCTCAACGTATCAACCACAAACGCGTTCGTCGTTTGATGCATATCGCCGGTATCCGTGCGGATATCCGAGAGAAGAAGCACAACCATATTAAGACAAATGAAATGTACATCACTGATAACGTGATGAATCAGGACTTTACTGCCTTAGCGCCTAATCAGAAGTGGGCAACTGATATGACTGAATTGCGCTACGGCGCAAACCTAGAACACACACTTAAACTTTCAGCCGTGATTGATTTATACGGTACGTACGTTCTTTCATTTAACGTAAGCGAAACAGAAACTTCAGCTGCAGCTGTCCAAACTTTTCAGCGCGCATATCGAATTAGCGGGCATCCACGACATGTTTTAGTGCATTCAGATCGTGGCGCAGCGTATACTTCTGGTGCTTTCAAAAACTATCTAAGGCGACACAACGCTCATCGCAGTATGTCTCGCCCGGGAACACCATACGACAACGCCATCATGGAGAAGTTTTGGAATGACTTCAAAGTCGAATGGTGGGATAAGCAACACAGTTTCACATTCAAGGAAGCAGTTAAGGCAATCAAAGCAGGAATTGATTACTTCAACTTGATTCGACGTTCGGAAACTATAAATGGCCATACCCCGGAAGAATTCCGGAATATGGCCATTTACGGCGGTGCGAGCGCCTAGTTAAATTTTATATTATTTCCACCGTCAACTTGACGGGGCCTAGTACAGAGTAAGTGCTCTTTTTAACCGATTAAAATCGAATTAGTTGTTACCTTCAACGATTTCAGTCAATTCTTCGATTGAAGCTGCCTTGTCAGCACCTTCAGCTGCGAAGTCATCTGCAGAAACTGCGTCTTCACCTTGGTTACCCTCGATGATAGCGTCAGCCATCTTAGCAGTGATCAAGCGAACGGCACGGATAGCGTCGTCGTTTGATGGGATCTTCACATCGATTTGGTCAGGGTCGGCGTTCGTGTCAACCATAGCCACGATAGGAATGTTCAACTTGTGTGCTTCTTGCACAGCCAATTGTTCCTTGTGAGGATCAACGATGAACAACAAGTCAGGAATCTTAGGCATATCTGCGATACCACCCAAGAACTTCTCCAACTTCTCGCGTTGCTTGTTCAACAAAGCAACTTCCTTCTTTGGCAAACGATCGAAAGTTCCATCTTCTGCCATTGCGCGCAATTCCTTCAAGCGTGCAACACGCTTTTGGATCGTTGACCAGTTAGTCAACGTTCCACCCAACCAACGGTGGTTTACGAAGTACATGTTTGCACGAGTTGCTTCTTCAGCAATTGCATCTTGAGCTTGCTTCTTAGTACCAACGAACAAAACCGTAGCACCGTTAGCAGCTGCGTCGCGAACGTAGTTGTAAGCTTGGTCAACCAACTTCACCGTCTTTTGCAAGTCGATGATGTAGATTCCGTTACGCTCCGTAAAGATGTATTCTGACATCTTTGGGTTCCAACGACGAGTTTGGTGTCCGAAGTGAACACCAGCTTCAAGCAATTGCTTCATTGAGATAACTGCCATGAGTATCTGCCTCCAAATGTTTTTCCACCTAGCCTCGCATGTAATTCCGCGACCCTTTGCGGGCACACCGTAGAACTATTGAGAACTAGTGAGTAATTTTTTATGGTCTAAGACCAAGAACAAATGATACATGATTTTGGGTAAGTAGTCAACTACTAATCCCGCTTTGCCGGTTCAAAATCCGTCACACCATGTTCCTTCAAAAACGCTACCTTATCAACACGCTTCAACTTCTTAAAAGCCGCCTCAGCTCTCAACGCATCTGACTTATTATCAAAAGCCTCTGCATACAGCAGCTTCAATGGATGCCGACTGGCTGGGCGTGTGTACTTCGCCCCTTTACCCGCCTCGTGTGTTGCGAAACGTTTCCCAACATCATCCGTAAAGCCGCCATAAAAGGTGTTATCAGCGGTCAGCAATACATACATATAGTACGGTTTAGTCATTACTCTTGCCTTCGTAAATGTCCCAAACAGCCTTCGTGTACGTATCATCGTCATTGTGCGTCACGATTGGTGGCAAAATGGTGGCGCCAGTTAAGGCACCATCTTTAATGGCATCAATCAACAAGACATTAGCTGGTTCACCAGCCTTAGGATACACAAATTGAATCCGCTTAGGTGCCAAATGATTTTTCTGCAATGACTCAAGAATCTCAAACAAACGGTCAGGACGGTGCACCATGAAAAAGTGTGCTTTATTCTTCAACAACTTTTTGGCCGTGTAAGTCACCAAATCCAAATCGGCCTTAATTTCGTGACGCGCAATCGCATAGTGCTCATCTTCGTGCATCACCGTATTTTCATTATCGACCGTAAAGTATGGTGGATTTGATACCACCATATCCGCTGAACCTGGTCGAATATCATCAAAGATATCACGCATATCTTTATTGATAATTGTAATTTTATCTGTCAAATCATTCATTTGAACCGAACGCGTCGCCATATCAGCCAATCGCTCTTGAATTTCAACGCCCACGATTTGACCGGCAACTTTGTGGGCCATAAACAATGACACAGCTCCATTTCCAGCTCCCAAATCAACATTCAAGCCCCGGCCGTTTTTACGGGGTTGGGCAAAGTTCGCCAACAAAACAGCATCTAACGAGAAGGAAAACACTTCCTTGCTCTGAATAATATGTACTTCATCGTTATAAAGCATGTCGACCCGTTCGTCGGGTAATAATTTCACGTCCATGATGTTTTCTCCTGTTAGTTTGCCAAGATTGCCTAACCTGTGGGATAATAAATCGTTATTATTAGGAGGATTAACCAAATGTTCTATACATTTATTCGTTATGTCGCTGCCGGAGTGGTATGGCTAATTAACGGCCGTTACACGTTGACAGGTCAAGACAAACTACCTCAAGGCAATTATATTTTAGTTGGCCCACACCGCACTTGGTGGGACCCAATTTTCTTCGCTCTTGCTGCTTGGCCACACAAGTTTAGCTTCATGGCCAAGAAAGAACTCTTCAAGAATCCTATTTTACGCTGGATTTTGGTTCACGCCAATGCTTTTTCCGTTGATCGTGAAAATCCAGGTCCATCAGCAATTAAGATTCCGGTGAATAACCTAAAGAAAACTGAGCTTGGCGTCATCATGTTCCCTTCAGGAAGCCGCCACTCACAAGAAATGAAGGGCGGCGCGATGATGATTGCAAAGTTGTCAGGCGCCCCACTTGTGCCAATGGTTTACCAAGGACCTGTTAAGTTTGGCGACTTGTTCAAGCGTAACAACGTGAAGATGGCCTTCGGTGATCCAATCTACGTCGACAAGAAGATTAAGTTAACCGACGAAACAATGGCCGAATTCGGCGATACGTTGACTGATGCTTTCGATAAGATTGACAAGTCAATCGACCCAACTTGGGTGTACATCGACCCCAAGCCAAAGACGGAACAAATTGAATCAAAGTAATACAAAACGCTGGTCAAATTTTGACCGGCGTTTTCTTTTTGCCATCACGCGACGCAACAAAAAAACACGACCCGTCGAAGCAGATCGTGTTAATCATTTGTTATTAGATTGTGTGGTAAGCCAATGGTTGTCCCCAAACTTGGTGAACACCAGTTGTCATACCAGGTTGTGGTGCGTCGATCATTTGACCGTTACCAATGTACATACCAACGTGGTACTCACCACCAACTGAACCCCAGAACAACAAGTCGCCTGGTTGTGCTTGTGAGGCTGACTTTGGTTGTGAACCGTGTGAACGCAAGTATGCAGCTTGTGCATTCGTCGTGCGACCCAAATCAGTCAAGTGCGCGTGTTGGCGAACCAAGTAAACGAACCCTGAGCAGTCAACACCGTATTGCGTTGCCCCACCGTAAAGGTAAGGAATTCCAAGCCAGTGGTTAGCCTCCGCAATCATTCGTGAACCAGCATCATCGTCACGCAAGTAGTACGTACCATCGTTACCGAAGAAGTATGACTTACCATCGATTACGCGAGTTCCTTGAACAGCGCGACCTTGTTCGTCAGTGTAGTACTTGTGTCCCCATGCCTCACGCCATCCAGCGTTTTGGCGAACACCGTTAACGAACCAGTAGTACGTTCCCGTGTAGTAACGGAATCCCGTGTAAACAGTTCCGTTTTCGTACCAACGGTATCCACCGTTAGCTGGTGATCCGTCGAACAAGTAACCTGATCCGTTACCACGCAAGTAATACGTACCATTGTCGCCAAAGTTGTAAGCAGTTCCGTCGATTACGACGTTACCTTGTACGGCACGTCCACTGTCATCAGTGTAGTACTTGTAGCCCCAGGCTTCGCGCCATCCGGCGTTTTGACGAACACCATCTACGAACCAGTAGTACGTTCCCATGTAGAATCGGAAGCCAGTAAATAACTGACCGTCCTCATACCAACGATACCCCCCGTTGTATTGAGAACCATCGTGAATGTAACCCGTTTGGCCGGCTGCTGAAGCTGAGTGACCAGCATCAATCCCCATCGCAAACGTGAAACCGGCAACGACTGCTGCGATGAGCGCCAATGCCTTTTTAGTTTTCGTTTTAAACAATGTCATATAAACATAACCCCTGTTGTTGATGTTATTAGAATAACAATTGAATGTGACACGTTCATTACAATAGGCACCTTAATATTTTATTAATTTATTACAACGTGAAACAATACACAATGATTTCACATTTAATTCAAAAACATAGAATTTCCAGCACTTCTTTCGAAGCCTAGTACGTAAAAAAGGACCGAACCACGCGGTCCGGTCCTTTAATATAAGCTTACTTCTTTGAAGAAGATTGCGCCTTCATTTGAGCCATCATTTGGTTCAAACGCTTTTGTGAAGGCTTTTGACCCATTGAAGCCATCATTGACTTCATCATCTCTTCTGAGATAGGTGGGTTGTTCTTCAAGTACGTTTGCATTGAGCGACGTGCCAAGAAGAAACCTGCAACTGCACCCAAGACTGCGGCAAGGATGACAATCAAAATCCAAATACTAGTGCTCATCATATTACTCCATTATGTTATTCGTATATTATTGTAGCGAATAAACGCCCGTTTGACTAGGTTATCCTGGGTTTGTTCCCAAAAAATTCACTAGTTGTCACGCAATCCCTTGTCACGTTGAATGTTCTTAACCTTTTCAGGTGTAACTTCATTACCGTTTTCATCGAAAACTTGCAACATTTCAACTTGTGAACGGAAAGCAGCCTTGAAATTATCCAAGAACTCCGTACGCAATTCTGCTCGCTCTGCGATTTCGTCGTCAGTCAATCCTTCAGGCGTCTTCGCCTTGGCTGCCAATTCATTAATGCGGGTACGAACAGCCATCATACGTTCTGTTTCTGCCATGGTTTTCACCACCTTTATCTGCTTTTCATCTATTTTAACACGAAAACGCAATCATTCCTGCCCCCACTTTATTTCCGCTCGAATTAAAAGTAAAATAGATAGTAATATATTCGAATTAGGAGGTCCTTCAGCTCATGGCCGAAAAAGAAAGTAATCAAATTGCGATCCTCCGTTTTGTTTACGAAAAACAACTCGAAAAAGGGTATCCGCCAACCGTTCGTGAAATCGGTGAAGGCGTTGGTCTTTCATCATCTTCAACGGTTCACGGTCACTTAAGCCGTTTGGAAAAGAAAGGTTACATTCACAAAGACCCCGATAAGCCACGTGCAATCGACGTGACACCAGAGGGTATCAAGGCACTTGGTCTACACGAGCCAAACAAGACCATGATGCCCATCATGGATGAAAACGAACCGATTACATCTGATGAACATCTAAGTAATCATATTGTCGATTACTTCCCTGTACCCGATGATTTGATTCGTTTTGAAGGTGATTTGTTCATGATTCGTAATCGTGGTAATGCGATGATTAATATCGGAATTCTAGATGGCGACTACATGATTGTGCGTCGTCAAAATGACGCAGACAACGGCGACATTGTTGTGGCAAAGCCCGATAATGGCCAAACGCAAATCAAGCGTTTCTTCCGTGAAGCATCACAATATCGCCTACAACCAGAAAATGATAACCACGAACCGGTCATCACAACTGACATCACCATTCTAGGTAAGGTTGTTGGTTTGTATCGCGATTCAATTTATTAAAAAATAAGGACCATCCGTTCAAATCGAACAGATGGTCCTATTTTTGTTAGTAATTCATCAATGCCAACAACTCGTAACCATTAAGACGATCACGACCGTGCAAAGCGTTAAGCTCAATCAAGAAAGCCAACCCAACGACTTCACCACCAAGGGCTTCAACCAACTTAATCGTAGCTTCGATTGTACCACCAGTGGCCAACAAATCGTCCGTAATCAAAACCTTATCACCAGGCTTGATAGCGTCCTTGTGCAGTTCCAAAGTTGCTTCACCATATTCTAGCTTGTAGCTTTGGCTAATAACTTCGCGAGGCAACTTGCCTGGCTTACGGGCTGGAACCAATCCAATTCCCATTTGGTGGGCAACCGGTGCCCCAACCAAAAATCCGCGTGATTCTGGGCCAACGATAACGTTAACACCACGCTCCTTAGCGAATTCAGTAATTTGACGCGTTGCTTCCGCATACGCGGCACCATCTGCCAACAAAGGCGTAATGTCGCGGAACGTAACCCCTTCTTCTGGGAAGTTAGGGATTGAGGCAACGTAATCATGCAAATCCAACATCTGCTTAGCTCTCCTGCTTACTTAGGTTCGTGAGTAATGATTCCAATTCAGAAGTTGAACTGTAAATCAATTGCTCTTCAAGTTGCCGACGAGCCAGGAATTGCTGATAACTAGCAGTTTCCTCTAGCGCCATTGGCGCTGGCTCGGGTACGGCATTTAAAACACCATCAACTATTGTAACAAACTTTGCGTCCAAAAACACCTGTAATATCAACGTTAACATCGAACGTTCCATCCCCAGGTGCGCCAAAACCGCATCATATTGCGTTCTCAGTGCGATATTTTGGAATGAACGCGCAAACTTATACACCTTCGCAAAATCTGCTTTTGAAGGGACTTTTTGCAAATATGCCGGTGTCTTGGCATAAAAAATGGGTGCCAAACGACCAGCCGGCACAAACTTCAATAAATCACCCAGCTGTGCCATATCATCAGGAATATCCACGAAGGCCATTGTACCCACACTTGTGCGGTTGAAGGCATCTTCCCAATACAACGCTTCAGCCGGCGCTTTGATTGTTGGCGCCAGCTGTTCATAATGCTTCTTGTTAAAGAAAATATATGTGGCTGGGTTAGCGAACGTTTGGGTCGTCAAACGCGTCGTACGCAAGTCCAACAATGACGATCCTTTCGCTTCGATATCCGTCAGCATCATTTGGTATGACACATCCCCACGGAAACTATTTTCACTCATCGTCCCGACAATGCGAATTGACTCAAAACGACCCGCTAGATCATCAGCAAGTGGCCCGCGACCAAACGCAACTACTGGTAATGTACCGGCAGATGTTTCGGCTGTAAAACGCAAGTGCTTGCCTTCACTCATTGTCTTAACGTTCTGTACGCCTGCCAAATTAACGGCGAACAACGGTTCCGGATTTCCTTCACCAAATGGTGCCAGCACCTGCAATTGCTCGTAATTTTGACGGTTAAAGTCCTTGGCTGTCACTTCCGCAGCGATTCGAATTTCTGGCAAACCGGCTTCCGCCAAATGTTGATTGGCCGCCTCTGCGCGCAAAACATCACGTACTGCTTGCAAGTTGGCCGTCGGAATCGTCATACCTGCTGCACTGGCGTGACCACCAAACGCCGTCAACAAATCACGGTGGCCATCAAGGGCGGCAAACAAATCAAAGGCAGCAACCGAACGACCAGATCCCTTCATCGAACCGTCTTCGTCGTTCAAAACAATGGCCGGCTTACCTGTCGCCTCAACTAACTTACTAGCAACAATTCCCAACACACCTTCGTGCCAACCATTCCCGGCAACCACCAACACTGGATCAGTTGTTAGCTTGGCTGCTTGCGCAAGTGCTTCTTCAGAAATTGACGCCACCAAGTCTTGACGCTCACGGTTCAATTTATCAATGTGCTTAGCCAGCTCACTAGCTTCCTCAGGATCATCTGACAACAATAGACGCACACCGTCTGTTGCATCAGCCATACGTCCCAATGCATTCAAACGAGGACCAATCGTAAATCCGATGGTCATTGAATCAATATCCGCTTGGGCAGTTCCAGCGACTTCCAACAAAGCCGCCAAACCGGGGCGTGGGTCTTCTTTCAAGTTGGCCAAGCCCATCGCCACAATCGCACGATTCTCATCTACCAATTCCATAACGTCGGCAACTGCACCCAACGCAGCTAAATCCATCACTTCATCGGCTGGTTCTTCTAGTAACGCTGATGCCACCTTAAAGGCCACGCCGGCACCAGAAAGGCCACCAAATGGGTAATCACCTGCCGGGTGACGTGGGTGCACGACGGCGACTGCATCTGGCAATTGTTCTGGTAATTCGTGGTGATCGGTCACAATGACATCAACGCCATTGGCCATCAACCAATTGACTTCTTCGCGACCAGAGACACCGTTATCGACCGTAATCAACAACTGCATCCCTTCGCTAGCCAAGCGTTGATATTGTGCCATATTCGGCCCGTAACCATCGTTAAAACGGTTCGGTACATAATAACTCACGTCAGCTCCCATCAACTCAAGAGCCCACGTCATAATCGCTGTACTGGTAATGCCGTCGACGTCGTAATCACCGTAAACGACAATCTTTTCACCGTTGTCGATAGCGGTCATAATCCGTTCGATTGCCACATCCATGTCGTGCAACAAAAACGGATCATACAGCGCATCCATCCCCGGACGCAAAAAGGCATTGGCACTTTCAACAGTGTCATAACCACGATTAACTAAGATTTTAGCGACCAAATCTGAAACACCGAATGTCTCAGCGATTTCTTTGGCAGCCCCTTCATTGGCTACAGCTGGAAAATCCCATTGATAGCGTGGTGATATCATCGTTTGGCCTCCTATCCTTCTAGTTCTTCATCATCTACTGGCGTTAATTTAATCGGCTTGCTGTTGCTTTGCTTCCCAAATGGAATTTCAAAGACATCAAAGTCATTCACAACTCGCGTGTTTTCAAACGTCGTACGCGCTTGGTATGCGAGCTCGTTGGCCGACTTACCAGCGTACCGTGCTGAAATATGCGTCAATAGTAAACGTCCAGCACCAGCTTCCTTCGCCACATCAGCAGCCTGCATGCTTGTTGAATGGTAGTGATTACGGGCTTGCTTACCTTCACCCTTACCGTAAGTTGATTCGTGAACCAAAACATCGGCATCACGACCCAGAACAACTGAGTTAGGCGTTTTACGCGTATCACCCAAAATCGTCACCGTGCGGCCCTTTTTGGCTGGCCCAATCACATCAGCACTCTTAATCGTGCGTCCGTCAGGCAAAGTGACGTCCTTACCACGCTTCAATTCACCATAAAGCGGTCCAGCAGGCACGTTCATCTCACGTAAACGCTCAACCAACAACTCACCGGCGTGATCATGCTCCACAACGCGGTAACCAAATGACAAAATTTTGTGGTCCAAAGGCAAAGCCGTCACTGTAAACTTGTCTGTGCGCAACACTTCGCCACCTTCATTAGGCAACTCCACAAACTTTAATGGATATGTTAGGTGCGTTTGGGCAACGCGCAAACTTGTTTCAACGAATTGTTTGATACCATGAGGTCCATAGATAACCAATTCATCTTCACCGCCTTGGAATGAGCGTGATGACAACAATCCCGGCAATCCATAGATATGGTCACCGTGTAAATGCGTCACAAAAATCTTATCAACCTTTCGAGGTCGAATCGTTGAACTCAACATCTGGATTTGTGTGCCCTCACCGGCATCAAACAACCAAACGGAATTAATTTCTTCAAGCAGGCGTAGCGCGATACTCGTCACATTACGAAAACGCGCTGGAACGCCGGCACCAGTTCCTAAAAACTCGATTTGCATGGCTTCGGAACTCCTTATCTTTCATCTCTACCAAATAAAAAACCGTCAAACTGACGGTTTACAGCTAACTATTAGTTTACCATTTTTAGCAAGGCTTTTATAGTCAATCACCCAACGGTTTCCGACTAGAACGTCACAGCCATCACACGCGTTGGCTTTGTGACCTGCATCCCGTTAGAATCGAACAAAGCTGAGAATTGCAAATCCACACGACTCACTTTTTTACCATATTCTTTCGGCACCAAAGCAGTCATCATCGCTGATGAAGCCCCACCGGAAGCAATGCCAGAAGTCGTTGCTAAGCCACTATTTACCAAGCCTGTTAGCATCGTCATCGCGACTTCGTTCTTATACGTGGCTGCCGTCACCCCACGTGTCACAACAGTATTCGCTGAATCATTTGCAACCGTGTACGAAAGCGTCAGCGTATAGTACTCAGAGGCCAATCCGTGGTCATTGTACAAACGACGGGCGACTTGCAAGGCGTGGTTGTCTCGCGCCCGTTCTCGAACCAGCGCCACGCCAGTAATATGATACGTGAAATCGCCATCGGTCATGTATTTGTTCAACGTCTTCATCTTCACCAGCTTCTGCTCAATCCCATCAGCGGTCAACCGATATTGACCCACCTCGGTTAATTGCGCAGTCCCCACGAAGTTTGATGACGCTTGATCAGTAGCTGTTGGCTGATTACCAGCGCCACTCATACTATCACCATCACCAGTCGGCGACTTAAATTGTTTTGTAAACTTCTCTTCGGCAATTGTATTTACACGCGTTTGCATGTGCCCGGTGTAATAAAAAAACACCGTCACACTACCAACCACGACCAACAACAAGCCAAAAATCAGCCACCCTAAACGTTTCTGCATGTCTCTCTCCAATTAACCCAACACCAATTGCTCCGCCACCACGCGGTAGCCAAAAACAGGGTGCAACTGTTGTGCCTCATCGCGCACAACCAGGTTTAAATTATTATCTTCTAAGGCAATGACATCCGACAACGTCACTTGCCGGTCAACATCGGTACCCAATATCAACTGATATCACCATCAACCCCGACCAATCGCAACGGCACGACGTCACCATCAACCCTAGCTGCCAACAACCGATCGACCGGCATACCAGCCGTCGACAATTTAAAATCTGCTAGCAACATGTTTATCACCTTTTCCTATTAGCCTATTTTGCCATAAAAAAAGATGACGAACCTTAAACGGTTGCCATCTTCCCTTAAAATTCTGGAGTATTATCCGAAGAAGCCCTTCTTGTGTTCGCCGTTCATCGCGGCTTGGAAGGCTTCAAGGGCCTTCTTTTGGTCCTTGTTCAACTTCTTAGGCACATCAACGTAAATCGTCACAATGTGATCACCTTGACCCCCACGCATAAATGGTGCTCCTTGACCGCGAAGACGGAAGTTTGCCTCGGTTGGCGTTCCGGCTGGAATCTTCAACTTCTTCAAACCATTAACTGTCTTAACCTCAATTTCACCACCAAGAACAGCCGTGGCATAATCAATCGCAACACGTGAGTAAATTGTGCCACCATCGCGCTCAAAGCCATCCTTTGAAGGTGCGACACGGAAGACCACGAACAAATCTCCGTAAGGACCACCGTTGTAGCCGGCCTCACCTTGACCAGACAAGCGCATTTGTTGACCGTTCTCGACACCAGCTGGCACCGTAACCTTCAATTCCTTGCTCTCTTGACCACCATTTTCCGTTGAACGCGTGTATGAAATCGTCGTTTCCTTACCAAAAACAGCTTCCTCAAACGTCAAGTTCATGCGGTATTGCAAATCTTGACCCTTGCGAGGACGGTTAGGATCTTGGAAGCCGCCACCAAACATTTGGCTAAAGATGTCACCAAGGTCTGAGAAGTCGCCGTATTGGCCACCACCAAAGCCACCGAAACCACCTTGACCACCAAAGCCACCCGCTTGACCATCAGTTGCACCGTATTGATCGTACATGGCACGCTTTTGTTCGTCACCTAGTGTCTCATAGGCTTCTTGAATTTCCTTGTACTTCGCCTCGGCACCTTCCTCGTGGTTGATGTCTGGGTGATACTTCTTTGATAGCTTACGGTAAGCCTTCTTAATCTCATCTTGTGAAGCGCTCTTATCAACGCCCAAACGCTCGTAGAACTCTGTGTTGTTCATGAGGCCAATCCTCCCAATTTTCTCAATATGTATCACAAAGCGAGGCATTGCGGCCTCGCTTCGTGTCACTCAGTAACCATAGGGGTAGTTAAGAGTGTGTTTTTAGTTACTAAATTACTTCTTGTCGTCAGAAACGTCTTCGAAGTCACCGTCAACAGTGTTGTCATCGTTTGATGAAGCACCGTCAGCAGCTTGTGCACCTTGCTCAGGAGCAGCTTGTTGATACAACTTAACTGCCAATTCTTGGGCAACCTTCTCCAAAGCTTCCTTCTTCGTCTTCATGTCGTCCAAGTTGTCAGCTTCCTTAGCAGCCTTCAACTCAGCAACCGCGTCTTCAACTGGCTTCTTGTCAGTATCAGGCAACTTGTCGCCAACTTCTTCCAAAGTCTTTTCTGATTGGAAGATCAATTGGTCAACGTCGTTACGCAAGTCAACTTCTTCCTTACGCTTCTTGTCGGCCTCTTCGTTAGCCTTGGCGTCATTCATCATACGCTCAATTTCTTCTTCTGACAATGAACCTGAGCTTTGGATGGTAATCTTTTGCTCCTTGTTCGTTCCCAAATCCTTAGCAGATACAGAAACGATACCGTTACGGTCGATGTCAAACTTAACTTCGATTTGTGGAACACCACGTGGTGCAGCAGGAATGTCAGTCAATTGGAAGCGACCCAACGTCTTGTTGTCGGCAGCCATTGAACGCTCACCTTGCAAAACGTGGATATCAACAGCTGGTTGGTTATCAGCAGCCGTTGAGAACACTTGTGACTTTGACGTAGGAATCGTCGTGTTGCGGTCGATCAACTTCGTGAACACACCACCCATCGTTTCGATACCCAATGACAATGGCGTAACGTCAAGCAAAACAACATCCTTAACATCACCAGTGATAACACCACCTTGTACGGCAGCACCCAAAGCAACGGCTTCGTCAGGGTTGATTGAGTGATCTGGCTCCTTACCAGTCAAGGCCTTAACAGACTCTTGTACAGCAGGGATACGCGTTGAACCACCGTTCAAGATAACCTTGTCGATGTCGTTCATCGTCAATCCAGCATCCTTCAAAGCGTTGCGAACTGGCTCTTCAGCACGCTTTACCAAGTCAGCCGTCAATTGGTTGAATTGGGCACGTGTCAAAGTCGTTTGGATGTGCAAAGGACCTTCGTTCGTTGCCGTGATAAATGGCAAGTCGATTTGCGCTTCGTTAGCTGATGACAACGTCTTCTTTGCCGTCTCTGCAGCATCCTTCAAACGTTGCAAGGCCAACTTGTCAGCCTTCAAATCAACACCGTGCTCGTTCTTAAAGTTCTCGGCCAACCAGTCGATAACCTTTTCGTCGAAGTCGTCACCACCAAGGTGCGTGTCACCATTCGTTGACAAAACTTCGAAGACACCGTCACCCAACTCAAGGATAGAAACGTCAAACGTTCCACCACCCAAGTCGTAAACAAGAACCTTTTCATCGTTCTCCAACTTGTCCAAACCGTATGCCAAAGCAGCAGCCGTTGGCTCGTTGATGATACGTTCAACTTCCAATCCAGCAATCTTTCCGGCGTCCTTCGTAGCTTGACGTTGGGCATCGTTAAAGTATGCAGGAACCGTGATAACGGCCTTATCAACCGTCTCACCTAGGTAGTCTTCAGCGTACTTCTTGATGTATTGCAAGATCATTGCTGAGATTTCTTGTGGTGTGTAGTCCTTACCGTCTACAGTTACCTTGTAGTTGGCATCACCCATGTGTGACTTGATTGACAAAATCGTGTCTGGGTTTGTGATGGCTTGGCGCTTTGCCGTGTCACCAACTTGCACTTCGCCGTTCTTAAATGAAACAGCTGATGGTGTCGTGCGACCACCGTTAGGGTTAGTGATAACCTTTGGTTGTCCACCTTCCAAAACGGCAACAGCTGAGTTTGTAGTTCCCAAATCAATTCCAATGATCTTTGACATAATTACTTTACCTCTTATTGATCAGTTTTTTGTTTTAATAAATAAATGAATAGTTGTTTAGTTATAAACAGCTACCATTGCTGGACGAATCACACGGTCCGCCAACACATAACCCTTTTGAAGAACCTGAGCAATTGTATCTGCCGGGTGATCATCATCCGCCGGTACAGATTGAATTGCTTGGTGGAAGTTAGGGTCAAACGGTTCACCTTCGGCTCCAACAGCCTTGATGTCGTTATCTTCCAAAGCAGATACAAGCGTCTTGTACACCATCTCGACTCCCGTCTTGATTTGTTGTGCCGCTGCATCATCTGCTTCAACTTGCAAAGCACGTTCCAAATTATCAAGCGCTGGCAAAACTGACTTTGCCAAGTTTTGACTAGCATACTTCACTGCCGTCGCTTGTTCCTTTGCATAACGTGTTTGCATGTTTTGCATTTCTGCGTGAGCACGCAAGTACTTGTCTTCTGCTTCAGCGATTTTTTCTTCCGCTTCTGCAATCTTCGTTTCTAGCGCAACGATTGGATCTACATCCGCCGTTGCGTCGGTGTCAACATCCGGTGTCTCAACCGTTTCTTCTACAACTTCTTCTTCAGGAGTTTGCTTATCCTCTGCCATGCTAACACCTCTTTTCTAACGATAATATTCTAATAACTGTGTTGATAATGTACTGCGGTAGGCATCTACCAAATTAACAACATCCGCGTAGCGCATTGCCGTCGGTCCAAGCACTGCCAGCGCACCGACACCATGCTGTGGCACGCGGTATGTGGATGAAATCAAACTGTATGGTGACAACAAGCTGTTCCCGTTTTCATCCCCAATTTGAATTAACACCCCATCGTTTGCGTTCCCCATTACCTGGCGCATTGCACTTGGTGCATCAAGCAATTGCAATAATTGCTTGATTTCTTGCAGCTCCGTGTCATCCGTGTAGTCCAACACATTTAGTCGACCACCAACAAACACTTTATCGCGAATTGAGCGAGCCAAAACATCACCGAACAATTGCAAGAATGCAACTGGTGTACGAATTGTTCGCTCCATCTTTAATGGTAAATCTCCTGACAATGTTCGCAACACATCAACAATCGGTTGGTTAACCAACGTTTGATTAATGTAGCGCACCATGTCATCCAGACCACGTACATCCATTCCCTCGGGTAGTCTAAAACTCTGACTCGTAACCTGACCGTCATTTGTGACGATTATCGCCATCACTTGTTGACCGTCGACTGGTACCAGCCGGAACCCAGACAATCGCGTGTCAACTGATTCCGGCTTCAATGCAACCACCGTGTAACCTGTTATATTTGCTAATTCAGTCACCATCGTCTGCATCAAATCGTCAATTTGCTGAAAATTACGATTGAAAACACGTTCAAGGGATTGTTGAGCAACCTGGGTCATATGTTCACTACGCATAATCTTATCTACATAGTAACGATAACCACGTTGTGAAGGCACCCGCCCCGACGATGTATGTTCCTTTTGCAACAAACCTTGCTCTTCCAATGAGGCCATCTCATTACGAACCGTGGCTGAACTTACTGCCAACCCTAATTCTTCAAGCAACGTTTTTGATCCAACAGCTTTACCGGTTTTTGCGTAATCTTGAATTATTGCGGCTAAAATTAACCGCTGCCGTTCTGTTAACATACGCTTCACCTCTCTTAGCACTCTCAAGTACTTCGTGCTAACGATTATTATAATACACGTCTCATACACCCTTGTCAACATTTTTAGCACTCTAAATTTCAGAGTGCTAAAAAGCGTCGCAATCCCTTGCGACGCTTACATTTCTATTTTTTAATTCTTAGCACAATGCGAATAAATTCAATCGTTGATTCAAACATTCTTTTACCAGAGAATAGCAAGACTTGGTTAGTCGCCTTCGCAACCGGTGTATCGAACGAAACAACCACCAATGCATATACAACTAATCCAACCGCCGCTTCTAATGCTGAATACTTTGGATAAGCAGGTACACCAGCACGCACCATCGCAATCAACACAACCGCTGTTACAACGCCAGCTACAATGTAACGCCAGACGACTGCTACCAAACGCCATAAATGAATAACGTGGCGCAATGAGAGCAATTGCAACACCAACACCACAATTTCACTCACGAGCGCAATCCACGCAGCGGCCATCACACCTAACCACGGAATCAAAGCTAAGCTCAACACCACATTGAGACCAGTCGCAATTTGAACTGGCATCGATAAATTGCGGAAACCACGTTCAGCTGCCAATTGTTGCAACGCTAAACTGTAACGCCATGAAGCGACCACAATTACGAACGCAAGCACATGCAAAATTGCCCCCACTTGTTCGTAGTCAATTCCTAAGAACCAATACACAGTTTGTGACCCAACAATTGCTACACCGACCGCAATAATAATCGCCAACGCCGTACTATTCTCCACAGCATCATAGAACGATTGCTGCACGCCTGATGCATCTCCTTGACGTCGTTGTTCAACCACTCGGCCCATCATTGCAATTCCGATGCCAAGTACCAATGCGATCCCGACTTTCACCATCAACTCAGCACTATAATAAGATGCAACCTCGTCAACGCCATCATGCCAAAACAACAACACTTTATTCAAGTACAACGCCAATTGGGGCAAAATAGCCGCCAAGAAGAACGTCGTCATCAAGCGCATATGCCGCCGAATTGGAATGCGCGCCACATCGACACGCACTAGGGTCTGTGGCAACTTAAACCACATCACCACATTTCCAATAATCGTCGTAATCGCCAACAATAAAATGAACGCTGCCAAGTCATCCGGACTTTTAACGAATATGATCAACGGCACAAAACGAGCCATTTGGATAATCGCATCACGACGCACAACAATCCGTGTCTTATTAATCCCATTGAACAACCATGAAATATCTAACATCGCCCCAACATAGAACAATAATTGCAATCTGATTGCCCCTTCGTACGGCAAATCAAACAGTTGCACGAATCCATAGGTCAATAATGCTAGGACTGCGAAAGTTAAGACCTGAATTGACCAAACACCCCAAAAGAAATGCGAATTCCCTTTTTTATCAGGCGGCATCTTATTCAATTCAGTCTGCGCATAAAGACGAATAGCGGTTGAAAAGATGCCAATTGTTAGCATCACCAGCGCATACGTCCAAACCTGAATACCAAAAGCATGTTGTCGTAAAATATGGGCAATGTAGGTTAAGAAGAAAAGCGGCACCAGCTCAGTCGGCAACCGCATTCCTGTTTCTTGTAAATAAACTTTTAATAATTGCATGTGAAACTCATTTCTGCACTCTAATATCTGTTTCTAATGATAACAAACTTCTATTAAGAATAGACATAAAAAATAGGCACCTCACAAGAGATGCCCACATTTTATTATTTAATATCGTTAAAGCGTTCTTCAGTTCGAATTAATGCCAATTCGAAGTTACGCTTTTCGTTCGCTTGGATAGCGTTCAATAACGTTCCAGCAAACAAAGCCAAGATGGCAATTAGCAAAACAATCATCGAAACAACCAAGGTTGGCATGTTCAAGACCAAACCAGTTGCTGCAAATGGCAACCAAACACGTCCAACAAAGAACGCCAAGCTGATTACCGCCAAAATACCGGCAATCCAACCAAAGAATGCCATTGGGTGGTAAATGCGGTACAAGTTAGCGACTGCCTTCAAGACACGAATACCATCACCTACCGTATCCAGCTTAGACTCTGATCCTTCTGGACGGTCGCGATATTCGATAACTTGGTTTTCGACCAACATCTTCTTTTCCGTTGCGTGGATTGACATTTCTGTCTCAATTTCAAAACCACGTGACAAAACTGGGAAAGTCTTCACGAAGCGGAAACTGAAAGCACGGTACCCTGTCAAAATGTCCTTAATATCTGTCTTAAACAATGTGTTAATCAACATACGGACAGAACTGTTTCCAACGTTGTGGAATGGACGCTTGTTTTCTTCAAAGTATGTTGAAGACAAACGGTCACCAACTACCATGTCGACCCCACGCTTTGTTACGCGTTCAAACATTTCTGGCATCGCCTCAACTGGATACGTATCATCAGCATCAATCATGATGTAAGCTTCCGCATCAATTTCGCGGAACATACGGCGAATAACCGCACCCTTACCTTGTGCATATTCATGGCGAACAACGGCGCCGGCTTGTTCAGCCAACTCAACCGTGTTGTCCTTTGAGTTGTTATCGTACACATAGACAACAGTCCCTGGAATGTTCGCAGTCGCTGCTTTTACATCCGTGACAACTTTTGCAATTGTTTGTGATTCGTTATAGGCAGGAATCAATACCGCTAGCTTATCCATATCTTGTGTCTACCTTTTATTACTTTTAATCAATCTAATTAATAGTACCTGATTTTAACGTCTTTCACAAGAACGGCTAATCGTTTTCTTTCTTGTGCACCATAAATACTGGCTTGTAGAAAGCAATCAAAATTGGCAACGCGTACAATGCTGGGAATGCGTAACGATAATACCCGTTAACTGGTGACAACGTCGCTGTTCCTAACATTGCCAAGGCCGGCAAAATCAACAACCAACGACTACCTCCACCACGTACAATGACCAATGCCAACAAAATCAACAATGCCCAGAGCGCGAATGCTGTGTGCGTTACCAACTTAACCAATGGGAAGTTGGCATAAATTGTATAGGCCGCATAACCAAAATCACGTTGTGCTTTAGTGGTCATAAATGTGTAGTCGTCATACCAATCAGGGTGCAAGTAATCGATAGGATCCATGTAGTCCCATCCCAAAATCAAACCATCCCCACCATCCGGATGGTTTTGGAACAAGTTAAAGTACAAACTATTAGCTTGCACATACATCTCAATATATTGAATAGGGTGCTTTAACAGCATCTTCTTCCAGACGGCCATGAAATCGCTAATTTCGCGCTTCGTCTTAGCTGTATTTTTCATCGACAACTTGCCGGTTTGAATCTTCTTTAAATCGTCACGATCTCGAATGAACGTATCCACTGGGAAAGTCGTCTTCAAGTTGTCAGCTTGTTGCACATTGTAGTATTTCTCAATCGTCGCCAATGGCATAACTTTATCAACCTTGGCCAAGTCAGCCTTTGTAAAATCCTTCTTATTCACAATGACTTGTTGGGCCACTTGTCGTAGCGGAATCGTCAACGCTTCCCCTGACGACCCAGGAATCACACCCTTAGCGGGCAAATAAACATTATTCCAAGCAAACGTTAATCCGAAGACAGCGACGAAACTAATGACAATCGGCAACAAGGTCTTCCGATTCTTGATAGCCGCAAAGACAATCAACAACACACTAGCCAAATCTACAACATACGCACCATCCTTACGATAGAGCGACATCATCAGACCGAACACAGCGTATAACACATAGTGCCACCAGGCCACTTTTGCAAAACCATGCTTGAAGACCGTTTCAGCGACCAAAGCGTACATCAAGAAGAAGCCAAGTACGAAGCCGTAGTAAAGCACTGTCTTATCAATCATCACCATCGTCAAACCAACCACTGGCCCCGCAAAGAAACCGTAAACCAGCCAGCCAAGTACTTTTCCACCGCGCTTAAATGCGTAGGTTGCCACGGCAGCAAAAATTGGCGCGTTGATCAAAATTTGAACAACCACCACAAACAAGACGGCGTTGTTCACTGAGCCGAACCAACTACGACCCAAATCAAATAAGAAACCAACAATTAGCGTTGCTAGCCAAGGGTGGTGATTAGTTGGCACGTACGTCCAGTTATACGCCTTAAGCGTTTGGTGTTGGTACTCCATAAATTGACGGAACCCATCCCAAGTAATCACACCTGGTACGTAGAAATGAACCCAAAAAGCCCAAAATGCCAGCAACGTCACGAGCACTAACCAGTAATTAACACGTGTCTCGCCTTCTTTAAAGCGCAATACATAGGCTAAACCTTGAAAGGCACGCGCAAACAACAACGTGTAACCAACAATCGCAATCAGTGTAACAGCGACTTGGCCAAACAAACTCGAACCGTCTAGGTACGCTGCGCCAGTCATCTTGGCTTGCGCTTCGTTTGAAACCAACGCTGCAGGTATATTCACTAACAAAGACAAACCAAACGCCAATACCCAAGTTAACCATGGGAAACGCAGCGTTTGGTGCTTGGCTTTGCGATAAGCCACGAATACCAATGCAACAATCGCCAAACTGGCCATCATCTTGACGTTATCAACTGCAAATCTCAGGTGCAGTTCCCTATCATTAACCACACTCGGGTAAATAATCTCTAGCGCAACCAACATCACAAGCCATTGTGCGTAGGCCGCCCCTCTCTTGATGTATGCAATCACAATCTCACTTCTTTCACTTTTGTGCATCTTGTTGATGCTTGTAGTTAACAATAAAACTCATGTACAACGGAATAATCAACAATCCTGGCATTGCGTAACGCATATTACCGTTAACTGGCGCCAACGTAGCGGTCATAAACAACGCCAATCCCGGCAACATGATCAACCAGGTCGTCTTTGACTTATATAGCCACATCGCAACAACACCGAAAATCAACATCAAAAATGGCATTGCCGTGTGAATGAACATTTCGACCAATGGGAAACGCATGTAAATCCACATTGCGGCATTGTCGTTCTCACGTACCTTTTCAGGCAAGTACATGTGATAGTCCTTATACCAATCCGGATGCATCATGTAGGCGTCATCCATGTAACCCCAACCAAGCATCAAGCCGTCTGACTTATCATCCGTCTCTTCGAATGGATTGAGGTAGCGACTACTTGCTTGCAAGTACACTTCCACAAAGGTAATTGGGTGTCGCAACAACATCTTGCGCCAAACACACATGAAATCTGAAATTTCTTTTTCAATCTTAGGAGTTGGCACCTTCTTATAGACACCTTCCTTCACGAATTCAATTTCAGCTGATCCACGCAAGAACGAATTCACAGGGAACGTCGACTTTAAATTATCGCCCTGATTAATATCATAGCGGTCTTTCAAATTCTTGATTGGCATAATTTTGTCAATCTTCTTTAAATCAGTTTTTGAAATAGATTGCTCATCCGTCAATACTACGTAAGCCATTTGACGCATCGGAATCGTCAAGGCTTCACCCGCTGAACCAGGCTGAACATGCATTGCCGGAATTGCGACATTATTCCAAATAGCGTTACCACCAAGAATAACCGCCGTTGCAACCGCCACTGGCACTATACCTCGGCGGAACTTGATAAAACTCAAAACCAACAAAATCAGGCTAGCTAAAATGACAACATAGCTACCGTCTTTGCGGAACATCCCCAACAAGAAGCCAGCCACCGCATACGCCACGAACAACCACCAAGTTGGTGTAGTACGTTGGACGATTTTCTCAGTTATCAATAACAAGACTAGGAAGAACGCAATCACCCACGTGAAATAAAACGTCCCCTTATCAACCACTTGTTGGTTCACCGCGATGACAGGACCAGCAAAGAACGCAAACGTTGACCAACCTAAGATACGACCACCACGATCAAAGGCGTACTTTGTCGCCAACGCATAAATTGGCGCTCCAATAATCATTTGTGCAATGACAATCATCATCACACCGCCATTTGCATTACCAAACACCGTACGCCCCAAGCTAAACAGGCCACCAAAAATCACCGTCGAGAACCAAGGATGATGGTTCGTTGGATAGTACGTGAAATCCAAAGCGGGAATGCGTTGGTGTTGTACTTCAAGTAGCTGACGGAAGCCGTCCCACGTTACGACACCTGGGAAATATGGCACCGTCCATAGCAACCAAAACACAACCATCGCGAGCAAGATTGGCCAATACGCCACATGCTTTGCCGGCAAATTGATTTTAGTTAGTAACCCGGCTAAGCCACGGAAAAATGCTACAAACAATAATGTGTACCCGACAATTGCCAATAACGTAATTAGCATATTTGCCGGTGTACCAATTAGATAGCCTGCACCCATCATCTTCACTTGCGTTTCATCCGCCACCAGCGCTTTAGTCACAACCACAATCGTAGCGACAAAAGCACTCGCTAACCAAGTGCCGCCTAGCTGCCAGCGATTAAGATCACGGGTTGCAAATTTTTTCTGTAAAACAAACGCGCCAAACACCATCAGGAAATTAAAGAATCCCATGCCGTTTGGCTCATCAAATCGTTGACCAATTTGCGTCGTCGCATAACCAGCCGGAAAAACGACCGTTGTCGCCAACAATGCTAATCCTCCAGCCACGATTGGCCAATACTCTTTTATCTTATTTATCATCTATATGCCATCCTAAAAGTCCTACCTAAAAGCATACCAGAAATCTACTTAGCTGCCCACCTGACTTTGCCCGTCAGACGGTACAAATCGCGCCTAATAAAAAAGCAATATGCAACCGCTGCATATTGCTCCTTATTAGTTTTGCTTACTTGAAAAAGTTGCTTGTCGTAAGGTAACCGTCCCCTTGTGACAAGTCATATTGCACATAGCGCAAATCGGCCAACAAATCGCGTTGCTTCTTGCTCAACTTTGACTCTGAAATTTCTTTACCCTCAGCATCAACAAAGGCCAACTTACCGTCATTCAAACGCTTAAAGTTTGCCACAGCTGGTACCTTATCAGCAATTTCAGTTTGCAATGCAAAGTATGGCGTCACCTTCATGTTGCTCATTTGAAGCATCATGCTTGAGAAATCACTTGGTGAGGCATAAGGGTGTGACACGTCACCCGTGCCATTCTTTTCCTTAGCAGCATCGTTTTGCCAAATAAAGTACTCAGCCGTGTGTGACAACACGGGGTTCTTTTGTTGGTTCACAAATGTGAAAATACCAGGCCAATGATCACCGTAGAACAGCAACGTGATTGGTCGAGACGTCTCATTCAACTTTTCTAGCAAAAGCGGTAATTGCTTGTCGGTTTGATGAATACCTTCCAAATACGTTTCGACTTGCCCCTTGGCTTCCTTATCAGGAACATCGGCTGTGATTTTATCCTCGTCAGGCAATTCCAACGAGTTCTCGGGGTATGGCAAGTGATTTTGCATCGTCAATAATTGTACAAATTGACTATCCTTATCATCAGCCTTCTTGATGTAGTATTCCAAATCAAGAAATGCCGCTTCATCACTGATGTACCCGCCACCCGGCAAATGGTGACCAAATGGCAACCCGCCTGATAAATCACTATCCGTGTTGTAGAACGCTTGCATTCCCAACTTTTTGTACGCCCCCTTACGGTTATAGAATGTACCGTTGAAAGGGTGAATTGAAGCCGTTGAATCAAAGTAACTCAAAATGGATGGCGCTGCTTTCACGTGTGAAATCATCTGCGTGTACGGCGTATCAATCTTCTTGTTATACCCCGCCACTGGCATACCAGTGAGTGACATGTACTCCATATTGGCTGTCCCACCACCAAAACCAGAAGATACCATCAAGCCACTTGCGGTTTGTGACATGATTTCCTTCAAGTTTGGCACAACTGTTTGGTTTGTCTTAATTGAAGGAATACGTTCAGGATCCATTAATGATTCACTCAAGAGATAAATAACCGTTTGCCCCTTGAACGATGAATTTTGACGCGTTGCATTAATGTCCTTAGCAACGGTCGTATACTTCTTTTCGATTGCAGCCATCTTGGCTTCTGAATAGCCATCCGGTTCATCCATGTAAACCGTGTTCACATTGGCATTCTTCAAGAATACAAGCATTGGTCCGTTCATCGCCGCATCAGCCGAACTGGCAAAATCTTGGGGTTGATTATCCAACGCGCCGTAAATCGTATCCAAAGCCTTCGTTGGCATTACCACTGGCAAACTCATCAAGACTGCCATCACCACGACAGTCACAATTCGTGGCCAGCGACGGTGATAAACAGGCGCTACCACAATATTTAGTACCTTGCGGAAACGCTTAGCAAACGGTTGATTGGGCTGATTGCGCCACGCACCATGATGGATAAGCCAGTCGCTCATAACCAGCAGGACAAACACCACCACAAAACCAATAACGGCCACAACAATCGTGTGTAGCATACCCGCGTCAAGCATCTTCAGCAGCGAGTGCGCCGAAGCTAGTTCAGAAACGTCACTTGGTAAAATCGCCTCATTACGGAGCATCATTTTTTGATACAAAGCCAATGTTAAACTAACTGACAATCCCACGTAAATCAAAATCGCCGTATACCAGCGGTTGAACATTGTCAGTAGCATCGCAAAGAAACCGGCCAACCATAAGGCGCTCAAATAAAGAATGCCACGGTGACCCAGAATCCACCAAACAATCCCACGTGCAGCCTTCGCACCGTCACCAGTTTGGCCGGTCATGCCCCAGCCTTGGTTGACGGCCGCAACCTGAAACGCAAAGGTCGTTACTAACCCAAGCAATAGGCTGACCGCTGTAATAATAAGCGCCTTGACCACTCCTGGTTTAAGCGTTATTTGATTAATCTTCGTCAACAAATCTAATCACCATTTTCTCTATAAAATAATAGCGGGAATCCCTGCAAAAATCCCCCGCTACTGTTGTTTCTTAAAATTAGTACCAACCGTATGAACGGATGTGACCCCAAGCGTTTTGTGGGTTACCGTATCGGTTAGCAATGTAAGCCAATCCAACACGTGCTTGTCCTTCAACAGACGTATCTGTAATACCCGTTGTTTGGAAGAAGCCGAAGTATTGACCGTTTTGGGCGTATTGGTTCCAACCTGATTCGTAACTAATCAACAAGTTCAAGTAGTATTGTTGATTGTGATCCCAACCATACCATGATTGGGCAAAGTTATTCATTTGGTCTTGCACTGAAGCAGAACCCGTACGCGTTACAACACCATTGCCATCAGCTGAATACGTTGCCCCATTCAATGAGAATTGCGTGTTCTTACGCATGTTAAACGTACCGTCATTACCGAAGTAGTACTGCTTACCACCGATGTTTACCAAACCTTGGGCAGCACGGCCGTCGCCGCCAACCCAGTATGTGTTACCCCAAGCATATTCCCATTGGTTATCTTGACGAACACCATTTTGGAACCAGTAGTAGGCACCCATGTAGAAGCGGAATCCTGTGAAACGTGAACCGTTTTCCATCCACAACCATTGGCCGGCCGCTTGATCAAATACATAGCCGTTTGAGCGACCACGCATGTAGAACGTGCCGTTGTCACCGAAGTTATATGCAACACCGCCAATTGAGTAGTGACCCTGTACTGAGCGACCATCGTTACCAACGTAATATGTCAGTCCCCATTCTGTTTCCCAGCTATTTTCTTGACGCACACCATTTACAAAGTAGTAGTATGCCCCCATGTAGTTACGGAATCCCGTATACTTTTGACCACCTTGGAACCAGTACCATCCTGTACCGTCGTTCAAGTAACCTGTCTTTTGTTGTGATTGAATTGACTCAAGTGTATCGGCAGAAGCTTTAGTTTCAAGCATGTTACTGTTCAAAGCAACCAAACCCGCTGTCGCCGCCATCGCTGTTAATGATAACTTTACTCGTTTACTAATCACTTTTCATTTCTCCCGTTTTTCGGTCTCTATTTTTAAACATAAATTTAAATCTTTAGCTTTTAAAAATTTTACCTAGCGAAAATAACAGTCCGTTAGTGATTATGTCGCAATTTGTTATCAATCATTTCTTTTTCGTAACAAAAAAGCAGTAACTCTGCAAAAGTTACTGCTTAATCAATCTATTTATTATCGCAAGTAATACGTTCCGTCATTTCCGAAGAAGTAACGTTGGCCATCAATTGTTTGCCATCCTTGTACCGCACGACCAGTTTCGTCTGTGTAGTACTTGTAACCCCAAGCTTGACGCCATCCTTGGTTTTGACGAACACCGTCAACGAACCAGTAGTACGTGCCCATGTAGAAGCGGAATCCTGTGTACAATTGGCCGTTCTCATACCAGCGGTAACCACCGTTGTATTGTGAGCCGTCGTACAAGTAACCACTCTTAGCGCTTGATGTGTTGCTGCTGTAATCGCTTAGATCACCAGTAAACTTTGAACCATCAGCGTTGCGCAAGTAGTAGGTACCATCATTTCCGAAGTAGTAGCGTTGACCGTTAATCGTTTGCCATCCTTGAAGGGCACGACCAGTTTGGTCTGTGTAGTACTTGTAACCCCAAGCGCTACGCCATCCCTCATTTTGGCGAACACCGTCTACAAACCAGTAGTATGTGCCTGTGTAGAAACGGAAGCCAGTGTAAAGGTCACCATCTTCGTACCAGCGGTAACCACCATTGTACTTTGAGCCGTCGTACAAGTAACCGCTCGCTGTACCGCGGAGGTTAAACGTACCATTCGTACCAAAGTTGTAGGCAACACCGTCAATGATGTAGGCATCCCCTTGAACTGATCGACCGTCAGCGCCAACGTAGTAGGTGTTACCCCACTCCTTAACCCACTTATTTTCTTGACGAACACCGTTAATGAAGTAGTAGTAAGCGCCGTAGTACATACGGAATCCCGTGTACAATTCACCGTTTTCTAGCCAGCGCCAGCCAGCAGTTGTGTTGAGATAACCTGATGCGCCACCACGTAGGTAGAAGGTATTGTCGTTACCAAAGTCGTAAGCGACCCCGTTAATCTTGTAATCCTTACCTTGAACAGAACGTCCATCGGCACCAACATAGTACTTCTTGCCCCATTGTGAGACCCATTGATTTTCTTGGCGAACACCATTTACAAAGTAGTAGTAGGCGCCATAGTAGCTACGGAACCCAGTGTATGGTTGACCGTTCTCAATCCAGTTCCAGCTACCATCACCCATTTGTAGGTAACCTGACTTATCGCTGTAACGCTTGTAGTACGTGTTGTTGTTACCGTAGTAGTTGGCTTGGCCATTAACAATGACATAGTTTTGTTGCAAGCGTCCATCGTTACCAACATAGTAAGTCTTACCATCTTGCGTAACTTCACCCGCTTGCTTAACCAAGTTGTGCGTTTGTGGATCAAACCAGTAAGCGACACCGTTAATCTTGGTTAGTCCTGACGCCAGTGTCAACTTACCATCGGCACCCTTCGTCACGTATTGGGCATCCCCATTATCAAAGTATTGCCAACCTTCATGACTCGCATCATAGCTTGCCGTTGTTTCGTGCTCAGAACCGTCTGTCAAAACGTGCGCGTTCTCTTCCAAGAATTGCGCAACAATCGCTGACATCTTTTGGTACGTTTCAGCAGTTGGGTGAACCGTCTTGTCCCCCAACGCTGCTGGTGAACGGTCAATCTTATAGTTGTCCCAGTTCAAGACTGGAATCCCAAAACCAGTGTAAACGTCAGTCAACGCCTTAACCAAGTCATTGTAGCTGTAGCCACCACTGTGCTTTGTATCAAAACCACCGTTTAGATAGTCAGCAAATGGCAAGACACCATAAATCACAATGTTTGGGTTAGCTGCACGCAAAGCGCGAATGTTGTCTACCAAACGTTGTTGCACGAAACCAAGGTTGTTGGCACTGTAATTAAGATCATTAACACCAAGCTCGATAATCGCAACTGGGTTTGTTTCGTTCTTAAAGTTTGGGTCCGCCGTCACTTCTGAGACAGTGCGTGTGAAGTGAATTGGATCATTTGATTGTGTCGTTCCTGATATTTGTGAACCTGAGTGTGCGTGGTTGTTGTACAACGTCTTGAAGTCCATGTTCTTGTGCAAATTAACTGACCAAGAATCAACCACCGTGCTACCGTTATAACCGACTGAAAGTGAATCACCCAGTGTCCACAAGTTGCGGTCAGCAAACGCTTGCTTGGTATCTGATGTGTCCTTTTCAGGTGCCTTTTTGTCAGCATTTGCTACCGTTGGCTTAACTCCTTCAAGTGCTTGCGTTGTTGCCAAGCTCTCTTGCGCCGGTACCACCGTATCCGCAGAGACGCTACCACTCATTAACGTCATCACTGAGCTTGCACCCAATACAACTCCTGCAACCAAAAGTTGCTTACCTACTTTTCCCATCTCATAATGGCCTCCCCTTTTTCTTACTTTTAGACTACCAAATAGAACCCATTCGTCAAGCTCCTTGCAATAGTAAGTATTTTTCGTTACCAAATCATAATAAAACGCGTGTCAGCCCCGTTATATGGGCAAACACGCGTTTTATTTGTCTTTATTTTTTAACTTTTCGTGAAATGATTATTGCAATAATCACCACTGGCCAAGCTAATGAAATGACACTCATAATTACGAGCCAGATTGGCGTCTGTTGTGAAATCTTGACCGTGTGCGTCTGACCTTGCAATGCCTTGGCATTAATTGCCCATTGTCCAGCGACGATACGGGCTGGTACTATCTTTTCATCAACCTTAATCACCAACGGCAATTTGTTGTATCCCAAAACTGGCAACTTAACTTGCCCCTTATCAGACACCGCTGGAACCGTTAAGCTCATCGTTTGTGGCGTTATGTTAACCTTGGTTGGCTTAACAACCGCCCCTGATGTGAATTGTAGCTCATGTGCCAGCAAGCGCAAGCCATTTTGATCATTACCGATAAATGACAAGTTATCTGCCTGATTTGTCAAAGCTGCTTTTGGCATATAGTCTGAATAGTTCATCATTAACCAGAAACGATCATCACGGGTATTTTGATCAGTCACGGCGAACGTTTCCGGTACACCATAACCATCACTAACACCGGTCCCAAATTGGGCAATTTGCGTTGTTGTCAACTCTGGTAACTTCTTCGTGGCGCTCGCAAAATTATCAACCGCCTTCGCCCCATTAAACACCGCCAACGCTGTCAAAGCAAGAATAATCCCTGTTGATATTTTATCTTCACTTTCGTTCATAAAGACAATCACTTCAAGCAAGGCCAACGATGGCAAAAGCAAACGCGCTGGCATTTGAATAACGGCAATCGGCGTATTTTGCAAAATGTCCCATGGGAAAATATTTGTTGACATCAGGAGCATCCCCACACCGACGACAACCAGAACATAGGCTAACTTATCTTGGTAGAAACGACGGAACAAGAATAGCAACAATAACAACGGCACTAACATCAATCCTGATTCAAAACCCGGTTGCTTTAACACGAAGTCAGAAATGTTGTACGTACGTTGCGCCAAGATAGAACTGGCCGGTGACTTCAAGATGTTCGACATTTGTAGATACACAATCGGACCAAGCACCGCCAAAGCCCCCGGCACTAACAATACTGCATAGCGCAGACCAGCCATAAACACATGGCGGCGTTGTGGTGAAATAAGCAGCACCACAGCGAATGCGATAATCATAATAAGGTGCACAATCAAGAACGTCATCAAGTGTGCATATGCCATACCAACACCACCAACCGCCATCATCAGGACTGGCGACCAGCTAAAGTCTTGTTTCGCTAACACACGGTACAATCCGAAGAATGCAAATGGGATAAACATCGTCCCAGCAGCCGTTGAGAAAGAACCACTAGTTAGCATTTCCAACGCCACGTGCACTTGGAAAGTGTACAACAACGCAAATAACAAGGCTGGCAACTTCTTTAGTCCGGCCCACTTAGCGGCAACAAACGCCAAGACACTTGTCGCAAATGTCATCAGCGCTAATATCCATTGCAATTGTGACAAGATGCCACTCACACTTGCCGTCAATGCTGCAAATATCCCCAACACCTGCCAAGGGTAAAATATATTCACGGCAATTCCGATACCACCAAAGCTATTAAAGTTCTGTGGAAATAATCCTTGCCCATTAAACCAGTAATCCAACTGGTGCACGCGGGCTAGGTGGTAAAACATATCCACGTTCAACCACATCAACGGATCAAACATCGGCTTCACTACCATCCCAACAACCACGGCTAGAACCACGCCGATGACGACATACGATATCGTTTTTTTCATTTTATCTCAACCATCCTCATAAGCCCTACTCAAATATAATCAGTACTTCTATCATATCGTGATTGTATAGTAAATGTCTAATCAAAAAAGGAGCGATGAGAACCACTCATCACCCCTTTAAAATTTTTATTAACGCAGGAAGTAAGTCCCGTCTTCACCAAAGTAGTAACGTGTACCGTCGATTGTTTGCCAACCTTGTACTGCGCGTCCTTCCTTGTCAGTCCAGTACTTGTATCCCCAGGCGGTGCGCCAACCTTGGTTTTGACGGACCCCATCAACAAACCAGTAGTACGTGCCCATGTAGTAACGGAAGCCGGTAAACAGCTTACCATCTTCGTACCAACGGTAACCACCGTTCTTCTTTGAGCCATCGTACACATAACCAGATGTACGACCGCGCTTGTGGAACGTGCCGTTATTACCAAAGTCGTACGCAACGCCGTTGATCATGTAAGCGTGTCCTTGTACTGAGCGGCCATCCCCACCAACGTAATATGTGTTACCCCATTCTGAGACCCACTTGTTCTCCTGGCGGACACCCTTGTTGAAGTAGTAGAAGGCACCCATGTAGTTGCGGAAGCCCGTGTAGAGCTTACCATTCTCATACCAGCGCCAACCGCTTGGGCTGTTTAAGTAACCAGATGCCGCACCACGAAGGTGGAACGTACCATTTGTACCAAAGTCGTATGGTACGCCATCAATGAAGACTGCTGATCCTTGGACTGACCGACCGTCAGCGCCAACATAGTACTTGTTACCCCATTCTGAGACCCACTTGTTCTCTTGACGAACACCGTTAATAAAGAAGTAGTAAGCCCCCATGTAACTACGGAAGCCGGTGTACAATTGACCCTTTTCGAACCAGTACCAACCACCATTCAACGGTTGCAAGTAACCTGTTTGGTCATTTTGACGCTTGTAGTACGTCCCGTTGTTACCGTAGTAATTGACTTGGCCGTTAACCATAATCAAACCTTGAATCAACTTACCATCAGTACCCGTGTAGTAGCTCTTGCCGGCATTTGAAACTTCACCCGCACGCGTAGCCATCGCCCCTGACTTAGGGTCAAACCAGTAATAGGTACCAGCAATCTTTTGTGCACCAGCTGCAAGTTGCGTCACACCATTTGAACCCTTACCAAGTCCATATTGTGTTTCGCCCTTGTCGTTCCATTGCCAACCATTTGAGTAGAAATACTTACCTGTATCCTTCTCCGTTCCCGGCGTCAAAACGTTCGCGTGTTTGTCCATGAAATCAGCAACGATTTCTGACATGTGCGCGTATGTTTCACCAGTTGGGTGCACCGTCTTGTCACCCAAGGCATTAGGTGAACGATCAATATCATAATCTACCCAATCCAAAACCGGAATCTTGAAGCTTGCATAAACTTCCGTCAACGCATCTGTTAGTTGGTTAAAACTGTAGCCACCACCGTGAATCGTGTTGAAGTCGCCACCCAAATAATTGGCGAATGGCAAAATACCGTAAATAACCACGTTTGGGTTGGCTTGACGCAACGTGCGAATGCTTTGCGACAAACGTTCCTGCACATACTTCAAATTGTTTGAGCTGTAGTTCAAATCATTGACACCCAACTCAATCATGACCACCGGCTGTGAATCTGATGTGAAAGCAGCATTGCCAATCACATCGGAAACCGTCTTTGAAAAGTGAATTGGCTCACCAGATGGCTTTGGACCGGCAATTTGAGAACCAGAATGTGCATGTTCGTTATGCAACGTCTGATACTTCATGTTATAGTGCAAGTTTTCTGACCAAGAATCAGAATCGCCAGCACCGTTATACCCAACAGCAAGTGAGTCTCCCAAGGCCCACAAGTTATGGTTAGCAAATTTCGTCTTTGTATCTGATGTATCCGTAATTACTGGTGCCACCCCAGCTGAAGGGGTTACAGTTGCAATCCCCTCAATCGACTGGGTGGTTGCTAGTGATTCCGTTGTGTGCAAAATCGTGTCAGCTGACACTGGTTGGTGTGTCGTCATGAACGCACCACCAGCACTCAATACCAAAACAGCCATCAGTAGCTGTTTGCGTGTATCTCCCATGACTAGAAAATACCTCCCTAAAAATTCGATATGTATCAGAATACGGGGCGGTTTTAACCAATTTTCTATCAATATGTGAATATTCTTAGTTGCTTACAAAACGAAAATGAACTGAAAAGGCATGTTAGCAAAACGCTAACATGCCTGAAACATAATCTATTTATATGACGTTGCTGTTACGCGCGGTGAAGCTTCCCCTTCACGAAATCAATAATGATACCAGCGAAGTTCGTCTTCAACACCACGATTAAGACTGCATAGATAATACCACCGATGGCAATTTCAATCATTGACCACAAGGCCGTTGCTGGCATCGCCAATTGAATCGGCCATACGACGATGAACATGGCTGCACCGGCAATGAAATACTTCCAGACACCACCAAATAATTGGTGCATGTCCAAATCTTTACGTACAACCCAAATTTGGTAAACCGTTACGATTAACTCTGACAAAGCCGTCGCATAGGCTGCACCATACAAGCCCCACAACGGAATGAACCCGAAGTTCAGCACAATATTAACAACCGCACCCAATGTTACAGACACCGTGTAATCACGTACGCGGTTAACCGGCATCAAATATTGTGTGCCAATCACATTGCTCCATGCAATGAACAAGATGATTGGTGACAAGAATGCAATCGTCACACCAGTTGGCGCAAACGGTTGACCCAAGAACCACAAAATCAACTTTTGTGACACAGCGGCCATACCGAACATCAAGGGCACCGCCAAAGCCGTCACAAAATCCATTGAACTGTAGATTGCCTTGTTAACACCCTTATGATCACCATTCGCAAATTGGTTCGCGACACGCGGCAACATCACCGTCCCCATCGCCGTAACCAAAGCCAATGACACCTTAACAATCTTATCAGCATTGTCATAGAAACCTGACAAGTCAGCTGAACCGTGAGCCAACATTGGTAACATCGTCTTGTTCAGTTGCAAATAAATTTGTGTGGCAATCGTTGGAATGAACATCGCCACCGTTGGTCCCAAGTGGCGCATGATTTGCATGTCAGACCACTTTGGTATCTTTACCTTACCAGGCAAGTAGAACCACATTGTGATGTTTCCAATCACTTGCGTTAATGCCAACAGCAAGATGTACTTGTTAACGTCGTGGCTTGACTTAACCAAAACGAAAATCAAAATCACCATGGCAATTTTAACCAAAGAATTACGGACAACCGTCTTCTTAAAGTCTTCAAGTCCCATGAAGTACCATGAAATATCCAAGATACCTGAGACAATCACCCATCCTTGTAGAATCAATTGTGGATAATACTTATGGAATTCGTTAGTCATCACTTGTGACATGCCAAAGATGAACACGAAGTAAATGATTAATGCAATGACTCCGACAATGATATGTAGGATTTGGATTTCCCAGAAACGCTTGTCTCGTTCAGCGACATCATCACGAACATACGCAATTTCACGTTGACCGTACAGGGTAATTCCCAGCGTTGCTAGCAACAAGAAGTACGTCACAACGGAATTTGTCCAAGCTTGGATACCAACACCTTGCGTACCCAAAACGTGCGCTAGGTAGGTCATCGTAAGCAACGGCGCAATCACCGTCAACAACTGATACCCTACGTTGTACAAATAATTTTTAACAATTTGCATGTTATTCACCTAATTTACATAATTAAAAACACTTCTTCCAGTTTAGCACGGAAGAAGTGTTTTGAGTATGCTATTCCAATACCCGCCTAGCCTTGCACACGGCGTGTTGCCCATGTGTCAGCGATTGACGCCCATGAATAACGTGCATCATGTTGGTTAACGATATCATTCAAGTGTGACACGCCAACCCCACCAGTTGGTGAGTTTGGCGAATCATGCAAGAAGTAGCCGCCACCAAGGTATAGACCCACGTGGCCCAAACTACCGAAGAAAATCAAGTCACCACGACGCAAGTTACCCCAGTTAACGCCACGGCCACGGTTTACTTGTGAGTAAGTCGTTGTGTAACCAACCGGTTCCAACGTTAACCCTGCGTTGGCATATGACCAGTGCACGAATGATGAGCAATCGAACTCGCGACGCGCAATTGACCAGTCGTTACGCCCGCCACCCCAAACATATGGCGAGTGACCAACCAACGTTGAACCAATGTTGATGGCGTTATCTATTGTCCAGTCGACTGTCACGTGTCCTGAACCATTTGCCCAGTAACGGTTACCGTTTTCATAAACGTGTTGGTTAACTGCCTTGGTGAACGTGCCACCGTGGAAGTAGTACAACTGACCGTACCAGTACTTGTATCCTGAAATCACACGTCCTGAGCCATCAAACATATACCAGTCGCCCCAACGCGCCAAGTCATATGAGTTCGTGTGCTTTGTATAGGTATTATGGTCGAAGTAGTAGTATGATCCAGCCCACTTCACCACGTCAGTCAAGATGCGACCGTCACCACCAAACATGTACCAGTCACCCCAGCGAGCCAAATCATATGAGTTTGTGTGCTTCTTAAACGTGCTGTGATCGAAGTAGTAATACGTACCGGCCCAGTGATAAACATCAGAAACAATCTTACCGTCTTCACCGAACATGTACCAGTTACCATCTTGGGCTTGCACGTAATTGTGCTTCACCATTTGCTTTGTGTTGAAGTCAAAGAAGTAGTACGTACCATCAATCTTTTGACGACCAACTTGCTTCACACCGTCCTTGAACAAGTACTTTGTCTTCGTGTTGTCAGCCATGTAACCGTTGGCTGCAACACCATTCACGTAGTATGTGTTGCCGTTATAGCCCGTCAAGACCACCCCGTTTTGGTAGAACTTACCATCAGAGTGCTTCCCTGTTAGCAAAACACCGTTCTTGTACACCTTGCCGTTCTTCGTACCGTTAAACTTAGCACCATTCACGTACAAGACACCATCCTTTGTGCCACTAAACTTCACACCGTTCACGTACAAGACGCCGTTCTTTGTGCCATTATACTTGGCACCGTTTTCGTACAAAACGCCATCCTTCGTACCATTGAACTTCACACCGTTCACGTACAAGATGCCATTCTTTGTGCCGTTGTACTTGGCACCGTTTTCGTATAGAACACCATTCTTTGTGCCACTAAACTTCACACCGTCAACGTAGAGTAATCCGTCCAGCGTACCGTTGAACAAGACACCATTCTTGTACATCTTCTTATCGACTGAAGAAATACCTGACAGCAACTTACCAGCCTCATACATCTTGCCATCTGCTTTGGCGATTCCCGTCAATACCTTGCCGTCTTGATAGTACAAACCGTCTTCCTTGTTCACACCATCAGCAATTTCTGGCGTTGAAGGCACTGTTGGATTCTCTGGTGTTGTTGGGTTTTCTGGTTCAGCCGGCGCCGTTGGCACAACTGGTTGCGTTGGCACTGACGTTGGCGTTTCCGCTTCATCATTTGGTGTCGTTGGGGCGACATCCTTTTCCTCTTCAACTGGTTGGCTTGGCACCTCCGGTGTTACCGGGTCTGTTGTCGGCTTGTTAACAAGTGTCGTTTCCGTTGAAACAGCTTGATCAGCTGATACGGATGCGCCACCAGCTAACCCAATCCCGGCAATCGCTACTGCGGCAGCAACCCAGTGCTTGCCGACCTTGTACATCTTTTTACGCATGTTCTACTCCCTGAAAATTAAAAAAATACTCGATACGTATCAGAATACGCACCGAGTATTAAAAATTATCAGTTAATATGTGAAAATTTTAAGGCATCAAGCGGTTAATCACTGGAATCTTTTGCAATGCCAACGTAATTACGATTGACAATACCCAGACAAACCACGGGAACACAATCATGTGCCACCATGATCCCGCTTGTAGGTGGTATGTGTTTTCCGCGATGTAAATAATAAACTCGTGGATAACATAGACACCGAGCGATGCACCCGACAGGCGCTTTAGCCAGGTCGCCATCTTTGGTGATGGTTCCCAATCTTCTAACGCATCGCGAACATATACCCAGATACCGAGTGGCAAAAAGAAGCCCCCAATACTGAAGATGCTGTAGACTGCGTTAATCGTCTTACCGGCTTGGTGTGACATATATACGGTCAACCCTAGCATAAACAAGAATGCTAGCACACTACCAAGTGCATACCACTTCTTTTGTGACTTTGCTGGTGGAAATTGTTGCAAATACCAACCGGCAAAGAAGAAGCCAATTCCCGTCGACATAATTAATGGCATATTTGAGAAGAAGGAATCAAGCGGCGTTGCACGCAACGAATGCGTGTAACCCACGATACCAACGCCCAAAACAAACCAAGCGATTACGTACAATACCGTCTTCTTATTCTCGCGCGTCGTAATCAATGACAAAAACGGCACTGCGAAGTAGAACGGAATAATAAAGTAAAAGAACCAGAACACTGCTTGAATTTGACCATGCATCAACAAATCAAAAAAGTTACGGATACCCCAATCATGATTCAAAAAATAGAAATGATTAAAGATATACCAGATCAAAGACCAAGCTAAGAAAGGTACCAAGACCTTCCCTAAACGCTTTTTAAAGAACGTCTTCGTGTCATATCGCTCTCGATAATTCAGCAAGTTAGCGCCTGAAATCATAAAGAAAATCGGTACGGCCCAAATGAATGCGATTTGAATAACAACCGCAACACCCCAGCGAAGTGTTGGCTCATAATTAAAAGCAAATTCAGATGTGTGCAGAAAAATCACGGCCATCGTAGCGATGATGTTCAGCACATCCATAAAATAATACCGACGCTTCATTGGCAGACTAGGCCTCCTTGGCGTTCGTTGCGTGTTCAACTACTGGGTTGAACTTACGACCATCCTTAACACCCTTTGCCAAAATCTTTAGCTTAGCTGAGCGGTCTTCAACACCAGGTGTAACAGCCAACTTAAGCCATTCCATCGTGATACGTGCATTTGACTTCATGTGGCCCACGAAATCACGCTTGCGACCATAGTAAACCTTGTTACGGTATGAGTAGTAGTAACGTGGCGTACGGTCCTTCGTGTCGTTCAAGATGTTTGATCCAACGTTTGTGGCCATCTTGTGTGTTACCTTAGCCTTTGGAATAAAGTAACCAGGGTAAACACGTCCAGCACGTTCTGTGTACTCAATGTCATCGCCCCAGATGAAGAAGTCCGTGATTGGCAAACCAATCTTGTCGACTACTTCACGGCTCATCAACAATGACACGAACGTTGCATTACGCAATTGTTCTGGTTCCGTGGCATCCTCGGGGATAACACGCAAACGGTTCATTGGTGCCGGTTGATTCATCAAAGCACGGTGACCATCAGTCCAGCGCACGTCTGATGACAAGAAACCAAACTTAGGGTTTGCAGCAGCGTATGCCGTTAACTCAGTCAACGTGTCAGCATGTGGCACAGTGTCATCATCCATCAACCAAACGTAATCATCAGTCGTGTTTTCCATGAAGTAACGGACACCGCGGTTGAATCCACCGGCTCCACCAAGATTTTCTTCCAAGCGGACATATTCAATTTGGTCACCCAAGCTCGTCAAGTATTCCTTCGTGTCTTCGTTTGACTTGTTATCAACGATGATGATGTGATCAACAGGTGTTTCGGAAGCTTGCAAAGCGCCAATAACTTCCTTCAACATTGGCAAACGATTATATGTAACGACGACAGCACTAACTGACATGTTAAGTTCCTCCTATTTGAATTACAGTGAATTCAAGCAATCTCTTCTTTTTGTTTTTCGTTCAATATCTTTTCAGGTAACGAGGACTAAAACTCGTTAAGGGTCTAAAAAACCACCGTGTTTAATAATACCATTAAACACGGTGGTAATTAAACCCTATAATGCTTTTGTTTTACGGACCTTAATTACCAGTAGATAAGTTAACAATCCTATCCAAAAGATCACCGTCACGACGTAAGTAGCAATGACGCTTTTTGGCGCCTTAAAAGTAATTACGGCCCTATTATTACCAGACTGTTGTCGAATAATCGGTGCACCTAGTTTAGTCACACGCGCCTTATCAGCAAGCGTCTTACCATTCACAACAATCTGAGACTCTGCATATTTGGCAACCGGCAAGATAACCGTGCTTGACTTATCGCCTCGCCATTCCAAGATAAGCTTTTGTCCGTCAACTTGTTTCGTTAAATTATGCAAAGCTTGGCTTGTCACATAAGTTTCTAGGTACTGGACTTCATAGCCATTTCCATGGAACCAATCATTCGCACTTAAGTTTTGTTGATTCTGCTCACTTATAGGCAGATAGTCTGGATAATTTTGTGCTGCATCAGCCACTAATAGTGATAGATCGCTCGTGTGTTCGTCATTAGCCAGCTTATCTAAGGTTAAATCTGGTGTCACAAACGCTGGTGTTGCGTATGGTTGCGTCACAAATAAATCCTTATCCTTGGCATTTCGTGCTGTCTGTGCAGCGTAACCATAAACGTTAAACACCATAAATAGTGAAACGACGACACCAACAAACCGAACAAGATCTACGTTCACCAAAGTAATACGTTGTGTCACACGTGCAATACCGAAAATTAACAGAACTGTTGCTGGCATCGCAAACCTCATTGGAAATTGGAATAACGAAATTGGGTTATGCGGATTACTTAAAATTGTCTGCCAGGGCAAGATTTGGAAAGACATTAACATCAAGCCAACTCCCGCAACCAGCGTCCATGTCGTTACAAAATCCGGTCCAGTTTTGTACATCAACTTTCGAAGTAGCAGCGCCAAACTAGACACAAAAATGATTGCCAGCACTACTGACATATTACGACTACCATCAACAGTCACGGCCAATGATGTGATGTCGCTACCGGCGTTTCCTTCAATAAATGGACGCAACAACTGATTGTGTGCAGACACGCTGAGCAACGGCCACCAAACATTAGCCGACCCAATTAGGGCGATAATAATTGATAGCACACCTTTTCTTAGAAATAGCCACTTCTTCGCTGTCTTTATAAAAGCTGGCACAGCATAAAATGCCAAAATCAACACCATGAACAAGGTTGACAACATATGGATTTGAATGCCAAGTGCGACCAAAACTCCTGTTGCAATTGGCTTAATACCGGGCGTTTCAGACTGCAGCATACGAATGCCAAGTGACATCGCAATCGGGAGAAGAATTACTCCCACACCCATAAACGCTTGATCATGCCACCAACTAAGTGCTGGCATCAATGTATAGATTAAGATAGCGCCAACAACGGACCAAAGTTTACTTACTGACGTTGCTTTCAACGAAAAATAACTAACCGTTAATGAGGCAAATGCAATCACGACATTCGTTACAAATTGCCACTTAAACCAATTACCAACAATCAGTAGCATCGCTCCCGCTAAGTAGGCAAATACGGGGCCGTAAGCCATATTAACGATTCGTCCTGTCTGACCGAACCCAAATATTGACATGAAGTACGACAAATCGCCATGCTTAATTTGCATCGCCGTTTCATACACACGGTGAATATGGAAAAAAGCATCAACGCCAAGAATCATACGATCATTTATATACAGTGGCCAGGTTAAAAAGATTGCAACAAATAAAAAAACGCCAATTATAAACAAATTAGCGTTTCGCTCATTACGCAAGATACTAAATCGTGTCTTCACGCTACTTCACCTGCTTTGCAACATAAATTGGACGCTTCTTAACTTCCAAGTAAATACTTGAGATGTAACGACCAACAATACCGAGGCTAAGAAGTTGTACCCCGCCCATACCAAGCATGATGACAATCATTGATGGCCAACCAAAAGCAGATGACCCTGGCACCATGAGTGTGCGGACAACTACAAAAATCGCACCAATCACAGCGATGATGAATGCAATCAAGCCAAGTACAGATACCAACATCAATGGGAATTGTGAGAACGCCACAATTCCTTCGATTGAGTACTTAACCAACTTCCAGAATGACCATGATGTGTTACCCGCAACACGTTCAGTGTTTTCAAAGGCAATGTACTTTTGGCGGAAACCAACCCACGTAAAGATACCCTTTGAAAAACGGTTGTACTCAGACATCGACATAATCGCATCCACCACTTGTCGGGACATGACACGATAATCACGCGCACCTTCAACAATGTGGTTATCAGAAATGTGATTAATCAATTTATAGAATAATTCACTAAAGAACGTTCGAATTGGTGGCTCACCATCACGAGTCTTGCGACGCGTACCAACCACGTCCCACTCTCCCGAAGCAACACCCTGTAGCATTTCAGGCAATAATGCTGGCGGATCTTGCAAATCCACGTCCATTACAGCCACGTAGTCACCTGTAGCATGTTCAAGCCCAGCATACAAACCAGCTTCTTTACCGAAATTACGTGAGAACGCCACGAAATGGACATTGTCATCGTTGTCTGCCAACTTTTGAATTTCAGCTACTGTGTTATCGTTTGATCCATCATCAATAAACCAGTATTCGAATGTGTAATCAGCCAGTTGCGTTTCACGAACTTCATTGACCGCTTTATAAAATAGCGGTACTGTTTCTTGTTCATTGAACACTGGCACAATAATTGATAATGTTTCTGACATTTTTATCCCCAACTAAATCTTTTCACGTTATTTCTAGTATACACAGTTTGCTATGTTGGTTTCAAGCTGATAACAAAAAACTGTTTCATCCCAGACGGAATGAAACAGTCAGTAATTATTAATTTAAATTAGTGTTCTTCGTCGTGAGCAAAGTTGAAGCTTGATGGAATCTTGAATTCCTTACGCACTTCGTTCAATGCTGCGTTGAAGACTTGGTCCATGTCAAAGTAACGGTATTGTCCCAAACGACCACCAAAGATGAATTGATCCTTGTGTTGGCGCGCTTCCTTAGCGTATTCCTTGTACAAGTTTGTGTTCTTCTCGTCGTTAACTGGGTAGTAAGCTTCCTTTGAACGATCCCAAGTTTGTGGGTATTCCTTCGTAATGATTGTCACACCATCGTCTGACAAACCATCGAAGTGCTTCCACTCCATAACACGCGTGTATGGTGTCTCAGCATCCGTGTAGTTGATAACTGAGTTACCTTGGTAGTTGTCTGATTCGATAACTTCGTGCTCGAAGCGCAATGAACGGTACTCCAACTCACCGAACTTGTAGTCGAAGAATTGGTCGATCATTCCCGTGTACAAGATGCGTGGGAATTCGGCAATGTACTCATCCTTGTGCTCGAAGAAGTCTGAGTTCAAACGAACGTCAATCAAATCGTTGTCCAACATCTTCTCAAAGATTTGCGTGTATCCACCAATTGGAATACCTTGGTAACGGTGGTTAAAGTAGTTGTTGTCGTAGATGAAACGAACTGGCAAACGCTTGATGATGAACGCTGGCAATTCAGTTGCCTTACGTCCCCATTGCTTTTCAGTGTAACCCTTGATCAACTTCTCGTAGATATCAGTACCGATCAATGAGATAGCTTGCTCTTCCAAGTTACGTGGCTCACGGTCACCCAAGTCAGCCAAAGCAGCGTTCTTTTGCTCTTCGATCTTAGCCTTAGCTTCTGCAGGAGTCTTAGTTCCCCACATCTCGTAGAACGTGTTCATGTTGAATGGCAAGTTGTACAACGTACCCTTGTAGTTTGCCACAACTTGGTTTTGGTATCCGTTAAACTCAGCGAATTGACGGATGTAGTCCCAAACTTCCTTGTTATCAGTGTGGAAGATGTGTGCACCGAAGTCGTGAACCGTAATTCCGTGCTCCGTGTGTGTGTACATGTTTCCAGCAATGTGTGGACGCTTTTCAATAATCAATGAGCGCTTACCACGCTTGGCCGCCTCGTAGGCAAAAATTGAACCAAAAGGTCCAGCACCGACGATTAGGTAGTCGTAGTTCTTATCATTCAAAGTCATTTTTGATGATTCCTTTCAGAATATAAATCTTCCTAATTACTTTACCATAAACTGCCCGTCAATGGGTTAAAAAGTTGGCTGTAGCGCACAAAACACCGCAGATTCGAAAAAATCTGCGGTGTTTCATTCGGTTTAGAAGTGAACCTTACGTTCGCCATTCTTGATAAACTTACGCTTCAAGAATTGAGTTCCCTTATCCAACCAGTTTGTCTTTTCAGTTGTCACCACTGGGTACTCCTTAACACGCAAGCTTTGTGTGTTAACCCAAGTGTCCATCAAACGTTCAGCCAAGAAACCTAGTGAACGGCGATCTTGCCCTTCGTACTTGGCAACGTCGATGCGTTCATCAACCTTACCCAATACATCAAACAAGAAATCCGTGTATGCCTGGAACTTATCTTGACGCATCACACTCATGTTAAACAAGTGCGCCTTCGTTGACTTACCCAACGCATCGAATGCTGGTACATAGTCTGGATAGAACTCTTCCAACACTTCACGCATTGCATAATAAGGCTCGTTAATGTGAGCATTCAAGTAGTGCTTTTCTTGCGTTTCGATAAAGTAGTTACGTGGCTTTGGCAACAAAATATCAACCTCTGCCAACCCCTTACGAATATCATCTTCAGACAAGATATCAGCCAAATCGTGACTCGCCTTACGTCCTAAATAACGACGGTAGTGAGCCAACCCAAGGATATCCTCATCTTGCAAGTTGTACTTAGCCCAATACAAGGCTGTCAACTCATTGTAAAAACCATTCTTATCAGACATATTTTGACCAGTGTTGTCAGGCGTGTATCCATCAATTACCTTGTCATGCAAGGCGGCACCCACCATTACTGGTAAATAAATCTCTGATGTTGGCATTTGATATGGCTTGTGGGCCGCAATCAAAATCTTCATTACTGTAGTACTCCATTATTCAAATCATCTTCTGCCATGTGGATAACACGCCAATAGAAGAATCCCATTAGCATCATTGGCCATCCTGTTGCATTGGCTGGTGTAATAGAAGCCACAACGATTACCAAGAACACAGCAACGAAGAATGACTTCACCGTGACACGATAAAACATCGTCTTAAAATCAGCACCTGATCCCAAGCGCTTCAATACGAATGCCGCACGCTTTAGCAAACCAGCTAATAGCCAGAATGCCATCAAGACAAACACCAACCCAAAACGGGTCAACCAACCCAGCATATCATTCAAAATTGGGTACGCCGTCTTCTTATAAACGTAAATATATTCCAAATTATCCTTAGACCACTTTGGCAAGAACTCATTAATGTAGTGGCTTTCAAAACCAAAACCAACACCCAAAATTGGGTGGTGCAACCAAGCTTGCAGCAAACCGATTGTTCCGCCGAGACGATTGTCCGTCCCACTCTTTTCGAACAACCACGTGTTCAATTGGTGGGTTACCGGCGGTACAAATTGATAAGCCAAAGCGACCAGTACCAAAAAGGCAACGGCTGCTGAACCAAACCAAATCTTTTGGGTCTTTGGTGCTGAAACTAAAAAGATTAATCCAAGCAACCCAATCAACAAGAAACCAGTTGTTGTCTTGGCCAACATCATCACGACTAAGATGAAGGCGATTAAGCCCCATCCAAGCCAGTAAAGCCACCGCTTGTTGCGGAAGTTCTTGATTGGCTCTTGCACCAGCATAATTAATGCTGGTGAGAAGCCCATCCCCAACAGCAAAGCCAAGAATGATGCTTCTGGCTCAAAGCCGTTCAAACGGTGCAAAGTCGTCACATATGACCCATCGTCATAAAAGTCACGATCTTGCCAGTGACGTTCGAACAGCTTTGCTAAGCCATTGACGTAGAAGTCCAACTGATGGAACCCACCCATGACCAACATCTGTGGCAAAACAATCAAAACCAAGTAAACAACTAAGGCAATCAAACCTGACTTAGCGAACTTAACGGCATCATCAAAGTTTTGCAATGACATCTTTTGAATCGTGTACGCCACCCAGATTACCAGCAACATCGTCATAAAGGCGACTAAACCGTGAATCAGGCCGTAAACCTGTACAGACTCACCTATCTTTAAATACTCCCAGCCCATCAATGCGAGCTGAACTACAATAAAAGCACCCCAAATACGTAGAGTGCTTTTCTTTGGCAAAACTGTCTCCAACTGAGTTGGTTGCAGATATAGCTTCACCAAAATGAACAAGCCGAAAAGTGGCAAGGCCAATTGGGCAGAGCTATCAAAGAGATAGTATGTGTAAGTCTTTGGTAATAGTGCGATTGGTAATAACCAAGAAACCATCACCATACCCCTTTCTATACTCGCTTAGGCAGTTGCCTTCATATTCTTATAGATTCCCGTAAAGAATGCCAATACAATACCGATTAGCAAACCAGCAGCAGCGCCGAAGACCAACGCCTTCTTTGATGAACCACCTGGTGTCGTCACAGCAACAGCCTTCTTAGGCGCTGAGAACAACACTGGTTCTGGCATAGCTGACAACTTTTCAGGTGCAACCGTCTTAAAGGCGTTTGCATAAGCGTTAACGTACTTAACAGCCTTCTTGCTTGTGTTAGCATCGGCGCGAACAGTCATCAACAACGTGTCCTTCTTAGGAGAAACACGAACTGCATCAGTCAAAGCTGCTGGCTTAATCTTGATGCCATCGGCCTTTAGGTCTGCAACGGCTGCATTAACAACTGCATCATCCTTTGCCAATTGCGCGTATGAATGCAACAACCATGAATCCGCCATCACACGAGAGTTAGGATCCTTTGCGTCAGTGTTGTTCTTGCCAATGTACATTTGACGGGTCGCCTCGTACGTTGTCGTCGCAACCTTGTTCGTCAAAACGAACATCGCTGCACCACCAACAATTCCTAAGACAATAATCCACCAGGCATTGCGCAACATGTGCTTGAACAATGCGCCTACGGTAAATTGATTTTCCATGATATCTACCTCAATACATATTTAAAAATTAAATCCGTTTTCAAGTATACCGTAATAAAGGCCGGATTTACAGCCTATATCGTGTTTTTACGAGATTAACCCAAACTTAAAATCCCATAGAAAAAGGATTGCAATAATCTGCAATCCTTTCTTAATCATTATTGATTAAAGCTTTGCTTATACACTTCGTAAACTGACATATTTTGTGCTTGACCAATCTTAATCAATTGTTGCACGTCCCCATCACCCAACGTTGTGTCGTCCACACCGTTTTCTTTCAATTCAGCACGTGCTTGCGTGACTGTCTTGGCAGTGATAGTTTCACCAGCATCAGTGCGGTTTGGGTTAGCCCAATCGCTGTTAGCATCTGCTTGTGCTTGCGCTGATGAACTTGATTCAGCCGGTGCCGTTTCAGAAACGGCTGGTGCTGAAGAAGATTCAGGTGCAACCTCACTTGAGCTTGATGAAGAAGATGATGACGAAGACGAACTTGAAGATTCACTCGACGTTTCCTTCTTTGCAACTGATGAAGATGACTCCTTCTCAGGTGCGCTCTTGTGCGTCATAACAGCGGCAGTCACCCCACCACCTACTACGACTAACACAGCGATAATGCTGATAATAATCTTTTTCATGTCGAAACCTCCTATGGTATCAAACCCCTATGCCTTTATTTTAGCGTAGGTAGAACGTTCCGTCAGTACCAAAGTTATATGTTTGGCCATTGATGTTAACGTTTGAGCCTTGAACCGTACGGCCGTCAGCACCAACGTAGTACTTGTGTCCCCATTGCTCAACCCATTGGTTCTCTTGACGAACACCGTTTTGGAAGAAGTAGTAAGCACCGTAGTACATACGGAAACCAGTAAACTTCGCACCGTTTTCGAACCAGTACCAACCGGTACCGTCATTTTGGTAACCAGAGTATGGTGACAACGTACCGTCAACACCGGCACGGTACTTCACGTCAACACCACCTTCACTACCAGTCGTCACGACTTGGTTCTTACGCATATTGTAAGTCCCGTCGTTTCCGAAGTAGTATTGCTTACCTTCAAGCGTACGCAATCCTTGCACGGCACGTCCTTGGTTATCCGTCCAGTAAGTTAGACCCCAAGCTTGACGCCAACCTTCGTTTTGACGGACACCATCAATGAACCAGTAGTACGTTCCCATATAGTAGCGGAAGCCAGTGTACAATTGACCATTCTCGTACCAACGGTAACCACCGTTGTATTGAGAACCGTCATAGTGGTAACCAGAGTTAGGCGTTAATGAACCATCAGCGGCTGCACGGTAATCAACGTTATCAACCTTCACGATTTGGTTCGTACGTAAGTTGAATGTGCCGTCGTTTCCGAAGAAGTACTTCTTGCCATCGATCGTGCGAACACCATCGTACGCACGTCCATCTGAACCTACGTAGTACGTGTTACCCCATTGTGAAACCCATTGGTTTTCTTGGCGAACACCTTGCTTGAAGTAGTAGTACGTTCCCATGTAGAAACGGAAACCAGTGTACTTCACACCGTTTTCAAACCAGTACCAGTTACCATCCTTGTCTTGCAAGTAACCAGTCATGGCACTGCTTGACAACTTACCTGAGTAATCCTTTGAAACGTCAAAGAATCCGTTCACGCCTGGGAACTTAGTAGCTGAATTCCATTGCCATGCGCCATAATTTGTGTACCACAAGTTGTTCTTATTTGGTGCAAATGGGTATGACGCCATCCAAACACGGTCGTTACCGTAACTTGAAACGTTCAAACCAGTTGCGCTCATATATGAAGGATACGTGTACAACATTTGATTGTTGTAGCCATTAGCTGACAATTGATCCTTAAATGCATTGGCGTTGGTCGTTGATCCACTACCACTCGTTGACGAGTCTTCCAAATCATCAACCATCAACGTTGACTTTGACAAGCCCAAAGCCGCTACTTGCTTGGCAAAGTAGTTAGCTTCTGACTTCGCACCGCTTGCGTTTGAGAAACGTGAATAGTGATAAACACCCACGGCCAAACCAGCAGCTTGTGCATTCTTAATTTGCGTTGAAGCGTATGGGTTTACGTAATTCGTACCTTCTGACACCTTGACGATGACAGCCTTAACGCCATACTTCTTCATTGTGTTGTAGGCACTGACTGACAAGTTTCCTTGATATGATGCCACGTCGACAACGTCCATCGCTGGGACAGTTGAATCACCAGCTGTAATCGTTGGGATACCATCCGCCGCAAAGGCAGATGAGAATGGCACCAAAGATACACCACTCACGGCAACTGTCGCAGCTGCAGCCCCAAATAGAACCTTCTTAAAGTTCATAATTTCCTCCCTAATCGTTCTGACTCTCCCGTTTTATAAGTCCAAAGTCAATACTAACCGACATCAGTTTCATTCTTGTTACAGACAGCTCTTAACCGTCTTACGAAACTTTAAACAAGATTGGTTTATTGTTTGAATTTTTTATATCTGCAAAAAAACGTATAGAAACGCGCTACTAAACACAAAATGACGACTCGAATCTCGAAGTCGTCATTTTACTACATTGCACCGTCACCCTTGAAGATGGCGAGTACTGTCATAAACAAAATTTTAAAATCAAACCACAGGTTAGCATGCTCGACGTACGAAATTTCAAGGTCGGCACGCTCTGGGTATTGAATATCACTACGACCACTTGCTTGCCACAAGCCCATCGCGCCAGGCTTTACTGACAAAAATTCATCAACGCGATCGCCGTATTCCACCAACTCGCGTTCAACAACTGGACGTGGTCCGATAATACTCATGTTCCCAATCAAGATGTTAATGAACTGTGGTAACTCGTCCAAAGATGTCTTACGAATAAACGCACCAAACTTGGTGATACGTGGATCTTCTTCGGTTGGTAGCTTATAGCCATTCTCAACGAACTTAGCATATAAGTCCTTATCAGCGTATAGCTTCTCTTCAGCGTTCACCACCATTGAACGGAACTTGTAAATACCAAACTCCTCGTGGTTTTGCCCGATACGACGTTGCTGATAGAAAACTGGTCCTTTGTTATCGCCAAACAAGTAGAACAAAGAAATAACCAAAAAGATTGGTGAGAAAATCACCAATGCAAACAACGCAGTTGAAATATCCAAAAAACGCTTGGCGAATAAATAACTCTTACTTTGCTTCGTCATAAGCGCTCCTTTATTACAAGTACTTGGCATCGAATTCTGGGTCTTGACTCGTCAAAATCTTTGGTCCGTCATTAGTAATGGCAATCGTGTGCTCATATTGCGCTGACCATGAACCGTCTTCAGTCGTTACAGTCCAACCATCTTCTTCTGACGTGTCAACCTTCCAACCACCAACGTTAACCATTGGCTCGATTGTAATCGTCATACCAGGCTTCAAACGCAAACCGTGACCGGCAACACCGTATGCTGGTACCGCTGGCTCCTCGTGCATCGTTGGTTGGATACCGTGACCGATGTACTCGCGTACGTTTCCGAAACCATTTTCGTCAGTAACGTACGCATCGATAGCTGCACCGATATCACCAATACGGTTACCAACCACCGCTTGGTCGATTCCCAAGTACAACGCCTTCAACGTCACATCCATCAAACGCTTGATTTCAGGTGACACCTCACCAACGGCGTATGTCCAAGCTGAGTCTGAATAGTAACCATCAAGATCAACAACCGTATCAACCTTAACCAAGTCGCCATCCTTCAAAATCAATCCCTTACGAGGGAACCCGTGGGCAACTTCATTGTTAACTGAAACAGTCGTCGCAAATTCGAAGCCTTCAAAACCGATTTGAGCAGCGCGTGCGCCGTGGTCTTCAATGTACTTACGACCAAATTCTTCAATTTCCCAAGTAGAAATACCTGGCTTGATAATGTCGCGCAAACCCTTGTGCATGCCGGCAATGATGGCACCTGACGCCTTCATACCCTCAATTTCACGATCTGACTTAATAGTAATCATCTTGATTTCCTTCTTTAATTCGTAAATATCAAATTTATCCTGAATGTCTTCAGAATTACACATAATGATAGTATAGCGCAATTTTTGCTTTATTGCAGTGTTTTCAAAAATGCGCCATGACTCATCAAAAAAAGGCCACATTTTAAATGTGACCATCATTCATTATTTTCGTTCAAGCAATGCCATTTGGATGTGGTCGCCACTTTGTTCAGTCGGTGCATATGAGGCAGCAACCTTGACTAAACGATAGTTCTGCAAAACTTGAGGTGAAATATGACTCAAAATATCACGGCGACTACTCAAATCTGCGGGCTTTGCCCCACCCCAATTCAAACTGTACGCAATAAAATCAGGCTTGGCATTATTAATGGCATCTGCCAAACCGTTGGCTTGATCAGGGAACTTGTTACCGGGAATATTTGTTTGCTCAAAGAATTTAAACTTGCCAGCAACGTCAACGTTTGCATAGCGTTCAACACCGTCATCAATAAAATTTGCGTAAATTAATGATTTGTGACCTGGTTGATGACTAATGTAATCCCCAAGCACCTTAGAAGCGTTGACCTGCTTGGTCCAGATATATGGTTCCTTGCCAACAAACGGATTCACTACAGCAACAGAAAGTGTCACCAAGGCAACGGCAGGCATTGAAATTGACCGTTTCTCAAGCGCTAGTCCTGCACCTTGCAAAATCAATAACATTAACAAGGCAACAATCACCAAAAATGAATAATCATCAAAACGACCAACACCGTAAGTGATTATGAATGCCACGGCAGAAGCTACAAGAACCATCGTTGACAATCGGTCGAACTTCTTACGATCTATCAATGCAAGAACCGCTACAACTGCGATAATAAGTAACACTGCGTAGGACTCCCAAAGTCCTGAACCTGCTGCTTTGAAATAGTCTAGTCGCTGACTGAGCGTCACAGTTTCACTGTAAGCCTTCATGTTAGTAACAAAATAGACGTTGATAAACGCCCTTGCATCTCCTAAGAAGTGCAAAATCGTCAGCACGGCCCCATTAATAATGGCGAACACACCAAGCGCCGTCCCACCAAACAGCAACAGTTTCTTGAAATCGGCGAGCAATCCCAACCAATCCGACGACCAGTGTTACACCAATCAATGCACCGAGCAATGTGTACTTAATCAAGAACACTGCCGCGATGGCCAATCCGAAGCCAACGCCCAAGCGTATGATTTGCGGTGTTCGTGCCTCATCTAGGAACCGATAAGCCATCAAAATTCCCAGCAGCGTCCAGAACGTTGCAAACTCTTCAGGTGATCCCCCGTATTCAAAAGCTCGGCTTAGCACAAAGGTCGCAACAAGGAACGTTGCCAACGCTTTATTCATAATCGGATTTGCAACTTTGTTTAGTAACTTAGTCACCACTACCCAAATCCCAATTAAATTCAAAACTTCGACGAAGAACAATCCGATATAACCATGTTCACTAATCAAATTAGCCACAAAGAAGTAGAAAAACATCAACGGTCCACGTTGCTCAAAAACATCGCGGTATGGCATATAGCCATGCGTCCATGCACGTCCCACTTCAAGCATGGCGTTTGTATCCACCCAAACATTTCCTTTACTCAACGGACTGGCATACAACGCAAATAGCGCCACCGACACAATTATCCCTATCCATAAGATGTTGGCTTTTACCTTCTCAACAAACCTCATTTATAACCCTTCCCCGACATGTAACGAAACATGTCAACTTTATTACACATTTATTAAATGTAGCAAAAGTAAGTAATCTGTGCAACGGAATAAGGGGAATTCTGCCCCATAAAAAACAAAAAAGCTGGAATCAAATCGATTCCAGCTTCTGAAAGTTAATTAACCATTACGCGATGGACGGTAACCCGCGTTACGTGCATCTTGTTCCGTTTCGAACCATTGCACAACATCTGTCGTCTTATCATACCAACGGCCACCAGGTACGTGGTAGATACCGTTGCGTGAGCCCTTAATAAGTCCTTGACCACGGTTGTTCGTAGGTGCAGCCGGTGCCTCTCGTTGATAGAACGTACCATTGTCACCGAAGTAATAGTTTGCACCACCAATGTTTTGCCACCCTTGAACCGATCGACCATCGCTACCAACATAATAGCGATTACCCCATTCAGAAACCCAAGCATTTTCCTTACGCCAACCATCAGTAAAGTAATAGTAGGCACCCATGTAGTTACGGAAGCCTGTATAAGTGTAACCATTGTTATACCAGCGCCAGCCTTGGCCGAGGTTCAAATAACCATTCGAACCACCACGCATGTAGTACGTGCCGTTGCTACCAAAGTAATATGCTCGGCCGTTTACCAAGTAGTCACCTTGCACGGCGCGACCACTATTATCAGTCCAGTACGTGTAACCCCAAGCATAACGCCAGCCTGCATTTTGACGAACGCCGTTAACGAACCAATAGTACGTGCCCATGTAAAAACGGAATCCAGTATACGGGTTTCCGTTTTCAAACCAACGATACCCACCATTTTCAGATGACCCATCATACAAGTACCCGCTCTGGTGTCTTAAACTGATTTCGTTGACCAAGCGATCGTGTGTGCTCAAAGTTTGGTACGGCGTCGTACCTTGATCGGCATTAACTGCTATTGGATTGCCCAGTCCAAAAAGCAATCCGAAGGCCATTGCCAACCCAGCTAGCGATGCAAATTTCTTAGACATATAAATACTCCTATCGACTTAATACAATTATCATATCATCTGATTATTTTAGGTCATAATCCAAATTTGCAATAAAAAAACAAAAAAACTGAAACCAACTCAATTCCAGTCTCAAAAAATAATTCCCCCTTCTTCGCTACCTAGACAATTCAAATGCTAAGTTAAGATGACATCTGTGATTACAATTTGGTTATCACAAGAAAAAACGGATAACACTGTCTTCATGTTACCCGTTCAACAATAAATATATTTAGTTTGACTCTTCCGCCAAGTGAATCACACGCCAGTAGAAGAAATACATCAATAACATTGGCCATGAAAATGCATTGATTTGCGTAATGCATGAAACAATCAACGTTAGCGGCACCATAATCGTGAATGATCGCAATGCAATACGATAGTAACTCGCGACAGGGCGCTCATCTTGCAAGATGTTTTGGTAAGCGCGCACTGCACGAACTACCAAACCACCTAGCAACCACAATCCTGACAAAACAACCACAGCACCATAACGCGCCAGCCACCCCAACATATCATTCAAAACTGGATAGGCCATCTTGCTGTAGACATTGATGTACTCGCTGTTGTGCTTACTCCACTCTGGCAAGTATTGTTCAATGAAGTACCCTTCATTACCGAAACCAACACCTAAGAATGGATGTGACAAGAATGTCTTTGCCAAGCCGATCGTGCCACCCAAACGGTTGTCAGTACCCGATTTATTAAAAATCCAACGATCCAACAAGTCGTGAACAAATGGCACCACCATATAAGCAGCAATTACAGCAACCACACCGGCTGCCATAATTGATAACCAAATCTTGCGGTGCTTACGTGGTGCTGAAATCACCGTAAAGAATCCAAGTAACGCCAACATCATATACCCACTTGAAGCCCGAACACTCAAAAAGACAAATGTGAGCAACACCATCAAAAACCACGTCATGTACTGCAATTGGCGACCAATTCGCAAGCGGCGCAAGATTGGTTCGTGAACGATACCAATCAAGACAGGTGAAAAGACCAGCCCCAGCAACATAACCAAGAACGGCGCTTCTGGTTCAAAACCATTCACGCGGTTAATCGTAGCGACGTAACTACCATCGTCGTACCAGCTACGATCCGCCCAATGACGTTCAAACAGACCAGCCAAGGCGTTTGTCCACCCTGTAAACGGCAAGTGTAGCGTTACCAACAACTGTGGTACGACCACAAACACCAAGTAAACTGCTAGTGTCACAACCAATGATCGAATGAACTTTTCAACGTCGATTCCATCACGGATAAACACTTTTTGAACTGCGTAGGCAGCCCAGATAATAATCAACAGTTGAACAAAGGCCATCCACCCGTGAAGCAATCCATATGTGTGGATGCTTTCATTGTGTCGAATAACTTGCCAACCAAACAGAATAAATTGGATGCCAGCCATGGCACCCCAGATTTGCAACGTACGTCGTTCCGGTACTAATTCGTTAACTAAGGCTGGTTGTAAGTAAAGCTTTACCAACACAAAGATTAAGAATATCGGAAAAGCAATCTGTGCCATGTTTTCAAAGAAGAAATTCGTAAACGTCTTTGGAAACATTGCAACAGGTAATAACCAGTTAACCATACGCCACCTTTTATGCTTGTTGACGGCGCATGTTACCAGCGATCCCTGTAAACATCGCTAGAATGACACCAAGTCCCAAACCAGCAGCACCACCGTAAATGGCAGCTTTCTTGTTAGACAATTTCTCGCCATCAGTATTCGCAGCTCCTTGAATTGCTCGCATCAAGCGTGGTGTAGGCATACCAGGGACAACCTTTGGTCCATTAGCGGCAAAGGCATCTGCATAGTTGTTAGCAATTGCGATGGCTTCCTTTTCGTCATCATTCAAAACGTGAACACGGACAATCAAAGTACCCTTCTTTTGCTCCAACACAATGCTCTCACGTACCTCAGCAACCGTCACTTTTTTAAATCCTGCTTTGTGCAGACGCTGTACAGCATCTGCAGCAATCGTCATATCTTGTTGAACCGCAATATACGTCTTAATTGCGTTCAAATCTGACTTCAATGATGATTCTGGATCTTGTGACTTATTGTAATTTGCATGTCCGATGTACATCAAACGAGATGCGGACCATTCTGTCGAAGACCCTGACTGGCGATTAGCCATAAACATCACACCGGCGCCAATTAGTGCCACGATGATAATCCACCAGGCATTCTTCAATAGATGACGGACCAAGCCGCCCAAAGTATTTTCCTGCTTCCCCATAACTAAATGCTCCCCATTTTTAATTTGCTAAAATCTCGTGTAGCTTAGCTAGTGAAACCGTTAAATCATGTGGGTTATAACGGTCTGCCAAACGAACTACACGTTCAGTATCATAATTTTCGTAATCATCCAGCATATCGGCTAATGACGCCTCTGAGTGGGCAACTGGTAAATCAAGATCTTCAAAGTTTATATACAAGCCACGTTTAGTCTTGTACTCCTTCACGTCCGGTTGAAAAAGATAAATTGGACGGTGCAGTGGCGCATAATCAAATAGCATACTTGAATAATCAGTAATCATAAAGTCCGCCACTGCCATCAGCTTATTAAGAGACAACTTATCTGCAACAATGAAATCATCTGACGGACGCATATGATTGAAGTAATGTTCGCGATATAACACCGTAAACTTATCTGACAGCTGCGCTAAAAACTCTTCTGAACAACCTGTTTGTTGCACTGTTTCGTAACCACGGAAAGTCGGTACATAAAGCATGATTGGCTTATGGCCCTTGATGCCAAGTTGGCGTTTTAACTTTTCTTTCTTTCGCTTTACTTCACGTTCAAGCGTTTGCTTACGAAGTTGTCCCACTTGACAATAATTCTTCGTCCGTGGGAAAATGCGCTTCATCTTTTCAGTGTCATAGCTGCCATAAGTGAACAAGTAATCAAATTGCACTTTCTTATACCAGTTACGAACCAACGGTGACAACCCCGCTTCATCCAGTCCCAGTTTCTTCATGGGCACGCCATGCCAAAATTGGATGTATACATTTCGCGGATGTGAAAACGGAATCAATCGGTCAATCGTTGAGTTAGCAATCCAGTACTTTGACTTCAATAGGTGATAGAAGTACAACGGCGTGTTCGCCCGTACGATATGATCAACATCAGCATTAACAAAGTCATCCGGATTATTAAACGACCAGACAAATTTGTAATCCGCAAACGCTGGATCCTTACGAAGCTGCAAGTATGCTTCCTTTGGCGAATCAGAGTACTGACGACCGCTATATGAAATGAACAAAATTTGTTTTTTATTAGGTCGTACAAAAATTTGTAAGAACTTAATCCACGACAAAACAATCACGTAGTACATCAACCCAAAAGCAGTCGATTTTTTGATCCTGTTTTTAATTTTCTGTACTAGCATGAAACAACCTCACTCTTCTCTACTATTTTCTCTAGATATGCCAACGCATAATTGTCTTGCCCCAAGACATGTTCAAATCAGAATCAAATGCTTCGATAATGTCGCATACTTCACGCACATCGCGTACGTTTTGGACCAACAGTTCCAAACGCTCTTGCGCCTCTGGATTATTAGCTACCAACTCAATGGCATCTTTAAAATCTTGAACAGTTGAACGCGTTGTACCAACCAACGCAATTCCCTTTTCCAAAACCATACGAGTATTAATGGCTACTGGGTGCTCTGATACGCCAGACAAAACAACTGATCCGCATGGTTGAATCAAGTCGATAATTTGATTAATGGCATCTTCAGAGCCACGTCCACCAACCGCCTCAATTGCATGGTTAACAACAACATCTTCCGGCACATCATTAATCAAATAAGTATCAGCAAACGTGATGTAATCCAACTTTTCAGCGTGCTTTCCAAAAACCGTAATCTTACAGTCTGGAAACATCACGTGCGCTACCACAGCTGTCATATAAGCAACGTTTCCGTCACCCCAGATGCCAATCGTACCTTCTTGTGACATCATGCTACCTTGCAAACGACGCACAGCTTGAACGGCAACTGAGACAACTTCAAAATAAGCAGCCATTTCAGGATTGATATGAGCTGGAATCTCTACCAAACGTTCGGGTTCGATATCGACGTATTCTCGCATAAAGCCGTCTTCAGTCGAAGACGCAAACGTTGAAGAACGCAGATAATTTTCTGTTACCTTCTCGTGCTTTTCTTTAGCGTGAGTTGGTACCATAGCTACCAAAGCGCCAGTCTTAAACGTACCAGTTTGATCACAAACAACCACACCAACTGCTTCGTGAATCAGAGCAAGTGGTAAACGCTCAGCCAAAACTTTAGCATCCCGAAGACCAAGATAGTATCGTTCGTCGGCACGGCAAATCGCTAAATTTAGTGGTCGAACAATGACTGCACCCTTAGACAAGTCGATTTGTGAAGTCACACGTTCAATTTGCTTGATGCCCGTCAAACGATACACATTATTAAACATCCATACTCTCCCGTGCGAGAATATCTGCAACACGTAAATCGAACGGACGCGTTACCTTGATGTTACTTTCCTCACCTTGTACAATGCCGACTTCGTAACCAGCCAACAACATAACCTTAGCTAAATCGCTCAATGACATGCGTTGCTCTTCTGACATTTGGTTGTAGAAGTCACGGAAGGCTGCAACATTTACAGTTTGTGGTGTTTGCCCTTGGTACATCTCATCACGGACTGGAATGTCAGTAATAACGCCGTCGTTGGCACGTACAATCGTATCGGTTGCGCCAACTACCGTATCAACGGCCTTAAAGTCCGCTGACGCTGCAATATTGTCTGCAATGATGCGAGCGGTGATAAATGGACGCACTGCATCGTGCATCACCAAAGTGTGCTCGTCTATTGCACCGTAATTTTCTTCAATGTAGTTGATTGCAGCCATTACAGTGTCATTACGTTCAGCACCGCCTTCAATCACAACGACGCGTTCGTCCGAAATGTACTTGGCAACCAAATCTTTTGTGTATTGCACCCACTTAGGATGTGATGACACGATAATTTTTTCGAAGTCAGACGTTAACGTGAACTTCTCTAGCGTGTGAATAATAATTGGCTTACCAGCCAAGTTCAAAAATTGTTTTGGGCGTTCAGTGTTACCCATACGCTTACCGGTACCACCGGCCATAACTTGCGCAAAAATCATATTTTCTCTCCAAAAATTCTCTTATCTTATAACATATCGACGAAGCGTTCACGGAAACGCAAATGTACAATCGATCCAACCAGCAACATAAAGAACGTCAACAACCAGAAGAAAACAACATTCGATGAGTTTTCAAAAAACCAAACGTTATAGAGCAATGCGTCGCGGAATGATTCAATCACATAATAGAACGGGAACATCTTAATAATCTTTACTAGGACGAATGGCAATCCCTTCGCATCCAAGTTAATGATGACTCCCGAAGTGAAAAACAATAGGCGGAACAACGCATTCATCGCTTGTTTATAATCCGGCACCATGACGGCCAACGTCGAGTTAATCAAGTTGTGCGCCAATACAGTGGCGAACATTGCGACAAAGCTGTAAATAACGCCAAGCCATGTGACTGCAGGTACCCTTCCGAAAGCCAACAACACCAGAATCGTCAATGTTGCCATTACTAGGAAACGACGTAGTTCCTGTAGCATAGGCATAACAGGCGCCACGCTCACTGGAAACTTTGTCTTGGTTAACAAACCCAGTTGTGACGAGATACTGGTTAGACCTTTATTGAATGAGCCTTGAATAAAATACCAAGGTACAATTCCGACAAGCAACCATAAGATATAAGGCGTGCCTTCAACCGAACCGTTATACATACCAAGGCCAAAAACAATGAAGTATGTCGTAATATACAAAAGTGGCTCCAAATAATCCCATACTGATCCGAGATAATTATCAGCAAATCTTGATTGAACATTAAACGCAGCTATGCGACGAATAATAGGCAAGTTTGTCCAAATTTCTTTTAAGACTTGAATCAGGCTTTTCATATTACTTCGCCCCCTTATGCTTTTCGTCTAATTCATGCAACTTATCTGGCGCCCAATTCGTAATCATGGATGTTGGATTTTGCATGATATTACGCATACCAAGGTTCAATGCGATTTTATCCGCAACAAACAGCATTGCTAAAATCACAAATACAATTAGGAACTTGTCAAACTTTGACCACACTGCGACATTTTGCTTAGTGTGCACAGATTTGTAGATAGCTGTCGCTTCCTCATCGCTTGGTTCACGGCCACTCTTACGTGCCTCACGAAGTTCACCCGTGTAAATGTCGTCAAGTGAAAATTCTTCTTGCTCGGCACGCTTTTCACGACGATAGTCCGCTTGTTCTTTGGCGTTCATACCTTTAAATTCATTGACGAACTTATCGTATTCATCCATGACAGCTTTCGTCTCCCCAAACATTCGAAGCTCACCGTAATGCATCCACAAAACTCGGTCAGCCATTTCGCGAACCTGACCAAGTGAGTGAGAAACGAAGAAAATCGTTTTCCCTTGCTTTTGGAAATCCTTAATCTTATTCAATGACTTCCGATTAAATGTCGCGTCCCCAACTGACAAGGCCTCATCAACAATCAAAATATCTGGATTCGTATGCACTGAAATTGAAAATCCGAGTTTCGATTTCATTCCTGATGAATACGTTTTAACCGGCTGATCAATAAACTTACCAAGCTCTGAAAACGCGATGATGTCGTCCATCTTTTCGTTAATCTCAGCATCGGTCATCCCCATCATCAAACCTTTAAGTCTGATATTTTGACGGCCCGAAATATTTCCTCGCAGTCCAGCATTAATTGCAATCAATGACGTTTCACCATTGATATCGATAGTTCCTGAAGTCGGTGGCACAATCCCAGCCACCATCTTCATTAACGTTGACTTACCAGAACCGTTAGTTCCGACAACGGCAATTGTTTCACCCTCGTAGGCTTCGAAGCTCACACCGCGAACGGCCCAAAACATCGGAAAATTTGTTTTGAAGAATACACTCTTCGCTTTGTCAATTTTTGTAGGTGCTGTTTCATATTGCTTTGTCACATATGAAACACTGACCTTTGTCTTTCGTGTTTCAACCATTCTCTTTTTCTCCATCCCATTCGAAGAAAGTTGCGTGTTGCCCAAGTTGTTTCACTGGGGTACGCCAATCTCCAAAAATTTGCGTCAGGTACTGATCAACATTGCCGACGATTGCCACCTCAGCGTTTTCAAATTGAGCGATTTGCCACATCTCCCAATTTTCACGGGCGAAAAACTCTTTTCTCCCATGCATACCGTTTATAACGCCTAACTGCGTCCCGTTAACGTCACTCACCCGCTTAGCCAAATTCGCTTGTGCTAACGCCCATTTATGCGCATCAGTATGCTTGAGTACCGGCCAAAGAATCCGTTTTACAGTTTTTAACTTTGCATCATCCGGCAGAACGCCTGTTGAACGTGCTATGTTGCGCACGATGTTCAAACCTTTTTGAGTTGCGAACATCAATCGGCTTGAAAATTTTGCTGTATCAATGGCATCAATCCGAATATATCGATGAATACACCATGATTAATGGTGTAGTATGCAGATTCAGCCTCGGAAGGCACGTACACTAACCTTGCGTACGGAACCCAGCTGTCGTAATCAAACTCAGTCATTAGCCTAACTTGATTATCTGAAGACACAAATTCATCTATAAATCGATCGTAGTCTTGCCGCATCAAACCCAGGTCCATATCGTCATCCCAACCAAGCTGTTGACCTTCCCGTACAGCACCCAGCAATGTGCCACCCAACAAATACACAGGCACATTTTTAACCGCTAACTGTGCCATTAGCTGACCAAGCATTGTGTGTTGAATTCGTTGAACTGATTCAATTGTTAGTGCTCGCTTGTTCATTACCCGTTCACTTTAACCTTCTTCATATCAACTTCTTGTAAATCTTTCTTAATTTGCGTTGTTGATATGGCGGGGGTCCTTTCTAGATAAACAACTTCAACCCCTGTTTTTTCAGTCAGGTAATCAAACTTACCTTCCCAGTCGTTACCTATAACAAAGGTAACCACATCGTTGTCTTTGATATCGTTAATCTTTTGTGCCCAATTTACTTCTGGGATAACCTCATCCACGTAACGAATTGCTTGTAACAAAGCTTTCCGTTCGGAATATGGAAAATAACTCGTTTTCTCTTTTTCGCGATTAAACTCATCTGTAGATAGCCCCACAATTAAGTAATCACCCATTTCACGTGCACGGCGCAGCAAATTAATGTGCCCATAATGCAGGAGATCAAACGTGCCATATGTAATGACTTTTTTCATGTCACACCGACCTCTTTCTCTTTTTCTGCTATTACTAATAGCAAATGAATACAAAACCCTACTCAGTACTGTTTCTATACTTGATTATTCTAACTAAAGATGACAGCCTGTTTTGGTGCTATTTGTGAATATTTTGTGATTAACGAAAAAGAAGTGCACCCTGCTGGGTACACTTCTTCACGCAGTAATGTATATCTTTGTTTGGTTCGATATGCTCTTATGATGAGATTCCGGACTAGTTTTTCTAGTTTGGTAAAATATCATCATAGGAGTATTTTTATTTATGGTTACACGTTATGAAGAGGACTTTAAAAAGTCCATCGTGGAGATGGTTAAAGCGGGCCGTCGGCCCGATGAATTATCCAAGGAATACGGTCCTTCAGCCGATTTAATTCGGAATTGGGTCAAAAAATATGCGCCTGTAGAAGTGAATGGCGAATCAATATCAGCTGATGAATTGAAGAAGTTGCGTAAGGAAAACGCAATTTTGAAAGAAGAGCTCGAAATTTTAAAACGTGCGGCGGTGTTGCTGGCAAAACATTAGTTTTGCGCGGTAGAAGTGTTGTTTTACCAATTATCCACAAAAATTTGGTACAGGGGCACCGCATCACACGCGTTCTGAGTGCTTTGAAAATTCCAATGTCCACTTACTCTGACTGGATCCATTGGGAGCCGAGCGCACAAGAAACACAACACAACAAATTGAGAATTGCCGTCGAATCAATTTACACAGCCAATAAAGGCATTTATGGTTATCGACGAATTGCTAAAACCATGCGCGACTTATTCAAACTAGCAATCAGCGACCGCTTTGTATGGCAATTGATGAGTGAAGCTGGCTTGAAATCGCGTATGCAAAAGCGATATAACAAGCCTACAACAGTCAATGACAAAGATCAGATGCCAAATCTCATTATCAATCTGGATGACCTAAGTGGCGTAATTACAACTGACATTACGTATATCCAGTTGACCGATAAGACATGGGTTTACATGGCTAGTGCATATGATCCGGAAGACCGTAAGGTGCTGTCGTATCGAATCGCAGATACGATGACAGCTCAACTAGCAACCTCAGTAATCGTTAAGGCGCTAAGACGAGGTGAAAAACCACTGTATGTGCATAGCGATATGGGAAGCCAGTATACCAGCGAATTGTTTGAAAATACACTGGAGTCCATAGGTATTAGGCACTCTTACTCCCGTAAAGGGCACCCTTACGATAATGCCCGCATCGAAAGTTTTCACTCGTTACTCAAGAGGGAGCTGATCTACCAACAGGATTTCGAGAGTATCGCTGATGTGCAAGCCGCTGTTGGATGGTACGTCAACTGGTATAACAACAATCGTATATCACTCCGTGATGCCGCCTAGACCAATTTCTAGATGACATAAACGCGATTATACAAATTTGCCTATACACCGGCGTTTACAAGCACTGACTTTGTGAAGTCCAAAAATCACTCTGACAAGTGCTTATTTGCTATACCCTCAGACTTGTGAAATTCAACAAAATCCAAACTAGACCACCGTAACTCCATAGCCTCCGGCAGGCACAGGGGCAAAACCCCTGGACCCCATTAAAAAATGACCCAAAATCTGTACGAAATCAGGTCATTTTGAAAAATTTTCGTGGTACGAGCCCTAGCGGGCTCTAAAAAGAGGTCCGGAGTCTTGACATCAGAGCCATACTCATTAAATTCCTCGTCAGTACTATGTAGCTTAATAACAGACTCTGCAAGAGTCGCATCATTGTTTGTGACAAAAACTTTATTAATTAACCAATCCAAAAAAAGAGGTAAATCTTCAAATTTTGTGCCATACCAAATCACTTTAACCTTGTGGTTATGCATATACATTTCCGACTTAAGCTTAAGAAGACTCAACACTACAGGATCATCAATATCTCCATCTTCCACTCGCATTAACGCGTAATTAGTTTGAACTTTAGAAAATATGTTCAACACTTCCGGCTCTTGCAACCCCGACCCAACAGTTAAAGTTGTTGTAATTCTAGCACCCAGTTCTTTCTTAAACGACTCTAGCCCATCGTTAGGCTGTAGATACATAGTCTCGTAACTCTTAGTTGAATTAACAAAATTTTCAGGTTTGCTATCTGGGCTACCATGTATATGCATAACATCAGGAATTTTATCGCCTACAGAAAATTTACCTAAATCTCGAATTGTTCTTTGCACTTTAGCATCATTAATATTACTTAAGTGTTTTTCAATTTGTGAATCATAATTAGTAGTAATAAACTTCGCGTGAACACGAATCAGTTTTTGTATTACTTCATTTTCAGGTATTAAAGGTTGCATCTTTGAAAAATACATTTGTTCAAATTGAAGCATTTTTTCATCAGCCCCTAAGTCCCTAATCAATTGATGAACGTAATCTATTTTTCTTTTATTATTTTCGTCAGATTTTTTTATCATATCTAACATCAATAAATACTTATTCTCTACCTCGTCAGATATGTCTTCCAAATGAAATTTCCAATACTCAATCAAATCGTTAGTATATTTATCCCAGCTCGGCATCCTCTGTACCATCGACACACCCGCCCCTAGAACGTAGGCAAATTGACCGTTAGCTGCTGATGAACTGATCATATCAATTAGACCTTCTAATTCAGAATGCAAATTTAATTTTTCCCAAACTTCCATATCGCTCCCCAAATCCGATTATCCATAATATCTATTTTAGTAAATTATACCTTCAAAACGGTTAAGGAATAACCGATCATTTTCCAATGACAGTTTCGTTGCTTTTAACTGCTTAAACATCGAATATTTGAATCATGGTTTAAATAAAAGAGCATCGCGCTATCGCTGCTATAGTCCCCTAGAGGTTGACGGAAGAAATAATATAAATTTCTTCCGTCAACTTCTAGGGGATTTTTCTATGTCTAGATCAAAATATTCACCTAAAGAGAAATTGAAGATGATTGAATCGTATCAAAAGTGGCTCTGATGTCAAGACTCCGGACCTCTTTTTAGAGCCCGCTAGGGCTCGTACCACGAAAATTTTTCAAAATGACCTGATTTCGTACAGATTTTGGGTCATTTTTTAATGGGGTCCAGGGGTTTTGCCCCTGTGCCTGCCGGAGGCTATGGAGTTACGGTGGTCTAGTTTGGATTTTGTTGAATTTCACAAGTCTGAGGGTATAGCAAATAAGCACTTGTCAGAGTGATTTTTGGACTTCACAAAGTCAGTGCTTGTAAACGCCGGTGTATAGGCAAATTTGTATAATCGCGTTTATGTCATCTAGAAATTTGTCTAGGCGACGATTGTTGTTATACCAGTTGACGTACCATCCAACAGCGGCTTGCACATCAGCGATACTCTCGAAATCCTGTTGGTAGATCAGCTCCCTCTTGAGTAACGAGTGAAAACTTTCGATGCGGGCATTATCGTAAGGGTGCCCTTTACGGGAGTAAGAGTGCCTAATACCTATGGACTCCAGTGTATTTTCAAACAATTCGCTGGTATACTGGCTTCCCATATCGCTATGCACATACAGTGGTTTTTCACCTCGTCTTAGCGCCTTAACGATTACTGAGGTTGCTAGTTGAGCTGTCATCGTATCTGCGATTCGATACGACAGCACCTTACGGTCTTCCGGATCATATGCACTAGCCATGTAAACCCATGTCTTATCGGTCAACTGGATATACGTAATGTCAGTTGTAATTACGCCACTTAGGTCATCCAGATTGATAATGAGATTTGGCATCTGATCTTTGTCATTGACTGTTGTAGGCTTGTTATATCGCTTTTGCATACGCGATTTCAAGCCAGCTTCACTCATCAATTGCCATACAAAGCGGTCGCTGATTGCTAGTTTGAATAAGTCGCGCATGGTTTTAGCAATTCGTCGATAACCATAAATGCCTTTATTGGCTGTGTAAATTGATTCGACGGCAATTCTCAATTTGTTGTGTTGTATTTCTTGTGCGCTCGGCTCCCAATGGATCCAGTCAGAGTAAGTGGACATTGGAATTTTCAAAGCACTCAGAACGCGTGTGATGCGGTGCCCCTGTACCAAATTTTTGTGGATAATTGGTAAAACAACACTTCTACCGCGCAAAACTAATGTTTTGCCAGCAACACCGCCGCACGTTTTAAAATTTCGAGCTCTTCTTTCAAAATTGCGTTTTCCTTACGCAACTTCTTCAATTCATCAGCTGATATTGATTCGCCATTCACTTCTACAGGCGCATATTTTTTGACCCAATTCCGAATTAAATCGGCTGAAGGACCGTATTCCTTGGATAATTCATCGGGCCGACGGCCCGCTTTAACCATCTCCACGATGGACTTTTTAAAGTCCTCTTCATAACGTGTAACCATAAATAAAAATACTCCTATGATGATATTTTACCAAACTAGAAAAACTAGTCCGGAATCTCATCATAAGAGCAAGTCTTCTTTATCTATGAGAGCCTTCGCTTTATCGAATAATGTCGGGCTGAATGCATTGCATAACTGGTTGCGGTTATACGCTAATTTCGGTATGGAGGGGCTTAGCGAATTACAAGATAATCAAAAATATTCTAAGGAATTTAAGCGTAAAGTTGTGCAAGCTTACTTGTCTGGTGAAGGAACATTACGAGAATTGACACGACGATTCAAACTACGTAGTGATAGTCAAATATCTGATTGGGTTTCAAAGTATAATGGGAATCAAGAACTGCGTTCTTCAGGCGCAGGTACAAGGAGAGTTACCATGGCATCACGCAAGACAACATTCGAAGAGCGAGTTGAAATCGCAACATACGCAATCGAACACGACCGCAACTTCACCCATAGTTCAGAGGAGTTTAAAGTAAGCTACCAACAAGTCCGCTCATGGGTATTGAAGGTTGAAGCTGGTGGATTCGAAGCGTTGCGTGATGGCCGTGGTCGAAAGAAGACAGCAGACGAGTTATCAGAAATGGATAAGCTCGTTCTTGAGAATAAGCGTCTAAAGGCTGAGTTAAAGGCCCAACAGATGAAGTTAGACCTAGCAAAAAAATTACAAGAGATTCTAAGCAAAGGCAGGTAACTGTAAACCGGGTCGCTAACGTGCTGTTGTACGAAGCAATGCATGCACTTCATGAGGAAAATCCAGCGGCATATCCTATTTATCAATTAGCCGAGGCCGCCGAAGTATCTAAGCAAGCGTATTATAAGTGGCTTAGGCGGTCTGAAACGGCGAATGATCAACTAAACCAACTCGTGATGGAGAAAATCAGAGGCCTTGATGAAGCTCATAAGCACAACCTCGGGGTAAAGCGAATGACGATGTACATCAATCTTGATGAAGAAATTTCTCAACGTATCAACCACAAACGCGTTCGTCGTTTGATGCATATCGCCGGTATCCGTGCGGATATCCGAGAGAAGAAGCACAACCATATTAAGACAAATGAAATGTACATCACTGATAACGTGATGAATCAGGACTTTACTGCCTTAGCGCCTAATCAGAAGTGGGCAACTGATATGACTGAATTGCGCTACGGCGCAAACCTAGAACACACACTTAAACTTTCAGCCGTGATTGATTTATACGGTACGTACGTTCTTTCATTTAACGTAAGCGAAACAGAAACTTCAGCTGCAGCTGTCCAAACTTTTCAGCGCGCATATCGAATTAGCGGGCATCCACGACATGTTTTAGTGCATTCAGATCGTGGCGCAGCGTATACTTCTGGTGCTTTCAAAAACTATCTAAGGCGACACAACGCTCATCGCAGTATGTCTCGCCCGGGAACACCATACGACAACGCCATCATGGAGAAGTTTTGGAATGACTTCAAAGTCGAATGGTGGGATAAGCAACACAGTTTCACATTCAAGGAAGCAGTTAAGGCAATCAAAGCAGGAATTGATTACTTCAACTTGATTCGACGTTCGGAAACTATAAATGGCCATACCCCGGAAGAATTCCGGAATATGGCCATTTACGGCGGTGCGAGCGCCTAGTTAAATTTTATATTATTTCCACCGTCAACTTGACGGGGCCTAGTACACGCAATGCTCTTTATCATCATTTACTTTTCAAACACATAAACCAAGCCATCATTATCGGCCACGCAAACACAGAGAACGTAAACATCGACGTCACTATCGCCAGCACCACGAAATACATGTATGCCCAACTAGCAGAATTTTGGTTTTGCCAAGCAACTTTAAATCGGTGAACAACAACATACAGCATCGGCAAGACCAGAACTAGCCCAAACCGTGCAAACCAACCCAGAAATCCAGATAGGATTGGATAGCCGTAAACTGCATAGACATTTTGGTATTCAAGATTTGCTTTCGACCAACTCGGTACGTTTTCTACTATATATGGTGACTCAAATCCGTAACCGACACCAAACAAAGGATGTTGCATAACGGTTTTCAATAGACCAAGCGTACCTCCAAGTCGATTTTCGGTACCATGTTTTGCAAATAAAAATCTCGTAAACATTTCGTGGACACCTGGTACGAATTGATATAACCCATATCCAATACCGAATCCTGAAACTACAATAATCAGTAACGTCACTCGTTGCATCCCCAAACCAGTGACTAGCATCAACAAAACACTCACAAACACTAACAACATCCCCGTCGTAGTTTTAGCAGCCAACAGCACTAGCCACGCATTAATCAACGTCACCCATAAAAGCAACGTGTTCGTCACACCCGGTCGTCGCCAGATGATCAATGATTGTCTAACTCCCATCATAAAGATAGGTAGAAACACCACGCCAATCAAAATAGCTAGAAACGGGGCTTCCGGTTCAAACCCATTTAGTCTCATTTGAGTCGTGACATAACTACCGGCTTGATAGAAATCATCACGGCCAATCCAATGACGTTCAAACAGGTGCGCCAGTCCATTCACGTAGCCAATCGTCTCCGTTCGACCAATCATCACCCAGAATTGTGGTATCAGCACCATAATGAAGTAAGTCCAAAAAGCGGCATATGCACCACGGACAATCGGCATAAAACTTTGTCCACTCAACTGCACCGTTGCCCACGCCAGCCAAACAACAATCAACAACTCCACTAGTCCAATTAATCCGTGAATCATGCCCGCTGTCGTTGTATCAATACCAACCTCATTGTATGAAATTAACACTCTAACTGCTTGAATAAGGAAAACTGCCACGCCAATCATCAACGCACGATTACTCGGCACAATTTCTTGCCACCGCCCTTTAATCGCCTGAACAAACACATAACTACCAAACACAATCATCGGTAACTGTGTAAAAACATCTAGCCACCAATAAGAATGCGTTTTGGGAAACAGAATTACAAAAAACAACCAAAATGCCATAGACTAGCCCTGCACACGTGAGGTTCTAGTCCGACGTTGTTGGCAGGTTTCACGTAGTACGCGACGCCAGAACATGAACAACGCCCCGAACGCTGCACCGATCGTGCCACCATATACCAGAACTTTCTTTGTCTCATACAGCGCCACATTTTCAGCTTCAGATGGTCGCGTGGCTGACAACAATTCTGGTTGTGGCATGTCCGCCATCAACGTTGGTGCAACTTCCGCAAAAACCTCAACATACGTGTTTGTTAAACTTGCTGCTAACTCCGCTGTTTCTGCTTTTGCTGACAAATCCACAATCAACGTATTTAAATCTTGTTCAAACGTCACCATTTCACGCAATTGTTGTCGTGATAGATGTGCCCCACGTTTCGCTAGGCGCCCTTGCACTTCATCAACAATTTTCGAATCCTTCGCTGCTTTTAGATACGACTTAATCAGCAAGCTATCCGCGTTAAATCGACCAATATCTCCAGTTGTTTGTTTATTACCAATATACATCTGTCGTGTCGCCACATAGCTATCCGGCACATTACGCGTTGCCAGCCATAGTCCAGCTGCACCAATGGCAGCACACACCGCTATACAAACGCCCCACTTTATCATCCCCATTGTCTCTTTCTCCCCTACATTCACTGACAAACTGTCATTATTTAAAATAACCCTTCGCCACTGTATCAGAATCGCAGACAAATAAAAAGCGCACACCATAGACAGTCTATGGTGTGCACATAATTTTTAGATGATTAAATTAACGCAAGTAGTACGTACCATCGTTACCGAAGTAGTAACGTTGTCCGTTGATTGTTTGCCAACCTTGGACGGCGCGGCCTTCCTTGTTAGTCCAGTACTTGTAGCCCCATGCTTCACGCCAACCTTCGTTTTGACGAACCCCGTCAACGAACCAGTAGTACGTGCCCATGTAGTAACGGAATCCCGTGTACAACGAACCCTTCTCATACCAACGGTAACCGCCGTTAGCTGGTGATCCGTCGTACAAATAACCTGAAGCCTTACCCTTTAAATTAAAGGTACCATTTGTACCAAAGTCATATGGCACACCGTCGATAAAGCGAACGCCTTCAACAGCACGGCCATCGTTACCAACGTAGTATTGCAAGCCCCATTGTGAAACCCATTGATTTTCTTGACGGACACCGTTAATGAAGTAGTAGTACGTTCCCATGTAGAAACGGAAACCCGTGTACTTCGCACCTGACTCGAACCAGTACCACTGGCCATCGGAGTCTTGCAGGTAACCTGTCTTTACTGGCTTATCCAATTCCGTCAAGTTGTACGTCTTGATGAGGTTAATCAACTTTGAGCCATATGATGGATCAGTGGCGTACTTACCCGTCAATGAGTTGGCCGCATCAGCATATGTCTTGGCCTTTGACTTCCAAGTACCTGAATAGTAATTACTATCCCATGTCAAACCGTTGCGCAACAACTTGGCATTGGCTTCCAATGAATCGTAACGTGAGGCGTACTTCACAAACGGCGCCTTAATCGTAATCCACTGACCGTTTGACCATTCCAACGTGTCAGCCCAGTAAGTCGGGTTACTCGTGTTTGTTTGCTTAATACCGAAGTAGTTGTTGGCTTGTGTACTTAGCGTACTCAATCCCCAAGAACTCTCCAACGCCGCCTGTGCCATTTGAACAGAACCGTACAACCCATACTTGTTCGTGACATTGATAACATCAGCGCGGTTATTATTAATAAACTGTTGCACTTGTGATGACGTTGCTGCCGTTACATCTAGCGGCTTTGAAATGGCTGCACCACCAGCAACTGCAGCTGTTCCAGCAACAACAACTGCCATTGTCTTCTTAATACCCATTTAATATTCCTCTCAAATGCGGACAGCCCCCATACCTAGTTTGTCCGATAATCCATACTCCCTATAATGTATCAGTTTGTATGGCTCCTTGCAATTCTGTTTATTTTCTAAAAATTTAAAAAGCCTTAGTTAATAAAAAGTATACGCAACTATTGCGTCAGTTACCAGTAAAACAGGTTTTTACGCCTAAAAAACTCATATTTTTCATCTGCCGTCAATTATTGTTCATAGATTAATGGTGTATCACGCATAAATCTCCCCTATAATAATCATTGATTGACATTTAAGGGAGAATTGACAATATGAAAAAAGTATTACTTTGGATATTAGGAATTTCGCTGGCTGGTATCGTCGTCATCGGTGGTGTTGCAGCCTACAAGATTCACAACACAACGTCTAAGATTTACTCAAACAACGAGCAAATTTCAAAAACATCAGATAAGAAGACAGGTGCTAAGAAGCCAGTCGCTTACCTATTGCTTGGTACAGACACTGGTGCGCTTGGCCGTGATTATAAGGGGCGCACCGACACCATGATGGTGATGGTCGTTAACCCATCAACGAAGTCATCAACCATGATGTCACTCCAACGTGATACATTAATTTCATTGAATGGTCAAAACGCGAAATTGAATGCTGCTTATGCATACGGATCAGCAGATTCTGCCATGGAAGAAGTTGAACAATTGCTCGACATTAAGTTGGATGGTTACCTGTTGGTTAACATGAAGGGTATGAAGCAATTAGTTAATGCGGTTGACGGTGTCACAGTTAAGTCACCTTTGACATTTAGCTATGAAGGATATAACTTTGTCGAAGGTCAAAGCTACCATGTCGACGGTACAGAGGCCCTCGCCTTCTCACGTATGCGTTACGACGACCCACGTGGTGATTACGGTCGCCAAGAGCGTCAACAATTGGTGATTAAGGCTGTCATGGACAAGTTGCAATCAAACCCAACAACAGTGATGTCGGACAAGTTCCTCGGCGCAGTTGCTGATAACGTTCGTACTGACGTTTCACTGACTTCAATTAAGAACTTGGCTCAAAATTACCGTGAGGCTGGTAACAACGTTAAGTCAGACCAAATGGTTGGTACAGGTACGATGATTGACGGCGTGTCATACCAAATTATGGACGAGGCTGAAATCAGCCGTGCCCACAATGTGATTGAAAACGCCTTAAAGACAAAGTAAAAGCAAAACGGCGACTCCGAAATACATCGGAGTCGCCGTTTTTTGTTTAGTTTTCGAATTCTTGCTTGGCTTTGAAAATAACCAGCTTACTCAAAACATAGTTCGATACAATCACGAACACGTTTTGAATAATATTCCAAAGCATGTCGTTTTGGTGCAACCAGCTAACCCCAATCCACATAATGCCAGATCCGATAACACCAGTTGCCAAACGGGCCACATAGAACTTGACGATTTCATCAAAGTACTCGCGGGGCGTGCTAGCTTGACTTTTAAAGACCCACTTGCGGTTCGTTAGATAAGCCACCAACACCGTAATGAACCAAGCCAACCAGTATGATACCTGCACTGGCATGTCCGTCATACGCAACAATGCGTAAACGACAATATTGACAACGGTCGTTAAAACACCAAAGAATAAGTACAAAATTTGAGAGCGGAACTTGACCAACAAGTCCTTAACCATTTCGACCATGAAGACATCTACTTTCTTTTTATTCACTCAAATTATTGTACCACACCGGTGCAAACCTAGCTGTTCACAATTTGACGGCGTTCGCCCTGCATCATGACGCGTGATAATTGTTCAATCAACGCTGGTACAATCACTGACGTACGACGACGAACGTACGCCAGCAACAACGTACATGCTTCCGAGGTTACACGTGGATTTAAACCGGTTACTGTTGTGATTTTATCAAGACGATACTGAATCGTACGTCGGTGGACGTGGAGCGCGTCACTCAAAGCGCACATTGACTGACCAAACGTCGCATACAACCACAACGTCAGCATCACTTCATCATCCAAATAATCATGAATGAGCTGCTCGGTTTCCGGGTAAGTCACCCCCGCATCGATAATGATGGCCAAATCCATCATATGCTCATAGTACTGCGTTCGCATTTCATCAACCATCGGATGCGTCATGGCCAGTGCGAAAATACCCTCTTTCACACTTTCGTAAATGTCATGGTGCGCCATTCCCACCCCAGCTAGTGCGCGCTTCGGCAGTCGTGGCAAGAAATCATCGACTTCCCCTGCATGAACCACGTAAACCCGACGCAAATAATCCAATTCAAATGCCAGTCGTTCATCAGGTAATTGTTGTTTTTCACCTTCGACTACGATTGCAACGTACTTTTCATTGAAATCGACGCCATATGCGCGTGCCTTATTCACGAACGACTTTTCTGCGATAATGTCGTTCTCTGGCAAAGCCAACCAGTTTTGCATAAATGTCTGAAGCATCATTCACCCTCCCAAAATTCATGAAACTCTTCATTCCTACAATTTGAGTATATCGAATATCGGACAGAAAATTAACTGGTTAAACGACTAACTTTTAAAGCGCTTTCATTAAAAATACGCTTGCTTTTTAACCGCTTAAAAATTTTTGGTGAGTTAATCACGCCAAATTGGTTGGGTCATGCAACGTGGTCCGCCACGTCCGCGTGATAGTTCACTCGACCGGACTTCATGCACAATGATACCGTGTTCTCGCAGCAGGTTGTTGCTGACGTGATTGCGATCATACGTGATAACCTCACCTGGTGCGATTGTTAAGGTGTTTGACCCATCGTTCCATTGTTCGCGGGAAGCATGCACTGGGTCACCGGCGCCGGTCAAAATCAAATCTAAATCAACTTCTCCAGTAACTTCGCGCAATGTAGCAATTAAGTCTGTCCGACGACCAAGGACAACTTCCCCCGATGACTTTCTTCGTGCCAATACCATCTCAATTTCCTTGCCACCAGCTAATACTCCTGGATACATCGTGAATTGATTATTATTCACCATCGTGAACACTGTATCCAAATGCATCGTAGCGTGGCTATGTGGAATTTGTATCATCAACACTGTATCAATTTGACTATCGACTGATTTGAATAACGTTTCTGCTAATTCTGACACCGCAGCTTGTTCCGTCCGTTCAGATAAACCAACTGCCAACGTGTGCTCATTCAAAATCAGCACATCCCCACCCTCTAGGCAGGTCTCGACTTCCCGTGACCGCCAGATGTTCACATGCCCGGCAAATCTCGGATGATAAGTCATCACCAATTCCGTCAACAGTGATTCCACCTGACGGACCGGATAAGTCATTCGATTAATCGTTAATCCATTGCCAATCACCGATTGTGGGTCACGGGTGAAGTAGGCATTTGGTAATGGTTGCATAAGAAACGGCGTCTGGACTGGCTGTTCTAAACGATTGTCGAATTCATCGATACGCACACCAGCATACAATTTTGCAACCAGATCAGACACACTAAACCCGCGCAAATACCCCATCAAATCCGCGAACGTTGGTGTGTCAGGCTGATAGCCGTGTTCTGTAATGAACTGAGCCGTGAATTGTGATCTGATATGTGCATCTGCCAACACATCGGCAACCAGCTGCTCGATATACAGCGTTTCCACACCTTGTTCACGCAAGGTTGCCGCAAACGCGTCGTGCTCAGCTTGGGCAATTTTTAAATACGGTATGTCATCAAATAACAACTCACCCATCGATGCCGGCGTGATGTTTTCCAGTTCGTCACCAGGTCGTTTTAATAGTACTGTTCGTAAACGGCCAATTTCAGAATTCACTTGTAAGGCTGGTACCATCTTGGTTATTCCTCCGTTTCAAACAATTCCGCATGAGCCATCACACGCATAAAGTGACGGCCGGTGCGCAATTCTTCACCTAAGTTGCGTGCGTTTTCAACCATGCGATCCACCTGCTGTTCAGTCAAAGCCTGAATGGTTGGCCCCAATTCATCTATTCTGTTCAACACAATGCCACAGCGATATTGGCTAATCACATCCGCAACAGCAGAACCACGCCATGCAATCAGCGGCATCCCCAAACTCAGATAAAATGATGCCTTGTATGGGTAGTTATACTGCGTATACCGCCCGACTCGTGACAAGATCGGCAAATTGCCACCATCCCAAATCAAACCAAATCCCGTTTCAGTAATCAATTTCTCGGTTAAGTCAGCGTGTGAAAATGACCCATGATATTTCAGACTTTGATTCATGATGATTTCTTCAGAAACATTTGGGCCAAACACTTCCAACGACACTGCGTCTTGCTGAATCGTTTTCAAGAACGGTCCTTTATTCAAATTCCCTGTGTAAAACACCTTATCACGGTTAAATGTTGCACGTGAAGGCATGTCATGCGTTGGCTTTATCGGATATAGCCCTTGATGCAGCATCGGCGTCGTGACCCCCATATTGATAAATTGATCCCGCATTTTATTATTCGGCACGATTAATACATCCGCACTGTTCAATGATTTTAACTCGCCTTGGCTGCAGGAAACTTTCTCTCGCAGTATCAAACTGTCACCAACAAGCAACACCACTCGTGCACCACGCATATGCAATGCTTCGATAATGTCGACTTCATACTTCCCATCGGTCTCAATCGATAAATAGAAAGTCGGATACGCCAAATACACCACGTCCCCCGCTTGAATTGTCAATGCATCTGGCCAATCCAAGAGCTCTTCTGGGCAATCCAAACAATGAAATCCTAATTCAGTTGCAAAATGTCTAATCGCTTCATTAGCCGGATTCAACGCGTTTTGATCCGTAAATGCTTTCGTGATAACCCAGCGTTTCGTTGGTCGCTTTGGTGTTTCGTCCGCCGTTTTCTCTAATACCATTTCCATCTTGATACCCTCCTTAGTTGGTTACCTCGACTATAACTAACTCTGGTCACGATAGGCACTTGTCATCCACAGAAAAAGACCAAACGCGCAAACGTTTGGTCTTTTTGGCTAATGATTCTTTTGAGTTGCTGCATTACCCGTTAGTTGGTAAAAACGTGTGGTCGTAATTTCAATTAGTTTATCGAGCAACGCTTGCACCGCAACTTGGTCTGGAATTGCACGCCAGACAAATCCCGGCACCCGATCAGATAATTTAATATTTGAAACATACAAATCAGTATCGTTGGTAAAGTACTTCGTAAAGTTTAGATTAACAGCATGCCAATCCATAATATGTTCACGTAGGACACGCTCCAATGACGGCATATCAATCAAATCAACTGTTACCGTCACAACCGGCAAAATTTCGCTCACATCCAAGGCCACTACAAAGGTGTTTAGGTACTCATTGTAAAGGGCGTTGATTATTTTGTCGTGTGGCATGTCAAAGTACGGTGCGATTTTTTCAAGTACTCGACGGGTAAATTCAGCATGAATTGGGTACACACGTTCTGAGAACTGTTTACGTGTTTGCGTTGAAATACCAGTCATGCGGAAGTATAGCAAGCGCAGGTTCAATGCGAACAATGATTTACGAATCATAGCTAGTTCCGCTTCAGTCATCGACAAGCCAAAGAACTCTTCGTAGATTGTCGCAATATCTTGATAAATGTTGTCAAAAGTTTGCGCCGCTCCTGGTGCTAAATTATCAATGCGGTACGTCCCAAAACCGAGACCAAGCGAATACATTGATCCTAGTCCAAAGCGCAATTCACTCTCACACCACGGTTCATTTACCATGTATGCCGACTGCAATGCCTCTTGTAGTTTGCCAACAATCATCTTGGCATTGGCCGTCAAATCTTCAGTTGGCTTGAATATATCCGGTTCGCTCGGTGCAATCACATGACCATTGCGAATGCGAGTCATCCAGATACCGAAGAAAATACGGAAAGCGCGCTTCACCGTCGCACGCATTGGTGTATGTTCTTCGACCAAGTGCTCCACCTTAGCTGCCAGTGCCCGAATGTCATCTGGGAATGGCGAGGGTTGGTCAGCATAAGCCGTGTAAAGCATCTCGAACAAGAGAATACGAATGTTTCGCTCATCACCAACTAGTTGATAGTCATTAGAGATGTGAATATCATACTTGTCTAATTCATCATTCACTTCCACTTTTGTCACACGGGCAACCGTTGTACTTGATGAGTGACGGAAAGCAATTGTTTCATTTGACTGTGCCACTTCAAAAAAGATATCCATCAACACATCGAAACGCAGTGAGTTTCGGATATAGTAACCCATTAAGGCAGTATCGCTAATCGTCTGTAGCTGCTCAATCTGTAAAGCCCGGTTAGAATCCACCAAGGTCAAGTATGGTACATTGCCGTCCCCTATCTGCTGGCAATCGATGCGCAACGTTTCCACGTTTTGCAATACCATGTATCTCGACCAACCTAAATCGGCCATAATATCCTTAATTAGCACCGCGTTACTTTCTTGTGCGTTGAGGTAACGGTGCAATGACAAACGTTCTTGATCTTTCTTCGGTAGTAGCCATTCCATGATCTCTGTCTCTCATTTCCTTAATGTACTGAACAATTTTAGTCTAATATTTTTACCAATTTGGATTAACGGAAATATTTTGCTTATTCAAAAAATCCGTTATCCGGGAAGCAGGCCATAAGAAAAGGCGACTCCATTACGAAGTCGCCACAAACCAATCTCACGTATACCATAGGGGTTACATTATGGTACTGTTCCATCTTATCGCGAAGACGAAAATTGTGCCGACGTAACTTTTAATGATTTACTTTTTTCGCGCCAAATTGGTGACGCATTCAATTCTCTACTACCAAGTTATTAAAAGTACGCATTAATTGCAAGCGATAACACTTGGCATTAGCTTAGCGGTACTGACGCCACAAATTATCAAACAAACTGATGTAGCGATCTACCAGAGTATTGGGTCCCAACAACACTTCATAGTTTGTATAGTAGGCATACAGTTCACGGATGGCATCCACTGGATTTTCAGACAAACGACGGTAAATTTCGTACGATGCCATACGCCAGCGCCAAGCCATGTAACGACTTGATTCTTCACGCTTCGGATTCGCATCAATTGCGTTGGTGACCAGCGTTTTAACACGTGCCCAGTCCCCCTCAAACAGTGCTCTGAATATGGCAAATTCCACTGCGTCAATCAAACGATCAGTATAAACACGCGTGTGGTTAGCTGCGTTCCCGTCATGTCGAATACGACGCAGCCACTCGCTTAACTCCTCTGGTTCAGTCACGTCCATCAAGCCAATTTTAACCAAGCGATACTCATTTTCATGCCATTCATCAATGCGTCGTAGCAAATTCGCAACGTCTTTGGCATGCACCTTAGCATCCTCGGAAGCAATCCAGGTTGTGTCGTGCTGGAATCGAACAATCGTTTCCAGTTCAAACGCACCTTCTAAGTCGCGAATATGGCCTGACTGTTCGTACTTCTGCCGTAATTCTTCGGCCGTTTCAACCAGCATATGTTGTTGCACCCCGTACAAATTATAGCGGACGTCCAACCCCTTATCTGGCAACATCGTGAGCAACGGATCCAAGTCACCCGTTTCCAATCCCCCGATGCGCATTAAATCGAGCATATCATTCACCATTAGCGATTGTGAATCATCGTACAACCGATACATTTTTGACTTCGAGAAGCCTAACGCCGTTAACCGGTTAATCGAAATGCCCTTATCACGCACTGTTTGGTGCATCAGCTCGCCAAATGTCTGGCTAATCGGCTTAAACGACAATTGATCATACATAATGTCATCAACCGGACTCAATGATTGTGCGTGTAGTTGGCTAATTTTATCCTGAATTTTGCGCCAAGCATCCGTTAGTGAAATGCTCACAAAATTCATTTGCAATGTCTCCACACCCATTTGTCGGGCGGCCAACAAAAACGTGGCCATCATTGCCTCAGTAACCATCGAATTCGTCTTCAAAAATGTTGCAATCAAATAGGCATATCGCTTTAGTACTAACAGCTCGACATTAGAATCCTGAACAGGATGGTTTTTGATTGCCGTTAAGATTAACCACACATTCGCAACTTTCGGTATGCGCGGCTTAATAATCAATAACTGAATCGCGGTCATATGAATCATCAAGCTGGTTTCGAACAAGCTACGTGGCATATAGTCACGAAATACTTGAACACTCTCAATAAACTTCTGATACAAAATTAAGAAACGTTTGGGTGTCAAATCGATTCCGATTAGTGATGTCACACGCATTTCAAACAGCGAAAATGATTTTAACTTACGAAAATCATTGTATAAAGCCTTAACATCATCAGCGTAGTCGTCCCCTTGGCGACGCGCCAAAATAATGTTGATGACATGCATCACTTGCATCCCCAACGGAAAACGTTGTTCATCATACGTTGCTACCACCCGCTCGCGCTCACGAATTAAGTCGGCATCCGCCATTTTCGCCAATTCACCAATATTGAGTTGATACGGTTTTTCAGCAACGCCATCCATCAATTCAGAAAATGAAATCGAAAATAGCGTCTCAATATGCCATAACTCCACCGCTGTTAGGGACGCCTCACCACGGATAAACCGATAGTACTGCGAACGTGACACGCCAGCTGCTTCAATTTCATCGATTGTAATATTTTTCTCGGCCCGAATCTCATTAATTCGTTTCGCTAAACTCTGTGTCCCCATGACCTCTCTCCCAATCACTTTCACTACGATAATCATACGATAAGAAAGCGGATAAATTATGAACAAATCTCCTAAACAGCTATGCAAAACGGTTTTTTAGTGTAAAATGAGAATATCTTAATAATAGAAACGGGGAATTCTTATGACTCTCGCAAATTTTGACGTTCTGTCACAAAAGTACGCTGACTTGATTACTTCAGTTGGTGTTAATGTTCAAAAGGGCCAAGACATTGTTATCTACGCTGATGTTGAGCAGGTACCATTGGTGCACAAAATTGTTGACTCAGCCTATGCCCGTGGCGCAAACAACGTCATGATTGAATGGCAAGACATTCACATTCAACGTGAATTCTTGAAGCATGCTAGTGAGGATTCTCTAACGAACATTCCTACATGGGTTTCAGTTCGTGCCGAAGAATTGATGGGCAAGCACACGACACGTATTTCATTGATTTCAGCTGATCCAGATGGTCTTGGTTCAGTTGATGGCGAACGCGTGTCTGCTTATCAACAAGCCTACCAACGCGCTAACCAAGCTGTTCGCAAGGCCACGATGAACAACGACGTTTCATGGTTGGTTGTCGCTGCTTCAGGTCAAGCTTGGGCTGAAAAGGTCTTCCCTGAATTGTCAGGTGAAGCTGCAACTGACCGTTTGTGGGAGGAAATCTTTAAGATTACGCGTGTCGGTGTTGAAAACGATGTTATCGCCGACTGGATGGCCCACGTTAACAAGTTGAAGGAAAAGGCACAATGGTTGAACGACTTGAACTTCAAGGAGCTCCACTACAAGTCAGCTGTAACTGATTTGACGGTTGGTTTAGCTGAGGACCACTTGTGGGAAGCGGCTGATTTAATCGACAAGGCTGGTAATATGTTCGTTGCCAACATGCCGACTGAAGAAGTCTTCACTGCCCCTGACTACCGCAACATTCATGGTACGGTTACGTCAACGAAGCCTTTGTCATACGCTGGTGTGTTGATTAACGATATCAAGTTGACGTTTGAGAACGGTCACGTTGTTGAAGCCCACGCCTCAACTGGTGAAGCCGTGTTGCAACAATTAATCAAGACGGACGAAGGCGCTTCATCACTTGGTGAAGTTTCATTGGTGCCAGACCCATCACCTATCTCACAATCAGGCATTGTTTTCTACAACACGCTAATTGATGAGAACGCGTCAGACCACTTGGCCCTTGGTGCTGCTTACCCATTCAATTTGAAAGGGGGTACACAAATGGACGTCGAGGCCCGCAAGGCTAAGGGACAAAACGATTCACTTGTTCACGTTGATTTCATGATGGGATCAGCTGATATGGACATTGATGGTATTACTTACGATGGTCAAGTCGTTCCGGTCTTCCGCAATGGAGATTGGGCATAATCGCATTTTAGAAGTCATTCATGCATTTGCGTGGATGACTTTTTATTTTAGCGGTACTACAAAAAGAGGTCGCAAAGGATAAATTCCCTTGCGACCTCTAGTTATTATTAATGATTAACCTGCGATACCAACGAACGTTCCAGTTGCAGCATCGTATCCAAATCCAACACGTGAGATTTGTGAGTTCAAAATCCAGTTACGGTGTGCTGGAGCAGCCATCATGTTGGTCTCGTTGTACCAAGCGTCGATAGCAGCTGCGCCTGATCCGAATTGGATAGCAACAACTTCAGGACCGTATGATTGTGACCAGTGTGAACCATCAACTGAGCCAGCCATTTGGTTAGCACGCATTTGGGCAGTTGATGCCAAACCTGCATCAAACGTTACAGGTGACAAACCAGCAGCTTGACGGATAGCGTTCATGCGGTTGACAGCATCAGCGTATGAACCAGTGGCAACTGGTGCTGATGGAGCCGTTGGTGCTGGCGTGTTAGTCGTTGCAGCTGGCGCTTGTTGCTCAGTAGCTGCAGGAGCAACTGATTGCGTTGCTTCTGATGAAACAGCAGTCGTTTGTGCTTGTGCATCTTGAGCAGCGGCTACTGAAGCAGCTGCGGCTGATTGTGCTTGCGCCTCTTGAGCTGCAGCAACTGAGGCTGCATATGCTAAATCGGCAGCTGCTTGTGATGCGGCAGCTGATGAAGCGGCTGCGGCTGATTGTTCAGCTGCTTGTGATGCAGCGGCTGCAGCGTCAGAGTTAGCAGTTACTTCAGATGAAGCAGGAACAACAACGAATTGTCCGTTAACAGCATGACCAGCGACAATCAAATCTGGGTTAGCAATGCCGTATTGTGCTGAAAAGTCTTCAACTGACATGTTCAATGCTGTCGCCAAAGCCCACACAGTATCACCGTTTTGGATTGTGTAGTTTGAAACGTTGCCAGCTTGTTGCAATTCAGCAGCAACTTGGTCAACTGACTTTGCTTGCCATGAATCAGCTGATGCTGATTGGTTACCGGCGAACATAACACCAGCGGCTACTGCAGCAACTGCTGCGACAACAAATTGCTTACCTGACTTATACATCTTGTAGTGCTTCTTCAATTCCATGGATATTAATTCCCCTTAAATCTTCAATTCAATCATATACTGTTTATGTTTTCCCTAACGTTTAATTAGTATAGCAAAGCATCTTAACAAATTCATTACATCTTCAAGAAAAAAACCAATGTTATTCGACATTGGTTTACAAAAATAATTCAATTGGTTTCCTTCTGTAAGCGTTCCAACATCTTTGTTGCTAGTGCGATATTGGCATCCGCCTGTTTTACGGAACATTTTAATTTCAACACCTGACTGCGTGTGTCTAGTGTCATCGGTGTTCCCTTCAATAGTTGCTTTATTCGCTTAATATCAGCCTCTGATAACTGGCTTTGTCCCTTTGCATGGAGTAAATCCTCAATAAAGTAACCACCATCTGTAATCGCTACTTTTTCGCCTAGCAAACTAATCGTCTGATAGACATACAACGGCACTGCCTCGCCAGTATTATCCAAGACCTCCGTATCAATCCTAATCATCTCTGCCATATTTCTCATCCTCTGCCACCAAGGTTAACAAGCGACATCGAAATGTAACAGTTTAATTTTTTACGCTATTTGAAATTACGTGGAAATGATACTGGCAATGGCGCCCCGATTGATTTCACCTCGTTCGTGAATGGCAAAGGAATCTTAATTGAAGCCGCATGCAATAATAATCCACCCTCGTAGTCATCAGTTGGATTATAAAGCGGATCGCCGACTAACGGGTGCCCAATTGATTGCATGTGTAATCTAATTTGATGGGTACGCCCAGTTTCCAAATCCAACCGAACTAGCGTGTTTTGATACACCGTGTGCACCTTTGCCCAGTGGGTCACCGCAGGAACTGCGTTAGGGCCGTCTACACGGCGTGTACGGTTATCGTCGGGGTTTTCCCCGATCGCCGCCGTAATTGTCCCTGAAGCCTCATTAATCGCACCACGGACCCAAGCCAAGTACGTGCGACGAATTGTCTTGTCACGCAACATTTGGTTCAACATGGGCACAACATACGGATTTTTAGCAATAATCAACGCACCCGTGGTATCACCATCTAGTCGATGCACCATGTAGGCAGCCTTCCCTTGGGCTTGTAAATATGCCTGGGCGAAATTCATCATCGTGCCATCTTCGCCTGGTGAATTAGGATGCGTCTTCACCCCTTTAATCTTGTTCACGACCATTAAATCATCGTTTTCGAATAGCACATCGACTGGCTGACTATCGTCGGTGACATAATTCGACGTCGCGACTTCAAAATCGTTTGGCAACCACGTCATCGTTAACGTATCCCCTGGTTGTAGTATCGTTGACGTTGGCTGATATGTACCATTCAACAAAATGCGATGTTCCATGCGAAAATTACCACGAATACGGCGTGGCACGAGCCATCGCGTTAATTGTTCTTTAATTGAAATTGCCGGTTGATCAGACGGCAAGACAATCTGCTTTGTCCAAGAATCCATGGGCAACCTCCTTTTGATATGTATACAAAAAGGCAACCTGTTTTACCAGGTTGCCTTTAAGCCGTTATTACAACTTAGTAACGTTAGCAGCTTGCAAGCCACGGTCACCTTGTTGAACTTCGAATGATACAGCTTGTCCTTCTTCCAATGACTTGAAGCCGTCACCTTGGATAGCTGAGAAGTGAACGAATACATCGTCACCTGACTCACGTGAAAGGAAACCGAATCCCTTGTCTGCGTTAAACCACTTTACTGTTCCTTGTTCCATGTCTGAAACCTCCTGGCACATTGCCAAATTTTCTAATAATTCAAAAATGAAAATGCCAGATATTTCGGTGAAACATAAAACAAAATCTTTTAAACTATGTGATTAGTATAGCACGCGGTTCCTGATAAAGATATAGTGAGTTTCGACCAATTATTTCTTAATTCCGCAAACCCTTGCTACTGTTGGTCCGACAGCATATGTTTCATGTGAACGAATGTTGCTTCAAGCGTCTGTTTGAGGTGTTGATCATATATTTCGTAGTAAACCCGGTTGCCGACTTCTTCACGCGTAACTACTTGTTGCTTTAACAACACCGCTAAATGTTTTGACACATTCGGTTGTGAAATACCTGTTTGTTCAACTAGTTCACTCACATGAACCGGTCCGGGATGGGTCACCATGTAATCCAATAGTTGCACGCGGCTCTCATTACTTAGCACTTTGTAAAAAGCTGCCACGGCACTATTTAACTGTTGTTCCTGTGTCATCTTAATTCCCCGCTAAATGCTATTGCAGTTGACCTCTGTGTGTAACTCGGTCTAAATCGTCGTATGTGCGATACCGTAGTCGTGTTTTAGCGTTTGGGTAATCTCATCTAGGTCTGCGTCATTAAAGCTCTTCTGCACCCCTAAATGCGCCGTTAACGCTGCCTCGGTCGTTGAGATACCCCAAATATGCAAATCATGGACAGATTTCACTGCTGGGTAGTTAGCTAGGTATGATTCAAGCCCTGCTTCATCAATACCGGCCGGTACCCCATTAAGCAGTAAGTTCAATGATTGCTTAAAGACGTCCCACGAGCTGACCACGATGACAATGCCAATGAGAACTGAAACAATGGGATCGATCCAATTCCAACCTGTAAACGCAATTAGGACACCAGAGACAACCACTCCCACCGACACACCTGCATCAGCCAATAAGTGAATGTAAGCTCCCTTAGCGTTCAAATCATGATCCTGTTGGCCACTCTTCGCAAAGAAGTACGCCGATAGGAAGTTAATTACGATACCAACCAAGGCCACCCAAATGATGATATCGCCGTCGACGTGGCTTTTACCGTTTAGTAACTTCACAACAGCCTCAAACCAAATAATCCCCACCGCAATCAATAATAGAATGGCATTCACCGCACTCGCTAAAATCGTCGTGTTGTGGAAGCCATACGTGCGCTTACGAGTTGCTCTCAACCCAAACACAAGGACTGCGAGCCACGACAGAATCAATGACGCCACGTCACTGACACTGTGCAAGGCATCTGCAAACAAGGCGGTCGATCCCGCCAGCTTGGCAAAAATCATTTCACCGATGATAAACGCCAGATTTCAATCCAATCCCAATTAAATATGGCGCTTGTTTGTTTTGCTCAAATTCGTGATGATGATGTTCGTGACCCATGACATATTCCCCCGTAATCCTAAACTAATCTATATGCCAATTATGGCATATAGATTGTGAGAATTCAAACTTAAAGACGCAAAAAAATCGCATCCGGTTGAAAACCAGATGCGATTTGGAAATCTATTTAATTGGGTAAAATCTTACCACCAACCGTTAGCCAAACGGAATTGGATGGCACCATCGATTGAACCGTAACGTGAAACGGCGTAGTTAACCAAACCAGCAGTTTGCGTTGCAACTGAACCAGTTCCCCATGCTTGCTTAGTTTGACCCAAACCACGGTAACCGTTTGGTGAAACGGCGTCAGGGTTACCACCTGATTCAGGCATAACGATTGCGTTCCACAATGCTGCAGTACCACCAGCAGCGATAAATTGGTCGTAAACTGAACCTGATCCGGCTGCCGTTGAAACAGCAACTGTCGTAGCAGCTTGTTGTGCGGCTGCTTCTGAAGCTGCGGCCTTTGATGCAGCAGCTGATGATGCTGCGGCAGAAGATGCAGCTGATGAAGCGGCAGCCTCTGAGGCAGCGGCTTCTGATGCGGCTACACTTGAAGCGGCGGCAGCTGATGAAGCAGCTTCTGATGCGGCAGCTGAAGCAGCGTTGGCAGCAGCTGAGTTAGCTGATGAAGCAGCAGCTGAATCCAAGTCAGCTTGGTTAACTTCTGCTGAAGCTGGTACTTCGATTTGTTGATCAACGAAAATCATGTTGGCGTCTGAGATCTTGTTAGTCTTAACCAAGTCCTCAACCGTCAAGTTGAACTTGTCGGCCAATTCTGACAAAGTATCACCGTTTTGTACAGTGTATGTTGATGCAGCGTGAACAACTTGTTGTCCTGCTACCAATACTGATGCCAAACCGGCAACCGTCAATGCTGTTTCTTTCATCTTGTTCATATCTTTTATAACGCTCCTACGGATTGTTTTTCATGTGCGAACACTATTGCTCAAGCACTTCTCTATATGAGGCTTACCTCGCCTCAACCACAAGACATAGTTTACCAAGCTGACAGGGCTTAAAATTACAGAAGCGTTACATTTGATGTCGAAACCGACCAAACGACCCGCTTTATTCGTTACATTATCGTCATATAGGGCCTGTTACACTTGTAAACCCGCACCGTTTAAGGTTTCTCACCAATATAGTTAACCAGTTAAATAACTCGAAATTTGTAACGAAACTCATAAAATAAACGCCAAGAAACGGTCGTTTCTCGGCGTTTGTCGTTTTTTGTCATATTAGCGTTACGTTGAAAAGTAATGGTTTTAGAATTTTCGTAACCAAACTTCATCAATTCCGTGCCCGATTGTCTTATGGAGAATCAAATCAGCACGTTCGCGCGTAGGCAAAATATAATCAACTAAGTTAGGCAAGTTAACCGTTTCCCACACTTTCTTCGCTGCATCAATGGCTGTTTCGCGTGGCACTTGCGTCCAAGCATAGAAGAAGTTGTCTGGATCATCGGTCTCAGCTGTTTGTTGCAACAACGCTTCGAAACGATCCAAGTACCAGTGTTCAATTAATTCAGTCTCTGCGTCAACGTAAATTGACAAGTCGAAGAAGTCTGACAAGTACACTGGTGAGTTTGGTGCCGCCTGCAAGGTGTTGATTCCTTCAACAATGAAGATTTCAGGTCGCTCGAATGTGTCAAACTCATCGACCAACACATCAGAAATGTCGTGTGAGTACTTTGGTGAGCGGACAACTTCTTCACCGTCCTTCACGGCGTTCATGAATTCTAACAACGCTGGCATATCATAGGACTCTGGGAACCCCTTACGGTCAAAGAGACCTTGCGCCTTCAATTCGTCATTTGGCAACAAGAAACCATCCGTTGTCGTCAAAGCAACGTTATCTTCACCATATTCAGCTTGCAACATAAATTGTAGCAAGCGGGCCGTCGTTGACTTACCAACCGCCACAGAACCGGCAATCCCGATTACAAATGGACTTGGCTTCGTGTTACGACCCAAAAAGCGTTGGCGCTCTTCACGGTCACGCAAGTATTGCGCGTGACGTAACTTAATGTAGTGAATCAATGGATCGTAGAACATTGCAACGTCGGCCATTGAAATTTGATCATTAAACGCCTTAATCTCACCCAAAATAGATGGCGTAACGTGTGACACGTCACGGTCTGCAGGTGGCTCAACTAAAACTGACCAATCATCGCGATCAAATACCGCGTAGTTAAGTGGTGCCTGACTCATAGTCAATTACCCCATTTCGTATAGTTGTGAATCCACGTTTGCCAACAATGGCGTTAGCTTGTTAATCGCAAGAACCGTCAATTGGTGCATAGCACGTGATGCAATTGTGTAAACTAGTTGACGCTCGTCATCACCGTGGTATACCCCTTCTGAGGCATCCCACATAATAACAGCATCAAATTCTAGTCCCTTGGCCAAGTAGGCAGGCACAATGATAGTTCCTGGTACCAAGCGTTGGTTTTCAGTACGAATGATTGTAACATCAGCTTGGTCACGCAAGGCTGCGTAAGCAACTTCTGCGTCGGCCAATGTCTTGGTAATGATTGCGGTTGTCTCTTCAGCTGCGTCATTAGCTGCCAATTGTGACAATGTGGCCGCAATCATCGCGGCTTGATCTGGCAATACCTTAACCAGCGGCTTGTCACCTTCACGTTCAAAGGCATCAATTTGCGCACCGTTAATCAAAATAGCCTTTGAGTAATCCGTAATTTGTTGCGTTGAACGGTATGTTTGCGTCAATTGCACATATTCAGACTTCTCTGGATCAAATAAGTGTGACAACTCTTCTTGCAAGCTAACAGCATTTTCCTTTGTAAAGATGGCTTGGTTCAAGTCACCCAGCATCGTAAATCGTGCACGTGGGAAGCTGAACTTCAAAAAGGCCAATTGGAATGGCGTGTAATCTTGGATTTCATCAATGAAGACAAAACGGATGTCACGCTCACCACGGCTACCCTTAATCAAATCGAACAACAACATGAATGGCGTCATGTCGGCCATTGGCAATTCACCATTCTTCATCTTGTTGATTGTGTTCTCTACAGACTTTGTCCAGTCTTCTAGCGTGATGCCATATGCAGACAAATCCATCAACTTAGGCACTGTACGCAAGAAGTGAATGAATTGGTTGTTGATGTTAATGAATCGGTTACGGTTAACACCCTTTGCAATTGGTGCCAAAGCGTTCGTCACAATAATCTTGGCCAAGAACTTTGTCTCTTCTTCATCAGACTTAAACTCACGTGGGTTGTCCCCCAACATTGAGTCGTATTGTTCCTTCGTCAAGTTCTGGATTTCAGCTTCAACCCAATCAGCTTGCATTTCCGTCCCAATACGACCTTGCAACATCTTCATCAAACGTTCCTTGGTTGCTTGGAGGCGGTTACCCAACTTATAGTTCTCGTTGAATGAGTAGTAAATCTCTTCAATCTTGGCCTTTGAAATAATTTCTTGGCCACGGAACTTAATTGGGCGCACCTTAATATCAGCCTTGTTCAAGCCATCGGCGTATGCGTTCATCACGTTGAAGTAATCACTCGTACCCTTCATATCGATGATAGCCTTTTGAGCACCTTCTGGTTGCGCTTCGAAACGCTCTTGTAGCGTCTCAAGTTGCAACTTAGGCAAACGACGTGATGCATATTGGTAGTACGTCATTTGCACCATGTTTTGCTCACCCAATTCAGGCAAGACTTGGTCAATATAGTCATTGAACAATTGGTTTGGTGAGAACATCACCACTTGACCAGACGTCAAATGACCACGGTAACGGTATAGCAAGTAAGCCACACGTTGTAGCACGGCAGATGTCTTACCAGAACCAGCTGCTCCCTGCACGAACAACAAATCAGCTGCCGTGTTACGGATAATCTTGTTCTGTTCCTTTTGAATCGTCGTAACGATTGACTTCATCTTTGTCGTTGACTCACCAGAAACGGCGTTCAACAACATTTGATCACCAACAGCTTCGTCAGTGTCGAAAATGGTTACAATCTTACCGTCTTCAATTTGGAATTGACGCTTCAAGTGAACCGTTGCTTCTTGCTTACCATCTGGTGTCTCATAAGTCACTTGACCCAAACCAGCATCATAGTAAATAGAAGAAATTGGTGCACGCCAGTCATAAATCAAGAAATTGTCAGGTGAATCTGAGAATGATGCCAAACCAATATAAATTGGCTCAACCGTCTCAGAACCGTTTTCTTGCACATCAATACGGGCAAAGTATGGACGGGCTTGCAAGCGGTCCAATACCACAGCTTGGTGTTCAACAGAGTTCATGGCCAATTCGCGTTCTTGCAACATTTGTTGTTGTTGGCGAACAGACATGGCTGTTTCGAACAAGCTACCGTAAGTAGATGACTTGAAGCGGACATCGTTCCATCCAGCTTCAACATCAGCCTGCTTTTGCTCGTTATTTTGTCGATCTAAATCATTTTTTACCTTTGCGTCTTGAATCTTTTCCAAGACCACATCCAAGCGTTGTTGCTCGGCTTCGTATGGTTCCATACTGGGTCCCCTCCAGCTAAAATTAGTGATTCCATGGTACTACACTTTAAGGTTATTTACCAGAGTGTTTTCGGTTTACGGTTCGTCGCTATCGCGCCGAGGCATTCTATGTTAGTTTGATGATCATAGAAAAAGGTTCCCACTATATATAGTAGAAACATTGATAAAATAAAAATTGCTTGCCTTACATCTCTGTTAGACAAGCAATTTAGAATTATCGTTAATATTAATCTTCTTGGGCGTAATCAGTAACAATCAAGTGCTCCAAGAAGTCACGTGCGTCTGTTTCGTCGGTGGTGCCGGCTGCGATTTCTGCTTCGACAGCTGCCTTAATCTTTTCGGTAACTGCTGCACTTTCCATATCAGCTGCAATGACATGAACACGGTGGAAACTGTCAGACCAATAAACCTCAGTTGGTCCCCAAGTGTTCAAATCCAACTTCTTTACCCAATCTTGAACTTCTTGCTTTGTGTATGCCATGATAAACACCTCCAACTACTCATACGTAGCGCTTTTTTATTTCTTTTTTATTACATGATTAGTATAGAACAACCGAAATCTAATGGCGAAAATAAGGTATCCAAATTTGCATCAGAAAATAGACATCTTCAATCTAATTTTTCAGACGCCCTTTGGATATGATATTTTGCATAAATTCAGTGGATACTCAAAACGGCAAAGTTCCCATTGTGGAGGCTTTGCCGTTTGTTTTTAATTATTAATCTTCTTCGATTGCCAATTCGATGTCTTCTACGTCATCTGCTGAGTTATCTTCGGCAGCGTCGTCTGATCCATCGTGGCTTCCGATGTATGCTTCGCGAACTTGTGCGTAGATATCATCGTAAATGTCCTTGTGTTCTGGGTCTTCCAACCAACGAATAACGTTGACCTTTCCTTGACCAATCTTCTCACCGTTGTATGAGAACCATGATCCTGACTTCACGATAATGTCCTTATCAGCAGCCAAGTCGATCATTTCACCAGTCTTTGAGATACCCTTACCAAACAAGATTTCAACTTCCACTTCACGGAATGGTGCCGCAACCTTGTTCTTTACAACCTTGATACGGGTAACGTTACCAACTGACTTCACATCGTCACCGTCAGCCTTGGTAGCATCGATACCACCCTTACGACGAACATCCAAACGTACTGATGAGTAGAACTTCAAAGCACGTCCACCAGGTGTCGTTTCTGGGTTACCAAACATGATACCAATCTTTTCACGCAATTGGTTGATAAAGATAGCCGTCGTACCAGTCTTCAAGATGGCACCTGACATCTTACGCAAAGCTTGTGACATCATACGGGCTTGCAAACCAACTGTTGAGTCACCAATTTCACCGTCGATTTCGGCCTTAGGCGTCAAAGCGGCAACTGAGTCGACAACAACCATGTCGATGGCACCTGATGTAATCAAGGCGTCCGCAATGGCCAATCCTTGTTCACCAGTATCTGGTTGTGATAGCAAAAGCTCGTCAACGTCGACACCCAATGCCTTGGCGTATTCAACGTCCATGGCATTTTCCGCGTCAATATAAGCGACGATTCCGCCGTTACGTTGTGCTTCAGCAACCGCGTGCAAAGCCAACGTCGTCTTACCTGATGATTCAGGTCCGTAGATTTCGATGATACGTCCCTTAGGGTAGCCACCAATTCCGAGGGCCACGTCCAACTTCAATGATCCCGTTGACGTTGATTGTACCTTCGTGAATTGGCTATCACCAAGCTTCATAACTGAACCCTTACCAAAAGACTTTTCAATCTTCTTCAAGGCTTCGTTCAACGCAGCTTGACGCTCCTTTGGGTCCGCAATCTTTCCTTCAAGCTTCTTATTTGGGTTAATGTTCTTTCCTGATGCCATTTTTATCGGCCTCCACTTGTTAACTTAAACTTAATATACACCTAGTGTAACCTAATTCAATTTAGAATTCAATTCTTTTTCGTGTTAATTCTCGATTTGTTTGATTTTGTCTGCCAACAGGTCAAACGCAGCTGCGACTGATTGGTCACGAACATTCTGACGGTCACCATTAAACTCAAACTTCGTTGCGGCGACTGTACCATCTGGCGCCGCAATGCCGATAAACACGGTACCAGCCGGGTGACCTTCCAACGCATCAGGTCCAGCTACGCCAGTAAAACTAACACCCCATGCGGTATGCAATTCACGCTTCGCCCCACTGGCCATACTCTCAGCAACTTCAGCTGATACGACCCCCACTTCCGCAATCAATTCGGCCGGCACACCAACCAATTGGGTCTTCGCTGCTGCTGCGTAGGTCACAAACGCTCCGGGCAACACAGCAGAAATACCTGGCACCTCTGCTAACGTACTGACAAACAACCCAGCCGTCAGAGACTCGGCGGATGTAATACTCTCGTGTCGTGCAATTAAGGCCTGACCAACTTCAATATTTTTCATTCTGCACCCCTTTCAGTAATAAAGACGCAGTAATCGCTAATTTTTCCAATTTTTGTTTGACTTAATTGTATAACAAAAGAGGTAGTCCAACACAATGAGTGTCAAACTACCTCTCCATTCAGTTAATTACTTGAACCCGTCAGAGAAAACTTCACGGTTCTTGTAGAAATAATCAATTCCTGAGTAGATTGTTGCAAGCAAGGCAATCCAAATCATAATCATCGCAAATGGGATGTTGAACATTGCAAAGACGATGTCGTGAAGCAAGAAGAATGAGATGGCAACCATTTGTGAAGCCGTCTTAATCTTTCCTGGCATCGCTGCTGCCAACACCTTACCATTGTTTTCAACGATCAATGTGCGCAAACCAGTGATGGCCAACTCACGAATCACGATGATTGCAACCATCCAAGCTGGTGCCCAACCGAATTGGACAAAGAAAATCAATGCTGTCATAACCAACAACTTGTCGGCCAATGGATCAGCAAACTTTCCAAAGTTCGTTACCAACTTGTACTTGCGCGCGATCTTTCCATCTGCAAGGTCCGTTAATGAAGCAACAATAAAGATGATTGCTGCCACTAGGTGTGTGACTGGCAAAACTGCGCCAGCAACTTGCAACGTTCCCCAATCAAGTGGCAAAGCAAGTACCAACATGAATACAGGGATCAAAATCATACGGAAGACCGTCAACTTATTAGGCAAATTCATTTTTTATCCACCCCACTAAGTTTAGCGTTGGAACGTCATGTTGGCGTTCCAAACGATGGCGTTGTTGTTCATCAAGTTAACTTCTGAACCGTCCAATGACATCGTCGTAACCGTTGCGTTACCGATTGAAACGCTGACACCAGTTACCGTAGCAGGAATCTTAACGTCTTGGTTACCGTTAGCTTGCAACGTACCATTCCACAAAACAGTGCCGGCTGCATCCTTAACTTGGATCCATGACGCACCAGTTGACTTCAAGTTCAACGTCATTTCCTTGTCGGCTGGCGCCTTAACAGCAGCGTACGTTACTGTGTTACCAGCTGCCGTACCTGTACCAAGCTCAACCTTGTCATCCTTCTTCTCTGATGACTCCTTCTTTGAAGATTCCTTCTTAGAAGATGACTTCTTTGACTCGTCAGTCGTTGACTTTGATTCTGATGAAGCAACAGATGATACCTTTGAAGTTGTCACTGAAACAGATGACTCGTTCTTACTGTGTTGCTTTGCTGAACCAGCAAATGAGGCAACAACAGCCCAGATAACGGCGATGATGGCGATAACAGCCACACCAATCAAAATCTTTGGCATCATTTGGCGCGTCTTATCAGCAGCCGTTTCTTCAACCTTGTGCATCCCCGCACGCGTCACGTTATCTGCGTCAACGCGAGCTCCGCTTAAATCAGGTTCAACTTGTTCCGTGGTGATATCGTGATTTTGCATAAAATCAGCAACATCAAGACCAACTGCAGCAGCATATTGACGCACGAATGCACGTTCATAAAATGCCCCTGGCAATTGATCAAATTGGCCATTTTCAATCGCAGCTAGGTAGCGCTTTTGAAATCTTTGTCGTTTGTTGAATATCGTCAAGGGATAGCCCCTTATCAAGACGAGCCTTTTGTAGCTCTTGTCCGATGACGCTGTTGCGTTCTTCGTTCATTAGTCTCTCATCCTTAACTTTTTTTATCAGTATAATTGCATATATCTATACTACCACATATTATCGACATTCGGACGCGCAATAACGGTCGAAAGGTCACTAATTTCGGCATGCATAAGTATGTCATAAACGCTTTGCACATCTAGGCTCTGCAAGACATTAATTTCATCACGCAAAGTGGCAAAATCAAAGGTTTGCCCCTCGAATCGCGTGACAATTTCTTCGAGTTGATTGAACTTGCTAATCAAGCGACCCAAGGCATCCTTTTTCACCAATTCAAAATCTGCAGATAGCTCGTTGAATCGTTCGGCCAAGTTCGTTAACTCATCTGAAACTGCATCAATCAATTCATCAGCTTCAGGTGTTTCGGCGGCAATGGTCAAAAAGGCCACGCCCCGTTCCCAGTCAAACTCAGCACTGAATGTATCATCAATCATACCCGAGTCGTACCACATCATATAGGTTGGTGAAAACTCACCAAATACCAAATCAACTGCTAAGCTACCCGCGATGGCAATACGTAAGGCCTCCATGCCAGTTGGCATTATCGCCCCATCATACCAGCGTTGACCAATCGCAATCTTTGTTCGCACAATGTCCATATCCACTTCAAGCGGTTCCGTAATAACCGGTGCAAATATCTTAGCCGGTACCGTGATATTATCATTTGCTTGGCGTGAACTAATTGGCGCATCCATCACGAGTTGACGGACTGCATCAATGTCGAAGGCACCAGCCACGACAATATCCATGTTTTCTGGGCGGTAAAACGCATCAAAGGCGGCCTGCAAATCAGCCGGCGTGACGCTGTGCACCGATTCAGTGGTTCCAGCAATATCATCAGCCATCGGATCACCTGGGAATAGTTGACCCAAGATCATGCGATACAAACGTGCATTCGTATCATCTTGATACATATCCACTTCTTGTGAGATGATATCGCGTTCACGAACAACAGAACTCTCTTCGAAATAAGGCTCTTGTGTGAAGTGCAACAATTCTGAGAAGGCTGCATATTCATTAGCTGGTGCCGTCATAAAGTAGCTTGTGCGTGTCTGCGTCGTAAACGCATTAGCATTCGCCCCAAGTTCGCTCATACGCGAAAAGGCATCATATCCAGGTTGCGCAAACAACTTGTGTTCCAAGAAATGTGCTAAGCCAGCTGGTTGCTTAACCAATTGACCCTCTTTCATAAACATTTGGTCACGCGCACCAAAATCAACCGTCACCATCCCCACGAATTGGTGGAAATCAGGGCGTGGCAAAATGTGCAAGCGTGCCCCGTTTGGCAACGTTTCGTGACGCTCATTAGGCGCAAAACGACTTAATGCATCAACCATTAGCCTTACCTCCTACCAATTCATAATGAAGTTGCTTCGTCACTGCTCGGGCAACTTGTTGGACTTGTTCGGCTGACACAGCATCAACTGCAGCCAGCCATTCTTCAGGGGTCGTATGATACCCGATTAACTCTTGATTCTGAACGCGTTCTGTAATACGACCAGGTTGGTCAAGCGAAACAACATAATCCGCCTTCATCAAGCGCTTAATCATGTTTAACTCATCGTCACCGACAAGTTCCGTTTGCAAACGCGTCAATTCAGCATCGATACGGTCCTCAGCTTCAACCAATTTACCGTGATCAACACCTGATTCAACCATCAACAAACCTGTATACGGATTGTAGTCAGAATAAATCGAGTAAGCCAGGCCAGCTGTCTCACGCACGTTCATAAACAAACGTGAAACGGCAAGGCCACCGAACAAGGCATTAAAGACGAAACCTTGAAAACGGTCGGTCTGTTCCAGTTTCAATTGATACGCCAAAATCAAACGGGCCTGGTTCACCTTATCAAGTTCCACTGTGCGCTTTACGGCTGGAAATAGTTCTTGTTCATAATAAGGATTTCCAGCGATGGCACGCGGTTCCAACGGCAATTGCGCCACTGCTTGTTCAACCGTTGCCGTGTCCACATCACCCAATACGATAATATCCACACGGTCGTGCGCCATCGTATCCTGCCAAGCATCCCACGCATCTTTTGGTGAGACCTTTTCAAGAATCTCAGTGGTGCCGTATGCCGGTACGGCTTGCACTGGATCAGTGAAATAAGCATTGATTGCTTGGCGGGCCGCATAGAATGGCTTTTCCTCTTGCAGTCCGGCGATTTCATCTAATGCAATTTCACGTTGGCGTTCAAAAACAGTTGGATCGAAGCCATGTGCAGCATCACCCAATGGGTTGCACATCATCTCGCGAATAAACGCAAAGCCATCGCGCAACAAACTCTGTGAATCCGTTGCAAAATCATCATGTACCAACGTCATGCGCAAGCGCAAAGTGTGCAAAGCGCCTGTCTTCAGTACATCAGTACCAAATGATGCCCCATACAAGTCGCTTAAGACACGTGCCAAAGCGGTTTGTGAGGGATATTTTTGTGAAGCTGTTTCAAGCATGTTACTTGCCAACACACGGCCTCCTAAAGAAGCCACGTCGTGTTGACGGGTAAAGTTAATTAATATTCTTGTCGTTGCAAATTGCTGAGTTGGCAAAATATGCAGAAAAACGCCAGGTTGAACGGTTACTGTAGTCACTGACATACCTTCTTTTCCAAACTAAAAGCGCGCTGGTAATGAACGCGCTTGTTTTTTATTGTCGTACAATTGGAGTCTGCGAACTCGTCATAGTAACGAATAATTTGTGCAGAAACTAATACTATAAGTATAAACTTCTGCGTCCTATTTTACCAACTCAATTTCCCTGGTCGTCAGCTTCTTCCGGTGACTCTGCGCTCACCGGATTCAAACGCATATATTCAGATACAAACATAAATACGCTAACTGCTGCCATACCAACCAATAAGACAACAACACTCCATGTATTCAACACGGGCGCTGTATAGTGCAAAAGGTACAAAACAAACAGAATGCCCGTCAGGTTGTACCACACCCATCGGACCCATTTATTATGCCAAATCATCATGATACTCTCCCTAAATCATTTAGTTTGTGAAATATTTAATATGTTTATATTTACAAATAAAAAAGCGCAAACTTCGATTAAAGTTTGCGCTTTTTGTGAATTGACGTCAGAAGTAAGTAAAAATCCTATGAGAACAATGCTGACAAAATCAAGATAACAATCAATCCAACAACTGAAATAATTGTTTCAAGCACTGTCCAAATCTTCAACGTTTGTGGCACATCCAAGTCAAAGAATTCCTTGAACATCCAGAAGCCGGCATCGTTAACGTGTGAAGCAGCCAATGAACCGGCACCGATTGCCAATACCACGAAGGCTGGGTTAACAGCCGTTTGGTTAGCAACCAATGGTGCGACGATTCCGGCAGTCGTCAAACCAGCAACCGTAGCTGATCCAACTGAGACACGCAAGATAACGGCAATCAACCATGCGAAGATGATTGGTGACAATGACGTGTGTGAGAATGCTGAAGCAATAGCAGTTGAGATACCACCAGCAGTCAAGATACCCTTAAAGGCAGCGCCACCACCGATAACCATCAACAAGTTAGCGATTGACTTCAAAGCTTCTGACATTGATGAACCAACTTCGCCCATCGTACGTCCTTGCTTTGGTCCCATTGACCAAATAGCAAAGGCCATTGCGATAACCATGGCGATAACTGGGTTACCAAGCATGGCGATGATGCGGTCAAGCACCGTTGGGTCAGTCAAGTAACCGTGTTGTGCAGCAGGCGTCAAAGCCTTCCATGCTGCATCACCAACCATACCACTGTAAACTTGCTTTCCGCCGTTGTGAGCCAACGTGTAAATCGTTGAAATCAACATGAAGAACACAGGCATCAATGATGTAACAAGTGACAAGCCAAATGATGGTGTGTCTTCCAACTTAAAGGTCTTAACTTCACCAATAGCATCAAGCTTCTTAGTAATCTTAAATGCCTTTGGCTCAACCTTTTGGATCAAACGTGTAAACAAAGGTCCAGCAACCAACATTGCGACGATGGCAACGATGATACCGTACATCAATACGACACCGATGTTAGCACCCAATGCGTTCGTAACTGCAGTTGGTGATGGCTGTGGTGGCAAGAATCCTTGCGCAGCTGACAAGGCAGCAGCCATTGGAATTCCCAAGTAAAGCAATGATACCCCGGCTTCCAAAGCGATTGTGAAGACGATAGGAATCAAAACAACCAAACCAACTTCAAATAGCAATGAAATTCCGATGATGAATGATGCACCGGCAACCGCCCATTGCAACTTTGACTTACCAAACTTGTTAATCAAAGTTGAAGCGATGCGGTATGATCCACCAGCATCTGAAACCAAGCGACCGATCATTGATCCAAACCCAAAGACAATGACCAACTCACCCATCGTACCACCGATACCATTCTTCAAGGCATCAGCGATTCCGGCCGGGTTCATTCCCAAGCCCAAGGCGACCAAAATTGAAGTAATGATCAACGCAACGAATGTGTTAATCTTGGCCTTCAAAATCAAAAATAGCAACAATGCAATACCAACTACCAAAATCAAGAATGGCCAAACGTTAAAGCCGTTTGTCATCCATTGGAATAATCCTGTCTTAGGATCAGTAGTTAGGCCAGCGAGTAATGTAAGCATCTCGTCTTACCCCTTCTCAATTAAAAAATATCTCAAATGTGTTCTGCTCATGAAAACGATTTCATAAGTTAACTTAAATATTGTACACCTTTTGTAAGCGCTTGCGGGTAATAAGTTCATTAAATTTTTAATCAGAGTTATTTCATTGTCGGGATATCAGAATAAAAAAAGTCCGATATTTTGGTTTGCTTTCTATACGGGATATTGGTTGTATTTTGGGCTTATGGTTATTTTTGTTTCTTAAAATTAATGTTGATTTTGGGTCGTCGCTTACGCGCCGAAGCATGTGGGTTGGTTGGGGTGGCGGTGCTCCGAATTGTTCCAAAACGATTTGTGCGCTAGCACAACACAAACCACAAAAAGGCCCACACAGCAAATGCCATGTGAGCCTTAATTGAATGTTTATTTCGTTATAGCAAGATAACTGCCATTGCCAAGATAACAACCATACCCGTCAATGAAATAATCGTTTCCAAAACAGTCCAGATTTGGAACGTTTGCTTGATTGACAAGTCGAAGAATTCTTGGAAAATCCAGAATCCAGCGTCGTTAACGTGTGATGCGATCAATGATCCGGCACCGATTGCCAAGGCAACCAAAACTGACAACGTTGGGTTGTGTTGTGATTGCACGATTGACAATACGATACCAGCCGCCGTCATACCAGCAACCGTAGCTGAACCAACTGAGATACGCAATACAGCAGCAACTGCCCAGGCGAAGATAATCACCGTGATAGCTGACATGTGACCGTTAGCTGAGAAGATTGAGGCAACCTTGTCTGACAAACCACCGTTTACCAAGACACCACGCCATGCTCCTCCACCACCGACGATCAACAAGATACCAGCAACTGCGCTCATACCGTTGTTCAATGATGCACCGATTGATTGTGCTGACTTCTTTTGCCATACACCCATTGAGAAGATGGCAAAGATCAAAGCAATCGTCATAGCAACAGCTGGCGTTGCCAAGAACTCAACAACCTTATCGAAGTTTGATGGGTTCTTTGGGGTAACACCACCCGTGTAGATCATCTTGTAAACCGTTGCGATGATCATGAAGATCAATGGGAATACTGACGTGATAACTGACAAGAAGAATGATGGCGTCTTGTCCAACTCGTATTCCTTAACTTCACCAACTGCCTTGATTTCCGTCTTAAATTGGAATGCGTCAGGGGCGTACTTTTGAGCTAACTTTGTGAACAAAGGACCCGCAACAACGGCCGTAATAACTGACACAATCAAACCAAGAATCAACGTCAAACCAATGTTAGCACCCAATGACATAGCCACGGCCGTTGGAGCTGGCTGTGGAGGCAAGAATCCTTGTGCTGATGACAAGGCAGCCGTCATTGAGATTCCCAAGTAAAGCAAAGGCACACCGGCTTCGATGGCCACCGCGAATACGATAGGAATCAAAAGCACCATTCCAACACCGAAAATCATTGAAATTCCGATGATGAATGAAGCAATCAAAACAGCCCATTGCAAACGCTTGATTCCAAACCAGTTAATCAACGTCTTAGCGATTCGGTATGAACCACCGGCATCGGCAACCAATCGTCCGATCATTCCACCGAAGATGAAGATAACTGAGTTTGAACCCAAGATATTTCCCATACCTTGGTCGCCCAATACAGCGTTTGGAACATCCATTGGGTTCATACCCAATAGCAATGCCAAGATGAACGCCGTAACAACCAATGATACGAACGTGTTCAACTTGAACTTAACAATCAAAACAAGCAAAATCAAAATTGAAATTGCCAACATAACGAATTCCATCGTTTACTCCTTAAGTAGGTAAATTATCTATTAAAAACGATTGCTCACAGTACCGGCAAATTGTCATGCACTGTGAGCAATATTTTATTTTTTATCTGCTTTTCGCTCAGGACTACTTATCGCCCTTGTTTACGTGCTTACGTTGGAAGTTCGCAATGTTTGCGTACTCCGTTTGCAATTGACGTGCCAAACGAATAAAGATTGGCGTCAACTCACGGTAAGCTTCGTAGTTTTCTGGGTTTGGATCGTACGTGTTTGAATCACCGACCATGTCGCCGATAACATCCAAGCTATCAACCATTCCCAAAGCCTTTTGTGCCATAACAGTAGCAGCCAAAGCTCCTGACTCGAAGGCCGTTGGCACCGTAACTGGTTGCTCAAAGATGTCGGCTGTCATTTGACGCCACAAAGCTGAACGAGCAAATCCACCAGTTGCTTGCACTGACTTCAAATCACCAACAACTTCTTCAAGGGCCAAAGCAACCATGTAGATGTTGAAGATGATACCTTCTAGCACCGCGCGAACCATGTGGGCACGCGTGTGGTTGTGCGTCAATCCGAAGAATGAACCACGGGCGTTGGCGTCCCAGATTGGGGCACGCTCACCACCCAAGTATGGGTGGAATAGCAAACCATCAGCACCGGCAGGAATCTTTGAAGCAATTTCCGTCAACAAGTCATACGTATCAACACCCATCAAGGCAGCCGTTGACTTCTCGGCGTCAAACATCTTGTCACGGGCCCAACGGAAGACATCTCCACCGTTGTTAACTGGTCCACCGACAACCCAGTGATCCTTGTCCAAGGCATACGTAAACGTACGTCCCTTTGGATCAATCTTAGGTGCATCAGTTACGACACGGATGGCACCTGACGTACCAATCGTCACAGCGGCAACACCAGGTTGCACAGCGTTAACACCCAAGTTTGACAAAGGACCATCACCAGCACCATAAACGAATGGTGTGTCGATATCCAAGCCCATAACAGCAGCGTATTCCGCAACCATGCCACGCTCAATCTCGTATGGCTCAACTGGTTGTGGCATTTGCTCCTTCTTGATACCAGTCACTTCCAAGGCTTGTTCATCCCAATCCAAGTTGAAGATGTTGAACATTCCTGTTCCTGAAGCAATTGAAATATCCATCTTGTTGGCACCGAACAAACGGTTGAACAAGTATTCCTTAATTCCCAAGTAGTGGGCAGCGTTGTTGTAGATATCTGGCTTTTCGTTCTTCAACCACAACATCTTTGACAAAGGTGCCATTGGGTGAATTGGCGTACCCGTCTTGCTGTAAATCTCTTGGCCCAAGCCAGTTGACTTCAACTCTTCCGTGTACTTAACAGCGCGCGTATCAGCCCAAGTGATAACGCGTGTCAATGGTTGCCAATCCTTGTCGAAAGCAATCAATCAGTGCATTGCAGAACTGAATGATACACCCAAAATCTTGCCACCGTTTGCACCGCGAACGACCTCAGTCATAGCATCAACGAAGGCTTCCCAAATTTCGTTTAGGTCCTCTTCGGCCATGTCTGGTTCGTCACGGTAAAGCTTGTAACCCTTGTTTGCACTGGCAATAACATGCCCTTCAGTGTCAAACAAAACAGCCTTAGTTGACGTTGTCCCCAAGTCAACTCCGATCAAGTATTCCATTGTAAGACCTCTCAAATCTTCACTAATCTTAATTACTTCTGAATAGTACTTTACTATTTTATGTAAAAACCTTTCACAATGCAAACGTTTTCGGCGTAAAGTTTTTTCTCATTATCCCTGTACTGGTACATTTTATTAACAAAAAGAATGTACAACACGTCACAAGCACGCGTTATACATCCTTTCTACATACTATAAATAGCCATTTTCATCTAGGACAGCTAGTGAATGGTCAGTCCAAGTGTCCAATTTGGCACTGTGAATAGTCATTTCAAAGATAACTTCAGTTGCCAAATCAGCTTCCGTCATGCCATCCAAGAAGCCATGGATTTGATCACGGAACAAATCTGCCACAGCATCCAAGTGATAATCCGCCCGAACCACGCTCACATTGTTACTGCTAATTGTTGCCCCATCACGAGTTGGTGGTGTAAAAATTGCCACCTTGCTGTTTGTCATTTCGGCAATCTTAGGCGTATCAGGTGCTGAGGCCATCAACCAAACATTTGGTCGGTCAGGCACCTTCACAAAACGCATCAACCGGCTGCTTGGTTGGCCCAATTCTTGTACAGAAGAAATGATGACGCGATTTGTCATCTTAGCATAACGTTGAAACTTGCCAATACCGGCTAATTGTTGCTTGGCAACCCCTTTGTCAATGTGAGCAATTGCTTCATCAATTGAATCAAACTCATGCTCACTATCCACGTAATACAAAATCTGTGGAATCAACGGTCCGATATCACGCCCTTTGTAATAGAACTGGATCCAACGACGACCAGCGTGCAATTCACCTGAATAACGACGACGAATCTTGCTAGCCTCGCGCTGGAAGAAACGCTTAAGTGGTCCAACGTTGCCCAACTTGTTCCAAATGAAAGCCGTCACCCAAAGGAGAATGAAGAAAATCAACACATCGACTTTTGGCAGATATTGCAAGCGATCGTGCACATCCAGTGGTGAGAACAAAAACAGCGCCAATAAAGCCACTGAACTTACAAGTGACAAAACTAGCATCGTCACTTGTCGGACGCGCTTTTGCATACGGAAAATCTTATTTGCCGTAACTTGACGGTGCTTCATGTTCAACTCACGCAGCTTCATGTGTTCAATAATTTCTGCATCTGTTTGTGTCATGTTTATTCACCGTCCGTCATTTCAAAATACTTAATGCGGTCACGCAACTCATAAGTTTCCACATCATCATAACCCGCCACACGAATATTCTGACGTTGCATACGGAAAGCACGTGGTCCGTATTTGCTGTCATACATTTCTTCAGCTAATGACATGCGATACGCAACTCGTTCAGCATCAACAGTTAATCCCTTTCGTTCATGACGCGCACGAAGAACATTAATGATGTACAACACCAAGAAAATAACGACGAAGAAAATCAACATTTGAAAGAAAAAATGCGTTGCATCTTGCCACATCTTAAATCCTTCACGATATGACCAGACTGTTTCACCCTTCTTCATATACGTTGCCAGCATCGTTTTAACTGTGATATAGATTGGCAAAGCAGCGAAGAAAACACCGATTACCATTAAGATGGCTTGCCAAATCTTAGTGCCGATGTGCCCTTTACCAAAGAACCAATCAACCGTGACGGCATCTTCATTCGATTCTTTTTTCACGTAGCTTGGTGCAGCCACCGTACGATTATATTTACTTTCCATGACTTAACTCCTCATTAACAGCTGCCAAACTTTGTGAACGCTTAGGCGACTTCCAAACACCGCCTTCATCACCAGATAACACTTTTAAGAAGGTTGGCACTGATTCCGTTACCATTGCGGCAGTATTGACCATCCAATAAATCATCAAATACCAAGGCAGGAACAAAAGATACTTCAAAGTCTTCCCACCATCGTTCATATAAGATGAAAGTACACCTTGAATAATTCCGACGGCAAATTCAATCGTGACAAACATGGCAACCATGTACCAGCCGTGCACGAAACGTTCCATATTACCCGTCGCAAAGAAATAAACTTCCAATGCGATGAACAACAACATTGAAACCCAGTAAAAGAAACTCCAAACGATACTAAAGGCGTAATCAATCACGATCGGCAAGTTTGACAGGTGCTTGATTGGATGTTGTAGCAATGCGCTAGTTTTCGTTAGTAGCACATAGATTCCGCCTGATGCCCAACGGCGACGTTGCTTAAACATTGCACGTAGCGTTTCCGGCATATCCAAGAAGAATCGGATGTGCGGTGCAAACAAGGCCTTCCACCCATTGATTTGCATATCCCAAGCAATCGCAATATCTTCCGTTGGTTGCTCAGCTTGGAACCCACCAACGTCAAACACTGCAGCTTTGCGATACATCGTATTAGCTCCTGAGAAAGCAAACAAGCCACCATATGCCATTTGTGAACGCTTAATCATGCCCACAATAGAATTCAATTCATTCATTTGCGCCAAAGCTGTCATCGTTGTGCGATTAGAAACCAGCATGTTACCAGTAACAGCGCCAACGTTTTGCCCACCTTCGCGCTCAAAGTATGAGATGTACTTCCACAACGCATCTGCTTCCGGCTTCGTGTCAGCATCATTAGACAAAATAAACTCACCCTGCGCGTAACCTAATGCGATATTGAATCCGTGTGCTTTACCACGATTATCAACAACTGTCAGAACACGTAGTTTTTCAGGGAAGCGTGTTTGTAACACTTTCAAGATGTCAGGTGTACGGTCGGTTGACCCATCATCAATCACAATAATTTCATAGGACGTATCCGGATAATTTAGCTGCGTTGCCAAATAAACAACCGTTGATTCAATCGATGCTTCTTCGTTATGCGCTGGCACAAATATTGAAACAAACGGCGTTTCTCCTTCTACATAATTTGGTAATTGGCGACGCTCATTGAAAATGCGTTGATAAATACTTGAAACAATAAACGCCATTCCCCCAATAATTGGGTATGAGACCGGAACCAATACCAAAAAATTAACTATATGATCAAATAACCACTCGTACATGCCCTTTTCTTTTCTCCACTTCTCTTAATGTTTTCTTACTAAACTAAAGTAGTTTAACATTAATTATCAAAAATTTTTCGTAAATCCAAAAATTGTAAAGTTACGGAAAGTAAGTTGCCATAAAACAGGACAATTTAGCGGCTAAATATTTCAAATGTAACAAAAAAGGAGTCAAAACGACTCCTTTGGTTATGCTTATTTAGTTGGCTTGTAAACTGACCGGTTATCCAATGCCCACTGACGTTGTGAGAACTCACCCGGTTCCGTTTCTGCCAAGGCATTATCAAAACTTTGAATATTAGCATCCAATTCATCAAGTTGGTGCAAAATGTTGGCTTCCTTAACAACTGGACGAACCGGCGAACCATATTCCATCAAGCCGTGGTGGGCCAAAACAGTGTGACGCAACAACAGCATCTCTTCACTGTATAAATCCATGTTCATTTCATTGGCGGCCAAGACAATTTGCTCATCAATCAAGACGATGTGTCCAATGAGGTTACCAGCTGTCGTATATTGTGTGGCGATTGGCCCCGTCAATTCAATTACCTTGCCCAAATCATGAAGTAAGGCACCGGCGTATAGCAAGCTTGCATCCAAGCCAGGATATTGCTTCACCACTGCTTGCGCCAAATGTACGATTGAGAGTGTATGGAATCCTAACCCACCTGCAAATGCGTGGTGATTACTCTTTGCTGCTGGATACTTGTAAAACTGGTCGTGGTACTTAGCAATTAAGTGACGCACGATACGTTGCCAAGTGGCGTTCGTGATTTGGAACAAAATTGCTGAAACTTCTTCTTCCATTTCAGAGGCCTTCATTGGCGCCGCACTCATAAAGTCAGCTGGATCTTGTGGTTCACCGGCATGCGTTGGTCGCAAAGACAGTACCTTCAATTGTGGCTTATCTTGATAAATTTGGCGAACCGCTGTCATAAAGACAACCATACCGCTCTTTAAAGTGTTCGCTTCTTCTTGCGTCGCATCCCACTTCATCCCGCGGATTTCCATTGAACGGTCCGCAACCGAAACTGCCAAGTAACGCTTACCTTGTTGCGTCACTCGTGGATCAACTTCCTTCAATAGGACGTAAATTTCCATTCGTTCATCAACTTGATATTCTTTTAGTTGTTTTGCTTCTGTCATTTCGAAGCCCCCTTCAGTTCATTCAAATCCAATACATGATCCGCGGCAACTTGATGTGCCGTGAAATACAAGACCTGTTGTTGGTTACCCGCCATTTCTTGTAGCATGTCAATCATGGCTTGGCGACGTTCACGATCAAAGTCTACAAACGCATCATCAATTAATAGTGGCAATTGAATGCTCTCCTTAACGGCTTGCACAAATGCTAGGCGCAAAGCAACATAAACTTGTTCCGCTGCACCCTTTGATAGCTGACTGACATTAAAGATTGCCCCATCATGACGCGTCACTTTAATTAAAGTCTTTGTTTGTGAAATTTGCGTATAGTTTCCTTGCGTTAAGCGTTGCAACAAATCGCCGGCATAGTGAATCAATTGTGGGAATCGGTCACCAATGGCGGCATCCAACGTTTTAGCAACCCATTCATTAGCCAAACGGTTCACGAAATAAGCCTTCAAGTCAGCTGTGATAGCCGCTGTTTGGTCCGCGATTTGCTGTTGTTGGGTTTCGATTGACGTATCCGTCAACAAACGCTGTTGTTGGGCTTCCAAACGAGCCAGTGTTTGTTGCACCTCATTCACTTCTTCTTGCAAACGTAACGTCACTGCTGATGGATCAGTGTCATCCACCGTATCACTGGCAGTGGCCAACGCATTCAAATCAGCATCCCCAAGTTGTTCTCGCAACAAATCAGCTTCTTGCATCATGGCTTGGGTGCGGGCTGCCAGTTCACGTTGTTGCAATAGTTCACCAACGGATGTGACGCCCAAAACTTGCAACAACTCATTCAATCGTTGCTGAAGTTTGGCCTTCTGCACCACTTGTTGGTCAGCCGTGCGGTTATTTGCCCGCAACTCAGCTAACTTTTGACGATAATCACTTTCAGACAATTGATATCCTAACCAAGCCAACTTCTCTTCCAATGCCTTTTGTTGTGGCATGACAGCTTGTTGCGCAGCCATCAAATCAGCTAGCTGTTGCGCCATTTGGTGACCTAAACGCACATCAGGTTGCGCATTCAACACCATCTCCGGTGTCATATCACCGTATTCGGCTGGCAAATCAGTTGATGCCGTTACCCGCTTAGGCAATTTAAAGAATAGGAATGCCCCAATTGCACCTAATAGGATAATTGCTAAGATTCCCGGCAAAACTTGGTGACCAAGAATCAAACCCAATCCGGCAACAATTCCAAACGCGATTGCCCCAATACCGGCGCGCTGGTATTGGCCAGAAACTGCAATTTGTGGCCCACCTTGCAACTGGTTCACTTGGAATGGCGTGAGCTCTGGTGGGAACACTTGCCAGCGGTACTTTGCCAATAACAAACTCGTTTGGTTTTGTATATCCGCTTGACGCCGAGCAGCTTCACGTTGCTGCTGATTCAATTGGTCCAACGCATTAACCGCTTGGGTAGCGTCATCTAATTGTTCATCAGTAACTGTCGCTTCAACCGACACGGTTTCTAGCGCCAACAATTGTTGCTGTACCTGCTCGGCCTCCTCAGCCAAGCGGGTGTCGATTGGTTCTGGCGCATCTGCAAGTTGAGTTGTGAGTTGTTGCCAACGTTGATAAATCGGTACCAGCTGTTGTTGCTTTGCTTGTGATGACAAATCAGTTGATAGATTACGTTGGCGCTCAGTTAGCGAGTCTAAACGTGCTTGAGCAGCCTGTTGTTGTTCAGACAAAGTACGCAAGGATGGTCGCGCTGCAATAGCTGTTTGTAAGTTATCTTGCGCTGTCTGCAACGTTTGTAGCGCTTCGTTTATCGGGCGACGAGCTGTTTTCGTGACACCAAATTGGCTCACCGCCTCTTGCTCCCATTGATTTGCAATTGCTAACCATTGCTCCGACCCTGGCGTTGCCAGCAAGCGCAAGTGTTCCGCAAATTCATCAGGACGTAGCGCAAAGATTTGCGTCAACGCATCCTGATCGAAACTGAACACCGCTTGGTACAAGTCACGGTCAACCGGTCCTAAGAGCTCAGCTAGCATCCCCTCTGGGTCCGCAAATTCTTGTTGCGTGTCAACCGCTACCAAGCGCGTCGTGGTTTGTGTACGTCCCAAACGAGTTAGTTCATACGTTGTGCCCTCTACTTCAAATTGCAGATGACCACCGTATGGGCCTTGCTCCAGTGGTTCGTAAGTATTAACCTTGCGACCCTTGGCTTGCGGGAATCCAAATAGCATCCCCAACAAGAACTGGTGCAATGTCGTCTTCCCTGCTTCATTCAGTCCTTGAATAACTTGTAAGCCATCCACGAAATCAAAACGTTGTTGTTGCCATTGACCAAATCCGACAATGGTTGCATTTTTAATCCACATCCGTCTGGCCTCCTTGTTCCGCAACACGTAATTTTGTTTCGACGGCTTCTTTGATTTCGGCCATCATGTCAGGTGACAAAAATGACGTCAAAATTGATGCGTCAGTCACCTGCTTCAACCCCAAACGTTGCAACATGTCAAAATTAAACACCACATCAGCCGTCTCGTCCCAATAATGCCGGTCCACTGCTGGCAACGTCGCTGTTAGTGGCGAGCTATCCAGCCGGACATCAAATACATAGAACGCATCATTCGACTTTGATGCACGTGTTAGTGCAGCCAATAATTGACCATTTTCAATCATTGACAACAATTGCGGCGCGTCAGTCTTAACTGTTAGCGACACCAATTCAAATTCTTCTGGCATCCCTAGTTCACGACGAATTTGCGTAACTGCTTCGGCTAAGTCACCCGTCAACGTTAGTTCATGTGTCGTCCAAACAATAGGCGCTACTGGCGTAAATTCTGGTACCAAGCGGGTTCCTTGATTTTCAACCAAGTAATAACCCTTTGCCCCACTTTCATTGCGGTTAAGTCCTTGCAAGCTACCTGAATAACCAACAAACGGTTCTGCTTGCAATGTTTGACGCACGTGAATGTGGCCTAATGCCCAGTAGTCATAATGATGTGCTTGTAGGTCTCCCAAACTGAAAGGCGCATAATCACCCGTCCCGTCTTGACCAAGCGATCCATGGTACATCCCAATATGAAATGCCACGCTAGGTAGCTTGTTCGGGAACTTAATCGCCATGTCTTCCGTGATATGACGCGTTGTGTACGAAAAGCCAGTAATGGCAACGCGTTCTCCGTTAGTCGTCGTCAGTTGCGTAGTTGTGATATCAGCTGGCAAAACCGTGACATTTGCCGGCCAAATTGGCAAAGCTTGCCAATCTTGCACAAAATCGTGATTACCAAAGCCCATCACAACCGGAATATTAGCTTCATCCAAGCGTTGCAAAGCCGTTACCAACGTCAATTGCGCGCGCGTATCAGGTGTTGTCGTATCAAACAAATCACCAGCCAACAAAACGAAGTCAACCGATTCTGCGACGGCATCATCAACCAAGCGAGCCAACGCTGTTTCACTGGCCGTTTGCAAATTATTTTGTAGCCATGCGGGCACATTGGCCAACCCCACAAACGGATTACCCAAGTGCAAATCGGCTGCGTGAATAAATTTCATGCGGTCCACCACTCCTCTTAAAGTCTTTGTGTTCTATTATCCCTGATTAGTCAATATTAGGAAATACCTAACGTTGTTTCTTAACCTTTGCCCACAAGAAAAGGCGCCGCAATTTCTTGCGACGCCTTTGTCATATCAATTAGTCTTGGCCGTACAACTCAGCGATTGGCTTCGTGATGATGTTGTTGATTTCCATCAACAATTGGTTAACTGCTTGCTCAGCTTCCATCATCTTCTTCAAAGAATCGTGCTTGTCCATCTCACCAGCAATTTCTTGCCATTCTGCAACTTGCGCAGCTTCTGGCTCTTGACCAGCTTGCATTGCTTGGTTGATTTGCATTTGGGCAGCTTGGAAGCGTTGGAACACATCCTTAGCAGCTGTGTCGGCGTTCAATGCTTCAACCGCATCACGCAAAGTCTTGTATTGGGCCGTCTCGCGCAAATCAGCAGCAACTGCGTTTACGTTGTCATAAATGTTAATCATATTAATTAATATCCTTCTTTAAATTAGTAATTCCATTATCGCATACTTTGGGGGCTAATTACCAAACAGACTTTGAATACCTGACCATGCCGCGTGCGCACCGTCCTTCACGTTTGACCACGCTTGGCTTGCACCATCCTTGATGTCTGATTGAATACCATCAATGGCGTTTGAGAAACCATTTGATGATGAACTACCACTACTCTTACCGCTTTCTCCCGTGACCGTGCTCATCTTTTGACGCACACTCTTAACACCAAATGCGGTTTGATCAGTATTTGGAATCACTTGCTCCAAAGTCGTCTTCATCAATGGTCCAGCTGTCATACCAAGTGATACTGGAATCGTTTCACCGTTAGCCGATAAATCATAACCCGTCCACGTTGTGACCACCACATCAGGTGTGTAGGCGATTGCCCATGAGTCTGTGGCGTTCGTTGCCGTTGAATCACTACCCGTCACCTCGGTTGTACCAGTCTTTCCAGCTACCGTGTAACCGTATGGATCAGCTGCTTTACCAGTTCCATTCGTGTAAACACCCATCATCATTGATGTCATTTCATCAGCGACCTTCTTTGACCAAAGACGCGTTTGCTTTTCCTTCGCTTTGACAATCACCTTGCCGGAAGAATCCACAATCTTCGTAATGAAGTGACTATGACTCATCACCCCATCGTTGGCAAAACTTGTGTAGGCTTGTGTCATTTGCAAAGGCGTCACACCCTTTTGCAATCCACCGATTCCCATGGCCAAGTTCTTGTCAGACTTCTTCAATGGCAAACCGGCCTTAATTCCTGCGTTATACCCAACAGAGACACCCATTTGGTCAAGCAACCAAACGGCTGGAATGTTGTATGAGTTTTCAAGTGCGACGTACATTGGAACATCTTCACTAGTGTAATCCGCATAATTTGATGGTGAATAACCATTCGTACCAAAGCTGGTCTTCTCATTCTTCAACTCAGAATCATACGAAAACCCACGTGATAGCGATGGTGCATAATCAACAATTGGCTTAATTGTTGAACCAGGTGAACGATACATGCTCGTTGCGCGGTTGAAGCCACGGAAGACGTGTTCGCCACGCCCACCAACAACGGCACGCACCCCACCAGTTTTAGCATCCATGACAACCGACGCCGCTTGTGAATCCCCACCAATTGGGTTCAACCAGCTGGTCTCATAATCATCTTGTAAGTTTTGTTGGTCCGTTTGATTTAACGTCGTATAAATCTTATAACCATCGTTCAAAATTTCTGATTCAGTCAAGCCATATTTGTTAATAGCCTCGTCAATAACGGCATCGAAGAAGTATGGATAGTTATAGTTCGAATTATCGACGTTGTGGTCAGATGCGCCAATCGCAGTTGCTGCATATTGATCAGCTTCTGATTGGCTCAACTTCTTGTCGTTCACCAAATTTTGCAAAACTTGATTACGACGATTCAACGCGTTCTTAGGATAATTCAATGGGTCATAGCCGTTTGGTGATTGTAACATCCCCGCCAGCATAGCACCTTGCGTCACCGACAAATCCGAAGCGTTAACTCCGAAATACTTCAGTGACGCATCCTGAATTCCCCAGACACCTTGACCAAAGTAAGCATTGTTTAAGTACATCGCCAAGATATCGTGCTTTGAATATTCCTTTTCAACCTGGATTGCCAGGAACAACTCGCGCACCTTACGCGTGATCGTTTGATTTTGCGTCAGGAACGCGTTCTTAACCAGCTGTTGTGTGATGGTTGATCCACCGGCTGAGGCATTGATACCACGAATGCGATACCAAACCGTCGTCAACGCACCACGGGCCATACCTGTCACTGAGAATCCTGGTTCATGATAGAAATTACGATCCTCAGTTGCCAAAACAGCATTCACTGCATTCGGTGAAATCTTATTAAAGGATACATACGTACCCTTTTGACCAGCAATTGAGCCAGCCTTATTATCTTTAACATCGTATATTTCGGTGGATGATTGTAGGCGTGTCTTTAGGTCTGACACGTCTGTCGTCTTTGCTTCAAATGTTCCGAGAACACTAATCACCAAGATTACCGTCAGAATAACAACACCTATCCAACGATTAATTTGGAACCGTGTCCAAAACGGTCCAAATTTCCGTCGTATCCACGCGAAAAATGCTTTTATTCGCGTCATCATATTATTGCATCCAGTTTGTAAAGCGTTGTGCTAACTTCTCGGCCGCCTCTGCTGATGGGCTGGTCACGTAGATTGTATTGTGTCCGGCCAACGTAGCAATGACTTCTGACAAGTTCGCAGCGTCAATCAATGCTGCCAAGCGGTTTCCGTTACCTTGCGTTGTCTTCACAACCGTCATAAACTCAACTCGCGTCACAGACACGGCTGTTTCGGCAAAGCCCTTTTGCACTTGCTCGCTATCAACAACCGGTGCATCTGACATCACTTGATAACGTGGACGACCCGATCCGTCAGCGCGACGAACAATGCGCATTTCCTTGATGTCGCGTGAAACCGTTGCTTGCGTCACTTCAATACCCGCAGCTTGTAGCGAGTTCATCAAACCTTCTTGTGAATCAATCACCTCGCGTGACAAAATATCCAAAATCAACGCTTGGCGCTCTTGCTTCTTTAATGCCATGGTTTTCAATCCCTCTTTTTTTGCATATATAACTATAATTATACAGGTTTTTCGGTTTTCTGCCTTAAGTTCGGGCGGCAATAAAAAAAGACGCTACCCGCCTGCCGGCAAGTAGCGTCCTTCATATTTAATTACATAAATAGCATACGGAAGATTTCTTCAAACATGAAACCAATCAACCCAGCAGATGGCACCGTAATAATCCAGGCCATCACAATGTTCTTCAACGTGCTCCACTTCACGGCACGAATATCATCAGAGGCACCCGTACCAGCAATTGCTGACGTGACCGTGTGCGTCGTTGAAATTGGCGCGTGAATAAAGTAAGCAGAAATGAACAACACTGCTGATGAAACAGCTTCCGCAACAAATCCCTTTTGTGGGCTCAATAGCGTAATCTTACTTCCCAACGTGTGAATGATACGTTGGCCACCAGCCATTGTTCCAACTGAGATGGCCAAAGATGCCATCAAGATAATTTGGAATGGAATTTCAGTTTGCCCTGGCTTAATACCAAAGAAACCAACTGGGGCAGCCGCCATAAACATCAATCCCATTGACTTTTGGGCGTCTTGCAAACCGTGTCCCAACGCCAATGAAGCTGACGTGAAAATTTGTGCTGTACGGAAGAACTTGTCCGTTTCCTTCAAATTGGCTTTCTTGATAATCTTATTCAAAATCACCATGATTAGTAGCGCTAGTCCAAATCCGACAACTGGTGACAACACCATTGGATCAATAACCTTTTCAACCACCTTAGCCAACTTAATGTGTACGTCGTTACCAGCGATTTGTTCAGCCAAACCAGCTCCCATCAATCCACCAATAATGGCGTGTGTTGATGAAGATGGCAACCCAAACCACCACGTAATTAAGTTCCAACCAATTGCACCTAGCAAAGCAGCAATAACCAAGAACAACTGTTGCTCGGCGCTCACCTGCGTCATATCAACGATGTCACGTGCGATAACTGCAGCAACGGCCGTTCCCATCAAGGCACCAATCAAGTTCATCACAGCAGCCATAATGATTGCTGTCTTCGCCTTCAAGGCACCAGTTGTAATAGCCGTGGCGATTGCATTCGCCGCATCGTGGAATCCGTTAACCCCATCAAAGATTAGGGCAACGATAATAACCACCGTTGCTAATACGTAGACTTCCATGTCTCTCTCCTGAAATACATATTACTTTTAATTTTTTATTTGTTAAAAAACAACAAAAATAATTATATCAGTAAATACGCGGTTTCTCGGATTTTGTAACAAAATTTACACTGCCGTACTATTCCTCAAAAAACTCGCCCATCATACAAAAATGTACAATGAGCGATCTGTGTCTAGTACTATTTAATTCTTATGTTCAGCAACATAATCCACGAAATCTTGGAATACTTTCAAGTGTGTGGCATCATGATCAAACATCATTTCTGGGTGATATTGCACACCGCGGACTGACGCGTCTTCCGTTTGGAATGCCTCAATTGTGCCGTCGCTCGCATAGGCTGCCGGCATCAACCCATCCCCCAAGCGCTTAATTCCTTGGTGGTGGAATGAATTAACAATCGGTTGATCACCAAACGTCCCCGCCAAAAAGGTTCCTGCCATGACATCAATACGGTGTGTTGGTTCATACCACTTAACCGGATATTGCATGTGCTTCACAACTGGTTGCCCATTCGCCGGCGTATATTGTGTGTTGATATCTTGAATCAAGGTACCACCGAACGCAACATTCAAAATTTGTGAGCCACGGCAAATGCCCATCAACGGCTTTCGTTGTTTACGAGCCTCAGCGATGATGGCCAACTCAAACAAATCACGTTGGCGATCTGTTTCACCCATCTTAGGTGTTGGATCTTCACCGTAAAATAGTGGTCCAATATCTTGCCCACCAATCAACAATACCGCATCGACTGCATTTACATATTCAGCCGCTTCCTCTGGTGTTCCCATTGGAAAGACAATTGGCAAGGCCCCTGCCTCACGCAAAGCTGCCGTGTAATTCTGCTGCGTGTAATCAACGTAATTTGTTCCATGCTTTGGATTTGCATGGTTCAAGTGATTACTTGGAATACCAATAGTTGTCACGTTTCTCCCCCATATTTCATTGACAAAAGATATGTCAGAATATTAAACCCAGATGAGAATTACGTCAATTGATATTGTCATTTACTAAAACCGAATGAAAAAAGGCAGTCGACTTCGTAATGAAATCAACTGCCTTAATCGTAATTACATTTCCTTTGGCGCCTTAACACCCAACAAACGCAATGACTCAGTCAAGACTTGTGAAACAGCCGTAACCAAAGCCAAACGTGCGTTCAATTGACCGTCGTCTGCCAAAATCTTTGAGTTAGCGTAGTACTTGTTGAACGTACGAGCCAAGTTCAAAGCGTACTTTGCGATAACTGATGGTTCGCGATCACGCCATGCGCGACGAACAACATCGTTAAAGTCACCCAACAACTTTTCAGTCTCCCAAACGTTCTCATCAGTGATGACAACATCTGACAAATCAAGTTCAGGGTTACCCGCCTTACGCAAGATTGATTGTGCACGGGCATTTGCGTATTGAACGTATGGACCAGTATCACCTTCGAAACGAACCACTTCTTCCAACTTAAAGTCGAAGTTTCCGATACGTTCGTTCATCAAGTCGTGGAACACAACGGCTCCCGTTCCAACTTCGTGGGCAACCAATTCCTTGTTTGCCAAAGTTGGGTTCTTCTCTTCGATTTGCTCCAAAGCCAATTCAACAGAATCCTTCAAAACATCCTTCAACAAGATGATGCGTCCTGAACGCGTTGAAAGCTTCTTTCCATCGACAGTAATCAAACCAAATGGGATGTGCTCAACATCATCTGACCACTCGGAACCCATTTCCTTCAACACGGCCTTCATTTGCAAGAAGTGCTCACGTTGCTCGCCACCAACGACGTACAATGACTTCACGAAGTTGTAGTTCTTCTTACGGAAGATGGCAGCCGCCAAATCACGCGTCATGTACAAAGTGGCACCGTCAGTACGTTGAATCATGGCAACGTTCAAGTTGTACTTATCCAAGTTAACAACTTGCGCACCTTGAGATTCAACCAACAAGCCTTCTTCCTTCAACGTGTCGATAACGCCGTCCATCTTGTCGTTGTAGAAGGCTTCACCGTTGAATGAGTCAAACTCGATATCCAATGTCTCGTAAAGCTCCATGAATTCCTTCAATGATTCTTCACGGAACCATGACCACAATTGACGAGCTTCCTCATCACCGTCTTCCAACTTCTTGAACCAAGCGCGACCCTCATCATCCAATGCTGGGTTTTCCTTAGCTTCTTCGTGGAAACGCACGTAGTACTTAACCAACGTGTTGATTGGGTCAGCCTTAACTTCAGCTTCTGATCCCCACATCTTGTAGGCAACCATCAACTTACCGAATTGCGTACCCCAGTCACCCAAGTGGTTAATCTTGATTGGTTGGTAACCGTTGGCCTTTGAAATTTCAGCCAATGAGTTTCCGATAACCGTTGAACGCAAGTGACCCATTGACATTGGCTTAGCAATGTTAGGTGATGACATGTCGATCGTTACGTGCCCTGCTTCACCATCCGTGTTGTGACCGTATTCTTGGTTTTCCAAGATGGCGTGCAACACATCGGCACCAAAGTTTTCTTGGTTTAAGAAGAAGTTAACGTAAGGTCCGGCAGCTTCAACTTGCTTAAAGTTTGACGCATCGATTGCCTCAGCTACTTCAGCCGCAATTTGGTTAGGTGCCATGTGGCGTTCCTTTGCCAACAAGAACGTTGGAAAGGCAAAATCACCCATTGATGAATCCTTAGGCACTTCAACCTTTGACAAAATCGTTGCTTCATCTAGTTCAGGCACAACCGCAGCAACGGCTTGAGCCACTTGATTCTTGTAGTCCATCGGTTACTCCTCTTCTTCCTCTTCTTCAGCATCGTCATCTTCAAGCTTGATGTCTTCAGGAATTTCTTCTTCGTCTTCCTCTTCAGTTTCATCAGCCTTACGTGGTGCTGGGTTGTCCGTCTTCACCAAAATCTTAGTTTCTGACATGCGGACAACGGCGCGGTGGTTGTATTCGTTAACCGTCGCTGTATCTTCTGGGTCATTTTCCGTAATCAAGACCAACAATGAGTGCTCGTAAATCTTTTCAACGATACCCTTAAAGTCGTGTTCGAAGTTGGCAAACTTCTTACCTTCAACGAAGTCACCCAAGTCGAACTCTGACGTATTTTCTGCAGGTTCCTTAGCCATGGCACTATCCCCTTTTAATCTCTGCACATTTAATGCATTTATTCACTGTTTTAAACATAAAAAATCACCGATACTATCGGCAATTCTGTATATTATACCAAATTTTATGATTAAAAACTAGGCTTCCAATTCGTTAACAACACGTTGTGCAACTGCCCAGTCGTTTTCATACGGTGTATCTACGCCACCAATCTTTTGGTATTCGTCCAATCCCTTAGCTGTCAACACAACCACGTCGTTTGGACCTGCTGCCTTAATCGCTTCGGTAATGGCGACTGTACGGTCCATTTCGCGGTTAATCATAACATCCTTGTTAGTGATGGCCGCTTGAATTTCGTCTGCAATTGCATTTGGATCTTCGAATTGCGGATCATCACTGGTTAGGTAGACCATATCGGCTCCTTCACTGACTGCTTGGCCAATACCAGGTCGACGTGACACACCCTTGTTTCCAGGTGCACCAACGACAATCGTCAACTTTTCGACCGTTTCGTTTTGACGAACAAAGTTCAACAAAGCAGCGATTGAGGCATAGTTATGCGCATAATCCACGTAAATGGTTCCGTGGTTAGCTGACGTCAACACTTGCATGCGACCAGGAATCTTAACAACTTCTAGTCCTTCACGCATGGCATCTGGGTCAGCACCCGTCAATCGGGCAGCAATCATCGCTGCGACTGCATTTCCTTGGTTGAAGTCACCCGGCATGTCCAAGTGGTATTCGCCGGCAATGCCTAGACGGTCAGCTTGTTGACCAGCTTGACGGACCGTAAACGTGCTACCTTGCAAGTCAGCTTCGACCGTTTCGTAATAAACGTCAGCCTTTGGTAAATCCTCATCTTCGCGACCGTATAACCAAATACCATCTCGTGGCACAGCCATTTCAGCATGTTCAATCAATTCGCTAAAGTGATCTAAATCGGCATTCAAAATAATCTGTTCTGAGTGATAAACAACATCATCTTGTGTTCCAAATAATCCTCGAACGTTGGGTGTTCGTTTTCACCAACGTGATCTGGACTAATGTTCAAGAAAATACCCACGTTATAACGCAAACCGTAAACGCGTTCCATCTTGTAGGCTTGTGATGATACTTCCATCACCATGTGCGTCATACCGTTATCAACGGCTTCACGCATCCAACGGAACAGGTCTAATGACTCGGGCGTCGTCAAGTGCGCGCGATAGTGGAACTTTGGGTCTGCCCCTGTAATCACTTGCAACGTTGATGACAACGCAACCTTGTCGTTCGTTGCGACACGTAGCATTTCGTAGGCCATGTACGTTGCAGATGTCTTACCCTTGGTACCTGTGATACCAATCAAGGCAAGGTCGTTTTGTGGATAGCCGTAAAACGCCATACTCAAAATACTCATGGCCGCTGGCACATCATCAACCACCCACGTTGGTAGCGTTGTGTCGTGGACAAAAGTTTCTGGTGCGACCAACGCTTTAACACCCTTTTGGATGGCGTCAGTCAAATATTCAGCCTTAAAACGTCCCTTAATAAAGAGCAACGTTTCAGGTTCAACATCATTTGAATTATAGGCTAAATGCTTGACCTCACCATCAAAGTCCGGCGCTGAAATCAACAAATCTTGATCGGCCAACAACTCAGTAATTTGTTGTGCTGTGAGTTCCATTTATCCTATCTCTCCTCTTCATTATCTATCTATTATTATTGCCATTCACCAGCTGCTTTAAGCTGTTGCAAAATCATGATGGCAGCGCGACCACGGTGTGCATAATGAACACGCTCTGGCATGTCGATTTCTGACAACGTCATACCATTTTCTGTAACTATTAATTCATCCAAGCCGTTGCGACCACCGCGCGGTTCAGTTGCTAACGTGATACCCCCACGTGCTTGACTGAAATACGTCTCGCCTGACGGTGCAATGACGACAAAATCGGCTTGCAAATAAGCCGTTCGGTCAGCATCATCTGGCAACTGCGCTAATACATACGCGTTAATTTCCGCATCCCCACGTAATTGGTGCGCCTGAAACTCGCGCATCGTTGTCACACCAAAATGATCCGGAATCGCTGGTACAAACAACGCTAAATCATCTGCCAAAATGTATTCATCTGGCAAAATCTTATGGATTGTTTGGGCCTTTACGCGTGCGTTTTGAGCCATATCATCAGTGGTCTCATCTGGAAATGTGATTTGCTCATGTAGGTCACGATAATTAATCGCTTCAACACCCAAAACCGCCAGATAATCAACCATTTCTGCTGTCTTATGTGAATTGTTCGAGGCAATTACCAATCGCTTTAACATGTCTTACATCCCTTCAGATTCAATCGCGCGTAGTGTGTAGAATGAACCGGTAACCAGAATCAAGGCTTCTGATGATTCACGAACACGACGCGCCAACGTAATCGCGGCACTTGGATCGTCTGCGATTTCAACGTCAACGTTACTCATCATCACAATCTTAGCGGCCAGTTCATCAGCTGACATGGCACGATCAGAATCAGGCGTAACAGCAATCACCGTATCAACGTGTGGTAATAATTCTTCCAACATATCGTGGTAGTTCTTACCCTTTAGCAAGCCCAAAACAACGACCGGCTTAAATGGCAAGTGCCATGAACGAATTGACGCAACCAAACTGATAATACCGTCTGGGTTGTGCGCACCATCATACAAAATGTTGCGTTCCGCATCAAATTCCATACGGCCTTGAATCTTAACGTGGGCCAAGGCTTCAGCGACGTCCACATCCTTGATTTCAAAGCCACGACTCTTAAGGACCGTGACAATTTGCAAAACCGTACTCAAATTATTCGCTTGGTACGCACCAGTCAATGACAACTTCAAACCTTCGAATTGATCAGCATTCAAGACCAAGCCACTTGGTGACGATTGCACAATCGTAATTACTGGCTTAGGGTTTGGATTCCAAATTGCGCCCACTTCTTCTGCCTTATCGTGCAACAAGTGGTACACTTCAATATCTTGGCCTGGGTAATTGACGATACTTGCACCTGGCTTGATTGCACCAGCTTTGTCTTGCGCAATTTCAAGCAGGTCGTTACCCAACAAACCAACGTGGTCATATGAAATCTTGGTAAAGGCCACGACCAATGGCTTTTCAATCACATTGGTTGCATCACGCGCACCGCCTACGCCAGCTTCAAGAATGACGATGTAACCACGATCATTTTCTGGCGTTGAAAAGTGCCCAACCTTGTACCCTGCTGTAACCAAAATTTTGGCCACCAGTTGAACCCTTACCATTCGTTCCGACGATGTGGAAATCACACGCAGCTTGCTTTCAGGATGTCCCATCCAGCGCAAAATTTCTTGTAACATGCCAACACGATTACCCGCTTCTGGTCGAACTCGCCAGGGACCGTCCATCTTCTTTGTAATCTGTTGATAAGTCTCAGCTGTACCCATATTTCCCTGTCCTTACTATATATAGTAGCTTTTAAGTGTACAAAATACACATTACGTGTTGGCTTTCGCTATAATAATGCCAACAAACTCGCTTTTCTAATGGTTAATTCTACCATATAAAGCGACCCTCGGAACAATTGGACGAATTCTTTCTGCGATTGTCCTTTTAAACAAGCAATGTTCGGATATATAAAACATGTTATTTATTTCATATATAATATGATGACTTTTTCATTTGTCATTCCGGACAAAAACTGTTACATTGTTACTCGTTATTCTATTTTTACTTTGAATAAGTAAGTACGCATGAAAGGAATGGCATATGTTAAGCGTTGATCACTTGACGGTTGGCTATGAATATGGACCTGTTTTTACAGATTTGACCCTTTCTTTTAATCCAAATGAGCTCATCGGTATTATCGGTCCTAATGGCGCTGGTAAGTCGACACTCATTAAAGCGATTCTAGGAATTATTCAACCAACCGCCGGCACAATCACTTATGACGACTCGCCCGTTACTGGTCAGCTTGTCGTCGCGATAAGTTTGCCTACATTCCCCAGCGAAGCGACCTGGACTTAGATTTTCCAGTGAATGTTTTCGATTTGGTGATGATGGGCGTGCTATCGCAAATCTCCCGTTGGCATTCGGTCGGTAAGGCTGAAGAAGCAATTGTTGAGAATGCCTCGAGAAAATGGATATTGCCCACTTGGCTAATCGTTCGCTAAATGAACTTTCAGGTGGGCAACGTCAACGTGCCTTGGTAGCCCGTGCACTTGTACAAGATGCAGAT
>NZ_JAOZFD010000001.1:1170000-1921049 GCF_025908495.1 Weissella sp. LMG 11983 | reverse complement strand
CCAGCCATTGTTCCAACTGAGATTGCCAAAGATGCCATCAAGATAATTTGGAACTGGGTTTCAGTTTGCCCTGGCTTAATACCAAAGAAACCAACTGGGGCAGCCGCCATAAACATCAATCCCATTGACTTTTGGGCGTCTTGCAAACCGTGTCCCAACGCCAATGAAGCTGACGTGAAAATTTGTGCTGTACGGAAGAACTTGTCCGTTTCCTTCAAATTGGCTTTCTTGATAATCTTATTCAAAATCACCATGATTAGTAGCGCTAGTCCAAATCCGACAACTGGTGACAACACCATTGGATCAATAACCTTTTCAACCACCTTAGCCAACTTAATGTAACGTCGTTACCAGCGATTTGTTCAGCCAAACCAGCTCCCATCAATCCACCAATAATGGCGTGTGTTGATGAAGATGGCAACCCAAACCACCACGTAATTAAGTTCCAACCAATTGCACCTAGCAAAGCAGCAATAACCAAGAACAACTGTTGCTCGGCGCTCACCTGCGTTATTAACGATGTCACGTGCGATAACTGCAGCAACGGCCGTTCCCATCAAGGCACCAATCAAGTTCATCACAGCAGCCATAATGATTGCTGTCTTCGCCTTCAAGGCACCAGTTGTAATAGCCGTGGCGATTGCATTCGCCGCATCGTGGAATCCGTTAACCCCATCAAAGATTAGGGCAACGATAATAACCACCGTTGCTAATACGTAGACTTCCATGTCTCTCTCCTGAAATACATATTACTTTTAATTTTTTATTTGTTAAAAAACAACAAAAATAATTATATCAGTAAATACGCGGTTTCTCGGATTTGTAACAAAATTTACACTGCCGTACTATTCCTCAAAAAACTCGCCCATCATACAAAAATGTACAATGAGCGATCTGTGTCTAGTACTATTTAATTCTTATGTTCAGCAACATAATCCACGAAATCTTGGAATACTTTCAAGTGTGTGGCATCATGATCAAACATCATTTCTGGGTGATATTGCACACCGCGGACTGACGCGTCTTCCGTTTGGAATGCCTCAATTGTGCCGTCGCTCGCATAGGCTGCCGGCATCAACCCATCCCCCAAGCGCTTAATTCCTTGGTGGTGGAATGAATTAATAATCGGTTATCACCAAACGTCCCCGCCAAAAAGGTTCCTGCCATGACATCAATACGGTGTGTTGGTTCATACCACTTAACCGGATATTGCATGTGCTTCACAACTGGTTGCCCATTCGCCGGCGTATATTGTGTGTTGATATCTTGATCAAGGTACCACCGAACGCAACATTCAAAATTTGTGAGCCACGGCAAATGCCCATCAACGGCTTTCGTTGTTTACGAGCCTCAGCGATGATGGCCAACTCAAACAAATCACGTTGGCGATCTGTTTCACCCATCTTAGGTGTTGGATCTTCACCGTAAAATAGTGGTCCAATATCTTGCCCACCAATCAACAATACCGCATCGACTGCATTTACATATTCAGCCGCTTCCTCTGGTGTTCCCATTGGAAAGACAATTGGCAAGGCCCCTGCCTCACGCAAAGCTGCCGTGTAATTCTGCTGCGTGTAATCAACGTAATTTGTTCCATGCTTTGGATTTGCATGGTTCAAGTGATTACTTGGAATACCAATAGTTGTCACGTTTCTCCCCCATATTTCATTGACAAAAGATATGTCAGAATATTAAACCCAGATGAGAATTACGTCAATTGATATTGTCATTTACTAAAACCGAATGAAAAAAGGCAGTCGACTTCGTAATGAAATCAACTGCCTTAATCGTAATTACATTTCCTTTGGCGCCTTAACACCCAACAAACGCAATGACTCAGTCAAGACTTGTGAAACAGCCGTAACCAAAGCCAAACGTGCGTTCAATTGACCGTCGTCTGCCAAAATCTTTGAGTTAGCGTAGTACTTGTTGAACGTACGAGCCAAGTTCAAAGCGTACTTTGCGATAACTGATGGTTCGCGATCACGCCATGCGCGACGAACAACATCGTTAAAGTCACCCAACAACTTTTCAGTCTCCCAAACGTTCTCATCAGTGATGACAACATCTGACAAATCAAGTTCAGGGTTACCCGCCTTACGCAAGATTGATTGTGCACGGGCATTTGCGTATTGAACGTATGGACCAGTATCACCTTCGAAACGAACCACTTCTTCCAACTTAAAGTCGAAGTTTCCGATACGTTCGTTCATCAAGTCGTGGAACACAACGGCTCCCGTTCCAACTTCGTGGGCAACCAATTCCTTGTTTGCCAAAGTTGGGTTCTTCTCTTCGATTTGCTCCAAAGCCAATTCAACAGAATCCTTCAAAACATCCTTCAACAAGATGATGCGTCCTGAACGCGTTGAAAGCTTCTTTCCATCGACAGTAATCAAACCAAATGGGATGTGCTCAACATCATCTGACCACTCGGAACCCATTTCCTTCAACACGGCCTTCATTTGCAAGAAGTGCTCACGTTGCTCGCCACCAACGACGTACAATGACTTCACGAAGTTGTAGTTCTTCTTACGGAAGATGGCAGCCGCCAAATCACGCGTCATGTACAAAGTGGCACCGTCAGTACGTTGAATCATGGCAACGTTCAAGTTGTACTTATCCAAGTTAACAACTTGCGCACCTTGAGATTCAACCAACAAGCCTTCTTCCTTCAACGTGTCGATAACGCCGTCCATCTTGTCGTTGTAGAAGGCTTCACCGTTGAATGAGTCAAACTCGATATCCAATGTCTCGTAAAGCTCCATGAATTCCTTCAATGATTTCTTCACGGAACCATTACCACAATTGACGAGCTTCCTCATCACCGTCTTCCAACTTCTTGAACCAAGCGCGACCCTCATCATCCAATGCTGGGTTTTCCTTAGCTTCTTCGTGGAAACGCACGTAGTACTTAACCAACGTGTTGATTGGGTCAGCCTTAACTTCAGCTTCTGATCCCCACATCTTGTAGGCAACCATCAACTTACCGAATTGCGTACCCCAGTCACCCAAGTGGTTAATCTTGATTGGTTGGTAACCGTTGGCCTTTGAAATTTCAGCCAATGAGTTTCCGATAACCGTTGAACGCAAGTGACCCATTGACATTGGCTTAGCAATGTTAGGTGATGACATGTCGATCGTTACGTGCCCTGCTTCACCATCCGTGTTGTGACCGTATTCTTGGTTTTCCAAGATGGCGTGCAACACATCGGCACCAAAGTTTTCTTGGTTTAAGAAGAAGTTAACGTAAGGTCCGGCAGCTTCAACTTGCTTAAAGTTTGACGCATCGATTGCCTCAGCTACTTCAGCCGCAATTTGGTTAGGTGCCATGTGGCGTTCCTTTGCCAACAAGAACGTTGGAAAGGCAAAATCACCCATTGATGAATCCTTAGGCACTTCAACCTTTGACAAAATCGTTGCTTCATCTAGTTCAGGCACAACCGCAGCAACGGCTTGAGCCACTTGATTCTTGTAGTCCATCGGTTACTCCTCTTCTTCCTCTTCTTCAGCATCGTCATCTTCAAGCTTGATGTCTTCAGGAATTTCTTCTTCGTCTTCCTCTTCAGTTTCATCAGCCTTACGTGGTGCTGGGTTGTCCGTCTTCACCAAAATCTTAGTTTCTGACATGCGGACAACGGCGCGGTGGTTGTATTCGTTAACCGTCGCTGTATCTTCTGGGTCATTTTCCGTAATCAAGACCAACAATGAGTGCTCGTAAATCTTTTCAACGATACCCTTAAAGTCGTGTTCGAAGTTGGCAAACTTCTTACCTTCAACGAAGTCACCCAAGTCGAACTCTGACGTATTTTCTGCAGGTTCCTTAGCCATGGCACTATCCCCTTTTAATCTCTGCACATTTAATGCATTTATTCACTGTTTTAAACATAAAAAATCACCGATACTATCGGCAATTCTGTATATTATACCAAATTTTATGATTAAAAACTAGGCTTCCAATTCGTTAACAACACGTTGTGCAACTGCCCAGTCGTTTTCATACGGTGTATCTACGCCACCAATCTTTTGGTATTCGTCCAATCCCTTAGCTGTCAACACAACCACGTCGTTTGGACCTGCTGCCTTAATCGCTTCGGTAATGGCGACTGTACGGTCCATTTCGCGGTTAATCATAACATCCTTGTTAGTGATGGCCGCTTGAATTTCGTCTGCAATTGCATTTGGATCTTCGAATTGCGGATCATCACTGGTTAGGTAGACCATATCGGCTCCTTCACTGACTGCTTGGCCAATACCAGGTCGACGTGACACACCCTTGTTTCCAGGTGCACCAACGACAATCGTCAACTTTTCGACCGTTTCGTTTTGACGAACAAAGTTCAACAAAGCAGCGATTGAGGCATAGTTATGCGCATAATCCACGTAAATGGTTCCGTGGTTAGCTGACGTCAACACTTGCATGCGACCAGGAATCTTAACAACTTCTAGTCCTTCACGCATGGCATCTGGGTCAGCACCCGTCAATCGGGCAGCAATCATCGCTGCGACTGCATTTCCTTGGTTGAAGTCACCCGGCATGTCCAAGTGGTATTCGCCGGCAATGCCTAGACGGTCAGCTTGTTGACCAGCTTGACGGACCGTAAACGTGCTACCTTGCAAGTCAGCTTCGACCGTTTCGTAATAAACGTCAGCCTTTGGTGAATCCTCATCTTCGCGACCGTATAACCAAATACCATCTCGTGGCACAGCCATTTCAGCATGTTCAATCAATTCGCTAAAGTGATCTGAATCGGCATTCAAAATAATCTGTTCTGAGTGATCAAACAACATCATCTTGTGTTCCAAATAATCCTCGAACGTTGGGTGTTCGTTTTCACCAACGTGATCTGGACTAATGTTCAAGAAAATACCCACGTTATAACGCAAACCGTAAACGCGTTCCATCTTGTAGGCTTGTGATGATACTTCCATCACCATGTGCGTCATACCGTTATCAACGGCTTCACGCATCCAACGGAACAGGTCTAATGACTCGGGCGTCGTCAAGTGCGCGCGATAGTGGAACTTTGGGTCTGCCCCTGTAATCACTTGCAACGTTGATGACAACGCAACCTTGTCGTTCGTTGCGACACGTAGCATTTCGTAGGCCATGTACGTTGCAGATGTCTTACCCTTGGTACCTGTGATACCAATCAAGGCAAGGTCGTTTTGTGGATAGCCGTAAAACGCCATACTCAAAATACTCATGGCCGCTGGCACATCATCAACCACCCACGTTGGTAGCGTTGTGTCGTGGACAAAAGTTTCTGGTGCGACCAACGCTTTAACACCCTTTTGGATGGCGTCAGTCAAATATTCAGCCTTAAAACGTCCCTTAATAAAGAGCAACGTTTCAGGTTCAACATCATTTGAATTATAGGCTAAATGCTTGACCTCACCATCAAAGTCCGGCGCTGAAATCAACAAATCTTGATCGGCCAACAACTCAGTAATTTGTTGTGCTGTGAGTTCCATTTATCCTATCTCTCCTCTTCATTATCTATCTATTATTATTGCCATTCACCAGCTGCTTTAAGCTGTTGCAAAATCATGATGGCAGCGCGACCACGGTGTGCATAATGAACACGCTCTGGCATGTCGATTTCTGACAACGTCATACCATTTTCTGTAACTATTAATTCATCCAAGCCGTTGCGACCACCGCGCGGTTCAGTTGCTAACGTGATACCCCCACGTGCTTGACTGAAATACGTCTCGCCTGACGGTGCAATGACGACAAAATCGGCTTGCAAATAAGCCGTTCGGTCAGCATCATCTGGCAACTGCGCTAATACATACGCGTTAATTTCCGCATCCCCACGTAATTGGTGCGCCTGAAACTCGCGCATCGTTGTCACACCAAAATGATCCGGAATCGCTGGTACAAACAACGCTGAATCATCTGCCAAAATGTATTCATCTGGCAAAATCTTATGGATTGTTTGGGCCTTTACGCGTGCGTTTTGAGCCATATCATCAGTGGTCTCATCTGGAAATGTGATTTGCTCATGTAGGTCACGATAATTAATCGCTTCAACACCCAAAACCGCCAGATAATCAACCATTTCTGCTGTCTTATGTGAATTGTTCGAGGCAATTACCAATCGCTTTAACATGTCTTACATCCCTTCAGATTCAATCGCGCGTAGTGTGTAGAATGAACCGGTAACCAGAATCAAGGCTTCTGATGATTCACGAACACGACGCGCCAACGTAATCGCGGCACTTGGATCGTCTGCGATTTCAACGTCAACGTTACTCATCATCACAATCTTAGCGGCCAGTTCATCAGCTGACATGGCACGATCAGAATCAGGCGTAACAGCAATCACCGTATCAACGTGTGGTAATAATTCTTCCAACATATCGTGGTAGTTCTTACCCTTTAGCAAGCCCAAAACAACGACCGGCTTAAATGGCAAGTGCCATGAACGAATTGACGCAACCAAACTGATAATACCGTCTGGGTTGTGCGCACCATCATACAAAATGTTGCGTTCCGCATCAAATTCCATACGGCCTTGAATCTTAACGTGGGCCAAGGCTTCAGCGACGTCCACATCCTTGATTTCAAAGCCACGACTCTTAAGGACCGTGACAATTTGCAAAACCGTACTCAAATTATTCGCTTGGTACGCACCAGTCAATGACAACTTCAAACCTTCGAATTGATCAGCATTCAAGACCAAGCCACTTGGTGACGATTGCACAATCGTAATTACTGGCTTAGGGTTTGGATTCCAAATTGCGCCCACTTCTTCTGCCTTATCGTGCAACAAGTGGTACACTTCAATATCTTGGCCTGGGTAATTGACGATACTTGCACCTGGCTTGATTGCACCAGCTTTGTCTTGCGCAATTTCAAGCAGGTCGTTACCCAACAAACCAACGTGGTCATATGAAATCTTGGTAAAGGCCACGACCAATGGCTTTTCAATCACATTGGTTGCATCACGCGCACCGCCTACGCCAGCTTCAAGAATGACGAAATCCATCTCTTTGCGGGCAAAGTAATCCAAAGCCACGAGTGTCCACCACTCAAACTTTGATAGCGTATCTTCATCCCCACCGTGTGCTGTGACTTCTTCTAGAACGCGCTTGTAGCTGCTGACAAAATCAGCTTCACTAATCATCTCGCCGTTAGTTGTGATGACTTCACGATCATTCAAAATTGCTGGCGTTGAAAAGTGCCCAACCTTGTACCCTGCTGTAACCAAAATTTTGGCCAACATCACACCAGTTGAACCCTTACCATTCGTTCCGACGATGTGAATCACACGCAGCTTGCTTTCAGGATGTCCCATCCAGCGCAAAATTTCTTGTAACATGCCAACACGATTACCCGCTTCTGGTCGAACTCGCCAGGGACCGTCCATCTTCTTTGTAATCTGTTGATAAGTCTCAGCTGTACCCATATTTCCCTGTCCTTACTATATATAGTAGCTTTTGAAGTGTACAAACACACATTACGTGTTGGCTTTCGCTATAATAATGCCAACAAACTCGCTTTTCTAATGGTTAATTCTACCATATAAAGCGACCCTCGGAACAATTGGACGAATCTTTTCTGCGATTGTCCTTTTAAACAAGCAATGTTCGGATATATAAAACATGTTATTTATTTCATATATAATATGATGACTTTTTCATTTGTCATTCCGGACAAAAACTGTTACATTGTTACTCGTTATTCTATTTTTACTTTGAATAAGTAAGTACGCATGAAAGGAATGGCATATGTTAAGCGTTGATCACTTGACGGTTGGCTATGAATATGGACCTGTTTTTACAGATTTGACCCTTTCTTTTAATCCAAATGAGCTCATCGGTATTATCGGTCCTAATGGCGCTGGTAAGTCGACACTCATTAAAGCGATTTTAGGAATTATTCAACCAACCGCCGGCACAATCACTTATGACGACTCGCCCGTTACTGGTCGCACTCGTCGCGATAAGTTTGCCTACGTTCCCCAGCGAAGCGACCTGGACTTAGATTTTCCAGTGAATGTTTTCGATTTGGTGATGATGGGCGTGCTATCGCAAATCTCCCGTTGGCATTCGGTCGGTAAGGCTGAAGAAGCAATTGTTCAAAATGCCCTCGAGAAAATGGATATTGCCCACTTGGCTAATCGTTCGCTAAATGAACTTTCCGGTGGGCAACGTCAACGTGCCTTGGTAGCCCGTGCACTTGTACAAGATGCAGATGTCTACCTATTAGATGAGCCGTTCGTTGGTATCGATGTGGCCTCTGAAGCACAAATTATGGATGCGTTGCGTGATTTACGTGATGCAGGCAAGACAATCATCATTGTGCATCATGACTTGAGTAAGGTTGCAAACTACTTTGATTTAGTCATTCTGCTCAACCACGGTCTGCTCCGTCAAGGAAAGCCCGAAGACGTGATGGATGCCGCCACTTTGTCCGAAGCCTATGGTGATCACTTAATTATCATGGATCGTCATAATCACATCGTACAGGGAGGTTAATATGTCTGCGTTTATGAATTTCTTTCACGCACTCGGCGAATATACCTTTCTCCAAAACGCGCTGATTGCCGGCGCCATGATTGGTCTAATCGCCGGTATTATCGGTGCGTTCAGCATCTTGCAAGGTACTGCTTTGATTGGTGACGCAATGTCCCACGCGGTGTTGCCTGGAATCGCCATTGCAGCATTGATGGGCATTCCCTACTACTGGGGTGCTGGTGTGTTCGGCTTACTAGCCGCATTAGTGATTAACTTCATTTCTGAACACACACCATTGAAAACGGATGCTGCAATTGGTTTAACGTTCAGTACCTTCTTTGCTTTAGGAACCATCATTATGACGGCCGGGCATTCAACAACCAAGCTAACCGATATTCTATTTGGAAATATTTTGGCCGTTTCAAGCGGTGATTTGATTTCTAGTTTGGTCATCGGCTTGATTGTCATTGCGGTTGTGACGACTTTCTATCGCGAATTGTACTTAACAACATTTGATCGTTCATACGCCCAAGCACAAGGGATTCACGCTAATCTATTCCGCAACATCTTAGTGGTCTTGATTACGTTGGTTATCATTGTTGCTTTGCGCGCGGTTGGGGTTATCTTGGTGACAGCTTTGCTCATCACCCCCGCTGCCAGCGCTCGATTGGTGGTTAAGCGATTCCAACCAATGATTTGGCTATCATCATTCTTCGGTTTGATAAGCGCCTTTGTTGGGTTGTTCCTCAGTTATACCTTTGACTGGCCATCTGGTCCAGCCATCGTTGTAACGGGTGCGGTTATTTTTATTATTTCGTTTTTGATTCACTTGGTTACGCGTCGTCGCATGCATGACCAAGCTACTAAATAGGAGTTTTATTATGAAGCGAGTTATTGGGATTATTGTTGCTATCGCTGTTATTGCTGGTGTTGTCTTTGGGTTGACGCACCGCAATTCAGCTTCTGACGGTCGTTCAAGCGACGGTCGTTTGAATGTTGTTTCTTCATTTTCAATCATTAACGAAATTAGCCAAGAAGTTGGTGGTAAGTACGTTAATGCACACACGATTACGGCGATTGGCGCTGATCAACACGATTACGACCCTACGCCTACTGACGTTAAGCGTACGCAAGACGCAGCTGTTGTCTTTGCAAACGGTTTGAACCTTGAAAAAGGTGGTTCAGGTTGGTTTGACAAGTTGATGAAGACAACTGACAAGCACTACGGTAAGCAAATTTTCAACGTGACTGACGGCATCGACACAATCAAGTTGACGACGGCCGGTGTTGCTGGTCAAGATAACCCTCACGCCTGGAACGGTATCTTGGAAGGTAAGACTTACGCTGCTAACATTGCTAAGGTGCTTGAAAAGAAGGATCCTGATCACAAGGCTTACTACGCAAAGCGCGCTGCCGCTTATGAAGCTAAGTTGCAAAAGCTTTACGAGAAGTGGGACGCTAAGTTCTCTGCCCTACCCGCTGATGATAAGAAGTTGGTAACGCAAGAAGGTGCCATGGCATACTTCGCTCGTGACTTTGGTTTGAAGCCATACTTCATTTGGGAAATTGATACCGAATCAAACGGTACGCCTTCACAAATTCGCACGCTAGTTGAGGCGTTGCAAGGTGAAAAGGTACCTGCAACCTTCGTTGAGCAAGGTGAATCAGACAAGCCAATGAAGACGGTTATTTCACAAATCGACTCACACATTGCTGGTGAGTTGTGGACGGACTCAGTTTCAAAGAAGTCTGGTGTTGTGCCAACTTACTACGATTTGTTGAACCACAATGCCGAGACAATCTACAACGGATTGACTGGTAACGATAAGTAAAAAATTAACGCCTTGGATGTCATTTTTCGACGTCCAAGGCGTTTTTAGTTTGTTTGTGGTTTGGATTTTGGGTTTGTGTCGTCGCTTGCGCGCCGAGGCATGTTAGTTTGATAGTCATTCAGGGTTATAGCTGTCCCAGATCAATTCGCAATTGCAATTCAGCCTGTTGCTTTTTGGTCATCTTCTTAACAACCAAATCATAGGAATCATGAATCAGTTTCTTGACCCCTTCATCAGGAAATTCGTTTTTATCGACAACAATACTATTCCAGTGCTGCTTGTTCATGTGGTAACCCGGAATGATGAATGGAAACTGTTCGCGCAACTCGGTATTGATGTACGGATCATTCTTCAGTGTGATGACATTGTCATGCACGATGCCGAACATCTTTCCCATGATATCGAAATAATAAGTTTCCCAGTCTTCCCGCCAATACGCCTTGGCCCCCGGCAATGAATTTGCATACGCAATGGCCATTTCTTGTAACGGTTGGAGTTTATCTGTTTTGTTCATGGCGCTTTCCCTTTCAATTAAAAAACGGCATCCCTGGTGCAGGATGCCGTTTAAGATTACGCTGTATATTTATAATAGTCCAATTCTGTGGAAAAACAACTATTTACGCTCGACGGTTGTATGTTAATTTCATGAATTTAATGCAAATCGTGCCTTGCGATCACATTATGATTTAATAAGGTCTTCAACATATCCGCTAATTTACCGGCTTGTTGCAGCTCACGAAGCTCCGCTACCAACGCTTGATCATGATTGGTTAATGAATCGCTCAATTCCAATGATTCCAGATATTCATCAGCGACTGACAACTGGTCATTCAACTTCTTCTCAAGTAATGGCACCATATCTTCAGCATCAACGTACATGGTGAACGGCGTTACCCCATTCTGTTGCTTGGCATTTGGTTGTTGCACTGAGACGTACAAACTTTGTGGTGTTAAGGCATCATTTGATTGGGCGGCAATTTGGCTAATGGCCACCTGCATATCCCAAGCACGCTTGATATGATGCGCCAACTGTTTATAATACGTTTGCTTTGAATTCGTAGGTTGCTCGACTTTTTTAGTTTTTCCAAACATCATCATCTCTCCAAAAAAAGAGCCTACCAAAATTCGGCAAGCTCTTGTCTACTAATTAATCTTCATGTAAGTACAAAGGCAAATCAATCAGGCTATTATCTGGCATTTCGTCCACATTAGCGACCATCGCAATGTGCGCCTTGTGGTCCTTAAATACAACAGGTGCATCCCCACCATATTCACCATCTAAATTAATCATGACCTTAGCATTCTCATCCAACGGCTTGATTGTGACGTTCTCTGACTTCACGTAAAGCAAGTTTGGATTATCAACGTGCTTTCCAGTCAACACTTCAGAAATCAATTGCAAGATTTCAGCAAACTTTGTCGTCTTAACAACCAATAACGTAAACTTACCATCATCCAATTGTGCATCTGGCACGATTTGTTCGAAACCACCAACTGAGTTCGTCAATGCCAAGAAGAACATTGATGAACGACCTTCAAAGACACCGTTATCGTATTCAACACGCAAGTTCATTGGTGCGACACGCGTCAACATTTCGGCACCCTTAACGACATAGGCCAAGTAACCGTACATTGACTTCAACTTTGATGGCACTGAATAAGTCAATTCTGACAAAGAACCACCAGCTGCAATGTTGATAAAGTAGGTGTCGTTAGCTTGTCCAACGTCCATTTGCGCTGCCTTCCCCTTCAAAATCACCTTAGCGGCTTCCAAAGGATCTTCACGTGGGATACGCAAAGCACGCGCGTAGTCATTAGTTGTACCAGCTGGAATAATGGCCAACATTGGACGCTTCTCCAACGGTGCAATACCGTTCACAACTTCGTTAATCGTACCGTCACCACCGGCTGCAACCAACAACTCAAAACCAGCTTCGGCAGCACGACGCGCCTCATTCAATGCAGAATTTGGTTCAGCAGTCGTCGCAAAAGCACTTGTTTCATAACCTGCCTTTTCATAGACATTCAAAATATCAACCAAGTCGCGACGAATGGCTTCGCGACCAGACGTTGGATTGTAAATGATACGCGCACGCTTCATGGTGTTCTCTCCTCAAGTTTCAATATATGTATTGCAGACACCAAGTATATCGATGTCTGCATTAATTAATCTTATAAACGCCTGGCGCAACTTTGGTCACCACTGCGCTAAGTCAAAAATTTTCCGCACGCTTTCAGCGCACTGAGAAATTTTCGTCTTAGTTCCGGGTAACCAATTTTCTTGTTTCACAAGAAAACCGTTGCTCTATGCTCTTTATTCAGGCTTACGAGCATTCAACCCAGCCATCAACAATTCGTTAACCACGTTAGGGTTGGCGTTACCCTTGGTTTCCTTCATGATCTTTCCAACCAAGAAACCAACAGCACGGTCCTTACCGTTGTGGAAGTCGATGATTGATTGCTCGTTGTCATCCAAAATGCCGTCAATAATTGGCGTCAAAATAGCTGGATCTGACAATTGCTTCAAACCGTTCGCTTCAACGTATTCGACTGGGTCTTCACCTTGCGTAATTGCTGCAAAGACCTTCTTAGCCATCTTCGTTGAGATCGTACCGTCATCAATCAACTTGATCATGCCGGCCAAGTGAGCTGGCGTCAAAGCAGTCTCTTCCAAATCAACTTGCTTCTCGTTCAAGAAGGCGTTAACGTCACCCATCAAGTAGTTAGCTGAACGCTTTGGATCAGCACCCTCAGCAACCGTTGCGTCAAAGAAGTTAGCCATGGCCAACGTTTGCGTCAACACTTCTGAGTCGTACACTTCCAAACCAAGTTCATCAACGTAACGAGCCTTACGTTCAGTTGCTGATTCTGGCAACTTAGCGCGCACTTCTTCAACCCATTCGTCCGTGATGTGAACTGGCGTCAAATCTGGCTCTGGGAAGTAACGGTAATCATCAGCCGTTTCCTTCTCACGCATCAAGACAGTCTCACCCGTTGCTTCATCGAAACGACGGGTTTGTTGCTTGATTGTGCCACCAGCCATGTAAATCTTAGCGTGACGCTCTTCTTCGAACGCCAAAGCCTTACGAACATAGTTGAATGAGTTCAAGTTCTTCAACTCGACCTTAGTTCCGTATTCCTTCGAACCAACTGGACGAATTGAGATGTTGGCGTCAACACGCATTGAACCTTCTTGCATCTTAACGTCTGAGATACCCGTAAATTGGATAGCTTGGCGCAAAGCTTCAAGGTATGCGTAGGCCTCGTCTGGTGATGAAATGTCAGGTGCACCAACGATTTCAATCAATGGCGTTCCCTGACGGTTCAAGTCAACATATGAGTAACCATCCGTCCCGTGAGTGTTCTTACCAGCGTCTTCTTCGACGTGAAGCTCAGTAATACCAACGCGCTTCTTCTCACCCTCAAACTCGATTTCCAACCAACCGTTACGGCCAATTGGCTCTTGTTGTTGCGTGATTTGGTAAGCCTTTGGGTTGTCTGGGTAGAAGTAGTTTTTACGATCCCAGTGCAAATCGCGTGTCACATCGGCATTCAAAGCCAAAGCAGCCATCATACCATATTCCAACGCACCCTTGTTAGCTTGTGGCAAAACACCAGGGTAACCCCAGTCAATAACGTTCGTGTTGGCGTTAGGCTCAGCACCGTATTGGACTGGTGAAGGTGACATTGCCTTTGAGTTGGTCTTCAACTCAACGTGGACTTCAAGTCCGATTGTCGTTTCAAAGTTAGGCACAGCCATTACTTGTTACCTCCTGGTACTTGTTCAAACAAACGTGTTGCTTGCTCGTATGCGTATGCAGCACGGTAAATCGTCTCTTCTTGGAAACGGTTTGCGATAAATTGCATACCAACTGGCAAACCATCAACGAAGCCGGCAGGTACTGACATGCCTGGCAAACCAGCCATGTTAACTGGAATCGTCAATACGTCGTTCATGTAAGTTACTTCTGGATCATCTTCGTTAGCACCGAAGTTGTAAGCAACGTTTGGTGTCGTTGGCGCGATAATCAAATCATACTTAGCAAAGACGTTTTGGAAGTCCTCGTTCATCAACGTACGAACTTGGGCAGCCTTCTTAAAGAATGCATCGTAAGTTCCAGCTGACAATGAGTACGTTCCCAACATGATACGACGCTTAACTTCGTCACCGAAGCCTTGTGAACGTGTTTGAACGTACAAGTCGTCCAAGTTCTTCACACCTTCAGGACGGAAGCCGTAACGAATACCATCGAAACGTTGCAAGTTTGATGAAGCTTCGGCAGAACCCAAGATGTAGTATGCAGCAACACCGTACTTGGTGTGTGGCAATGACACTTCTTCAACTTCAGCACCCAACTCTTCAAGCTTGGCGATACCAGCCTTGATCGTTGCCTTAACATCTTCGTTGATTCCGGCACCAAAGTATTCAGCTGGCACCGCAATCTTCATGCCCTTGATGTCGCCGTTCAAGTTAGCAGCAAAATCAGGAACCGCTTGATCTGAAGACGTTTGGTCCTTCTCATCTTGACCAGCCATAGCTGACAAAACGCGGGCGTTGTCCTTAACCGTACGTGTGAAGACACCAACTTGGTCCAATGATGACGCGAAGGCGATAACACCCCAACGTGATACACGACCGTACGTTGGCTTCATACCAACAATACCGTTGAAGGCTGCTGGTTGACGGATTGAACCACCCGTATCAGTTCCCAATGCAAATGGCACTTGACCAGCTGCAACAGCAACGGCAGATCCACCCGATGAACCACCAGGAACCTTTGTTTGGTCCCAAGCGTTCTTCGTCTTTCGGTAGTATGACGTTTCACTTGTTGAACCCATGGCAAATTCGTCCATGTTCAACTTACCAACGCCGACTGCACCATTGTCACGCAACTTTTCAACAACCGTTGCGTCATAAATTGGCTTGAAGTTTTCCAAAATCTTTGAAGCAGCTGTCGTCGTCACACCCTTGGTTACCAAGTTATCCTTGATACCGTATGGGATACCTGACAAGATGTTGTCTGGGTCGATACCAGCTTCATCAATTGCAGCAGCTTCTGCCAATGCTTCGTCCTTCATCACCGTGATGAAAGCTTCATACGTGTCGTCTGTGGCAGCAATGTTATCCAACGTTGCTTGTGCCAATTCAACAGCCGTAATTTCCTTGTTAACGAGTTGCTCGTGCAAGGTTTCCAAATCTGTGTGCAAGAAATCCATTAGCCCTCTGCTCCTTCATCAAGAATAGCTGGCACCTTAATCAAGGTATCCGTGTGTTCTGGTGCATTTGCCAACAATTCTGCTGATTGGTGTGCGTTAACCGCAACGTCATCGCGCAAAACTGTGTGCATTTCTGTCACTGAATACGTTGGCTTTACGCCCTCCGTATCAACTTCAGCCAAAGTCGTCACCACTTCGAAAATCTTCTCCAAGTGATCTGTAAACATGTCGGCTTCAGCGTCCGTCAAAGTCAACTTTGCCAAGTTAGCAACGTGTTCAACTTCTTCACGTGTAATTTGCTCGTTTGCCATGTGTATTCCTTTCAAGCTGTAATAGGTTTATTTTACCAAAAAACCGCACTATTAGTACATATCGTCAGACAATTCTTCTGTTTTATCTTCACGAACTAAGAAGCGCAATCCCTTTGGATAGAAATTCTTCATTTGGCCATCAACCAACTTACCGAAACCAGTTCCGTTGCCACCGATTTCAAGCAAGTACCAACCGTTCTTGTATTGGTCGCGATTACGGATCATGAACGTATCACCGTGAACGTATTGGGCCCACTCTTCGTCAGTCAATTCGTAACGACGCGTAAATTGGTCTGGGTGAAGTGCCAACGCCAAGGCCAAACTTGGCTCAAAGCGCTTCTTCTTCAAAGTTCCCAAGTGAACCCCAACACGCATCACTTGAAGTCCCGTCAAATCAGGCGTTCCTTCTGGGGCTGCGTAGATTTGGTCACCAAAGGAAATCAACAATTCTGGGTCGTAATCCGGCATGAAGTCTGCACGGAATGCTTGCCACAATTCGCGTTGATCCTTGGTCAAGTTAGACTTAGCCAACTTAGGTTCCTTAGAAACGTAATCTTCATCCGTTTGATTTGAAATCAACTTGGCCATAAAGTGTCCTTCACCATCTGAGTGGTGTGGGAACAAACGCGCCGTCTTCTTCAAATCAGGGTTACCATCGGCCCATTCTGGCTTTCCATCATCCATACCTTCGTACTTGTCGGCATCAACAATTTCCAAGTCAGGGCGCTCGTTAATCAACCAAGCGATGATACGGTCATCTTCTTCTGGTGCGAACGTGCAAGTTGAGTAGACCAATTGGCCCCCCGGCTTCAACATCTTTACGGCTTCTTCCAAAATTTCACGTTGGCGTGCAGCGTTTTCTTCTGGGTAGTGTTCGTGCCAGTACTTGATTGCAGCTGGGTCTTTACGGAACATACCTTCACCAGAACATGGTGCATCCAACACAATCTTGTCGAAGTATTGTGGGAACTTTGGTGACAACTCTTGTGGTGAGTGGTTCGTCACAATCGCATTTTGGATACCAAAGCGCTCCACATTTTCACTCAAAATAGCTGCACGCTTACGGAAGATTTCATTTGAGACCAACAGTCCCTTTTGTTCCATAAATGATGCCAAGTGCGTGGTCTTTCCACCAGGCGCTGCAGCCAAATCTAGCACGCGCTCGCCTGGCTTGGGGTGTGCAAGTTCACCAACCAATTGGGCTGATGGCTCTTGTGAGTAAATGACACCCGTTGTGTGATCAACAGAGTGACCCTTTACAGCACCAAAGTTTCCCCACTTACCCCATGGCACCTTGCCATCGGCCTTGGTATCGTATAGATCCATGCTGGCCTTCAAAGGGTTTTGACGGAACGCCTTCACGACAGGCTTATCGAACGATTCAATAAAAGCATCTGCCTCATCGCCAAGTAATTGACGGTATTTTTCTTCAAATCCTTCTGGTAACTCCGCCATTCGGTATCTCCTTAAATCTAAGTATTCTTATTTATTTTACACGTTTTTCATCTATTTTAAAAACCTGACCTGTTGCGGTATAAGTAGTGAATTTTTAACTCGGTTTCAAAATATTATAAGGGTTGAAAAACAAACTGCATTCCCACATACTAGTGAGTGCAGCAAGGAACGGTTTGGCCACCATTTCTTACTGTGACAGCGTGTTTAGGTTTGCATATTTGTCACTGCCTACCCTTAAATTTTCTGGGAACCGAGGTGGACAAACAAAATGCTTCCCAAGACTATCCCGAAATGGTTTGGCAATGGTTAACTTCGATGTATTCAGTCCCTGGACTGTAGCTGTCGTCGCGATAATCGTTACGCCTCGAATCATTTACATGCTAGCCGTGGCTTACGTCATGGTGAAACGTGTGAACTTCGAGACACGAAAAAAGCGCCCACCGCGTAAGCAGTAGACGCCCCATTGTCCAAACCTAGGAACCTGTCAGCCTAGCGAAGGTGCAACTTCGCTGGGCTTTTTCTATGTCTAAAGTATAACATAGTCCCTTGCATCGTGGAACTTTACTTCAATCATTACAGTGACAACTTCAACAACTTCTCAAGATAACGGGCCAAGCCGTCTTCTTCGTTGGTGTATTCTGTCATATCGTCGGCAATAGCCTTTAGTTCAGGGTTTCCGTTCTTCATCACCACACCGTGAGTTGCGTAGCCAATCATCTCGAAGTCGTTCATCTCATCCCCAAAGGCATAGATATCATCCTTCTTAATGTCGTAGGCCTTACGCAAGATGTCCAAACCGGTATCCTTTGAAACACCAGCTGGCGCCACTTCAAGAACTGGTGACTCACCACCCCACGTCTTCACGTTCACGCGATCAGCACCGTAGCGCTCCGTGACAAAGTGTTGAATTTGTGATTGATGCAAGGCATTTTCGGCGTGAATCAAGATGGCATTCACGTCCGTTTGCAAGTTCAAACGATCCAACATCTTACGGTTCGCTTCGTCTTGTGGGAAGAAAATTGCATCTTCTGTATTACGTTGTGGGCCATTACCGTTTGCCCAAACGTCATTTTTACTTTCCGCAACGACAGTATCAATACCCATCATTTGCGCATTTTCAAGCAGGTCAAACGCAATTTCACGATCGATATTAAATGAATACTCATGTTCCCAGTGTTGGCGTGGCTTGTGACCCAATGACCCGTTGAAGTTAATCATTGGTGACTTCAAGCCCAACGTGTCGTAGATATCCATCGACAAACGTACGGGACGTCCCGTAACGATTGACACAATGTGCCCGTCAGCTTGTGCAGCTTGCAGCGTACGACGGGTACGGTCTGAAACCTCACCTGCGTCATTCAATGTTGTCTTATCCAAATCAATTCCGATTAGTTTGCGTTCCATGCGTTAGACCCCTCTTTTGACTCAATTGGTACTATGTTAGCACATATCTGAATGGGCGTAACTAAAATGCCCGTCTTCCCGCACGTTTTGGATCAATCATGGTTTGTTGTGACTGCCACGCTTGTGCTTCAGCAATTTCCTGGATAAGTCGATCGCCAATTTCTTGTGAAAAACCGCCATCATACAAACGACGTAAGACATACTGCATTTCGGAGTTGAGCGCCTTCATAATGTGTTCTTTCTTAAGTGCCACGTGATTCAGCCCTCGCAACAATGATGCATGCCTAAATCGATAAATATCTAAAATGCGTTCCCACGCATCGTGGGTTTCGACATCCGCCGCTTCATTCCGACGTTCCGTTACCCAAGCCATCATGTACGTTGAATTTTCATTCGAGATACTGCGCCATTGTCGCTGTAACTCAGCAATGTTCACTGACCGTTTCTCTTCACGTTCTTGATTCGTCATGTCAGAGTGAATGCCCCCTTGTTGATAACGTTGGAAGACCCAATTTAACTCACGTCGAGAAAGAGTTGCTTTAAGCGATCGCCATGGTGCAAACGACAATTCTTCAGCTAGCATCAGGTCAATCAGATGCAAATAGGCATGTCTGATTGCCGGGTCGACAGCCGTTATCGTCTGCACATACGTACGTGACGCCTTGGCGGTATCTTGCAACAAACGATTAAACAAGCGTTGATTTTTTGAAAAACGGTTTGGTCGTACCTGTGAACTTAAATATTCCACGATTCCCAAATACAATTCCTCGGGCAACTGCTTCTGTTTGAGTTCTGTTTTAGTGGCTGCAAACATTTCCAAACGTGCCTCTTGCAAGTCGTCAACCGTTACAGACGCTTGCTTAGCCGGCAACCAAAACGGTAGAACCAGGGTTGGCACAATCAGACTCAAACCAATCACAATAGCAGCTGCCAGTATCAAACCAGGCCGAAACGGTACGTTAGTTGGAATTGAAAACGCCAATGCTAGCGTCACTGCCCCGTGAACACCCGACAGTGCAAACGTCACCGCATTATGACGTCGCTCGCTAGAACCAGCCGGACCAATCAACTCAGACCACGTTTCTTCATGCCGGTAATAAGCCAACAAGCCACGCGCGATAAGCATGGCAAAATATGACAAAACGGCCAATGCAGAAGAATGGAGAAGTTCTGATTTTGTCATGTTCTTTATTAAATCAATGACATTGAATATATTCATCCCTAGCAGGACAAAAACCGCATTATTCAACACACTTGATAGCACTTGCCAAAGACTACGACTCGTTAGGCCATCATGCACCAACGACAGACGCGTTCGCATTGTCCGCTGCACCTGGAAAATTGCTGCCACAACAACCGCCAACACACCTGAAACACCAATTGACTCGGCAATAAAGTATGCAATAAATGGTGTCATTACCATCATCGGCACAACGGAACTCATTGAATCACTAGTCTGAGAAGCAATAAAATCAATTAGCAAGTAAATCAGGTAGCCTAGAATCATACCGACCAGGACACCACCACCCGCAACTTTGATTAGTTCCCATACACCTGCTGTCAGCGACAATCGATTTGCTTCAACACCGGTCAATGCAATACTCATCAGCACAAGGCCCGTTGCATCATTAAACAATGACTCATACTCCAAGGCCGTTTTCGTTCCTTCAGGTATCGAAAAATTTTCGGTAATTGAATTGGCAGCTACAGCGTCTGTCGGCGTCACGATTGACGCAATCAGCAAAGACAACGGAATTGAATGCGCCAATCCCACCGGCACACCAATAAACGTTGTCACCAATGCCGTCAAAATCACTAGCGATCCCGCCAAGTAAATAATTGAGCGAAGATGTTTACCGACGCGATACGGATTAAAGCGTTGTGCGTCATAATACAAAATTGGCGCGATGATAAACATCATGAAAAACTCTGACTCTAATGCCACGTGTTCTCTAATATAAGGAACGAATGACAGTGCAAAACCAATCGCAATTGTTATAAATGCTTTTGGCACTTTCTTCAGTCGATTCGCAACAAGACTCGCTAGGATAACACCCAGCAATACAGCAAATATAATGATGATATCCGACATTCTCTCACCTCAAAAAAAACTTTCCGGCACAAGTATACCAAAAAGTCTTTTTTCACATAAATTTATTGTTGGAGAGGTACTAATAACTCGCTATTGACAGTATCAACTGTGTAGCGAATATCTTGATTACCACGCACCGTCATTTCAAAGTCCGTGCCATATAAAATCACACCCAATTGGTGACCCGCCTTCAAACGATAAAGCGTTGGTTGCAACGTCAAGTTAAGCGTCACATACTCATCAGCTACCAAATCATCAACTTGCCATGGCGCAGAGCGGTTTTGCAAGTTCATGTGACCGATACTAATCATCTTTTCTGTTGTTGGCTTTTGCAACTTGAACTCTACCAATGACGTTGGTTGCCATTCCGTACCGCGGTCAATTTGTTGACCAAGTGGCGTTGGCGTCGCACCCAAGCGTTGTGCTTCACCATAATCAACCAACATCGCGCTCACCAAGCCAAAGTTTTCCGATGACTTGATACGCAACTTTACTGTCACTTCACCATCAATCACGACATCGTTTTCGAATGGTGCTTCGGTGAATACCAAACGATTGACTTCAAAACGGTCATTTTCTTGCTTCAACATTTCAGTACGCCAATTATTAAAGTCGCGCTTGTAACTCTCGAAATCAGATTCAATTTGCCAATCTTCGTAGCTCATCTCATCATCCCCAGTCAGTGGCAAAACAACCGGTTCAGTTTGTCCCCAGTTTTGGCGTGTTTCCCACGTTTCAGCTTGGTCATTTGCCTGCCAGGTGACATCCGGCAACTGCGTTTCAGCTTGGTTAGCAACACCATAAAGCTTGTGTGACAACCACAAATTCATTTGATCTGAGAAATCAAGCGAACGATTGTTGTTGATGTAAATGTGTTGTCCTTGGTGCAAGTACAACTTCTTGGCAACGCCACTCGCTTGCAACGCTTGCCACAAGCGGAATACTTGGCGTGGCTTAACGTTCCAATCATTCAAGCCATGCACCATCACCACGTCAGCTTTAATTTCTGAAATATGTGGCAAATAATTGCGGGCATCCCAATATGTATTGTAGTTACCCGACTCACGTTCCATCATCTTGTCAGTTTGGACTTGGAAAGCCGTCCACTGATCCTTCGTGCGGTGCCAGTCAGCTGAATCGTGCATACGTGAATAAACCAATTCCGCCAGCACATCCATATCTTCACCTGGGAAGCCACCTGGTGCAATGACTAGCCCATTGTCACGATAGTATTGGTACCAATCTGAAATAGCTGCTTCAGAAATCACGGTCTCCAAACCAGTAACGCCAGTAGTTGCGACAGCCGTTGCCAAGGTTCCCAAATATGACTTTCCCGTCATCGCAACCTTGCCGTTTGACCAATTAGCCTTAACGGCATAACCCGAAGTACGGTCTGTGAAGGCTACGCGATTGCCAGCCAACCATTCAACAACCGCCTTCATTGAAAGCCCTTGTTCTGGCGAACCAGTATCTTGCATCCCGTCTGAATGCCGCGTACCCACACCTGAAGAGTATGCAACCGCAAAACCACGCGCCAAGAAGTAATTGTTGATGTCGACATGACTCGTTGCCTTGAAACTTTCCGTTGCTTCATCAGCTTCAGCAACAATCTCATGTTGTTCAGCATCCAGTAGCGTCACCCCTGGGAATACAATATCTTCATAGCGCACATTGTTAGGTGTCTTGTGACTTAGTGGCACATCAACCGTGTGCAATTTAGCATCATTCGCCTCGTTGTTCAATCCTTGATAGTAAGGTGACGCTGTGAATAAGACGGGTACATCAACTGACGTATCAGGTCGCAAAATTTCAACGCGAACCAAATCACGAACGCCATCTTCATCCGTATCCACATCCGTTTCGACATACACAACTTCTTTAATTAGCGCACTGGTATCAAAAGTCGCCATTGCTTTCCCGTTGAAAAACAGTGGCAAATTCGTCTTAGCAAAGTAACCACGGCTGGCCAAATCATCGATAAATTGCAACCCACCAGCTGTATGCGTCGTCAGCAAAGCATACCAAGCCGTAAGAACATCATCTACGTCCCACTTGCCAAGCTTCTCGTACAGCGGTAGTCCAATAGCATGAACTGCTTGCATTGGCTGATCAATTTGGAATCAACAGTTTCCGTGAAGCCAAGTAACTGCAATGCAACTGCGTCAAAAATCTCAGTTGTTAGTGGCGATCCACTCTGCAAAAATGTCGCAACATCACGATTGTTATCAACAGCTATCTCTCGCAATTTTGGTGTTGCGTCATGATATTCCGGAAAGGCTTGCAGCAACAATGCTTGCCAAACGGCCATTGCATCAACACCCATTGCATCAGCCACTGTTTCATCGTAAAAGCCAATTTCTGTCAGTTCGTGCACTTGTTGTTCGAACGGGGTCTCGACCACCGCATACTGATTTATTTTCATTAATCTGGACCCCCTATTTGTTACGTCTATTATACCAAAAATGAGATTATCATGAGATAGCAAAAAAGCCCCCATTTAAGAAAAATGAGGACCTTCCAGTAACTACATAAACATATTCAAAATAAGCACGATAATCAAACCAACCACCGCAATCAACGACTCTAGGACCGTCCAAATCTTCAACGTTTGCTTGACGTCCAAGTCGAAATATTCTTTAAACATCCAGAAGCCAGCGTCATTCACGTGCGATGCCGCTAATGACCCAGCCCCAATTGCCAGTACCATCAGCGCTGGATCAACGCCAGCTTGGGTCATCAAAGGTTGTACCAATCCAGCAGCAGTCAAAGCAGCAACTGTCGCTGAACCAAGGGCTACGCGCAAAATGACGGTGATGACCCACGCCAAAATAAGTGGCGAAATATGAACATTCGCAAATAGCGTGGCAACTTGATCAGAAATACCACCATCAATCAAAATCTGCTTGAATGCCGCACCACCACCAATAATCAACAACAACATTGCAATCGACTTAACTGATTCTTCAACAGTATTCGTTAATTCTTTAACCGTCTTACGCTGGTGCCAGCCCATTGACCACAAGGCAAACAATAGTGAAATAATCATTGCCCCCACCGGGTTACCAATCATTGCCACAAAGGCATCGAGTCCCTTTACCTTGGAAGCATCAAACGCCTTACCGTCGTTAACGACAATTGAATAGATAGTTGTAATTCCCATCAAAATAACTGGGAAAAGTGATGTGAGCAACGACAACCCAAATGATGGTGTTTGATTAAGTTCAAACTTCTTCATTTCCCCAAACGCCGTCAATTCAGACTTCACCGTAAATGCTTCAGGCGCATACTTTTTCGCCAATTTGGCAAACACCGGACCGGCGATAATAGCGGCCGGAATGGCAACTACCAAGCCAAGCACCAATACCTTACCAGGGTTGGCACCTAGGGCACCCGCAATTGCAGTTGGCGCTGGGTGCGGTGGCAAGAATCCGTGTGTCACTGACAACGCAGCCGCCATCGGAATTCCCAAGTATAGTAGCGGCACACCAAGTTCAAGCGCAATGGCAAAGACGATTGGAATCAACAACACCATACCAACTTCAAAGAAGAGCGCAATCCCGATAATAAACGCTGCAATCATAACCGCAATTTGCACGCGCTTGCGACCGAATAAATTAATCAGCGTATGCGAGATGCGGTATGCCCCTCCGGCATCAGCCACCAATCGCCCCAGAATGGCCCCAAAACCAAAGACAATTGCTAATTCACCTAACGATCCACCGATTCCATTTTGAATCGAAACTGGAATCTGGGCAAAATTCATCCCCAATCCCAGTCCAACCGCTACTGACGTCAAAATCAGTGCGATAAAAGTATTCATTTTGACCTTAATAATCAAAAACAACAGGAGGAAAATCCCCAACAACAATACGAGTAATGAGCTCATAACGCAAATCTCCCTGCATCTCAAAAATATCTCAAACAATAACGTGCCTTAACACGGTTACTATTATAAAGTTAGTTAAACTAAATGTAAACGCTTTCTTTGTTTAGTTTAACTAAACGGAAAATTGCGTAGTAAAAAAGTCGGGTGCTATACCCGACTTCGTTGTACTTAGTTTTCAATTGAGATGACACCGTTGGTCGTTTGAATCTTCAAAGCCTTCGTTGCATCACCAGTTTGGTAACTCTTGTCATCGTCACCGTTTTGCACATCTTCAACATGCACATAACCATTATGTGTTGATGCATCCAAACCTGGGAAATGGCTATCTTCAAGCTTGATCATGCCGTTTGTTGATGTGATGTCACTCGCATCCGTCAACGTCAAATTTTCAGCCTTGAATGCACTGTTTTGACTCTTTGAATGCACGGCATGCAAGTTCGTATCTTCAAGTGCAATCGCACCATTCGTTGTCGTAATGTTTAGCTGCTCACCTTGCAAGTTTTCAAAGCGGACACCACCGTTTGAGTTGCTTACTGTCGTGTTCTTAACATTTTGTCCTTGTACAATCATGCCACCATTCGTTGTCGTAATCTTCAAATTATCCAAGTTAGCTGAGAACGGCACCGTAACCGTGACCTTTGGATCATAATTACCAAATGAGAAAATCATGTGGTGATTGTCATCCGGTGCATCAATACGCAATGTCTTATCTTGTAAATCAGTTAACACCTTGTTTGATGTGCCAGTCGCCTTCACACCCCATTCTGTACCACGAACGATTTCCACCAGGTTATTGCCGGCATCAACTTCAAGGTTTTGCACTTGGGCATCCTTAAATGTCTTGTGTGTCGTTGAAACATTAACAATCTTCGGACCCTTGTCCCAAGCAATGTTCGTTTCCGCACCAGCACTCAAGCCCCCCACAATCATCACGCCACCAAGCACCATACCAGCAGCGCCAATAATCAAAGTTTTCTTCAAATCCATGCGCTTACACCTCCTGTGCGGGTTCGACACGATTCTTGCGAACCAACTTGCGACCAATCCACTTTGCAAAGACAATGACTTGTTCAAACAACCACTTCGTCGCGCGCCAAACTAACGGTGCGAAGAAAATTGTTGCTGCCGTTGCGACGATTCCAACCCCCATAAAGAAGATTCCCGTTGCAACTGATTGGAATAGCAAAATAATACCTGAAACAAATGCAAAAACACCCACTGCCAATGCAGCAATAATTGTTGCGTAAATCGCAAAGATGACCCCAATGAAGGCCATAAACACGCCAAACAAGACTGCGATTAGCATCAATGCAACCGGAATCAAAACTGGGGATGCAAACAATCCTAGAATGATCAACCAAATCAATGTTGCTCGATTTTTAGTACGCTTACCAGCTGGCATGTCAGTTGCTTCTGGTGCATCGTCCACTTGAATGAAGTACTCCAACTTCAACTTGCGGGCGAATTCCTTTGGCGTGCCATACTTTTCAACGATTTGCTCGGACGTTAACCCCGCGTCCATCATTTGTTCTTCATAAAACTGTAGCAGTTCTTCGCGCTCGTTTTCCGGCACCCCAGCCATATAGCTTCGCACGTCTGCCAAATACTCATTAACCATTATTGTTCCTCCAATAGCGAGTCAACTGCGCCACGGAAAGCGCCCCAACTATCTTTAATTTCTGTCAAATGTGCTTGCCCGTCAGCGGTCATTTTGTAGTAACGTCGAATGCGACCTTCGAATGGTTGGTCATACGTTTCCACATAACCATCTTTCTTCAGGCGGCGTAGCACCGGATACATCGTCGACTCACTAACGTTCAGCAAGTCTTGCATGGTTTTCGTGATGATGTAGCCGTAGGTATCTTCCTTAGCTAAAATCGCGAGAACCGAACCGTCCAATACGGTCGTCGGTACTTGAATATTCATACCCGTCTCCTTCGTGTGATATAACACTATTTGCGATATAGTATATATTATACGAGATATAATGATATGTCAAACATAAGCGCTTGAAAAAAAAGACTTCGCAGCGAACACTGCGAAGTCTTGATAAATATCTATTAGAACATGTTACGAACCGTTTCAACGATCAATTGGATGTTCAATCCAGTCAAAACGATAAATACTAGCCAAGCAATAACCGTCATCCACTTAGGGTTAACGAAGTCTTCGCCCATCACCTTCTTTGATGATGTGAACAAAATCAATGGTGCCATCGCAAATGGCAAGGCAATTGATAGGAAGACCTGTGAGTTAATCAATAGGACGTCCAACTTTGACTCGTCACCACCGTAAATCAATGTAAAGGCGATAACTGGTGCCAAGGCCAATCCACGTGTAATCACACGACGTGCCCACATTGGAATCTTCAAACGCAAGAACCCAGCCATGACAACTTCACCAGTCAACGTTCCTGTAATCGTTGAGTTTTGACCTGACGCCAACAACGCAACGGCGAACAACGTTGACAAGATTGGTGAGGCAATTGCACCAGCAACCTTGCTATCTGACAAAGCTGAGTACATTTGACCAAACGTTCCAACTGAATCAGCGTGACCGAAGAACAATGATGCTCCCAAGATCAACAACATTGAGTTAACAACGAAGGCCAACGTCAATTGAATGTTTGAAATCCCACGTCATGAAGCGAACAGCTTCCTTCAATTCAGCCTTGTTCTCACGATTAATCTTACGCGTTTGTGAAACTGATGAGTGCAAGTACAAGTTGTGCGGCATAACCGTCGCACCAACGATCCCCAACGTCATCAACAATGGTGAATCAACACCCTTTGGTGCGTGCGTGCTTACAGCTTGCAATTGTGGTACGTAGCCACCCAACATCGCAACGATGTCTGGGCTTGATGAAATTACCAAGTAACCGAAGATAACCAAAATAGTCAAAATCAATGTAATAACAATTGCTTCAATCTTACGGAAACCGAAACGCATCAACAACAATAGCAAGAATACGTCAAATGCTGTCGTCAAAACAGACGCAATCATTGACCAACCGAACAGCAAGTGCAACGCAATCGCTCCTCCAATAACTTCGGCAATATCAGTGGCAATCAACGCCAACTCAGTGATAATCCAAAGGACGAAACCACCTGACTTACTCGTACGAGCACGTGTAGCTTGGGCCAAGTCTTCGCGCTTAACCATTCCCAACTTACCAGCCATGTATTGCAACATCATTGCGATCAATGATGAGACCAATACGACTGACAAAAGCGTGTAGTGATAGTTCGCACCACCCGCAACAGACGTTACCCAGTTACCTGGATCCATATAACCCACGGCAACCAAGGCTCCAGGACCTGAAAAGGCCCACAACTTACGCCAGAATGAACCGTTCTTTGGCACCTCCACAGAACCGTTCACATCGCCCAAACTTGCGTCAGCAGTTGCATCGCCGACGAAGCCAGGCTTCTTTGTCATTTCTTCAGACATGACAAACCCTCCTACTATGTTTTAAAAACTCATAGCGAGGTTTTCCCCAGTGTACTATTAACTTTGATATTAGTTCATAGTGCTAAATAAATTTCATAAAGGATTTCGTCCAATCTTTTCAGATTGAAGGCTTATGACTTTCACTTAACCGGGGCTCCTCACCCGCAAGAGTTAGTATACAGGGTGAATGTTTTTTAAGCAATAGTATTTTTTTCACATAAGTCAAAAATTATTCATACGTATGATATTTTTTAGGTTTTCACTTTCTAAAAATAAGAAAAAGCACATGTCGCCATGTGCTTTTCATTAGTCAATGAACCAATCCATTAGATAGTCATCAACAAAATGACCGTTTAAATAAAATTCGTCTTTTAATTCACCAACCTTTTTAAATCCGGCTCGTTCATACAAGTGCATTGCTTTGGTGTTCGTTCCCAACACCCGTAAGGTGATTTTGTGCATTTTCTCTTGGCGTGCTAATTCTTGGAGCCACGTTAGCAATTGACCACCAACACCTTGACCTTGCGCAGCCGGTGCAACACCAAGACCGATGTCCCACTTATACTGATGACTTGGAAAACGTGACGAAAATTCAACGTATCCCAATACAGCATTATTCTCGTCAACCGCAACGCCGTGACGGCGTCCTTCAGCAACCATCGCGGCTTGAAATTCACCGGCATCCAGCCATTTTTGCATGGCAACGGGTGCATTTGTATCATTCCAAACGACCTCATCAATTGCCAAAATACCAGCGTAATCTGCTAATGTCTGTGCTTCTCTAATTTCCATTCTGACTTACCCCCAAATTAAAACCCCATACCAACGTGGCACAGGGCTTCATATCTATTACTTCTTAGGCTCTTCCAAATCGCAACGGGCAATCATTGATGATACCTTGGCGTGACGCGCAACGTAAACAGCTTGAGAACCCAATGATTCCCACCAGCCCTTCTTTGAGTGCGCCCCAACAATAATCATGTCAGCGTTAACACGTGGTGCGATTTCTTCTACCAGCACTTCACCGGCACGTTGACCGCTGTCAAAGACAACTTCAACATCCTTAACACCGTGTGCTTCTGCATATTCCTTGTAACGCGCCAAGTTGGCTTCCAATTGGTCTTCAACCGCTTGAACAGTTGGCAAGCTCAACACATCAACTGCTGACAACTCCCCCAATTCCAAAATTGATGCGATGATCAACTTTGCGTCGTCCTCGACAGCTTGGTGAATCGCGTTCGCCAAAGCCACGTGACCTTGTTGTGATTCATCCACACCTACCAAAATACGTTGAAAATGCATTGGTTCAATTTCCAAATTCAATTCAGCTACCATGTTAATATCCCCCATATCTATATGATGAGGCAAGTATATCAAACCAGCGGTATTTTTTCAGTGCGTAACCTGCGAAATTTATTAGAATTTTCTAATCGACAATTTCAGTCGTCTCGCCATCGCGGAAAGTGATGGCCAACCCACCAAGCAACTTACGCATAAATTGATCACCAGCAACCAAATACTTTGGGTGACCCTTACGACGCAACATGGCCCCAACTTCACCCTTTGACACCTTGAATCCAGCTGCTTCCCAGAACTCAATCAAGTCTTCATTGCTGTATGTCATCGCAATCTTCAACTTCTTAATCACGACATTGTTGATGTCGTTATCACGTTGCATGCTGTAGTCAGGTTCAACTGGTTGCCCATCTTCATCCTTCTTTACACCACGTTGTGAAATGATCAAACCATTCATAAACTTCTCCAAATCGCGACGTGACAACTTTTCATCACGAGATGTATATGGTTCTTGCTTGGTCATAATGTCTTGGTATTGCTCCTTGGTAATCGTCAAACCACCAAGTTCAAAAATCTTAATCATGTCAGCATTCTTAATATTGTAGATAAAACGAATGCGACGCACGATATCATTGTTATTCATTCTTGTTCTCCTGTTAAAAAACGCCGGACAAGCGTCCGACGTTTGCGTTCATTCTTTATTATGCACGTGAAGCGTTAACTTGGTCCAACGTTGGGATTGATGGTTGTGCACCAGCCCCTTGCACCGTAATTGCGGCAGCTGCGTTGGCAAAGCGCACGGCTTCCTCAACGTTACGCATGTCGGCGTCCAACTTAGTCGTCAATGCACCGATAAACGTGTCACCAGCAGCCGTCGTATCAACTGCCTTCACCTTCAAAGCTGGCACGAAACCATTTTCGCCATCAGCCATGTAGAAGTAAGAGCCGCGCTCACCAACTGTGATGATGACGTTCTTAGCACCCATTTCTTGCAAACGCTTGGCAGCACTTTCCATCGACAAATCATCCGTCACTGGAATGCCAGTAATGATTTCAGCTTCCGTTTCGTTTGGTACCACCAAATCAGTCACGGCAAACAACTCGGCTGGAATGTCCTTCGTTGCTGGTGCTGGATTAAGAACCGTCATCACGTCAGCTTCCTTGGCGCTCTTAAAAGCGTTCAAAGTGGCAACCATTGGCGTTTCAAATTGTGCAATCAACACATCTGATGCCTTGATGGTATCCTCAGCAGCTTCAACGTTTGATTCGTTAACTTGGCGGTTAGCCCCACCTAAAATCAAAATTGTGTTGTGTGAGTCAGCTTCCAACATGATGTAAGCTGCACCAGTTGCGACACCTTCAAGTTCAGCAACGTGGGTTGTATCAACACCATCTGCCTTAAGTGCACCCAAAAGCAATTGCCCATTTGCATCTTGGCCAACGGCACCGATAAAGTTAACATCCCCACCCATGCGCTTTGCAGCGACAGCTTGGTTAGCACCCTTACCACCAGGGGCTGTTGAGGCGTCGTCCATCGCCATCGTCTCACCTTGTTGTGGCAAATGTGGAATGTGCAGAATTGTGTCAGCGTTCAAAGAACCCAAAACTGTAATCTTCTTCATGTTGTTCGCTCCCTTACTACTTATCAACTTAGTATAACAGAAAAAGTGCCCCACTACCCGCTTGGATAATAGGACACTTTCAATTAGTTGTTCTTCAAAATTTGATCGATGGTTGCCAACTCTTCAGCTGACAAATCCATGTTATCGCGGACCTTCACGTTGTCCAACAAGTGGTCAACTGATGAAGCGCCGATAACGATTGATGGGACGCGGCGGTCACGAAGCAACCAAGCCATAGCCAATTGCGCCAACGTTTGGCCGCGGTCTGCAGCCACCTTGTTCAACGCGTTCAACTTAGCAACCGTACCTTCTGGATCTTCCTTAATGAAAGCATTCGTACGGTGCAAAGGCATGTCAGCTGGGAAGCCAGATAAGTAGCGGTCCGTCAACAGCCCTTCAGCCAAAGGACCGTAGGCAATCAAACCAGCGTGGTGCTTGTCCAATTCTGCCAACATATCCGTCGTTTCAGCTTCACGGTTAAACATGTTGTATGACATTTGGTTACCAATAAATGGCGTGTGCAATTCATCAAAAATTGCCCCAATTTCAGCAACTTGCTCTGTCGTGTAGTTTGAAACACCCACGTACAACGCCTTACCTTGGCGAACCATCAAGTCCAACGCTTCCGCCGTTTCACGCAAGTTTGTGTTTGGATCCCAACGGTGTGCGTAGAAAATGTCAACATAATCCAAGTGCATACGTTGCAATGACATATCCAATGCGGCTGTCAACGTCTTCTTACCAGAAAACTCCCCTAGTGGACCTGGCCACATGTGGTAACCAGCCTTTGTCGTAATAACCAATTCATTACGGTATGGCTTCAAGTCCTTCTCAAACACTGCACCGAATGTCTCTTCAGCAGAGCCATCTGATGGGCCGTAGTTTGATGCGTTGTCAAATGAAAAAATACCATTGTCAAACGCCTTCAACATCACTTCACGTGAGTTCGCAAGTGGCTTTTGGTCGCCCAAGTTACGCCATAGTCCGAATGACAATGCTGGCAAAATCAAACCAGAATCGGCCACGCGACGGTATGGCATCATATCATAACGATTATCTGCAGCTGCATAAACCATGTGATTACCCCTCAAGTTAATTAAAATTCATATACCTTAGTTAACATTATAACTTAGCTTCTGGATTATTGCGTGACTTCAACAAAACATCCAAAGCACGATTGTCGTGAATACGTTGGACAGCTTCAGCTAGCAACGGTGCCACTGACAACGTTGTGAACTTGGCACTTTGCTTTTCGGCTGGTAGCGTCAGCGTATCCGTGAACACAACACGAGAAATGTTGTCATCCCCGGCCAAACGTTGGGCAGCATCACCAGACAAAACGGCGTGTGTTGCCACAACAAAGACATCGGTTGCCCCGTTAGCACGCAAAGCACGGGCTGTCATTTGGACACGACGACCAGTGTCGACAATATCGTCAACGATAATCGTACGACGACCAGCCACTTCACCAACAATAGCATCAGGTGACTCTGGTGTTGTCATTGCGACGTGATCATTTACCACACCCCATGGTGAGTGCAACAAATCAGCAAACTTACGGGCACGTCCCGCACCGGTGTGGTCAGGTGATACAACTACCAAATCATCCGTCATGTTGCGACTGTAGAAGTAATCTGACAATAGTGGCGCAGCTTGCAAGTGATCAACTGGGATATCGAAGAATCCTTGCAATTGGTCAGCGTGCAAATCGATGGCAACCACGCGGTCAACACCATTCATTTCAAGCATTGAAGCAACCATCTTAGCCGTGATTGGCTCACGTGACTTTGCTTTGCGGTCTTGGCGGGCATAACCCAAATATGGAATCACCACATTAATTTGCCCAGCAGAAGCACGGCGCAACGCATCAATCACAATCATAATTTCCATGAAAGCGTCGTTCACTTCTTCAGCGATGGGTGCCACGATGTAAACATCATCGCCACGAACGCTCTCCAAAACTCGCTCATAAATTTCACCATCAGCAAAACGTTGAATATCAATTTGACTCAACGGTTGGTGCAACTCTTCGGCCACTGCACGCGCCAACTTGTTGTTAGCTGACAGACCGAATAACTTAATTTCACACTCCACGAACGAATTCCTCCATTTTTTTGCGGTAGCTTAAGCAGCTACTTTACGGTTACTTCTATTCTACCAAATATCAGTAATAAATTCGCCTGGTAACTGTATTTGAGAATTAATTCACGAGTAAAACGTTATACCCAAAAAACAGTGTAGTCATGGGCCTTGAAACCTGGTAGACTTAAAAAAATTTAATTTCACAAGAAGACTTTTGGGGGACAAAAAGCCATGACAACTTTGACTGCGAGCATTGCTGGTTTTGATTTTGACAACGTATTATTGAACGCCGCTGGCGTATACTGCCAAACGGCATCTGAATTGGACCAAATTCTAGAAGCCAGTGGCGCTGGTTCATTGGTTACGAAGAGTGCCACGCCTGCTGAACGCGACGGTAATGCCGGTATCCGTTTTGCTGAAATGCCATTGGGTTCAATCAACTCAATGGGCTTGCCAAATCTTGGCTTGGACTACTACTTGGACTACACAATTACGCACCAAGATGAAAAGCCATTGTTCCTTTCAATCGCTGGTCTGACAAAGGCTGATAACTTGGCGATGTTGCGTGACGTTCAAGCTTCTGACTTTAACGGTTTGGTCGAATTGAACTTGTCTTGCCCAAACGTGCCAGGTAAGCCACAAACGGCCTACGACTTCGACACAACGCGCGAGATTTTGACTGAGGTCTTCAGCTTCTACACGAAGCCTTTGGGTGTGAAGTTGCCACCTTACTTCGACATCGCCCACTTTGACATGATTGCTGAAATCTTGAACGACTTCCCATTGGCCTTCGTGAACACGATTAACTCAATCGGTAACGGTTTGGTAGTTGATCCTGAAACGGACACGGTTGTCATCGCGCCTAAGGGTGGCTTCGGTGGCCTTGGTGGTGAAATCGTTAAGCCAACAGCCCTTGCTAACGTGCGTGCCTTGCGTCAACGTTTGCGCCCCGAAATCAAGATTATCGGCACTGGCGGTGTGACGAACGGCCGTGATGTGTACGACCACATCCTTTGCGGCGCTGACTTGGTTTCAGTTGGGACGTCACTTTACTTCGAAGGACCCGCTATCTTCGAACGTTTGAACAACGAATTGATCGCCGTAATGGCCGAAAAAGGTTACAACCACCTCGAAGAATTCCGCGGACAGTTGCAAACCCTCGCCTAACCCCCTATACTTGTGTTAACGAATCAAACAAGCTGGGGTGCCGTTATGGCTGAGATAATACCCATGGAACCTAAGCAGGGTAATGCCTGCCGGGGAGCTTGGTTTGTTTACGATTGAAGTAAACGGACCCCAGTATCGGACTGCGTTTTGCAGTGATGCTGGGGTCCTTTTTTATTTCCATAGCTTTGGGCGATTCGGAATATTATTTGGAGGTTTGCGTCATGCAAACAGTTGTTGAAAACAAGCGTGGTTGGGCGCTTCGAGATGTTATTTTCCTAGCCATTATTGCAATTTTCTTTGGGGTTATCTACCAATTATGGGGGGCCTCATACTACTTCTTGTCAGCAACCCCACTTAAGCCATACGCCAACGATATGACCATCGGCGTTTGGTTGATGGCTGGCCCATTGGCCGGTGTGTTGTTGCAAAAGTTTGGTGCCACAACGATTGGTGAAGTCTTGGCTGCCGTTGTTGAAATGTTGCTTTTCTCAAGCTGGGGTGCCGCAACGTTGATTTACGGTTTCGTACAAGGAATCGGTTCTGAACTTGGTTTTGCCATCACAGGTTACAAGAACTGGAGCAAGCTTGGTTTGAGCCTATCAGTTGTGACGAGCACGATTGTGACATTTGCCTGGGACTTGGTTAACTCAGGTTACATGGCCTACAAGCCCGGCATGTTGATCACGTTGTTCGTGATTCGTTTGATCTCAGTCGCTTTGTTTGCCGGTGTGTTGGTCTACTTGATTAACGCCTTGGTTGCGAAGTCAGGTTTGATGAAGCGTTAATTATGACATCATTACGTGTTGTAGATTTCAGTTTCGCTTATGAAGCTGATCAGCCAAGCATTTTGAATAAGATAAATTTGGATTTGACGCCCGGCAGTTTCAACTTGATGGTTGGCCCTTCTGGCTCAGGTAAGTCAACGTTGCTTAAAGCGATGGCTGGCTTGCTACCGAAATTTGGTGGTATCGTCACGAATGGCGATGTCCTCTTGGAAGGTCAATCAATCGGTCCAATCGCACCATTTGAAAAGGCCAAGCGGGTTGCGATGCTGTTTCAAAACCCAGACCGCCAATTTGCAATGCGCACAGCCCGTGAGCAAATCACGTTGCATTGGAAAACTTGCAGTTACCTGTCGCCGACATCGAACGTCGTGTCACGGATGCGATTACGCGATTGGACTTGGACGCATTAGCTGACCAAGAACTACTAACCCTGTCTGGTGGTGAAAAGCAACGCGTAGCCTTGGCGACAATTTTCGCGATGCAAAGTGACATCATTTTGCTTGATGAACCGTTCGCCAATGTCGATCCTGCTGCCCGCCAATTGTTGTTGCAAGATCTCAAAGATTTACAACAAACAAACGGCACGACGATTTTGATTTCCGACCACGACTTGTCTGGGTATGTCGACCTCGTTGATACCCTTTACCAGCTCGATACAGCAACTGGTACGTTGCATGAAGCGAGCCGTGATATGCTAACTAACATCGCACCTACCCCAACCTTTGGTGGCACGCCAGTTGGTGATGGACCATTGCGTTGGCAAGATTTTGGTGTTGCAGTTGGCGACCGCCAATTGCTGCAAGATGCAACCTTTACCGCACCCGCTGGTCAGATTGGGCTGATTTCAGGTGCTAATGGTATTGGAAAGTCAACGTTCTTTAAGGGACTCACCCATCAACGCGCGTATGATGGCCAAATTCTTTGGGAAACCGTTGATGGTCGCAAAGTAAAACAAAAGCACTGGTCACAACGCCTTGCACTGGTCTTCCAATCAGCCATTGATCAATTCGTGACGATGACCGTTGCGAGTGAAATTGCACTATCGAAAAAGTTCAGTTTGCAAACAACTTACTGGACGGATGACCGTGTTGCGGATGCGCTCGAAAAGTTGCAATTAAGCAACTTGCAAGACCACGTCGTTTATCAACTATCTGGCGGGCAGCAAAAGAAGTTGCAACTACTGACCATGTTAATCATGGGCCAACCTGTTTTGTTGCTCGATGAACCGCTCGCTGGTTTGGATAGTACGTCCGTCAATGTGTTAATGAGCTTGCTACAAGAAACGATTCACCAGACCAATCAAACCGTTTTGATGATTTCACATCAACGCCAAGGTCTGACTGGGTTTGTCGATTATGAACTACATTTTGCCGACCAACACTTAACGCTAATCGGAGGTGCCCAACATGTTTAAGTTGAATCCGACCGTTTTGCTCGTTATCCTGATTGGGATTGGTTTTCAAACCGCCTTTAGTCAATCAATTACGTTGAATATCGTTGTTGCTGTCATCGGTCTACTATACCTACTGCTACAACGCGTTTCCGTTAAAGTCATCGTGATTATGTTGTTAGTTGCCGCCCCACTTGCCTTTGGGACGTGGTGGTCATTCATTGCATTTGGAACTGGTGATACGCATCGCATTGCGTTGGTTTATGCCTCACGTCTCTACGCCTATCTACTGCTTGGTGCGGCGCTGACATTAACCACGCACGTGAAAGATTTGCTCATCAGTTTGCACTTACATGCCAAGTTGTCATCAACCTTTACGTATGGCTTATTGGCAGCCTTCAATTTGTTACCTCGCGTGCGACGCCAAGTCCAAACGATTCGTTACGCCGCCTCATTGCGTGGCATCACCTATCACTTTTGGAACCCACAATTGTATTTCAAAGCGATTGTCAGTGCCCTGCACTGGTCTGATGACTTAGCCATGGCGATGACGTCACACGGGTTCACGGAAGGATTTCCACGAACACAAACCGCGACTGACCCTTTTCCAATCTGGCATTGGGTCGTTGCTGTCATTTTGATTGTTGGCTATGCCATCGTGGCATGGATTATCAAACCATACTAAAACAAAACGTGCCTAGCAGGTTCTCACAGGAGCCCGCTAGGCACGTTTATTTATTTTTTACAGATGATTATTTTTGAGAATGTGAGGTTTAGAAATTACTTGTTGAAAGTCGTACCCAAAACTGAGTAGATGTAGTTATTCAAAGTTGCCTTGATAGCTTCCAAACGACCAGATTGGATCGTTGCGAAGATTTCGTCGTTCGTCTTGTTCAAGATGTAATCTTCAAAGTCCTTGAAGGTTACCTTATCAGCTTCGAAGTCGGCACCGATGCCTGAATCGAATGATGAGTAACGCTCCTTGTAGATGTTCTCCAAGAAGTTATCCTCGACCATCTTCAACGCAACACGCAACCCAGCGGCGTAAACATCCATACCGGCTATGTGAGCGTAGAACAAGTCATCAGGCTTAAATGACGCACGGCGAACCTTTGAGTCAAAGTTCAAACCACCAGTTGGCAAACCACCGTTCTTAACGAACTCGTACATCACCAACGTTGCTTCATAAATGTCATTAGGGAATTCATCGATATCCCAACCGGTTTGCTTGTCACCCATGTTGGCATCCAAAGATCCCAACAAACCAGCTTCACGGGCGAAGCGAGCTTCGTGCTCGTACGTGTGGCCGGCCAAGTAAGCGTGGTTTCCTTCCAAGTTCAACTTGAAGTCGTTTTCCAAACCGTACGTCTTCAAGAAGGCAATTGTCGTTTGGACATCAGTATCATATTGGTGTGCCGTTGGCTCCTTTGGCTTTGGCTCCAACAAGAATTGACCAGTGTAGCCAATTTCATTAGCGTAATCCTTGGCCAACTTGAAGAACTTAGCGATGTGATCCAACTCACGCTTCGTATCCGTGTTCAACAATGACTCGTAACCTTCACGACCACCCCAGAATACGTATGATTCTGAGTTCAAACGCTTAGCGATTTCCAATGAGTGCTTGATTTGAGCAGCAGCATAAGCAAAGACATCAGCAAATGGTGTCGTGGCGCCGCCGGCCAAGAAACGCTTGTTCGTGAACAATGATGACGTATTCCATAGCAACTTCTTGCCAGTTTCGTGCATCTTTTGCTCGATCTTGTCGACAACCTTATCCAAGTTGGCGTTCGTCTCAGCCAATGTGTTGCCTTCTGGTGCTAAGTCACGGTCGTGGAAGGCGAAGTATTCAACGCCCAACTTGTCCATGAACTCAAACATGTAATCAACCTTCTTCAAGGCTTGCTCCATGCTCGTGACATCATCAACACCGTCAACATCCCAAGGACGTACGGCAGTTCCTTCACCAAATGGGTCAACCAAACGTTGGTCCATCGTGTGCCAGTAGGCAACTGAGAACTTCAACCAATCCTTCATTGGCTTCGTTTCTCCGTTGATTGTTACAGGCTCCTCAGGGTTATAGAAGTTATATCCCTTGGCGTCCAAAAAGTTAATCCCCTTCTTTCCGCCAAGGTACTCAACCTTAGGGAAGTCAAACAGTTCTGACATAATGCTTTCCTCCAAAATTAGAACAAAATCTGTGTTGGCAGCTAAAACTTCGTCAGCTTAGTCGGGTTGATTTTTCCGGCCAACCAACTTACAACACCCATTATAGGAGCCTAATTTTCAAATGCAAGCCCTTTCATTATTCAAAAGACAGCTTATTTTGAAACACCACAAATAACTGATAGTTAAATAGTTCTAGTCTGAAAACTTGTACACAAAAAAATAGTGCTGAACGCTTTGCCGTTCAGCACTATAAGATTTATTCAAAATGTGCTTTTAGTTGTGCCACACCAGGTTGGCCTGGCGCTGATGACTCACCAAGGCTCGCGAATGTTAATTGGGAACCATATTGGTACCCCTCAAAACGTAACCTTTGACCAAGTTCACCCATCGCCATTGTGATTAATGGCTTGGTTTGATGAGCCACTTTTGTTGCCTCCAACAATCGTTGCACATCCCCATCGTCATTTGGCATCACAGCCAGTTTCACAACATCAACCGGTGTTGCAACCATGCTTTGTAACTCAGCATCTAAATCAGCGGGCGTCGCGTCAAAATAATGACGTGACCCAATCACAGTAATACCTTGTGACTGCGCATCTTCGACCACATCCCCAACTTCTTCGAGCAGCGCAACTTCGACATCCACCGCCGCAACGCGACTTGCAATCGCCAACTGGTATACCCAGTGATAAGCCACGCTATCAAAGTCTTCTTGCCCGCCCTCAGCTACTGTGCGCCACGTGACGATTAAAGGCTTATCCGCATTAAACGCAATGGTTTGCATTTGGCTAGCCTGCAATTCGCCTGGATCAGTTAAATAATCTACCCGCCATTCGATTACATCGGCCTGACTGTCATTCGCCTGTTCCAACATCACCAGTACGTCATTCACGGTTTCACCCATGACCGGTACTGCAATCAACGGACGCTCGGGCGTCGCAACCGCTGACCCAATTTTCAAATTCGTCATCTTATTCACCTAGTAACTCGCGAATTTCAGTTGCGACTTCAACTGCTGTTTTATTATCTGTCGCAATCACATGACTGGCAGCTGCGTCATATTTCGGCAAGCGATTACGCCACAAGGCAGCTACTTCCATCAAGGTCTTTGAACGTAAAATGGGGCGCGTGTCGTCGTCCGCCAAGCGTTCCATTGTTTGTCCAAATGAACCTGATAGATAAAACACTGGTACATTCGCTTCAGACAAAAGTTGGATATTACCTGGCGTCTCGATAATGCCACCACCTGTTGCAATAATCCCCTCGTTATTAATGACTTCTTGCAACACATCATGCTCCAGCGCTCGAAAGGCTGGCTCACCCTCTGCGGCAAAAATTTCACCTGGTGTTTGTCCCGTCTTACGAATAATCATTTTATCGGTATCGGTTAGTGGCACGGCCAACATTTCAGCCAGCAAACGGCCAACCGTCGTCTTACCGGCCCCCATGAAACCAATCAAAATCGCTGTTTTCATTACGCTTCCACCAATCTTTCTAGGTCCGCAAAGAAACTTGGATATGACACGCTGACTGAATCAGCGTTTGCCAAGGCAACTTCACCTTCCGTCAACAAAGCTGCAATCGCCAACATCATGCCAATGCGGTGATCACCTGATAAATCCACTACCGTTGGCTCGTCAACATGCAACGGCGTCCCTCCGTGCACCAAGAACCCATCTTCACGGGCCTCAATGTTTGCCCCCAACTTGTTGAGTTGCGTGGTCACAGTCGCAATGCGGTCTGTTTCCTTCACGTGAAGTTCCTGGGCACCTGTAATCAAGGTGTCACCAAACGCTTGCGTCGCCGCCAACACTAACATCGGAATTTCGTCGACCGCTGTCGGAATATCTTCTGACGTAACGGCCGTTCCTTGTAAGGCTTGTGTGCGAACAATCAAATCCGCGGTTGGCTCACCTTCTGAAATCACATTATCCATTTCAATCACGGCACCCATCCGACGTAACAAACGCAGAATGCCATCACGCGTTGGGTTAATCCCGACGCCAGTCAAACGCAGTTCACTATTTGGTACCAACAATGCGGCAACAATCCAAAACGCAGCTGACGAAATATCACCAGGCACATTAATTGTTGCGCCAGTCAATGCCGTGTTTGGTGTCACAATAATGTCTTGTCCTTCACGCACAACATCTACCCCAAAATGGTGAAGCATACGTTCCGTGTGATCACGAGTTGCCAGCGGTTCGGTAATCACCGTTTCACCTTCGGCTTGCAAACCAGACAAAATCAGCGCGCTCTTCACTTGCGCAGAGGCCACTGGCAAACGGTAGTGAATCCCATGCAAGCCAAAGCCAGGCATCGTCGTCACCGGCAAACGATGATTCGTCGACACAAACCGGGCCCCCATTTTCGTTAATGGATCAATCACGCGTGCCAATGGACGGGTACTCAAACTAGCATCCCCCACAAATGTCATCGGGAATGGTTGGTTTGCCAACAAACCCATCAGCAAGCGCGTGCTAGTGCCAGAATTTCCCATATCAAGTGGTCCATCAGGCTCTGTTAACGTCGTGAGCGGACGGCCGTGCACAACGACACGGTCATCATACCAGTCGACCGTTACCCCCAACTGTTGCATGGCGCCCAATGTATTGCGGACATCATCCGAATCGAGTAGTCCGTAAATCGTCGTCTCCCCAGTTGCAATACTCCCCAACATAACCGCACGGTGTGAAATACTCTTGTCCCCCGGTACCGTTAACTGGCCATTAATGCCGGTTGCTGCAGTTTTTAATTGTCGGTTTGTCATAATTACTCCTTTCGGGGCGACTTAGAAGTTTTTAATTTCGGCACGGTACGCCGCTAATTGCTCCTTCAAACGATCCATATTATCTGTATCAAATTTATCCAAAATGGCAGTCGCCAATTCAATGGCAACCATGTGCTCCGCAATCACGGCAGCCGCGGTAACAGCCGTCGTATCAGAGCGTTCCACTGACGCACGGTGGTCTTCGTGGGTATCAATATCGACACTTTGCATTGGTCGGTAAAGCGTTGGAATTGGCTTCACAACGCCTTTCACTACCACTGGCTCACCGTTGGTCATGCCACCTTCGAACCCACCAAGGTTGTTAGACCCACGGTAGAAACCGCGTTCTTCACTCCAGTAGATTTCGTCCATCACTTCTGAGCCGAACTTTTCAGCGTTCTCAAAACCGCCACCAAATTCAACGCCCTTGAACGCATTAATGCCAATAATGGCGCGCGCAATCTTGGCATCCAACTTTGTATCAGCGGAAACGTATGAACCCAAGCCAACTGGTACGCCGGTTGCGATAACTTGAACCGTCCCACCAACTGTGTTGTAATCACGCTTCGTGTCATCCAACAACGTGCGCATCTTTTCATCCGTTTCGGCGTCCAACGTACGTGTTGGGAAACTCTCAGTCACGGCACGTAATTCGGCCAACGTCTTATACTGGGCAATTTGACCCGCATCAGCGCGGACTGGCCCGATGTTTAACACGAACCCGTGCACATCAATGCCTAATTCAGCCAACAAACGCTTCGCAACCGCCCCAACCGCAACACGCATGACCGTTTCACGGGCTGATGAACGTTCCAACACATTTCGCAAATCGGCCGAGTGGCGATACTTCATCCCCCCAACCAAATCAGCGTGCCCAGGTCGTGGACGCATCACCTTACGCTTGCTGTTTTCTTCGTCAGCTGGCGTGTTGGGATCCATGATCTTCGTCCAGTGATTATGGTCATCGTTGTGCACGTTCAACGCAATCGGTGAGCCTAATGTCACTTGGTGGCGGACCCCACCCATAATCGTGACCGTATCAGTCTCAATCACTTGGCGTTGCCCACGACCAGCTGCGTGCTGGCGTCGTGCTAGTTCCGTATTAATATCTTCTTGGGTCAAGTGCAAACCAGCTGGAATGCCCTCAATAATTGCCACTTCTTCTGGGCCGTGACTCTCACCCGCCGTCATATAACGCATTATTCTGGGTTTCCTTCCACGAATTCTTTCATTGCTGCTAATTCTTTTTTAACAATCACTGGCTTGCCCGGTGCTGCAATGGCGACCAACTGCAATGTGCCTGATTGATTTTTCTTATCATTCTTCAAATGGTCGTAAAAGTCACCTTTACCAATCAAAGGCGAAAAGACTTGTAGACCAACGGGTGCCAAACGTTCAACCAATGCATCGGTCAAACCTGGTTCTGTAATCCCGTCACGCTCAAAGCGGTCCGAAATTGCGACCATACCAGCAGCAATCGCTTCACCGTGGCGCAATGCACCGTGAGCCATCAACTCGATGGCGTGACCAAAGGTGTGACCGAAGTTCAACACCTTACGCACGCCACCCTCTTTTTCATCGGCCATCACAATATCAGCTTTATATTGCACGGATTGTTCAATCAGCCATTGTGCATTGGCCCGCACGTCGGCGACCGTCTTCATGCGACCAGTCCATTGCCAGAACTCGCCACCAGCCAAAGCTGACGTCTTGACGACTTCGGCATAACCTTCGATTAGGTCACGGTCGTCCAACGTGTCCAAATATTCTGGGTCGATGATTACCAAATCTGGTTGGTAAAAAGTTCCCATAATATTTTTTACATCATCCATGTTAATGGCGTTCTTGCCACCTACACTTGAGTCCACTTGGGCGGTCAGCGACGTTGCCACTTGAATAAAGGCAATACCGCGCATGTAAACTGACGCCACAAAACCAGCCGCGTCACCGATGACACCACCACCGAGCGCAATCACCCCATCTTGACGCGTAAAGCCATTTTCCGCCATCACGCCGACCAGGTAGTTGACCGCCTCCAAGGATTTCGTTTGTTCACCTGCCGGCAAGACCGCTGGTACAACCTCAAATCCATTCAACGTCAAATTTTGCGCCGTCACAGCCAAATAATAGGTTGCGACATTCTCATCTGAAATCAACAGTACCTTGCGTTTTGACCAGACCTTGGCAACTTGTTCGCCAATCGCATGGCGCAAACCAGCTTGAATTTCAATGCGATATTGCTTGTCAGGTAATGTTACTTGAATCATATTATCCCCTTACAATTTCGTGAATCGTGCGCGCCTTGTCGGCCAATTCAGCAAATTGTGCTGGCGTCAAAGCTTGCGCACCATCAACAAACGCTGCTTCTGGGTGATCGTGAATTTCGACCATCAACCCTTGCGCGCCAGCCGCCACCGCTGCCAAGCCAACTGATGTCACGTGATGTGCGACACCGGCTGCGTGTGATGGATCAGCCAAAACAGGATAATGCGTTAATTCTTGCAAAACCGGAATCGCGCTCACGTCCATCGTGTTACGCGTGTATTTGTTATCAAATGTGCGAATACCGCGCTCAATCAAGATAATTTGGTCATTACCTTCTGACGCAATGTATTCAGCCGCACTTAAAAGCTCATCAATCGAGGCGCTCATACCGCGCTTCAATGCGACGGGCTTACTTTGTTGTCCAAGCGCTTTTAGCAAACTGAAATTTTGCATATTGCGCGTGCCGACTTGGAAAATATCAGTGTATTGTCCAACAATTTCAACATCACGCGTATCCATAATTTCAGTAATCATGTCCATTCCCAAGGCATCAGCTGCTTGGCGGTGCATTTGCAACCCGGCCTCACCTAATCCTTGGAAACTATAGGGACTTGTACGTGGCTTGTATGACCCACCACGAAGCAAAGTTGCGCCTGCTTCTTGCACAGCTGCGCCCATCGCCAAAACGTGGTCAGCTGACTCGATCGAATCCGGCCCTGCCATCAAGACAAAGTTGTCCCCACCAATTGTTGCATGTGCTGTCGTAATCACTGTGTCAGATGGGTGGAAAAGGCGTGAACTCTTCAACGCTGCTGGGTGCTTTTCAATCACTTCAGCAACATCACCCTCATTCACAAATGGGACTTCTGCCAACGTTTTAATTGTCGCAAATCCCACGCGTTCCTCGTGTGCGTACACATTTTGCAAGCCGGCTGCTGTCGCTGTTGCGAGAGCCTGTTGCGCAGCTTGCGCATTCTTCATGACTAAAATCATGTCTACTTTTCTCCTTCTTCAGCTGGCATAATCGCCTGCTTCATGACGTTGATATCAGGTAGTTGACCAGTCCATTGCTCAAAACTCAACGCCCCCTGACCAATCAACATGGCAAGACCGTCATCTGCTTGACGTCCAGCTGCACGGGCTGCTGCCATGAATGGCGTTGGCTCTTTCTTATAGATGATATCAACCACTTGGACATCTGGTTGGGTTTCATAGAATTGTTCAGTTGATAGAATCGAGATATCTGACTGCATCCCCACATTCGTCGCATTCACAATCAAATCAGCATATGGCAAATACAACCCAATTTCAGCCAAATCATGCAATTCAACGCCTGCCAAATCATTGACCATCGCGGCTTTTTCCGGGAAACGGTCGCTTTGACGATTGAACACGTGCAACGTTACCGACTTTGGTGCCGTCGCCATAATGGCGCGGGCTGCCCCACCAGTCCCGATCAAAATTACTTGATCAGCTGGCTCACGTAAGGTCCGCCAAAAGCCAGCGCCGTCGGTTGAATCACCAATCGTTTTGCCATCGCGAATCACGACGGTGTTGACTGCTGAAAGGCGCCGAGCCAATGGCGTTAGGTCATCCAAGTACAGCATAATTGCTTCCTTAAACGGCATCGTCACATTGAAGCCCGCCACGCCGGATGCAACCAAGCTTTTAAACGTCGCCGCCAACGCATTTGGTGCGACTTCATAGGCATCGTATTGCGCATCAATGCCCGCCTGTTTAAACGCGGCATTATGCATTGCTGGTGATTTTGAATGACGGGCTGGGTAGCCCAAAAGTCCATATCGTGTCGTTGCCATATCAAGTGCGCTCCTCACTCCTGTTGTTACCTTCCAGCTTACCAAATTAAAGCCAATTAACAAAAAAGACCGAGCCTAAACTCAGTCTTACTTAATGTTTATTTTACCTAACTTTAGAAGAACATGCCAATGCCATAGTGTATAGCAATCGTTAAAAGTCCGATAACGACGTTACGCTTAATCGCTTTGATCGGAAATCCCTTCCCAATCACGGCACTTAGATACCCAGTCAACGCAACGGCAACCACCGTCGCACCAATCGTGGCCAAGAACTCCCAGCGCGGTGTGGCTAAAATCATCGCCAACAATGGGAACGCCCCACCAATGGCCGCACAAATCAAAGATGAAACGGCCGCTGACCATGGACTCACATAGTGGCCCAATTGGACATCGTACTTCGTGGCCAAAATCGTTTCCAACGGTGCCTTGGCCATCAACTCATCCGCAATCTTACCGGCAGTTTCAGTCGTTACCCCACGTGAAACGTAAAACGCGCGAATATCTTCCGCTACCCCAGCTGGGTTCACGCGCAATCGTTGCGTTTCACGATCCACAACCACCTTTTCAGCATCCGCTTGTGATGACACTGACGCATATTCGCCAGACGCCATCGACAACGCACACGCTAACAGGTCAGCCAAACCAGCAATAAAGATTGTAAATTGATTGCTCGTCGCTGCTCCAACCGAGAACAACACGCCAACAACTGTCAAAATACCGTCGTTCGAACCAAGCACACCGGCACGAATCGCATTCAAGCGTTCTTCCATCGTTTGATGGGTTTTTACCTTATTATTCATGATGCAATCCCCCTTAGTGTCCGATTAACGTTCCGATATAGTACGTCACGACCATTGTGAAAATACCCGCCACGATGTTGCGAATCGTCGCCCGCTTTTCGTTGGCCCCAGACAAATGAGCAGCTGAATACCCGGTAATCGCCAACGCAATCAGCACGGCAATACCCGTCGCAATGACACGCTCCTTTACTGGGAATAATGTAATTGCCAACATCGGCAACAACGATCCCAACGGAAAGGCAATCATCGATGCCATTGCCGCCCCAATCGCTGATACTTCATGGTGCAAACTGAAACCATAACGCTCACGCACCGTCGTCCCCAACGCATCGTTGGCCATCATTTCCTTAGTTGCTTGCGTTGCCAACTCATCAGAAATTCCTTGCGCGGCATACTTGTTCTTCACAAACTCAAATTCAGTATCATATTGCGTTTGCAAGGCCACCTCTTGCACCTTTTCGGCCTTCACTTGCGCATCGTTTTGTGAGTGAACTGATGTATATTCTCCCATTGCCATCGACACCGTTCCCGCCAATGCCCCAGCGAAACCGGCAATGAAAATTGCGAATGAATTCGTCGTCGCGCCGGCCACACCAATAACGATTCCTGATACTGACAGAATCCCATCGTTGGCTCCCATCACGGCGGCACGAATCAAATTATTACGCTGCGCCAGCGTTTGCTTATCATGTTCCTTGCTCATGTCTCCAACCCCTTCTACTTTTCACCTTTAATTAGTTTACACCGAAACAAAAGATTTTTATTTATGACTATAAGTAAGTGTGGTGAGCACGAAAAAAGGACCCTCAAGTAAGGACCCTTTTGATAACAATATTTAATTTAGTAAGTAATCTTCAAGTTGTTAACCACTTCTTCAGCTTCGTTGAACAATCCTTCGATGATATCCTTTACTGAACGCTTGCTGTTAACCATACCTGAAATTTCACCGGCCATAACTGAACCGTTTTCAACGTCACCCTCAAAGACAGCCTTTGACAATGATCCCAATGACAACTCTTCCAAGGCGTCACGTGAAGCACCTGAGTACTCAAGCTCAAGGTACTTAGCGATCATAGGGTTCTTGATTGAACGAACTGGGGCACCTGAACGACGACCCGTAACCGTCGTGGCCGTGTCATCGGCGTCCAAAACTGCTTGCTTGAAGGCATCTGGCACTGGCGTTTCGTCAGCCGTCAAGAAAATCGTACCAGCTTGGATACCTTGGGCACCCAAAGCGTAAGCAGCGGCAACACCACGTCCGTCACCGATACCACCAGCAGCAATAACTGGGATGTTAACAGCTGAAGCAACTTGTGGCACCAATGCCATCGTTGTCGTCTCTCCAACGTGACCACCTGATTCCATACCTTCAGCAACCACGGCTACGGCGCCCAAATCTTCCATCTTCTTAGCCAACTTAACTGAAGGGATAACTGGGATAACCTTAATACCAGCTTCAGTCAAAGCAGGCATGTATGGCTTTGGCGTACCCGCACCAGTCATAACGAATGGCACTTCTTCTTCGATGATAACTTCAACCATCTCGGGGATGTTCTTCATCATCAACATCAAGTTAACAGCGAATGGCTTGTCAGTTCCGGCCTTAACCTTGCGGATTTCCTCACGCAAACCTTCCTTGTCAAAACCAGCTGACGTCAAAACACCCAATCCACCGGCGTTTGATACGGCGATAACCAATTCGTGACGTGAGATACGCGCCATTGATCCTTGAATAAGTGGGTACTTCGTTCCTAGAATTTCTGCAACAGTTGCCATAATTAATAGTCCTCTTTTTCTTTCATATTTTTTCTTATTGGTTAACTAGGGCTGACAATCCGCCCCATTCTTCAGCAAACAAACCAGCGGCCATTTGCGTCAAGTTTTCACTGATAAATGGCTTGAAGTCCATGTGTGCCAAGATGTCCTTGTCCAAGTCCATACCTGGTGCAATTTCAGTCAACATCAAACCGTCAGCCGTCAATTCGAAGACGGCACGCTCAGTCACGTAAACAACCGGTTGTTGGTTGGCTGCTGCGTACTTACCTGAGAATGTGATTTGCTCAACATTGGCCACAAACTTAGGGAAACGACCTTCTTCGTCGATGACCAACTTGCCATCTTCAATGTGTTCCTTCAAACCAGCGGCTGTGAACGTTCCAGCAAAGACCAACTTCTTAGCCGTTTGTGAGATGTCGATGAAACCACCAGCACCAGCCACGCGACCGTTGAACTTTGAAACGTTAACGTTACCCGTTGCATCAGTTTGTGCCAAACCAAGTACTGATAGGTCAATTCCGCCACCATCGTAGAAGTCGAATTGGGCATCCATATCAACCGTTGCTTGTGAGTTATAGGCGTGACCAAAGTCCTTCAAACCGGCAGGAACACCACCAACTGAACCAGCTTCAGTTGTCAAAACGAAGTCGTCACTTACACCTTCTTCAGCCGCAACCGCTGACACGTTAACTGGAATACCGACACCCAAGTTTAAGATGGCACCTGAACGCAATTCCATAGCTGCACGACGAGCGATAACCTTCTTTGGATCCAAAGGCAAAGCTGGTACTGACTTCAATGGCACACGTACTTCACCAGAAAATGCTGGGTTGTACAACGTGTTTTCCGTTTGGAATTGGTTTTCAGGTTGGGCTACCACAATGTAGTCAACCAAGATACCAGGCACCTTAACCTTCTTAGGGTGCAACGTGTTGTTTTCCGTTACCGCTTCAACTTGCGCGATAACAATGCCACCTGAGTTGTGAGCTGCTTGGGCAATGGCTTGCACTTCCATGTCCAAACCTTCCTTATCAAGCGTCAAGTTACCGTTTTCGTCGGCGTACGTACCACGAATCAACGCAACATTGATTGGGAACGTTGGGTAACGCAACCACTCGTCGCCGTCCAAAGAAATCTTCTTAACGATATCTTCAGTCGTCTTGGCGTTCATCTTGGCACCTTCAAGGTCTGGATCAACGAACGTTCCCAAACCAATCTTCGTGATGACACCAGGACCCTTCGTCGCAATATCGTGGTACATACGGGTGATGACACCTTGTGGCAAGTTGTAAGCTTCCAACTCATTGTTGTTAATAGCTTCAGCGATGCGTGGAGAAGCCGCAGCAATGCCACCAATCCAACGCTTCAACAAACCAGGGGCTGCCAAGTGGCTCATCCCCTTTTGGTCACGGTTACCAACCGCACTTGAGTGCATTGCCGTCAAACCTTGTGGGTGTGACTCAGTTGCATAACGCTCCTCAAGGGCGATTAAAAGTTCCTCTGCGACACCAGCAAGTCCAAATCCACTTACTGCAAGTGTGTCGTTATCTTTAATCAAGTTTACAGCTTCACTTGCTGAAATAACCTTACTCATGGTTGTTACCTCTTTATTTTCGGTATAAAATAATCTAACTATAAGTTCCGTTTGTTACAAACATCACTTATCAACACAATTAAGTATAGACACTTGTGAATAAATGAACACAGTCAAAAAGTTTGTTATCCCAACCAAAAGTTACCCTAGGAGATTGATATGAGTCTTGAACGCCTTACCTACTTTGTCGATGCCGTTGATCTGGCAAGTTTCACCGCAGCGGCTCAAAAGAATTTCGTGTCGCAAACTGCCATCAGTAAACAAATGAAAAATCTGGAAGACGAAATCGGCACCCCGTTGTTCATCCGTCAAAAAAACCGCGTCACCGTCACGTCAGCAGGCCGTCAGTTTTACAATCACGCCAAGCAACTCGTGAACAACTACGAACAAGCTGTCCAACTCGCTTATGCAATCGGCTCAACCGATAAGCAGACCTTATCGATTGGTTTCACTACTTATTACGAAACGCAACTCATGTCACCGTTGTTGCATAAGTTTATGGCGGAACATCCTGAAATTGATATCACGATTTCGCAAGATAATTTCCGCGATAATAACCAAGCTTTGCTCTCACAGACGATTGATATTCTGTTTTCGCGAAACTACGCGCTCAATTCAATCAGTGACTTCGAGCAAATTGACACAACAACACTTGAAGAAGGCAATATGATGGTCGCTGTTGCCGAAGATGACGACATTAGTCAATATGACGTCGTCCCAAACGACACGCTCGCCAACCGCGACGTCATCTTCGTATCATCCGACGCTGGCATGACCGAGCCCCATGGCTTAACCGATAATGCCCGCCAAGATGGTTATGAATTCAATAGCATCACCCGTATTCAAAGTTTGGAATTATTGCTAATGTTGATTCGCTTGAATAAACTAATCGCCTTCTTCCCTGAAAACTCACTCTTCAGTACCAACGGCGTCGTGTTCAAGCCACTTGAAAACACCTCACACCGCTACGAAATCATGCTGGCCACAAACAACCAAAATCCAAATCCAGCCGTTAAAATTTTCACCGACTTCGTTCGTGACAATAGATAGAAAAAAACGACCACTAGGTGCACACAACTGCGTACACCTAGTGGTCGTTTTGTTTTCATCGACGCCAAACATCCACATAATCTTCTGGATGTTCAACGAGAGCAAAATATTCTTTTGTATTTGGCAAAGCAAATCTGACTTCACCTGCATTAACAGGCTGAATGACACGCATCTTAACCAGGTATTGTTGCACCTCAACGATTTCATTAAATTTCCAGTCCAACGCTTCCTGAATGTCCTTCACGTTTGCAACTTGCCCACCAGATGTCACATCTGCCATAGCTTGCAGAAACCGTACCTGTTCAGTTGTTAATCCCGACGTTACCAATCGATGAATCACCGATAACTCTTCCCCAACAGTTTCAGGTATCTTCCCAAACATCAGCTTAACTGTATTCCCCATAAGTCCCCCGCTTTATTGATTCCATCCCTCTTCATCTATCTTGTTATACTTTCAATTCGAAAGCAAGCTGACAATCATAAACAGACTAGAACATTTTGGTTGCTGGCATGGTGGGTGTGGGCGCGGGGGTTCGGAGCTCCTGCGATATTAGCCGGTGACCAAGCGAGGACAGGAGCACCAATTATCACTTAGTAGCAGTGGATTTCGAGCCGACAGGCGATGAAACACGCTGAGGCTTAGTGAGAATGGGACTCCGTCGCCACCAGCTTATATTGTAGGACGGAGAACCCCCGCACCCACACCCACCATGCCTCGTCACGTCAGTGGCGACACTAACCACAAATAAAAAACGTAGGAAAAAATCTCCCACGCTTTCTCCATCTATTGACCTGTATAACGAATGATCTCGATGTTCTGATCATCAAACACATCTTCGAAGAACGCCGTCAAGCAACTGTTCTCATCGTCAAACAACTTGCCATCATACATGAACGTCATGCTAATCGGCTGTTGGCTGTCACCTTCATAGTTGTATAACTTCTTCAACAACTTGCCGTTCGACAACTGCATGCGAATCATAATCGTGCGTTGCTTATCATCACGAATCCAACGCTTCACCACATCCGCCTTTTCACCAACCAAATCAAACTGCCAATTAACCCCACGTGCAATATACTTCACCGCACGGACGGTTTGCTTTTGCCAGTCCACCAGTTGCAACGTCGCAACTTCATTACCCATGTCAGTCACACTGATTTCACCATACTTGTTGTATGACATCGCATAATCTGGATTAAACGCCAAATCATTCAAATACGTCGCTGGCCGCAATCGAATTCCGGCAATACGATACATCAAATATTCACCCGGAAAACCATTCCGATATGACTCATTCTCCGTCATATTCACTACCTGAACATGATGATAACGACGCTTGAGGTCTTTTAACTTTGTGACGACATCAGTAGTCTTGTCATCAATCAACATGATTTTCATGCGTCGCCTCCAATTTTGTAATCAAATCTAACCACTTCGCCTGAACATGTTCCGCATCGTACTCACGCGCTTGTTCACGGCCAGCTTCACTCGCCTTTTCACGCCAACGTTTATCGGCCAACGCCATCACAATCGCATTAGCCAGTGCGTTCACATCCCCATCTGCAACCAATTTACCAGCTTTGCCAATAATTGCACGCGGACCATAATCAATGTCATATGAAATCACTGGCGTACCAGCTGCTTCGGATTCCAAAATCGTGCGACCAAAACCTTCTGTTCGTGACGTGAAAATTGTAACCTGCCCCGTTGCAAATGTGCCGATTGCATCCGTTGTGGCCCCGTTAAACGTAATATAGCCAGTTGCGTGGGCATCTGCAATTTGTTGTTGCAATTGCGTGTAATAAGCTTGGTCAGAAACCGTACCGTACAGTTGCAAATTAATATCACGATTTTGTTTGTGTGCCTTAACCACTGCTGCAATCATATCTTCTACGCGCTTAATACGGTCAAAACGGGTCACGACGACAACCGACATTGCGCGTCGATCAGCCAAATCAGTCACCGCATCCGGCACCGTCACTGAAGCCGGTGCAATATCAACCGTTTGAGCACCCCACTCTGTTCGCAAATCGATTGCTTGGGTCTGCGTTCCCGTCACAATCCAATCGAACTTCTTAGCCCGTAATAAATTACGGAAGCCAACCAAAATTTGATGATGGGCCACGTGATGATCGGCGTGAATATACGCTACCTTCACTTCGGCATTTTCGACACTACCATACGCCTGCGTCATCGTTTCCTCTAACACATCAGCATACATGATGCTTGGCTCTTCAGCGGTCAACTTATCCAAGAAATATTTCACCATTGCTTCGAACGACAATACATGGAGCATCCCGCCGTCCCACAACAAGACTTGGGTAACCTTGTTTTGAACGTACAGCAAACGCATCCGTTCCGAACCATCCCGGTTATACAAAATGGCACCACGTCGTGAAACACTCTTGTTATCGAGACCATAATAGATTTCACCCACTAGTTCATCATGTTGATTAAAGACCTTATCAACAATCGTCACCTGACGGGCATCATGCAATCGTTCAACACGGACACCGCCTGCAACGGCCTCCACTTCAAAGTAATCCATCATATTAACGTGGTGTGCCATAACATCCGGTGCAGCTTCGCGCCAAATTTCTTCATACTGCGGATTGTAGTCAAATGTGACTAGTTTGACATCTTTGTTTAAGTTCTTAAATAGACGTACACGCTCAGTCACCGCATACGAGCGACCACTCTGGCCACGCCCAAAGAACTCCATTAAAAATAAATGTTGCATTACACTCCCCCTACTAAAGGCTTTGTTTACAGTATACCAAGTAAACATGGGGAATTTTTGAACTAATCATACCATACAAAAACGCCTTCACAGGTCATTTCCCGTGAAGGCGTTTCCGTTACTTATCGTCGTGCTTCTTGCTTGTTTCTTCAGTTTCATCCTCGCGCTTACGACGCTTGAACAAACCAAGGAACAAACCAAACAACATGGCCAAACCAGTTGCCTTAGCACCTTCTTGCTCATCCGAACCAGTGTATGGCAAGACGCCTGAATGTTGGGCCGTTGCCGACTCAGCTGTGTAAGCCAACGAAGCGGCACTTTCAGGTGCAGCCGTTGCTGATTGAACTGCCGTGTAGGCCAATGAATGTGGCGTCAATACCTCAGGTACAATCGCCTGCGTCTCAGGCGTTACTGTTTGAACAGTTTGTGCCGGTCCGCCCGGTTCATTTGGCTCAACTTCAACTGCCGGTTGCTCCGGCACAATCGTGTACGTGACATACTCAGTGAAGTTTGGTGTACCGACCGGAATATCCACTCCTGGCACAACGTTGCGATCAGCCACGTAGCCCGGCATACCCGGTACAGCCACGTCCGGTACATGTGAACCATCTGGCGCCGTCCATGGGCCATACGTCACTTCGCCAGTAACCGTATCGGCCGTCGCCGTACGCGTGTACGTCACAATTTGTGTCTTCGTATCGACGATTGTTCCGTCGCTTGTGCGGAAGATAATCGTACGCGTCGTTGACGTCTTCAAGTGATCTTCATCAACACCGGCTGGCCACTTTGGACCATCTGGGTTGTTTGGATCAATTGGCGTACCTGGCACACCTGGGTTATTTGGATCAACAGTCTCTGTACCGTGCGCCAACGTGACTACAAATGTTTGGTTCAACGTTGAATCCGCATCAAATGTCATGCCACCGGCAGGATAACCATCACGCACAAGGACGTAACCTTGAGCCACGTAGTAAGCGATTTGCTCAGCCGTCGTGTATGACGACTTGCTGTAACTATCGCCAGACAACTGCTCAACATTGAGCACTTGCTTCGTGTTTTGATCAATGAAGTTGACCTTGGCGTGTTGACGATCAACCTTGTAAACAATGGTTGTATCAGTCGTTGGATCACCTGGCACAGCTGGTGGCAAGTAACCCTTGCTTGGGTTCTTTGGATCAACCGGTTGCACTGGCGTACCATCTGGACCTTGTGGCGTAAAGCCAGGTACATATGGGATAACCGGATAACCTGGTGAATTTGGATCAGCCGTCTTCGTTGGGTCATCTGGATCATTTGGATACGTCACTTCGCCTGGTGTCTTAACCCCTGGCACTTGTGGCACACTAGGTACCCAAGAACCAAGTTGACGGTAAACAACTTGTTGGATGTCATCTTCACTAGTTTCATCCATGCCAGCCACTTCTTCGACCACCAAACGGTCAGCTATGTAGCCCGGAATAACTGGTGATGTCTTGGCATCAAACTTATCATCACCGTTCACTGCCTGCCAATCAGAGTAAACAATCGCACTTGACGTTGCGGCACGTGCCAAACGTGCTCGTGGTTGTGCACTCTCTTGGGCAGCGATGACATTAATGGTAATCGTACGCGTAAAGACAACCTAATCGGTAACTGTCTTCGCCGCTGTTGAACCATCCTTCTCATAGATATAAGTGATGGTCTGGTTAACCTCTTCACGCAAGTCTTCCGCCGTTACCCCATCTGGCCAAACCGGTGGTTGTGGCCAAGTTGGTGAATCTGGATCATCCGGATCAACCGGCGTTCCTGGCTCGCCAAGTGGGTCTGGGAAGGTTGGTGAATCCGGATCGTTAGGATCAATCAAATCACCTGGTTGGTAAATCGGATCACCTGGCACCTTTGGATCATCTGACGTAACCGTGATTGTCGCACCCTTGAAGTGAACTTCAAAGGCCTGATCAACCGTTTCGTCACGGTCAAATGTAAAGTGACTTGGGTAACCATTGCTTACCAACATCATACCAGCCAACTTGTAAACCATAATGCGGTTATAAGCGGTGTACGTGCTGGTTTCAGCTGAACCACCAGTAATCGTATCAACTGCTAGAACGCTACCTGTCTCATCATTGATATACGTAATCGTAGCCGTTTGCTTATTGGCCGTGTACGTAATCGTCGTATCTTCAGTCGGCGTCTCACTAGGTGCTGGTGGCCAGTAACCTGAACTTGGGTTATCTGGATCGACTGGATCCAATGGCTCGCCATCTGGGCCTTGTGGCGTAAAGCCTGGTACATATGGCATCGTTGGATTATCAGGTGTTCCCGGTGTGGCTGGATTATCCTTATCCTCTCCCGGTGTATCCGTTGTGGTTGGATCATCTGGATTATTTGGATAATCAATTGGCGTGCTTGGCACATCCGTTACACCGCTTGGGAATGATGGTACGTACTGACCAATTGGTGAGTAAACGACCTTCTCTGTCACATCCGCTGATGTTGCCGTCAAATCATTCAACGCAGCAACCGTTTGACGGTCAGCCACGTAACCAGCAATGACTGGTGAATCAACTGCGTCCATTGACGTTACCGTCGTTGGCACCCACGCACTGTACGTGTAAGTTCCGGTTACCGTATCAAGAGTTGCCGTACGCGTAAAGTGAATGGTTTCCTTAACCGCCGTCGCCATCGTCTTGCCAGCTTGATCCACATACGTAATCGTACGCGTCACCGACTCATTCAAATCAGTTGACTTTAAACCATCTGGATACTTTGGTCCATCTGGATTATCCGGATTATCCGGATTAATTGGCGTTCCTGGCGTCTTTGGATCATTTGGATCAATCGTTTGTGAACCGTGGGTCAAGGTTACCTTATAGGCTTGCGTGACCGTCGTATCACGGTCAAACGTGAAGTCAGTTGGATATTCATCTTCGACCAACACATAACCATTAGCCAAGTAATCAGCCAAACGGTCAGCCGTCGTGTACGTACTTGATTCATCCGAACCACCGGTAATCGTATCGACAACCAAAGTATCGCCCGTCACCTCATCAATATACGTAATCGTGGCTTCTTGTTCATCCGCCTTGTACACAATTGTTGTATCGGTCGTTGGGTCACTTGGCAAGGTTGGTGGCCAGTAACCTGAACTTGGGTTACTTGGATCAACTGGGTCCAATGGCTCGCCATCTGGTCCTTGCGGCGTGAAGCCTGGTACATATGGCAACGTTGGATTGTCTGGGTCACCTGGATCATTTTCATTTTCTGGTCCCGGTGTGAGTGGTTCCGTTGGATCATCTGGATCATTTGGATACGTCATTGGGTCACTCGGAACATTTGTCGTATCGGCTGGGAACGATGGTACCCATTGTCCCATCTTGTTGTACACAACATTAACCGTCGTGTCCGCATCCTTAGCACCGATACCCGTCACCGTAGCGACTGTCTGCTTATCCGCCACGTAACCCGTGATCACTGGTGAGTCCACTGCATCAAAGGTCGTATCGCCATTAGCAGCAACCCAATCATCGTAAGTCACTGCACCCGTTACCGCATCGACAGTGGCCGTACGACTGAACGTGACCGTATCGGTCGCATCATCAGCTGCTGTTTCACCGTTAGCGTACTTGTACGTGATAGTTTGCTTAACTGATTCGTTCAAATCAGCTTCCTCCAAACCACCTGGGTACGTTGGCGTTGGTGTATCACCAGGATTAACTGGATAAGTTGGGCTGTTTGGGTCATCCGGATCAACCGGACCACCTGGCGTGAAGATTGGTGAACTTGGCGTCTTTGGATCGTTTGGATCAACTGTAATCACAGCGTGTTCCAAAACAACCTCGTACGTTTGGTCATAATCATCTTCACGATCGAAGGCAAAGTTGACACCTGGATAACCATCTGTAACCAAGACATAGCCTGCTGCCTCGTAGGCCGCAATCTTGTCAGCCGTTGTGTACGTTGATGTCTCATCAGAGTGTCCCGTAATCGTGTCCATTGCCAATTGCTTGCCAGTCGTCTTATCAATATACGTAATCGTCGCTTGCTGCTCGTTGGCAACATACGTAATCGTCGTATCTTGCGTTGGATCAGTTGGCGTTGCTGGTGGCACGTAACCCTTACTTGGGTCATTTGGATACGTAATCGGATCCGTTGGTACATCAGGCGTACCAGCTGGATATGATGGTACCCATTGTCCCATCGCCGTGTAAGTCACAACTGGGTCAGTGTCAGCATCAGTTGCCTGAATGCCCGTCACTTCAGCGACCGTTTGCTTATCCGCAACATACCCGGTAATCACTGGCGACTCAACCGCATCAAACGTGGTATCACTATTCGCTGCAATCCACTCACCATACGTTACCGCACCTGTGACCGGATCAAGCGTCGCCGTACGGCTAAACGTTACCGTGTCCGTCTTTGGATCACTTGCCTCTTGTCCATCGGCGTATACGTACGTGATGGTTTGCGTGACTGATTCATTCAAATCAGTTTCAGTCAAACCAGCTGGGTACGTAGGCGTTGCTGGCCAAGTTGGGCCACTTGGGTTATCCGGATCAATTGGGTCACCTGGATTGCCTGGTTCTTCTGGATACGTTGGGCTATCTGGGTCACTAGGATCGACCGGATCACCTAGGTTGTAAATCGGCTGACTAGGCGTCTTCGGATCACTTGGCGTAATCGTAATCGTCGAGTGCTTCAAGTGCACTTCAAACGCTTGCGTCTTACTGTCATCACGGTCAAACGTGAAGTCAGTTGGATAACCATCAGAAACGAGCGTGTAACCTTGCGCCAAGTATGCTTGAATGCGCTCAGCCGTGGTATATGGTGACGTTGCATCAGAAACACCCGTGATTGTGTCGACTGCCAAATTCGTCTTCGTTGTGTCATCGATAAACGTAATCGTGGCCGTTTGCTCATTGGCAACGTAATTAATCGTCGTGTCTTCACCAGGGTTGTCCGTCGGCGTTGCCGGTGGCACGTAACCCTTGCTTGGATCAGTCGGATCAACCGGTTGCAATGGGCCATCCGGGCCTTCCGGCGTGAAGCCTGGCACGTATGGCACCACTGGATAATCTGGCGCACCCGGTTCAAGCGGTTGCGTTGGATCATCCGGATCGTTTGGGTACGTGATTGGATCCGTTGGCACACTTAGTGTATTAGCTGGGAACGATGGTACCCATTGTCCCATTTGCTTATACGTGACCTTAACGTTTTCATCCCCACTATCCGCCGTCAAATCAGCCGTTTCATCAACTTGCGTCAAATCAGCATAGTAGCCGGTAATCACTGGTGATTCAACCGCATCAAAGGTTGTATCGCCGTTCGTCGCAACCCAATCACCGTAAGTCACCGTTCCCGTCACCACGTCATATTCGGCGGTGCGTGTGAACTGGACGTTATCCGTCACCGTTTCAGAAGCTTCGTTACCATTCTCGTAAACATACGTAATCGTACGGTCAACCGACTCATTCAAATCAGTCGTCTTCAAACCATCCGGATAAGTTGGTGTCGCTGGCCAAGTTGTGCCACTTGGGTTGTTTGGATCGATTGGCTCGCCTGGCGTACCAGGTTCAACTGGATACGTTGGGCCATCTGGGTCATCGGGATCAACCGGGTCACCTGGCGTGTAAACCGGTGAACTTGGCGTCTTCGGATCATCTGGGTCAATCGTAATCGTTGCGTGCTTCAAGTGAACCTCGAAGGCTTGCGTCGTGTCATCATCCGTGTCGAACACGAAGTCAGCTGGCCAACCATCACTCAATAGGCTGTAACCTTGCGCTTGCAAAGCCGCAATCCGGTCAGCCGTCGTGTGGGTCGTCGTGCCATCAGATTGTCCAGTAATGTCGTCCATGACAATCGTTTGTTGCGTGTTGTCATCAATATACGTAATCGTTGCATGTTGCTCGTTCGCAACGTAACGCACTTCGATTGACGTATCTGCATCTGTCGCCGCAACGCCGGTCGCTTCTGCAACTGACGCACGGTTCGCCGTATAACCAGCGATTGTTGGTGACGTTACCTCATCAAACGTCGTATCACTATCAGCTGCAATCCAATCACCATATGTGATTTCGCCACTGACCGTATCAAGTGTCGCGGTACGGGTAAACGTCAACGTTTCCGTCGCCGTCGTCGCAGCTTCTGAACCATCACGATCGTAAACATAAGTCACTTCACGCGTGACCGTTTGATTCAAATCATCATGCTCCAAACCGGCTGGATACGTCGGTGTGGCTGGCCAAGTTGGGCCACTTGGATTATCTGGATCAATTGGTTCATCTGGCGTACCAGGTTGTTCAGGATACGTTGGGCTCGATGGATCACTTGGGTCCACCGGATCACCCGGCGTAAAGATTGGTGAGCTTGGCGTCTTTGGATCATCTGGCGTAATCGTTTGCGTAATACGCTCAAGTTGTACGATATACGCTTGATCAGTTGCCGTATCACGATCAAACGTGAAGTCCGTACCTGGATAACCATCAGCAACCAAACGATAACCTTGTTGCTCATACATCGCAATGCGTTGTGCTGTGGTGTATGAACTTGTTTCATCAGAATGACCATCGATCGTATCAACCGACAAATCAGTATCAGTCGTCACATCGTGGTACGTAATCGTCGCCTTTTGTTCATCTGCAACATAAGTCACAACCGTATCACCACCTGGGTTATCGGTTGGTGTTGCTGGTGGCCAATAACCACCTTCTGGCGAACCTGGCGTTACTGGTTCAAGTGGCGTGCCATCTGGACCTTGTGGCGTAAAGCCTGGTACATATGGCATGGTTGGATTATCTGGCGTTCCTGGCACATTCGTATTTGAATCACCTGGTTCAAGTGGCGTATCGGCATGATCTGGGTCATTTGAATACGTCGTTGGATCAGATGGCACGTTTTCAGTGCCGGCCGGTAATGATGGTACCCATTGTCCCATTGGCTTGTAGACAACTTGGATGTTTTCATCCCCCGTCGTTGCCGTCAAACCAGTTGTGGCATCGACCACTTCCTTATCAGCGTAGTAGCCAGTCTTAACTGGTGAGTTCACCGCGTCGAACGTTGTGTCATTACCAGTTGCGACCCATTCACCGTACGTCACTTCACCCGTCACCGCATCAACTGTCGCCGTGCGCGTGAAGCTAACTTTGTCCGTCGCGTCATCAAAGACCGGATTACCTGCCTCATCGACATACGTAATCGTACGGTTAACCGTCTCGTTCAAGTCGGTCGTCGTCACCCCAGCTGGATACGTTGGTACCGCTGGCCAAGTTGGCCCACTTGGATTATCCGGATCAATTGGATCGCCAGGCGTACCTGGTTCCGCTGGATACGTCGGACTCGATGGGTCACTTGGATCAACTGGGTCGCCCGGTGTGTAAATTGGCGTTGATGGGTTCTTTGGATCATCTGGCGTCACAGTAATTGCAGCGTGCTTCAAGTGAACCTCGAACGTCTCAATATTGCCGTCGACACGGTCAAACGCAAAGTCGGCTGGATTAGCCATCACTGACCAACGTGTAACCTTGGGCGTAGTAAGCAGCCAAACGGTCCGCCGTCGTATACGTCGACTTCTCATCCGAAACACCATCGATATCATCAGTTGCCAATGTCGTGCCGGTCGTATCATCAATGAAGACAATTCGCGCGGTTTGTTCATTAGCAGTATAGGTAATATCTTGGCTCTGCTTAGGATCATCCGGAATAACCGGTGGCCAGTATCCCTCACTTGGATTGCTTGGGTTAACCGGCTCCAGCGGCTCACCATCCGGTCCTTGTGGCGTAAAGCCAGGCACGTATGGCAAGGTTGGATTGTCCGTCGTTCCAGGGTCGGCCGGATTGTCCGGACCAGGATCCGCTGGATTCGTTGGATCATCTGGGTTGTTTGGATAGTTGATTGGGTCACTTGGGACATCTTCAGTTCCCGGTGGGAAATGTGGTACCCATTGACCAACCGCCGTATACGTCACAACCACTGATGTTGACTCAGTTGCACCAGTGACATCTACAAATTCAACCGAAGCCTTGTCTGCCATGTAGCCGACAATCATTGGTGAATCAATTTGTTGCCAATCGACATCATCGCCGACGGCCGTCCACTCACCATATGTGACCTCACCCGTAACGGCGTTAACCGTAGCGGTACGCTCGAAGACGACATTGTCCGTCACTGTTGTCGCAGCTTCAGTACCATCTTCGTAAACATACGTAATTGTACGTGTGACCGTCTTGTTCAAATCTTCCGTTGTTACCCCAGCTGGATACGTTGGCGTTGCTGGCCACGTTGGTCCACTTGGGTTATTTGGATCAATTGGATCACCCGGCGTACCAGGTTCCTCAGGATACGTTGGGCTTGATGGATCACTTGGGTCCACCGGATCGCCCGGCGTAAAGATTGGGTCACTTGGGTTCTTTGGATCATCCGGCGTCACAACCACCGTGACTTGCTTCAACGTTACCGTGAAATCTTGTGACTTGGCTGTATCACTGTCGAACGTAAAGTCATTTGGATAGCCATCATCTACCAGTACATATCCCATCGCTTCATATTGCTTAATACGATCAGCGGTTGAATATGTGCCCGGTTCATCTGACTTACCAGCCAATGAATCGACTGATAACGTCGTACCAGTTGTCGTATCAACATACGTTACCGAACCAACTTGATCAGCTGGTACGTAGGTAATCACCGTATCCTCACCCGGATTAGTTGGGTTTGGTGGCAAGTAGCCTGAAGATGGGTTGCTTGGATCAGCCGGCGTTAGTGGCTCACCATCCGGTCCTTCTGGTGTGTAACCTGGTACGTAAGGTAACGTTGGGTTCTCTGGCGTACCTGGTTCGCTTGGATTCTCAGCCGGATTCGTTGGTACCGTTGGATCACTTGGATTATTTGGATAATCAATTGGATCCGTCGGTGCACTTGGCGTTGTGGCTGGGAACGATGGTACCCATTGTCCCAACTTCTTGTACGTCACGGTCTCAGTCACATCACCATCCTCGGCTGCAACCGTCACCGCTGTACTGTATGCCTTATCAGCATAGTAACCGTCAATGACTGGTGACTTGTAGGTATCCAACAAATCATCATCGTTAACCGCTACCCAATCTGAGTACGTCACCTCACCCGTCACTGTGTCCAGCGTTGCCGTACGCGTAAAGTGCACCGCATCCGTGTGTGGGTCGTGGGCAACCGTCGTACCATCCTCGTAAACGTAATTAACTGTCAAATTAACCGTTTGATTCAAATCTTCCGTCGTCAATCCCGCTGGGTATGTTGGCGTCTCTGGCCAAGTTGGGCCACTGGGGTTAGCCGGATCAATCGGCTCACCTGGTGTACCTGGTTCGGCTGGATACGTTGGGCTCGATGGATCACTTGGGTCCACCGGCTCACCTGGCGTAAAGATTGGGTCACTTGGCGTGCGTGGGTCATCTGGTGTAATCACCAAAACCGTGCGCTTCAAATGCACCTCAAATTTTTGTTCCGTCGCATCATCACGATCGAATTGGAACTCATCTTCTGGGAAGTCATTTGAAACCAATGTGTAGCCTTGTGCTTCGTAAGACTTGATGCGGTCAGCCGTTGTATACGTTGACGTGTCACTCGACTCACCAGCGATGGTATCAACTGCCAATTCAAGGCCAGTATCATCATCAATATACGTAATGCGAGCTGCTTGATCATTAGCCACATAGTGAATAACCGTGTCATCCCCCGGCTTATCAGTTGGCGTCTCCGGTGGCCAGTAACCCGCGCTTGGATTATCTGGATCAACCGGTGTCAACGGCGTCCCATCTGGGCCTTCTGGTGTATAACCTGGTACATATGGCAACGTTGGGTTAGCCGGCGTACCTGGATCGTTTGGATTATTCACACCCGGCTCCAATGGTTCGGTTGGATCACTTGGGTTGTTTGGATAATCAATTGGATCATCTGGTACATCCTCATCAGCAGCTGATGGTGGGAATGATGGCACCCATTGACCAAGCTTGGTATACGTGATTGCAACAGTCGTATCATCGGCCATCGCATCAACGTTCGCCTCTTCAGCGACTGTTAATTGACTAGCCACATATCCAGAAATCAACGGCGAATCAACCTTATCAAGTGTTGAATCGGTTGTCTGCCAATCCCCGTACGTCACTGCCCCGGTCACCGCATTGACTGTCGCCGTGCGACTGTACGTCAACGTTTCAGTAACCGTTTCAGATGCCTTTTCACCATTACTTGCATACGTGTAAGTAATCGTACGCGTTACCGTCTGGTTCAAATCATCCTTAGTAACACCACTTGGGTACGTGGGCGTTGCTGGCCAAGTTGGCCCACTTGGATTATCCGGATCAACCGGTGCACCTGGGTCACCTGGTGTATCAGGTACCGTTGGTCCATCTGGTTGGTCTGGATAAACTGGGTCACCCGGCGTGTATGGGCTTTCTGGATACGTTGGGCCACCTGGATCACTTGGATCGACCGGATCACCCGGCGTAAAGATATCCACGCCTGGTTCCTTTGGATCATCCGGCTCAACCGTGATTGTGACTTGCTTCAAGTGCACTGTAAATGGTTGGTCCGTATCATCAACACGGTCATAAACCACACCATCCTTTGGATAATCATCGGTAACCAACACATAACCTGCACGTTCGTACGTCGCAATGTCGGTCGCTGTGCGGTAAGCATCGGTTTCATCAGACTTACCCGTCAAATCGATAACCTTCAATGTGTCGCCCGTCGTATCGTCGATGAATGTTACAGTCGCCTTCTGCTCATTCGCCGTGTAGGTAATCGTCGTGTCACCACCCGGATTATCGGTTGGCGTTTCCGGCGGCCAGTAACCCGCACTTGGGTTATCTGGATCAACCGGCGTCAATGGCGTGCCATCTGGTCCTTCTGGTGTGAACCCAGGAACGTATGGCAAGGTTGGATTATCCGTGTCGCCTGGTGTATCCTGCGTTCCCTGACCCGGCTCCAAAGGATCACCAGGATTATCTGGGTCATTTGGATACGTAATTGGGTCACTTGGCACATTTTCAGTACCTTCTGGGAATACTGGTACGTACTGACCCATTGGGTAGTACGTCACCATGTAGCTACGGTCAAAGTCATCAGGCGAAACTGTCACTGCCAAAATATCTGAAATATCGGCGTAGTAACCATCAATCACTGGACTAGGTGTCTCAGGCCAGTCATCATCACCGGCCGTTACTTCCCAGTCCGTCGTTGAGATTTGTTCACCAGTAACGGCGTCCAACGTAATCGAACGCTCAAATGTCACCGTGCGTGTTGCATCCGGTGCTGCTTCTGAACCATTGGCGTATTGGTAATTAATCACACCATTAATCGTTCGCTTCACACCAGTTTCATCAGTGCCTTGTGGCCAAGTTGGCGTATCAGGTACGTCAGGATACATTGGATTACCTGGATCACCCGGGTTGTCCGGCGTGACCACAACTGTACCGTGGTCCAAGTAGACCTTAGCAAATTGGGTCACATTGTCTGCGTCGTCATATGTTCCAGCCGTTGCTGTTGCGTCTTGATTAACTAGGACATAACCACGCGCTGCATAATCTGACAATGTGTTCGTGTAAGCTGCATTGGTTGTTCCCGTCAAAGTTTGTTGTAGCTCAGTAACTTCGACTTCCGTTCCTGATGAAATATCAACGTAGACCACCACCAATGTTTGTGGGTGTGCCACGTAGTAAATTGGCGTATCCCCGGTACGTCTGGTGGGTAGTAGCCCTTCGTCACATCGTTTGGATCAATTTGTTCCAAAGGTGTGCTGCTACCGTCGGTCGTTGGCGTATATCCTGGGATATATGGCACTGGTACTTCAACGTAGTTTGGATCATCACGTGTCCAAACCTTTGAGGCATCGTTTGGATCATTTGGATAGACACGCGTCTTCAATTGCTCATCTTCTGGCAAATCAGGGACGTGTGGAATCCAAGAACCCAACTTCGTGTAAGTGACAGTTTCTTCACGACTTGCATCGTTGTAATCAACCGCGCCACCAGCAACAACGCCTTCACTTGCAAAGTAACCGTCAATTACCGGCGTTTGTACATCTTCAAAGTTTTGTGACTCAGTTGGCCAAACAATTGAAACCACTTCACCAGTTACCGCGTCATAAGTAACTGATGCAGTAAACGTCTTTTCTTGTACGCTATCGGGCTCAGCCGTTGAATTATCAGCTTCATAAACATAGTGAACTGTTGATGTGACGGTCGATGTATAACTGCCGTGATTTGGATCGTCTTCACGGCCACCGTCAACAACCACCGTACCGTGATCCAAATGAACCACATAAATTTGAGTTGCGGTGTCATCGCGGTCGTAAGTTCCGGCAGTTGCACCCGCTTCGGCACTAGCAAACGTATAACCAAGCTTTGCATAATCAGACAATGTGTTCGTATAGGCTTGATCAGTTTCACCCGAGAACGTTTGACGAAGTTCAGTTACTTCCGAACCAGTCGTGTCGTCGATATAACGAACAATGACTTGTTGCGTATTACGCGTGTAATTAATTGTTGTATCGCCCGTTGGATCCGTTGGAGCTGGTGGGATATAACCAGCTGATGGATTTTCTGGGTCGACCGGCTTCAATGGTGTGCCATCTGGTCCTTCCGGCGTGTAACCCGGTACATACGGAATAACCGGATCACCTGGTTCAGCAGGGTCATGTGGCGTTTCATTATCCGTTGGATTATTTGGATCGTTTGGATATTGAATCGGATCACTTGGCACGTTCTGAGTATTTGGTGGGAAGCTTGGCGTCCAACTTCCCATCGGCTTGTACGTGACTTTGTACGTTGTATCCGTATCATTGTGGTCAATTTGGTCCGCATCAACTTGCGTTACATCAGCGACGTAACCTGTAATAACCGGACTCTTAACCGCTTCAAACGTCGCCGAATCGTTAGGCCATTCAACCGAAACCGGCACGTTTAAATCTACCTTGTAGGTAACCGTTGCGATAAAGGTGTGCTTCATCACACTATCTGGGACTGGATTACCGTCCGCATCCACCATTTGCTTACCATCTTGGTCTACATACTGAATTGTGCGCGTAATCGTCTTTGTGTACTGATCCTTATCAGGATCACCGTCTTTACCACCATCATACGATTCCGTTCCGATGGCCAAAATAACGTTGTAGACCTGATCAGTATCGTCGTCAGCATCGAACGTACCGCTCTCAGCACCCGCATCCTTAGATACCAGAACATAAGATTGGTCTGGATTATTTTCATAATCCCACAGTTCGTGTGTATAAGTTGCATTCGATTTACCATCAAATGATTCGGTATGCACAACCGTACGGGTGCCATCATCCGCAACGTAAATGTAGTTAACAGTGACTGTTTGATCATTCGCATGATAAACAATTGTCGTGTCAGTCGTTGGATCTGCCGGCACATTCGGTGGCAAGTATCCACCAGTTGGGTTATCTGGATTAACCGACGTCAACGGCGTACCATCAGGTAATTCTGGCGTATATCCAGGCACATACGGTACAACTGGCACTGATGGATTCGTGCGATCAGGTTGTGTTGGATCCGTTGGGTCGTTTGGATACGTGACATCAGTTGGTGGATTATCTGGCGTCGTATCTGGGAAGCTTGGCGTCCAAGCACCCAGTGCCTTATACGTCACTCGGAATCCCACACTGGCGGAATCATAGCTAACGGTCGCTGCTCCAGCCGCTGACAAATCAGCGATGTACCCCTGAATAACAGGTGAATCAACATCCGTAAATGTGTAGCTATCCGCATCCCACTTCGTCGCTAATTCTTCGCCAGTTACCGCATCATAAGTTATGGTTGCCGTAAAGGTCGTTGAACGAACATTTGCTGTGGCGGCAACTGTTGTGCCATCTTCATAGAAGTATCGCACTGTCGACCTAACTGTCCATGTTGCATTTCCGTCCTTACCACCGACGACATCAGTCGTGTTGTGCTTCAAGTAAACGTAGTAAGTTTGGTCTGTATTGGTATCGTTATCAAAGGTTCCAGAACGCGTTCCGGCATCTTGCGCCACAACAACGTATCCAGTCGTCGACATTCCCCACGGCACATTGGTATACGTCTTACCAGTATCACCAGTGACCGTTTGTACCCAACTAGTGATTTCGGTTCCATCGGCTGCCGTCCAGCCAGTTGTTTTATCTGACGCGTTAACGTCAATATAACGCACCTTAACTGTTTGTGTGTCAGCGACCAAGGTAATCGTCATTGTTTGCAAACTACTATCAGTTGTACTCAAATTGTTATTCGTGGCGTCATACGTACCAGAAACTGTCGTACCAGATAACGTCATGGCTGGTGAGCCAGTGGTTGTCGTCTTACTTGTATCGATGTGGTATCCAGCAGGAATACTACTTGCGATGTCTTGTGACAAGGCTTCACGAGTCTTACCAGTCAAATTGATGTTTGCTGGTGCTGTCGTTCCATCGGCCATCACAAACTTAATTTGAGCTTGTTGGCTATCGATGGCATAGTACAAAACAATCGCATCCGCTGATGAGTCCGTAATCGCACCATTCGAAACGCTTGTACTTGCAGTCGCATTGTATTTCGCATTTGAATTTTCATACGGCATGGCATAAGTACCATCTGTTTTTTGAACCGATTGCAGTGCGCCGCCGTTATACGTATACCCAATGTAGGTATAACCTGGCACCTTGGTATTAATTTTCGCCCAATCATTAGCCGTGCTGCCTGTTCGAGCAACACCAATGACGGCACCCGTCACACCTTGCAAGGCAGAGTCTTTTTGACCAGACGTCTTATTGTTATAGTTTGAAACACCATCCGTATTAGTTCGGGCAGTATCCACCAACTTATACGTGCCATCTGATTGCTTTTCAGCTGTCTTCAACCCAACTGTTGCCATTTGCGGAGCAGCAACATAGTAGAAGTTAACGCCGGAAACGTTAAACTTTCCGATAATCGTGAAACTGTTTTGCTTATCACCATAACCGCCATTCTTAAAGCCGGTGAAACTACCACCATCGATTGATCCGTTGCGATCTTCGTCTAACCAATCAGGTGTTGAAACCACTATGTTAGCGTTACCGAACGCATCAGTCGCAGAAAACGTTAGCGTGCCAGTGGTCGTTTTATAGATATCACCAGTAATCTTGGCAAATGTATAACCGGCTGTTGTCGGTTGTGACGTTGCAGCAACAATTGAAGTCGCACCGGTCGACGTATTTGTTTGCAGGTAGAACGTTAGCGGAGAAGTCGGAATCGTATAGTGCTTAACTGGATTTGTTGCAGCTCCACCGCTGGCACTCGTATCAAATCGAATCGTATTCGAACCAGTATCCCAAATAATCGACGTTTGCCCGGTTTCATTACCATTAGCATCAACCACCGGCCAAGCGATTGTGACCGTATAACCGCCACTACTGTTGACGTACTTGTCGACCACCGCACCGACTGGCACCTTGCTCAGATCAAAGCCATACGCACGAACCAGCGCCAAATTAAATGGGTTGTTTGGATCAAGCACTGTACGATACATATTCGCACCAGACTTGGTCATCTGATCGTACACGTTCGTCATAAACTTTCCACGCACCGTTTGTGTCATTCCTGTGCCTGAACCAGTTGTCGTAGAAGACATTTGGCCTGAAGCATAAGTCAATGATGGCACAAGCTGATACCCGGCCAATACGTCAGACGTGATGATATATTCGTCCGGGTAAGACCCACCAGATCCACCGGTCAACGTATTAACCTTGGCATCGCCAGTTGAGCCAGCACTTGTATTTACTGGAATACGAATATCCGTCTTGGTGTACGTCCCGTCACCATTATCGATGGCATAGTAGTAGTTGGCATCGGCTAAGGTTGACTTTGTCGTGATTCCCTGCATCGTCCATGATTGCAAGCTAGTTCCTGTACTTGTGTAATAGTTACCAATATAGTAATCACCACTTCCTGCTGAGAATCGATTCGTAATCGTTGTTCCATTCAGAGTGATTGATTGTCCATTATTTATATAGTTTCGACCAATGATTGCCGATGAATTGATTTCGACAATATATAGTGTCTCACCAGGCTTGATTGTTTGTCCCCACGGATCAGTCGTACGGCCTTCACGCGCCATAAGGATAACATATTGCTTCTTGTCACTAGCACTCAAGAAGTATTGGATTGGAAAATACGTTCGCAACAAGTTAGCATCATTACGAATAACTACCGGCAAGTCTGTGTTGCTTGTATCCAAAACTTGGTCACCAGTCGGCACTGTTTGTCCCGTATCCATACGGCGCCAAGCCGCTGATGCAACTACCCAATCCAACCCATTTGTTTCAGCCCAAATACGAATGTCATCGTGGTCAACCGAATCAAATGTGGTACTTGCTTCGGTTGAATCAGGCCAGTACACAATAATCGTGCCGTTATCATTCATGACTTCGGTTGCCGACATCAAGTTAAACGAATCGCGATTAAACAAATCAAACGATGCTTGTTGTGCTTCGGTCAGACCAGTTGTTGTGTCCTTCTCTTGTTCACCTTCTTGCAAGAAGGAAATGACCATTCTGTTACGGACAGCGTATGCTTTCAACGCATCCATATCAATGCTGTTGAAGTTGTACGACGCTGGCAAGTTAATCCAGAGATACTTATCAACATACGTCACTGTAACGGTGCTACTTAGGCCATAGTCTGAACCTGTAAAACTGTCCCTATTTGGAATTTCGATTGTTGTGTCAACGGAAACTGTCACACCATCTGCCACGGTTTCTGGGACTGTTTCTTCCTCAGTCGCACTATCATCTGCTCCCAAAACCGTTGCTGATTGTGAGCTCGATGGTGCAACCGATTGCAATGAGTCTGCGCTACTCATTGCTGATTCGGCTGAAGATGACTCGGCTTCATTTTCAGGTGCCACGCTTGTGAGTGTGTCTGATTCGCTTTCAGGTGCAACACTAGTCAACGTGTCGGACTCGCTCTCGGGTGCCACGCTCACCAAACTGTCAGATGCGCTTGACTCCTCATCACTTGTCGCACTGCTTGCTTCGCTTGATGGTGCAACACTCACTAAGCTGTCAGAATCCGTTTGACCTACCTCGCTTGACGCATCAGATGAGCCAGTCGAATCAGCTGAACTTTCAGAAGCTGCAGATGTGGTCGACAAAACCACCGAACTAGCCAATGAACTCTGGCTTGTGACCGGTGATTGGACAACTGATTCACTATCACTAACTTCTGCAGTGCTTGAGGCAACACTTTCTTCAGGCAGACTGCTCGTTTCAGAACTCGCACTCTCCACTACAACTGGATCAACTGGCGTTTCGGCCACCGATTCAGTGACCAATTCTTCAGATGCCGTAGCTTCTGCGCTAGCCACGACTGACTCCGGATCACTTGGATTGGTAGGTACTGGTTCTCCAGTTTCATCGTCCAACCCATCGCCATCCTTATCACGTTCTGCAATATCTTGGTCGTCATCCTTATCAGATGAGCTCACCAAAGAAGCATCAGCATCGTCAATCGTTGGATCTTCCGCCGCTGAAACTTCACCGCCTGTATTGGCCCCCATACCAATGGCAATCAACAATGACGTCGCACCAAAACGAAGCCACTGCTTGTTCTTCTTATTACCGCCACCGGCATCTTCGAGATTAACTTCTCGCTCCTTTACACTTGTGTCTATAGATTTCATGATTTTAACTCCCCTAAAATTCAAGACTGTCAAAGTATAGACTTCGACCATTGTCGATAGTTTAGCTCACAACAGTACTAAAAAGTGGGAACTAATATCGACAAAAACACCCCTATTACATGGTCAAAATCTACTTCTGTACCTAAATTGTAACGAACTGCGGACATTAAAGCTCTTTTGACGTATCGAATTGCGAAACTATGTTTTTTTTATGAAAAACGCGCAAAAAAGGCCCGATAGCATTTGCTACCGAGCCTAAAAATTATCGTGCATTTTGTCGATTAAAGAATGTCAAAACTGGCATGCCAATCAGCGGCACTAAGATTGCCCCAACAATGATTTCAAAAACACCATTGAAGCCGGCAATTGAAACAATCAAGTAATTCGCGAGTCCTGAATCAGGAATACCAAACGCCGTTGTGTGCATGACCGTAAAGCCAATCCATGTGATACTCAACACGAAGAACGTATTCACAAAAGCTGACAAAGCGCCTAGCCCTGCTAACCAAATGGCTTGTTGTCCCATTGGACGGTTCTTAACGAAGCGCCAGTATAAGTACCCGATAATCAAACCGACCAACATACGCGGCACAATCGCTGTGATTGGGTTACGGAAAATCAACGCGCCAATACTTGGTGCTGATGTCCAAGCGTGCCAAAGTGAATAGGCACCCCAAACGAAACCTAGTAACGCACCGGCACGAGGTCCCAAGACCATCGCCCCAATTGCGACAGTAAACGTAATAATCGTTACCGCTGCCCCAATTGCGAACGCCCCAAGTGGTAATGTGCCCAGCCAAGGAACAATTGACTGTAGCAGAATAATTGCAATAAATAATGCCGTCAAAACGAGATGACGACTTGAATTAGGACGTGCTGCCATTCTAGGCCTCCTCTAATAAAAATCCAAACAAAATTATGTTTACTTAATTATAGTTTGGAAAGTACGTAATGTCATTAATTAAAAAAAGCGCCAGTATAAAACTGGCGCCTCCGCGGCAAAACTTTGATTTGAGATATTTTTTGAGATTCGTGAGAGGTTCAAATTGTTAATCGAGTTTTGCCGCGATGTTTGCTAACGTGACATCGGCAGTCGTGTCAAATCGAATATCGGCATCGTGCAAAATGTCGGCGTTACCAATTCCCAATGACACTTCACCGGCCCCATTAATTGCTTGAATACCTGACGCAGCATCTTCCAAACCGATGACTTGCTCTGGTGGCAAGTTCAATAGCTCGGCGGCACGCACATAAATTTCAGGATCCGGCTTGTTAGCAGTCAACGTACTTGGGTCAACAATACCCACAAATGAATCCGTCAATTGCAAACGGTCAAGAATAAATGGCGCGTTCTTTGAAGCTGACGCAACAATAGCCTTGTAGCCCTTCTCATTCAATTCCTTGATAAAATCTGCCATCCCCGGCAAAATATCATCCGGCGTCAAACCAGAAATCAATTCAACATAATGGTTATTCTTCCAAGATGCCAACGCCACCTTTTCGTCGTGCGTGTAGTCAGCTTGCTTGTCGCCAGCCTTCAAAATCATTTCAAGGCTGCCCATGCGGTCGATTCCCTTCAATGACTCTTGCAATTCTGGTGTCCAAGTCACATTCACTTGTTCAGCGAGTGCATGCCAAGCTTGCGTGTGAAACTTAGCAGTGTCTGTGATGACACCATCCAAGTCAAAGGCAAATCCCTTAATGTCTGAAAATTTTGTCATCTTAGGCCTCCAACGTTAGCTTCTCGCCAGCCAAATCAATCGTCAGTGGTTCACCAGACAACAATTCGACGTGTGAACCGTTTTGATCAACAGCGACTGACAACAAGCGACCGCGGAATAGGAAGCGGAAGCTGTAGCCCTGCCACTTATCAGGCAAGAATGGCTCGAAGTGCAATTGGTCATCGCGGACACGCATGCCAGCAAATCCTTGCACGATTGATAGCCAGGCACCAGTCATTGACGTGATGTGCAACCCGTCTGATGTGTCGTTGTTGTAGTTGTCCAAATCAAGACGTGCGGTACGCTCGTAGAACTCGACACTCTTATCGGCCATCTTCAAATCAGCGGCGATAATTGAGTGAACAGATGGTGACAATGATGATTCGTGCACCGTGAATGGCTCGTAGTACTCATAGTTGTCACGCTTTTGTTGTTCCGTAAAGGCATCTGGGAAGTAGTACATCGCGTGCAATGTATCTGATTGCTTGATGTATGGTGAACGCAAGATACGGTCCCATGACCAGTGTTGGTTAATTGGCAAGTTCTTTGGATCCAAATCACGGACTGGCACCAATTCCTTGTCCAAGAATGTGTCGTGCGCGACAAAGACGTGGCGTGGCACACCGTTGACGTCAGTAACATCCGCTTCAGGCAAGTACATCTTGTCGACAATTTCTTGCCAGTGCTTGCGTTCTTCAGCTGTGACGTTCAACTTCGTTTGGAACTCTGGCGCAACCGTGTCGATGTTTTCCAAAGCGTATGACAAGACCCACTTGGCCATCCAGTTGGTGTAGTAGTTGTTGTTGATGTTGTTCTCGTACTCATTTGGTCCAGTCACACCATGAATCATGTACGCATCGTTGCGTGCTGAATAGTGCACACGGTCAGCCCAGAAGCGCGCAATACCAATCAGCACTTCACTACCCTCGTTTTCAAGCCATGAACGGTCACCCGTCAAGTGCGTGTAGTTGTAGATGGCGTAGGCAATTGTTGAGTTACGGTGAATTTCTTCAAACGTAATTTCCCATTCGTTGTGTAATTCGATACCATCGAAGGTCACCATTGGGTACAATGCCCCAGCCAAACCTTGTTGCTTAGCATTGTGGTAAGCCCCTTCGATTTGTTGGTAGCGGTACTTCAACAATGACTTCACGACAGCTGGATCAGTAACCCCTAGGTAAACTGGAATGGCAAATGCTTCCGTATCCCAGTATGTGGCACCACCATACTTCTCACCGGTGAAGCCCTTTGGTCCGATGTTCAAACGGGCATCGTTACCGTAATAAGTAGCAAACAAGTGGAACAAGTTAAAGCGAATACCTTGTTGCGCTTCTGCATCCCCTTCGATTTGTACGTCTGCCTTCTCCCAACGCTTAGCCCAACCAGTTGTGTGGTCGATGACCAAATCGTTGTAAGTATTTGATGCAATGTCAGCGAACAAATCATCCGTGGCAGCCTTAACGGCATCATTCGACTCATAGTCACGTGAGGTTGTCACAATGACACGCTTTTCGATTTGCACAGGCGTTTCGGTCACGATACCAGCAAAGACGTTTCCGACTTGCTTTTCATCGTCGACTGACCCAACGGCTGGCAAATCTGAGACGAAACGTTGACGGGCAGCCACTGTAAATTGTGGCACACCAAATGGGTTGGCAATTGTGCGTGTCATGATAAAGGCTGACTCGTCATCAGCTTCCTTATCCAAGACATCCCAGAATTTCTCGTCGTAGTTTGAATCTTCATTCATGACATCGGCGTCAATCAAAGCCGTCAATTCCAATTGGTGCGTGGCCTTGTCGACTGATACAAAGGTCCAACGCAAATCCGCCAATTCCTTCTTGGCAACTGAGATAAAGCGATCAACGCTAATCTTAACGCCCTTTACGATGAATGAACGGTGCAAAATACCACCCTTCATATCCAATGACAACTCAAAATCATCAAATGGCGTCTTGGCCAAATCGATCAAGTCACCGTCAATACGGATTTCAGCCTTCACAAAATTCAAAGCGTTAATAGCCTTACCAAAATACTCTGGGTAACCATTCTTCCACCAACCAACACGGGTCTTATCTGGAAACCAGACGCCACCAATGTAGACACCTTGCAATGAGTCACCAGTATACGTTTCTTCAAACATACCGCGCATACCCATGTACTCATTTCCAAGTGATGTGATTGATTCTTGCAAACGCTTGTCAGCAGGATTCAACTCGTGCGTTGTAATCGTCCAAGGACTAACTTCAAAAATTCGTTTCATGTTACTATTCCCTCATAATTAGCGCACTGGCTCGGTCCAAATCATAAAGTCGTTTGGTGCCAGTTGCGTCTCAGATTGATTTGTTTTTAGCAAAATACTTGTTGGCTGCTCAACTGTTAAGTCGGTCGTGCCATTGTTGAATACCCCAACGATGCGCGTTTGATTGTCTTCGCGCGTCAATCGGATTTGACGTTCCCCAATCACGTCGAAGATAATTTTGTCGTCAGATAGCTTAGCAATAACTTGGCGCCTGACTTGTACTAATTTTTGCATAAAGTCATACAAATCATGGTCTTGTAACTCTGGTTGCCAAACCATCGGCTTGCGATCGTCTGGATCGTTCTCCCCGGTCATACCGTATTCTGTTCCATAGTAGATTGATGGGACACCTGGTTGCATGAAGGTAAATGCAAGGATGCTTTTCGCTAGTTGCTTATCTTCATGCGCCAAGGTCATCAAACGTGGCGTATCGTGTGAATCCAACGTGTTAAACATCATGCGATTCGTCGCATCACGGTACAACATCAATTGATAGCTCATCTTTTGAACTAATGCGTCTGCTGACTCATTTTCCAAGAAATATTGGAGAATGGCGCCGGTGTAGCTGTAGTTCATAACGGCTGTAAATTCATCGCCGACCAACCAGCTCTGCGATGTGTGCCAAATCTCACCTAGAATGTAAAAATCAGGTTTCAATGCCATCATCGCATCGTGGAATTTACGCCAGAAATGATGATCAATTTCATTGGCAACATCTAGACGCCAGGCATCGATATCAAATCCTTTGACCCAATACGTTGCAATGTTCAACAAATAATCAACCACTTCCGGATTACTTGTATTCAGCTTTGGCATGTGTGGCGTGTAGTCAAACGTGTCATACGTTGCATCAGCTGCAAATTCAAAGTTGTCGGTTGGTGTGTACGTTACTGGGAACTGATGAATGTGGAACCAGTCCGCATATGGTGATGCTTGCCCGTTCTTTAACACATCCTGCCACTGCACTGACTTGTCACCAATGTGATTGAAGACCGCATCCAACATGACGCGAATGCCACGTTCATGCGCTGCTTGAACCAGTTGCTTAAACAACTTGGCATCCCCGAAATGTGGGTCCACCGTCATATAATCTTGCGTGTCATATTTGTGATTCGATGGCGCTTGGAAGATTGGATTCAAATAGATACCTGAAACCCCAAGGTCTTGCAAGTGATCCAAATGGTCCAAAATACCCTGTAAATCACCACCGTAAAAGTCTTCACGACCAGGATGATCAGTTGAACGCCAAGGCTTCGTGCCTACCGGATCATTTGATACATCCCCATTCGCAAACCGCTCTGGAAAGATTTGATACCAAACCGTATCGGTCACCCATTCCGGGGCGTTGTACTGATCAATCGTTTGAAAAAATGGCATGCGAAAGTAAAAGTTCATATCCATTAAATCGGCATCAGCTACTTTAAAGAAGCCTTTGTCACTATAAATTTTCTGGATACCGACCATATCAGTCACTAGGAAGGCATATGCTAACCGCCGCTTCGGCTCGGTCACCGTCACCTGCCAGAAATCAGAAATCCCATCTGACATAATCTTGGTCATCTGCTTTGGCACTTGGTAGAACTTTTCATCAGTCGGCCAGCTCCGCAAACTGTAAGGATCACCTGCTAATAATTCAACGCTAACGATATCGTCTTTGGCAGTCCGCAGGCGAATATTAACGGTTTGCTCGTTCACGACGTACGCCATCTCACTGTCGGGACGGTGCATAATACCTGCTAGGTTCATAATGCTTCCCTCTCTCGTGATTAGCGCACGCTGTCGCCGTGTTCGACAGAAGTTTCCTTCACGGCCCAAACACTAATACCACCCAAAACAAACAAGACTGCTGATACCAAAATCATGTGTGGCATGTGGTTACCCAATAGTGGGTAAAGGGCGAATGATGCTACTGAGGCAACAATTTGTGGGAAGCAAATCCATGAGTTGAACAAGCCCATGTAAGTTCCGTCGTGTTGTCCGTCCAAAGCGTTCGTCAAAATCGTGAATGGTATGGCGTTCATCGTAACCCAAGCCATACCCAACATCACAAATGCAACTGCTGACATGGTCTTTGATCCAGTCGTAGCCAACAAAGCAAATCCAGCAGCCCCAACAATCAAACCAAATGTGTAAGCTGGCTTACGTGTCTTGTTGTTCAAACGTGAAATAATCAATCCCCAAACAATGGCCGTAACAGTTTCGATGGCTGACAAGACACCGAACCAGTTACCAGCAGCTTGGAAGGCTCCTGAAGCAGCGTTTGTCGTGTGCCAGATGTTACTTGCGACCGTACCCGTTCCGTACGTCCATAGGTATTGGAAACCGGCCCAGCTAAAGAATTCAACCAATCCAAGTGTCCAGAAGACCTTTGGCGCGTGCTTTAGGATTTCAAAGACGTTTTGCTTCTCGCCCTTTTGCTCATCAAGGCCGTGGTAGTTTGCGTACGTTTCAGTATCGTATTCATCAACCTTCCATACTGTGAAAGCGGCTGAAATAGCCAAAATAATTGCTCCAACATAGAATGACCACTTAACTGATGCTGGCAATTGTCCTTGAGCGGCAACGTTGGCAACACCAATTGCAGTAAAGAAGTATGGGAACAAGTTAGCGATAACACCACCAATGTTTCCCCAGATGGTTTGCCATGACCAAGCCATATCCTCTTGGCTATCGTTGACCATGTCTGAAATCATCATCTTAAATGGTTGCATTGACATGTTTGATGACAAGTCCATGAATAGAATGGCGATGGCACCAAACCACAAAGCAGTTGATGTCTTAAAACCAAATGAACCTGCGTTTGTCAACAACGCCATGACGACGATGGCAACCAAAGCTCCCAAAATCAAATATGGCAAACGACGACCAATCTTAGGCAACCAAGTACGGTCTGAGAAGTAACCGACCAATGGTTGGACAACCATTCCAGCCAATGGGGGCAAAATAAAGAAGAACCCTAGCTTCGTAGGATCAGCACCAAGCGTTTGGAAGATACGTCCCATGTTGGCACTTTGCAATGAGAACGCCATGGAAGTACCCAAATTTCCAAACGTTATCAACATCAATGTCGCGATTGTTAGCGTTGGTAGATGCTTCTTACCAACCTTGTTTTGCGATTCTGTCATGATTCAACCTCGTAATTTCAAAATAACCTATCTGTGAACTGCAAATGAGAGCGCTTTATTTACAAATTCCACTATAGTTCTCTTGATTACAAAATGAAAGCGTTTTCAGAATGTTACCGGTAACATAAAATTACATTCTTACGGCATTTGAAAGTATGCTACACTTAATATATGTTAGGCGTGTTAGCGCTTTCATCGATTAGGAGGTTTATTATGGTCTCACTTAACGACGTTGCGAAGACGGCTCATGTCTCAAAAATGACTGTTTCTCGTGTCTTAACCCATCCCGAACTCGTGTCACTAGAAATTCAGAAAGACGTGCAACAGGCGATTCTGGAACTCGGTTATGTGCAAAACCGAGCTGGCCGCGCCTTGGCAAACAAACGACATTACAATATCGCCTTTGTTCTACTAGATGATATTGCAGAAATTGAGCCGTACTATGCGCATTTATTGATACATTTAACCGATGCATTACGCCACCACGGCTATACATTAGAAGTACGTCACGACCGTGAGTTTGATTTAACGAATGTGGATGCTTTCTTAGTCAGTGGTGCACGTCGGACAGATGTTGAAGCGTTGCACCTTCCCGTTCCGGTTGTGATTTATGGCATGGAACCCGGGTTGATTTCCGTTGACAGCGACAATGCCGTCGGTACTGCAATGGCCACGGAGTATCTCATTAATCACGGCTTTGAACACATACTCTATCTTGGTTTGGCGATCAACGAACCGTTTGCGTTAAATCGCGAAACTGGTTATCGACAAACAATGTTGAGGTACGGGTTGCCAATTGAAGCTTACGAATTACCAAACAATGAAGCTGCTGCCACTGAATTAATCGGCTTAATCGCACCTAATCCGGGCACTGGGATTGTAACGGCGACCGACCGTTTAGCCCTTGGTGCACTTAGGGCCAGTCAGGCTCTTGGCCTAACATTTCCAAATGAGATTGGGATTATTGGCTTTGATGGGATTTACATCCACAAGCTATCCTCACCTACCTTGACCACCGTTCAGCAACCATTAGGCGTGATTGCGAACACCATGGTCAAGTTATTAATGGCGCAACTGAACGGCGAAACTGTTTCATCTAAACTTATTACACCAACCTTGGTGATTGGGAATTCAACGCCATAGAAAAAAGCTTCCGAAAGTAACGCTCTCGGAAGCTTTTCATTTTCTATCACAGCAGCTATTTGTCAGAAAACTCCGACATTCTCAGTCTGCTTATCTCAAAATTTCAATCAAATTCTTACGTGATGCTTGGCGCGCTGGCAACCAACCAAAGATAATTCCAATGGCGGTTGTGACACCAAAGACCATCAAGACGTTGTTCATCGTGACAACAGCGGTAATGTTTGGATTGTTCATTACAACCGTAATCAACTTACCCAAACCAGCTCCCAGGGCCAACCCGATAACACCACCTGACAAGGTCAACATGACCGCTTCAATCAAGAATTGCAGCAAAACGTGGCGTTCCGTGGCACCGACAGCCAAACGAATACCAATTTCTTGCGTACGCTCTGAAACTGAAATGTACATCATGTTCATGACACCAATACCGGCGATGAACAATGAAATACCAGCCACCGCTGACACAAACAAGGCAATCACAGACACATATTTTTGCAATGATGCCATGGTTGCGCCTTCATCTTCGAATTGATACTTACCAGAAGATGCCTGGCTACCATTCTTTTGCAAGTAGTCTGTCACCTTCTGGGCCACCTTACCTGGCTTATTCTTAGTGGCAATCGTCAGTTGCACCATTGGATAAGAAGCTGTTTGTGTGCCTAAGAAGGTATTGTACGGCAACCAGACTTCTGCTGGCATTTCCATTTGTGAATCCGCCCCCATCTTCACGACACCAACAACCGTATAGCTCAAACCACCCAGTTCGATGGATTGATTAACCGCCGCTTGTGCTGAGCCATAATACTTTTTCGCAAAATCGGATGCAAGCGTGACGTTACGTTGCGCCAGTGCATTATCTGACTTGTTTAATTTACGACCAGCAACCAACTCGACATCACCACTGCCCTTTACAACTTTGGCATTCAAGTTAGTTGCCTTTTGTTCACCAATGTAAGCATCAAAGGTCGTTGACTCGTTTTCAAGACGCTTCAACTTGATGTTCGCAATCTTGTCAGCATAAGGACTGTTCTTGATGGTATTCACATCAGATTGGTCCAACCCGTTTGAATAGTAATCATCTTGCGTGTAGTAAATGGTTTCCTTAATCATCCCCGACTTATCAGCTGAAACAAACTTGGCCATTTGCTTGTTCACTCCATTACCAATCGACAAAATCGTGATAACGGATGCGATACCAATAATAATACCTAACATCGTCAAAATTGAACGGCGCTTGTTAGAGATGAGTGACTGCCATGACGACTTAATAATTCCCCAAAGATCCATCACATACCCCCTACAATTTGACCGTCAGCCAAGCGAATCGTCCGTTGGGCCTGTTCGGCAACATGCGCATCGTGCGTCACCATCAAGATAGTGGTCCCTTCATGATTCAATGCAATAAACAAATCCAAAATTTCTTGGGCAGTGTGACTGTCCAACCCACCGGTTGGCTCGTCAGCTAGCAAGAACTTAGGCTTGGCCACGAGTGCACGGGCAATTGCCACACGCTGTTGTTGTCCTCCAGACAATTCAGACGGCTTCTTCTCGCCTTTATCACCAATACCCAATCGATCGAGCGTTTGTTGCACAGCAACCTTAATATCTGAACGACGACGGCCAGCGTAAACCAACGGCAATGCAACATTGTCAAAGACAGACATTTGTTGAATCAACTTAAAATTTTGGAAAACCCAACCAATATTGCGGTTGCGGAAGGCTGCGAAATCACGACGACTTAATGCCGTTGTGTCATCATTCGCAAAGACATACTCACCTTCAAATTCACGGTCTAGCATCCCCACGATATTGATAAAAGTTGATTTACCAGAACCTGAGGGACCCATGACCGCCACAAATTCACCATCTGAAATTTCAAGTGAGATGTCACGTAAGACGTGCAACTTCGATTCACCATTTTGGTAGGTCTTATTGATATTCGATAACTGAATTAGCACCATCAATTGCCTCCCCGTCCTTAGCTAAATCATAGTCGGTTACAACACGATCATTTTCAGCTAAGTTGGCCGTGACAATCACATTGTTATTACCAACGTGACTATCAACGACAGTCTTCACCGCCTTACCATTGACCACACGGTAAACAACTGTTTGACCATTAATCGTCTTCACGGCTGACTTAGGCACAACAATCCCTGGTTGGGCTAGTGACACCGTGACCGGTTGACCATAGCGGAAGGTATCATCAAGGCTAACCGTGAATTCATACTTTGCCAGCTTACGGTTACTATCCTTTGTTGGCACAGCACTCACTTCTAGCACACGTTGAGCTGTCTTCTTATCATGATCAGATACACCATTTACCGTCACTTTGGCATCTGGCTTCACCTTGTCGTAATCACCGTCGCTAACCGTTGTCACAACATGTTTCGTTTGTGAAAGTACTTGTAACTTTGGTGCGTCAGGATTTGTTTGGTCCAAATCAACGACACCATCAAACTTCGCAGTAACTGTCTTGGCAACCTTGCCTTGGATGTTAGTCACCTTTGCTTGCGCAGCTTGCAAATCATTTTGAGCGTCCGATAAAGCCATCTTGGCTTGCGTCACAGCATCTTGATTTAATGCTTCTTGTTGAATACCAACCTGCGCTTGTAGCTTAGTCACTTCGGCCTGGGCCTCGCTAACATCAGAATTTGCGTCCTCAGCTTACAATGTCATCAACGCATCACCGGCCTTAACAGTTTGTCCGTTTTTCACCAAGATTTGCACCGGCTTCATGCTGCCTAGTGCAACCTCTTGAATCTGCATTGGTTGCACCACACCAGACTCCTTCAAAGATGGTTGTTCCTGCACCTTGGTTGTCGCAATCACATGTTTTTCAGATGATCCACCCATTTGACTGACATTACGCCACCAACAACTAGTACTCCCACAGCACTCCCAATGACAATCTTTGTTCGCTTCTTCATTCTTCTCCCCTAACCAATTGTGTCAATTACATTTCTAAAATATTACTTATTTATCCTACATGAAAACCACTTACGATTTAATAATTCAGTGAAGTTTCTTAAACTTTTCTTGTTGCCTGTCTGTTTTTTAGTACGCGTCATTGTAATGGGCGTAGAGCCAGTAGATACCGTACACAAATAACCCAGCCGTTACGACATCAAGAGCGTGCATCATAAAATCACCTAGGCCAATGAAATCTAGCAAATACGTCTCACCTAACGAGATTGCAATAAAGACTGTCAAAAAGGCAATCATAAACACCAGCACCTTGGCGTGCTTTAGTTTTGGCATTAGGTGCGCAATACCTAGGTTAACGGCTAATCCAATCAAGTTAACAAACAGAAAGACCAAAATAATGGCACTCGATGACTCCCACAAGTTACCTAGTTGCCAGTCCATGTGTAGTGGATTTTCTGTTTTCCCCACCGATAACCAACTTCTAATCGCCAAATCAATGCCTTTATAAATTAATGAAGTGACCGCCAAATTGACGAGAATCGCAAGCAATCGCACCACCAAATTTGTCAGTACAAACCGCCACTTGGTTGTTGGCAAAAGCACCAACTTTGCATTCTGCCACGATTCAACTGACTTGGCATAGGCTAGAATGACGTAAAGCACCATGCCGAAAATTACTGGTATCCCAATGGCAATAGACAGCGAACGATATAGTTGAGTACCACCCGCGTGCCAACTATCCTTAAACGCAATTGCCAAAGCAAAAACTAATACAGCAGCCACGGTCATCAAAAATGTTTGAAAGCCAACATAACTATCCTTAGCAACTAATTTAATGAGTTTACTCATCTTCATCATAATTCAACGCCCTCCCGATTTTCTGTGACCACTTGGACGAAGTATTGTTCCAGACTCATTTGTTCAGTCGTGCGAATATCATCAATCCCGCGATTCACAATAATACGACCGTCTTGAATAACAATGGCACGATCAGTCACTGATTCAATTTCATTAATTTCATGCGTTGACATCAGTACAATGGCTTCTTCTGGAATCCAACGTAGCAAACTTTGCAGCACGCGACGTCTAGTCATCACATCAACACCTCCGAACGGCTCATCCAGCAGAATGACCGACGCCTCACGTGAAACTGTCAACGCGAAAATGACACGTTCTAGTTGTCCCTTTGACAACTTACCAATTTTAGCCTGACTATCAATCTTAAGTTCCTTGCGCAACGCTTCCCAACGTGCCGTATCAAAATCCGCATAAGCATCTTGATAAAAGGCCGCCACCGAACTAACCGTTTCACTCTTAGTTGCCCAATTCAAATTAGGAATAAACGATACCAATGCCTTCAACACATCACCTAATTGATTATCAATGCTAATTTTAGCGTCTCGATTCGGCTGAATCAGACCAGCTAATGCACGCATAAACGTTGTTTTACCAGCACCATTTTCACCAAAACGCCGACAATTTCACCGTCTTCGACTTGCAACGTCATCTCTTTTAAAATTTGACGTCGGCCGGTTCGGTAACTTAAATTATCTACTTCCAACATCCCTACTTACCCCTTCTTATATTGCGAAACCACTTGCATCAAAATATCCTGTAACTCAGCAATTGAAACAAATGCCAAACTATTTTTAACAAACGTTTCGGTCATTGCGGTGATTTTGTCGCATCGGATACGCTGTATTTTTTCTTGATCAGTTGTCACAAAATTTCCCAATCCGCGTCGTGTTTCCACTAGACCCGATTCTACAAGTCGCGTAATGGCGTTTTGAACCGTTCGACCATTAATAACGAGATCAGCTGCTAATTCACGCACGCTAGGAACTTTGCTTCCCATCTCGTACTTACCATCGAGAATTTCACTTTCCAAATAATCCGCGACCTGAATATATAAGGGTTCATTATCATTAAACTCCATTATCAGCCCTCCTGTTACAGTGTAGTATAACAGTGCAACACCTAAGATACAAGAAAATCGCAAACGATTTGTTAGTGGTTACCAGTTCGACGAGATTTCGAAACCAAACCCCTCAGCAACAAAAGTCCTGCCAAAACAATGACAACAACCGTCCCCATAACCTTATTTTGCGCGTCATTATTCGACCAAATCATGCCATTCCCGATGACTAGCGTTACCATTGGCAAAATAAAAATTGGCCAACGACCCTTCACCATTGGTAGCAAGATTGATTGTAATCCAACCAAGATAATTGATAACACCGTTGTATGCGATAAAACCTCTTTTATAACAGTCATATAAACTCCTAACAATAAACTCTAATACATAATCAATATATCTTTTTATCAAATGTTATTTATAATCATTTTTTCAAGCGAGTTAAAAATACAAAAACAACCCCAACCAAGGCATAACCTTAGCTGGGGTTCGATTTTATTTATGAAAATTAATTTTGACCACGACGCTCTGCAAAGTAAGCCTTCATGCGCTTCATTGCTTCAGCCAAATCTTCGTCTGATGCCGCATATGAAATACGGACGAATTCAGGTGTATATTCTGAGAATGCATCCCCAGGAATAATGGCAACCTTAGCCTTTTCTGCCAAATCAACGGCGAAATCAAAACCACTATTACCCATGTCTTCAGGAATCTTAGCAAAGATGTAGAAGGCCCCTTCTGGGTTAACCATTTCGAAGCCAAGTTCCTCAAGTTGCGGACGCAACCAGTCACGACGGCGCTTGTAAATGTCACGCATCTCATCAGCGACTTCAGCAGCAGTTGTCACAGCAACCAATGCTCCATCTTGCAAAACCTTTGGCAATGAGAACGTCAACGCACCGTGCACCTTTTGGGCGTAGTCGATGAAGCTCTTCTCACCAAGGATAAAGCCGATACGGTATCCCGTCATGGCGTGTGACTTCGACAATCCCGTAATCAAAATCGTTTGATCAGGAATCAACTTTGCCAAAGAAACGTGTTGTTGATCATATGTTAATTGTGAGTAGATTTCGTCTGAAATGACCCATAGGCGGTGCTTCTTGAACACTTCGGCCAAGGCAATCAATTCATCTTCTGAATACGTCACGCCCGTTGGGTTTGATGGGTAGTTAAACAAGATAGCCTTCACTGGCACCTTGGCATTCGCCATCGCTTCATCAACTTGTTCAGGCGTCAACTTGAACTTCGTTGGACGTGTGTTGATTGAAATCTTTGTACCGTGGGCCAAGTCCAATGATGCAAAGTATGGTGGGTATGCCGGTTCTGGCACGATTACACCTTCGTTGTCATTCAACAATGTCAAGAAGACAACGTTAATTGCTTCAGACACACCAATCGTCACAATCATGTTGTCTTCGCCATCGTAGTTCAAGTCGTACTTCTTGTTGAAGTATTCAACCGCTGCATTACGCAACTCACGCTCACCTTGTGACTCAGCATAGTGAGAATTATCGTCTCGAACTGATTCGATAATACGTTCCTTGATTGCATCATCAACATTAAAACCAGGCTCTCCAAACGTCAAACGAACCAAGTCTGGAATATCACGCACTGCTTTTTGAAAGTCCAACAACCCATCTGGCGCCAAATTAGTTACAATTGGGTTAAGGGGTTGGATGAAATCTTTTTTAATCATATTAATTTTTCTCACATTCTTCCCAAGTAGTAATTATTATAACAATAATCACTTACTTTTCTATCTGAATTTTTGTGAAGAAAATATGAATGTCAAATAATATCACTCACAGAGGGGGGCTGAGCTGATGCTTGAATTTACTGGAAATCCAATTGAACCGCAACGTGACACGTGGGACTGGGGCGAAATCCGGGCCATACCGCTTGACTTGTCGGATGAAAAACTAGTTTCGGTGAGCTATTTGCCTGAAAAAATGGTCGTTAGCCCACAATACTTTATCCAACAACTACCGGGTGCGAAGGCTGATATTTTTGTGCGTGAAACGATTCAACAAAAATTGAACGATGCCGCGGATATGTTGCCCTACGGCTACAAGCTGGTTATCTTTGATGCTTGGCGTGATATCGATACGCAGCAAGCCCTATTCGATCGCATGCAAAGTTTTGTGCAACGTGACCATCCCGAGTTCAATGCCGACCAAACACTGGCTGCGACATTGCGAATTGTGGCCTTGCCATCATCGAACGCGAACCGCCCTTCACCACACAATACCGGTGGTTCAGTGGACGTTTCGATTGTTGACGAACGTGGTCGCCTTTTGGAAATGGGCAGTCCATTTGATGACATTAGCGCACGCGCTAAGACAACTTATTATGAATTTGAACCGGACTCTGAAACGGTCGTGAAAATTCGTGAAAATCGCCGTTTGCTTTACCACGTGATGACGAATGCTGGTTTCACCAACTATCTCGAAGAATGGTGGCATTACGACTACGGTAATCAAAACTGGGCCTTCATGAGTGGCCACGACACTGCGTTTTACGGCGCCACGAAACCTGATTTTCCTTGGATATAGCAAAAGCGACCTCACATTTTTGGTGCGAGGTCGCTTTTTTCATTATTCTGGGACAAATTCGTCCGCTTCAACGTCTTGAATGAAATGTTTTAAGTTATAAAAGAAAATCTCTGGGTCATCCACCATGTGAACGTGCCCGGCGTTTGGCGTCACACGCAAACGAGCATTCGGCATTTTGTCCCGCATCGCACGAGCCACGTCTAATGGCATTGACTCATGCCCACCGAAAGTCAACAATGTCGGCGTCTCAATCTCATGCAAGCGATCCGCGACTGACCAGTGCGCCAACTTGCCAGTAATCACAAATTCATTGTCACCTTGGAAATGGTTGTACACCGCTGTCCCCATCGTACTAATTTGATGGTGCGGTGCATTCGGGTGACGTGTGATGTATTCACGGTCCAAATGCTCTGCATACTTCTGATACGTTGGGGTATCCCATTCGCCACGTTCTTCCACTTCGCGCATGAACGCGACGACATCGGCATCAAATTCTTTCTCGCGGATTGCATTGATGTTCGTGACATAATCGTCAATGTTATCAATCATTGAGATGATGATGAGTCCCTTCAGCACACCCGGATGACGGAGCGCATATTCTTGGGCCAATAAACCACCCCACGAGTGCCCAGCAAGATAGAATTCACCATCTTCATAACCCAACTTTTGGCGAACTTCTTCCACTTCGTTTAGGTAGTAATCGTAATTCAAATACTTCTCAACGTTGGCCGGATCATCAAAATCCGGTTGATCTGAATACCAAGCCCCAAGTTGATCATATTGCGTCACTTCAACCCCAATTGGATTCAAGAACTCTGGAAAACGTTCATACGGCTCGTGACCAGCGCCCGGACCACCATGCAACGTCAATAACTTGATTGGCTTGCCCGTTCCGTCAGTGCGTGACCACAAATGGTAGCCATTATCCAAACTCAAAATATGGGTTCCGTCTTTTGTCATACTGTTTTCTCCTAGTTCTTAACTGCGTTCTTCCAATCAAATGTGCCACCAACCGGGTTTACGAAGACGCCCTTCACCTTTGGATTCATCAAAGCGGTCATCTTTGAGTATGTCAATGGCGCTACAGCACCTTGCTTTTGCGCATACTCTTCAGCGGCTGCCAAGTCCTTAAAGCGTGCCTTCTCGTCGTTTGCATCGGTCGTCGTTGCCTTCTCATAGAGCGCATCGTACTTCTTGTCTGACCAACCAGTTAGGTTCCAAGATGCCCCCGTTACCAATGTTTGCAACATATCAACCGGATCAGTGTAATCCGCGTTCCATGTTGCCAATGACAAGTCAAACTTGCCGGCCTTTTGCAGTGAACTCGTTTGCTTAGCTGGCACTGACTTCACTGACACCGTCAAGCCCTTCAAGTTCGTTTCCAATTGTGATTGCAAGTATTGGCCAGTTTGCTTAGCTGCATCGGTATCGTTTGTTAACAACGTCAACTTCACTTGCTTTTGACCAACCTGCTTCAACCCTTGTTGCCACAACTTGGCAGCTTGTGCCTTGTCATAACTGACGTACTTCGTGTGCGCACCAACTGTGAAGTCCTTGCCCGTGTTTGGATCCTTTGCCAACCCCTTGGCGGTAAAGGTCTTAGCTGGTTCAGCCGCACCAGTCAACACATTCTTCGCTAGCTTCTCACGGTTAACCGCAAATGATAGTGCCTGACGAACCTTCACGTTTTGCAACGCCTTATTCTTTTGGTTCATCGTCATGTAGGTTGTTGCAGCGGTATCAACCACCGTGTATCCGGCCTTGTTCTTTGAGTTACGGGCTTGCGTGGCATTCAACAATGCAAAGTCCGTCTTGCCTGAGTTATATAGGTTGAAACTCGTCGTTGCATCGGCTGTTGTCGTCACATTAACCGCTGGCGTCTTAACATTGGCTGCGTCCCAGTAATTTGGGTTCTTTTCATACGTATATGATGAACTTGAACCATCCCACTTCTTTAAGACGTATGGACCACTTGAAAGAGAATCAACAGCGGTTGTGCCAAACTTTTGACCCGTTTGCTCCACGAAACTTTGCTTTTCAGGGAAGAAGTACATCATCGCCAACTCAGCCTTAAACTGTGGCAATGGACGTTCCAAAGTCACTTGCAACGTTGTATCATCGAGGGCCTTAGCACCCAATTCATTTAAATCCGTGACCTTCCCAGCTTGGATGGCATCAGCGTTCTTCACCCCACTGAAGAACATCGCTCCGATAGCCGCCGTCTTAGGATCATTCGTACGTTGCCAACTGTAGACGAAATCTTGGGCTGTTAACTTTGAACCGTCTGACCACTTCAAGTTGTCACGCAACTTAAACGTCCAAGTCAAACCATCTTGTGACACATCGGCTGACTGAGCAGCGGCCAATTCCGGTTGACCACTCTTACCAACACGGTACAAACCTTCACCAGTTGCCATAACGGCATCTTGCGATGGGATATCCGCAACATTTGAAGGGTCGGTCGTCTTTAGATCACCAGTAAGCGTCCAATTGATGGCCTTGCCTTCACTTGCTGAAACAACCGGCACCCCAGTCCCTGCGACCATAACCAATGTTGCTGACATCAAAACTGAATTCTTAACAAACTTATTCATAACCATATCTCCTAATATTCCTGTATGACCTACGAGTAAAAGTTTGAGCTCAAAAAATTTATATAAAAAAACGGCTAGTATTCTGCGCAAAATACTAGCCGTTACTCGTTTACAAAGTAATTAAATTTGGCTAGCCATGATAATCTTCCTTGGGAAGCAGTCATGGCTAGCGTTAGCATCTCAAAAAGCCAACCATCACTGCGAAATAATAATAATAATCGCAATGATAATTGGGGCAACCAACGTCATAACATTCAACTTTTCTACTGACACGTACTTCATGACGTTGTCCTCCTCTTTTCTTGATGTTCTTAAGTATACGAGGTTAATTATAAAAGTCAACACTTTTCTCTAATTTAATTTTAATCAAATGTTTTGATGTTGGGTTGTAGGTTGGTTAGTGGTGTGTGTCCGACCTCCGGTCGGAGTGCTTGGCCCCTTCTTTTGGCACGCTAACACGTACTGACCATGACCTGCAGGGAGCGCGAACCACAGCAAGCTGCGTTTCCCTTTAACTCCCGTGGCTCTAAGCGGGAAACCCGCTAAGAACCCACACCTGCGGGTCAAGGTCTGCACGTGTCTATACGCGTGGCGGGGCCAAACACAGCAACCAAGAAATACTCTATTTGTTTGATTTTCATCCACTTCGAAACTATTGGGTGAACTGTTCACTCATTTCTTTTACGGTAGATGATTATCTCAGACAGACTAGAACATCTTGGCTGCTGGCATGAGGGCTGGGGACTATCGGAGCGTTCAAAGTGGGGCAACATGCCGCATGGCCAGCGCTATTCAGATAAGCCCACACAGGACTAAAAAGGATTAGGGGGAGTTATTTGTCCCGCTGAATGGCGTCTGCGCCATTCGGTTGCCCCAGTTTGAACTTTGCCGGAGATAGTCCCCAGCCCCCATGCCTCGACGCAACGCGTCGACACTCACCACAAACAAAAAACACCCAGAATAAATCTGAGTGCTTCTTGTGTTGATTATTCAACTGTTGTGCTGATTTCGTTGATCCACTCAGTCATAACTGGGTAGTCATTGCCTTCACCTTCTGCAATACGGGCTGGCAATACTGAACCTAGATAGTGCTTTGCCAATAATTGTGACAACACCAAACCACCAATCACATCAAGAATGTACGTGTCATTCAATGTGCGGAACGTCAAAACGTTGTCCGTGTTGCGCGCAATGTGGAAACGATCAATGGCAAAATTGATTGTCTTGGCAACATCCCCAATTCCACTAACCGTTGAGCTAGCGGTATCGAAGGCGTTTAGTTCGGCTTGCAACACATCTTGCCAGTTAGCCAATGGCACTTGGCGTGGTTGCTCGCGTTGAATATCTGCTAGTGATAATGACATGTTCAGTTCCACCTAAATTTAATAATTACTACTCATTATAGCCTAGGCACTAACATTTCGTCATTAATATCCCTTATCACGGTAGCTGTTGGTCTAAAACCTCCAACATTCTCAGTCTGCTTTATGCGAACTTTTCGGCCGACCCTTCTGGCACGCGTACCAAATTCAAAGCAACCAATCGTTCCGCGATTTGCACTGCGTTCCAAGCCGCCCCCTTCAACAAGTTGTCCGAAACAACCCACATGTGGTAGCTACCATCATTTTCAAGGTCTGGACGCACGCGACCAACAAAGGTATCGCGCTTACCCTCAGCATTGATTGGTTGTGGGTAAATTTGGTTGGCTGGATCATCTTCCAACACCACCCCTGGCGCTTCTGACAAGGCTTGTTGAATCTTTGGTGTTGAAGCGCCGTCTGCGTCAGCAACTTCAAAGTAAACCGTCTCACCGTGACCAACTGGAACTGGCACACGCACTGCCGTTGCCGTCACCTTGATGTCCTTGGCGTTCTTGTCGCCCAACATAATCTTCTTCGTTTCGTGAATCATCTTGTACTCTTCGTGCGTGTATCCTTCATCTTCAAACACGTCGATTTGTGGCAACAAGTTGAAAGCCAATGGATAGTGCTTCTTGTCACCCTTTACTGGCAAGATTTCAGCGGTTTCTGGTTCACCGTTCAAGTGTTGTTGCGCTTGATCGAGCAACTCTTACCAAGCTGATTGACCAGCACCGGAAGCAGCTTGATACGTTGAGACAATGACTTGCTTCAAACCAAATTGTTGGCGAATTGGTTCAAGGGCCACTACCATTTGAATCGTTGAGCAATTTGGGTTAGCGATAATGCCGTTGTGTTCGTACAATGCTTGTTCATTCACTTCAGGAACAACCAACGGTACATTGTCGTTCATGCGCCAAAATGACGTATTGTCGACGGCAACGGCCCCACGCTTTACTGCTTCTGGCAACAAGCGAGCTGATACGGAACCACCAGCTGAGGCCAGTACCAAGTCCACCCCTTCAAATGACTCCGGTTGCGCCTCTTCAATCGTGATTGTTTCACCACGAAACTCGCGTGTTTGACCGGCTGAACGGGCTGATGCCAATAGCTTTAGTGACGCTACTGGAATTGATGACTGGGCCAATTGTTCAATTAAGCGCGACCCCACTGCGCCGGTAGCTCCCAAGATAGCAACTGTATATGATCGTTCTTCACTCATGTGTTTACTCCTCAAATTTTAATAAAACCCCGAATTTTGGGTACATTAAAAGCACAAGCCGAAATTGACCGGTTGTGCTTCCAAAAATTAAATTGTTCTCATTTTATGTTAGCCCTTCAAAGCAACGTATTGCTTCAAACGGTTAACGGCTTCCGTTAGGTCTTCAGTTGAGGCTGCGTATGACAAACGTACGTAGCCTTCGCCACCGGCACCAAAAATTGAACCTGGTGCGATACCTAGCTTCACCGTTTCTGCCAAATCAATGACAAATTCCATGTCGTTCGTGTTCAACGTCGCTGGAATCTTGGCAAAGATATAGAAGGCACCACCTGGTTGTGCGGCCGTAAAGCCAGCTTCCGCCAAGCCAGCCATGACCAAATCACGGCGTTGCTTATACGTATCACGCATATCAATGGCGTCTTGACGACCATTACGCAACGCCTCTTCAGCAGCTGCCATCATTGGACCAGGTGCCGTCGTGACCAAGAATTGGTGCATCTTGCCGACGTGAGCCATCAACGTAGCTGGACCAGCCACATACCCAATACGGTAGCCTGTCATAGCGTGAGACTTTGACAATCCGCTAATCAAAATCGTTTGATCTGGTAGCAATGATGCCATTGAAACGTGCTCACCATCGTAAACCAACTCAGCGTAAATCTCATCTGAGAAGACCAACATGTTGTGAGCCTTTAGAATTGCGGCGATTGCCTCAATTTGATCAGCTGAGTACGTCACGCCAGTTGGGTTTGATGGGTAGTTGAACAAGATAGCCGTGGCATCTGGGTTTTCAGCCAGCGTTGCTTCCAACTTTTCTGGCGTCAACACAAAATCAGGTGCCGTGTTAATGCCCACAACATCAAGACCGATAATGTCAGCAATCGCTTCATACATTGGGAATGTTGGCGTTGGGATAATAATCTTCTCCCCCGCGTTCAACAAGCCATTCATCGTTGCAAACAATGCTTCTGAGGCACCAACCGTCACGACAACTTCACCATTTGGGTTGTAGCGTGGTGCATCAAAACGCTCCACCAAGTAATCAGAAATTGCTTCACGCAAGCTCAAGTGACCATGTGGTGCGGCGTAGTGTGAATCATCAGCATCAATAGCGGCCTTCGTAGCCGCCTTAATGTGCTCAGGCACCGCAAAATCAGGCTCACCTAGCGTCAACTTGATGATGCCATCAATGGCTGAAAACTTTTGATCAATCACACGGATTGGTGATGGCAAAATCTTGGCAAGCTCCTTGTTATAACGGTTTGCAAGGGCTGGATTTACTTCTGGCATTTCAGTCTCCTTTGGCTCTCCGGCCATTCTTTTTTCTTAAGCCTCGCTGGACTTGGGCAACAATTACAATAGGTGTTCTAGACCGACTACCAGCCCATCGATTTGATGAACCTGACGAATAGCTAACGCAACGCCCCCCATAAATGATGTGCGTGTAAATGATGTGCTTCAAACGTAGCGTTTCACCTGGCGCACCAAAGATGACTTCTTCTTCGGCAACGTAGCCTGGCAAACGAACGGCGTGCACGGGCACATTATCAATGACTTCACCACGGGCCGCATCATGTTGGCGTTGTGCCACTGGTTAAGCTTCACGGGCTGCCGCAATTTTTGCAGCCGTCGCTTTGGCCGTGCCAGATGGTGCATCCAACTTATGCGGATTGTGAATTTCGATAATTTCAGCATCCGACATATACTTGGCTGCCTGCTCAGCAAATTGCATCAGCAAAACAGCCGACAATGAGAAGTTTGGCACAATAATCGCATGACGATTATACTTCTGTGCCAGGTGTCCCAATTGCGTCACGTCTTCAGCGGACAACCCACTGGTACCAACAACCAAATCATAACCATGAGACAACGCATAAGTCGCATTATCAAAGGCTGATTCAGGTTGCGTCACATCCACCCAAACATCGGCTGGCGTGTCGATCTCGTCCAGTTCAGTATACACGGAAATGGGACTTTCATGAAGCGTTGCTGAAAGAATTCCCACTAATTCTAAATCTGGTTGTTCAGCAATGAGCGACTGGATTTCCAGCCCCATTTTACCAAAGCCACCGGCTAATAAAACCGTTGTCATGTTTAATCGTCCTTTTCATTGAGTGTCGCTTGCACATCCGCCAATTCAGCGTCCGTTAATGGCAAAATTGGCAAACGTGTCGTGTTTTCGATTTCGCCACGTTGTGCCAATACTGCTTTGACTGGCGCTGGGGATGGGTAGCGGAAGAACGCGTTCATTCGTGGCGTTAACCAATGTTGCAAGCGTCCTGCTGTTTCGATATTACCGTCCGCAACCGCCACAAACAAGTCCGCCATTTCGCGACTATATACGTGAGCAGCCACTGAAATCGTTCCCGTTGCGCCGACCGCCTTGGCCGCCAACGTTTGGGCATCCTCCCCAGTGTAAACTGCAAAATCAGCTGGTGTGTGACCAACCAAGAATGCCAAATCATCAATCGTAGTTACTTGCTTAACCGCATTAATCATTGGATGTTGGGCCAACGTTACGACAGAGTCATTCGTTAGTCCCACCGCTGAGCGCCCCGGAATGTTATACAGCATTACCGGCACGCTTGATGCGTCAGCAATCGCCGTAAAGTGGGCAATCATCCCCGCCTGACTTGGCTTATTGTAATAAGGCGTCACCGCCAACAAGCCATCGACACAAGGAATGGCACTCACTTCCTTAGCCAACACCACAGAATGTGCCGTGTTGTTGTCACCAACATTAGCAACAACTACACCGCGGTCGCCGATGTGCGCTGCGAAATGCGTATACAACGCAATTTTTTCGTCATGCGTTACCGTTGGTGATTCACCAGTCGTGCCCCCAATGACAAATCCTTGGGTTCCATCATGCATCAACCGATCTGCTAGTCGGTCTAATGCCACATAATCAATTTGGTCATTCGCCGTAAATGGCGTAATAATTGCGGTAATTAATTCAATATTTTCGTACATCACTCTTCCCCTATTGCGCCATGCGCCATGTTAAGTAACCCGTTATTGCATCCACGCCCGGCTGAATTGCCGCTTCATTTGGTGATAACCCCGCTTCATGTAAACTATGCGATACATCATCGACACCAAGCCAGAACATCGTCCCTGGAATTTGGTGTAACAAATAACCAAAATCTTCTCCGGTCATAGCTGGGGCAATGTCCGTGTAATCAACGTCAGGTGCGTTGGCCATATAATCAATGAATAATTGTGTTGTGGTCGGATCATTTTCAACCGGTAGATAGCCACCTTGGATTAAGGACAAATCCGCAGTCACACCATACGTCGTTTCGATGCCGGCAACGATGTCGCGCACGCGTTGTTGCATCATTTCAATGTCTGTTTGGCGGAACGCTCTAATTGTGCCATCCAAGTGCGCCGTTTCAGCAATCACGTTACCAATCGTCCCGGCATGGAACGTCCCTATCGTCACGACGCCACCGCGAACTGGATCAACATTACGTGACACAATTGTCTGAATCGCCGATACAAACGCTGCCCCTGCCACAATCGCGTCGGTCGCTTGATGTGGAAATGCGGCGTGCCCGCCACGACCAGTAAACGTGACGTGAATTTCCGTTGTCCCAGCAAACAGCGTGCCCATGTGACTCGCAATTTGACCAGCTGGTAGGCCGGGATGATCATGCAAGCCGTAGAATTCATCAGGGCGCCAGTCTCCCGTAAAGGCACCTGTTTCATAGACTCGTCGTCCACCATAATCTGACTCTTCAGCCGGTTGGAAGAAGAAAAGTAAATTATCTTTCGGTTGATGCGTGGCAAAGTATGCCAGCACACCAAGCCCAACCGTCATATGCATATCGTGTCCGCAGGCATGCATCACACCGTCATTTGTCGAAGCGAACGGCAATCCGGTTGCTTCAGTAATTGGCAAGGCGTCGATATCGGCGCGATACCCAATGGTGCGAGTCGGATTCGTACCAGCTAAGCGCACCAACAAAGCCGTTGGTACCTCAGGTATCTCACGAATCGTCATGAAATCCGTTTTGAATGTTTCGATAACGGTTTTCAAATACGCATGCGTTGGCGTTTCGTGTAAGGCTAGTTCGGGGATTTGATGCAAATCACGTCGAATTTTGATTAAATCTAGTGTCGCCATATGCTTCCCCTGTTTCATTAATCCAAATTACGCAACGCATCAACGATCGCTGTCTTCGCACTCGTTTGGGCGTCAATTTCCTTGATGACGCGCGCTGGCACCCCAGCTACCACTGTGTTCGCAGGGACGTCCTTCGTGACAATCGCACCAGCCGCAACCACCGCGTTGTCACCTACTTGAACCCCTTCAATCACAACCGCATTCGCACCAATCAACACGTTATCGCCAATACGCACCGGTTGTGCTGAAGCTGGTTCAACCACCCCAGCCAGTACGGCACCTGCACCAACGTGACTGTGCGCCCCAACAATGGCACGGCCGCCGAGTACAGCACCCATATCAATCATCGTACCAGGTCCAATCTCAGCGCCGATGTTAATAATGGCTCCCATCATAATGACGGCGTTCGCGCCAATTTCGACTTGATCACGAATAACGGCACCCGGTTCAATACGGGCTGGCACACCATCGTAATTAAGCAACGGCACACCAGAGTTGCGAGCCAACAATTCCACGTGTTGGTTAGTGATTTGGCCGGCATGTTCCACCAATACTGGCGCAATTTCGTTATAGTCACCAATAACAGTTCCCGTGCGCGTTTCAATAAATGCTTGGACCGTTTCTGGCCAAACGATATCGGCCAAGTCGCCCGCTAACGTCACCCGCGCTGGTGTTTGCTTGGGTGCAGTTGCAATGAAATTAATGATTGATTGTGCGTCTAATTCTGCCATGCTATGACCTCTTTCTTCCTATAAGTAGTGGCGATCTAGTCGCACGATATCTTGGTAGCTTTCACGTTCAACAACCACCTTTGCTTCACCGTTTTCAACAAAGACAACAGCGGCACGTGGGTTGCGGTTATAGTTGGATGCCATCGAGTAACCATATGCCCCGGTTGCCAGAACGGCGAGGACATCCCCAGCCTTCGTCTTTGGCAACGCCTGCTCCCAAACCAGCACATCCCCTGATTCACAGTACTTACCAGCAACACGAACGACTTCTTCAGTTGGTGCATCTGGTTGGTTAACCAACACCGCTTCGTACTTGGCTTGGTACAAAGCAGGACGAATATTATCACCCATTCCACCATCAACAGACAGGTATGAACGAATGCCTGGCACATCTTTACGTGAGCCAATCGTGTACAAACTCACACCTGCTGGACCAACAATTGAACGACCTGGTTCAATCCAAACGGCTGGCATTGGCATCCCATATTCAGTCGTCTTTTCAGCAATCGTATCGATAATTGCTGCTACGAAATCAGATGCTGGAATCGGTTCGTCATCTTCGGTATAGCGAATGCCGAAACCACCACCGGTGTTAATAACCTGCGGATTGAAGCCCCATTCATGGACCAGATCAACCAACTTTGTGGCTGCCATTTGGAAACCAGTCACATCGAAGATTTGTGACCCGATGTGTGCGTGAACACCCAACACATTGAAGTGCGGATCAGCTAATGCTTCTTGCAATGCTGCTTGCGCTTGGCCACTATTCACATCAAAGCCAAACTTACTATCCGTTTGACCCGTTGAAATGTAATCGTGCGTGTGCGCCTCAACACCTGGCGTAATACGCAATAGGATGTTTTGCACACGGTCACGTTCAGCCAACAAATCATGAAGCAAATGCAGTTCAAAGAAGTTATCAACAATAATCGTGCCCAGGTTGTTTTCGATTGCCATCACAAGTTCTTCTTCAGACTTGTTATTACCATTAAAAGAAACATCGCTCATTGGAAAGTTCGCTTCGAGCGCCGTGTAAATCTCACCACCCGACACAACATCAATGTGCATCCCTTCTTGGGCAGCGACCTCATACATTGCAACTGTTGCGAAAGCCTTTGATGCGTATGAGACGGCGTAATCGACCTGGCGCTCTGTAAAGACGCGCTTGAAGTCACGCATCTGTTGGCGCATTGCTGACACATCGTAGGCATACAAAGGTGTGCCAAATCGTTCTGCTAATTCGTTTGCTTCTACACCGCCAACCGTCAAATGGCCGGCAGCATTCGTTTCATATGGTGTTGTCATCTTTTTCCCCTACTAATCTGTAATTTGACGATAAATGCGTTCTTGTAAGCCAGTTGAAATTTCCCAAGGTGCCAATCCCACATAATCAGCGACATCTTCAAGGCGGTTTTCAACATCACCTTGGCGACCGATAATCGTAACGGTCGTCCCAATTGGTAATTCACCAGGCAATGAAATCATCATCTGATCCATGGCTAGCTTCCCAACAATTGGACGATGCTCGCCATTCACAATCACTTCAAATCCTTGCATCTTACGTGGTAGACCGTCACCGTAACCAACCGGCACTGTGCCAATCCACTCGCCTTCTTCGGTGTAGTACGTGTGACCGTAGCTCACACCTTCGCCCTTGTGGCAACGCTTGACGAAGACCAACTCCGTTTCAAGTGTCATCACCGGCTCCAAATAATCATCATCACGAAGTTCACCAAGCGATGGTTCAACGCCGTACACCACCGTACCAGCCCGAATGACATCCGTGGGCATTTCGTCAGCGTGATACATGGCGGCTCCTGAGTTAGCGAGATGAACCAAAGGTGGCATTGGCAGGCCATCCGTCAACTCATGCCAGCAGTGCAATTGTTGATGGAAGTAATCTTCCTCTGTCGAATCTGCTTCAGAGAAATGCGTCATGATGCTTTGATAATCAAAAATGTCATCATGGGCCTTCAAATAGGTAATTGCCGTTTCCAACGTCGCCCGTTCACGGAAGCCGATGCGCCCCATACCGGTATCTACCGCCAAATTTACTTGCAGGCGTGGACCATCCGGACTCAAGTATTCGGCTGCCGTTTCTAACCAAGCAAGCGAACCGACCGTTGCCATCACTTGGTTATCGGCCAACAACTTCGCATATTGTGGCAACGTAATCCCCAACACCAAGATTGGTGCGGTGATACCTGCTTGGCGTAATGCCAATCCTTCATCCAAAACTGCGACAGCCAATCCATCAACGCCACCCGCTAAGGCCGCTTGACTCATGGGTACCAACCCAAAACCATAAGCATTGGCCTTCACTGCCAAAAAAACGAAACTTGCGTGGGCACTTTCACGAACCTGTTGAACATTGTGCGTGACTGCTGCTTGCGAAATATTAAGACGTGTCGGACGTGTGACTGCTACTACCATGATGCCTTCCTCTTTTTTCTTTAGTGTCCGTCGGGCAAACAAAAACGATCAACCGACGGCACTATCGCACTGTCAGTTGATCGCTCGAAAAAGCATTCAAATAGACTGTTACGATAGCTCTCCGCTGATTTCCAGCGACAGTCCAACAGCTCTTAACTGTTGTCCCAACAAATTAGTTGCGCTAATTCATTTCGGCGACCGCCCCTTTCACTTAACGTCCTTGCCGGTGCCGGCTCGGTTAAGTTACTCTTGTTGGTCGCAACCTCTATCAATAATTAAGATACGATTAGAATACTCCTTAGGATTAGGAGTGTTAAGGGTTGACTTTTGAGAACTTTTCTTTTTAAATTATCGTCAATTAGCCATTATTTGAAGGAGTTCATCATGAAAGTTGTAAAATTTGGCGGGTCCTCCCTTGCGAACGGACCCCAACTTGAAAAAGTTTTAAATATTATGCTGGCCGATACAGACCGTAAAATCCTTGTTGTATCAGCGCCAGGTAAGCGTTTCAAAGAAGACATTAAAGTCACTGATTTATTAAAGACCTACGCGCAACTGACAATTGTTGGCGAAGACACGACCGATATTCAAACGCAGATTTTACAACGTTACCGTGACATCGTTACTTATTTTGAATTAGAAGAAAATGAGATTCTATCATCCTTATCTGATCAACTTGCGCAATTGAGTCGCATTCACTACCCGTCATTTGATTACTTATATGCAGCTTTCATGGGGCATGGTGAATATTTGAATGCACAATTGGTCGCATATGTTCTCCGCGAGCTCGGTCATCCGGCGCAATTTGTGTCACCGCATGACCTTGGCTTAACCGTCTCAGGCTCACCTATGGCGGCACGTGTGAACGAAGATAGCTATGACCGCATCGCTGCGTTCACACTCCCTAGTGAAGGCTTGATTGTTGTCCCTGGTTTCCTTGCCTATACCACTGATGGTTTAATGGCGACATTCAGTCGCGGTGGTTCTGATATTACTGGTGCCATTTTGGCCCGTGGATTCCACGCAGATATGTACGAAAACTTCACTGATGTTTCAGCTATCTATGCCGTTGATCCACACATCATCAAAGCACCCGCTGCGATTGAAACCATGACCTACCGCGAGATGCGAGAACTCGCCTACGCCGGTTTCGCCGTTTTCCACGATGAAGCGATTATTCCAGTTATCGAGGCGGATATACCAATTAACGTGAAGAACACGAACGAGCCAGATGCACCTGGCACGATGATTGTGCCGGTAGATCAAGTTTCTAATCCAGCGAAAGTCACTGGCATTGCCAGCGACGACCGTTTCGCTGCTTTGTACCTTCACCGCTACTTGCTTAACAAGGAAGTTGGTTTCACGCTTCGAATTCTGCAAATCTTGGCACGCCACGGTGTAAGTTATGAGCACATGCCATCAGGTATCGATGACATGACGATTATCTTTGATAAGACCCAGCTCACCCAACCAATTCAGGATGCCATTTGCGCTGAAATTCAAGCCGAAATCGCACCGGACCATCTAGAATGGATTGATGATTTTGCGATTATCATGGTGGTTGGCGAAGGTATGCAAAACCGTGTTGGAGCTTTCTCGGAAATCGCAACACCCTTGTCTGAAGCCGGCATTACGTTGCCGATGATCAACCAGGGTGCCTCACAAATTTCATTGATGCTTGGTGTGAAAGCCAGCCAAGTCAACGACGCCGTCCGCGTTATCTACGACGCCGTCTTCTAAATAACAACAAAAAGCCGAGAACCTGTTTAAAACAGATTCTCGGCTTTTATTTGTGATTAAAATTGATTCTTCGCGTAATTACGCAACGTTGCTTCTAGACCTGCGTTGCGGGCAGCTGGGCGAACATCCAACGCTTGGTGGATTTCACCACCTTGGCCAGCATAGTTAGCTGACTCGGTGTTGGCAATCATCTGCAACTCATCAAGTGAGTAAACAGTATGATCTTGCACGAAACGTACTGACCCATCTGCAACAATCACTTGATGCGCTTCAAGTGGTTGCCACAATGACACAACCTGATCAGCTGAATCGAAGATCAATTCAACGTGATAATCAGGTGTGACCACCTTCACATTTGATTGGTCCGCTACGCCACGATTGTGCAGACTAACACCAGGGTGTAGCACCTCGTGACCCATCTCTTCAAGGACCTTTGCCTCATACATCGCACGCGTCCAGCCTTGGGCACGCACAAAATCAGACACTGGCTTGCCAAGATAGTAACGCAGTTGGTTGTCAAACGTCGCCGTCAACAATCGACTGGTTGCATAACGTGAGCGAATACCGTTCCAAGCACGGTACTTCAATCGCATCAAGTAGGCAACACGGTTAACAAACTGCCAATAGGCTTGTAGTTCATCTTCATCGTTAATTTGTAGGTAGTATAAGTTAGGCGTTGCTTCACGATCATCCCAAAGACCCAAATGTGTCATTTGCACAAAGTTGGTTTCATCTAGATATAACCCCAAAACATTGTACAACATCCCCAAACGGTCAGTTGCTGGCGCGCTACCACGGTGGAAACCGGCTACTAACATTTCTGTAAAGAGCGCTGATCCCACTCTGTGTGCTTCAAACCACTTGGCTTCCAATACGTCCATCATCGTCGCATCGTTTAGCTCAGGTGCCTTCGCAACGGCCTCAACATATGCTGCCAAAGACTTAGGTAACCAACCATCAGCCATCAATGTCTCAACTTGCCCTATCAAAGCTGCTGACATTGCTGCCTTATGGTCGGTTACTCCGGTCGGATTCGCTATTAAATCGCGTGTTCGCTTAAACAAAATTGTCATGGCGCACCTCCTCAAGGTACTAGCTTACCATAATTAAGCTAATGGTGCAGTCGACTCGCGCACAACTAAGTTTGCATCGAACGCTGAAACTTGGCGTGGTGCGTCCGATTCTGCAATCCGCTTAAGCACTAAATCCAAGGCGGCCTTGGCGATATCCCAGACCGGTTGCTCAATCGTCGTCAACGCTGGACGGAAGAACTCCGCATAATCAGTGTCGTCATAACCGATGACTGACATTTGTTCTGGCACCTTAATTCCGATTGCATTCAATCCCGAAATCACACCAATTGCTAGCTCATCATTCAACGCAAAAGCAGCTGTCGCATGCGTGACTGAGACTGCCATCGCGGCCGCACGACCAGCGTGCTTCGTCAAATTACGTGTGGCCACTTCGCTAACCTTCACACCAGCTTCGGCCATCGTTTCCTTGAAACTAGCGGTACGGTATTGCAAGTTATCCGTATAAACCTGATTACCCAACAACACCACGTGCTTGTGGCCCAATGCAATCAAGTGTTCTGCTGCCTTACGACCACCTTGCGTATCTGATGCATAAACAGCATCCGCATCTTCCAATTCATCGTGGTTTTCAAGCACGACCATGGCAATGCCACGGCGACGCAAGCTACGCGCAACGGCTGGTGGATTAGACAATTGACTTGCTACAACCAAGCCTTGTGCTCCCGCAGCTACCAATGTTTCAACTGTTTGATCAGCCGTGCTGGTTTCTGCCGTCATGATTTGCAATGACACATTTTCTGGCAACACCTCTTGCATACGTTGCACAATGTCACCAAAATATGGATTGCGCAAACTTGGCACAATCACGCCAATCATCGTCGTTGTCCCACGCTTCAAGCTACGGGCACTGGCGTTTGGCACGTAACCAACCTCGTCACGTGCAGCCAACACCTTTTGTTTCGTGGCGTCTGAGAATCGTTCTCCCTTGCCATTCAGTACTTGTGACACAGTTGCAATTGAAACCCCCGCCAAATTAGCAACGTCACGGATTGAAGCCTTCCCCATTATTCCTTCTCCTTCTTAAAACACTGTTAACCCAGTTCCTGCAATATCAACCACTTTAAATTCACCTGGCAAATCCAAATAAGCCAGCACATCTAACAAATCTTGGGTTTGGTTTGGTGCAACCAACGTCACCACCGCTGGTCCATCACCTGCAACCACTGATCCGTAGACATCAAGTGCATGTGATGCTTGGCGAATCGCGCCCAACTCTGGCACGTCATTAATCACTGCCCGTTGGATATTATCGGTTTCCAACAATTGCCCAGCCAATACCAATTGTTGTGACTGCCAGGCTGCCAACAACATATTACCGGCAGCTGCCGTTCCGGTTGCATCTGCTAGCGTGATTTCGGTTGGCTTGTCAGCCTTGTCTGTGCGTTGATAATCAGGTAAATATATTACCGCTTGATATTCAGGCGCGACCACCCCACTAGCGAAAACGTTACCGTCGTTTAAGTAGCTAGCTGTCACACCACCAAGCAACGCCGCAGTGACATTCGCTGGTTGTCCTTCCGTACGAGCGGCCAACGTCAGCTTTGTGTAGTCATCTAGACCGAGTTCGCCCAGTTGGTTCGCCAACTCGATCGCTGCCAAAAGTGCCGCCGTCGATGACCCCAAGCCTTGGCGCAACGGAATATCTGACGTCACGCGTAGTACATGTGGCGTAATATTCGGATACAACTTCTTGGCAACCGCCACAATGTAATTCGTCTCATCATAAGGAATCGTATCCCCTAGATTGTGTTCAACCACCCAAACATTGCTTGCTTCAATGATTTCGACCGTTAATGAAAGGTCTAGCGCCATGCCTAGCGACGCGACCCCAGGTCCAAAATTGCCTAATGTTGCAGGTACCTTAATTGTTATCATGATTAATCTCTTTCCGGGTTAAATACTATGTAAACATTTTACCAACTTTTGAAAGGTTTTACAGCCCCTTTTCGCGACTTATGTTCACAAATTAGCCCACAATTCGCAAATCAGTTGCCTCTATCAACTAATATTGTTCGTATTTTCCGAACGATAAAACGTTTTATCATTTTTCTTTCGTTGTTAAACATTTTACTTTGGTCGATTTAATAACTTTTTATATCCCTTTCGGCCAAGTTGTTCTACAATAGAACTCGTAACAGAAATGCAGGGTAGATTTTGATGCGTTAAGTGCTGTGGAAACGGAATGTGGGCCACAGACGAAGGACTGGTACGTTCGCGATATCATTATCACATTCACTGTAATAGGTGAAACCCTCCAAATAAAATTAGGAGGTGTTTTCGATATGAAGACATTAAGTTACGCATTGCCACGTTTGCGCACGACGCAGTTGGCATTACTAGGAATTTTGATGGCGTTGGAAATCGTCATCGGCCGTTTTACGTTTGGACCAGCTTCCGTTAAGGTTGGTTTCACGTTCATCGTTGTTGGGTTGATTGCCAAGTGGTACGGCCCTTACTGGGGAATGATTGTTGCATTCTTCAACGATTTTATTTCAACGATGATTAATGGTTACAGCTATTTCTGGGGATTCGCCCTGTCAGCTTTAGTTGGGGCTGCCATCTACGGCTTCTCATTCTATAACCGCGAGCACATCAGCTGGGCCCGCGTTATCATCACGGTTGTTCTAGTTTTGGTTATTGTAAATGCTATTATGAACACGCTATGGATTGTAATTATGGGTGGTATGGCTGATCCACACGCAATCACATCACTCCTTTGGGTACGTGGTGTGAAGCAAATCATCTTCCTACCAATTCAAGCGATTATCCTTTATTTCTTCTTGAACCACCCCGTTCTTGAGCAAATGAAGTCACGCCTAATGATGAAGTAATTAAATAAAGAGGATTCGACACCAGTCGGATCCTCTTTTTGTGTGACTTAAAAACTTTGATGAACAGCTAGCCCGTGTTCGACACAAGCTGCCTCAAATGAGTTGGCGAACTTATTGCGCTCATCAGGTGTACTGAACTTTAGCTTGAACGCGTTTTCGATTGTGTCACAACCAATATGATAGACACAACTGTCATAAACGCGTCCAACGAATACTTGTCGCTTACCGTAGCCAGATTGCTTAACGGCTGAATAAACGAATAATGCGGTTTGCTGCGGGATTTCGCGAGCACTATCTAATAGTGCCCACAGCTTTTGTTCCCCGTGTAGCTTGTTTTTTTGGTGAAACTCCTGTCCGTGCATGTCTGCCTCCAAAACTTCAAACCTGGCGGCGATACCACCAGTGCGCTATCAACAAACTAAGCATATCCTGAATTTTATTTTTCGGCAAATCACCTTTATGTTTTTTAAAGGACTTAACTTTTATATCCACGACATCATGTTATAATTAATGCACTAAACAAATTAATCGTAAAAAGGAATTTCATTATGAGCGAATCCGTATCAAAGACGCAGTATCTGCAAACGATTTTAGAGCTAAGCGGTGGTGATGACGACAGCAAGATTTCAAACAATCAAATCGCTGATCACTTGAACGTCACGCCTTCTTCAGTTTCAAACATGTTAGCGAAATTGCAAGAAGCCGGCGAAGTTGATGTGGTGCCTTATTACGGCGTTACGCTGACGGAACCTGGTCGTCAAACTGCCCTTCGTTTGATTCGTTCACACCGTTTGATTGAAACATTCGGGGCAACTAAGCTTGGCCTTTCAATTTCTGAAGCACACTTTAACGCTGACAACTTGGATCACGATGCCGACGATGAATTTGTTAACGCCCTTGAGAAGTTTTTGGATTATCCAAAATATTCACCTCATGGTTTGCTCATTCCGGACGCAAATTACAATTACGAACCAGATAAGTTGCGCACGTTACGTGAAGCAAATGATGGCGAAACCGTCACGCTTAATAGCTTTACGGAAGACTTAGAGTTGCTCCAATATGTAGAGACAGTTGGTGTAACCCTTGGTAGCACGTGGACAATCAAGGAGCGTTTGCCATTCGATGGACCGCTTGTTTTGACGGACGGACGAAACGAAATCCAGATTACCCAACACGCTGCTGATTTTATCTACATTAACAACTAACAACAAAAGCCATTGGCCCCACGGATGCGGGCCAATGGCTTTTTGCATGTCTTTACTTAATCCAACGGTTATCCGTCGTGAACGCCTTCTGGATGTGCTTTGGCGTGTCAGCCCAGCTCTTCACATCTTGCAGCTCACCACGCATCATAATACGCCCACGTTCCGCCGTGTAATCACACGTAATCAGCGTGACCAACTTCTTACCTTCAACTGGGTATACCCAATCGACATCGGTTGGCTGAATCACCTTGAAATCGACTGCTTTATAACGATAAACGGTGTTCATATCAGTCAGATAAATGGCCTGGCCCACTTTCCCCTTGTAGTAAAGTGGTGAGAACAACAAATCACGACCTGAGTCACCCGGAATAAAGTGGGATGCCAACGCGTAATTGCCTTCTCCCATCACTTCATCAGGAAACATCGTCCCGGCACCTAGTGACAAGTTCAAATCAGTTGTGCCGTTTGAAATTGGCACTGAAATGCCCACCTCAGGCACGGCGACAAACCCGATAAAATTAATCTTATCTGAATTCAAGCGTGCTTGTAGGACCTGCTGTGCGGTCAAAGCACCCACCTTCTGCCAATTGTAGTTTGCTCGCTTCTTCTCCTTCTCGCCTGCCTTGATCGACTGCTTTGTCACTTGTGGTTCGAATGACTTCAAACTGTAGTTGGCAATCTCATTATGAAAAATCAAACCTAGCGAAATTAGCAAAATCAAAAGTACAACTAGCCATTTGAACCAAGCAAATTTTTTCTTCTTTTTCTTTTCACCCATATCAACGTCACCCCTGTTAATTTACTGATATCGTACCACCAAATTAATAAAAAAATAGGCCTCCGATATGAATATATCGAGGCCCATTTTACAAACAGCCGTGGTGGTTAAGCACGCCCATTTGCGGCGTTATCATTTTAGAGGTCTTAGACAATAATAACGTTTATAACATATGAGAAACGTTAAGCATGAACTACTTAACATGTATTATTCTACCAAAACAACTTCCACAAAGTAAGCGTTATCATGTTTCAAAATGAAATAAAAAGCCACCCAATATTGGGTAGCTTATCATGTCATTATTCAGCCTCTGAAGCGCCAAAATTGTTGATAAAGTACAACAACGTTTGCAATTCGTTCGTCAAATCAACGTTTTGCACGCGGACATCACTTGGCACATCCAAACGCAATGGCGTGAAGTTCAAGATTCCGTGGACACCAGCCTTGGCCAAACGGTTAGCCAATTCTTGGGCAACTGGTGCTGGCACCGTCAAAATCGCTACGTCGATACGTTGATCAGAAATTTGCTTCTCCAAATCATCCATGCCGTATACAGGAACACCAGCTTGGATCGTGTTCACGATGTCTTCGTTGATATCAAAAGCTGCAGAGATGCGGGCGTTTGAGCTTTGGTGGAAGTTAAAGTTCAACAAAGCTTGTCCCAAGTTACCAACCCCGACAAGGGCAACTGATGCCAATGTATCTTGGTTCAAGATTTCACCGAAGAACGTCATCAATGCCTTAACGTCGTAACCGTAACCACGCTTTCCCAATGCACCAAAGTATGAGAAATCACGACGAATCGTCGCAGCGTCAAACTTTACGGCATCAGACAATTCGTTTGATGAAACGCGAGTCGTACCCGCATCCAACAAAAGCTTCAAGTAACGGTAATAAATTGGCAAACGCTTAGCGGTCGCGCGGGGGATGTCATGTTCTGCCATGTCAACCTACCTCATTTTCTAAAAAGTTTTATTTTCATGCTATTTCACAAACAAAAAACCGTTTGTGAACTCTCTATCCTTATTTATAGTAACACATACCCCGCTCTATGTGAACTAAATAACAATTTATTTTCACAAACTAAGTGCAAAAAGAAAGACCGCTATTTCCGGAATAGCGGTCTAAATGCCTAGTTTTCGCCGTTTTTACGCTTTGGCTTACCCTTGTTTTTGCTGTGCTTACGCTTAGCTTTTTTCTCTTTTGCGAAGCGATCTGTACGAGCAACGACTTCTTCAGTCTTCTTCTTTTGCACCTTACGAACCTTGGCAACTGGACGTGGCTTGTCAGCTACTTCTTTGTTTGCCCCTGGTTCTACTGTGTGACCAGCTGAACCTGAGAATGAAGTTGGCTTCGTTGCTTGACTGGCACCGTTGACCAATTGAATATCAACGGCCACCAATCGGCGCAAATCACGCAAGTCGTGATCATTTCCAAATGAAATCACCAATCCATGCTTCCCCATACGACCGGTGCGACCGGCACGGTGCGTATAAGTTTCACCATTGCGTGGCAAATCAAAGTTAATCACAGCTGGCAAGTCAGGAATATCCAAGCCGCGCGCAGCCACATCCGTCGTCAACAAGAACTTAGCCGTTCCCTTACGGAAGTTTTCCAATGACTTGGCACGGGTTGAACTTGAGTCACCACGGACCAATGTTGCCATCGCCACGTGTTCGTGCGCCAAGAAACTAGCCATCACCTTCAATTGCTTGGTTGTGTTAAAGAACACAATAGCTTGGAAGTTCTTGCGGGCTGCTAATTGACGCAAACGCTTGTTACGTTGCTCGCGGGCTGTTGGCCAAAATTCGTGGGCAATTGCCGTTGGGATTGGCACATTACGTTGATCAATACGCGTAAAGTCACGATCGAACAAACAAGCTGCAATTGTCGTGTCAACTTCAGTTGCGCCAAACAAGGCAACTTGTACGTCAGGGTCGTCAATCGCGTCCCAAACACCGTCAATTTGCTTAGCAGTGTCTTCCGTCAACAATTCGTCCGCTTCGTCCAATAGCAACGTGCGCAAACGCTTCAACTTCAACTTACCGTTGTCGACCAATTCAGCGACACGACCTGGCGTTCCCACAATCACTTCTGGGTGCTTCTTCAAGGTGTCTAGTTGGCGCTTCACGTTCGCACCACCTGTCAAAGCCAAAACCTTCAAGTCCACCAAAGTTGCCCATTCACGTACAACACGTGTCGTTTGCATGGCCAATTCTTGTGATGGTGCCAAGATTAGCAATTGCTCACCATCCCCCGGTACCAACGTTGGCAACAATGGCCACGTAAAGGCCAATGTCTTTCCAGTTCCAGTTGGTGCCAAGGCGTCGATTGATTCACCGGCAGCCAACGGTTCAGCTACGGCTTCTTGAATTGGCGTTAGCGTGGTAAACCCAACGCTCGCCAATCGTTCTTCAAAACGAGTATCCATTTTCTATCCTCATTCAATTTCTTTCATTGTCTTTCTAATTGTAACAGAAAAGCGCCCCACAAAACGTGCGACGCTTATCATTCGTTCATTTTACTTGTCGGCTGGGAAAACAATGCCGGCATCGTGACGCAAATTCGTCATCACGATGTTGACGCGTTGGCTCAACGTCAACAATTGACGGTATTCTGCATCATTATCAACTGGATCATTGATAATCTTCGCAAAGACGTTCATTTCAGCAACCATTGGGTTACCAGGAACATCCGTTGTCAAATCAGTGTCATTGCCACGACCGTCCCTGTAAGTCACCTCATGCAACTCAGCAATACTATCGATGACGATTGTATCGCGCATTCCCAAAATTTCTGATTGTAGGTAGCTGTTGGCACCCTTTCCAAATTGGACAGTCACATCAAAGTCGGCATAACGCAAAATGGCAATACCACGACCATCGGCCCCATTACGCAATGGTGTTGCATAATAGTGGCTTTCCTTTGGCATACCAAACAACGCGATTGCTGCATAAAGCGGATAAACAGCCAAGTCGGTCAACGCACCGGCACTAAACTCGCGCGTCAACACATTAGGCTCCTTTCCTGCTAGATAGTCATCAAATCGTGATGAGTACTTTTCATAAACCAACGTCGCACCAGAAATGTGGTCCATTTCTGAGACCTTCTTGGCAATCGCCTTAAAAGTTGGTTGGTGAATGTGGCGTGCTGCCTCAAACAAGCGCACATTCGGATGTTCACGAAGCAATGAGTATACCGCTTCATATTCCTTCGTGTTTGAGAAGGCTGACTTTTCAACAATCACGTGTAACTCATGCTCAATTGCTTGTACAACTTGGTCATAGTGCAAGCTGTTTGGTGAAGCAATGTAAACAACTTCAATCCCACTGTTGTAAAAATCAGCCAAGTCAGTAAACACAGGGACATCCCCGAAATCAGCGGCAAAAGCTGCCCCCGTTTCAGCACGGCGTGAGTATACGGCTGCTAGTTCATATTCATTACATTCATGTGCGGCCTCAACCAGCATCTTGGTAATCCAATTTGTACCGATTACACCTAACTTTAGTGTCATTTCCATATCCCTCGTTTCCTTAAAGCGCTTTCAATAATACATTCATTATACATTGCGCTACCAAAAAAGCCCACCAAACAGTTAGACTGTCGGTGAGCTTCTTCGGGTTATCGATTTGCTTTTTTAAATATTAGTCCTTAACGAACACAGTGATTGACTCAATGTGCGTCGTTTGTGGGAATTGGTCGATTGGTTGAACAGGTCCCTCAATGTGGTAACCGTTCTCCAAAATTTGAACCGTGTCACGTGCCAACGTTGCAGGGTTGCAGCTAATGTACACGAACTTTTCTGGTTCCATGCCAGTTGCGGCGTCGATCAATTCTGGCGTCAATCCCTTACGAGGAGGATCAACGAAGATAACGTCTGGGCGCATACCAGCATCGTGCCATTCAACCATCTTCTCTTCGGCCTTACCCAATTCGAACTTGGCATTCGTCACACCGTTGATGTCGGCGTTACGCTTAGCGTCGTCAACGGCACCTGGCACGATTTCGACACCCAAAACTGACTTAACACGGTCAGCAATCGTCAATGAAATCGTTCCGATACCTGAGTAAGCGTCGATAACTTCTTCATCACCGTTCAAGCCAGCCTTGTCAGCAGCCAATTGGTACAACGTTTCCGTCGTTTGTGGGTTAACTTGGTAGAATGAGTTTGGTCCGATGGCAAACTTCTTACCGAACAACGTGTCAGTGATGACATTCTTTCCCCAAAGGGTGTTGTTCTTCTCGCCCAAGATAACGTTTGTCTTTTCTTGGTTAACGTTTTGGATGATTGACTTCACTTCAGGCAAAGCTTCGCGAATTTCTTCAACAATCATCTCTGCACCTGGCAACTTCTTTGAACGCGTTACCAAAACAACCATCATTTCGTGGCTGTAGTAACCGCGACGCACCATGATGTTACGGATAACACCAGTGTGCTCAAATTCGTTGTAGGCTGGAATGTGGTACTTACGCAAAATATCACGAATAACCACGATAGCCTTGTCAATTTCAGGATCCTGAATGTAGAAATCCTCAATTGGCATCAAGTTGTGTGAACCACGACGGAAGAATCCAGTCGTCAATTCACCACGCAATTCACGCGTAGGAATTTGCGCCTTGTTACGGTACCCAGTTGGGTTCTCCATACCAAGTGTCTCAGAAACTTCAACATCAACGTGTTGCTTCTTGAACAATTCTTGGATTTGGTTTTGCTTGAAACGCAATTGTGCATCGTACTTCAAGTGAGCCAAAGGGGCAATTCCTGTCGTCAACGTTGCTACGTCAACATCCTTGTTGCGGTCCTCTGATTCCTTCAACGTCTTCACAACACGTCCGAATGCGTACGTTCCAGCAACCTTCGTAATGCCGACACGGATTTCTTCACCCGGAACAGCATTTGGGACGAAAATTGGGAAATCATCAACCTTAACGACTCCGTTACCTTCGTACGTTAGATCGATGACCGTTGCGTCAAATTCTTGGTTCTTCACCACTGGCGCTTTCTTTTTCATCTTAATCTCCTTTTGTTGGCCTTTTCGACGACCATGTTACTTGTCCATTGTAACACATGTAAATTGTAAGTTTCATGAGATGCCCGTGAGAGTTTTAACGAAAACACCCGCGCCATGCAGTTTTGCACGACGTGGGTGTTGTGTTTTACATATTGCGTAAAGCTTCGATACGCTTTTCCATTGGTGGGTGCGTAGCAAACAAGTTTGCCATCTTATCTCCCTTTAATGGGTTCGCGATATACAATGCTGAACTTTCTGGTGAAACGTTGGCTTCTGACATCGGTTCACTTTGTGAAATCTTCGTTAAGGCGTTAATTAGCCCTTGTGGATTACGCGTCAATTCAACTGCGCCAGCGTCGGCTAAATACTCACGGTTACGTGAAATCGCCAATTGCACCAACGTGGCTGCCAACGGCGCCAACATCAACACAAGCAATGACACAATCATGCCGATTGCGTTACCGCCACCTTCGCGATCACGACTACGGTTACCACCGAAGTACCAGAAGTGCGTTCCTAGGTTCGCCAACAACGCAATCGCTGACGTCATCGCTACAGCAATCGTTTGCAAACGGATGTCGTAGTTACGTACGTGGGTCATCTCGTGGGCCATAACACCCTCAAGTTCTTCACGGTTCAAACGTTGCAAGATACCCGTAGTGGCTGCAACCGCTGCGTGTTCTGGATTGTTTCCCGTCGCAAACGCATTCGGACTCGGATCATTGATGATAAAGACACGTGGCATCGGCACTTGCGCCACCATCGCCATGTCTTCAACGATGTGCCACAAATCAGGCGCCTCATCAGCGCTCTTGATTTCACGTGCATGGTTCATTGACATGACAACGTCGGTCGATTGTCCAACCATATAAACCGTATAAACCAATCCGACCACGAAGGCAATCACGATTCCTTGTTGCCAGTGACCATTCATCAAGAAAGTTCCCAATGCTGCACCGACAACCCCCATGAATAGGAAGAATCCAAAGAAAAGCATCACTGTTTTACGCTTGTTTTTGGCAATTTGGTCAAATAACATCTGCGTTTAAACCTCGATTACATTCCTTGATCGTCAAATGATACCTTAACAACCTGCTTCTCTTCTTCAGGTGTCTCCAAGAATTCGCTTGGTTGGAAGTGGTGAATCCCAGCGATGATGTTCGTTGGGAAAGTTTGCAACTTGGCGTTGTAGTTCGCCGTCGTTGTGTTGAACAATTGACGTGAGTATGCAATCTTGTTTTCCGTGTTCGTCAACTCATCCATCAACTTGTTGTATTGGGCTGATGCCTTCAAGTCTGGGTAAGCTTCCGCAACGGCAAAGACTGACTTCAAGCTCGTCGTCAATTGGTCAGAAATTTCCATGGCTTGTTGGTGGTACCAGATGGCACCTGCGTCAAAGCATTACGCAATGACACAACCTTCTCCAGCGTACCTTGTTCGAACTTGGCATAACCCTTAACCGTTTCCAACAAGTTCGGAATCAAATCGTTACGACGCTTCAATTGCACATCAATTTGGCTCCAAGCCTCTTGTGTGTGCATACGCGCCTTAACCAAGCCGTTGTAGATGCTGATCCAAATCAAACCAATCACGACTACAACTGCGATAATAATGATAATTGTCATGTATGTTGCCCCCTATTAATTTGTTTTAATAACATATTTTAATGCTAATTTCATTTTACCAGAAATAAGTTGGTATATCAGGTAAATCAAATTTGGGCAAAAAAAGTTTGGGTAAATTCGTAGCGGTCTTTTAGCCAGCTCGTGTTATTACGCGTTGGGTGCACACGGTTCGTCAAAACGACCATCCCCTGCATTGTGCGGTAATTCACCGCCATAATCGTGCCAGTGAAACCCGTTTGGTACAACCAATCCGTGACCACAACCGGATTATCTTCACCACCGTATGTCCAGTAGTGCCAACCAAACGTGCGAATTCCGGCTTGGTTGTCCTTCAGATAAGCGTGCATATCAGCCGGCAAATCTTCATCCGGCATCAACCACTCGTGTACGAATGACAAGGCATCTTCAGCTGTCGCAAACATGCCGGCGTGTCCACCAGCACCGCCCAGCAAGTGCGCCTTGAAATCATCGACCTCACCTTGCAAGACACCCCCACGGAATGGCACGTCCTCGGTTGGTACGAAACGATCAAGTGGCGCATCAAAACGGCCCTTGTCAGCCACGCGATAGCCCGAGTTAGCCAAATTCTTAGGTGCCAACACATTCGCCGTCACATCCAACGCCAGCGGCATGTCATCAAGCGCTTCCAATACCTTACCCAACACCATGAAGCCGACATCAGAATACTTCGTCACTGTACCAGGTTCGTTGATTGTGTCGCCAATCATCAAATCTTCTTCGAGCATCTCACGCGTCAATTTAGACACCTTGCGCACGCTACTTGGCAAACCAGAATTGTGCCAAAGCAATTGACCAAGCGTAATCTCAGCGTTGCCAAAAGCCGGCAAAATTGATTGTACCGTCGTTTCGGGCGTTACCGTCCCTGCCTTGAATAATTGCAAATAACGCATTGTCGTATAGAGCTTGGTCAAACTCGCTAAGTCATAAATGTGGTTCACTGACAAAATATCGTCTGCAAATTCACCCGTGCCGACTTGTCCAACTGAGGCGATTTCTTTTTGGTTCTTGAAATTCACCACGCCAACTGTCGCCCCGAACAAACGACCATCATCGACCATCTTTTGGGCGATATTTTCTAGGCGTTCAATTAATTCTTCCATTTTCAATATCTCCTCAAGACGTCATTGACTTCATGTAGTGGTAGCGAAGTTGGGCAATCGTCACATCCCCATTACTTTCAGGGAAATAAATCATGCGGTTCGCGCTATCAATGCGTCGTGACCAACCACCATCAAGGCCTGCTTGCAGTTCAGGCTTACCTGTCCCTTCAAACGGCGTGCGGAAGACTTACTTTAGAAGCTTGTTTATCTTTTTCGTTGTCTTTGGATCTTGCGTCAAAAAATATTGATAGTCATCGAATGCTTGTTCAGTGAAAATTAGTTTTTTACCACCGCGCATACCGTCGGCTAACTTCTTAGCTGCTTTCATCGTCATCAGCCGTCACCTCATCTCTTATATATACCGTTATCATATCATGATGAAATAACGGTCACTATGAAAAAGACCGCCACAACCCGATGAGTTGTAGCGGTCAATCATTATTATTAGTCTACATAAGTTGCAATCGTTGCTTGGATAGCAGCCAACTCTTCGTCAGCAGCTTGCGCCGTAGCACCCTTTGTTCCAACGTAGAACTTAATCTTTGGCTCAGTTCCTGAAGGGCGAACGGCTACCCATGAACCGTCAGCCAACCAGTACTTCACCACGTTTGCCTTTGGCAACGTCATTGACGTTACGGCACCCGTAGCTGTGTCCGTCTCAGTTTGCAATGAGAAGTCTTCAACCTTGGCAACCTTAACACCACCAAATTCAGCAGGCGTCTCAGCACGGAACTTGTTCATCAATGATGCAATCTTGTCGGCACCATCGATACCAGCAAACGTCAATGACTTCGTGTTTTCAACGAAGTAACCGTATTGCTCGAACAATTCTTGCAAACCGTCGTACAACGTCTTACCCAATGACTTGTAGTATGCTGCCACTTCGGCCAACAAAACAGTTGCTTGAACTGAGTCCTTGTCGCGGGCAAATGACTTTACCAAGTAACCGTATGACTCTTCAAATCCAAACAAGAATGTGTGCTCGTTCGTGTCTTCGAAGTGTTGGATTTGCTCGGCAATGTACTTGAATCCAGTCAAAACGTTAATCGTCTCAACACCGAAGCTCTTAGCGATATCAGCTGCGAATTCTGATGACACGATTGACTTAACCAAAGCACCGTTAGCTGGCAAAGTACCAGCAGCCTTCTTGGCCGTCAACAAGTAGTTCAACAAAACGGCACCGATTTGGTTACCCGTCAACAATTGGTACTCACCTGATGGTTGGCGAACCGCCGTTCCCATACGGTCAGCATCTGGGTCAACCGCGATAACGACGTCAGCACCTTGTTCCTTAGCAAAAGCAATTCCCATTGCCAAAGCTTCTGGATCTTCAGGGTTTGGCAACTTAACCGTTGGGAAGTCACCATTTGGCTCAGCTTGTTCAGGCACAATCGTCACGTTTTCAAAACCAGCGTTCTTCAATGCTTGGCCAGCAATCAAAGCACCCGTTCCGTGCAATGGTGAGTACACCAACTTCATGTCCTTACCAACCGTGTCGATCAACTCTTGGTTAACCGTCACCGTCTTCACTTCAGCCAAGTATGCGTCGTCGACATCCTTGCCAATCTTAACCAACAAACCAGCTTCGACCAACTCAGCTTCATCCTTAACTGGCACTTCAAACATGTCAGCTTCACGAATTGAGGCCGTGATGATGTCTGATTCCTTAGGCGGCATTTGACCACCATCTTCACCGTAAATCTTGTAACCGTTGTATTCCTTAGGGTTGTGTGACGCCGTAATCATGATACCTGCGTAGGCGTTCAAGTGGCGAACCGTGAATGACAACTCAGGCGTTGGACGCAACGTCTCGAAGACATAAGCCTTGATGCCGTGCGCTCCCAAAACCTTAGCAGATTCGATAGCGAATTCTGATGAGAAGTGACGTAAATCGTAAGAAATCGCAACACCTCGTCCCTTAACAGCGTCGTCCAATAAATCCATCAAACGTGCCAAACCTTCAGTCGCTTGACGAACCGTAAAGATATTCATACGGTTGATTCCAGCACCCAAAAGACCACGCATACCAGCCGTTCCAAATGAAAGTGGTTGGTAGAATGCATCTTCAGCAGCCTTTTCATCAGCTGCCAACTTCTTCATATCATCTTGCAAGTTTTGTGGCAAATCAGTACGGTCTGCCCAAATTTGGTAATTTTCTTGCCAAGTCATAAGTTTTAATTCTCCTTTTAATAAGTCCCCGAACTTACTACTATTGCTCATTATTATACCATACGCTATTTTGTGAATTTGAAAATTATGTGGATAATCAGTGATTTTCAATGTTTTCACGTTCGATGACCACTAACTTTTCACCACCAATAATCACTGCATCCGCCACATTCAAAAATAGGCCGTGTTCTACGACACCAATAGTCTGTTCCAGATAATAAGCCAGCGCTTGTGGGTGCTCAATGACTGCTAAATGTAAATCGATGATGTAATTGCCGGCGTCCGTTGTCAAACGTTGCCCATCTGGCAAACGACGGAATGTTGGCGCCATATCAGCCGCTTCAAAGCGCTTCAAGAGTTGGTGACTACCGTATGGCACCACTTCAACCGGTAATGGGAATTGACCTAATTTGTCGTGATACTTACTTTGATCAACAATCCAGATATTGCGCTTGGAATTTAGCGCAACAATCTTTTCAAAGAGCAATGCGGCGCCACCACCTTTGATACCATCCAGATTGGTGTCAACCTCATCAGCCCCGTCGATGGTTAAATCGATTGCTGGCACCTCGTCAACTGACTTAAGTTTGATTCCCCAACCTTTGGCCAATGATGACGTTTGACGTGATGTTGTCACTCCAACAATATCCAATCCTTCCCGATTGATACGCTCCGCTAATTTTTCAATGAAGAACTTAACGGTCGAGCCAGTCCCCAGACCAACTATCATGCCATCCGTGATTAACGAAGCTGCATATTCGCCAGCTTGTCGCTTTTGTTCTGTAATTCGATCCATGATTCATCCCCCATCTATCCAATTTCATTTTACGCAACCGCACAAAAAAACGCCAGATAGTAACTATCTGGCGTGGCAGCCATTAATGGGCTGATTTTCGTTAAAATGGCGCTTCTTCTTGACTTAACACATCCCAATAATCGAACCTGGTCTCTTTAGTTGAAAACACCCCATTTTTTAGATATTCAACCGCTTGCACAACAATCGGTGATGAATTTAAGTTTGAAACAGCGTCTACGCTAATAAGTTCAGCACCGAATAAATCTTGACCGGAAAATTGGGGAACTTCTCAGACAATTCACCTTCAAACGTCGTAACCTCATAAAGAACGACGATATGCTGATTCCAGTCAAAATCCTCAAATATCCAAGGATACGTAAAGCTGGTAACTCCAACCTGCGAAGCATCGCGCACATGCAGTCCAGTTTCCTCCGCTACTTCTCGTATAAGTGCATTCTGAAGAAACTCTCCAGGTTCTAAGCTTCCCCAGGTAAATCATAGCGATATTTGTATGGTCCGTCTTTCTTTTTTACGACAACCAGTTGTTGTTGCATAATCAATATGCCATATACACCAAAAGCCCGATGAAATTTTGCCATTCGTGTCCCCCTTTTTTGTCATTCTGGCGTTACAATTAATATCTAATTAAATTATCATTTGATTCTAACTCTAAAAAGGAGAATACCAGATGAATATTTCAATTATGCTTACCTTTCATGACGACCAAGCTCTGAATCAATTGAGGAAGCAATTCGATCCTCTATATAGCAAAGTTCCTCCGCACGTAACACTGGTTTTTCCGCAACATATTACGTCCGACACTATCGATGCGATTATTTCTGAAATCAACAAATATGGAACTTACCTAGAAAATTTCACACCCATCGTTTCCCATTTTCAAGGTGATTTAGAGTATCACAACATACTCGCCATTTTAAAAAACGATAACTCCGCCATTAAAGCCTTACATGACAAGTTATATGAAATCCCCGAATTCGCCGATAAACAACGTCTAGACATCCCTTACACACCACATGTGACTATCGGTAGAGACCTAAGCGCTGATGAAATAAGACAAATTGTCTTTAATTTATCAGATACTTGGCAGCCGTTTGCTTTAAGCGTCAAAAGCATTGTTTTTGAAGAAATATTACCCGACGACAGTTCAAAAATTATTTACCAATACACTTTTTAAGACATATCAAAAAAACGCCAGATAGTAACTATCTGGCGTTCGATATTGAATAATTGCAAATGTTTAAAATGCTCGGAAACGTGCGCGACGTTGCTTAACAAGTTCATCAGGTGCAAGTGATTGCAACTTCGAAATCTCATCTTGTAACTTGGCACGAACCAAATTGAAGACACGTGCATGTGAGCGACTCTCTGGGACGATATAGTCAATAATCTCGTTCGCTAAGAGATCATTAGGCGTCAATCCCATCAATTCTGCTGCTTCTGCACTACGCTTAGCATCCTTCCACAAAATAGCTGCAAATCCTTCCGGAGAGAGAATCGAATACGTTGAATTTTGGAACATCCAAACTTGGTCAGATGTCGCTAGGGCCAACGCGCCCCCTGACCCACCTTCACCGTACACAATGGCAATCATTGGTACTGGGTACGTCATACTTTGCAGAATACTTTGGGCGATTGCCTCACCTTGTCCTTGGTCTTCAGCTGACTTACCAGGAAAAGCGCCTGGCGTGTTAATAAAAGTGATGATAGGGCGACCAAACTTAGCCGCTTGGTCCATCAAACGGGTAGCCTTACGATAACCGTATGGCTCAGGAGACCCGTTACGCTTTGCCAACTTATCTTTGATGTCGGTTCCCTTGTCGATGGCAATAACCGTAACTGGCTTACCATCAAGGTTTGCTAGGCCACCGATGACACTTGCGTCATCACCAGCAAACCGGTCACCATGCAATTCAAAGAAATCAGTGAAGATACCGTCAATAATTTCGCGTGCTGAGAATCGATCCTCACGCGACTTTTTCACCACCTGAACAGGGGTTAATTCACGACGAAATAGGGCTGCCATTTACTTAACCTCCGTTGTTTGGTGAAAACGCACAAGTTGTGCAAGAATTGTTGCCATCTGCGGACGTTGCACAATCGCATCGATAAAGCCATTTTCCATGACTGTCTCGGCACGTTGGAACTCCTTCGGCAACTTTTCGTGAATCGTTTGCTCGATGACACGCTTACCAGCAAAACCAACCAATGCGTGTGGCTCTGCCAATGTAATGTCACCTTGCATGGCGAATGATGCGGTTACCCCACCCATTGTAGGGTCCGTTAGAACCACAATGTATGGTAAACCGGCATCTTGGTGCGCCGCAACTGCGCCTGACACCTTTGCCATTTGCATCAATGAGTGAATACCCTCTTGCATACGCGCACCACCTGATGCGGTAAACAAGATGACTGGCAACTTAGCTGCCGTTGCGTGCTCAAATAAGCGCGTGATTTTTTCACCTGTGATTGATCCCAATGATCCCATGATAAAGTAAGAATCCATGATACCGATAGCAACGCGCTGGTCTTCAAGGGTCGCTACTCCCGTCAAGACCGAGTCACCCAATTTCGTTTGTTGTTGGGCACGTTCCAACTTCGCCGCATACCCTGGGAAGTCTAATCTGCCAACTTCAAATCAGCATCTAGTTCTTCAAAATCATTTGTCATCAAGGCCATGCGTTCACGGGCTTGCAAACGGAAACCGTAACCACAATTTGGGCAGACACGGTGATCACCCAATTGCTTTGAATAGAGTTGTGCGCCACAGTATGGGCATGCCAAGAACAAGCCATCTGGAATACGATCATTTAGGTTCGCATCTCGCTTAATCTTGGGAGTTGAAACCGTGGTGTTATTAAATAAATCCATGCCTCTTCTCCTTAATCCGCCTTAGGCAGACTGGCTTGCCATCGTGGCAAGAACTCCTTCTCCAAGTAACGTGTGTCGAACATCCCACTGGCCACCGTTGGATCATGCAACAACGCCTTTTGGAATTCAGCGTTCGTGCTGACCCCGTGAACAACCAATTCATCCAAGATGCGATCCATCTTTGTGACTGCATCACCGCGGTTGTCAGCATGTACCAACAACTTGCCAATCATTGAATCATAGAATGGTTGAATCTTATCACCCGCATAAATGGCAGAATCGATACGAATACCAGGTCCACCAGTTGGCAAAAAGGCAAAATCAATTGTACCGGCACTTGGTGCAAAGTTCTTTGCTGGTTGTTCCGCGTTCAAACGAACTTCCAAAGCATGTCCCTTCAAGGCAATATCTGCTTGTGACACAGACAACGGCTCACCAGCGGCCACTTCAATTTGCATACGAATCAAGTCAACACCGGTCACCATTTCAGTAACTGGGTGCTCAACCTGAATACGCGTGTTCATTTCCATAAAGTAGAAATTGCCGTCGTGGTCTTGCAAGAATTCCAACGTTCCAGTGTTCTCGTACTGCAAAGCGTTAACCGCCTTCGTTGCGATTTCACCAAGGTTGTCACGCATTTCTTGTGTGACACCAAGCGCAGGGCTTTCTTCCATTACCTTTTGATTGTTACGTTGCAATGAGCAGTTACGCTCAGGGAAGTACAACACATTGCCGAAACGATCACGCATCACCTGCATCTCAATGTGACGCACGTTCTCCATAACCTTTTCAACGTACATGTGTTCATCCCCAAACGCAGCCTTCGCTTCACGTTGGGCATCATCGAACTTGTCTGCCAACTCATCAGCTGAGTATACAAAACGCATTCCCTTACCACCACCACCAGCCGCAGCCTTTAGCAATAGTGGATAACCCACGCGATCAGCCACTGCCTTGGCTTCTGTAGCATCACGAATGAAGCCTTCAGAACCAGGAATAACTGGTACACCAGCAGCTCGCATTGATTTCACGGGCGTTGGCCTTGTTACCCATCAGCTCAATCACCTTAGGCCTCGGACCAATCCACTTCAAACCAACCGCTTCTGCCATTTCAACGAACAACTCATTTTCAGATAAGAAACCATAACCTGGGTGAATCGCTTCAGCACCCGTCAACAACGCGGCACTCAAGATATTCTTCATGTTTAGGTAACTATCTTTTGACTTTGGTCCTCCAACTGAAATTGCTTCATCAGCCAACTTCACATGGAGGCTATCCGCATCAGCTGAAGAGTAAATTGCGACAGATTTAATGCCCATTTCCTTCAGTGTACGGATGACACGAACGGCGATTTCACCGCGGTTCGCGACTAACACTTTCTTGAACATTTTAGTCTCCAATAATAAACGTCAAATCAGCTGTTGTAGCCTTCTTACCGTTAACGTAAGCAACACCCTTACCTTCACCGATTGGTCCGCGCAAACGATCTAACGTCACTTCAAGACGCATTTGATCACCAGGCTTTACCATCTTACGGAAGCGTGCCTTCTTGATACCACCAAAGTAAGCCGTCTTACCCTTGAACTCAGGCATTGACAACAACGCCACTGCACCAGCTTGGGCAAGGGCCTCAATCGTCAAAGCGCCTGGGAACGTTGGGTTACCAGGGAAGTGGCCTTGGAAGACCTCTTCGTTGATTGTGATGTTCTTAATCGCAACCGTCTTCTCACCAGGCACCAATTCCTCAACCGTATCCAACATCAACATTGGGTAACGGTGTGGCAAGATCTCTTGAATTTCTTGTGTGTTTAATACTGACATGTCGAGACCTCCTTAGGCATCCAATTCGACACGGAATAGTGCGTGACCGTAGTCCACAACATCTTCTTCCTCAACCAAAATTTCAGTAATGATACCAGCAACTTCACTCTTTACCGGTGTCATCAACTTCATTGCTTCAACAATCGCAACTTGCTCACCAACGGCAACGTGGTCACCCACTTGCTTAAATGGTGCTGCATCTGGATTTGGCTTCAAGTAAACCGTACCAACCAACGGTGCGTCGATTGTTACGCCTTGCTTTTCTTCCTTATCCAATGGATGATGCTCAGCAGTTGCTACAGGCGCCTCTGCTGTCGCGACACTCGCAACAGCTGGCTGTGCAGGCGTCGTGACAACAGGTTGCGCGATTTCGTTCTTGCTCAAGTGCAAGCTGAAATCATCTGATTGCAATGAAAACTCACGCAATGAACTGTTTTCCAAATCTTGCATCAAAGCTCGAATGTCATCTAATTGCAAACCCATTAATTCTCACTCCACTTCTTGAAAATGATTGCGGCGTTGTGACCACCAATCCGTAGTTAGCTGACAAAACGTAGTTAGGGGCAACAAACTTGTTGTATCAGTAACCAACGTTACACCAGCAGTTTCAGGATCTTGTTCCGTCACACCAACGTTAACTGGCAATTGTTCACGAACCAAAGCACCAATTGCAGCGATTGCTTCAATGGCACCAGCGGCTCCCAACAAGTGACCTGTCATACCCTTAGTTGATGAAACAAGCACACCGTTCTTTCCGAATACCAACTCCATTGCCTTTGATTCGGCAGCATCGTTAGCACCAGTAGCTGTTCCGTGTGCGTTGACATAGTCAATGTCGCTAGCTTCAATACCAGCGTCTTGCAAAGCCAACTTCACTGAACCAGCAGGTCCTGATCCGTCAGGTGTTGGACTCGTCAAGTGGTAGGCATCTGAGTTAGCCCCATAACCAACCACTTCGGCGATAATCTTGGCACCGCGAGCTTGCGCATGTTCCAAAGATTCCAAAACCAAAATTCCTGACCCTTCACCCATGACGAAACCGTGACGGTTAACATCAAATGGCTTTGAAGCTTCAAGTGGGTTTGGCTCAGTTGACAAAGCAGTCAACGCAGCAAATCCTGAGATTCCCATTTCGTTAACCGTTGCTTCTGAACCACCCGTAACCATCACATCATACTTACCAGATTGGATACGCCAGAAGGCTTCACCAATCGCGTTAGTCGCACTAGCGCACGCCGTTGACAATGTGTAGTTAATTCCCTTGGCACCGTAACGCATTGACACGTTACCTGACACCATGTTTGGGATAGCGTTTGGCACGAACATTGGGCTCACACGTTGTGGTCCCTTGTCGTGCATCTTGATAACTTGTTCTTCGATTGTTGTCAAACCACCGATTCCGTTACCCATGATAACGCCGAAACGATCCGGGTTATCAACACCATCTGCCAAACCAGCGTTTTCCAAAGCTTCACCAGCTGCGTGAACAGCATATTGTGAGAACAAATCCATCTTGCGAGCTTCGCGCTTTCCAACGCGTTCTGCAGGATCGAAGCCCTTCACTTCACCGGCAACTGTGACACCCGTTTCCGTGGCGTCAAACTTTGTAATTGGGGCAATACCAACTTGACTGTTAAAGATTCCATCCAAAAAGTCATTTGCTGTATTACCAACGGGTGTAACTGCACCCAAACCTGTTACGACAACTCGTGTCATGTTGTTCTCCTCTACTTTCCTAAAGCATTAGATACGACTTATTTAAATAAGTTACGAAAGAATAAGTGCATCAAGTCGTATCTGGTTTCCTTAGATGTACAATCCACCATCGACCGTAATTGTTTGGCCAGTGATGTAATCGTTTTGAGCCAAGAACAAGGCAGTTTGTGCGATTTCAGCCGCGTTTCCAAAACGCTTCAAAGGCACAGCCTCTAGGACTTGTTCCTTAACCTTGTCAGACAAAGCATCCGTCATGTCAGAAACGATCATGCCGGGCGCGATTGCGTTAACACGAATGCCACGCATTGCACCTTCCTTTGCCAACGTCTTCGTCAAGCCGACGATTCCGGCCTTTGACGCAGCGTAGTTAGCTTGTCCAACATTACCCATCAATCCCACCACTGATGCGATGTTAATGATGTTTCCTGAACGGGCGCGCAACATCTTCTTGAAGAGTGGTTGCGTCACGTTAAACGTTCCGTTCAAGTTTGTGTTCACAACATTGGCGAATTCGCTCGGCTTCATCCCCATTGCCAACTTGTCGTCAACGATTCCAGCGTTGTTAATCAAAATGTCGATACCGTCTACTTCTTCAAGCAAACCAGTCAACGCGTCGTTAACACTGTTTTCATCAGCGATATCAGCCGTAATTGCCAATGTGTCTTCACTGAATTCAGCCATGACTTCAGGCTTTACAGCTGAACGCCCGTGCAAAATCACACGTGCGCCAGCTTCATCAAAAGCCTTAGCAATAGCCAATCCAATACCGCGTGTTGATCCTGTAATCAACACATTCTTTTCTGCAAGATCCATTATTGTACTGTCTCCTGTTCTGCAATCAACATGTCGCGAACTTCATTAAATGAAGCAAGGTCCTTTACGCAGTAGCGCTTAACGTCCTTACCAACAATCTTCTTGGCAAACTTCATCAAAGTGTCGCTTGGACCAAACTCAATCAACGTATCAACACCATCATCAACCATGGCTTGCAACGCTTGGGCAAAGTATGTTGGTGACGTGATTTGTTGCAACAAAGTTGCCTTCACATCCACAAACTTTTGACCCGTCGTGTTTGAATATACAGCGAATTCAGGCGTGTTAAACGTTTCGTCAGTTAGGCGAACTGCCAATTGATCAGCAGCCGTTTGCAACAATGGTGTGTGGAAAGCCCCTGAAACTGGCAATTCAACCATACGTGAGACACCAGCTTCAGTTAGTGCTGCCATGGCATCATTAACATCTGCTTCAATACCACCGATGACCAATTGGTTAAATGTGTTGAAGTTGGCTGGATAAACGCGCTTGCCAGCTGCTTGTAGCTTCTCAAGCGTGGCAACTACCATATCTTGTTCATCCTTCATAACGGCAACCATCTTACCTGGGTTTGCATCACCAGCCGCTTGCATGTAAGCACCGCGATCCTTGATAATGCGCATTGCTTGTTCAAACATCATTGCACCCGCAGCAGTCAAAGCACTATATTCGCCCAAACTTAGGCCCAATGCAGCGGCTGGCTTTGGCATAACGTCTGACAAAGCATTGTAGATACCCATGCTCATTGCCAAAATAGCAGGTTGTGTGTACTTCGTTTGCTTGATGTTGTCTTCACTATTTACAATAGTGGCCATAACATCGTAGCCAAGCAACTCACTCGCACGGTCAATTGTTTCTTGATATTCAGGTAAGTTCGCATACAAGTCAGCTCCCATGCCAACTTGTTGTGCGCCTTGACCACTCATCAATAGTCCTAGTTTCATGTTCTCTCCCCTGTTGTTTGGTTAGTTGAACAAGTCTTCAGCTTGTGACCAAACATCTTCTAGAATTTGTGCCACTGGCTTAATCTCAGTAATCATTCCTGAAATTGACCAGCCATGAAGGCACCGTTTTCCTTATCACCATCAAGCACAGCTCGGCGAAGTGAACCATTTTCAAGTTCTTCAATCGCATCTGCATCTGGCTTAGGCTTCGTGATTTCAATACGTTCTTGCTTAACAAAGTTCTTTGACATCTTTGTCTTCAAAACACGAGCGCGGTTACCCATCAATTCACCGGTAACCAACGTATCGATGTCCTTTGCTTTGACAACAGCGTTCTTGAAGTTTTCGTGAACTTCAGATTCTTCTGAAGCCAAGAAGCGCGTTCCCATTTGCACACCTGAGGCACCTAGCATGAAGGCCGCAGCAACGCCGCGACCATCTGCAATACCACCAGCTGCGATAACCGGAATCTTCAATGCGTCAACCACTTGTGGTACCAACGTCATCGTCGTCAACATACCAATGTGACCACCTGACTCCATACCTTCAGCGACAACCGCATCGACGCCCTTCTTTTCCATCATCTTAGCAAGTCCAACTGATGGTACAACTGGAATTACCAAAATGTCGTGGCTGTGCAATTCTTCGATAAATGGTGATGGATCACCAGCACCGGTTGCGACAACCTTAACACCTTCTTCAATGATGACATCGAAAACTTCGCGAATGTGACGTGACAACAACATCACGTTGACACCGAATGGCTTATCAGTAACTTCACGGGCACGGCGAATTTCTTCTCGCACCTTATCAGCCTTCCAATAACCCGTTCCGATGATACCCAAACCACCTGCCTCAGAGACAGCACCTGCAAGATGACCAGTCCCTGCCCAGGCCATACCACCTTGGATGATAGGGTACTTCATGCCTAACTTTTCAAATAATGGATTATTTAGCTTGACGCTCATTTTGCGGTTCCCTTTCTCTTTGGGTTTGTGTGATTAGGCGTTTACTTGCTCAGAAACCTTGTTTACCAAGTCTTGAACAGTTTGAATTTCTTCAGCCACGGCCAACTTGATGTCGAAGTCGTCTTCGATACGGTTCAACACTTCAAACAAATCCAATGAATCTGCGTCGATGTCTTCAGTCAAGTTCGTTTCAGGCTTAACTTCGCCCTCTTCCAAATCAAATTGGTCTACCAAAATTTCAGTTACCTTGTTCAAAATTTCTGCTTCAGTCATGTTAATACCCTCTGTTTTCTTTAAAATTTAAAATTAGTTTGAAAATTAAAATGTATACGTCATATACAATTTTAGAAAAATAAATTACACCTTGATAATCAAGGCGCCAACCGTCAATCCGCCACCAAATCCGGCGATTGCGATTGTTTGTCCTGCATGTACCGTCCCTGCTTCACGAAGTTCGTCGAGCAAGATGCCGATACTTGCAGCACTTGTGTTACCATATGAAGCCATGTTCATTGGAAACTTTTCAATTGGTTGGCCAAAACGCTTTGCAATGCTGCTGATAATGCGTCCGTTTGCTTGGTGCAATAGGTAAACATCAATATCATCAGGTGTTAAGTCGGCTTTAGCCAACGCTTCATTCAAGACATTTGGTACTTCGCGGGTTGCAAAGCTATAAACCTCACGTCCGTCCATTTTGAAATATGGATCAGCCGTCTTCAACGTGCCAGCAAAATGATTTGCATTTTGTTGTTGACCAGCCGTTAGGAACTGTGAACGTTCACCAAACGTTTTCAATGATTTAGCTAGCAAACCAGTTGCTGCTGTTGTGCGTTCTAGCAAGACGCCCGCTGCGCCATCTCCGAAGAGCACGGCCGTTGAACGGTCTTCCCAGTTCACAAGTTTGCTCAACACTTCCGCCCCGATAACTAAGCCCCGTTCATAACGCGTTGTAAGCAATGAACTTGCCATACTCAACGTATAAACGAAACCTGAACAAGCAGCGCTTAGGTCCCAAGCGAAAGCATTGTGCGCACCGATTTCCCCCTGCACAATTTGTGCAACACTCGGTGACAATGTATCCGGTGACATCGTGCCAACTAAGATGAAATCTAGTTGATCCGCTGTCAAACCAGCTTGATGGAGGAGTTTTTCTGCGACCGTCACAGCCAAATCACTGGTATCTTCAGTGTCGACGATGTGACGTTGCCGAAGTCCAGTACGTGAACTAATCCATTCATCCGACGTGTCCATAAATGATGCTAAATCATCATTTGTAACAACTCGTGACGGGATTGCTCGCGCTGACTGGACGATGGTAAATTTTTCCATGTCGCCCTCTCTTAGAACTGGATCAACTCGTGAAGATATTCTTGCAAATTAATCACTGCTTTACGTACGGCAGCCGCTTCATCGTCGGATAGAGAGTCAAACAATGAGTGGGCCATACCGCGGTGGAAAGCCTCGTGTGCACGGAAAACCGTACGTCCCGAGTGCGTTAGTACAAGATGGACAACACGTCGATCTTCGTCATCACGACGACGCTCAACGTATCCCTTATTCACTAGCTTATCGATTACGCTCGTCATCGCACTAGGCGTCAAGTGCACCATTTCGGCGACTTGTGACGCTGTACGTGTCTCATACATCGAGATGGCTGCAATCGTGTGCATATCCTTAATCGTGATGTCATTAAACTTTGATTCACGCAATGAGGCTTCCTCAATCCAGACAACGTTGTTAAAAACGTTAACTAGGGCCTCATTAATCTGTTCGAACGATGCTTCTTCACTAGCTGCCATACTTACTTCTCCGTCTCACTCTTGGCGTCAGCCGCCTTTTTCTCGTCAGGTGAAACAACAAACATCAATTCGGCGCTAGTTGCTAACTTGCCATCAACCATAGCTTTGACGTTTACTGTTCCCATGTTCTCTCTCAGATTACCGAATTCTACGTGTAACTTCAAGACGTCGCCTGGCTTTACCATGCGCTTGAACTTGGCATTGTCAATACCCGTCATATAAGCCGTCTTACCAACAAATTGTGGTGATGACAAAATCAAGATTGATGCCGCTTGTGCAAGTGATTCAATAATCAACACACCAGGCATAACTGGGTTCCCTGGGAAGTGACCTTGGAAGAATTGTTCATTGATTGTTACGTTCTTCGTTGCGATCAATGATTCTCCTGGTGTCATCTCGTCCACGTAATCCATATAAAGAATTGGATAACGGTTGGGAATCAAATCCATGATTTCAGTCGTCGTTAAAACTGCCATAGTCTCACTCCTTCCAAAAAGTATTTCGAACATCAAACTATTCGATATTCAAATCATATTTTGTTTTAAGCGAAATGTCAACACACTTTCGCAATAAATATACGTATACCCCATTTACTATCTAGGCTTCATTTGAAGAAAACGCCTAAATTCAGGCATTTTAACAAGTTATATCTTATTCATTTAATTCATAAAAATAGTAAATTTATGCAATAACTTACTTTTTGTATACAAAAAACAGGGATGATGTTCGCTGCCATCATCCCTGTTTGATTAGTCTACTTATCAGAATCCTTGTGCATCTTGTCCTTCAAGTCTTCAACTGCGTCGGCAGCCTTTTCCTTAATATCACCCATTGCATCACGGGCCTTACCAGCAAGGTTTTGTGTCTTGCCTTCAGCTTCAACGCGCTCGTTTCCAGTCGCTGATCCAACTACTTCCTTTGTCTTCCCAGCTGCTTCGTCGTACTTTCCCTTAACGTGATCTGACATTGCCATATAAATCGTCCCCCTTTGTTTGATTGCTTTAATCATAACAAGGAACATGTGGCTTGCCATCTGCCAAACGGGCAAGCTTAGTAAGCTAGTCCGACACGCTTAAAGATATCATCGACGTGCTTCAAGTGCCAATTGTAGTCAAAGGCGTCGTCGATCTCAGTCTTCGTTAGCTTCTCGGTGATTGTTGCGTCAGCATCTACCAAATCACGGAATTGGAGTTGCTCATCCCATGAACGTGCCGTCAACGGTTGAACCGTATCGTAAGCTGCTTCACGAGACATTCCGGCATCCACCAACTTCAACAGCAAACGTTGTGAGTAAATCAAGCCATACGTACGCTTCATGTTAGCCAACATTGTTTCTGGGAAGACTTGCAAGTTCTCCAAAATTGCCGTCAAACGGTGCAACATGTAATCCAAAACTGTCGTTGCATCAGGCAAAATAATACGTTCAGCACTTGAGTGTGAGATATCACGCTCATGCCACAAAGCAACATCTTCCATAGAAGTAACTGCATAACCGCGCAAAACGCGTGACAAGCCAACGATGTTCTCTGAACCAATTGGGTTACGCTTGTGTGGCATTGCTGATGATCCCTTTTGACCACCCTTAAAGCCTTCTTCAACCTCATGAATTTCTGAACGTTGCAAACCGCGAATCTCAGTGGCAACTTCTTCCAACGTCGTTCCGATAACCGCAATCGTCGTCACGTAGTCAGCGTGCAAGTCACGTGGCAACACTTGTGAGCCAATTGCTTGTGGCGTTAGGCCAAGTTCAGCCATGGCTGCCTCTTCAACAGTTGGTGGCACATTGGCGAATGTACCAACTGCCCCTGACAACTTTCCCGTTTCAACGGCCGCTGCGACGCGTTCAAAACGCTCAAGGTCGCGGACAGCTGCTTGGTAAAAGCGCGCCATCTTCAACCCAAACGTCGTTGGTTCCGCGTGAACACCGTGTGTACGGCCCATCATCACGGTGTGCTTGTACTTACGGGCCAACGTTGCCAAGACATCCTTGTAGGCTGCCAAATCGGCCTTAATAACGTTGTTTGCTTGGCGTAGACGTAATGCTTGGGCAGTGTCTACGACGTCAGTTGACGTCAAACCATAGTGAATCCACTTACGCTCATCCCCCAATGACTCTGACACATTGCGCGTAAAGGCAACCATGTCGTGACGCGTCGTCTCTTCAATCTCTGCAATGCGATCAACATCGAATTTTGCATTTGCACGGATTGCTGCCAAATCCTCCGCCGGTACGTGCCCCTCAGCTACCCAGCCGGCTGTGACAGCAATTTCTACATCTAGCCAAGATTGGTATTGGTTCTCCAATGACCAAATATGGCGCATTTCAGGTCGTGCATAGCGATCAATCATGTTTATCCCCTTATTAAATCGTCTTAAAATACGAACAAAACTTTAATTACGTTTATTATTGTACATTATTCACGAATGTTTTTGCACTATTTATCTGAATTTTGACCAAAATAAAAGGAACAAGCGGTTATCGCTTGTTCCTTAGTTCGTAATATTTACTTTTCAGATTGGGCACCAACTGCCATAATCGCCATTCCAATGGCTCCTACAGCACAACCCAGTACAAAAGCTACAATCATGCCATTATCCTTAGCTAATCATTCAAATTATTAGTTCTTACGTCCAGCAACGACTAGGAAAGCCATTCCCATAATGCCAATAAATCCGCCGGCCATAAATGAAAGCAACATCATCATCTTGCTTCCTCCTCTTTTTCTCTATGTACTAATAGTAACCGGACTTTATGAACGGTTTATGAACATTGTTTGGATGAAAATAACATGCGCGAAAGTTGCATTTACCAGGTTTTCCAGCTAAACTCAAGTCTTAACGGGGGTATCGAAATGTATATACTTGGCTTGCTAATCGCCTTCATTTTAGGTGGTTGCGTTGGGGTTGTGGGCATGGCACTTTTTGTTGCTGGTGCTAACGCTGATCGACGAGATTCAAACAAATAATAATAACAATGGGCAACGATTCTATCACGCTAGAGTCGTTGCCCATTTTTTAATATGCTGAAAAGAAACGTTTTTTCTTAATTGGTGTTTGGTGCTGACGAGATAAACGATCACCGTTGACCAACGCCTTGGCGTTATCATCAAATTGCTTTGCTAAATCAGAGCCATATGCTGCTTTTAGTTTATCGAATGCAGCTGTCATTTCATATTTGCGACCTGGAATATGGTGTGCATCTGATGCAAACAAGTGTGCCAACCCATTAGCGATAATATCGTCACTAAAGGCCGTCACCGCTTTACCAAATGTACCAACATATGAACTAGCGGTCACTTGTGCATATGCCCCGCGTGACACCATGTCATACAACAATTGTGGTTCCTTCATTAGACGCGTGTTACGTTCTGGGTGCACAATGATTGGCACCAAACCGCGTTGTTGGATTTGGAACAACATATCCATCGTAAATGCTGGTACATCATCTGATGGGAATTCGATCAAGATGTAAGTTCCCTGCTCATCTGTTGTGAGAATGTCACCGTCATCCAACGCTGACAACAAGCCACCATTGATGCGGACCTCTTGAGATGGGAAAACCGTCAATGGAATATCCGCATTGTTCAATTCAGCTTGAAAATCAGCCGTTAGTTTGATTACATCTGATGCATGATTCACATAGCGTCCATTCATGTGGTGTGGTGTCATAAGTGCGTGCGTCACCCCATCCGCAACCGCATCACGTGCCATCTGCAACGAAACGTCAAGGTTTTCTGAACCGTCGTCAATGCCTGGTAATAAGTGACTGTGAATATCAATCATGTTCGTCTCCTTAAACCTTTTCTCTTTCTTTAACTATACCCTAATTATTCACGGATTGTTATATAATTATTCATGTTTTGAATACATTTTAAGGAGTTTTTCCCATGATTAAAAAGGTGTTACTTTGGATTTTGGGTATCGCTGTTACCCTGATTGTGATTGGTGGTGGCGTCGCTGCATTCGCGCTACACAACACGACTTCGAAGATTCACTCAATGGATAGCTCATTGAGCAAGGCATCAGATACAAAGACTTCCGCTGGCAAGCCAGTTTCCTACCTCTTGTTGGGAACTGACACCGGTGCATTGGGTCGCACGGAAAAGGGTCGTACAGATACCATGATGGTGATGACGGTTAACCCTAATACGAAGACGACGACAAAGGTTTCTTTGCAACGTGATACTAAGATTACTATTGATGGTATGACTGAAAAGCTGAACGCTGCTTATGCACTTGGGGACGCCAAACAAGCCATGACGACCGTTGAGCAATTGCTTGATATTAAGCTCGATGGGTATTTGTTGGTTAATATGAAGGGGATGGAGCAATTAGTTGATGCCGTTGGTGGCGTGACTGTTAAGTCTCCCCTCACTTTCTCATATGAAGGATACTCATTTACTGAAAACCAAGATGTCACAATGAACGGCGCGGAAGCATTGGCATTCTCTCGCATGCGTTATGATGATCCACGTGGTGACTACGGTCGTCAAATTCGTCAACAATTGGTCATCGAAGCAGTTATGAACAAGTTGAAGGCCGATCCTAAGTCAGCGCTGAACAATGACTTCCTTGATGCTGTTTCAGATAACGTTCGTTCAAACATTTCACTGACTTCAATGCGTAACTTGGCTACTAAGTACCGCGATGCAGGTGAAACAATCAACCGTGACCAAATGACTGGTACTGGTGTGATGATTGATGGCGTTTCTTACCAAGAAATGTCTCAAGATGAGATTACTCGTGTTCACAATGAAATTATAGATGCAACCAACTAATTTACCAACAATAAAAAGGCATCGCACAAGCTAACCCAAAAGTCGGCTTGTGCGATGCCTTTTTTATGTTCGTACTCAATCCGTACCCTAAAAAGTATTACGTTTAATTGAACAGACGCTTTTTTATTACCAAAAAATAGTTGCTTCGACCGAACATTATGATAATCATTGTAGCGCTTACCAAAAGCATCGTGACAACTTTTCCGATTATTGTAATTAAAGAATTACCACCCAAGTAAGTCTCGCCTAAATAACCAAGGAAAGTCTGAATACCGAAAAGCAATCCAAACTTACACAATAGTTCTGACACGCCTTGAAAATTCCCTTTCAAAGGATACTTGTAAATAACGAAGGGTTCTATCCATGATACGGTCATTGCTGTGGACAGTATCGTTCCAAGCAATACCCCATTCACCCCCAGCTTAAATGGACCAACGAACAGCAACGTTAAGAAGAGATTTACAAAAGCCTCTATGATCGACTTCCACCTCTGAACCCATTGCAAGCCAAAGGCATCAATGTATATCCAAAATGGCACACGAACTAACTGCAAAATAAGTACAATAGAAATCAAAGTTTCCGTTTGAACAGCAAATACAGATTTTTCTCCTACCCACATGCGCATAAATGGCGAAAGTACAACTAAATAAATTGCATATCCACCCGCGATTAATGTATACAAAATAAAAATTATTTCTGTTAATACAATTCTATTTTTTTCAAAATCTCTTTCAACACCTAAATGTCCAACACTCGGGGTTAATGCGCTGGAAACTTTTTGCAGAATTGTCTGTATCGCATTCGTTATTACTGAATAATTTGAATAGATACCAACAGTGGCCAGATTAGTAAATAGCGACAAAATAATATTGTCACTACCAAAAACGATTAAACTCCCTATTTTACTTGAAAACCCACCAACCGCATTTTTAAAAATTTTGGATTTTTCTGCAGAATCAAGAAGAATTCGGTCAGTATCTTTCAAAAAAGGAAACTCATGCCGCGCAATTACAGTAATAATTACATTCAAAATAATAGTTCCAATTAGTTGTATAGACACATACAAAACCGGATTTTTAAAAATCATTAAGCTAATCAGCTGAGCCAGATTTACAACTATAAAGCTAAGCGAAGTTACTCCGTTCACAATATACCCTTGCTGGTTTGCATTTAATACAGATCGATTATAACCAAGCAAATAACTTGAAACTGTATTCGCTAGAAATAAAAAGTAAATGGTATAAACATCCGGTAATTTCATGCCTGCATTCCCTATTATTTCTGGCAAGAACGCTACTAAAATTACTCCTAAAACAGATACAATAATTGCAATCCATCTAAAAGTATTCCTGTATAGTCGCATGACCGCTGTGATTTTTTTTGTATCTTTTTCTTTTAATGGCTGAAAAAGAGTGTACACAAAGACAGAATCCAATCCTAAATCAACTAGCGACAACATTGACAAAGTGCTTGTTAATACGCCATTTAATCCTAGGTAATCGTTACCTAACTTTTGAATGAACACCACACGTACAATCATCGAAAGAAACAACTGCACAAAATAAGTTATTAACGTAACCATTACATTTAATTTTGCACGTTTAGTTCTATTCATTTTTTAACGTATTCCTCTCTGCCGAAACTTTATCAATTAATAGAGTATATTCACTCAAAACTTTCGCCATTGAAAAATGACTCTGTGCGGATAGTGCTTTACTTTTTAAATCTTCTACGTTGTTTACAGCATCCAATATATTAGCAGACAACGTAGACACATCCGACGTATTTTCAATCAATTCACCGAAACGACCATCTTCCAAAATCTCTTCCGAACCGCCATTCTTTGTTGCCAAGACAGGCACACCAAGGACCAACGCCTCTCCGATTACCGTTGGATAACTCTCAACTCGAGATGAATTAACAAACAAATCCGATGACTTTACATAAGGCATTGGATTAGACTTCATCCCCAGCAGAAACACGTTACGCAAATTGTTCTTATCAACAATATTTTCCAAGGTATTGAAAAATGATCCATCCCCAATAATTGTCAAAGAAAGCGGCATCGGCGTTGATTCTGCTGCATTCTTGAAAGCTTCTATCAACAGATCAAATCTTTTTACTGGGTCTGCTCTTCCTACAGAGATAACTCTGAATGTATTATCAGTGAGTTGCAACCATTCTGAATAGTTATCGTCGGCAGTCAAACTTTTAGTTTGTATTTCCCGTGAATCAATCACATTGTGGATTATCGTCTTGTCAGTATTCACTTGTGGAAATTTAGACATAAATCCATTTTTACCACCTTCAGATACAAACACAATTTTGTCGTAACCGTTATAGATACGTTCTTGCTGAGCTATTGATCTATAGCTGGAGTCAGCCCAGGGATTAGTGCTTACATCAGTATGAATCCAAGCAATTTTGGGATTCTTCTTGTATATCGAGGCAATGTGGGTAGAGATTCCCTCCATAAAACTTATGACAACTGTTGAACGGTCAACTCGATTTGTAATCTCCAATAGCTTCGGCACATAAAATAAAATCCGCTTAAACGTTGCTCTATATATTTTCGAAAACAGACCATTCTCTTTTGGTACTAATCCTTTAATGACTACGTCACTTGGAACGTCCTTAACTAATTCACCCTCCACCGTGTGCAGAATCAAACTTACATCGTACATTTCACGATCGAAGTTTTTCAAAAAGCTGATTAGGACTTTCTCAGCCCCGCCCATCTTTAAGTTCCGCATCAAAATAACAACTTTACGCTTCATTTTCTATCTCCTTGAAGATGTTTTGAATATCTTTTTCAGTGACTTTTCTGCCATTTTCAGAGGATAAACTAGTCCAAAGAGTAGGGAAATAATTACGTAACACACTTTTTATACCGTTTCTAAATGACTGCTTATTGGCTCTCCCCCATGAATTCATAAACAAATGTTCCGCAAAATTTGCTTCTCTGTTTCTAGAAAAATATGAAAAATAATCCAACGGCAATATCAAGATTCCATCCTGGATTTCTTGTCGGACACCAGTGTTACTAAATTCAGGATATAAAGCAGAGAACAAGACCGTCATAATTGGGTTGTTTGTATATTCAAGCAACAATGGCTGCATCTTAGTAAAAGCACGATTTTCGTACACTTGTAGCATGTTATTAATAAATTCATGATTGGGTTCCGCCAGAATAATTCCGGTTGCAAGACTATTTTTGTACAAATAACCCATCACAAGCCGCTTTGCCAAAAACGGAGAAAGGCTTTTCTTCAGTTCCATATCAGTATCCAAATAAACTCCACCGTACTTGTTCAAAACGTCTAGTCTCAACACATCAGTCAAATATGCCCAGTTTTTGGTTTCATACATCTGCTTTGAAAACGAATACTGTGAGAAATCCCAATTTTCTTCATTCCAAAGCTTAAACTCCCAATCTGGTAATATTTGCTTCCAGCGTTGTACTCTCTCTTCAACCTCGATCGGAATTTTTCGTCCAAACCAAGCATAATGCACAATTTTAGGAATCATACAAGTTCCTCCGACTCTCTACCTAAAACCCTTAAAATATAGTTTGAAAATCCAATCATTAAGGACAACCCATGTAAACCACCGAAGTTTCTCAACACATTGAACGTCCAAAACATAGATTTAATTTTATTAGAAGAAAGCGAATTATGAATCCTGTATTTAGCATGCGATTCCTCAAACAAAAAGGCATATTTCACTTTTCTAATTAACATAATCCAGGCTGCGTAGTCCTCATGATGTGCATCCGGGAAAAGATTATCAGGAATCACGCTTCTTTTCACAACAACGGTCAGCAACCCTGCGGGGTTTCCCTTCAAAAAATCCTCCAAAGAGTATCTACCCGCAGGTAATTTTCTTGCCTTAAGAGGTGTTCCCTCATGATCCATCGTCTCATAGTTAGTGAACGAAAAAGCGATGCCTCTATCCATCATTTTCGAAACCTGCATTTTCAATTTATCTGGTAGCCATATATCGTCCGAGTCTAAAAAGGCGACATATTCACCGCGAGACATTGATATTCCAACATTTCTAGTCATTGCAACGCCTACGTTCTTCGAATTAAATGCGGTCCTTACTGTTCGATTACTATATTCTTTGAATTTATTGATTAATCGAACAGTATCATCGGAACTTGAATCGTCCACAATAATTATTTCTAAATCATCCAAAGTTTGATTTTCTACTGACAAAAGCGTCTCCCATAAAGTGTCAGCGCTATTGTAGGTCGGGATAATTACGGATACCAAAGTCACAACCACTCTCCCCGCTTTCTTCTAGAATGTTCGATAGTAGACGAATTTGACAAAATTTTTAAATCCCTTAAAGAGTTCGAAATATTTGCCCCGATTAGAATGTAGAGCATTATGAACACGTTTGCTTACCAAAGCAGAAGAAACATCTTTATTTAACTTAGCAATCCATAGATAGCCTACGAAGTATGTTTTAAACGCTTCGTTCACTATTCTCGAGTTGCCGGATATTTCAAACACAGCATTAAGCATTAAATCTAACGAGGTCATCTTATCCATAAGTTTAGTTTCACTGAATTGCCGTGTTATGCTGCCAGATCTACGGTAATACTTATACAAAGGCAAGTTGATAAATCTATACTTATCTGAAGCGTTTTGTCTTAGAAAATCCATAAAAAAAGCCAAATCTTCGTAGTACATCTCCCTAAAAGATAGTTCTTTTATTGCTTCGGTTCGAAAAATTTTAGTAGGTGCATATCCTGGAATAAATCCCTGTTTAATACCTAAGAGCTCAGTTAGAATATCATCCTTTCGAAGTGTAAATTCATCCATTTTCGGCTGATCTTTGCTCGTAACTGTATTTATATTGCCATCTTCAAGAATTTCATCGTAGCCAAACATAATTAAATCATCAGAACTACCATTAATCGCATTTAGTAATATTTGAGCCGCTCCTTCACCCAAAGCATCATCTAAATCAAAAAAATAAACATATCGGCCATTGGCTAAAGAATACCCAAAATTTCGAGCTGATGATAAACCACCATTTTCTTTGTGATAGACAATTACGTTGTCATAAGTCTTTTCAATGTTTTTGGCGACACTTAGACTGCCGTCAGTGGATCCATCGTCAATAATTAATATTTCAACCGCTTTATTATTTAACCAAACGCCCAACGATTCCACGCTTCGTACCACATAATCTATTACGTTATACATTGGGATAACTACCGTTAAGTCATAATTCATATTTTGACTTTTCAAAGAACTTATCATTTAAGATTTTCTCCAAATTATGTAATATTTCTTCATCTCTGACACCATCGTCGTTTATTACCAGCATCTTTACTTTTGGTCCTACTTTAACCGTTTTTTTAAAGTCGCCGACCGTCAAATAAAGCCCATTCAATTTACCAGGTACAAAATCTCCTTTTACATTTCTGTAATATCTTACGGCCCAATCGTTAATATCTGACGGTTCTCTAAAACGATTAGACCATGTATTTCTTAGTTCAAGCATTCCGATTTTCTCAAAATTTTTAAAATCAGATTTACGGTACGCGAGCGCTAGATGGGGATTGTAAAATCCAACAAATCCACCGTATGGAATCGACAATAATGTTCTCACCTGATTAAATCCATATTTGAGATTAAAAAATTTACGGAAATTATTTTTCATCACTTCTCGTTTATTAAAAATTTTATTTACAAGTGCTGTACCATTTTGAGAAATATGAAAAAAACCATCTTGGAATGGAACTACTGAATTTTCTACCAAAACATCAACAGGCAGTTCATTAATAAAATAATCCTCTGGCAAATTTCTGTTCCACAATACGAGGTCATCATTCATTAATATGAAGTTTTCAGATAGTTCGGAAATCTTATATACGCTGGTAACAATTACATTCGAATTAAATGTTGGCAATTCTCCATCAATAAATTCAGTGTGATCTACAACTTTCACTCTAGCAACATCTAACCATTTCGGAACCTGGTGATCCGTTACCAAAAAAACGTTATTAACCCAGGGCATATACATTTCAATTGATCTAAATAAATATTTAAGAGTACCATAGTCATCAAATCTGTTATTAGACTTCATTTCGTCCACAGATTCATCATTACCAGATAAATATTCATTTTTCTTTTTGTTCCAAATAGGGTCTGAACCGTCAACCCACGGAATAACCACATCAATTTTTTCTTCAATATTCATTTTCTCATCTCCAAATCGGCATAACCAACATTTTCCCGTAAGCCAACAAATCTGTAGGTGGCAAAAAGTTACCAGGGGCTGTCCAATAATACGTGAATCCAATTACCAAAGTTAAAAACACCACAGCCAAATCAATGTAGGTGAATTTATTTGTCTTCACAACACTAAATATCCAAAATACCGTCAACATGACCCATGCAAATGGATATATTCTTTGGAACAAAAAGAACGGCAGGCTTAGGCCAGTTAAAAGATAATTGAACTCGACGTTGTACAGATTAGCTTTTGAAACGTTCTGACGAATTAAATAAAATCTAGAAAACATCAACGTAACTATGATGAACCATCCTACATAAAATTTTCTCATCCATTCAAACGTCCCAGAAAAACTATCATCACTGACATAAGCAGCAAACTGATTCAAAACGTTGCCAACCAAGCTACTATGGAAAACAACTACAACACCCAAAGCCATTACTGCTAAAAACGGTAACGAACGCTTGACAAAACTATTGTTTCTAGAAGATACGATAGTGGCAAATACCTTTATTCCGAGGTAAATCCATGCCGCTGGGTGAAACAATCCAGCCACCACAGACCAGAATAATTTAGGAATGGTAATTAATTCTCTATTTAAGGCATCACTCGCCATAAGCAAAATAACAATATCGGTTGCCACATACCATCTAAAGCCACTAACAGGCAACTTCAGTGTCATCATAAAAATTAATGAAAAATAACCAAACGCTCTGATGAATATTGTTAAAGCATCTACTTTATCCGTTTCACTAACTTTAGCAATCGCAAACAATCTAACAAAAATAGAAAATACTACAGTAATGGCTGATAATAACCGGTAATCTGCCGTTTTAGAAATAATAAATAAAAGTACCGCAGACAAAGGCCAAGTTTGCCCGTTAAGCCCATACTCAGACACGGGCGTTGTACTGTATAGTTGTGATACAAAATCAGATATACCGTTAACAGATTGAATCGAGTTCATATAGGCAACGTATCTGAACATGTCGTCTGTCGGTAGATATGTATAATGCATCGCAAATCCTACAAAGCCCAGGGCTGTGCCCAGGATTGCTAGAATATTAGTTTTTTTCTCAAAGATAATCACTGCAGCACCAAAAATAATACCACCCATTGGAAATACTATACTGAGAAATATCGCCGTCAGTCCTAAAATCACACCCAAGGGATCACTCTCCATTCAAAAAAATTATGAAAAATGCGATGCATTCTCGCATCGCATTTCTTAATGCGCTCCGTGTCCAGTCACTACCACAGAAAGAGTGTGCAGAACTATGAGCAAGTCTTCTTTAAAGCTAATGTTTTCAATATACTCCAAATCATCAGCCAATTTTTCACTAGGCGTGGCATCATATCCTCCACGAATTTGCGCCAAACCACTAAGTCCCGGTGTTACTCGTAATCTTTTTTCAAATCCCGGAACTTCTTCAGAAAATTGACTCGTAAATGATGGTCGCTCTGGTCGTGGCCCAATAAAACTCATTTCACCAGAAATAACACTAAATATCTGGGGTAATTCATCAATTCTTGTCATGCGCACGAAATGTCCCATCTTTGTGATTCTAGAATCATTCTTTTTTGCCCAAACAGCGCCAGACTTTGCTTCTGCATCTGTATACATCGATCGAAGCTTAGTAACATATATGACGGAACCCATTTTACCAACACGTTCCTGTTTATAAAACATTGGCCCTGGAGTGTCTATTTTAATTAATACACCAAAAATTAAAATCACTACCGACGCAGGAATTGCAAATAGAATGGCAAAAATCAAGTCAAACACTCGCTTAACAATTAAATATCCATTCCTGACTGGTTGAACATTTTCAAGTTTTGCGAGGTAAACCTCTGAACTATTATCTTTCATATTTTACAAACTCTCCCAATATTCTGCCGCACCTGCATTGAAATCGTACATCGGAGTGTAACCCATAGAAGTTAGCTTCGAAATATCAGCTTCAGAATATTTAATATCGCCCAGACGCTCTGGTTCCTTCTTTAACGTCAGTTTCTTACCAGACGCACTCTCTAATCCCTTAATTGCATCAAGCAATGTTCTAGAGGTTCCTGTTGCAACATTGAACACTTCACCAACCATTTGATCATTTTCTTCAGCTAGCTTCAAAGCGGCAACTACATCTTTAACATACACAAAATCTCGTGTCTGAAGCCCGTCACCGAACAATCGGAAAACAGAATTTTCTTGCAACGCACTTGTAATAATACTTAGCACCCCTGAATATGGTGACTTAGGATTTTGTCGTGGTCCATAAACATTAAAGAAGCGAACCGCTACAGCTGGCAAATCATATAACGCAGAATACGTTAGAACAAAGCGTTCAGTAGCATATTTATCAATAGCATACGCAGTTGCTGGACGCACTGGCCCATCTTCTCTCTTTGGCAAGTCAGGCAAAGTACCATATGTTGCGGCAGATGAAGAAAATAGAATTCTCTGTGGTCGCAAATTGTTGATTCTCAAAGACTCCAAAATAGCGATATTTGCTTCTTGATTAACTTGATGAGATTCATACGGACGCTCAATAGTGTCGGCAACAGATGCAATTGCTGCAAGTAAGTAAATATAGTCAAAGTTGTACTTAACAAGCAAGTCATTCATAAACGTCGTGTCTGTTATGCTTTTTTCAAAAAAAGTTAAATTGTCATTTTCAGGGAGATTTGCCAACAACCCCATAGATAAATCATCAACTACAACAACGGTATTCCCTTCATTCAGATGACGTTCTACTACGTGTGATCCAATAAATCCTGCTCCACCTGTAACCAATACAGTTTTATTCATTTTGTTATCTCCATTCAAATTATTCATTTCCGTAGCCATATCCATATCCGTAGCCGTATCCATAACCATATCCTGCATCGTTTTTACCGCCACGAACACGTTGCACAATTCCCAAAATTTTCGTATCTGTTAATCGTAGCGTTTCTACTGTTCGTTCAAGATTGACTTTAAGCGTTTTACCAAAAATAGTTACCAAGATTGCACCATCCACAAGTGGCATCAATACGTGCGCGTCTGTGACTGCCATCACTGGTGGAACATCAAGTACCACAACGTCGTAGTTATTACGCATCCACTCAACCAAAGAAGCCATACGCGTTGAACTCAATAGTTCGGCTGGATTAGGTGGAACGGGGCCAGACGTAAGAACCTCTAAATTATCGACAAATGTCTTTTGAACTGTATCTTTTGGTTGTGCATTACCAGCTAAAATCGTCGTTAAGCCACGCGTGTTCAACAAATCGAACGTTGAATGTGCCGTTGGACGGCGCAAGTCTGCATCAACATAAAGCACACTTTTTCCAGCTTGCGCCCATGTAACAGCGACATTAGAAGAAACCGTTGTCTTTCCATCCGACATTTCAGCAGACGTAAACATCACAACTTGCAATTTATCCAAAGCTGCACCAGCAAATTCGATATTCGTACGCAATGTACGGAATTGCTCCGAAATAACATGCTTCGGTTCAACGAAAGTCACCAAACGCGCGCCATTATCTTGTGTCTCAGTATCTTCAACGTGCTTTTTCTTCAAAAAATTAAAACTCATATCTTATCTCCCGTTAAATGCGTTGACCCAAACGTGATGTACGCGTCTCATTATTTGCGTGCTTCTTTTCATTAGCTGCAATAACATCCTTAAAATCTCGAATTCTACCGATGTAACCTATTACACCTAAATTAGTCAGCTTCAAGTCGTTCGTTAGGAACTCCAAATCCTTAACAGTGCGATCTGTTACTTCCTTGATAAATCCCCATGCAAAACCAGCGAATACGCCAAGGATAAGTCCGGCCAAAGTAATCAGCTTAACGTTTGGTGCAACAGGCGTTGAATTTGTCGTTGCTTTTGAGACGATTGAGACATTCGAGACAGACATAATTGACGCAACTTTATCCTTGAATACTTCAGCAATCGTATTGGCGATATCCTTAGACATCGTGGCGTCTCCAGACTTAACATTCACTGAGAACACTTGTGAATTTGTTTGATTAGAAATGCTAATCATCTTAGCAACTGAATCGGAGTTCAAATCAGTATTATCGTACTTTGCAGCAACTAACTTGTACTTAGCTGGTTGTGCTGGCACCGTTTGAACTTTCTCTCCAAATTCATCCGTAGTATATTGGGCCGGAACGGCGGCTTGAATTTGCTCTTTATGTGGCTTTGTCAAATCATTCACGACCGTGTTTAAAATAATTGGTCGTGTAATAATATCCTTATATGTATTGATAATTTGTACATCAGCTTGTTGATCTGCGTACTGCACCCCTGCTTGAGCGTTGTCTTGCTTGCGGTTAACAAGCAAGGCTGCTGAAGAACTGTACTGCGGGTGAATTAAAAATTTAGACACCCCAAAAGCAACACCACCAGCAATCACCCCAAGTGCTAGCATAAACGTCCAGTTGCGACGAACAATCAACCATAGTCGACCAAGATCGATTACGTTATCCATATAAATAAACCCACCTATTCTATATTGGTAATGATACCTTCAAAAAAATTTCGTTTTTAGCAAAAGAATTGCACATAAAAAAGACACATTTAAGTCTATCACTTTTTAAGGGGGGTTATGTTAAGACATAATTGCATAAAATATCATTTTTACAGTTGTTTATCACATTCTAAGATGCGTTTTGTCTTGAAATCAGGACTTAAATTGTGTTTTTCCTTTGCAATTCTCATATTCCGGCAATAAATTACAATAATGTCAATCACATATTACGAATGATTATCAACAACGATTTTCATTTTTTGAAAATTTCGTATTTTGTAACGAACTCTAACATCAAAAAAAGGCATCGCAATAATGCAATGCCTCCATGTCATAAAATTTACAAATACTGTTCAACATCTACAATCATCAATCGTGATCCAAAGTCCGTAGACTCTTCAACAATCTCCGCAACTCGACCAGTTGTTGCCTTATATTTTTCCACCACTGTATTCACTATACCTGAATGGCGAAAATTATCTGGCACTCTAACATATCCATTATCAACCAAATCATTTAACAAAAAATCCATGCTACGCTCTCCCTAAGAATAATGCATACACTACATAAAATGTTTTTAACCCACTCTCAAAAAACAAATCTAAGTTTACCACTTTTTATATGTCACTTTTGTTAAGAACTCATTTTCGGGTGTGTAGGCCCCACTGTTATCTCGAAAATTGGTCACACAAAAAAATCCCCACAAATCAAGCCTAATTTGCGGGGACTTTTACTATTAACTATATTTATTATTCAGCTGATGAGCTCTCTTCTGATGAAGAAGATTGATGATGAGCTTGACTCAGAAGAACTTGATGACTCTGATGAGCTAGCTTCTGAAGATGAAGACTTTGATGATGACTTATCAGACTTGTTTGTCTTTTCCATCGCAGCGGCTTGCGTGTACGTTGACAAAACGTTCTTCAAGTCTGAATCCTTGATGTTAACGTCGGCCTTAGCCAATTCGTTTCCGATTACAGCTTGAACCTTCGTTGAATCTGACATTTCTTGTTCAACCAGGATATCAGTCATCTTTGACTTCATGTCCTTGAATGGCTTCTTTTCATCACGTGAATCCATCTTGATGACGAAGTAGCCTGAGTAGGTTGATGACTTAACTGGGTTCTTCGTGTATTCACCCTTCTTCAAACCAAACGCAGCCGTCTTGAAGTCATCTTCAAGCGTTGTGTTAGTTGAGTCGAAGGCTTCCATCTTTCCACCCTTGTCCTTAGTAGAAGAATCCGTTGACTTCTCCTTGGCCAAGTCCGCGAACTTCTTACCTTCATCCAATTGCTTGATGATGTCCTTGGCTTCATCTTCTGAAGAAACCAAGATAACTGATACGTTCACGTCAGGTGTGTAGCTGTCATAAGCAGCCTTCAATTCCTTGTTAGAGAACTTTGAGTTTGACTTAACGGCTTGCTTCTCCAAAGCTTGTAGGCGCAATGAGTCGCGGAACGTATCTTCCGTTATACCATTGTTAGCCAAAGCTGAGGCGAATTGTGCACCGTATTGCTTCTTAACTGAGTTGAATTGTGAGTTAACTGACTTCTCAGAAACCTTGTCACCGTAGTTCTTTTCCAAAACCTTCTCGATGATCATGTTGGCCAATTGTTGTTGACCAGCACTCGTGTTCTTCAACTTCTTGTAATAATCAGCTTGTGAGATGTTACCGTCATTAGTTGTGGCGATTGACTTAGGACCAACGCCCCAGGCTGCCAATCCCAAAGCTGCCGCAACGACAACCAAAATAGCTACTACTTTCTTCCACATGGAAAAATGCCCTCTTTCAATATTTATATATGTGTTTTAAGTTTACCATACGAAGCTTTAACTTGCTTAAAGCACTTGGTAAGTCGCACCCATCGCAAAGCGTCCGTTATCAAGCGTTTGCTGAATATTCATATGTTCCGCAAAGTCCGCATCACGATAACGCAGACGTGATGTCTTGATACGCCATGGTAGATCCTTCAAATTATCAACCATTTCTTCGTCAGCCGTCGTTTGTTTATTCAACATGTAACGAACAATCAAGCGAAGCCATGAAACGCCCGTCACCTTATCAAGGAAGGCAATATGCGTAAATGGCATTGGTCGAATATCATCAGCCGTGACTTCACGGTCTAATGGCAAGCGATCCGTCACCAACTGGTACAAGCCAGCCGTATCCAGCGTCATCTCAGGTCGTGGCAATGATTCCCACAATGAATCCGTCATAGCCGATTGATCGAAGAAAATGCCACCGTTATCTTGATGACCAACCCCAATCACGTGCAATTCAAGCCCGTCATAGAAGTAATTCACGATGGTTTGTTGACCGTCACTTAGCATACTACTTGGTAGGTACTTTTCTTTGGCGATTACTTGAACATTTACACCCATCTTACGCAAACTTGTAATCAACTTAATGCGATTACCTGGCACAAACACACGCGTTGGTTGTTCAATTTCAATGACGTTCATCACATCAGAAATTTCCAACGGCTCATAATACTGCTTGTGCGCCAGTTGCGGAATGAATGTTAGATCCGTCGGATTGTTATTCATCAAAACCGTCTTGATACCTTGGCGTGACAATTCATCGGCCACCATCGCCATTGTGTATGATGCTGCGGCACCATCCCCAAGACGAAAGGCCCCCGTTCCAATCACCAAGGCTGAATCATCCCCAAGTCGCTCACTCTCATTCTCCGTTTCAAACGTTGAATAGAATTGTGAAACTGACTCTTCGAATTCACCAGCTGACGGCTCGAACGCCTTATACGTTGGCAAAATACCGTTATCCCAACGATAACGTCGCACCGCCTCGTACTTTTCATCCCATAACTTAGCTACCAAACCATCAGACAACCCGTAATACTTGGCTTGTTGCAAGGTATCGGTATCCCATGGATGATCCTTAACGGCGCTTTCCAAATTATTAATGCGCTCTAGTTTATAGAAGTAAAACGCATTAATCTTAGTCAACTCAGCCAATTCATCAACGGTATAACCACGACGGATTGCCTCAAGCAAAACTAGAATTCGGTTATCGCGTGGGTGAATCAATTGCTCAATAATTTCATTATCAGTCAACGCGTTCATCACAGTCGGTGAGAAGTTACGGTTGTTAAAGTGGGCGGCACGAATGGCCTTTTCCAACGCCTCTTCAACACTGCGTCCCACACCAATTGTCGCCCCAACTGACTTTTGCACGGTGTCCAAACGATTTCTCGGTTTGAATACCGACTGACTCTAGTTCACCAAAGGCAAACACTGGGAAACGAATAACAATGTGATCCATTGTTGGCTCTAACAAAGCTGTGTGCTCGGCATAAATTGATGGCACGCGCACCTTATCAAGGGTCTCACCCATCATCAAGCCAGCGATAACCGGCACCAACGGATAGCCCGTAGCGGCCACTAGCATGGCAGAGGTACGGTCAAAGTATGGCGTCAAACGTGTGATGACATACTCTTCTGTGGTCGGATTAACGGCGAAGCGTACTTCCAGCAAGCCAACGACGTTAAAGCCACGTGCAACTGTAAAGGCCGCGTTACGCAATTGCTGGAACACGGGGTCCGGCAACGTTTGCACCGGCGTAATCGCAATCGAATCAGCCGAGTGAATACCAACCGGATCCATATCCTCAACACCACCAATCAACACGGTCGTATCGCGCTTATCACGCACAACCACCATGGCAATTTCTTGGTAACCGCGAATACTCTTGTCCACGTTGACTTGGTGGGTCAACGAACGGTTCAACGCCGTTTCGGCTGCCCCTTCCAGTTCTTCCACATCTTCAACTTGGAGACGAATCGTTTGTCCAACTGGTGCCACCGAACGGACAACCACTGGGAAATCAAACTCACGCGCTGCATCGAAAACTTCACTGACATTGCTTGCCAAACGCGTTTGAATGGCTGGCAACTTCAACTTGGTGAGGCGCTCTTGCAGGTACTTGGTATTTTGTGTGGCTTGCATCACTGGCAATGTCATCCCCAAAACCTTGGGCGCATTATCACCAAGCAATTCAACAATTTCCGCTGACAAACGAACGGCTGTTGAGCCACCAACACTCGCGACCATCGCCGTAATGCCTTGTTCAACAATTACCTTAACCAAATTAGGTGCAGTCAACGCGGTTTCAATCACCGTCACATCATCGCGTTCAGTCGTAAAGCCAAATGGGTTATCATCGACAATCACGATTTCATGACCACGACGACGAAGCCCCTTCACCACTTGATAGCTTGCAGCATCACTTTCAGTTTCACGACCAAAATCATTGGCAGATCCACCGATAATTAAGATTCGTTCACTCATGATAGCCACCCTCCTCGACGTGCAGTCACCATTTCCATAAATTCATCAAAGGCCTGTGTTGCCTCAATTGGTCCTGGCGCTGTATCTGGGAAAAATTGCACACTAAACGCTGGGTAATCTCGGTGACGCAATCCTTGAATAATCCCGTCCGTCATATCGATATGTGTAACAAACATATCAGTGTCACGCACAGAATCTGGATCAACACTGAACCCTTGCCCCTGTGTCGCAAACATAATGCGATTCGTGATTTGCTCACGGATTGGGTGATTCATCCCATGGTGTTCAACTGGCATTTGTTGTAGTTTGGCACCATTGGCGAGCGCAAATAATTCATGTCCCAACCCAATACCAAACATTGGCACACGTTGCTCAAATTGACGAATAATATCAAACGTTTCATCTGGGATTTGACGTGGGTCACCCGGTCCTGATGACAACACAATACCATCGGGGTCCAAGTTAGCAACTTCATCCGATGTGGCGTTGTATGGCAACACCGTAACATTGGCATCAAAGTCACTTAGCATGCGCAAAATACCATTTTTCAAACCGAAATCTAGTACCACCACGTTCGCCCCACGCCCTGGGTTAGCATAAGCCTTTGGTGTTGAAACTTGTGGCACCTGACGCGTCGTCAAAACCATCGCACGCAATTGATCGAACGCGTGGTCATCTGGCGCATCAACAATTGAGGCCTTTTGCGTTCCCGTCTTACGCAAATGACGAGCCAAAGCGCGCGTATCAATTTGTGAAATGCCGGGTACATTGTGACGCTTCAAATAGTCGTGCAAACTCATTGATTGCAAACGATTGGTTGAGATATCGGCGACTTCACGTACTACCACACCTTTAACCGTTGGCACAATTGATTCATCGGCGCGGTGATTAATCCCAGCCGCCCCAATCGTTGGTGAGGTGAACATCACAATCTGATTGTGATAAATCGGGTTGGTAATAACTTCTTGATACCCCGTCATCCCCGTGTGAAAAACAATTTCCCCAAAATTCGTCGCAGGTGATCCAAACGCTTCGCCGGCAAAAATCGTGCCATCTTGCAAAATTAAATAACGTTTTGTCATGACGTCGTGCTTACCATGCATCAAACATGGCAAGTCCTCCTTTCCGTCCTGCGTTTTAATTAACGAATTTCAACTGAATCAACACCGTCAACTTCTTCAACATTGACGTTGATGCGCTCGGCGGCCGCCGTTGGAATGTTCTTCCCAACAAAATCGGCACGGATTGGCAACTCACGGTGACCACGGTCAACCAAAACGGCCAAGTTAACTACTGCTGGGCGGCCGTTATCCATCAAGGCGTCCAAAGCCGCACGAATCGTACGACCTGTGTAAAGCACATCGTCGACCAAGATAACACGCTTGCCGTCGATATTCGTATCCAACACAGCCTTCGTACCACGATCCGTTGCATCATCACGATAAGTTGAAATATCTAGCTCAGCAACTGGGATTTCTGCATTTTCCAATTGTTGCAAACGTTCTGCAATACGTTGGGCAATATAAACACCGCGCGTCTTAATTCCCACAATCACGAGGTTATTAATACCCTTGTTCTTTTCGATAATTTCGTACGTAATACGTGTCAAAGCACGTTGCATTGCCATTGCATCTACAATTTCTTTAGCCATAATCGAATCCCTTATCTGTTTATGTATACAAAAAGGCGTCACCTAAAAAATTAGGTAACGCCAAGTTTAAAATCAACATGTCTCGTTACCTCTTGCATCTCTCTGGATAGCATTAAGAAGTAACTTCATTTTAGCACGAAAACCGCGTCGTTTGGGACTTAGTTTGCGTCAATTTCTGCATATGGGTCTAATTGATCCAACATTTCCGTAAAGTACGCTGGTAATGGCGCTTCAAACGTCATTTCTTCACCAGTCGTTGGTTGCGTCAAACCAAGCGTTGCCGCGTGCAAGTATTGACCATTACCTGGCAACGTCTTCTTTGGTCCGTACAATGGATCACCAGCCACTGGGTGACCGATATAAGCCATGTGCACACGGATTTGGTGCGTACGTCCCGTTTCAAGCGTTACTTGCAATAGCGTGTAACCAACAAAACGCTTCACGACCTTGAAGTGGGTCACTGCGTCACGACCACCGGCCACAACTGCTTGCTTCTTACGGTCAGCAGATGAACGACCCAAAGGTGCCTTGATGGTTCCTTCGTTTTCAATGAATTCACCGTGAACAAGTGCGTAGTATTGACGCAAGTTCTTCTTGTCCTTCAATTGCGCTGACAATGCTTCGTGGGCCTTGTCATTCTTGGCAACCATCAACAAACCTGACGTGTCCTTGTCGATACGGTGCACGATACCAGGACGAACCACCCCGTTAATCGTTGAAAGTGGCGTGTGGAACATCAACGCGTTAACCAACGTGCCTGATTCGTGACCCAACGCTGGGTGCACAACCATCCCTTGTGGCTTGTTGACAACCAATAGGTCATCATCTTCATACACGATGTCCAATGGGATATCTTCCGGCTTCAAATCAATCTCAACTGGTTCAGGAACCGTAAAGGTAATTTCATCCCCTGGCTTCACGCTGTACTTAGCCTTCTTCTCGGCACCATTTACCTTCAAAACGCCGTCGTTAATCCAGCCTGTCACTTGGGTACGTGTATAATCTTCAAACGCATCAGCAACGACCTTATCAAGACGGCCAGTTTGGTCCGTGATTACCAATGTCTCTTCTGTCATAAAAATTCTCTATCCTTCAATCTTCTCTTGTAGAGCTTGCAACATGCGCTGCCCCATCAAAAAGCTGTATTGCTCACCGTCATGGCTAAACATTACCGTGTGCTTGTTAAATTGTACAAATTCCATATCCTTAAAGTGGATCTTCTCGGTGTGCATCCCAATAATGTGTGGGAAACGCAACGCATCATCTTCCAATGTCACACGTCGACGCAGAATGGTTGCAGCTGCTACGACGACAAACACGAAGAATGACACATATGTCCAAACGTTAAGTGTTGTCACCTCAAGCCACATAATCATGCCGAACAAGGCAATCATTAAAATCCACGTCCACGATACCCAGCCTACTAAACCGGCGGGTTGGTAAAAACCTTTCATGTCTACGCTCCTTTCGGGAGTTCATGCTATTTTCTAGTATAATGAAGTTAGAGGTTTTTGTCATGTTAATCAAGTTATATGCTGATGCTGCGACCCAAGGAAATCCCGGTCCAAGCGGTGCCGGCGTTGTTATCTCCGCCAACGGCAAGCAAACACAACTTCACCACGCACTGGGTGAAATGAGTAATCACGAAGCTGAATTCCGGGCCGCTATTTTTGCCTTTGAGCAATTACTACCCATCGCCTCACCCGACGATACAGTCATGTTTTACATCGATTCAAAATTAGTCGCGGATAGCATTGGTAAATCCTATGCCAAGCATTATCCAGAACTAATTGACACCCTAATGGCGCTGATTGATCGGTACAAGATTGTCTTAACAACCTGGATTCCCGATCGTGAAAATCAAGGCGCTCACAAGCTGGCTTTGCAAGCCATTCATTAATAGTAAAAGCGCGCACCCTCGGATGCGCGCTTTTTGCTTTATGATGCTTTCTTAATACCAATGCCTGTCCAAGCTGACAACAATGAGAACACTGGTGACAACAAGGCAAAGACGACAAATGGTGCGAAGTTGTGAACCGGTACGCCCAATGTTTGCGCGGCAAAGCTCCCCGCCACACCCCAAGGAACCAAGTAATTCACGACCGTTCCTGAGTCTTCCAATGAACGTCCCAAGGCCAAACGCGACAAGCCAACGCGATCAAACGCTGACTTCCAAAGTTGACCTGGCAAAATCGTTGACAGGTATTGCTCACCAATCATGAAGTTGGCTGCAATTCCGGTAAAGACGGTACCGGTAATGACACCAGCCCCACTCTTAATGCGGTTTGCAATTGGTGCCATAACGGCTTGCAAAATACGTTGTTCCGTTAGTAACCCACCAAGGGCCAAGGCCAACATAATGATAATCACCGTTGGCATCATGGCTAACATACCACCACGGTTCAACAACGCTTGTAGCATGTCATTCTTAGCTGTGGTCTTGAACCCATTCAACAAAATATCGGCCAACATTGCTGGTGTGTGGTTAAGCAAGAAGAATGCACCCGTCACTGCAACGTTGATTAGTAGCGTTGGAATAGCTGGCACTTTTGCCCATGCCATCCCCACCAACAAAACTAGCGGTACAATCGTCCACCAAGTTGGTGACAACAAGTCGGCCAAGCTAGCTAATTTTGCAGTCGATGCACCAGCATGACCTCCACCGATAATGAAGAAAATAATGAAAGATACAACCAACGCTGGCACTGTCGTCCACATTAAGTTTTTGATGTGCGCGAACAAATCAGTTTCTGAAATTGATGATGCCAAATTCGTTGAGTCTGACAACGGTGAACTCTTGTCTCCAAAAATCGCACCTGACAGCACAGCTCCGGCAACCAATGCTGGTTCGAATCCCATCGCTGTACCAACACCCATCAAGGCCACCCCGACCGTTGCAAGCGTGGTGAACGCTGATCCAATCATTGAACCGACGATGGCCGTTACCAAGACAGCACTTGGCAAGAACCACGCCGCGTTCGCAATTTTAAAGCCAATCCAGAGCATCGTTGGAATCACGTTCGTCCCCATCCACAATGCAATCAGCATCCCAATCAATAGGAACAAAAACAATGGTGCCAAAGCCGTTTGCAAACCACTCAACATATCACGTTGAATATCTTCCCACGTTGCGCGGTGTAGCTTGGCAAAAACCATCGTTACCAACAAACTTAGCGTCAATGGGATGTATGGCGATAATCCAAGGCCAATAATGCTACCGGCGAAAATAATAATCAAAATAACAATAAGTGCTAACGCTTGTCCAAAGCGTGGTGTTGCTTGCTTTTCCATATGTATCTCCTCGTTCGTTACAATCTAATCAGTTCAAATTTCAGTTATAGCTGCTGTGATAACGAACAAGTCCGCCAACGCCACGTGTTACATCAAATACCCCATGGTGTAAATCCTCCAAACAAAATAAAAAAGTCCCAGTAATCTGCAAAAACAGATTACTGGGACGAATTAGCAAAAATCCGCGGTACCACCCAAATTAGTCGCATACAATCGCATGCCACTCTCTTTCAGACTATTCCGTTGTAAATAGTTCAGTCAAAACACCTGCGCCACTCACAGCAACCGTGGCTTCTCTTACGTACAATGTTATGTCCTACTGATGTGTCTCAGTTTACGGAATAGATGAGTGCTTGTCAACACTAAAATGAGGTTTTTTTAATATTCGTCGGCGATTAGGTTATATTGCATCGCAATCCCGAGATTACCATTCGCTGTACGTAGCGCATCAATAAAGGCTTTGTCGTCCATCCCCTGCTTCATGCTTAGCAAGTACTGCAACTCGAACAATGACCCTAGTTCAGTGGTTTTAATACGCTTCAGAATGAATTTTTCGGTGTATTCGGTCAAAATTGCTTCAACCTCTTGTTTGTCGTACAAATCTTCAGGCACCGTTAGCTTGAGCAATTGATCAGTTGTAGCGTGACCACCAAAGTCCACCATATTCATCAGCAACATTGCCAGTAGCAATAATGTGGCGGCAATCACAGCGTACGCAATATATCCCAGTCCTGACGCCAAACCAATCGCCATCGTAAGGAGGACATACGTAATTTCAGCTGGATCCCCCGGCGCTGAACGGAATCGGATAATTGAGAACGCACCGGCCAATGAGAAGGCACGGGCGACGTTATTACCGACCAGCATAATAATGACCGCAATCACGACTGGCAATAAGACCAATGTAAATGAGAATTTTTGCGGTGACACTCTTGAATTATAGGTTTTTAAATAAACCAACGCCGTCACGAGTCCTAGCAGCATGGCGGTTACCATTGCAATGATAAATGTTGGCAATGTGATAGCAGTGCCAGAACTACTCGTTGTAAAAATTGAATTAAGCATGTGCAATTTCCTTTTGTAAAATATCTGTGTAAGTCTCGTCGCTAGCTTGGAAGCTACGTTTTAGACCACGTTCAAATTTTGAAAAATTCGTTGGACGCAACTGGTAATCGGCAACTATTCGGCGGAGAAATGTTGGCATCCCCAACTCGGTTTTAATCTCCATTAATACCATACCAGCAGGCAACAAGGTCGCACCGATTGTTTGGTTTGAAATACTCAAATCGCGTGTCGACGTCCTAATATTGGTGTCGAATGATATCCGTAAATCGCTATCGCATGACGTCGCATGAAGCGCAACTCGTTCGTACGCTACCTTAATCACCGGTTGCAATTGTTTGCGAGCTAGCGATAGGACTTCCCGACCAATTTGGTTATCTGGTAATTCACCGGCAGTCAGGAAGCGATTCGCCGTTTCATAATCGACCGTGATGCGTCGCTTATAGGTTTTCTTCAAAAACTTCTTTTTAATCTCCAACAAAACCGGCTTTTCGGCATTCGCCGGTCCATAAGATCGCATGCGGAGTCGCTGTTTAAATTCATTGGGTTCCAATCGCAACGCCTGCTGTGAGACGGCATCCGTTACTGATGCATAATAAAGCGATTGAATGGGATATGATTCTCCCGTTTGGTTGTAACAATCTAGGCGCATCTGTTCAGCTGCAAGCAACGCCTGCAAAATGCTCTCGTACTGCGCTTGGGTAATAATATATTTCACTTCATATCGATTGAAAACTTGCATATTTTCACCAATCAGTCCTAACGCATGCCACCGGCCGGCCCACCACCAGCCATTCCTTCAGTCAAACCAGTACCAGCCGTCACTTCAGTCGTCGTCCCGTTCACCGTTACCTTGTAGGTAGAACCTGACTTAATGTCGGTTGACGCGACAGCAACCGTGTCACCATCAGCGTTAACGGTGTAGCTTGCAATCGTCTTGTTTGCATCGTCAACCACGGTTACCTTGTCACCCTGCTTAACGCCGCTTGGCAACTTCACATAGGCATTGTCAAAGGTTGCTCCAGTGCCAGTTCCACCGTATAGTATAGTTCCGCCGTTGAAGGTCAACGTGCCATCCAAATCGACTGCCTCGTTGTCTGGGGATGAGCTAATCATCGCCTCGACCGTACCGCCTGACATTGTGATGTCCCCGTTTAAATCAAGGCCGTCACCACCAGCTAGGAAGGCAAGCTTACCAGCCGTGATATTCAAGATTGGCGTCTTGTAACTACCTGATGCATTCACTGCGTCATCCGTACTGCTAATCGTCGTTTCACCACCATCGATATCAATTTCATTGGCTTGCATACCTTCATATGAACTTGTGACCACAACCTTACCGCCTGAAATCACCAGCTTACGTTCGGCAGAAATACCGTGATTACCATCTTCCGTACCCGTGGCGACTGTAACGTCTCCACCGGTAATTTCAACCAATCCCTTGTTTTCGTCATTGTCTTGATTTGATTCAATCGCATCATCACCTGCCGATACATTAACCGTACCGTCGGTAATGTGCACTAAATCGTGACCAACTAAGCCGTCTTTAATTGCCTTGGCGAACACCGTACCTGACTTGATTTTCAAATCATCCTTGGTATAAACCGCATCCTTTGAATCACCGTTAATCGCGACCACACCATCCCCCTTAAAGGTTAAGTCGTGCGTTGCATAAACCGCTGCTTTCTCCTCGTCGGTATCAGTGATTGTGCCACCGTCAATCAAATTAATTGAATTGGTTGCTGATGAAATAATGGTCTTGTCCGCGTTCTTCTCATAGATAGCTGGACCAGTCGTCGATGTTAGATTCACGCCGTTCATAATGATTGTGACTTCATCCTTGTCACCGGCATCAACGACAATTTGTGCATCACTCGCTGATCCTGTCACGTAATACGTACCACCCTTAGAAATCGTGATAGTTTTATCGGACACCTTTACACCAGATCCAGTTGCCTTCGTCTTAGACAAATCCACCGTACCATCGGCCGTCACCTTGCCAGATGCATCACCGGTTTGCGCTGCGGTTGGATAAGCTGTTACAGCGAGCTTTTTCGTGGTGGTCGTCGATGAGCTTTTGGCACTAGCCGTTTTTGCTACTTCGGTATTCGTGTCGTCAGTATCTGATTGCATCACCGCATAACTAGCACCACCTAGCGCCATTACGCCTAGCACACCAATCGTGGCGACTGCTTTTTTATTTTTCATCATTTTCTTTCACCTCGATAATTTGTACTATTACTATGCCGGTTGAACCTTAAAGCATCACTCAAGGGAGCTAATGTCAAACTTAAATTTTGTGAATAAAAAAAGACCAGCCATTTGACTGATCTATCCACGTTAGGCCGATTTAATTGTTTGAAATACGCCACCAATTAATAGCAAGGCTGAAATAACATAGTACCCAACAATATAGGTCGAGCCCGTCCCTGCAATTTCTAAGATACCAGCAACGATCAAGGCAATGATGACCGACCAAGTGGCCAAATTGCCCCACGCCCAGAACGTTTTGTATTTTGGGGATTGGGCAATTGCTGGCTTAATGGTTACCACCAATACTTGCCAAATCAACACCGCTGCAGGTACTAACCATGCCCAATTCATTTTTGGCGACTGTACCCCGTGACCGAAATAGTTGTAAATCAGGTGGAAAACAAAGATAAATCCTGTCACACCCAACCACTTAAACGCCGTTTGATATTTTGCCATGTTCCCTCCTTACTCACTGTAGCCGAAGTACAACATATCTGACACCGCCCGTTCACTAGACTGGCCAGATCCACCAACTGGATTGTTAATCACCTTGCCATTGAGCACCATGGTTGATGATCCCCCGCCGTCCAAATTGTAGGCGTAGGTTGCCCCATGACTTTTCATGACATTTGCTAATTGATACAAAGACAGACCTGTCGATTCAGACGTTCGACCATCAGAAACCACCACCACGTAATGATTTTTACCAACCTGTCCAATTGCGGTACGTGGATTAGACGCCTGTGATTGACCAACTTCAGCGTCTTCAGAGACTGTCACTTTGCCGTTTTCAACCAGCGTTGGGCCAAAACTTAGCACCTGCTGGGCACCATTTTTAAGTAGTTCACTCGCCGTTTCATCGCTCTGATTAACTGACTTCATATTGCCGTCGCTATCAATAACTAACGCATCCGTATCAGTTGCCACAGTGTCGCGATACAATGTGCCATTACGCACAACATAACCAGTATCGCGGAAACCATAATAATCACCATTAATCGCAAAAATCGCATTATGCTCGCTTGCCATCGATGACGTTTTTTCAGTGTAGTTACGACCATATGTATTATTAGCCAAGGCCGTTTGTAACAAGCTCGGATCATCGACTGTTATGTCAGCCACATAGACCGTTGTGCCATCAACCCGTTCAGTTGTGACGTTAATATTCATGTGACTATCCTCATAGGACGTGGCCGTCTTTTTGACCGTACTTGAATCTTTCTTCGCGGTTGTCTTGACGGTTTGCGTGCTCGTCGCAATTGCTGTACCACTGTGCTGTAGCATAAACGTATCGACCAGTGTAAAACTCGTATAAACCGTCAAAATTGCGGATGTCACTAACGTTAACTTACGCTTCATGCGTTCTCTCCATTCGTGATTTGAAAACCAATTTCTTTTGTACTAAATAGCTACCAACAAATATTAAGGTGTCTACCATTATTTTCACCGGCACTGGATGCGGAATAAACGTATCCACCAGCTGTAATAAACCCGCTGATAAGACCATTTGAAAGGTGAATAGTGCGACATAGCGGCGACGATCACCAGTCGTATTTTGTGACTTAAACACCCATCGTTGATTTAGGATAAAGTTAAAAATACCAGAAATGAATTGGGCTAGCACTGACGCCCCTAACAAACTCATTGCGGAAGCCCCTTTAAACAAGGTCAGTAGCAAAACTGCAAACAGCGCAATATCAACCATCGCCGAACTCACTGATGAGAAGGCAAATTTCAAGAAGCGTTTGTATACCAATAAGGAATCACGAATTGGGTGAAAATGAGTGCCTTCATTGTTGCCTTCATAAATGGTTTGAATTGGCACCAGCGCTAAGCCGATGCTCCGTTCTTTTAACTCCAGCAACATGTTCATTTCATATTCAAACCGGTCACCGCTAATCTCACTCATCGCTGACAATGTGTTGCGGGGCAATCCACGTAAGCCAGTTTGGGTATCTGGTATGACTAGCCCCGTTGCAAATTGCGTCATCTTACTCGTTAATTTGTTACCCCAGTAAGATTTGGGCGGTACAGCACCCTTTTCAAAATTACGGACACCCAGAATCAAGTCATCTGTTCCCGATTCCAACTTTTCTGCAATCCGCATGATGTCAGAAATAGCATGCTGACCATCTGAATCGGCTGTCACAATGCCGGCTGTGTTGGGAAATGCTGTTTGGACGTACTTAATACCTGTTTTAAGTGCCACACCTTTCCCGCGATTCTGGTCATGTACTAGCACAGTGGCACCTAACTCTTCGATTTGCGCAAAAATCGTTTGGTAGTGGATGCCTGATCCATCGTCCACCACCACAACCGGACGATTAGTCGCTACCTGCAGACTCATCATCACGGTAATGAAATTTTCTGTTGGTTCATAGGCCGGAATGAGAATCACGGCCGCCGAATTATTAGTCTTTGTCATAAGGATTGCCTCTCTTTCGATTGTTTGCAATCATAATGAACCGACCAAAAGCCAAACTTCAGCGAAGCACAAACTAAACATAAAAGGCCGTGAATCTCTTGAATCTGTCTCAAGAAATTCACGGCCTTAAAATATAACCTTCAGTTGTTTACTTAACGTTGTAAGCTTGCAAATAACGGTGCGTTTGCAAGTCCAACCAGTATTGTGGGTTCAGGTCTTCACCGGTAGCATCACGCAATACTTGTGATGGGGTCTTTGATGCCCCGTATTGCCAAACATGTTCCTTTCGCCAGTCGAACAACGGTTGAATATCACCGGCCTCAAGCAAGGCATCAATATCCAACGTCTTCGCCATCTCGTGACGGAATTGGGCAGCATACAAGTGCCCCAATGCATATGATGGGAAGTAACCAAAGTCGCCCCCAGCCCAGTGAATATCTTGTAGGATTCCTGTCAAATCTGACGGTGGACGAATGCCAAGATACTCTTCATACTTTGCATTCCACAACTCAGGCAACGTTTCGACACCAATGTCATCATTGAAGATGGCCTTCTCAATCTCATAACGAATAATGATGTGCAATGGATACGTCAGTGGATCAGCTTCCGTACGAATCAAACTGGCTTGTGTCTTCATCCAGCCCTTGTAGAACGTTTCAAAATCTACATCATCTAGGACACCGTGGAAGGCTGCTTGCATAATTGGGTAATCATGGCGCAAAAAGGCTTCTGAACGGCCAATGACCACTTCATTAAAGAGTGACTGTGACTCATGAATACTCATCGCAATGGCTTTGTTAAATGGTGTGTAATCCCACTTTGGCGCCACGTTTTGCGCAAACAAACCGTGCCCCGCTTCGTGCAAAATACCCAGCACTGCCATTTGGAAATCATCGGTTGCCCAACGCGTTGTAATACGAGCATCATTGCGGTTCAAGTCTTGCATAAATGGGTGAATCGTATCGTCCAAGCGTCCCTTGTTTGGATCGTACCCCAAGCGAACCGCAGCATCCCAAACATACTCACGTTGATCAGCAATCGCCACATCACGGTGAAGGAAACTGTCATCTGGCTCAGTTCCTTCAGTTGCCAAACGATCGCGCAAGGCCACTACGCCCGCCTTCACTTCGTTAAAGACTGCGTCCAACTTTTCAACCGTCAAGCCAGGCTCAAATTGATTCAGCAACACATCATATGGTGTGGCCTCATCCTTGCGCCAGTACGTGATAAACTTGCGCTTCAAAGCAATCAATTGTTGGAGGTATGGCGCGTAGATGCTGTAATCATCTTGCTCACGAGCCTCTGACCACGCGTCTTGCGCTGATGAGCTCAACTTGTTAAAGGCAATATACTCGTCAGCCGGCACAACCGCATCGCGCTCATAATCTTCCTTGAACTTCGCAAACAAAGCTTGTTCATCATCAGAAATTTCTGAAGCATGTTCGTCAAAGTAAGCCACCAACGCTTTGGCTTGGTCACCAGTTGATACGCCCAAATATTTCTCTGTTAAATAACTTTGGAGTTCCGCACGGAATTCACCTGAATCCTTAGGCATCCCCGTTAGTTGATCCCAGCTGGCCAAAGCCATGGTTTCTTCCAGCAAGGCCTGTTCTTTCAATAGCGCACGTAAATCCGCACCTGTGTATGAGTCCGTCATCTCATAACCTCCGTTTTTAGTCGTGTCTTTATTCTAATTGAATTTTAATATAAAAACAAACCAGAAAAAAACTCACCAACCAAAGTCAGTGAGTTCAATCGATTTTAAAATTTCATGCCGTACTTCTTGTGGCTGTACCAACCGTAACCAATCGTCCAGGCGATACCACCAAAGGCCGCAATCATATCTGTCTTGTCCAAGAACAATGTTCCGAAGATGAACAAGAAGAACGCGAGCGTCAACGGACTAGCAATCTTGTAGAATGGCATCTTGAAGCCGTCTTCAATGTAGTCTACACTGGCGCGGTACTTGCGGTGGGCCAACATAATCAAACTATAGATAACCAACGTAATTGCCGCTGTAGCTGATGCGAAGAAGTTAAATGCTGATTCAAAGATTGGCAATGCGTTAATAATTGGCGTCAGCATAATCAAGATTGCTGAGAATAATACCGCACGTGATGGGATTGCCTTCATTGATAGCACCTTGAAGTATGATTGCCACTTCCCTGTGTTTTCCAAAGCCAAAGCGTAAACATCTCGCCCAGCTGAGTAAATCAACGTATTCAAGGCTGACATCGCTGCTGTCAAAACCACGAAGTTCAACAACGCTGCTGCCCAGTGAATACCGATCAACTTAAAGATAAACACGAATGGGCTTTGGTTTGATGGCAAGTAATGCCAATCATAAATTGACATGATAATTGCCAAGGCACCCACGTAAAAAATCAGGATACGGAATAGCACCGTGTTGATGACCTTTGGCATCACCTCGCGTGGGTTCTTTGTTTCCGCTGACATCAAACCAACGAATTCAATTCCAACGAACGCGAAGAAAACCATTGGGAATGCTTGCATGAAACTCATCCCCCCATTTGGGAAGAACTTGAAGTTATGCGTGATGTTCGCAAATGAAACTGGGCCACCATGTGCACCTGGTGCATTGAAACCAGTTAGCATCATGATAATTCCCGTTGCGATAATGCCTAGGATGGCAATAATCTTGATTGATGAGAACCAAAACTCTGCCTCACCGAAGAAATTAACGGCGAATAGGTTAACCCCCACCAGCAATATCATGACGACAATTTCGATTAACCATGCTGGTACATTTGGTAACCAGTATTGCACGTATAACCCAATGGCCGTCAACTCCGCCATGGCTGGCAAAATCAACGTAATCCAGTATGACCACCCCACAAAGTGCCCGGCACCTGGACCTAAGTACTTTGACACAAAGGCCACGAATGAATTGTTGTCGGGATCGGCGTAAAGCAACTCACCGATCGCACGCATCATAATATATAGGAAAATTCCTGTTAGTAAGTAAACAAATAGGATTGATGGTCCTGTCAGACTGATTGAGTCTCCGGCTCCCAAGAACAATCCTGTTCCAATTGTTCCACCAATCGCGATCATCGTCACGTGACGCTTTGATAACCCGCGATTTAGCGAATCAGGCGCGGCGTTTGTGTCTGCCATGCGCTGCCCCTCCTCTGAATAAATTCGCTATGATATACAAATTTATTTTCTCTTTTATTCTCTTTTTATTCATCAGCCAAAAGGCAAACCCTTTTGGCAACGAATAATATCATAGCACACCAGTGTATTTTTTTGCACTCTTTTTTGAATATTAGTGCATGTTTTTGCGTTATATGCATTCCGTGTTGTATATATTCAGAAGAAGCATTCTCAGCTTGATTTGTTCTACAGAAAAAACATCCAACCATGCGGTGTACCCACAAAGTTGGATGTTTTCTTTTTAATGTTGTGGATTGTAATTAACAATTGAACCATCTTCATTGATAACTTGACCATTGTGGTTTTGATCATCAAAGAAGAATGACAAAATCAGTTCAGCGGCATTTTCTGTCGTCCGAACGAAGTCACCTTGGATGTGGCCGTTCAAGTCAGTAGAAACAGCACCTGGCATCACGGCAAAAATCTCAACAGGCATGCCTTGTTGCTCGAACTCAAGACCGAAGTCCTTCGTCATCACATTAAGCGGTGCCTTAGCAGCCATATAACCAAGTGGGTGCCACCACTTACCTGGCTCAATTGGTGTTGAAACGTTAATAATCGTACCATTGTTCTTTTGTAGTACTGGCAAAAGTCCCTTCGTCAACTCGTATGGTCCGATGAAATCGACCTTATAGATATCAAGCAACTCTTGTGCTTCGAACTCCCACGCCGTACGTTCCATATCACCTGAAATACCGGCATTGTTGATTAACAAATCCAATCCGTCATAGTTCACGTTGATGTTTGCTACTGCTTCATGGATGCTATCCAAGCTAGCAACATCAATCAACAACAATTCTGCATTACCAAATGCTTGCAACTCGCTCACGGCAGCCGCACCACGCTCAGCATCACGTGCGCCGATCAATACGGTGTAGCCCTTTTGTAGCAATTGCGTTGCAATCGCATAACCGATTCCCTTGTTTGCACCAGTAACCAAAGCTGTCTTAGCCATTAATAATTTTCCTTCTTTCTTTAAAGCTCCATTATTATATAGCTATCACTAACGAAAAGTAAGGTCTTGAAATTATTAAAAAACCTGCTCTGACTAGCCTATTTATTCGTCGACTAGCCCCTTAACGTCGCCCGATTTGTCCTCGCACTAGCGCGTCATCGTATGACTTTGCCAAGTTCATTGGAATCGTCATTAGGAATTCGGCCATATCAGATAGATTAACCCCTACCATGACAACACGACGCTTGCGACTTTGCAAACGGTGCTCAACAACCGTGTACAACATTTGTTCGTCATGTGTGCGTGGTGCAAGTTGGATTGCTGATGTGGTTGGAATTGATGCAATGCGTTCGTCGCCATCATCTAGTTCGTTAAAGTAGCTCGCTGTTTCAGTCAGAGCGACCGGCACCTTGAAACGCAATTCCAACTCATCCCCATTGTACGAGACTTGCACCGTGTGCAACTCAAACACCCCAGTGCCGTCTAAATCATCATTTAATTCGTCGACCAGCGGACGAATCTCAGTCATCAATTCACGATTGAAAAACTTCTCAGCGCTTTCAGTCGTCCCTTGTCCACTCATTTGGTAGCCCACATATGGATCTTCGTGCTCTGTCAAAATGTTATCGACGACGTGATTAATTTCAAACTTCATATTTCTTCTCTTTCTTAAGTTATAAAGCAACAATGCTTGGTTCAAAGCCCATTTCTTGTACGAATTTCATAGCATCGCCAGTATTGATAAACCACGTTTGTGTGTTGTCATTAGGGTGAAAAACGAGCGTTTCCGTCGACATTATTTGCTTATCAAAATAGACATGAACATCATGATCAACATTATTCAGTAACCCAAAGATAGATACACTCCCAGGTGTCACACCAAGTTTGAGCTTTAGTCGTTCTGGTGACGCCATGCTAAGTCGTGTCGACTGGACTGTTGATTGGAATTTCTTCAAATCCAGTCGCGCACTATCAGACATAACGACTAAGTAATACTCGGTTTTATTACTGTTATTAAGGAGCAACGTCTTTGTTCGCGTTCCCGCATATCCGGCAATCAATTTATCAGCTTCTTCAGTGGTGAAAACTGGCGGATGTTCAACGCTAGTGTAATCAATACCTAACGATTTAAGCTTCTGAGCAACTTGTTCAATTGGCGTCATATTGGATTCCTTTAGTTTTTGCTTGAGATGATTAGTTAGTTGGATTTTTAAATTATCCCTATTATACAGTTCTCAGTCATTAAGTAGTAAATACAAAAAAACACCCAACCAAGGTTGAGTGTTTTTTCAGTATTGAATTGCTTAAAATTAAGCCAAACCGTACTTCTTGTTGAACTTGTCGACCGCACCATCGGCAGTAGTAAACTTTTGCTTACCAGTGTAGAATGGGTGTGAATCTGACGTAACTTCAACACGGATCATTGGGTACGTAGCACCTTCGAACTCGATCGTCTCGTTTGAAGTACGAGTTGAACCAGTCAAAAGCTTGTAACCAGTAGTTGAATCAACGAAAACCACTTGGTGGTAATCTGGGTGAATATCAGCCTTCATCGTGTTTCTCCTTATCGCCCTAGTACATTGCGTACCAGAGTCAGTTTATTTAACCTGAATATAATACCATAACTTCGAAGAGAATGGTAGTCTCTCAACCAAAGAAATTTGCAGAATATTCACAATTAGTGATTAGCACCCTTTGCGAATTCTGTATCATCTTCAGCCTTAAGCACCGCCATAAAGGCTTCTTGTGGCACATCAACCGTACCGACCGCCTTCATGCGCTTCTTTCCACGCTTTTGCTTATCCAACAACTTGGCACGACGATCAGGGTCACCCGTGTGAAATCTTTGAGGTAACGTCCTTACGGTACGCCTTAATCGTTGAACGTGAGACAATCTTTGAACCGATTGCAGCTTGCACTGGAATTTCAAAGTTACGACGTGGGATGATTTGCTTCAACTTAGCCGTAATAATACGTGATCGCTCTTGGGCGAAGTCCTTGTGCACGATAAAGCTCAAGGCATCGACCTTATCACCGTTCAACAAGATATCAATCTTAACCAAGTCAGACTTGCGGTATCCTGAAATCTCGTAATCCAATGAAGCGTAACCACGTGTGTTTGACTTCAACTTATCGAAGAAGTCAAAGATGATTTCTGACAACGGAATGTAGTACTTCACATTAACACGGTTTTGGTCCAAGTAATCCATTGTATCGAATTCACCACGCTTTTGTTGTGCCAATTCCATAACAGCCCCAACGTATTCGTTAGGCACCATGATTTGTGCATGTACGTATGGCTCTTCAATCCACTTGATGGCACTAGCTTCAGGCAACTCTGATGGGTTGGCCACTTCAACCATTTCACCGTCCGTCGTGTACGCATGGTACGTTACAGATGGCGCCGTCGTGATCAGTTCCATATCGAATTCACGTTCAAGACGCTCTTGCACAACGTCCATGTGCAACAAACCTAAGAATCCAGTACGGAAACCGAATCCCAATGCTTGTGACGTTTCAGGCTCAAATTCCAATGACGCATCGTTCAATTGCAACTTTTCAAGCGCTTCACGCAAGTCGTTGTACTTTGAGTTGTCCGTTGGGTACAAACCTGAGTACACCATTGGCGTCATTGGTTGGTAACCTGGCAACGCTTCAGCCGCTGGGTTCTTAACTGACGTAATCGTATCACCAGGGCGTGCGTCACGAATGTTCTTAATTGAGGCAGCGACATAACCAATATCACCAGCCATCAAGAAGTCACGCTTCACAGGGTGTGGTGAGTTCACACCAACTTCTGTGATTTCGTATTCTGCACCTGAATTCATGAAGCGAATCTTATCACCCGGCTTCATAACCCCTTCCTTCACACGAACGGTCAAAATAACACCCTTGTATAAATCGTAGGCTGAGTCAAAAATCAACGCTTGCAATGGCGCTTCCAAGTCACCCTCTGGTGCAGGAATCTTCGCCACGATTTGCTCAAGCAATTCTGGAATACCAATTCCTTGCTTAGCTGATGCCAAAACAGCTTCAGATGCATCAATACCGATAACATCTTCAATTTCAGCACGGACAGCCTCAGGATCAGCAGCTGGCAAGTCAATCTTGTTGATCAATGGCAAGATTTCCAAGTCGTTTTCCAACGCCAAGTAAACGTTTGCCAACGTTTGGGCTTCAACACCTTGGGCGGCGTCAACAACCAAAATGGCACCATCGGCCGCAGCCAATGAACGAGACACTTCATAAGAGAAGTCCACGTGACCTGGCGTATCAACCAAGTGGAAGATGTACGTCTCGCCGTCGTTTGCCTTGTAGTGAACTTCGACCGCGTTCATCTTAATCGTGATACCACGCTCACGTTCCAAATCCATCGTGTCGAGCAATTGATTTTGCATCTCACGCTCAGTAACCGTGTGCGTCGCTTCCAAAATACGGTCTGAAATCGTCGACTTACCATGGTCAATGTGAGCCACAATACTAAAGTTACGAATGTGAGATTGGCGCGCCTTCATTTCTTGAATGTCCATTATTTATCGCGCTCCTATTCTGTCTAATTTTTCTGTCCCTACCATTATACAGGGTATTTCGGTGCCTGACGATAGTAAAAAGAGACCAATCCGCCTAGATTAGCCCTTTCGCTTTACTTCTTGGTCACGTCCTTGAATTCGCCTTCCAGGACTTGTGCCTTGTTGCGCATTTCATGGTCGTGACGTGCTTTACGTGATTGTGTGTAAACAAACAATCCGACCAGAATCAAAATAATCAAAAACCACATACTTGTTCTCCTAGTGTGTTACGGTCCAATTCAACATTTTTTGAACATGGGCAACATCAGGATCATCTGAGCCCCCAAACAATGTTTCACCCGTATTCATGGTAGCAATTTGCGCCATTTCATCAGTCGTTAGTTCAAAATCAAATACATCCAAATTAGATGCCATTCGTGCCGGCTTCATTGACTTTGGAATCGTGCTGATACCTCGTTGTAGTAGCCAACGCAAAATAACGTGGCCAACTTCTTTGCCGTGGTTCTCAGCAATCTTAGTCAAAATTGGTGAATGGAACACATCATGCATTCCTTCCGCAAACGGTGCCCACGCTTCAACCAAGATACCTTGTTCTTGGAAGTATGCCACCTTCTCCGCTTGTTGGTGGAAAGGATGGTTTTCAATTTGGTTCACCATCGGCGCGATATCGTTCAATGCCACAAATTGCGTCATCAACGCCGGTGAGAAGTTCGACACACCAATTGCACGAATACGACCGGCTTTATAATCTTCTTCTAGCGCACGCCAAGCACCCCAGATATCACCAATTGGGTGGTGCAACAACACCAAATCCAAGTAATCAGTTCCTAGCAATTCCAATGAACGTGCGACAGAAGCCTTTGCTCCCTCGTAGCTCATGTCTTGCACCCAAACCTTGGTTGTCAAAAACAAGTCACGACGGTCAACGTCACTTTCAGCAATTGCGCGACCAATATCGCCTTCATTGTCATAAATCACAGCTGTATCAATCATGCGATAACCGGCCACAATGGCATCCTTTACTGCTTGGGTAGCGTCAGCGCCTTGCACTTGCGCAACACCGTACCCAAGTACCGGCATCTTTACCCCATTTGCTAATGTTCGAAACTCCATTTTTAATTGCCTTCTTACTCTGTTAATACCCTGTATTATACGCTTCTAAAATGAAAAAACACGGCAAAATCGCCGTGCTTTTGTTTACAAAATTGGCGTCAGCAAACGTGAGAACATTTGCTTAAACTTACGCCATCTTGATTGGTTATCGAAGTATTGACGGGTCAAACGGGTTGAAACGCGCAAATCCTTTTCGAAAATCTGATTCATTTCAGCAGCCAATCGACGACTGTACATGAAGGCGTTCACTTCAAAGTTCAAAGCGAACGACCGAATATCCATGTTGGCACTACCGACCGACACAATCTTATCGTCAATCACCAATGTCTTAGCGTGCAAGAAGCCCTTGTCATACGCATAGACTTCGGCACCTGCTCGCACCATTGCTCGTGCATAATATTCCGTCGCGCGATAAACAAACGGGTGATCCGGCATGCTAGGAATCATAATTCGCACCTTCACCCCTGAACGTGCGGCCACAGACAACACATCCATAATCGCTTGGTTCGGAATAAAGTACGGTGATTGAATCGTGATACTTTCACGGGCAATTGCCAGCATGTGCAAATACCCTTGATAAATTTGCTTTGAATCCGACTCTGGCCCGGATGACACAATCTGCATCGCAACATCCCCAGCTTGCGTACTGTCTGGGAAATAATCATTACTGAACTGCAACTTTTCTTCAGTTGTCGTCGCATTCCAGTCCATGAAGAAGCGACTTTGCATCGCTAATACCGCGTCACCTTCGACACGCAAATGCGTATCACGCCAGTAACCGAACTTCTTTTTCTTGCCCAGATATTGGTCTCCCACGTTAAAGCCACCGATGTAGCCGATATTACCGTCGATAATTACCAGCTTGCGGTGATCGTGATTGTTCACGCGGAATGAAAAAGGCTGCCAATCATGAATCAAAAACGTTTCAATTTGGCCACCAGCGTCATGCAAGCGCTGGAACATCTTCTTGTGGCGACCACCTGATCCCCACATGTCATAAATGACACGAACACGCACGCCTTCAGATGCTTTCTTCGTCAACAAATCAACCAACTGATTACCGATTTCATCGTCATAAATCGTGTAGTATTCAACATTCACGTGATGCTTGGCTTGTTCGATATCTGCAAACAATTGGGCAAACTTCTCTTTACCATCCGTAATGACCGATACGTGATTTTCATTTGTGAAAATCGCTTGCTCATTATTCAGGAACAACCGAACAAACGCCTGTTCCTCTTGATAATCAGCCGTGGCAATGTGTGCCATTTGTTTCTTTTGCTTCTTAGCAATGCGGTCAATACCCATGACGCGTTGCGTTCGAATATCAAAAATGCGCTTATTTGATAACTTACGTCCAAAGAAAAAGTAAAATGCGAACCCAAAAACTGGGAACAACAACAGCACCAGCATCCAAGCCCATACCGTCGTGATATCACGATTTTTATCGCGGAAAACCGTGACAATCGCTCCTAACGTATTCGCAATCAACAAGACGATTAGCGCAATATTTATCCAATGTTCTATCATTGCTAATCCCCACTTTCCTACCTACTCACAATCGTACGTCTATTGTAGCAGTACAATCGATAAAAAAACCAGTGCAGTCACGCACTGGTTACATTTTCATCTAAATCTTAATAAGAAGTTAGCCAACATTTTCAGCAAATTGCGAATTATACAACTTTGCATAAGCACCGTTTGCAGCTAACAACTCATCGTGCTTCCCACGTTCAACGATATTACCGTGTTCCATCACCAAAATTTGGTCGGCATAACGAATCGTTGATAGACGGTGAGCAACAACGAAACTGGTACGGCCAGCCATCAAACGGGCCATCGCGTCTTGAATCATCCGTTCCGTACGCGTATCAACTGAACTCGTCGCTTCATCCAAAATCAAAATTTCCGGATCAGCAACGAATGCACGCGCGATCGTTAGCAATTGACGCTGACCTTGTGAAATGTTGGTTGCTTCTTCATTCAGCACCGTATCATAACCATCGGGTAGCGTCTTAATGAAATCGTCTGCGTGGGCCATCTTGGCTGCTTCGTAGATAAAGTCATCCGTCGCATCCAAACGACCATAACGCAAATTGTCCATAATTGTGCCTGAGAACAACCACGTTTCCTGGAGCACCATCGCAAAGTGATGACGCAAAGATTGGCGACTCATCGACTTCGTATCTAAGCCGCGCAGACGAATTGTCCCTGACGTCGTGTCATAAAAACGCTCCAACAGGTTAATCATCGTCGACTTACCTGCCCCGGTCGGCCCAACAATCGCAACCATCTCACCCGGCTTCACCGACATATTATAATCGGTCATCAGTGGCTGATCAGGCACATAACTAAAGGCCACGTTTTCAAAGGTCACCAAGTCATCCGTTTCAATCGGTTCGACTGGTTCTGGATTATCCATCTCTGGCTCATCCAGCACTTCAAAAATACGCTCAGCTGAGGCCACAGTCGCTTGAATAGTATTCGTTAAGTTAGCAATCTGGGTGATTGGCTGACTAAACTGATTCGTGTACTGCAACATCGCTTGGACATCACCCAAGCTGACCGTTCCTGACGCCACCTTAATACCACCAATTACAGCCATCGCGAGGTAATCCAAGTTATTGACGAAACGCATTGATGGGAAAATCAATGTTGAAACGAACTGGGCCTTCCAAGCTGACTTGTAATACGTCTCGTTTTGCGCATCAAAATCAACCATGACGTTCTTCTCTTGGTTAAACGTCTTCACGACGGTGTGTCCGGCAAAGGTTTCTTCAACTTGGTCATTCAGTAGACCAAGCGACGCCTGCTGACGGGCAAAGAAGCGCTGTGACAACGGCGCAATTGTTCGCACAATCAACAATGAAATTGGGACTGTCGCAAAGGCAACCAATGACAATTGCCAGCTAATTGTCAGCATAAAGTAGATAACCCCAACGAACGTTAAGGCTGATGTCACCAACTAAATCAGTGACTGATTTAGCGTTCCTGAGATATTATCCATGTCGTTAACAACACGTGACATGATGTCCCCGTTTTGGTGGGTATCATAATACGACACCGGTAACTTCGTCATTTTCACTTTGAAATCTTGACGCAATTGATAGACCGTGCGTTGCGCAATCCGGGTCATAATCCATTGCTGCGTGATTGAGAAAATCGCACTCAGTACATACAAAATCGACACGAACACCAAGATTTGGAAAACCTTATCCATGTTAATGTGAATGCCGGTATGCATTTTCACTGAGCGTGTCACGTCATTAAAGATAACGGTTGTCGCTTCACCCAAAACCTTTGGGGCACGGACTGACAACACAACTGATACCGCTGCGATAATCAACGAGAAGATAACGCCGGCACGATCCTTGCGCAAGTACTTAAACAAGCGAATGACTGTTGGCCAGAAATTAACGGCTTTTTCAACAGGTCGTCCCATGCCGCCACGGCCACCACCGCGGCCGCCACTAGTATAACTACGCATGCATCCCAACCTCCTTCAAATCCGCTTCAGACAATTGGCTCCGCATAATTTCTTGATATGCTGGGCAAGTCTTGGCTAACTCTTCGTGCGAGCCAACGCCAGCCAATTCACCATTATCTAGCACCACGATGACGTCGGCATTCATAACCGTCGCAATTCGTTGGGCAACAATTACCTTGATTGCCGGTGCCAAACGTTCGTCCGCATTAATAGCAGCCCGCAAACGGGCATCCGTGGCAAAGTCTAGCGCTGAGAACGAATCATCAAACACATAAACCTTCGCGTCTTTAATCAAAGTACGGGCAATCGCCAAACGTTGACGCTGACCTCCTGAGAAGTTAGCCCCGCCCTGCTCAACCGTCATATCCAAGCCACCTTGTTCTTGAATAAAATCATCCGCTTGCGCAATTTTCAAGGCATCCCAGATTTGTTCGTCCGTCGCATATGGCATCCCGAACGTCATGTTTGAGCGGACCGTTCCAGTGAACAATGTCGCTTTCTGTTGGGTAATTGATACCGCCTCGTGCAAATCGTGTTGGGAAAGCTTTTTGACATCAACCCCTGATAGTTCAACGTGACCACTGGTTGCATCAAGCAAACGCGGAATCAAGTTAACCAGCGTCGACTTACCTGAGCCGGTTCCACCGATAATCGCCATCGTTTGCCCCGCTGTTGCTTGCGCAGTAATATGACTCAATGCTGGTCGCTCAGCACCTTCAAATCGATATGACACATCTTCAAACGCCAACGATGCTGGCCCCTCAGGCAATGCCACCGTTTTATCAGCATCCGTAATCGTGTCAGCTGAGTCCAAGACTTCATTAATACGGTCTGCTGACGCTTGGGCACGTGGCACCATAACAATCACCATTGATAGTTGCATAAAACTCATCAAAATTTGGGTCGCGTACGTCAAAAATGCCACCAAGTTTCCCATTGGCATCAGGTCAGCACCAATCAACTTGGCCCCCAACCAGACAATCCCAACGTTAGTGAATGACAAAATAATCGTCATCACTGGCATCATCATCGCAACTGTTGTAAAGACAACACGTGCTGTGTGCGTCAAATCATAGTTGGCCTCTTTAAATTTATCAACCTCGTAGTCATCACGATCAAACGCACGGATAACGCGCACACCAGTCAGTCCCTGCTGGAAAATCAGATTGATTTTATCAACCTTCTTTTGCATCGTCTTAAAACGCGGTACCGAGATGCGCATATTGATAAACACAGCGAGGGCCAAAACTGGCAACGCCACTGCGAAAACCATCGTTAAACGATGATCCAAACGCCATGCCATGATGGAAGCACCCACAAACAAAAGTGGTGACATCAACATCATACGCAAGACCGTTTGGAACACGTTTTGAATTTGTGTGACGTCATTCGTCGTTCGCGTAATCAACGTTGCGTTTCCAAACTTATCGACGTTTTTCGCATCCATAAACGTGACCTTGCGGAATAACGCACTACGCAACTTCATCCCCAAACGTTGACTCTGAGTCGCCGCAAAGAACACATTCAACGCAGCCCCGACCATCCGGCAATGGCAATCAGCAACATGATGCCACCCATACGCCAGATGTAGTCGATATCGTTTTGGGCAATTCCTTTATTAATAATGTTCGACGTAATTGTCGGCAATGACAAATCCGCTGATACTTGAACCATTAAAAACAACACCGCCAGTATGACCGGAATGGGTTGTAAATATCGTTTTCCTATTCGAAACATAATCATTCCTCACGTTCTGTTTGACAACGTTAGTTTACTCGCCTTTTTCGGATAATAAAAGAAAAAGCTCATGGCCGCACCATGAGCTTTGATTATGTTTACTTGTTCTGACCAACAAACTCCCAGAAGAGTTCGCTCGCCTTTGAATGTTGCGCTGTATTCTTACGCATAAAGGCTAATTGACTCACATCATTGAGGTTAATCGGACGCTTGATGATATCAGGGTTAGCTGACATATCAACGCTCTTTTCCATCATGATTGAGACGCCCATGCCGTTAGCAATCATGTTCAAAATGATATCAATACGTTGCCCTTCGTAGGCCACTTTCGGCTCGAAGCCAGCCGTACGGGCCATCGTCATTACGCGGTTATAAATCGTTGTTTCACGCCCTAGCAACAAGAATTCTTCATCTTGCAAATCGCTGATTTTAACCTGGGTCGCGTCAGCCAACGGATGGTCTTTTGGTACAACGCAAACGAACTGATCCTTATCCGTCACGATTGTTTCGTACTTCTCATTAATATCCCCAAAATCACGACCAAATACGACATCCGCTTTCCCATTGTCCAATGACTGAGTAATAACGCCGTGATCAACTTCAGATAGGTGCAGTGATATTTCGGGATACTTATGATGAAATGCTGCGATTAACTCAAACCCACGATAATTGGAAACTGATGGAATCGCATAAATCGTTAGGGTATTCTCCGATTCCGCCGCGTGCTGATTAAGCGTGCGCAACATCGCATCATATTCGGACATAATTTTAGCTGCATAAATAGCAGTAATGCCCCCGGCCTCAGTTAACTTGATGGTCCGGTGGCTACGCTCAAACAGCTTTGTATCCAATTCTTTTTCTAGCGCCAAGATTTGTTTTGAGATGTTACCTTGCGTTGTAAATAAACGCTCGGCAGTCTCGGTATAACTTAGCGTTTTCGCCAAATCTAAAAATACCTCAAACTTATGGATATCCATAATACGTCCTCTTAAATATTACTCTTTGGAATAGTTTATCACATTTTTGGATTTGTTGCGTTTACTTATCAAGCGTAAGATAGAAATATCGCGTTTTATCACGGCTGCTATTGGTCTAAAACCCATGGCTTTAGCCATGAGTAAAGACCAAGGACGCCCCTGATAAGGGCGACTTGGTCACATCGGAGGTTTAAAACCTCCGATATTTCCAGTCTACTTTATGGAGGTAATAGAAAATATGAATATGCCTACTGGTATTATTATTAATGCTTTGTCCGTTTTAGCGGGCGGTATCGTCGGTGGCCTTTTCGGCAACCGTATTTCGGACAAGTTTAAAAATGAAATTAACATGATTTTCGGTGTCGCCTCAATGACAATGGGTGTCATCGCCATTGCGCCAACTAAGAACATGGCGCCAGTCATCTTTGCTTTGATTCTTGGGACATCACTTGGTTTGATTTTCCACGTTGGTCAACTGGTTAACCGTGGTGCTGGCTTTATGCAACGCCAAATCGCTCGCGTTATCCCAATGAAATCAAGTATGCCTGAAGATGAATTCATGGCAACCTTGTTGACGGTCATCGTCCTATTCACTGCCTCAGGAACTGGTATCTATGGTTCTTTGGTTAACGGTATGACGGGTGACGCGACAATTTTGATTTCTAAGTCAATTTTGGACTTCTTCACGGCTACGATTTTTGCAGCTAACCTTGGCTTTGTGGTTTCAGTAATCGCCGTACCACAATTTATTTTCTTCTTTATTCTATTCTTGCTAGCTGGGTTCATTTACCCACTGACAAACCCAGCCATGATTACAGACTTCAAAGCTGTTGGTGGTGTGCTGATGCTAGCCACTGGATTCCGCATGATTAAGGTTAAGATGTTCCCCACTGCAGATATGATTCCTTCAATGATCATCGTCATGCCACTTAGCTGGCTTTGGATGACCTACATTCTACCTGTATTAACCCACTAAACACAAAAAACCGCTTAATTCACAATGTGAATTAAGCGGTTTTATTTATTCAACTAATTAGCTGATTTGTAATCGAAGCGAGCTTCGATTACTTTTCACGCAACACCCGATTGATTCAAAGGTGGTTGCCTGATTTGTAATTTTGTCGAGACAAAATTACTTTTCAGAAATAGCTGCGATACCTGGCAAAGTCTTACCTTCCAAGTACTCCAATGAAGCACCACCACCAGTTGAGATGTGGCTCAATTGGTCAGCAACACCAAGTTGTTGAACAGCGGCAGTTGAGTCACCACCACCAACGATAGTCGTTGCACCGTTCTCCTTAGTTACCTTAACCAATTCTTCACCGATAGCCAAAGTTCCCTTAGCAAAGTTAGGCATTTCGAACACACCCATAGGTCCGTTCCAAACAACCGTCTTTGCGTCTGACAAAACTGACTTGAACAATTCGATTGACTTAGGACCAGCATCAAGACCCATGTAACCGTCCTTGATACCATCTTCAGCAATGTACGTGTCAGCATCGTTAGCAAACTTGTCAGCTGCTACGGCGTCAACAGGCAATACCAACTTGTCGCCAGCTTCTTCAATCAATTGCTTAGCCAAGGCAACCTTGTCTTCTTCAAACAATGAGTTACCGATAGCCTTACCGTTAGCTGCGTCGAACGTAAATGCCATTCCACCACCAACGATAACCTTGTCAGCCTTCTTCAACAAGTTCTCGATAATCGTGATCTTGTCTGAAACCTTAGCACCACCGATGATAGCAACGAATGGACGCTCTGGGTTTTCAACGGCACCACCCAAGAACTTGATTTCCTTTTCCATCAAGAATCCTGCAGCAGTTTGTGCGATGTTTGAAGCAATACCAACGTTTGAAGCGTGGGCACGGTGAGCCGTACCAAAGGCATCGTTAACAAAGACATCACCCAATGAAGCCCAGTACTTACCAAGCTCAGGATCGTTCTTTGACTCACGCTTAACTTCTTCACCGTTAACAACGTCTTCGAAACGCGTGTTCTCGAAGATCAAAACTTGACCATCTTCCAAACCAGCGATTGCGTCTTCCAATTCCTTACCTTCAGTAGCAGGAACAAAAGTAACAGGTTGACCCAACAAGTCAGCCAAACGTTGTGCAACAGGCTTCATTGACAAGCCCTTCTTGTCATCTTCACTCTTGATACGTCCCAAGTGTGAGAACAAGATAGCGCGTCCGCCGTTATCCAAAACGTACTTAATAGTTGGCAATGCAGCTACGATACGGTTGTCGTTTGAGACAACAACTTCACCGTTCTCTTCCTTCAAAGGAACGTTAAAGTCAACACGCATCAAAACCTTCTTACCCTTCAATTCCAAGTCTTCAACAGTCAACTTAGCCATTGCAAAAGTCCTTCTTTCTGTGTGTGATTGCTTTTAATAAAAATCAATACCTATATTATATCAAAAAACAGGTGGTTCAGAATGTCTAAACCACCTGTTTTTACTCTATCTACTAGAAACTAGCAATTAGAGAGTTGCCAAGTGCAACAACGTACGGATCATGTTTGAAGTGAAACCGTATTCGTTGTCGTACCATGCAGCAGTTTGAACCAATTGCTTGTCACCAACAGTGATGACCTTAGTCAAAGTTGGGTCAAATACAGCACCGTGCGTGTCGCCGATGATGTCTGATGAAACGATTTCGTCTTCGTTTACACCAAATGAAATCGTTGACATACTTCTTAACAGCGTTGTTAACTTCTTCGGCAGTTACAGTCTTTGACAATACAGTCGTCAACTCAGTAACAGAACCGTCAACAACACCAACACGTTGTGCGTGACCGTCCAACTTACCAGCAACAGAAGGAACAACCAAACCGATAGCCTTAGCGGCACCAGTTGAGTGAGGAATCGTGTTTGCTGAAGCAGTACGGTTTGAACGGAACTTTGATCCCTTAGGACCGTCCAAGATCATTTGCGTTGAAGTGAAGGCGTGAACCGTCGTCATCAAACCGATCTCGATACCAAATTCCTTGTCCAATGCGTTAGCCAATGGAGCCAATGATTGCGTCGTGCATGAACCAGCTGATACGATGTGATCATCTGAAGTCAAAGTGTCTTGGTTAACTCCGTAAACAACCGTTGGGATGTTTCCAGCTGGAGCTGAGATCAAGACCTTCTTTGCACCTGCATCCAAGTGAGCTTGTGACTTTTCTGCTGAAGTGTAGAATCCAGTAGACTCCAAAACGATTTCAACACCATCGTTTGCAACCCACTTCAAGTCAGCTGCGTTACGCTCAGCGTAAACGCGGATCTTCTTACCATCAACGATGATTCCTTCTTCGTCAGCTGAAACTTCAGCGTTCAAAGTACCGTGCGTTGAGTCATACTTCAACAAGTATGCCAACATAGCAGGGTTAGTCAAATCGTTAATTGCAACAACTTCGATGTCGTCCGCAGTATCCTTTAACTCAAGGATGCGACGGAAGGCCAAACGACCAATACGGCCGAAACCGTTGATACCAATCTTAACAGTCATTATTAAGATTCCTCCCAGAAATTCTTTGTAAACGTTTTTACGTTGTCTATTATACGACTTTGTATAAAGTTTCGCAAACAGTTGTAACAACGCGCTTTCAACATCGCAACAAATATGAAATTTGTTACGAACCGAGCCGATCTTTCGTCCTGAAATAAATCAGTACTCCTAACCAACCGATATATTTATTATACGCCACTAGCTTAAAAAAAGCTCACTTTTGCTTTGATTAAGAACAAAAATGCCCAGGATTCGTTCCTGGGCACTTGTTACTTTTTCATAGAATTTACAAGACGACGCTTTGTACGGCGGAATGTCGTTGACATGAAGCTCGTGTGCAATTCGATTAACGTCAAAATCACAAGTAATGTCACTGTTCCAATAACCGAGAACCAAGTCCCTGTCATATCAATCAATGAACGTTCGTCACGGCTAGCCAATGAAATTGAAGAAGCCTTAACGACTTCCTCCTCTGACAAAGCTTCGCTAATTAAATCGAAGTCTGCCATACCGATCATTTGCTGCAACGTAAATGGATCGTTCAAAGACTGGAACTCGTGTAGGTTTTCTTGTAGTTGATCTTCTTCACTCTTCAAACGATCTTCCCAACCATCGCGGTCGTTATCAAAAATCGTTAGCAAACGAATTTCGTGAATCAAGAAGATGTAGTCGGCGACGTATTGGTAAGCAGCTTGTTCTAGAGATAACAAGCCTTGCTCCATTTGTCCTTGGTGGTCGCTCAATTGATGGGTTGCCTTCTTCAAAGCATCTACGACATCAGCTTGCGCTTTAAAGCGATCACGCATACTATCGACCTTCCCCAAGGCCGTCGTATATGCCGTATACATTTCTTCATTATCGGGCGTATCCGCCATCGGCACAGCAGACGTCTGTGCTGTTGTATCAAACACTTTCGTCTCTTCCCCGTATGCTGTTACTTGCATGCCTAGTGCGACAATAAATGTCACAACTGCCATACCAACCTTTTGCCACTTTTTCATAACATTCATGCCTTCCATTTCTCTCTTGTAAAAGAATAGCAAGACATTTTAGATTTATTTGGCGTAATTTATGACGAAATTCCAGAAAATGTGAATTTTTAACGTATCGGGTCCCAAAACAAAAACGCACCTGGCCTCACTGAACCAGATGCGTTAGAAAAGTTGATTATTTTTGCAAAACAATACGGTGAGCTTGACTAGCGTTGGCACCGCTCATACGAGCTAGTGCATAACGTGCTACACGGCCTAATCCGCGCAGGACGTGCACACCTCGCAAATCCCAAATGAAATCAATCGCAGTTGCTAACGTCACTAAGCTCAACCATGCAATTGCCATCAAAAGCCCCAAAACAAATACTCCATTCCATGCTGCAATCATAACATTACCTCCCACGATTAATTTAAACCTAACTAATAGTGTTAATTAAAGTCCTAAACGTCTATCGCTTAGGACATAATTTATTATATATTAGGTTTTAACTAATTTCAATCCTAAAGTTAGGTTTTATTTAACGGTAGCTAATACGGTCCATTGGGTGGGCTGCATTAAAGGCATTAATGATTTCAAGCATGTCGCGACGGGTTGCCCCTTTTTGCGCGTACTTAACCGCTTTTTGCTTGTCCTTTGAAACATTGGAAAGCGTTGATTGAAAATGCATACCGTTACGTTGGTTAGATGGTAAAGCCATAATTGTTTCCTTCTTTCAACATGTTAGCCAGGTAATAATCCGCGACGCTGATAATAGTTAACCGTCTCATCAGCGAAGTCGCTCGGGTAACCCAAATGCTCTTCCAACATCCAAGCTGCAAAAGGTTCATCTGAGTGTTGGCGGGCAATACGCATTAACTCTTCCTCTGAAGTCATGTAGGCAATCACTTCTTCACGCGCGTTAACTTCATTATTATGGGCACGGACAGCATCATAGTCCAAGTGGTCCCCTAAATCAGAAATAGCGTGATGATACTCTTCAACTAACGTACGTGCCTTATCGAAAGTATCTAGCTCACGATCAATGAAGATGTATGCTTTGTCACCTTTCAAATAAGCAACCCCGTCTAATCCCGAATTTTCTTTTAATGGCATCGTATCTAGAATAATAGGTTCTAACCCGTGTTGTGTTAGATCATCCTCTACGCGCATTAATAGATCATCGTAATCATTACTTCGCATTGCGGTCCTCGTAGTCAGCAATCAATCCTTCAATATATGCCTTAGCACGGTCGATAACACGATGACGATCTTCGTCAGGCAAACCTGAGATATCCAAGCCCCAGTGTGCAGCCATCAAGACCGGTTCATCAGTTGCAACGGCCGTTGAGACTTTATCTGGATCTTCAACTAGGTCTGACTTTGACACGCCAAAGTATTCAGCCATTGCTTCAATCTTATCAATACGTGGATATGTCTTACCGTTTGACCAATCAGAAATTGTTGCCGTTGACACACCAACGATTTCAGCCAAACGGGCCGCTGTAATTTCTCGTTGCTTGATTAGGCGCTTAATGTTTCGCCCCATAATCTCCTTACCTTCTGATGATGCCATAATTTTCACCTTTTTCTTGTTTATGCTTTTAATGTTTATTTCAGTCTTATAGGTATTATATTAAAGGTAAACTTAACAAAATGCAAGGTTAAACCTAATCTTTTTTTATGCTATTGCACACCATAAAACAATTGGGCTATACTAAACAACGTATTGGACTTGTAGTGTAATGGATATCACGTCGGATTCCGGTTCCGGAGATGAGGGTTCGATTCCCTCCAAGTTCATCATTAATACTAAAAGGCCGAGATTTAACATCTCGGCCTTTTTTCTCTACATGTTACTTAGCTACCTTAGCATAGCCAGTGCTGTAATCAATGACAACACCTGGCTCTACGTTAGGCACGAACACATTAAACTCAATTGATCCATCCGATGACTTAGCTTCAAGGTGTGAACCAGATGGTACCAAATTATCACCGTCATAAACAGGCGTTACACGGTAGCGCACCGTTTTACGGTTATCTTGGGCGCGTCGAACTTGTGTCTCATAATAGTTTTGACCAGTGTTACTGTCATTACCATTTGACGCTTGGTTCGCCCATGCCGTTTGCGCTGTAATGTTTTGTGGGTTAGCTTCAGAAGCGTCAAAGCCGCGTACACTACCAGCCAAGGCATAACCAATTGAGTGGCCTCGGTTATAAAGCATCTTGTAGTTGCCACCAATTGACAGTTGATGCCAGCCAACCGGTTGCATTTGGCGACTATTCCCGGTTTCATCACGTGACTGATATTGGCGACTAGCCTTTGTTAGTAACGCATTGGCAACCCCGGCACGCCCTAATAAATCTTGCTTAGCTAATTGTACATATGGCGCTGAACTAACCTTGGCATTCAAATCAGTTTTATTATTGTTAAGAATGAAGGCACCGTTGCCATTAAAACGAACACTATTTGTACCCAATTGTTTAACAACATTGGCAGTCAAAACTGATGATGCCAACGACTCGTTTGGGTGTTCATCTGCTGTACTACCATAATTAACTTTTTCATCAGACTTAACACTTGATTGTGCATAATTTGTCTTCGTTACTTGCGTACCATTATTATCTTTTAGTACGGTTTGTTGTAGTGCAAAAACACCTAATGCAATCACAACACCCGCCACGGATACTTGTCGCTTGCGTCCCATGCGAATCTCCTTCTCTTCATATACCTGATGTCTTATTATATCATTAAGTTGTACCTAACATTGTCTTTGAACTGTCAAAATTAGCATGTTATCTGGTATTATTAGGTCATTCAATAAATAAAAAACGAGGATGTCATTATGACGAACACGAACTTGATTGCCAAGCAAGAATTGTCACACCCTGCCGACTGGAAGCCTGAAGCTGCCCACGCCGACGTACGTGCACAAATCGAGGATGCTATCGCTAAGCGTTTGACGGAAATCATCGCAACGGTTGCCGACTTTGGTTTCGAATCAGCAACGGTTAATCTACACGACTTGCAAGACTTCGTACGTGATGTCGTAATTGGTCACTACCAATTCCACTTCCGTAAGAACCCTGCTTTGCGTGAACAACTTGTTTTGGCAAACGAAATGCCAATTTCAGTTTTTAACACGCTCGTTCAAAGCGGTGTCGCTGACATTTTGGACAACTCAGATTTCGAATATTCATTCCACACTGACGGTGAAGTTCAAATTTTCTGGAACTAAACACACAAGGCGTGAACAAACAGTTCGTTTGTTCACGCCTTTTCTATTTCCGATTACCTGGAACGCCTTGACTCTTAGGCAAGACATACTGCTGAATCAGATCGACAATTTGTTGATTTTGCGGCAAATCAGAGTGCTGGGCGTCATCCCCAGTCACCGTAATTTCAGTAAAATGCGCCACTTGCTTTTGAAACACAAACTTTCCGGTCTGTACCGACTGCTCTGGCACAATACCATCATCGTCATAAGTTTCAGTTCCCATAATTGAATAAACCGTTAAATCACTTGGTAAGTTATCACGATCTCTTATAAAATCCTGCAACATTTGGGTTCGATTATTCGGGTTTGTTTCTTCAAAGTTGTACGGTGTCCCAATCGTCATCAAGACATTCACCTGTTGACTATCGCTGTCATAATACTTTTCCAAAAAGCGAGTCCATATCAAGCCACCATTTGAGTGGCCGATTGCTTGAAATTGACGGAAGCGATATTTCTTCTGTAGCATCTGCAAGGCCTCATTAAACCAGCTTGCCTGCTTTTTAATATTAGCATAACCATCATGATTGTTCTCAAACGCGACCACAAAATACGGTGCCAAATCACCATTGCGTACTTTACCAGTCGTAACCATAGAACTATCAGTCTTAACCGTCACCTTTACTAAACTGTGTTTGTTATTACCTTTATTAAGCTGAGCAATCAACTGATCGAATCGATTCTGTGATGCGGACGATCCTGGTATCAAGATTGTAGGTGTCATACGTGAGTTATAAATTCGTTGATTCGTCGTCGTTTTGCTTTGACTCCAACGGAGACCAAGAACAGCCATCGTAAGCAAAAGTACGCCGAGCAAACCTAAAATTAATATTAACCAGCGTTTACGCATAGGCGACCTCCCCACTCTTATGCAGTTCTTGCACAACGCGCCAGAAAATGACAACATCCAACGCTAACAAAACAACTGTCACAAGAATGTACAACCACATGCTATGCGATGCCAAACCACCAAATAGAATTGTTGGCGTTCCTGACGGCACCCAATAGACGGCTGGCGCCAGATGCATAGCTAGTAATAGTGCGCCAACGCCTAAATTAACGGTCGACGCCATTATCATCGTTCGTAAGACATGCCAATTCCACATTACCGGCAATGCGAATGCAAGTGCCCACCATTGATCAAAAAAGGTTGGAATAATCGTTAGGATTAGTAACAGTGGCAACGGCTTGTTGCGGGCTTGAATCAAGTAGGTGATTAACAATGCCAACATTAGGCCGGCACCACCAAACCAAACAAATGCAGACAGCGGATACAACGAGAACGTATGTGGAATCGTTTGATGCTGTAATGCAGCTACCAAATTTTCATTCGCTGCTGTGGATGAAATATCAGGTCGAATAACGCCAGCGACCGCATTTAACCCTAGCCAATTACCAAGCACGGCCGTTAGTAGCCATAACCAAGTTTGCCACAGGTCGGTTGATCCATCCCCAATTAACGTTACTAGCCCTTGCTGCATCAAACCAAACAAAGACATCTTTAGCCAACTATGCAACGTCACTGCATAAGCACCAATTAATAATGTTGCTAAAATTGCGACTGCATACTGATGCCTAGGCTTAACTAATTGCACTGGTGTCATAATGGCCAAGACCATTAATGGCAAAACAACTAGGTTCATGAGACTCGCAGTCGTATTCAACATTTGCCAACTCACCAATGTCACCAGCGTTAGTAAAACCGTCTGCTGGTGGCCTTGGAATTGATCATGTAAACGTTTCTGAATTGCGAGCACAATGACTAGCACCCCCATAATTTGAAAGCCTTTATCTAAAAACAATGTCACAACACGATTGACGTCACCAAAAGATGACATGATACTCCGGCCATAGCCAAGCGTGACCGCAAAATAACCATCTGGCCGTAAAAATAATTGTTGCAATATATAAAGCCACGTCAATGCCAAAACAAGCGGTAACATTTGCTGCATCGAACGCCGGACAGCTTGCATATTTTCTTTCATGCTACTCTATCCCTTCCATTCAAAAGAATGTGCCAGCAGTGGTCAAAAAATGGCGATTAGACATCATATCTAATCGCCATTATTCTACCACTACGGCTGTTAATTATGCTGATTACTTGAAATCAGCAACGTTTTTCGCCGTGGTCCAGGCATCATCAAAGAATTGATCATTCATATTGTACGTTGGCGTCTTACTTGGTGTTGTTAGGAAGTGATTAACTTTCTTATCCATCGCCAACCAACCACGCCAGCCAAGGTGAATCGTATCTTGCATGAAGTGTTCCTTCCCACCATCACGTGAGAAGTCCGCAATATTCGTAAACCCTTGTGAGGTCAACTGATAACGGATTTTAGCAACTGCATCTTGATACATGTTCATATCAAGCCCTGTATACTTAGCCCACTTTTCATTAACCGGTGGAATCACAAACAAGACATTTGTCTTCGTCTTGGCAAATTGTTGCAATGCCAATTCAAAATCACCATATTCAGGTGAACTTGTGTAATCAAATGACTTTTGTGAACCGGCCAACTGCTTCACATGCTTGGCAACACGTTGCTTGTAGAACGCGTTATCAATGCCAAATGGGTTATTCGTTGTCTGCTTCGTTGCCAACTTATCAGCTAATGAGTCAAGTTTTTGTTCATTATATGGTTGTGGCAAAATCTTCGTCTTAGGTAAAATCTTTTTTTCGTAGTTATTACCCAGTTGGAAGTCCGCAAACAAAGCATCTTGATGATTAATGAAATCCAGTCGAAGGGCAATCATGTTTCGATCCCCATCAGATAACTTTTCACCCTTTGAAATCTTCTTCAAGTAACCCGTCAATGCGCTTGAAACGTTCATTTGGAGCAAACGCTTCGCTGCATAGCGGTCAGTTGGTGTATTTCCAGCCGTTTGCAACCACGTCAACGCCTGGGCTTGACTGAAGTAATACTTGAACGCAGCCGAGTCCTCACCTTGCTTTACAAACCATTGTGGTGAAATTACATAAACAGCTTGCTTACCTTGCATTTGCTGGCTAATTTGTTGCATACCGAAGTATTGCGTCAAAGACTGCGCCCCACGCTGTCCAAGCAAAAATGGTCGATATGAACGATCATATGCTTGTGCCAAGACTGATGGGTGCAACGAATCCATACGGCTCCATTCACTTGAACCAAAAAAAGGTACGAAGCGGTGTTTTGAATCCGTTAAGGCACGTTGCTTCAACGTTTGATTTTTAAAAACCGTCGGCGTCAAGGCATTAGCAGCACGCTGCTCATCTTGAAAATTGTGCTTGTTAGTTGACACAGGTGCCAACTCAATCACCGCAACGACAAGTGCAAAAGCTAAGATGACAGGACCAAAGATTAGTCCCAATCGCTTAAGCATTACGCAACTCCTCGATACCTTCGATAATCTTGTTAGCGGTGTTCCAATCGTCACGGCCCATTTCTGATACTGGCACCTTAATGTTAAACTTCGACTCGATTTCTAGCACAAGTTCTACCGTTCCCATTGAATCCATGATACCGGCATCGAACAAATCTTCATCCATCATGTCGGAAACATCTTCCAAGAACAAGTCGTTAATCATAGCAATCAATTCTGCTTTTACATCCATTTTTATTTACCCCATTTATAAACTGTAACTGCTGTTAGTGTTGGTGGAACCAAAGTTGGTTCAAGAAACCAGAGAACAACAAGAAACTCAACATCACGACGTTGAACGTGAAGAAGATGGCAAAGGCCTCAGTAAACTTGTTGTGTGGTACCTGTCCCTTGTGACGCTTCTTGTAGCGAAGCCACCAGTCATTGATGACCAATGCAACACCGTGGAAGACACCGTATGAAATGTAGTACCAAGTCACCCCGTGCCAGAACCCCATAATCGTCATATTGATGATGTAGGCCACACCTGATGTCACATTACGGTTCTTAAATACTTTGTTACGCATCAGAACCATGACCAAACGCATGAAGATGTAGTCACGGAACCAAAAACTCAATGACATGTGCCAACGATTCCAGAAGTCCTTCAAATTCTTTGCCATAAACGGCTTATCAAAGTTAATCGGTGTCTCAATTCCCATCATGTATGAGATAGCCACGGCAAACAATGAATACCCAGCAAAATCAAAGAACAAGTCAAAGCCGTAAGCGTACATGACCCCTAGCGTTGGTAGATTAAACAATCCACCTGCTCGTAAAGCCGCGTGTTCCAATGATGGCAACAACAACGATCCGAAAACGTAGGCCAAAACGAACTTGTAAAAGAATCCTAGGAACAAGTACTTCACTGCTTTTTCAAGCATGCCTAGATACTTATCTCGGTCCGGCACGTTTTCATAATCTTCGTTAAAGCGACGGTAACGATCAATCGGTCCTGATGACAACGTTGGCATGAACAACATAAATCGCATGAACTGTGGCAATGTAAATTCTTTCAACACGCCATCACGGATTTCCATAATCATGCCGACTGAACGGAACATCAAGTATGAAATTCCCAAAAATCCCAACAAAGAATTGTGTCCGTTGTCGATAGCTGGTGTGATTTTCACAATCGCCAAGGGCAAGATATCCAACAAGACGGTACCGTAGAACACCCACTTGTTATCAGCTCGCTTACGATAAGCCGCATAACCAAACACCATAATCATCTGCCAAATAATGTAGCCAATCAGCGCGATAAACTGTTGCCAGTGTGTCCCAGCAAACATCAACACAATGAATGCCAATGACACAAGACCTTCGTACCACTTAATTCGCTTACCATACAACATGGCAATCACAATTGGCACTAACGCCAAAATTAAGTACCCAAAGTATTGTGGATCACCATATGGCTGCCAATTTGGCAATGCTTTAAGCCAATCCATCATCGATTGTTGACCTCAGCAATCAAAGCCTTGATGTTAATCTTACCGTTTGGCGTAATTGGCAAGTCATCACGGTACAAGAAGCGTGATGGCATCATGTAAGGCATCATATCGTCCTTCAAGTCTTCCTTGATAGCCTTTGTCAATTGCAAGTCCTTTTCGAATTGCTCACGGACACCTGGCTTTACAACAACGTATGCCAACAAGTTCTGAACCTTGTGTTGGTCATTGTAACGTGGCACAGCCACTGCTGACTCAACGTATTGTGACAAGTTCAAGACATGAGATACTTCTTCCAATTCAATACGGTAACCGTTGAACTTGATTTGGAAGTCCAAACGACCGCCGTAGTGCAACATGCCATCTTCATCAAAGAATCCAAGGTCACCAGTGTGATAAGCTGGTTGACCGTCCAAGTCAAAGAAGGCAGCCGCCGTCTTTTCAGGATTGTTCAAGTATCCCTTTGACACAGCTGGACCTGAGACGATGATTTCTCCTTGCTCACCAACTGGCAACTTGTTCCCCTCTTCATCCATCACAAAGGTTGGTGAATCAGGCTTTGGAAAACCGATTGGCAAACGCTCAGCTTTTTCAATCATCGCTGGCGTAATTGCAACCGCTGACAAGGCAACCGTTGCTTCCGTTGGTCCATAAGCATTCACGATGCGAGCTTCTGGGAAGCGTTCGTGCAACTTAGCCGCTGTGCTTACTGTTAGCTCTTCACCATCGAAGTAGAAGTACTTGATTTGTGGCATCTTTTCAGCCGTAAAGTCTTCAGACAACATGGCCATATCGGCAAATGATGGTGTTGATGTCCAAACTTGAATTGGCAAATCTGGCAAAACAGCAAACAACTCCTTAAAGTTCTCAGTTACGTGCTTTGGTAGCGCGTATAACGTACCACCCATTGCTAACGTTGGTGCCCAATACATCACTGACAAATCAAATGAGTATGGTGGTTGCGCCAACATTTGTGGTTGCTCTGGCACTGAGAAATCATCCGTGTTTAGCATCCAGTTCGTGTATGACAACAAGTTGTTGTGTGAAATTTGTACACCCTTTGGCAATCCAGTCGTTCCTGAAGTAAAGATGATGTAGTAATTATCATCTCCTTCAACAGCGTGTGTCATTTCGTATGAAGCGCCTGACTTGAAGGCCGTTTGTAGTTGATAGATATCAATAACTGGTACATCTGTAATCTCGATTGGCAACGGATCAACTGCAATGACCAAACTTGGCTTACCAATTGACAAAATGTTTAGCAAACGCTCATTAGCTGAGTTAACATCAACTGGCGCATAAGCGTGGCCTGACTTACTCAAACCAACAAAAGTTGCCAACATCTCATATTCTTGACCACCAAACACCATAACCAATGACTTGTCTGGTAAATCAAGTGAATCAACATAAGCCGCCAATCCATCTGAGTCGCGCTTCAAATCAGCGTATGAGTGCGTCTCACCTAGCACATTGTAGACAGCCATATCTGGTTGTGTTTGTGCGTATCCATCAATCGTCTTCAACATGTTCGTAACTTGCATGTTACTAAGCCCCCAATAAATCTCTTATCTCTAGAATTCGTTATAAATAAAGTGTCCTTGGCCTAAACCTGAATAGCCGTATAAGTAGAACAAAATCATCAATACAACTGCGTAAAACAGCGTTTGCAAAACAAATTTCACAACTGGCTGCTGACCCATTGCCACCAGCTTTTCAATCATATCTAAACCTCTCACACATATTTTTGTCTTTTTCGCAACACAAATGTCACAAAAGTTTCATTTGTTATTCTATCACGTATCCATAAACGAACCATAAAATTAACCTTTTTCCGGAGTTTAATTTTTTACCGTTTTCGGAAATTTACTAAAAAAGGACCGAAATCCTAAATTAAAGATTGTTCGGTCCCGAAGATTAATTTACTTTTTTGTTGTTATATTGCGTGATTTCAATACCAGCCTCGGACAAAGTCATGTGCGCAATCGACCCATTTTCAGGTCGTTCGTGGACTTGAATCTTCCCTTGTCCATAACGGTCGGCTAGCGAAATCAGTGTATTCCCGTGACTGATTAACAATACTGTATCACCATCTTGCAGGCGGTCGTCAGCTAAGATTTGCGCAAACCCGTCATTAACGCGTTGCCAATACTCACTTGCATTCTCAGCATCATGCCAAGGATCCGCATCTTTCAGCAAATCCTTGGTCTTATCTACTCCGTATGCGTCAACAATTTGGGCATACGTCGTCAGCCCCACTGATGCGCCGGCAGCCGTCCAGGCGACATCCATATTGCTACCCTCAAAGCTACCATAGAACTCTTCGCGGAAATGCCAAGAAGTCGTTAACGTGACATTCCCTGATACTTTGTTGGCTGCCAAAATATACTTGGCTGTATCCATAGCACGGGTGGTATCCGAACTATAAGCGGCTTTGAATGAAACATCCGCCAGAGCATCACCGACGCGTTGTGCATCAGCAATTCCAGCCTCAGTCAATGGTGAGTTCCCCCATCCTTGCAACTTGTTGTAGCAATTAAAGTACGTCTTACCATGACGCACAACGATCAAATTAATTGTCTTCATGCTAACCCCGTCCTTTCAACGCTATTATAACAAACTTACTTTTTACGTTCCAAAACACCTTTACGGCGACGGATTTGGTCAGGCTTAAGGTGATTACGGAAAATTTCAACCGCTTGCTTGGCCTTAGCACCAACGAATTCAAACTCTTGACCAGCAGTCGTCTTAACGAAGAAGCCACGGTAATAGAAGTTCAAAAAGATTTCCATACTAACTGATTCAACGGTATCCCAAGGAATTTGGATATAACCACCCCCGGCGTTAGCACGGAACTCCATGCCACGGTCACCATAGAACATACGTCCTTGTTTGATATTAACCGGTGACATCATCGCATTTGCATTACCTTCTAGATCAATTTTTGTATTAAGTGCTTGTACCATAACTTTTTCCTCTACTTATTGATATGTATCCCCGTTGTCGGGGGATTTTTTGTTTAAATTAATTGGTGGTTAGTGTCCGCCCTTACGGTCGGAGTGCTTGGCCCCTTCTTTTGGCACGCTAACACGTCCAGACCATGACCTGCAGGGAGCGGAGTCCACGCCGTTGGCGCGTACACCTTTACCTCCCGTGGCTCTAAGCGGTAAAACCGCTAAGAACCCACACCTGCGGGTCAAGTTCTGCATGTGTCTATACGCGTGGCGGGGCCAAGCACGGCAGCCAAGAGAAACTCTATTAGTTTGATTGTCATCCACCACAAAACTATAGGGTACACAATTCACCCATTTATTTCCTGGTAGATGATTATCTCAAACAGATTAGCATATCTCGTCTGCTGGCAAGGAAGTTCGGGGGTATCGGAGCGTTCAAATTGGGGCAACATGCCGCATGGCCGGCGCTATTCAGATAAGCCCACACAGGACTAAACGGATTAGGGGGAATTATTTGCCCCGCTGAATGGCGTCCGCGCCATTCGGTTGCCCCAATTTGAACTTTGCCGGAGATAGCCCCGGGCTTCCTTGCCTCGGCGCGATAGCGACGACACACATAACTACCTATCTTTCTAACACAACTAAAAATGGTAGCAGACGTTTCCGCCTCCTACCATTTTAGCAAACATTATATCGTTCGAATGATTATCCCATGATACCAAGTGCGTAAGCCAAGATACCAACGGCGAACAATCCGAAGATGATTGTGATAGCTGATACGCGCTTACGTAGCAACCACAATACCAAGAACAACAATAGCAATGGTGCCAAACCAGGAATCAATTGGTTCAACGTGTCTTGCAACGTCGTAATCTTGTAGGCACCCAAAGTTTGACCACCTTGGATTTGTTGTACGATTTCGATCAACTTTGATACTGAAACGTGACCGTCGTTGATTTGTGAAGCCAAGCTTCCCATATCAACACCAGCACCGTCTTGTACCTTAACCTTTGAAACAACCAATGGGAAGTTCATCGTTGTCCAACGAGGAACCAGCACACCCATGATAAACATACCAAGGATTGAGGCACCCATCGTAATCTTTTGCATGGCACCACCGGCCAAGTTTTGTGTGATGTTAGTTCCTTGCTTGTAACCAAGGTCTTGTGTGTACCACAAGAATCCCATACGCAAGATGTTCCAAACAACGAAGAAGATGATTGGTCCCATGATTGAGCCACCTTGTGCCATACCGGCAGCAAAGGCTCCAAGCACTGGACGAACAGTTCCCCACCAGATTGGGTCACCGACACCGGCCAAAGGTCCCATCATTCCGACCTTAACACCTTGAATCGTTTCGTCATCGATATCAGCACCGTTTGCACGTTGCTCTTCCAAAGCCATTTCAACACCCAAGATTGGTGAAGCCACGTATGGGTGTGTGTTAAAGAATTCCAAGTGACGCTTCAAAGCTGCGGCACGATCTTCCTTTGATGAGTACAACTTCTTGATTGCAGGAATCATGGCGAATGCCCAACCAACGTTTTGCATACGCTCGTAGTTCCATGAACCTTGCAAGAAGAATGAACGCCACCAAGTTGCACGAAGTTCCTTCTTAGTCAAGTGAACTTCATTCTTTACTAATTCAGACATGATGTTATTCCCCCTGCTCCTAGTAGTTGTTCAAAATGGCATCGACTGGGTCGCCACCACTTCCGCCGGCAGAACCGCCGCCGTTTGATCCACCACCATTACCGCCGTTAAACTTTGGTGACAATTGTAGGTAAATCAATGCAAGTACCAATCCGATGATACCCATAGCAATCAAGTTCAATTCAGTCACGGCTGATAGGGCGAATCCCAAGAAGAAGAATGGCCACAACTCAGCAGTTGCCATCATGTTAATAACCATGGCGTAACCAACAACCACGATAAATCCACCGGCAACAGCCAATCCCTTAGTAATCACTTCTGGGATAGCGTTCAAAGCGGCATTAACAGGTCCGGCACCAACGGCCATAACAATCGCCGTTGGAATAGCAATACGCAATCCTTGGAAGACCAAAGCCAACCAGTGAACACGCTCAACACCAGCAATATTACCCTTTTCAGCTTCACGGTCAGCGACGTGAGCCAAGGCAACGGTAATCGTACGAACACCGATCGTCAAGATTTGTCCGGCAACGGCCAAAGGAATAGCGATAGCCATACCAGTCTTGATATCAACTTGTGCAGGTCCAGTAACCAAGTAAGCTGAAACAACTGATGCCAAAGCGGCATCGGGTGATAGCGGCTCCGATGTTCATCCATCCCAAAGCCAACATTTGCAACGTTCCACCAAGGATAACACCTTCCATTAGGTGACCAGTTGCCAATCCAATCAACGTTGCAGCGACCAGTGGTTGGTGGAATTGGAACTCGTCCAAAATTCCTTCCACACCGGCCAAGAATGCGATTAGAATTACGAAAAACGCTGAAATCATGCGTTCATCCTCCCAAATAATTTCTTAGCAATAAATAGTAGTTATTCAATTATGACTTCTTCAACAAGTCGAAGATGTCCTTGCTTTGATCACTTGGCACCTTTCGAACATCGAAAGAGATACCTTGGTCACGCAAGTACTCCAACGTCTTCACGTCTTCGTCATCAACGGCAACGGCATTCGTCACCATGCGCTTACCTTCTGAGTGAGACATTGAACCGATATTAATCTTGTCCAACTTAACCCCACCCTTAACAGCTTCGGCAACATCTTGTGGTGTTTCGAACAACAACAAGGCCTTAACTGAGGCGAAACGTGGGTCATCCCAAACATCAACCAACTTTTGAATAGGTACAACGTTAACCTTTACACCAACTGGTGCGGCTTGTACCAACAACGTCTTACGCAACTCATCCTTAGCAACACCGTCAGAAACAACGATGATACGGTTTGGTTGTACTGACTTCGTCCAGGCCGTTGCAACTTGTCCGTGCAACAAACGTGAGTCAATACGAGCCAATCGAACGTCGATTTGGCGCTCACCTGAGTGCTTTACTTCATTAATATCCCCCGCAGCTACTGCTGGTACTGCTTCGTCTGATGAAGTAGCTTCAGTAGCTGGTGCCGCCTCTTCCGTTTCTGGAATTGACTTCACACCTTCCTTGGCAACTGGTACCAAGTAGTGTGCAATTTCGGCAGCCGTTTCCATTGAGAAACGAGCACCATATGCTTCTACCAACATTGGTAGGTTCAAGCCTGACACAATCGCCATGCGATCTTCGTGTTGTGCTTGAATACGAGTTGCCGCGTTAAACGGTGACCCGCCCCACAAATCCACAAGGAACAAAACTTGTCCCTCTGGCTCAAACGTTGCCAATGCATCGTCGTACTTCTTCATCAAGTCTTCTGGACCCTCGTTTGGCATAAACGTTACAACTTGTACGTTCTCTTGCTCCCCGAAGATCATTTGACCTGATTGACGGATGCCGGCAGCGAACTCGCCGTGACTAGCAATAATGAAATTCACCATAATTGCCACGCTCCTTAAATTTATTAATCCCTTAGGTACAAGACAAATTGTACCCTACATGCGTTCATATGTAAACGCTTTCAGGGAAATGCGTTACAATTTTATGAATTTTCCTGTAAAACGCATAATATCGATATTAAATATTTACTGTGTTTTATTTATGAAAAAAGTCTTGTTTTTGTTTAGCTTGTGTATCCAGCACGCTTTAGAACCAATCCATGCTCAGGTGTACGGGCATTCACGACAATTTCTTCAACCGCAAAGATGTGTGCCAATTGTTCGTCGGTAAAAATGCCAGATGCAATCGCACACTCACGCAATGGCCTGTTCGTCTTAAGTGATTCCTTTGCCAATTCTGCCGCTTTCTTGTAACCAACCATGTTCGCCATTGCCGTTGCAAATGAGGCCGACAAATCAATGTCTTTAGCAAGGCGTTCTTCATTGTGAGTAATACCAGCAATGGCATGTTCTCGGAACGTCTTCATGGCCGACGTCAAATGCGTGATTGATGCAAACATACGATAGAACAAAACTGGCTCAAAGGCGTTTAATTCAAGTTGCCCCGCTTCAACAGCGGCCGTAATCGTGGCATCGTTTCCAATTACCTCGAATGCTACCTGATTAACAACTTCCGGAATAACTGGGTTAACCTTCCCTGGCATGATTGAACTTCCCGCTTGACGCGCAGGCAAGTTGATTTCGCTTAATCCTGATCTTGGACCAGAGCTTAGCAAACGCAAGTCATTGCTCATCTTTGATAGGTTCACTGCCAATGTCTTCAAAGCACCTGATAACGTTGTAAAGACATCCAAATTTTGCGTGGCATCAAACAAGTCGACGGCTTGGAACAATTCCAGCCCGGTCACAGTTTCCAACTTTGGAATAACGTGAACCTGATAGTGGTAAGAAACGTTAATCCCAGATCCAATCGCTGACCCGCCTAGGTTTAAGGTATGCAGGGCTGCTTCGGCATCTTGCAAGCGACGCAAATCACGACGCAATGGCTTCAAATAGGCGTGGAATGAATTTCCAAGCGTCATTGGCACTGCGTCCTGCAATTGTGTACGCCCCATTTTGTACACGCGTGCGAATTCGTCAGCCTTTGACCCTAGCGTTGAAATCAATGCTTCCAACTCATCAAAAAGTGGCGCCATCAAGCGAATCATCGCCAGCTTACCTGCTGATGGGTAAACATCATTTGTACTCTGCCCACGGTTAACGTGATCATTGGGATTGATACGGGCGTAATTTCCCTTTTCATCCCCCAACAATTCTAAAGCCAGATTGGCCACAACTTCATTCACATTCATGTTCATACTTGTGCCAGCCCCACCTTGAATTGGATCAAGCGGGAACATCGTGTAATCGATTGGTTGCTGCAAAAGTTGCTTAGTTGCCGCCACAATGGCATCAGCAGTTTCGGTTGGTAAGTCGCCAGCAGCCGCATTGACTAGCGCTGCAGCTTCTTTAATTTCAACCAGTCCGCGAATTAACTCCGGGTTAACCAGTTCACCGGTAATCGGAAAATTCTCGACGGCTCGTTGGGTGTGCACCCCGTAATATGCCGTTGCTGGTACTGAAACTGTTCCTAAAGAATCGCTCTCGTGTCTCATCTTATTTAGTCACCTCTTTAATAAATTTTGACTAGTGTACCGTGTATTTATGCCTAAAGTGTGTCTTTTTGTAAGGCTTCCTAACATCTTGTAACCGTTAAACGTTTTACGAAAGCGTGCTTTTATGATGATGATATAATGAAGAGACTTCTTTACGAGGAGATTTAATATGAAACAAACCTTTCGGTGGTGGCAAAATATTTTTGTCGAATACACACTACTATTTGTATTAACCGCTGGGGCTATTTTTTTGCCCTATTATTTAACCGGAACGTCACTTATCTGGCAATCAGATGGGATTGCGCAACACTTTCCAGCGTTGGTGCAATGGCAAGCTGATTTAAAAAACTTGCTATTCAACCATGAATGGCCGAACGCCTGGCAATGGCAAATCGGTCTTGGAGCAGATTATCTCCAAACGTTCGCTTATTACACGATGGGTGATATTTTCACATACGGGGTTGCCCTGGTGAGCAAAGCACATGTGCTGGCCTATTACAACTTGAGTATTATCGTCCGTCTCTTTTTGGCAGGCTTAAGTTTTATCATCACAGCACGCCATTTCGTGCCTAAACAGCAAAATTGGCAATATTTAATCGGTACTTTCGGTTATACCTTTTTTGGATATACCGCATTCGCTGCATTTGAACATCCGTTCTTTTTAAACCCGTTAATTATTTTCCCACTGCTGATTTTGACGTTGCATCGTGCATTGATCAAACATCGCTATGCCTGGTTCACTGTATTGGTTACTTGGACCCTATGGAATAATTTTTATTTCGCCTTTATGATGGCCATCGGTGCTGTCGTCTTTTGGTTGGGCTATCAATGGTTTAATCAGAATTGGTTTAATTGGCGCCAACATTTAGCTTTGTTGGCCAATGCCATCATCGGTGCATTGTTACCCATGATTTTATTCTTTCCAAGCATCATGGCAGTCTTACAGTCCGCCCGTTCTGGTAAGTCATTAGCTAACGGTCTAATTGTCTACCCCGCTTATTACTACTTAGGCTTACCAGGTAACTTAATCGGTAATTTAACAACACCCGACTTTTGGCTGACCGGTGGCTTTAGCGCCCTCAGTGTCATGGCCATTATTTTTAGCGTTCGTCGGTGGCGAACATACAAGCCATATGCTTTAATTTGGCTAATCAGTTTCATCGGTGTTTTACTACCCGTTTTCGCTGGTCTTTTGAATGGTGGTTCGTCCCCTTCCAACCGTTGGATTTTCATGTTGGCATTACCAATTGGCTTGGTGACCATCGTCATGCTTGGACAATTAAACCAACTAACCGCTCGTGATTATCTAACATTTTCACTAGTTGGACTCTTGTCGACCGCTTCGCTGTTTATCATGAGTAGTTTCAATCTGAACATGCGCTTTGGTTTAGTCATCGCTTGGTTCTTTGGCACAGTCGCTGTATTGTGGTTCACGCAGCATCACCTGTCACGTCCAAGACTCGCCTGGTTGTTAGTTGGGATAACATTATTCAACGTGGTGTTAATTACAAGTCGCAACCACACTGATAATACCAACCCAAATCAGAGTGACATGTTATCTACTGAGTCCGTTAAAAAGTTGTTGGCTAATCAAAAAAACTACGATTTAACCTCAAATAAGTTCGAACGTAGTTTTGTCGATAACCAACTTAGCAATGCAACGGGTATTGCGCCGGCAACTAATCTGCCAATCCTAAGTCACGTTAATAACGTTGAAAGTTACTGGTCACTCCAAAATGGCGCCGTTGGTAACCTGATGACGGCTTTAGAAATTGCACCATCAAACCCCAACGATGTGACGGGTAATCTCGACAATCGTGACGTCCTAAATAACATTTTGGGTATTAAACAACGTTTTCAAAATCCTGACACACTGACACCTGCTTCATATGGGGAACAGTCAGATGTCATGGTCAATGGCCAAAATGTCCTAACATCAAGGAATGCATATCCGTTGGTATATTTGCCAAAATATACCATTGCGCAACGTGACTTTAACCAACTATCTGCAACAAGAAAGGAAGCTACATTAGCTGATAGTGTCGTTGTTCCAAGTGTGACATCCGGTGAAACTTCAGCCTTTGCTCAAAAAGTGATAACAACTAAGGTTCGTACAGACCAGACGAAACCAGCAAAGAACAGCGTGCACTTCCGTTATACGACCCATGCTTCATTGTTGCCTGAGGGTATCTTCTTACCGGCCGATAAGGCACTTAAGGGAACGGAATTGCACTTAACCTTGTCAAATATCACATTCCACCCTGCGTCGTTAGCAGAGCAACATAATCAAGCTTTGGCGCAGTATGAGTATGATTACGAGCAATCGAGTCGCAACCCACAAAATGAACCTGATTTGCGCCATAATACCGCCGCTTATTCATGGAATTGGTATCAACACAATGTAAAAAACGCGGGTAATGAAATCGGCGGTTATACGATTACGGCTGGTTATGCGAATCGAGAAATCAGTACAACGCAAACTGGTCAAACAAACCTGTCATTTTACAACCCTCGTCAAAGCGTTACGTTAAATCTTGGCCAGGCAACGAAAATCAGTCAGGAACAATTCATTCCGCTCACTTTCTCACGTCCTGGAACGTATGAATTCGACGCCTCAATTGAAGCTATTCCAACTGATAAACGATTTACCAAGGTTGCTGAGGCGACACAATCGACCGCACCTCGTGTCCAGCTGACTGATGACGCCGTGAAGACTACGGTGTCAGTTAAAACACCTCGCGTATTGGCAACAACTATTCCTTACAGTTCTGGTTGGTCGGCTAAGGGTTACGACCTTCAGAAAATCAATAATGGTTTCATTGGCATTCCCCTACACAGTGGTCAGAATACTATTCATTTAACTTACGAGACCCCAGGTTTGGCCATTGGTCGTTGGCTAAGTCTGACTGGTATAACGCTATTTGTCCTAGCGACATTAATACGCCATTATCGAAAATAAAAAAAGAGATTAACACCTCGTCTTAAATACGTAACGTGTTAATCTCTTTTTTTAGGCAAATTTTCCTGACTCATCAGCCAGCAACAATTCGCGTTCAATTTTTTCTTTAGCACCCAAATCAGCCATCCATTCGGTTGGGAAATCTGGATCGGCAAACGTCATGATAACTGCGACTAAGGCCGCAATTGTATCTGTGTCATCACCTAGTGCAGCCGCCGTCTGAACAGCCTCTGCAAAGCTTGTTGTGTGCAGCAACGTCCATAGAACCGCTTGCAACGTGTCGACAACGTAACCTGAACTAGGCACCTCATCACGCGTCATAGTCTTAAGATGATTGATAATATCAACTGATGATTGCTCGTCAGTAATCGCTAACCAAGTTCTTCTGTTTCAAGCGCGGCCGTTTCCATAGCTGTACGATTAGAACGACGAATGGCCATATCTAATGCACGTTCTACATTTTGTACACGTGGCATCATACGTAAGAAATAGATAAAGAAACGGGATGCTAGTCGTGAACGACGGTGTCCATGAGTTAGACCAGTTAGTTCGTCACTAATCTCTTCAATCGTGCGATCAGAATCAAACTCGTAAAAAGCAATCGGCCAAACACGCATCAAGGCACCATTACCGTTGTTTAGTTCATCGTCTGGTCGGAAGTAACTGGTATCACCCGTTTCCTCGTATGACTTAATTGCAGCTGCTGTACCGTTGCCAACGTCGAACACTTCACCGTATGGTGTGAAAGCCCCATTCTCTAGATAATCAACAAAATTGCCCATCACTGTCTTTAAATCAAACGGCTCAAACAAAGCATTGATTGTTGCGAGCGTTAGGCTGGTATCATCACTCCACGTTCCCTTAGGTTGTGCATGTGTTTGATAGCCAACCATTTCTGGTACGACTTCATAAGTATCACGTCCCTTAAATTCGTATGGCACACCAAACGCATCACCCATGGCGAAAGCATACATGGCTTGTCTTAAATACGTTGCTTTCATATGCTGCTCCTCTAATTAAACACGATCCATTGCAAACCAGTCAGCGATGCTCATCCATTCGCCTGTAGATTTGGCTTGAATTTGGTAGCCGGTAATATCATATAAGGTTTTACGATCCCCCTTTAGCGGTGACCAGTACGTTTCGTCAGCACGGCGAATGACATCCCAATAGTTATACACATCTTCAGCCCCGGCTTCATCACGAACATGGAAGCCCTCAGCTAAATTGAAACTCTTCTCACCGACTTGGGGACCGCCGACACCTAAATCAACTAGTAGTTGCTGATATGATTCGTTTGTAATTGGTTCGTTAGCCATATCTTATCCCTCACTTGTTCTATGCTAAATTTATTTTACAACAGAATTTACGTACTGACAGTACAAAAAAAGAGGCTTAGGAGAACCTAAACCTCTAATGATCGGGACGACAGGATTCGAACCTGCGACCCCCTGGTCCCAAACCAGGTGCTCTACCAAGCTGAGCTACGTCCCGATATTGATTTGTTCAAAATAAAAAGCCCGTTTCCGGACGTTTCATTTTGAAATGCCGTCGGTGGGGGTCGAACCCACACTCCCTTGCGGGAACTGGATTTTGAGTCCAGCGCGTCTGCCTATTCCGCCACAACGGCAATTTATTAAACATTACGTCAGGGCGGTAGATGGGAATCGAACCCACGCATGTCGGTACCACAAACCGATGTGTTAACCACTTCACCACTACCGCCATGGCAGGGGTAGAGGGAATCGAACCCCCACCAACGGTTTTGGAGACCGTCGTTCTACCGTTAAACTATACCCCTAAAATGGAGACGTAATATTTAATTATACGGTCACAACGGGATTCGAACCCGTGATCTTTCGCGTGACAGGCGAACGTCCTAACCAACTAGACCATGCGACCAATGGACGTTACAGGGATCGAACCTGTGACCCCCTGCTTGTAAGGCAGGTGCTCTCCCAGCTGAGCTAAACGTCCATGTGCATCGCGACGTCCTATCCTCGCAGGAAGCGATCCTCCAACTACTTTCGGCGCTATTGAGCTTAACTTCTGTGTTCGGTATGGGAACAGGTGTGACCTCAATGCCATCATCACGACACGCTATTTAATTGAGAAAATTTTAGCTCTCTCAAAACTGAATCATAATCTGTAAATCAAACTTCGTTTGAGCCTTACACCACGTTTTCAACTTGGTTAAGTCCTCGAACCATTAGTACTAGTCCGCTCCATGCGTCGCCGCACTTCCACTTCTAGCCTATCTACCTCATCATCTCTGAGGGGTCTTACTTCATAAAGAATGGGAAATCTCATCTCGAGGCGAGTTTCACACTTAGATGCTTTCAGCGTTTATCTCATCCGTACATAGCTACTCAGCGATGCTCCTGGCGGAACAACTGATACACCAGAGGTACGTCCACCCCGGTCCTCTCGTACTAAGGGCAGCTCCTCTCAAATTTCCTACGCCCGCGACGGATAGGGACCGAACTGTCTCACGACGTTCTGAACCCAGCTCGCGTACCGCTTTAATGGGCGAACAGCCCAACCCTTGGGACCGACTACAGCCCCAGGATGCGATGAGCCGACATCGAGGTGCCAAACCTCCCCGTCGATGTGGACTCTTGGGGGAGATAAGCCTGTTATCCCCAGGGTAGCTTTTGTCCGTTGAGCGATGGCCCTTCCATGCGGAACCACCGGATCACTAAGCCCTACTTTCGTACCTGCTCGACTGGTAAGTCTCACAGTCAAGCTCCCTTGTGCCTTTACACTCTGCGAATGATTTCCAACCATTCTGAGGGAACCTTTGGGCGCCTCCGTTACCTTTTAGGAGGCGACCGCCCCAGTCAAACTGCCTGCCAGACACTGTCTTCCACCACGCTTAGTGGTGCGAGTTAGAGTGGTCATACAACGAGGGTAGTATCCCAATGACGCCTCCACCGAAACTAGCGTCCCGGTATCTACGGCTCCTACCTATGCTGTACAAGCTGCACAAACACTCAATATCAAGCTACAGTAAAGCTCCATGGGGTCTTTCCGTCCTGTCGCGGGTAACCCGCATCTTCACGGGTATTTAAATTTCACCGAGTCTCTCGTTGAGACAGTGCCCAGATCGTTACGCCTTTCGTGCGGGTCGGAACTTACCCGACAAGGAATTTCGCTACCTTAGGACCGTTATAGTTACGGCCGCCGTTTACTGGGGCTTCAATTCGTACCTTCGCCGAAGCTAAGCACTCCTTTTAACCTTCCAGCACCGGGCAGGCGTCAGCCCCTATACGTCATCTTACGATTTTGCAGAAACCTGTGTTTTTGATAAACAGTCGCCTGGGCCTATTCACTGCGGCTCAGCTTTCGCTGAGCACCCCTTCTCCCGAAGTTACGGGGTCATTTTGCCGAGTTCCTTAACGAGAGTTCACTCGCTCACCTTAGGATGCTCTCCTCGACTACCTGTGTCGGTTTGCGGTACGGGCAGGTAAACACTAACTAGAAGCTTTTCTCGGCAGCGTGACATCACGGACTTCCCTACTTTATTTCGGTCCTCATCATAACTTGTCCTTAAAAGATAAAGCATTTAACTCGATCTAAGACTTATTATTTAACCCAGCATATCCAGCAGCTGGGATCCGTTAGCCTTCTGCGTCCCTCCATCGTTCAAACATGTTCACCTGGTACAGGAATCTCAACCTGTTATCCATCGACTACGCCTCTCGGCCTCGCCTTAGGTCCCGACTAACCCTGGGAGGACGAGCCTTCCCCAGGAAACCTTAGTCATACGGTGGACAGGATTCTCACCTGTCTTTCGCTACTCATACCGGCATTCTCACTTCTAAGCGCTCCACCAGTCCTCACGGTCTGACTTCATCGCCCTTAGAACGCTCTCCTATCGCGCCACTTACGTGGCACCCGTAGTTTCGGTGGTGTGTTTAGCCCCGGTACATTTTCGGCGCAAATCACTCGACTAGTGAGCTATTACGCACTCTTTAAATGGTGGCTGCTTCTAAGCCAACATCCTAGTTGTCTATGCAACTCCACATCCTTTTCCACTTAACACACACTTAGGGACCTTAACTGACGATCTGGGCTGTTCCCCTTTCGACAATGGATCTTATCACTCACTGTCTGACTCCCGGACATACGTGATTGGCATTCGGAGTTTATCTTAATTTGGTAACCCGAGATGGGCCCCGCACCAAAACAGTGCTCTACCTCCAACACGCTACATTCCGAGGCTAGCCCTAAAGCTATTTCGGAGAGAACCAGCTATCTCCAAGTTCGATTGGAATTTCACCGCTACCCACACCTCATCCCAGCATTTTTCAACATGCACGGGTTCGGGCCTCCAGTGCGTTTTACCGCACCTTCACCCTGGACATGGGTAGGTCACCTGGTTTCGGGTCTACAACAACATACTAATTCGCCCATTTCAGACTCGCTTTCGCTACGGCTCCGGTCTTTCCACCTTAACCTTGCATGGTATCGTAACTCGCCGGTTCATTCTACAAAAGGCACGCTATCACCCATTAACGGGCTCTAACTTCTTGTAGGCACATGGTTTCAGGAACTTTTTCACTCCCCTTCCGGGGTGCTTTTCACCTTTCCCTCACGGTACTGGTTCACTATCGGTCACTAGGGAGTATTTAGCCTTGCGAGATGGTCCTCGCGGATTCCGACCGGATTTCACGTGTCCGGCCGTACTCAGGATCCTGACGGGAGGTCAACACTTTTCGCATACGGGGCTATCACCCTGTCTCGCTCAGCTTCCCAGCTGATTCTGCTAAATGTTAACTTTGTAACTCCACAATGTCAGTCCTACAACCCCAAAGTGCAAGCACTTTGGTTTGGGCTCTACCGATTTCGCTCGCCGCTACTGACGGTATCGATTTTTCTTTCTATTCCTGTTGCTAATGAGATGTTTCAGTTCACAACGTCTACCTTCAACCTAACTATATATTCATTAGGTGATAACTTGCATAACAAGTTGGGTTCCCCCATTCGGAAATCTCCGGATCAAAGCTTACTTACAGCTCCCCGAAGCATATCGGTGTTAGTCCCGTCCTTCATCGGCTCCTAGTGCCAAGGCATCCACCATGCGCCCTTAATAACTTAACCTATCAACTGACGTTGATGATATAAGTTTGAGTATGTGGCTCAAGGCCACAAGCGATTTTAAACTAATTTAAAAAACTCAAAAAATTACGCGGTGTATTTTTTCGGCTCAATTTATATTGATTAACAATATTAAATGAATTTAAAAATTTACAATTATGATTCAGTTTTCAAAGAACTAATGTTGCAACCCACAGGTTGCAATGGAGAATATCGGGATCGAACCGATGACCCCCTGCTTGCAAAGCAGGTGCTCTCCCAGCTGAGCTAATTCCCCATGATGTATTTAATTGAGTGTAAGTCACTCAAAACTGAATATCGTTTCAACGAATGTGTAGGTTTCCGATTTTCCTTAGAAAGGAGGTGATCCAGCCGCAGGTTCTCCTACGGCTACCTTGTTACGACTTCACCCTAATCATCTGTCCCACCTTAGACGGCTGGCTCCCGAAGGTTACCCCACCGGCTTTGGGTGTTACAAACTCTCATGGTGTGACGGGCGGTGTGTACAAGACCCGGGAACGTATTCACCGCGGCGTGCTGATCCGCGATTACTAGCGATTCCGACTTCATGTAGGCGAGTTGCAGCCTACAATCCGAACTGAGACGTACTTTAAGAGATTAGCTCACCCTCGCGGGTTGGCAACTCGTTGTATACGCCATTGTAGCACGTGTGTAGCCCAGGTCATAAGGGGCATGATGATTTGACGTCATCCCCACCTTCCTCCGGTTTGTCACCGGCAGTCTCACTAGAGTGCCCAACTGAATGCTGGCAACTAGTAATAAGGGTTGCGCTCGTTGCGGGACTTAACCCAACATCTCACGACACGAGCTGACGACAACCATGCACCACCTGTCACCTTGTCCCCGAAGGGAACGCTCCATCTCTGGAGTTGTCAAGGGATGTCAAGACCTGGTAAGGTTCTTCGCGTTGCTTCGAATTAAACCACATGCTCCACCGCTTGTGCGGGTCCCCGTCAATTCCTTTGAGTTTCAACCTTGCGGTCGTACTCCCCAGGCGGAGTGCTTAATGCGTTAGCTGCGGCACTTAAGGGCGGAAACCCTCAAACACCTAGCACTCATCGTTTACGGTGTGGACTACCAGGGTATCTAATCCTGTTTGCTACCCACACTTTCGAGCCTCAACGTCAGTTACAGTCCAGAAAGCCGCCTTCGCCACTGGTGTTCTTCCATATATCTACGCATTTCACCGCTACACATGGAGTTCCACTTTCCTCTACTGCACTCAAGTCATCCAGTTTCCAAAGCAATTCCTCAGTTGAGCTGAGGGCTTTCACTTCAGACTTAAATAACCGTCTGCGCTCGCTTTACGCCCAATAAATCCGGATAACGCTTGGAACATACGTATTACCGCGGCTGCTGGCACGTATTTAGCCGTTCCTTTCTGGTAAGATACCGTCACACATTGAACAGTTACTCTCAATGTCATTCTTCTCTTACAACAGTGTTTTACGAGCCGAAACCCTTCATCACACACGCGGCGTTGCTCCATCAGGCTTTCGCCCATTGTGGAAGATTCCCTACTGCTGCCTCCCGTAGGAGTATGGGCCGTGTCTCAGTCCCATTGTGGCCGATCAGTCTCTCAACTCGGCTATGCATCATCGCCTTGGTAAGCCATTACCTTACCAACTAGCTAATGCACCGCGGGACCATCTCTTAGTGATAGCAGAACCATCTTTTAAATAACAACCATGCGGTTGTCATTGTTATACGGTATTAGCATCTGTTTCCAAATGTTATCCCCTGCTAAGAGGTAGGTTTCCCACGTGTTACTCACCCGTTCGCCACTCTTTGCAATGTCCATCGTCATATCTGAGCAAGCTCTTCAAATCAGTTGAACCACAAAGCGTTCGACTTGCATGTATTAGGCACGCCGCCAGCGTTCATCCTGAGCCAGGATCAAACTCTCAATTTGAAGTTTGAGTATAACTCAATTTTTGTTGTTTAACAGAAGTTAAACGAATTTACTAGCGAATTGACTTCGCAAATGTTTTTGCATCAAGCTTAGCTTGATGACCCTACACATTTGTTTCATCGAAACGATATTCAGTTTTCAATGACCTACGTCGTCGCCTTGACGACTTAATCTATACTACAGAAGAAAGAATGAAATGTCAACAACTAATTTCAATCAATTTTCATACGTCGTTCATAAGTATCAAATACCACGAAGCGACTTAACATATATTACAGAAGACTCAACCGATTGTCAACAACCAATTTCAACTTCTTTTTATGAATCACAACTCGTTGATTAAATACATTTTGTACCGCTCATTTGAGTGCTTAAATAATATACCCCATCCACGAACGTTCGTCAACTACTTTGTTATATCGCATTTTTCCGAACAATCCAGAGATGCAAAAAAGCACCTCAGCAATTGCTGAAGTGCTTTCATACTTATTGTTGTGCTGCGTCATCAGTTGGCGTTTCTTCACTTGAAGATTCACTGCTTGAAACAGCTTGTTGAATTGTTTGTGGTTGTCCACCTAATTCAGGCGCATCAGTCACATAGTCACTCATCGTAGACGTGTGATTGTGCTGATCAATCAAAGTCGTATCACTTTGCTTATCCATCTTCTCAAGAGAGCAAGTCCGTCGGCCTTCTTATATGAGTAGTCCTTCTTATTAACCTTCTTGAAACCTTCTGGTGTGTAGAAGCGTAGCAAATCGCCAGTTTGCACATCATCTGAGTACGTTAGCATCTTATTAACGTATGCTTGTGTCTCATCAATAATTTGCTTAGCTCGCGGATCTTCCTTTGGCTTGATCTTTGTACCTGTCGTTGTGACGTAGTAGTTTCCACCATACTTCATGTATTCGGCCGATACCCAGTCACCGTTACGGAATGGTACAACCTGCTTGCGGTTTGGCGCTAGCAAGTCTTGACCGAATTGCACGTTATTTGATGTTGAAACACCGAGCAAGTGCAAAATCGTTGGCATCACATCAATTTCACCACCATAAGTGTGGTTAATACCACCTTGCAAACCAGGTGCGTGCACAATGAATGGTACCTTTTGCCAGTTAGCCAAGTCATATGAGTTAACTGAACTCTTGCCCATCAACTTCGCAATTGCCGCTGGGTGGTTCTCTGAAATACCATAGTGATCACCGTACAAAACAATCATTGAGTTGTCATACAAACCTGACTTCTTCATCCAAGTTAGGAACTCACCAAATGCTTGATCAAGGTAGCGTGCTGTTTGTACGTAACCATCAACCGTCTTATCACCAGTGGTCGTCTTCTCAATCGAAATGTTTTGCTTATCCAGGTCATATGGATAGTGGTTCGTCACCGTAATAATCTTTGAATAGAATGGTTGTGGTAATTGTTCAAGATATTTAGCAGAGTCCTGCAAGAAAATCTTATCCTTCATACCATAACCAATGTTGTAATTTGCGTTATCCGCGTCCTTGAAATATGGCTTACTAAAGAAGTAGTCATAGCCCCATGACTTATACGTGTTGTCACGGTTCCAGAACGAAGCAACGTCACCGTGGAAAGCAGCTGTCGTATAACCTTGTTGGTCCAAGATAGCTGGCACGGCTTGGTACGTATTTGACGTACCGTAGTTAACCATGGCTGAACCAGAAGCCGTACCGAACAATCCCGTCTCCAGCATTGTTTCAGCATCGGCCGTCTTACCTTGACCGACTTCATTATAGAAGTTATCAAACGCCAACGTATTTTGATCGTGATAGAACGCATTCAAATTTGGCGTTACTTCAACGTCATTTACCTTGTAATCAATCAAGAATTGTTGGAATGACTCCAAGTGGAACATGATGACATTCTTGCCCTTCTCTTTACCGAAGTAAACAGAGTTCTCCAACGTCTTTTTACCATCAACAAACTTCTTAATCTTATCTAGGTCTGAGGCCTTAGCTTCTTTCTTAACATCCGCAGTCTGCTTCGTCTTGAAGATGTTATAGGCTGCGTACTCATTCAAACCAAGATACTTAACGATGTAGTTGTTATCAAACGTACGCGTCAAAAGACCAGAACGATCCTTAGAAGCGATACCATAACCAACAAACATCAACAGAACACCGAATACGGTTACCAAAGCAGCAAAGCGCTTTTGGACCGCCGTCTTATCAACCTTAATCACCTTCACTAGCAAAAGGACAATCAAGACAATAATATCAACAAAGACTAGGAAGTCAGATACGTGAATGATTCCCGCAATTGACTTACCTAAATTATTTTCAACTGACCCACCAGACCCCATGATGTTCAATGACAAGAAATCAGAGAACTCACGGTAGTACAACATATTGGCGAACAACCAAATTGATTGCACAAGGTTAATTAGCAACATCAACCAGTAAGCGATGCGTCCACGGAAGTACAACGCAATTCCGAGCAAAATAATTGCCGTTGGAATTGGGTTCAAGAACAACAAGAACTCTTGAAGTGTTCCTTGTACACCCAATGAAAAGTTTGTCTTATATGCCCAATACGTCTTCAACCATACCAAGAAGACCGATAGCATAAAGAAGCCTACAGTTGAGTTGAAGTCTGGCCACCATTTCTTGATGACTGAAACTACTCGTTGCATTTTATTACGCTCCATTTTCTCTCTAGGTCCATCCGACCTTAAAAATTACAATATTCAGTATACCGCTCTTCCATTAAAGAAACATAAAATCGTCTTAAATACTTGTGCGTATCTGCAACTATTTAAAAGGTTTCCTTAAAGTCTTGGAGCGCTTCGTAAATATCAATCGCGACTAAATCGGCATCATCAAATGCAAAACGTCGATTATTATCACGTAGACCTTCAACCGCAAATACCTTTGATGGTCGGTCATAGACTACTGTCACGACCGTCACCCCAAACGCGTCAAAATGACGGGTTTGGATTTCTTCACGATCATCAATCATCATGGCACGAATGCGCTGTGCAATCTGTACCAAATCACTTTCTCGACTCATGTTTATTTCCTTCTCTTCGCTGCATTCAGATTAAAGGCAACGATACCTGCAAACATCCCCAGGTAGTAGGTAATCAAACGCCAAATCATCATGGCGAATAGCAATACAGATGCAGATGGCAAGAATTGGGAGAATAAAACCGCAAATCCCGCTTCCGCTCCCCCAGTTCCGCCTGGGATTGGGAACAACGAAATCACCATCACAATCAGCACGTGTAAGGCTGTCACCAAAATAACATTAATTGGCGATACGCCTAATCCCAACAAGATAAAGTATGGAATGAGGTAGTACACCGCCATTTGGAAAAATGTGACCACAATTGCTTTGACTAACGCCGGCCAATCATGACTCATGCGGACACTTTCGCGATGAAAATTATCAATTTTCTCATCGACAACATCTTTCCACTTCTCAACAATCGCTGGTCGGAACCAGCTTATTGGTTTAAACACCAATAGGACCATTGTACGGGTCAACATTGGCCAGTACATAACCAACAAGAGCCCTACAATCACCGCTAAGTGAATCACAAAACCAAACAATACTAAGATAGCCCACGCATGTAGCTTATCAGCTATGTAGTGGTACCCAATTGTTAACGCCATCAAAAAATTAACAACAATCATGCCTTGGTAAACCACAAACTTCATCAACAAAATCGAACCCGCACGGCCAGGATCGATGCCAGCCTGTGCAAGGGTAATCATTTGCATAGGTTGTCCACCAGTAGCGAATGGCGTAATACCATTCCCTAATTGTTCAACCAGCGGCACTCGGATAGCATCACGCCAACTCAGCTTTTCATGGGCATCATCAACAAAAATCTTAACAACAACTGCCTCTAATAGTAGATAGACCACCATCGCGCCAACCGCGACAATCAACCACCACCAATTCGCGTTTTTAACCTCCGATGCAAATTGTGTCCAACTAATCTTACGGAAAGACCAGTAAAAAATCCCCAAACCAATTAGCATCATGATGGTAAAAACAATGCCATTCCGTCTCGTCATTGACTTACCCCTTGTTTTTCAAGCCCGCTTGTTCGGTATAGAATTTCTCCCAAATATCTGCCACGTAATCAGCAGAATAACGTTCAGACGCAGCTAAGGCCTGCTTTGACAATTTAGCACGCAGTTCAGGTTGATCGTGCAAAGCTGTTAATTGTGCTTGCATCGCTTCACGGTCTGAACCAGCGAGATAATAACCATCGATAATGGCACGGTACAAATCCAAATCACGCAAGACTGTTGGTGTCCCCGTGCTAAATGCCTCCAAAGCAGACATTGGGAACAACTCCGTATAACTTGGTAACAGGAAAACATCCGCCACATTGTAATAACCATTAATAACTGCACGGTCAACAATCCCTGGGAATTTTAGGTTGGCCGGTGGGTTTTTCAAAACCTTTTTTAACTCATCGTAACCAGCTGTAATTGACCCAAATGAGAATCCACCAACCCAAACAAACGTCCAATCTGGATTATCTTTTGCCATGGCAATAAAATCCCAGATACCTTTGCGTTCTTGAATTTGGCCAACGCCCAAGACGACAAAAGCATCTTGATCAATACCAAATTGCTTTCGCAACGCCATTTTTTGGTCATCTGGTAACGGATGGAATTGCGTCTTCGTGACAAAGTTTGGAATATACGTCACCTTTTCACGCTTAACCCCTAACGCCACCAGTTTATCGATGAACGTTGGGTTAACAACAACAATGTGGTCCATACGCTTATAAAACGCCATCACATACCAATAAAAAATATTCTTAACTGGCCAGTGGAGGTTAATTGACCCCTCTAGTGTCTCAGGTAAAAAGTGAACATACCCAATGCGACGACCACGGCCAGGCAAGAATGTGTTCAAATAAAACCAAAAATCAATGGTGTGGTAGTGACTAATGTCAGCTGGTGCCAAACTATTGATACGGACTTGAAACTTATCTTTAAACTGTGCCGTCAACAAATTTATCAACTCACGATATGCTGATCCGACGCCTTGACCAGGTACCGTTTCAGCTGAAGAAAACATCGTAATTCTAATCATTAATCATCTCGTCGGAATGGATTCCGAAGCAGGAATGTCTTTGAGTACTCCACATCGTTTGCTTCGGCAGCTTCCGTATCCTCCTCTTCATGATAAACAGCCAACGCTTCTGCATAGAAATCAATGACGTGTTTACCAAATGTTCGTTCGTCAATCTCATGCAACACAGCTGCCCGTGTTTCAGGATTGCCAATCATTTCACCCGTTGACTTGGCCTTCAGATACATAACCATCGGCTCAAGTAATCCAAAACTATCGTCGACCAATGTACCGATGTTTTCATCAGTAACAATGGTGTCAAGATATGGACTGTGAATAGCAACAACTGGTGTGTCGGCGGTCATTGCTTCGATGAAGGTTAGCCCTTGCGTTTCAGAAACCGAGGCCGAAACAAAGACATCGCCCATCTTGTAGTAACCGTAAACATCGTTGTGATTGACCTCTCCAGTAAAAATAACATGGTCGTCAATCTCTAGTGCTGACACGTGCTCTTGCAAAGCTGCCATTGCTGGACCACCCCCAACGATGATAAACATCGCATCTGGAACCTCTTCTAAGGCTTCAGCGAATACTGATAGCGCATCATCAAGGTTCTTTTCAAAAGCAACGCGTCCCAATGATAATACCACTGGCGTTTCTGGCTTAAGGCCTAATTTTTCACGTAGGACAACACTAGTATCTTCTGCAGGTGAATGAAGCACATTAACACCGGTTGGTATAATCTCAATCGGTGCCTTCACCTTATACTTCATCAACGTATCGTAGGTCTGACGTGATGGTGAAATAATGCCGGTCATGCCCGCCATATAGTTGCGAGCAATCACAGCCACACTACCTGGGCGAATAATCTTACCGTTGGCAATGTAGTGCAAGTAGTCTTCATAATTCGTGTGGAACGTATGTACAACCGGAATCTTCAATTGACGTGCAACAAACTTCCCCATTACGCCGAGCGAAAACTCAGTTTGTGTGTGTACGATATCAAGTTGTAGTTTTTTAGCTAATTGAACAGCCTGAATTGCACCACGATATGTAATGCGCCGATCCTTAAATCCAACGAATGGCAAACTTGCAAAACGATAGATATTTGGTTCAAGCGTCCCCTTTTTTACCTTCGGATCGGTAGACGTAAAAATATAAACCTTATGTCCGTTAGCTTCCAATTGACGTCGCAACGTTTGAATCGATGTTGCAACCCCGGAAACCTGCGGGAAATAGGTATCCGTGAATAGTCCGATATTCATGATTTGTCACCTTTCACAATTTGTCTCATGTTACATGATACCAACAATCGTCCGCTTTTGGGATAGGTAGTCGTGACAGCTTTGTGAATTTTTATCTTCTTATTGTGTGCGCAAAAAAACCGCCGGCACGTTGGCCCGCGGTCACTTCAGCTATGATTTGCGACACATAGCTAGGGAAGCGCTACTCCGCCACCCTGTATTCAATTGTAAAAGGACCACCTTAGAGAACTAATCTGCAGCTTTAGTTGTCTGTCGCTAAGGTATGGTCACAACCAAATCTATAGTCTCATCTCTACCGCATCCAAGCTATTTGAAATTTTCATCAAACCGTGTCGGGAGCAGCCTCCAATCTCTGAACAAGCTTACATCCATCACTGGATTATCGTCCGTCGTCGAAGTAACCGATGCTAATGATCGCAAGAGATGTCAAATCATGACTAATGTGTTTATCTCTTAAAAATGATACGTGTTGTTATCTTGCGTCATTACTGTGACACGCCCGCATGGATTGCGGTAGATGATGGCACTACTGTGGTTGAAATAATTGTTTCTTCCAAAGTTATCATCTACCTTTCTTCCTTTGGTACATGTTTATAATAACGCACCTTGTAAGCGGTTACAAATATAAACACTCGGAATTTCGAAAAAGGTTTGGTGTTTGTGTCCGCCCTTACGGTCGGAGTGACCTGTCCCTTCTTTAGGCTCGCTAACCCAAGTAGACCATGACCTGTGGGGAGCGGAGTCCACGCCGATGGCGCGTACACCTTTACCTCCTCGTGGCTCTAAGCGGGAAACCCGCTAAGAACCCACACCCACGGGTCAAGGTCCACTTGGGTCTATACGCTCGGCGGGGCAGGTCACGGCGGCCGAGAAATACTATAATTGTTCGATTTTCATCCACCAAAATACATCAAGGTAAACCGTTCACCCATTTGGTTTCCGGTAGATGTAAATCTCAAACAGACTAGAATATCTTGGCTGCCGTGGCTGGGGGCGCCCCGCGTATAGAACGAGGAGTGGCTAAATATGTGGCAGTAGCACTTAGCGGTTTTACCGCTTAGTGCTACAAGGGGTAAAGGTGCACCGAGCTTGCTCGGGACTCCGCCCGCCACTATTTTGACACTCCTCGTTTAGCGGGCCAAAAGAAGCCCCCAGCCACTCGACGCAACGCGTCGACACACACCGCAAACTTTATCCGCGTGCTTCACCCCACGCCTTTGGATCCTGACGCCAAGCTTGTAGCGTCTCTAAGTCAGTATCATCTACTTGGCCTGATGCAATCGCTGCATCAATCAAAGCTGAGTAAGTCGTCAACGAAGCAAATGGTGTCTCAGCTGCTGCGAAGTTTTCATCAGCCGCTGGTAGTTCGTATGAAAAGATTGAGACAACGCCTAATACATCCCCGCCTTCACGACGTGTTGCTTCAACGGCACCCAAAACTGAGCCGCCCGTTGAAATCAAATCATCGATAAGGACAACCTTTTGACCAGCCGTTAACTCACCTTCGATTTGCTTACCAGCGCCGTGATCCTTTGGCTTTGAGCGCACGTAAATCATTGGCAATTCAAGTTCAGCTGCCACCCAGGCTGCGTGTGGAATGCCGGCTGTGGCCACGCCACCGATAACTTCGACTTCTGGGTACTCGTGCTTAATCAAATTCGCCAAACCCTTTGCAATCAACTTGCGGACCTTTGGGAAAGCAATCGTCTTACGGTTATCCGTATAAATTGGGCTCTTCAAACCTGACGCCCATGTGAATGGATCGTTTGGTTGTAGCTTAATGGCCTCGATATCCAACAAGGATTGGGCAACTGATGCTTTGTAATCTGTCATAAGTTTTCTCCGTTTTAAGCGTTAAATTCTGTTTCAATAAGTTGATATGCAGCAACTGGATCCGTTGCCTGCGTAATCGAACGGCCAACCACAATACCGTCGGCGCCCATTTCGGCTGCCCGTGCTGGTGTGACAACACGGCTTTGATCACCAACCGCATCCCCAACAAGGCGGATACCAGGCGTAATTGATAAGAAGCCAGCTGGCGTGTTCGCATGAATATCTGATGATTCGAACGCTGATGAAATCGTTCCTGCTACACCAGCTTCGGCCGCTAGTTGCGCCAAGTGGATAACTGATTCACGCATTGGAACCGTCACGAGTTGAGTTGTCTGCATTTCTTCCTCAGAAAATGAAGTCAGTTGTGTGATGGCCAACAACTTTGGTGCCGTTACACCGGCCGCGTCGGCCCCTTCTTGCGCACCATTTTTAGCCGCTTGTAGCATACGCACACCACCGGCTGCGTGAACCGTCAAATAATCCACACCCAGGCGGGCAACATTTTCCGTTGCCTGTTGCACCGTATTTGGAATGTCGTAAAGCTTCAAATCCAGAAAAACGGTAAAGCCTTGCTCCTTCAAAGCGGTAACTAAGGCTGGTCCTTCACGGTAGAACAACTCCATTCCCACTTTAACCGCTGGACGGACATCCGCCGGGAATTGATCCAAAAACGTCCACATCGTTTGGGCGTCTGGGAAATCTAAGGCAATAAATACTGGCTTTGTCATCGGTTAATTGTCTCCTGGGTGATTAGCTTCCCACGCCGTTAAAGGTGCTGGGAACTTCTGTAGTGCTGTCGGAATCTCACGAACCGACGCAAAATTATATTTGTCTAAAGCCGCTGGCAGTTCATCTACTAGCTTGCTGATGAAGAGTGGGTCCTCAGCATTCATTGCGCCGATTTGCACAGCAGATGCGCCGGCCAACATCAATTCCAGGGCATCATCCATTGAGCGGACACCGCCAACCCCAATGATTGGAATATCAACAACTGACGCCGCTTCCCACACCATGCGGACGGCAATTGGATGAACTGATGCGCCCGAGATGCCACCCGTACCACGGTAAAGACGGACTTGGCGTGATGCAATGTCCAAACTCATTCCCACCACCGTGTTAATCAACACTAACCCGTCGGCACCAGCGGTTTCAACCGCCTTGGCAATTGGCTTAATGTCAGTAACGTTTGGTGATAGCTTGGCATAGAGTGGTTTATTCGTGACTTCACGAACTGCAGCCACAACTTCAGCCGCGCTATCTGGATCAACGCCAAATTCCATACCACCCTTATCAACATTTGGGCAAGACAAGTTAAGCTCCAACGCCTTAATATAATCGAATTTATCAAAGACCTTTGCCAAGGTACGATACTCGGCCACCGACTCACCGGCGATTGAAATCATCACTGGCAAGTCTGGCAATTGCGTTTCCAACTCAGGCAGAATCTCAGTTGCTACCTTATCCATCCCCGGATTAGCCAACCCAACCGAATTCATAATGCCGGCTTGGGTATTGATAATCCAAGGTTGTGGGTTACCACGACGTTCATCAACCGTTGTGGTCTTCAACACCAACGCACCCATCTTGTTCAAATCAAAATCCATCATGTGGTCAAGCCCGTAATAAAAGGAACCTGATGACGGCATGAATGGGTTCTTCAAATCCAAACCTGGTAGTTGTACTGCAAATCGATCTTCAGTCATGATAAATTCTCCCTCTTTCTATATGTATCCCAGCCGTAGCCGGGTATTTTTTATCTGTTAGTCCATTGGCGTAACAGCGAATGATTGTGATTCCAAAACGCTCAACAAGGCCGCCACCGTATCGAATGCCGTAAACAATGGCACTGCATTTTCAATGGCTGCGTTACGAATCAAACGACCATCTGACATCGTCGTTCCGTCTTGACGTGTGGTGTTCACAACGATTTGTAGCTTACCTTCACGCATCGCCGTAACGGCATTGTTATCAGTTTCGCTAATCTTATCTAACACCTCAACACGCAAACCGTTCTGCGCGAAGAAAGCGCCCGTTCCAGCCGTGGCAACCAGTTGGAACCCAAGGTCATCGAAGCGACGTGCCAAGGACAAGGCTTCACCCTTGTCTTCGTCAGCAACAGTGAACAGCACGTTACCAAACGTTGGCACCTTCACGTTTGACGCCACAAACGCCTTGTACAATGCCTTTTCAAACGTTGAATCTGATCCCATCACTTCACCAGTTGACTTCATTTCTGGTCCAAGCAATGAGTCAACATCTGGCAACTTCGTGAATGAGAAGATTGGTGCCTTTACGTGAACTGTCTTCGGCTCAGGCACGACACCCGTTTCAAAGCCCATGTCGGCCAATCGCTCACCTAACATGACGCGCGTTGCCAATTGTGCTAACTTCAAGTGCGTCACCTTTGAAATGAACGGCACTGTACGTGAGGCACGTGGATTAACTTCGATAACGTATGCTGTATCCTCGTGAATAACGAATTGGACGTTCATCAAGCCGACCGTGTTCATCGCCTTTGCCAAGTCGATTGACGCAGCCACCATTTCATCCTTCACCTTTTGTGAAAGCGTTTGGGCTGGATAAACTGACATTGAGTCACCTGAGTGCACCCCGGCACGCTCAATGTGTTCCATGACACCAGGAATAATCACCGTTTCACCATCTGACAAAACATCGACTTCCGCTTCTGAACCCATCAAATATGAGTCAATCAAAACCGGATGATCATTTGAGACTTGCACCGCACGTCCCATGTAATCCGTCAATTCGTCTGGGTTCGTCACAATTTCCATGGCGCGACCACCCAAAACGTATGATGGACGCACTAGGACTGGATAACCAACTTCATCCGCCGCAGCCAATGCGCCAGCCACAGTCGTTGCTGTCTTACCAACTGGTTGTGGCAAACCAAGTTGCTTAATAACTTGGTCAAACTCTTCACGATCTTCAGCTCGGTCTAGGTCCGCAACCGTCGTTCCCAAAATTTGCACGCCATGTTCAGCAAGTGGTGCAGCCAGGTTAATCGCCGTTTGACCACCGAATTGCACGACAACACCCTTTGGTTGTTCCAAATCAATCACGTTCATCACATCTTCCAACGTCAAAGGTTCGAAGTACAACTTATCTGAAACTGAGAAGTCAGTTGAAACCGTTTCTGGATTTGAATTCATGATAATAGCTTCGTAGCCTGCCGCTTGAATCGCCTTTACCGCGTGCACCGTCGCATAATCAAATTCAACACCTTGTCCGATACGGATTGGGCCTGATCCCAGCACGAGGACGCTTTCCTTATCCGTTACAACTGATTCATTTTGTTGTTCATAAGTTGAGTAGTAGTACGGCGTTTGTGATTCAAACTCAGCCGCCACCGTATCAACCATCTTGTAGACTGGCTGGAGTCCCATCGCTTGGCGCATTGCGCGCACTTCAGCGACTGTCTTGCCCCAGAAACCAGCAATCGTCTTATCTGCGAACCCGTTACGCTTGGCCAATTCAAGCGTGTCAGCATCCCCAACGTTTTGCTTCAACGCTTGTTCTAGCTCGACCAAGTGCAATACCTTATCCAAGAAGAAATAATCAATCTTCGTGCGGTTGTGGACATCATCAATTGACACACCGCGGCGGAACAAATCTGCAATCATGAACAAACGATCATCACGCGCTGGCATCAACGCATCTAGCAAATCCGCATCCGTCGTGTTATCAAACGTGATGTCGTTCAAGCCCGTTGCACCAATTTCTAGTGAACGAACGGCCTTGTTCATGGCTTCCTCGATGTTACGACCGATGGCCATAACTTCACCAGTTGCCTTCATTTGCGTTCCCAAACGACGGTCAGCTGTTGCAAACTTGTCGAATGGCCAGCGTGGAATCTTAACGATAACGTAGTCCAAAGCTGGTTCGAACTCAGCCATTGTCGTACCCGTTACTGGGTTAATAATTTCATCCAACGTCAATCCCACCGCAATCTTGGCTGCCATCTTGGCAATTGGATAACCCGTTGCCTTTGACGCCAAAGCAGATGAACGAGATACACGTGGGTTAACTTCGATAATGTAGTACTTAAACGATTCAGGATCCAAGGCCATTTGGATGTTAACGCCACCCTCGATTTTCAAGGCGCGGATAATCTTCAAGGCCGCATCACGCATCATTTGTAACTCGCGGTCAGCCAACGTCTGTACCGGCGCAACCACGATTGAATCACCTGTGTGAATCCCAACTGGGTCAAAGTTTTCCATCGAAGCCACAATCAAGGCGTTGTCAGCGGCATCACGCATCACCTCGAATTCAATTTCCTTGAAGCCGGCGATTGAACGTTCAATCAACACTTGCGTAACCGGTGACAATTCCAATCCATTTGCTGAAATTTCAACCAATTGTGCGTGGTCATTGGCAATACCACCACCAGTTCCACCTAGCGTGTAGGCTGGACGGACAATCACTGGGTACCCGTGCTCGTCGGCAAACGCCACGGCTTCTTCAACTGTCGTCGCAATCGTTGACTCGGGCACTGGCTCATTCAAGCGATCCATCAAGTCCTTAAACTCTTCACGATCTTCAGCTTCTTGAATGGCTGATAACTTCGTTCCCAAAAGTTCGATGTTCAACTCGTCCAAGATGCCTGCTTCAGACAAATCCTTGGCCATGTTCAAACCGGTTTGACCACCCAGCGTTGGCACGATTGCGTCAGGGCGTTCCTTGCGCAAAATACGTTCCAAGAATTCCAATGACAATGGCTCGATGTAAACCTTATCTGCCATCTCAGTGTCCGTCATGATTGTCGCTGGGTTTGAGTTAACCAAAACGACTTCATAACCTTCTTCTTTCAATGACATCGCTGCTTGCGTGCCTGAGTAGTCAAATTCAGCCGCTTGTCCAATGACAATTGGTCCTGAACCGATAACCAAAACCTTCTTAATGTCCTCGCGCTTAGGCATGTGCCGCCCCCTTCTTCTCTTCAGCAATCATATCCAAAAATTGGTCAAACAAGTATTCAGCATCGTGTGGTCCAGGCGCAGCATCTGGGTGGAATTGCACTGAGAATGCTGGGCGGTTCTTCAAACGAACGCCTTCAACGGTGTGGTCGTTAATTTCTTCGTGTGTGATTTCAAGGTTCGTCCCAACGATTGATTCAGCTGAAACAGCGTATCCGTGGTTTTGTGACGTGAAGTCAACACGACCGTTCGTGAAGTTGCGCACCGCGTGGTTAAAGCCACGGTGACCAAACTTCAACTTGTACGTTTCTGCCCCGTTAGCGAGTGAGAATAGTTGGTGACCCAAGCAAATTCCCATCAATGGCAAACGGTCTTGCAACGTACGAATGACATCTAAGACGCCTTCAACTGATTCAGGATCACCAGGTCCATTTGAAAGCAACACGCCATCTGGATTCGTATCCAAGATTGTCTTTGCGTCAACGTCAGCTGGGAATACCATGACGTTCACACCGCGCTTAGACAAAGCACGAAGAATTGAATTCTTCAAGCCAAAATCAATCATCGCAATTGAGACACCTTCAGTTGGATTCACATAAGTCGTCTTTGTCGTTACTTCGGCAACTTGTTGATTTGAAAGTTGCGTTGCTTGCAAGTCAGCAACCGTTGTCTCTGTTACTTCGTCAACGATTGTCGCCTTCATAACACCGTAATCACGAAGTTCCTTCGTCAAAGCACGCGTATCAATGCCCGTCAAACCAGGCAAATCCATTGCTTCGGCCCATTCCGCAATTGACATTTGTGATCGCCAGTTCGATGGGCGACGCGCAATTTCGTGTGTAACAATCGCCGATGCGGCGGGCTTCAATGATTCGAAATCATCACGGTTAATCCCGTAGTTACCAATCAACGGGTACGTAAACGTCAAAATTTGACCGTGATAAGACAAGTCCGTAATTGATTCTTGGTAGCCTGACATACCTGTGTTAAAAACCAATTCTCCAACAACCGGATTCAATGATCCGAACCCCTCGCCGGCATACACTGAACCATTTTCCAAAACCAGATAGCGCTTCATGTTCTTCCCCTTATGCTTCATAAACAACGTCGCCGGCAACTACCGTCAATACTGTTTGTCCGTAAATTGTTTCCCCGATAAATGGTGTGTTCACACCCTTTGATACAAATTCATCTGCCGTAATCGTGTGGGCTGTCTCTAAATCAAACAGTGCCAAGTCTGCGATTTCACCGACGGCAAGTGTCGTTGGCGCCGGCAAATTAAACGCCTTGGCTGGTTGCGTAACCATCCAGTTTAGTAACTGTTCCAAGCTCGCAATGCCCGGCTTAACCAAGTGCGTGTATAGCAATTGGAAACTCGTTTCAATGCCAGTAATACCAAACGCAGCCCCAACAAATGAACGTTCCTTCTCTTCAACGCTGTGTGGCGCGTGGTCAGTTGCAACCATATCAATCGTGCCGTCTAGCAATCCCGCGATTACAGCAGCGCGATCTTCTGGCGCACGTAGCGGTGGGTTCATCTTAAACAAGGCGTTATCACCGTCAATGTCATTTTCATCCAACAACAAGTGGTGTGGTGAAACTTCCGCTGTCACCTTCACACCCATTTGCTTACCCATTCGCACTAAGGCAACTGATTCCTTTGTTGACAAATGAGCGACGTGGTAATGCACACCAGCAGCCTTAGCCAATACCAAATCACGCGCTAGTTGTGAAGATTTAGCCAATGGGTCGATCCCAGGTAGACCAAGTTCTTCAGAACGCTTACCGAGGTTCATCACCCCACCGTTCATCAATGATTCATCTTCCAGGTGTGCCACCAATGGACGGTCAACTGATGCAGCCGCCTTCATTGCTGTTAGCATCGTTGCTGCCGTTTGAACACCCTTACCATCATTCGTGAAGGCGATTGCACCAGCATCAGCCAACGCTTGGATGTCGCTCACATCATCTGATGTCAAACCTTCTGAAATCGCAGCGTATTGTTCGATGTGTACGACACCATCACTCGCATTTTTAGCTTGGATTTGTTGGAACGCTGAAACCGTTGCTGGTACTGGATTCAAGTTTGGCATTGCTGCTACTGTCGTAAATCCGCCACGTGCTGAGGCTTTTGACCCAGTTGCGATTGTTTCCTTATATTCAAATCCCGGCTCACGGAAGTGTACGTGAATATCAACCAAACCAGGCGTTAGCAAAGCACCCTTTGCATCAATTACGCGGTCAGCTTGTGCTTCCAAAACCACATCAATTGCTGCAATTTTGCCATCTTCAACCAATACATCTTGGTTAATCAATTCATCATCATGTGACACAACTTGTGCGTTCTTAATTAGCAAACTTGCCATTTTAATTCTCCTCAGTTAAAGCGTTCAATATCGCCATGCGGGCATATACGCCGTTCGTCATTTGTTGGAAGATACGTGACTTGCTAGCCTCAACCAATTGATCCGCAATTTCTACCCCGCGGTTAACCGGTGCTGGGTGCATCACGATTGCCGAATCCTTCAAAGCGTTATAGCGTTCCTCTGTCAAACCGTATTCAAAGTGATATGTAATTGGTGAAAAGTCGGCATTTTCAACAGTCGCAATGCGTTCGTGTTGCACACGTAGTAACATCACCACGTCCAAGTCAGCTAAATCATCATCAAATGTTGTGTACGAGCCGAACTGGTCAAAATCTGCTGGATACCAGTCTTCCGGACCAGCAAATGAAACCGTCGCGCCTAGTCGTTGCAAAATTTCGGCATTTGAACGTGCCACGCGTGAGTGTGATAAGTCCCCAACAATGCGGACCTTCAATCCGTCGAACTTGCCAAACTCTTCATAGATAGTGACCAAGTCCAACAAACTTTGCGATGGGTGTTGACCATTACCGTCGCCAGCATTAACAAGCTGTGGCATGTAAGGTGTTGCTTCCTTAATCAATGGCGCATACCAGTCATTAATCTTGTGGCGCAGGACCACAACACTTACCCCAATTGCCCCCAACGTCTTAAGCGTATCGCTCAGGCTCTCACCTTTTTGTGTCGAGCTAGTTTGTGGGTCAATCATGACCTGATGCCACCCCAGGTTCGTTTCTGCTACCTGGAAGCTCGAATGCGTGCGTGTTGAGTTCTCAAAAAATAGATTGGCGACCAATCGATTTGACTGTTCAACTTCCTTTGATCCGTTCTTATAAGCCAACGCATCTTCAATCAAAGCCATAATCGTTTCGGTTGGTAAATCGTTCAAGTTAACAAAATGCCGCATGTGCCACTCCTTTTTCTGCAATAAAAAAGCCTCGTGAATCCAGTGATTCACGAGGCTGTGCTTCTGATTAGTCTGGTGGTAGTCCTTCCCCATGCGAGTGTTGAAATTCCCCTGTACCCCTAATCAACGCAACCCTTTGTAGCCTCACGGGACTAAAAATTTAAAAGGTTATTTGTTGTTGAAAATACTATAGCACGGGCATTTCATGACGTAAATATGACTTTTTACCAATCAAAATTTCATAAAACGTTTAACGTGTTGCTATGATAGCGCTCTTGCTTTTATTACAGTTTAATTACATTTTACTAATTGAGTTAAACGCTTCTTTTTGTTTAGTTAAATGGAGATGGTTGTGTGTGTCCGTCCTAACGGCCGGAGTGCTTGGCCCCTTCTAGGGCACGCTAACACGTACCGACCATGACCTGCAGGGAGCGGAGTCCACGCCGTTGGCGCGTACACCTTTACCTCCCGTGGCTCTAAGCGGGAAACCCGCTAAGATCCCACACCTGCGGGTCAAGGTCAGTACGTGTCTATACGCGTGGCGGGGCCAAGCACAGCAGCCGAGCAATACTCTGATTGTTTGATTTTCATCTACTACAAAATAATAGGTTGAACTGTTCACCCATTGGTTTTCCAGTAGATGTAAATCCATAACAGACTATCACATCTCGGCTGCTGTGGCTGGGGGCGCCCCGCGTATAGAACGAGGAGTGGCTAAATATGTGGCAGTAGCACTTAGCGGTTTTACCGCTTAGTGCTACAAGGGGTAAAGGTGTACGCGGCAAAGCCGTGGACTCCGCCCGCCACTATTTTGACACTCCTCGTTTAGCGGGCCAAAAGAAGCCCCCAGCCACTCCGGCCGACAGGACGGACACAAACCACCCACCAACGAAAAAACACCACAATCCGAAGATTGCAGTGCTTGTGATTAGCTAATTTGTGCTTCTTGTTCACGGGCCATAAAGACGTCGTCGTTGACGCGAATCATGTGTCCACGCAATTGGAACTCTTCAGCGCCCTTTGAGATAAACTTGGTCAATTGCATCTTACCAACGTGGAGGTACGCAGCTAGTTCTGCTTGCGTGCGGAAACGGTGTTCACCGTCGACTTCATAACGCCACTCGTTGGCTGCATTTTGCCATTGCTCATGTGCCCAGGCCACAACTTCAGGGTGATCCAAATCACCACCGTACTTGGCTGCGCGCTTCATCATCTCAGGAATCCAGTTCATGTCTCCACCTCTCACTTTCTATCTCTTCTTTTCTCACAGTAGCTGTTGGTCTAAAACCCATGACCTCAGTCAGGCGTAAGACCAACGACGCACCTGATAAACGCTACTTGATCACGTCGGGAGTCAAAAACCTCCGACATTCTCAGTCTGCTTTATCGTTTGCCCCTTGGCTATGATGTAAGATTAAGACATAAGTGCAGGTATCAACCCAAAAGTGCCAGAATTGACACAAATATCGCAACTTTTTTTATTCGTCAAGCGAATCGTTTTGTGTTTGATCAATTCCGTTAACCAAATTGAAGTGATGACGAAGCGTATCAGCAATGAAATTTCGTTCGTTTTTAAATAATTGATTCCCTGTTAAACGCTGATAGTCGCAGACGAAATCCTCAAAGGCTGCTAAACCAACCTCAGGATAATCGAAGAACATTTGATAAACCCGATAAACATCCAGACGCCAACGCCAGGTTGCAAACGCGAAAATGCGTGGGTCACGTTGGACTTCGCCTTCTGCGATTTTTAGAATGCGGTCAAATGCTTCGCGATTGTCTTCAAGCAAATACTTCAACAACACAAACTCAGCATTATTTAAGATTGAACTAATTGGTGCACGGAATACCTGACGATTATGCATATACTCATCTGCAATCCCGAGTCGCTTTATGATTAACTCAACATCATCTAAATCAACAAACGAATAAGTCACCAGGCGGTGTTCTGCTTCGTGCCATTCATCCAAATGTAATAAGTAGTCTGTAATGGTTTTTGCTAAATCGATTTGGATAATGCTCGTTGGATCAAAATCCGACAGTTGCTGATTCACATAGATTTGGAATTCCAACGCCGTTTCGTAATCAGCATGATTACCGGTGCGACCGTACTCAGCCAGGGCTTGTTCGGCCACAGTTTGATAGTCATACGGATTAACATCAAAGGCTGCAAAACGATTTTTCGCCTTCGAGTTCGGATTCACTTGGAAAAACACCGTTAAGTCTGCTGGTAATAATCGCAGGTACTTCATCATATCGAAAAGGTCTTCCAACCGAATCGCCACTTCCTGATGCATAATGCGGTATAACTTCGAACGCGTCACCCCGTACTGTGTTAGCTCGCTACTATTGATGTGCTTGCCTTTAATTAAGTACCGTAAGGCAACCCCGAAACTAGCAGCCATTTCAGCCTTAGGTAATTCGTCATAGGTTGTCGAAAACATGCTTGGTGCATCGTGCTTCATGTGGTGTCGCTTCATTGTGAGCGCTTGCCAAAGTCCTGGAAATGACATCGTATCATATGTCATTTTAACTTCCTGACTTCCTCGCTTAACGGCCACCGCAACCCACTCTGCAAATTGACGCTCAGCAGCTGGACTGTTTTCAATATAATAAGACTTCAGCATCTTCGCGAATTGGCGTAGCATAAACAACTCAACATTTGATGGTCGCGCTGGCTGGTTTATAATTGCATCCAACACAAACAACATCGTCGGTAACGACTTCAGCGTTGGGCGCATCAAATGTACGAGCGCGTAATAATGAATACGCAAAATGGTTAGATAAATCGGCATCGGCATGTACCCAGCGAATATCCCAATACTCTTAGTGAAAATCTCGTACATTCGATAGAATCGCTTTAGGGTCAGCTTATCCGCAATAATTGAAAACAACTGAATTTCAAAAAACGTAAATAGTTGATAATCTTTCAGCTCTTCATAGATAGCTGTCACGAACGGTTTGCAGTCTACTTCCTGTTTGTGCGCAATCAGATATTGAAACGCCAGATTGTATTGGTAATACGCCACCAGCTGCGTTCGCTGATATTTTTCCCACAAGGCTTTTTGGTAAACCTCTAGTTCAGTTAACGTCAAATCACGGGCGCGCAGTAAATTCAACGTGAACGGCGCCTGCACAACATCAGTATCTACAACTAATTCGGCAAATGAAATCGTTAGCACATCCATCAAAATCTGCAGATCACTGATTGCCAAATCACGTTCGCCACGAATAAAAGCAAAATATTTACTTTTCGAAATGCCGTTATCCACAATCGTTTGGACAGAAACATTCTTGTTCTTACGAATTTCATTAATCCGTTCGGCAATCATCTGCGTCATGGTGGCCACTCCTTTCATCATTTCCTTCATGATACCCACAAACTATGAAAAAAGCGGGCGATTTTGTCTCATTTTTGACACTTTCCGTTAAATAGGACTTTTAGCTAGCTATACTAATAGCATCAAAAGAAAAGAGATGAGGATTTTCATGAAGAATTTGATGCCAAACTGGATGTTGACACAAATGCCCGCCACTACGCGCGCAACATACGAAGCACACGTTGAGACGACTAAGAAAGCCTTGAAGAAGTAGCAAAAACGACCCACACAAATCTGTGCGGGTCGTTTTTTAGGCTAGGCCATATATGTCATTAATGTCGTTAAGCAATACTTGGTATCGAGACGTGATGAACGACTTGCCTGTTAGCATCTGGTAATCCGTAAAGAAACGTTCTAACTGTCGCATCGCTTCAACGGGATCATCAAAAAATGTCGCATACAAATTATTCACCGCCATACGCGTGCGCCAATTTGCCCACTGCATAATTTTACTGTCGCCAGCAGCAGCACGGTTCATAACGGTCAAAATCTTCTCAAAACGTGTTTGATCTCGCTTGAGTAGTGCCTGAATCAAGACCGGCTCCAAATCATGGAGCACCACATTAAGCGGCGTACGGAAGATATCGCGATTTTCCACGTGACGACTTAAAAACAGCGCCCGGTAAATAACATCTTCAATATCCTCGCAATCCAGCATTGCCCAACGCGCAACACGGTGATCAGCTTCCTGCCAAACTTGTAGACTATCAAGATAGCCTTGCACGTCGCGTGCCAGCTGGCTGGCTTCATCAGACAGTAACCATTTATCTACTAAATGTTGCCCTGCTAAGCCACGATAGGTAAAACTATTCAGCAAGTGACGCGGATTTTCAGTACGTTCATACGCATCTTCTTCTGTTTGAATCATCGTTTTAAAATCATCAGCCGTGCAAGCGGCAAACGAGTCATTCCAGTCCACGCCAGGGGTCCGAACGGTTAGCTTGGCATATACCGTGATATCAGTTGGCTCAACCCGTAAGATATGCATCATCTTAAGCATTTCCGTCAACGTCATTAATTCCGGTTGGTCAACAATCGTATCCAATCGTTGCTTAGAAATACCGAAACCCAGTAACTCATCTTTGGAAATCCCTTTCACAGCACAAATATGAGCCACGCTATCACGGATATTTTCATTCAACGAGACAAACGTTTGGTCTTCATACGACTTTGTAAACAAACTCTTGCCATCATTCTTCAAGTGACGACGCTTAGATGTGACCACTTGCCAAATGCCAGCCAAATCAAATGTCATCTCACCAAATGACATTAACGCAACCTGTCGGCGTTGTGCCGCTTCAATGAATATCCGGAACTCATTTTCCGCATGAACAGGATTGCCAAAGAAATATTCTTCTAGGAGTTCGGCATAATGAGCCAGCATGCGCAATTCCAAGTTACCTGCGTTATTCGGTTGCTTTGAAATGGCATGCAAAACAAAACGCATTGTCTCAACCGAATTCACTGAGTCATGAATCAACAACACCAAGGCACGATAATGAACGCGCAGCACAAGCTCACCGACCCGTTGTGGAATGTAACTCGTGAATTCCGGGACGCTGCGAATAAAAATTTCATACAGCGGGTAGAATTCAGACGCCCGCAACACTGGTGCGAGCTGTGAAAATACCTGCATTTCAAAATGAGTAAACATCTGATAGCGCGAAAGCTCAGCCAAAATAGCATCTAGCGGCTCACGATATGCCGCCTGCACACGTCGCTTATGCAAAACATCGAACGTCAAAGCGATTAGATGAAAGCCCTTGTAACCAGTATCACGATACTCTTGTTCTGTCTTATCCCGCTTCTGTGCCAGTTCTTCCGCCGACATTGTTTGCGCGCCATCTAGCTGTACACCGTGGGTATCATCCCATTCATCCGTGTTGATCCACAACTCCGCAAATGACATCGTCAACAAATCAAGCATCGTTGTGATTTCCCCAAGCGTAATGTTGTCATTACTATGCACAAACTGGCGATAGCGATCAGCCGAAATACCATTTAGGGCAACAGTTTCAAGCGAAACGTGCTTGGCATTTCGAACCGTATTTAATTTTTCAACAATTGTAGCCAAGTTACACCCCTCCCCAAGGTTTAAGTTCTTTAAGGATATTGTAACTATACAAAAAAAGCAACAATCGCACCGGATTGTTGCTTAGATGGTTAACTAACCTGATTTTCAGTGAGGATTTTCTGAATGACCTCATCCATCTCTGGTGTTTTCGTCCATTCAGTGTATTCCTTGATGGCTACCATCTCTGGAATTTCAAAATTCTCATTTACATACTTTTCATACTTTTCAACGTTACCTGAGTGCGGAATATTAATCTTAAGAATGCGGACACTCTTAATCATCCCCTGCTCAGCCGCGTACTCAGCTTGACCATTATGCAATAGATTTCCAATTTCTTTGTAGGTCGAGCCATCATTACGCGTAATTTCTTCGATGATATCAAGCGTTTGATACTCTGCAGCCATTATTAGTCTACCCCAACTTCTTTACGAACAACCGCAACAATACGGTCAACGTATTCACTGACAAGTTCTTCAGTTTGTGCTTCGGCCATGACACGCAACAAGTCTTGTGTACCTGAAGGACGAACTAGGACACGACCATTGTCACCCATCTCAGCTTCGACTTCGGCAATCACTTGCTTGATGGCTTCGTTTTCCAACGCGGCCTTCTTGTCTTGTACCTTAACGTTAACCAACTTTTGTGGGTAAACCGTCATCTCAGCCGCAAGCTCTGACAACTTCTTACCCGTTGACTTCATCACATGCAACAATTGCAACGCCGTCAACATACCGTCACCCGTCGTTGACCAATCCAAGAAGACCACGTGACCAGATTGCTCACCACCAAGGTTGTAACCTGACTTCAACATCTCTTCAACAACGTAACGATCACCAACGGCCGTCTTAACAGATGAGATATTGTTCTCAGCCATTGCCTTGTACATTCCGATGTTTGACATAACTGTCGTTACAATCGTGTCTTGCTTCAAGCGCCCGTGCTCTGACAAGTACTTACCAGTGATAAACATGACCTTATCACCATCAACAATGTCACCGTTTTCGTCTACGGCAATCAAACGGTCACCGTCACCGTCGAAGGCCAACCCAACTTGGGCACCATTTTCAACCGTAAACTTAGCGATTGCCTCTGGGTGCGTTGACCCCACCCCCTTGTTGATGTTCAAACCATCAGGTGATGTCGCCATCGTAACGAAGTCAGCCCCCATATCAGCAAACAAGTTTGCGACAAGGCCTGACGTTGCACCGTTGGCAGCATCAATGGCAATGTTCATACCATCCAAGTTATCAGGAATCGTCGTTTGCAAGTACTCAAGGTACTTAGCAGCACCTTCTGGGAAGTCAGAAACAGTTCCCAAACCTTCAGCAGCTGGGCGAGGCAACGTATCTTCTGGCGCGTCCAACAACGCTTCAATTTCAGCTTCCAATTCGTCTGACAACTTGAAACCATCAGCCCCGAAGAACTTGATACCATTGTCTTCAGCCGGGTTGTGTGATGCTGTGATTTGTGCACCAGCATCAGCCTTTTGTGCACGAACTAGGTACGCAACACCTGGCGTTGAAATAACGTTCAAACGCAAGATTTCAATACCAACAGAAAGCAAACCAGCAATCAAAGCATGTTCAAGCATTTGACCAGACATACGTGTATCACGTCCTACCAACACACGTGGGCGACGTCCTTCAGCGTGACGCGTCAATACCGCACCACCCATTCGTCCTAGTCGAAAAGCCAACTCAGGTGTTAGCTCCTTGTTCGCAATACCGCGAACCCCATCTGTTCCAAAGTAATGTAATTCAACCATGTCTTAATTTTGCTCCTTCGGCGTAATTGTAATTGTTACTGTCGTTGGATCAACGCTGTCTGTACCTTCTGGCGTGTTAACAGTAATGGTCTGAGATGACGCACTTGTTACGCCAGACAAATCAACAGTAACTGGAATTTCCTTTAATTTATTTAATACGTCAATCTTACCACGAACTGTGATTTCATTCACAGACCCCGTAAGATCGAAATCATCGGCATTGCCGTTCTTTGTTTTAATTGCAATCGGCACTTGCTTCGTGCCTGTTCCAGCAGAAACTGGAATCTTCACCGTCGTCACTTGTGGTGAAATCGCCACGTCAACCACGTGCCCATTCACATCAAGTGCTTGCAGATTAACTTCCTGTGAAACAGATTTCTTCGTATCACGTTGCAAATTAACCGCAGCGACAACGCTTGCAACTGAATCAATCGCACTTTGACGTCCCATCAATTGCACGTTATTCACTGAAGATGTCACCGTACCAACTGTGTAACCATCAGCAATCGCATCCTTATTGTAGTCCGTGTGGACCGTGTAATAAGCAGACGTACGCTTGTAAATGGTAATCGTTAATTTCTGCTTCGCTAGCTTATAAGTCAAATCGCGATTTAACCCTGACACTTTCAAAGCAACTGTGTGCTCACCATCAGTCAACTTCTTCAAATCAGCATAGACTTGGAAGTTCTTAGTGTTCTTAGCGGCCGTTACTAACGCTGATGAACCTGTTAGCGTCACATCAACCGTATCCGGCACCCCGTTAATGTAATAGTCATCTGTATCAATCCCCGTCAATTGCACAGGTACTGCGACAGTTTCCGTTTTAGAGGATACCATCCCCTTGAGCAACCCCGTGGTAGACTCGCTCGTCGCAGTCTTCGTACGCGTTGTCCCATTAGATTGGCCGTCCGCGTAGGCTGACATTAAGATGGCAACAAGCAAAGTCGCAACAACATAGACAATTTTGTCATATCCTTTTTTCATGTTACTTCTCACCTCGCTTACCAAATGGCATCACGCGTGACCACCATGTCTGCTTGACATCCCCATCAGCTGGCACCAACTGACGTGTTAAGTACTTGCGATAGTCTTCGCGAGACAGTGATTGCATCAATTCCGCATTACGCGTGATTGAGACATCCCCTGTTTCTTCCGACACAACAATCGTTAGGGCATCCGTTACTTCCGAAATTCCAACTGACGCACGGTGACGAGTTCCCAGTTCCTTTGGAATCGTTGGGTTATCGGACAACGGTAGATAAGCCGCTGCTGCTGCTAATCGTGCGTCCTTAATGATAACCGCACCATCGTGCAACGGTGTATTCGGAATAAACGTATTAATCAATAATTGACTTGAAACTTCAGCGTCAATTTTAATCCCAGTTTCAATGTACTCTTCCAAACCCGTTTCCATTTCAATCGAAATTAGGGCACCAATATGACGCTTTGACATGTATTGAATGGCATCATCCAATTCATTAATCAAACGTGTTTCCTGCTGGTAGGCTTGCTTTTGCTTAAACAAAGCTGAGCGCCCCAAGTGCTCCAAACCACGACGAATTTCTGGCTGGAACACAACTACCAATGCAATAACTCCCCAATTAATGATTTGATCAGTCAACCAAGAAATGGTCGTCAAACCAACGTACCAACTGATTAGCTTAACCGCGATAACGATACCAACACCACGTAGCAACGTGACGGCTTTCGTTCCGCGAATCAACATCATCAAGCGGTACAACAGCCACCAAACTATGACAATATCGATAATACGGACGACGCTAATAGTTTTTATGAGTGATTCAAAATCAATGTTCATAACGTCCCCCTATTCTTCTTCATCAGTTAACATCCCTGCCTCAGCAAAGTTAATCATTTGTCGAATCTTCAACCCCGTCTCAGCTGAGATAAAGTGCGCATCGTACAAATGTTGCGTCGCTTCACGTTGGGCATTTAATCCAGCAACTTCAAGATCCATACGGACCAACGCTTCTTGTTGTGGACCACCATGATCATGCTTCTCATGCTCAAGGCGTGAACGGTACGTAATAATCAAATTGTAAGCTGCCGTTTGATCAGTCTTCGAAGCCTGACCAGCTTCACTTTCAAGATACGCAGAAATCGCAGAAATCGCTTCCTTAGCTGCTTCGTGACGTGCAACCTTGTACTCGGCAATCAAACGATCAGATGAATCATCACTCAACCAAACACGGATTGAGCGACGCGTCATCACAACGAAACGCTTAAGCTGGCGCCATGTGCGCTTACGCTTGTCGTGCGTCACCAAATCATCCAGATCAGCTTCCATACGATCGATACGACGGTTTTCACTGGCAAAGACCAGTGGCGTAATGCGTTCTTCCACTAATAGCTTTCGCAATGCACTACGCTCAGCATCCAACGCAATTTCACGTAGGTTGATTTCAGCCTTCAAAATTGGGCTTAACTTGTCGGCCTTCATAAAGCGCATCTGCAACTGACGAATTTGCATTTGGTAACGCAAAATAATTTCGTAGGCAATTGCTTGATTTGATTCACGACGACGCGTCTCAATTTCACGAACCGCTGACTGCAAGACATAGACACGCGCACGCGCTTCAGACATGTGTTGAGCAACGACCGGATGTGCCTCTGTATCACCAGGTGGCACCTGTGTCTTTGGCTTTTCAGCCAACAATGGCAAAAAGATAACCGCGGCCAACAACGAGATGATAATCGCAATCGCTGCAATAAATAGCATCAATGAACGTTGCGGGAATGGCACACCTGAGTCTGTCATCAATGGCACAGACAACACACCGGCCATCGTCACGGCACCACGGACACCTGATAGTCCTGACAATAACGCCACACGCCAGGAAGCGGTTTCGTTCTTGTGGTTCTTCAAGCGAACCCATTGGTTAATGTACGTCCAAATCACACGCATGCCGAAGATGACCAGCCACGTAATGACAGCATATAGCAACGCCATTGGTAGTGAAACTGAATTTCCAAGGTTCGTCGCCAATGGCAATTCAATTCCTAGGATAACGAAAATATAGCCGTTCAAAAGATAACCAAATACGTTCCAGGTATTGATACCTACCACGTGCAACTCACCTGAGTAATCCGCATCATTCTGCGTATGCAAATTCTGAACAATGGCAGCCACCACGACCGCGATAACTCCTGACGTATGAAGCTCTTCCGCCAATAGGTAGACCAAGAACGGTGTGAACAGTTGTAACACCACGCGGAAAACAACATCAGTATTACCGTGAGCTGATAACCAGTCGCCCAAGGTATTCAATGCAAATCCCAATACTAATCCAACAACCGTTCCCATCAAAGAAATGTATAGGAAATTAGATGTTGCGGCAAATAGTGAGAACGTTCCCGCTGAAGCAGCTGCGACAGCAAATTTGAATCCCACCAAACCACTGGCATCGTTAATCAAACTTTCACCAGCAACCAAGTGCATGATTGATGGTGGCAATTTCGCTTGCTTAGCAATCGCTGCCACGGCCACCGGATCAGTTGGTGACAAGATAGCTGCGATGGCCAAAGCTACCGGTAATGGTAATTCCGGTACCAAAGCATAAATAATAAATCCACCTAAGATTGTGGTAATAAATACCAATAAAATGGCATTTCCGAAAATGGCTCCGCGAAGCTCCCAAAGTTCTTTCTTTGGAAAGCGCCAAGCATCGGAATACAAAAGTGGTGCTATAAACAGCAACAAGAACCATTCTGTCTCTAACTCAACGTGTAGATTAAAAAACAAAGCGGCCAGCAGACCCAAAGCGATTTGGATCAAGCTGACCGGCACACGTTTGAGGAAGTGAGACAAAATATTACTAATGACCACTAATGACGTTAACGCCACTATGGTTTGTAATAACTCCATAAATCCTCCCCTAATTCAATTACAAATTACAATCCCAAAATACGCACTTCAGTTTCCAAATCAACGCCAAACTTTTCCTTGACGACTGATTGAACGTGCTTGATTACGTTGATGTAATCTGAACCGGTTGCATCGCCACGATTAACAATGAAATCCTGCGTGTTTTGTTGATACTTGTGCACCACCGATTTGGAAGCCTTGCAAGCCAGCATCCATAATCAATTTTCCAGCAAAGTAACCTTCTGGACGCTTGAACACAGAACCGCAAGATGGGAACTCCAAAGGTTGCTTACTTGCACGCTTTTGGTTGAAATCTTCCATCTTGGCTTCAATTTCAGCACCATCTCCTGGTTCCAACTTAAACGTTGCGGCCAAGATGACATCGCCGGTTTCTTGTACCAAACTGTGACGGTAGGCAAACGCCAATTCTTCGTTTGTGTACGTCTTAATTTCACCAGTTGGTGTCATAACGTCAGCTGATTTAAGCCATTCGTCAACCTGACCACCATAAGCACCCGCGTTCATGTAAACGGCACCCCCAACAGAACCTGGGATACCTGCGGCCCATTCGATACCTGACAAGTCATGTTCACGAGCTACTTGGGTCACATCAATAATGGCAGCACCAGCATGGGCTTTAATGCGCGTACCAGATACTGCGATGTCAGTCATCTTAGTTAAGAAGATAACCAAGCCTACTAGACCAGCATCCGTAATAATCAAGTTAGACGCATTTCCAAGGACCGTCACTGGCATGTCATTGTCATTAGCGTACAACAAAACATCACGTAATTCTTCATCATCATGTGGCCAGAACGCCCATTCGGCATTTCCACCAACTCGTGTGTTTGTGTATGCTGACAAATCAACGTTTTGTTGAATTTCTAGCCCTGGAAAGGCTGTCTTTAGTTGTGTTGTCATCACTCTTTCTCCGCTAAATAACCTTTACTAATTGTTTCAATGGGTCAACCCCGAATTGTTCAGCTTGTGTCACCAAGATGCGTGCTGCTGCAACCGTATCATCCAAAGCGTTGTGGTGGTGTTCCAAATCAATATTCAACGCAGCCGCAACTGTGTTCAACTTGTGATTTGGCAGTTGTGGATACAACTTACGCGAGGTACGAACAGTATCTAATGACAAATAATGTGGTGCCGAAATACCGTAGTGTCCTAATGTCTCACGCAAAACCCCATTATCAAATGGTGCATTATGCGCAATCACCAATTGATTTGGTGTATAAAATTGCTTGATGTGATCCCATACTGCCGGAAACTTCGGTGCATCAGCAACATCCGCCTCAGTAATACCGTGTATTTTGGTGTTGCGAGCATCAAAATATGATTCCGGCTTAATTAACGTATAAAATTCATCAACGAGTACATTGTCGCGCACCACCACAAGTGCCATTGAAACGGCACTATGACGCTGTGCACTCGCTGTTTCAAAGTCCATTGCGACAAAATTCATGTTATCTATTCCTCAATTGTTAGTTTCTAATATCGAGCATCATATCAAAGGCTGCAACCGGCTGGCCTGCACCGTCAAGAACGATAGCATCAGAACCAGTCACGCGCTCAAAACCAAACTTCTCATAAATATGAATAGCTGGCGCATTATGTGCTTGCACCGTTAAGCGGATAACATCGACTGAACTGTAATCGGTTGCCCAATCCAACATTTCAGCAATCAACGCCTGGGCCAAACCAAATCCTTGATAAGCTTCAAGTACTGCGACGCCCACTTCCACTTCGCGTGGTTGGTTTGGTAACGCAGCCGCTGAAATAATGCCAAACAAGTCACCTTCGTCACTAGCTGCCAACAAAATAATATTGTTGGTTGTTGATTGCAAGTAACTGATATTATCAGACTCGGTTACATCATCAACTTTGCCCAAGTCCTGAGCCACCATGAAGGTCGTTGATTCTGATTGCAACTGATGCAACAACGCCAACATTGGCTTAGCATCTTGACCTTCAGCTGGTCTAATCATGACATCCATTACGCTTCTCCTTCGATAGCTGCTAATAGTGCCTGGCTACGAGGGCCTTTTGCACTAACCGTGATTGTGCGTTGGTTGCCTGTCGTATCCGATGAGACACGATCCAAGTAAATCGTTAACACATCCGTTGGCAATTCAGATTGGATAAACTCTGACCATTCAATCAAAGCAACACCCTCACCGCCAAAATATTCAGCTAGGCCTAATTCTTCAGCCCCACCTTCTTCACCCAAACGATAAACGTCCAAGTGGTATAGTGGGAAATTTTCTGTTTGATATTCACGTACCAATGTAAATGTCGGACTCTTCAAAGGACGCTTAATGCCAAGTGCCCTGGCAAATCCTTGGGTAAAGGTTGTTTTTCCGGCACCAAGGTCACCGTTCAATAAGATGGTGTCCCCTGGTTGAACATTGGCCGCTAGTTTAGCAGCCAATGCTTGTGTTTCTTCTACTGTATTCACTGCTAATCTCATAGGTATAAGTATACCATTTTTGACAGATAGATTACAGACGAAAAAGGAAGCCGTTTCCCATTAGTGGGACTACGTGTTTAGGCGTTTCTCTCGCCAATTTGGAAACAAAAAAACTCACGGACCAATCGATCCATGAGTTTATTTTCAATCTTTAATTAGGCCATTGCTTGTGCTGCCGTGATGATGGCTACCTTGTAGACATCTTCTTCGTTAGCACCACGTGACAAGTCTGAGATTGGCTTTGCCAAACCTTGCAAAACAGGTCCGATAGCTTCGAATCCACCCAAACGTTGTGCAATCTTGTAACCGATGTTACCTGATTGCAAGTCAGGGAATACGAAGACGTTAGCGTGACCAGCAACCTCTGATTCTGGAGCCTTAGCGGCTGCAACTGACTCAACAAAGGCGGCGTCGAATTGCAATTCACCATCAATGGCCAACTCAGGTGCAGCTGTCTTAGCCAACAACGTAGCTTCGGCAACCTTATCAACTTGTGGTGCCTTAGCTGATCCCTTCGTTGAGAAGCTCAACATTGCAACCTTAGGATCGATACCAAATACCTTAGCCGTGTTAGCTGATTGGATAGCAATTTCAGCCATCGTTTGTGCGTCAATGTCGATGTTAATAGCGGCATCGGCAAAGATGTAACGCTCGTCATCGCGTTGCATGACGAATGCACCTGAGATACGTGATGAACCTGGTGCTGTCTTAATGATTTGCAAAGCAGGGCGTACAGTATCACCAGTTGGGTGAGTTGCACCTGAAATCATACCGTCAGCAACACCAAGGTATACCAACATCGTTCCGAAGTAGTTTACGTCTTCCAACCACTTTGAAGCAGTAGCTGCGTCTGTCTTACCGTTGCGACGCTCAACCAGTGCATCAACCATCTTCTCACGGGCATCAGCTGGATACTCAGCTGGGTCCACGATTTGAACACCTGACAAGTCGAAGTTGTTTGCTGCTGCAGTTGCTTCGATTTCAGCCTTGTTACCCAACAAGATTGGCTTTACCAATTCTTCGGCAGCCAAACGAATAGCTGCGCCTTGGATACGTACGTCTTCCCCTTCAGGGAATACCAAAGTCTTACCTTGACCCTTAATTTGTGATGACAATTGTTCAAAGAGTTCCATGATGGAAAACCTCCACTTTTAAAATCGTTATTTATCTTACAAAACCTATTATTACAAATAATCAGCCCATTTACTAGTGAAAAGGGGGAAATATTGTGATTTTTTTCACATCAAACCCAATTAATTGGTTGAACGCCATTTTCACGCAGAAAATCATTCGTTTGACTAAATGGCTTTGACCCGAAAAAGCCACGATAAGCTGACAACGGACTTGGATGCGGCGCTTCTAAAATCAAATTGTGTTCACCGACAATTAGCTTGCGCTTTGCCTGCGCCTGCTTGCCCCAAAGAATAAAGACGGTCGGCTGTTTTTGCTCAGCCACCAGTGAAATGATGGCATCAGTTAGTGGTTCCCAAATTTGGCCAGCGTGCCCACCTGCTTGATGTGCCGGCACAGTGAGCACAGTATTCAACAATAAGACACCTTGTTCTGCCCAACGATGCAAATCACCATCAGCTGGCACCGCACCTTGCAGATCATCCGCCAGTTCTCGATAAATATTGATTAAGGATTTAGGCAAGGCCATTTCAGCCGGTACAGAAAAACTTAGTCCTTGCGCTTGACCCGGATTTGGATAAGGATCTTGACCAAGAATCACCACTTTTACATCAGCCAAGGGTGTCGCAACAAGTGCTGCAAAAACATTTGGCAAAGCTGGATAAACTTCACCGTGTGCATAAACATCCTTCAGAAAAATTGCGACACGCTCCCAATAGTCAGGCCCCATAGCATTTTGCAAAGGTGCCCACCAATCTGTTTTTGATAATTTCTCCATGTTAATCACCACTTTTCTTCTGTAAATTCTATATAATAGTTATAAGGAGGACTTTGGGATGCGTCAATTACGTTTAACACAGGTTACCCACGCGGCAACCGGTATGAGTCTTGTAACAGACGCTACCGGAGCCATCGCTTATTATATTACCGGAGAAATGGGTCAAAAAGGTAATACCCTTAAAATACTTAATCAAAGCGCAACGGTCTTAGCCGTGCTTGAACAAGCTTCACTGGGCTTTCTCCCCCGTTTCACAATGACAGTCAACGGGCAGCAGGTGGGTTCAATCGGCCTATCACTACAGCTACATGAAATATCATTTGGAGTGGTTTGAATTGGTTAATCCTAGGTAATCTGGATAAACAAAAATTCCAAATCACCCACCTACACCACCAATTGGCCATCATACAGCCCAATAATGACGGCCGATTAGCCATCACCATTTATGATGAACCAAATGAGCCGCAACTTGTTCTAATCGCCGCCTTCTTGGATCGTTGGCAATTCATCGCCAGCGGTCGCACAGCACCTTGGCTATCATTTTTCGCAACCCCCCAGCGGATGCTCGGGTCATCTTACGAATTACATGCCGATTTGCCAGGTCAACCCCAGTCTGATAGACTGGAGTCATCAATTAAATCGCATTAAAAAGTTTGCTAGGGTTCCGCACACGGTGGTCTGGTCCAAGAGCAAACGCGTGCTTTGCACGTACACGGAAGGACAAAAGCCTGGGAGTTAACGACAAATGTGCCGCTAACTCCCAGGCTTTTCTTATTTTAATGCGTCAAGGAGATTTATATGAAACTATCAAACCCGTGGTTAAAGGTTGCCGCAGCGGTTGTCTTGGAACCAATGTGGGTGCTTGGTATGAAGCACTCTGAGACCTGGCCAATGTACCTGCTAACGGCAGCGTCGCTAATTCTGTCATTCTTTATGATTTTGAAGGCCAGTGATGAATTGCCAGTTGGTACTGTTTACGCCATCTTCGTTGGCTTAGGGACAGCTGCCACGATTGTCGCGAATTGGATGTTCTACGGTGAAGCCATGAACGCTATTCAACTATCATTGATTGCCGTTTTGCTTTTCGGTGTTATCGGCTTGAAGCTTATGGAGGATGCCTAATATGTCTTGGTTATTTATTATTATCGCTGGACTTGGTGAAACGAGTGGTGTTGTGATGATGAACGAATGGCACCGTCGCCGTCACTGGGGCGCTATTGTGGGCTTGCTACTTAGCTTCGGCTTCAGTTTGTCATTCCTATCACTTGGAATTCGTGATATTCCCCTGGGAACTGCTTATGCTGTCTGGACAGGTATCGGAACCGTTGGTGGTACCCTAGTCGGTATGCTCTTCTACGGTGAGTCCCGCGACTGGAAGCGCATCTTGTTTATCGCTTTGATTCTAGCAGCTGCCGTTGGGTTGAAGTTGACGGAGTAAAATAAGTTAGTTTGTGGTCAGTGTCGACGCGTTGCGTCGAGTGGCTGGGGGCTTCTTTTGGCCCGCTAAACCGGACATGTCAAAACCGTGGGAGGCCTCCAGCCACAGCAGCCAAGATGTTCTAGTCTGTTGTGGATTTACATCTACCGGAAAATGAATGGGTGAACAGTTCAACCCGATGTATTGCGGTGGATGATTATCAAACAATCAGAGTATCGCTTGGTTGCTGTGACCTGCCCCGCCGAGCGTATAGACCCAAGTGGACCTTGACCCGTGGGTGTGGGTTCTTAGCGGTTTTCCCGCTTAGAGCCACGAGGAGGTAAAGGTGTACGCGCCATTGGCGTGGACTCCGCTCCCCACAGGTCATGGTCCGCTTGGGTTAGCGAAAAGGCTTGACCGGAGCGTGTCTCGACACGCGTTGGAAATCAGGCGGCTTCCTGTGAAGGAATAAGAGCCGCGTGAAAAGAAGGGGCAGGTCACTCCGGCCGTAAGGACGGACACAAACCACTTTCCCTTTTCAAAACTAAAAACCGCGTATCCACCAAAATCAGTGGATACGCGGTTTTCATTTGCACTTAAACATTCAAAACCTTGTCCAAGAATTCCTTCGTGCGGTCATCTTGTGGGTTGTTGAATACTTCCTCAGGTGTTCCTTCTTCGCGAATGTAACCATCCGCAAAGAATACAACACGATCCGCAACTTGCTTGGCAAAGCCCATTTCGTGGGTTACAACGATCATCGTCATCCCCTCTTCGGCAAGCTCCTTCATAACCCCCAAGACATCCCCAACCATTTCTGGGTCAAGGGCTGACGTTGGTTCGTCAAACAACATAATCTTAGGATTCATTGCCAACGCACGCGCAATAGCGACACGTTGCTTTTGTCCACCTGACAAAGTATTTGGCTTAACATCTGCCTTGTCTGCCAAGCCAACGCGGGCCAACAACGCACGCGCTGTTTCTTCTGCTTCAGCCTTCGTTTGACCAGCCACTTCGACCGGTGCCAACATCATGTTTTGCAAAACCGTCAAGTGTGGGAATAGGTTAAAGTGTTGGAACACCATCCCAATCGTTTCGCGGGTCTTATCAATATTGTTCTTTGGATCAACCAAGTCCCAACCATTAATCTTGATTTGACCAGAATTAATTTCTTCTAGCTTGTTTAGTGAACGCAAGAAAGTTGACTTACCTGAACCAGAAGGCCCAATCATAACGACAACTTCGCCTTCTTCAACGTCCAAACTAATGCCCTTTAGGACTTCGTTTTTGCCGTAACTCTTGTGGACATCTTTAACTTCAACAATCGCTGCCATTAGTTAATCCTCTTTTCTACCCAGTTAGATAACCACGTCAACAACGTGATGACAATCAAGTACAAAACGGCAATCATCAACCAAACCTTGAACCCTTGCAAGTTACGCGCAATGATCAATGTTCCTGTTTGCGTCAATTCGATAATACCGATTGCTGACAAGATTGACGTATCCTTCAACGTAATGATGAATTGGTTAATGAAACTTGGAATCGTCAAGCGAATTCCTTGTGGCATCACAACCTTACGCATCGCCTTACCGTATGGCATTCCCAATGAACGTGCGGCCTCCAATTGCCCAGGGTCAACTGACTTAAAGCCACCGCGTACGAACGCACCGATGTAGGCACCTTCATTCAAAATCAGCGTGATAACACCAGCCGTAAATGCTGGAATCTTTTGACCCGTCAAGTTAGGAATTCCGATGTAAATAAAGAACGCCAATACTAGCATTGGTAGACCACGGAAAATGTAAATAATCGTTGATGAGATACCACGAACCAACTTACTTGGCGCAACACCCATCACACCCAACAAAACACCCCAGATAGCAGCCAAAACGATACCAACAACTGTTAGTTGCAACGTCTTAATCAAACCATCCAACAAGGCAGCCTTGTTTTCTTGAAATCATGACCAAATTGATTGGTCGGCAGCTGACTTAGCAGCTGCGTTTTCCTTGTAGTTGTAACCACCTTCACCAAGGTAACGGTTAACAATCTTATCGTAGGTTCCGTCCTTAACAATCTTGGCATAACCTTCGTTGAACTTCTTCAACAACTCAGCGTTATCACCCTTCTTAACACCAAAACCGTACCAGTTTCCATCAGCCGGATCCGTCACGATTTTCATCTTCGTGCCTTGTTGAATGGCATAGGCCATAACCGGTTGATCTTCAAACGCCGCCACTGTGTTACCAATGATAACGTCATTGTACATCGTGTTTGAGTCATTGAAGTACGTAATCTTAAAGTCGTACTTCTTAGCCATGCGTTGCGCATACATCGCACCGGAACTACCCGTCTTAGCCGCAACCGTCTTTCCCTTCAAGTCATCCAATGAATCGACCTTAGACTTGTTAGCAACAGCCATGACAATACCACTCTTGTAGTATGGCGTTCCGAAATCAAACGTTTGCTTACGTTCATCAGTAATTGACATACCGGCCAAGATACCATCAACTTGACCAGCTTGCACCGCCTGCACACCAGCGTTGAAACTCATTGGCTTCAATGTGTAAGTGAAGTCCTCGCGCTTCGCAATTTCCTTCAGCATATCCATATCGATACCACGGTAGTCACCACCTTGAGTTTGGAACTCAAATGGCGGGAATGTCGTATCAGTTGTAATGGTGTAGTGTGATGCAGCCTGTGCGTTTGGTACCCCAGCTACTAACCCCATGATTGTCGCAGCTAGTACTACCAAACCTGTCAACCATTTATGCATGACGTATTCCTCCTAAATCACCCTAGTTCTTCTATATGCTAGTATCTTACTATCATTCCCCAAAAAGATGTTGTGTGATGTCATGTTTCCTCACATTTCCGATTTACTGGTCACTGTTCGCCATACATTTACGATAAGTGCGACAAGTGATGCAAACACTGCCACATAAAAGACAACGCGACTCGCATGCAAATAGGTTGTTCCTAATCCGCGCGTAATGTGCTTTACACCAGGAAGTTGCGCATATAAGAAATTCGTTGCAAAACTAATTCCAACAGCCATCCCGATTGTGCGGAACAAAGAATTCATTGACCCAGCAACACCGGCCAGTTTTGGCGAAACTAATCCCATTGTGATTGAATTATTCGGCGTCAATGTAAATGCCATCCCAATTCCATTCACAATAATGGGCCATAGGATGTACCCTAACCCAACTTGGCCACCGTAAAAAGCATAACCAATTTGCGACACTAGCAGCATAATCAAGCCAATCGTAACCAAATTTAGGCGCCTTGCGGGATTTGCAGCCAAGCGACCAACAAACGGTGACAGCATGAGCATTACCACTGATTGGACAGCGACAATAAGACCACTTTGGCCAGGTGAAAATGGTAAATAGTCTTGTAGGTAGAACGGCAATAAAATATTTGAAAACGAATTAACAAACATCGCTAAGAACAGCACACTAGTCGACGTTAAGAAAGTCACGTTTCGTAGCACCTGCGGAGCAATCCATGGCGATGGTGCAAAGTCATCCTGTAGGAACGACAACGCTGTGACGATACCACCACCAATGAGGAAGACCATTAGATTTGTAAATTGATCCAAGCCTGGAATTTTAATCCAGCTACTACTAAACATGAGTACAATACCGATTGAAAAAATCACTTGGCCAACCCAGTTCACGTGCGACGCTTGTTCACGAATCGCAGCAATCGATAACTTGGGGCGTGGAAAAGCATTCTTTGCCCACACCATAATCAATATGGCTACAGGAACGTTCAGCAAAAATATCCAACGCCACGACAATATCGACGTAATTAACCCACCAACGGCTGGTCCAGAAATTGATCCAACCGAAATAAACATCGAGTTATACGCGAGAGCTTTTGAACGTTCCTTATCTGAAAAATGTTCGTTAATGATACCCATTGCATTCGCCATAACCATTGCCGAGCCAATCGCTTGAACAAAACGACCAACTAACACACCCATAAAACTAGGCGCTAATCCCGTTAGTAGCGAACCGATAATAAACACCCATCCCCCGGCACGATAAACGGCATTTTTAGAAAACACGTCGCCCGCATGACCAAACATAACCAGGAAGATGACCGTCGTAATCAGCCCCACCTGCACAACTTGCGTACTCAATGTCGCACTGACATCAAACGCTTGCGCCATTCTGGGCAACGCTAGCGTAACACTGGCACCAGATAAAGCCGTCACGAAGGAAAACGCCCCTAAAGAAACCGTAATTGATTGTGTCTTTTGTCCATCTGCCATCACTAATTACCTACTTCTAGAACGCGGGTGACAAAGGCAATCGAAGCTGACAAGGCATCATCCATATAGCCTTCACCATGACGACTACCAGGTAGTACCATTGTTTCGACGCCCACTCCTAAAGTAATCAGGCGATTCATCAACGTCGCCACTTCTCCAACTGGTACAAGCTCATTCATCGAATTCGCAATAAAGACCGGCTTTGTTGCCGTCGTTAGCCGGTCATAAATTGTCGCATCGGCATATGCTACTTGACCATTCGCTGTTAAATTATCGACCAACCACTTGTAATAAGCCTGATTGTCGCCATCTTGATCAATGTCTTTTGACTTCACGTCCGCACCGATAATCAGCTGCTTGCCAACAACGTTAGGATGGTTCGCCATAAAGCCGGCCAAATCATTGAGACCAGACCAAGACACAGTCGGTACATCTAAGATTTGTGCTGCTTCAAGTGCAATATTCCCGCCTGAAGAAGCGCCCCACATGACCAATTTATCGAGTCGGAATCCAGCATTCTTAACCAACCAATTAACTGCCATCACTGCATCTTCACGTTGCGTTGGAAAAATATTCTCGGCCTTCTCACCATCCGCCAAGCGGTAGTTAATGGCCGCGACGCGAAAATTAGCTGCAACCAATCTTCCAGCTAATTCCTCTTCTTTGCGCTTATCACCTTGCCACCAGCCACCGCCGTGCACGAGCACGATATCCGCAACCGCATTATCAGGCGCATAAATATCGAGCTGTTGCATAGCGTCTGTACCATAACTCAAGTCCTTCTGAATTTTCATAATCATTTACCCCCAGATATACAGTCATTATATCCCTTCGAATACCGATTACATGCAAAAACGAGCCGATATTTGTCATATCAGCTCGTTTTCATTATCGGACCTTTAGGCTGCGACGCAAATCGCGGTCTTGATCACGCTTTTTAATTGTTTCACGCTTATCGTAGTTGTGCTTACCAGTCGCAACGCCAATCAATACCTTGGCGAAACCGTGCTTCAAGTAAACGCGCAATGGCACAATTGTTTTACCTTGTTGTGCCGTTGCTTCACCTAGCGCTTTGATTTCTTTTTTGTGCAACAACAATCGACGACTACGCAAGGGTTCGTGATTGAAACGGTTACCTTGCTCAAATGGACTAATGTGAACATTGTCCAACCAAGCTTGGCCGTCACGAATTTGAATGAACCCATCCGCAATTGTAATCTTGCTGGCACGAACTGACTTGATTTCTGTTCCTGTCAGTTCAATCCCGGCTTCATACGTTTCGCCGATAAAGTAGTTGTACTTTGCTTTATTGTTTGTTGCCAATGCACCATCTGCATTTGACTTCTTCTTGGCCATCTTTAACGACCTCCTAAAGCTTTCTTGTTGCTCTACGCTCTGTTATTAAACGCCTGGCGCAACTTCAGGCATCTCTACGATAAGCCAACAAATTTTGGCACGCTTGCAGCGCACCAAGAATTTCTTTGCTTATCTCCGGATACCTGATTTTTGGCTTTCAGCCAAAAAACGTTGCTCTATGCTCTGTTTTAATGACGTCCCTTGCGGTTAGTATTCTGGTGCTTTGATTCAGGCTTGCGGTCTGACTTTGCACCGAATGGCTTTCCACCATTGTGGGTCTTACCACCCTTGCTTGAGCGGTTGTTCTTGTCGTTGCTACGACGCTCACCACGGTTGCGACCACCAAAGGCACCGCGACGGTCCTCTGGCACCTTGATGTCAGTGATTGGGGCAGCATCTGGATCAACCAAAACGAAGTCCAAAGCTGATTGTTCCTTATCAACACGAATCAAACGTACCTTAACCGGTTGTCCGATTTGGTAGATGTGGTGGAAACGACGGCCAATCAAAGCCATGTGTGCTTCATCGTAGACATATTGGTCATCTGTAAAGTTTGATGTGTGAATCAAACCTTCAACCGTGTTCTCCAATGAAACGAACATACCGAACTTCAAGACACCGTTTACCACTGCCTCGAATTCGTCGCCAACCTTGTCCTCCATGAACTCGGCCTTCTTCATGGCATCCGTATCACGTTCAGTATCAACGGCACGACGCTCACGAACTGACGTATCCTCACCAATTTGAGCCAACTTATCACGGTACTTAGCTTGTGCCTCATCACCCAAACCGTTCTTCTCGTACCACTTAATCAAACGGTGCACCGTCAAATCAGGGTAACGACGAATTGGTGACGTAAAGTGTGTGTAGTATTCAGCACCAATACCAAAGTGTCCCAATGGTTGGTCTGAGTACTTGGCTTGCTTCATCGTGCGCAACATCATGGTTGAAACCATTTGTTCTTCTGGACGATCCAAGAAGAAGTTGTGGATGGCTTGCAAGTCAGTTGACTTGATGTTTTCTGGATCAATCTTAACCGGTGCACCAAGGGCCTTCACAAAGTCCACGAAGTTTTGAACACGGTCAGCATCTGGCGACTCGTGAATACGGTACAAGAATGGCACGTTTGCTTGATCAAAGTGCATAGCAACCGTTTCGTTGGCTGCTAACATGAATGACTCGATCATACGTTCTGACAAACCACGCTCACGCAATTCGATGTCCGTTGGCTTACCCGTCTCATCAACGATAATCTTTGCCTCAGGTGCATCAAATTCGATTGCACCACGCTCCGTACGCTTAGCGGCCAATGCGTTGTGCAATTGTTCCATTTCCTCGAACATTGGCACAAGGTCGCTGTACTCTGAACGCGTCTCTTCATCGCCGGCCAAGATAGCGTTAACTGCCTTGTACGTCATACGAGCATGTGAACGCATAACTGATGTGTGCAAACGGTGGTTTACCAAATCACCAGCTGGTGTGAATTCCATTTCGGCAGACATGGCCAAACGGTCAACGCCAGGGTTCAATGATGCGATTCCGTTAGAGATGTTACGAGGCAACATTGGAATAACACGGTCCGTCAAGTAAACTGACGTACCACGGTTATAAGCTTCCTCATCCAATGGTGTGCCTTCGACAACGTAGTGTGACACGTCGGCAATGTGAACACCCAAGTGGAAGTTTCCGTTTGGCAACTTCCAAACGACAACCGCGTCATCCAAGTCCTTAGACTCAATGGCGTCAATCGTTACAAGTGGTTGGTCCGTGATATCTTCACGACCCTCGCGCTCGAAGTCTTGCACCTCATCAGGAATCTTGTTAGCTTGTTCCAACACAGCTTCTGGAAAGACGTGTGGCACATCGTGGTTGTACACGATTTGTAGAATGTCGACACCAGGATCATCCTTGTATCCGACCTTCTCCGTAATCGCACCCGTGAAACGCTTTGGTGCAACGGCTGAAGGGTATTGGTCAATTGAGGCCACAACCACTTCGCCGTCGGTAGCTGAAACGCCACCTTCCTTAACCAAGAATTCGAATGACGCAAACTTCTTATCCGTCAAACGAATGCTTCCAACATAACCCTTGTATTCTGAACCAAGTGTAAATTCACCAACCACGTGTTCACGAGCATGGGTAATGATTTCAGCAACCTTACCTTCAGGCCCACGACCAGTGTTTGCATCACCCTTCGTCAACAACTTCACACGAACTTCGTCACCTTGAACGGCAAACATCGTGTTATCGGGATTGATAAAAACATCTTCTTCCTTGTCGTCATAGTGAACAAAGCCGAAGCCCTTGTCATTAGACTTGAAGACACCAATAATCCCTTCCTTTTCGGCGTCATATTGGAATGCGCCTTCATCATTAACCTTTACCTTACCACCGCGTTCCAAAGCAGCTAGTGCTTGAACGACCTTCGTAAAGGCGTTGGCATCATCCAAGCGCAAACCGTCAGCCAGCGTTTGTGCTGGATAAGCTTGCGTTGGATTTGCCTTCAAGAACCCAAATAATTGGTCCTGCAAATTTTGTGCGTCCATTTAAATCTCACTCTTCTTAAATAATCAAAGACCCCTCGTAACAAGTCACGAGAGGTCATAGCGCTGTTAGTGTTTAGTGTGAAGAAAGGTAAACTAGTGCCAATCCCAAAATAAACCAGATAGCTCCAAGAATAGCCGTGATTCGTTGCATCACTGCCTCGAACCCACGTGCCTTTTGCGTTGCGAACAAATCTCCGCCGCCACCTGACAAGGCTGACAAAGCATCTTGTTGCTTCGATGGTTGCATCAACACTGCCAAAATAATCAACACACCAACGACAATCATCGCTGTCAACAATACGTTGTACATGTGGGCGCCCTCCTCTTCATTTTCGTTTAAACGAATTACCCCAGCCCTGGGGTTTTATACCTAACTAGCATACCATAGGAACCGGCCACTCTCAACAAAAAACGAGATATTCGAATATCGAACATCTCGTGAATTTTTTAAAAATTACTTCGTTGCACGACGCATCAAGACACGATAGAACGTAATGATGAATGCGATGACCAACAAAACACCAGCAACTGCAAAGGCAACGTGCATTCCGAAGACAAAGACTTCAGGGTTGTGCGTTGGATACGTTGTGATTGACTTACCCAACTTCGCGCTCATGGCTGCGTACAAAACTGACGTAACCAATGTCGTACCAGTAATCATACCCAAGTTACGTGACAAAGCGTTCAATGATCCCGCCTCACCCAACTTATCTTGTGGGGCGTTTGACATAATCAACGCATTATTTGGTGATTGGAAGAAGGCCATTCCAAATCCAGAACCGGCCAATAACAAACCAATCAACAACATTGGTGACTCACCATCAACGAAGAACCAGGTGAACATCACAATCGCCAACACCGTCAAGCCAAACAAAGTCACGTACTCACGATCCATCTTGTCGGCCAACGTACCTGACAAAGCGGAGAAGACCAACATGGCAACTGGCCATAGCAACATGTACATTCCTGATGTACCAGTGCTCAAGCCACGCAAATTCTCAAGGTAGAATGGCATCAAAACATTAATAAAGAAGTTTGTGACGAACACTAGGAACGCCGTAATCAAACTGATTGTGAATAGCTTTGATGAGAAAATCGTCAAATCAAGCAACGGCTTTTCGGCATGCAATTCGTGACGAATAAACAAGACAAACAAAATGATGGCGATGACAATCAAAGCCAATGGCCAAGCTGCCAAGAATCCTTGCACCTGCGCCACGTTTAGTCCAAGGAACAAAACAGCAACAAACAAGAACAATGACACGGCACCAAACCAATCAATTTGAGGCGTTACACCCTTCTTTGATGACTTTGGTAGCAAGAACGCACCCGCCACGATAGCAATGATACCGATTGGCACGTTAATCCAGAAAATGTATGACCATGACAAGTGTTGTAGCAACAAACCACCAAGTGCTGGTCCAAGGATTGAACCAAGTGATACCCAAGCTGCGATGAATGACATCGCGCGACCACGTAGGTTTTGTGGTGCAAGTGTCGTCGTAATTCCAAATGAATTACTCATCGTCATTGATGCACCAACGGCTTGTACAAAACGGGCAAATAACAAAAATGGCAAACCTAAATCAATTCCCGCCAATACAGAACCGAGTGTGAACACAATCGTTCCAATTCTAAAAATCTTAATCTTACCGAGTTAATCACCCAAGTTACCAAACAAAGCCAACAATCCAGAAATAACAATCAAATAAATTGAGACTGTCCACGTTGCTTGATTCATTGGGATATTCATCTCTTTTGACATAACAGGCAATGCAATATTAACAATTGACGCATCCAAAGTGCTCATAAATGTGAACAAGCCGACTGCTGTCATTGATAACCATAGCTTCAAACCGTTTTGACTCTCTTGCATGACATCCTTACTTCCTTATCTTTTATCAAAAGTTAGTATAGCACCCTGACAAATCAATGGCAGAATTTAGGACTGTAAGTTTGGTGATTTGTGTCCGTCCTATCGGCCGGAGTGCTTGGCCCCTTCTAGGGCACGCTAACACGTCCAGACCATGACCTGCAGGGAGCGGAGTCCTGTGCCCTCATGCCTCGACGCAACGCGTCGACACTAACCACAAAACAAACTTCAAAACAAAAAAAAGACGAAACCAAATCTTGCGAATTGGTTTCGTCTTTAATTAATCTATCAAATTGACAGATGCTAGTGATTAGCGCACGTAGTTAACGATTGCTTCACGAGCTGACTTGTCAATGTTGTAGAAGCTGTTGATACCCTTGTATTCAGCAACCTTTTCAGTCAACAAGTCTTCGATACGCATCAATTGGTTGTACTTTGCAATACGGTCAGTACGTGACATTGAACCAGTCTTGATTTGACCTGCGTTCGTAGCAACAACCAAGTCAGCGATCGTCGTGTCTTCAGTTTCACCTGAACGGTGTGAAACGATAGCCGTGTAACCAGCTTCCTTAGCCATTTCGATAGCTTCCATCGTCTCAGTCAAAGTACCGATTTGGTTAACCTTGATCAAGATTGAGTTAGCGGCACCCTTTTCGATACCCTTAGCCAAGAACTTCGTGTTCGTAACGAAGAAGTCGTCACCAACCAATTGAACCTTCTTGCCCAAACGGTCAGTCAACTTTACCCAGTTATCCCATTGCTCTTCATCGTTCAAGTCCTCAGCTTCTGCTAGAGGGTCTTCGATTGATACAACAGGGTACTTGTTTACCAAGTTCTCCAAGTAGTCGATGAACTCGTCAGTCGTGTATTCCTTCTTATCAGGCTCACCTGCCAACGTGTAGATCTTCTTCTCGTGGTCGTAGAATTCTGATGAGGCAACGTCAAAGGCAATTGCGATGTCCTTACCAGGCTTGTAACCAGCGCGCTCGATAGCGTTCAACAAGAACTCGAATGGCTCTGCGTTTGAAGCGAAGTTAGGTGCAAATCCACCTTCGTCACCAACAGCAGTTGAGTGACCTGACTCCTTCAACAATGCTTGCAATGCGTGGAAGGTTTCTGAACCCATACGGATAGCTTCAGCAACAGTCTTTGCACCAACTGGCATAATCATGAACTCTTGGAAGTCAACAGAGTTGTCCGCGTGGGCACCACCGTTAACGACGTTCATCATTGGCGTAGGCAAAACCTTTGAGTTGAAACCACCAAGGTAGTTGTACAAAGGCGTTCCCAACTCGTCAGCAGCTGCACGAGCAGCGGCGATTGAAACACCAAGGATAGCGTTGGCACCCAACTTACCCTTGTTTGGCGTTCCGTCCAATTCGATCATCGTACGGTCCAACAAAACTTGGTCAGTTACATCCATACCAACCAACTTGTCCTTGATAACCTTGTTAACGTTTTCAACGGCCTTCAAAGTTCCCTTACCCAAGAAACGACCCTTGTCACCGTCACGCAATTCAACGGCTTCGTTAACACCAGTAGAAGCTCCTGAAGGAACAATTCCGCGACCGAAACCACCCAATTCAGTGTAAACTTCAACTTCAACAGTTGGGTTACCACGTGAGTCCAAGACTTCGCGTGCGTAAATATCAGTAATTGCAGACATGTTGTCTTCTCCTTACTTGTTTTAAAAGTATAGTTATCTGGGAATATCCCTTGTCATATATTGTAACATAATTCACACGTTATGTTGCATTTAATCGGCTTTCTCACGAATTGTTTGAACCGTCTGTGAAACGCTTACCGTTACTCAGAAGCAACTATTCCGTTTTACGTTTGTTACATGCTCGACTGTTATGTCATGCAATGTTGTGTAGACTTATATATATAAGCAACATAAGCAGGCCAACGAGGAGGAGGTTGCGTTTATGAAGAAACTAAAATTTTCAATATTAGGACTGGTCAGTTTAATCATTGCAGTGCCGATTTATCTATTTGGCGCCTCTTACGCAATGAGCTGGTTTTCGCCAGATGACAGGCCACAAAATCCAGTTCGTCAGTCCGAACGCGTTTCGGCATCATTGGCTAGCATTCAATCTTTTAACGATAAATTAATTGCTGCCGGTATTAGTCCGGTTGAGCCAGCTAGTTACATTGAAGCGATGCCAAACACAGACAACCAAACAAGCAGTCCTACAACGGCTAGAACAAGTCAGTTTGTCCGCGCGGAATCCAATGAAGAATCAAGCCTGGCGCAATCAGAAGACAGCACACCTGTTTTCGAATCTACTAGCACACCTAGCAACATCATTTCAGCGGCATCAAGCTCACAGCCAACAATTAGCTCAGGTGCAGCACAAGAACCTTCGCTAAGTTCCTCAGAACTTAGCTCAACATCAACTAGTAGCACCGATTCTGTCACAACGACAACTAGTACGTCTTCTTCAGATTCATCAGAAGTATCTTCTAGCTTATCTAGCGTAACGACTTCTGAAAGCTCAAACACTGAAGACAGTTCTGGTACGGCCAACGATTTAACGAGTTCTGAAGTTACCCCTGACACTGGAAATATCAGTATCGATTCGACCCCAGATACCGATATTTCAGTAGTCAAAAATTCCTAATCTAGTAAAAACATAAAAGCACGTCTCATTGTACCGAGACGTGCTTTTATGTTTACCAGTGTTCGCGAACAGCTGCGATTTCTGAATTCGTTCACCGCATAGCGGACCTTGCGACCACCTGCATTGTGTGATCCCAAAATCATGCCTTCTGCTTCACCGTTAATTTCATTCAAAATGAATGATTCCCCTGACGTTAGGTAAACCTTTACAAAACTACCGTCAGACAAAATCTTTTCCATGAACTTAAACATATGTCGTAATCCCCCTATTACATATACTATTATCAACTCTACACTGATAGTATATCGGGCAACTTCGACAAAACTGCGATGCTTTTATGCGTCTTTTCGCAACGTTCTTTTTGCTTGTTCGGCCAGGCTAACTAACTCAATAAACGTTGAAGCATCCAAAGCTGCATCCCCAACCAGAACGCCATCGATATCTGGTTGTGACAAAATATCGTACACATTTGTTGGTTTCACAGATCCACCGTACAAAATACGTAGATTATCCGCCACGGCTTGATTAAACATGTCTGCGACCGTTTGACGAATAATCCACAAACTCTTTTGAGCAATTTCTGGACTCATCGCCTGCCCTGACCCAATTGCAGCCGTTGGTTCATAAGCCAACATAACGTTTGCCATATCGGCTTCCGTCACACCCTTTAATGACTCAACCACTTGATTGACAATCCAATGAGCATGGTCGTTACTTGATTCCAACTGCACTGCTTCATCAATCGCAACAATTGGCATTAAGCCGTTTCGCAACACTGCCAACGTCTTCAAATTAACCATTTCATCAGTTTCTCGGAAATAGTTACGTCGCTCAGAATGGCCGATGATGACCATTTTGATACCCAAATCAGCCAACGCTGCTGGGCTGGTTTCGCCAGTATAGGCACCCCGATCTTCCCAGTACACATTTTCAGCACCAATACAGATTGGCGTGTTTCTGGCCGCGTAAACCATCGCATCCAACAAAACATCTTGTCCAGCTAGAACAGTATCAACCCCCTCGTACTGCACTAACATTGGGCCAACTTCCTTAATGTACGCTGCTGCTTCACTGGGTAATTTATTCATTTTCCAGTTTCCAACTACAATTGGTCGTCTGCTCATAGCTTCCCCCAAAAAAATTTTAATTACAAAAGGCGTGCCACCGAGCGGTCGCACGCCTTACTTATTCATTACTCAGCTGGAACAGCTTCTTGAACCAACTTGATAACTTCTTCGTTCGTCTCAGCATCCAAGGCCTTGTCAGCCAATTCAGCCATCTTCGTCGTATCCAAACGCTTCATCAATGAACGTGTTTGCAAAACTGACGTTGCAGACATTGAGAATTCATCCAATCCCATACCGACCAAAACTGGTACGGCAATAGGATCACCCGCCATTTCACCACACATCGCAGCAAACTTGCCGTACTTGTGCGCTGAATCAATCACGTTCTTGATCAAACGCAAAATTGATGGGTTGTATGGTTGGTACAAGTATGAAATCTTATCGTTTCCACGGTCAGCAGCCATTGAGTAACCAATCAAGTCGTTCGTTCCGATTGAGAAGAAGTCAACTTCTTGTGCAAACTTATCAGCCAATACAGCTGCAGCTGGCACTTCAATCATGATTCCCAACTTAATATCATCAGCTACCGGCACACCAGCTTCTTGCAACTTAGCCTTCTCTTCATTGAAGATATCGCGCGCTGCACGGAATTCTGGCAACGTTGCCACCATTGGGAACATAATCCACAAATCACCGTAAACTGATGCACGCAACAAGGCACGCAACTGTGTACGGAAGATGTCGTCACGATCCAATGAGATACGGATGGCACGGTAACCCAAGAATGGGTTTTCCTCTTCAGGAAGTGGCAAGTAAGGCAAGTACTTGTCACCACCGATATCCATCGTACGAACCGTAACTGGCTTACCATTCATACCCTCAAGGACCTTCTTGTAGGCTTCAAATTGCTCGTCTTCAGTAGGCAATTCCTTTGAATCCATGTACAAGAATTCCGTACGGTACAAACCAATTCCTTCTGAACCGTTATCAACAACACCTTCCAAGTCCTTAGGTGTACCAATGTTGGCCCCAACCAAGAACTCCTTACCGTCAGCAGATACAGACTTTTCGTTCTTCAACGTTGCCCATTCTGCCTTTTGAGCGGCATACTTGTCACCCTTAGCACGGTATGTTGTGATTTGGTCTTCAGATGGGTCAACAATTGCAACACCATCAAGACCATCCAAGATAACCATGTCACCATCTTGAATTTCTTCAGTGGCAACCTTTGAACCTACGATAGCTGGGATTTCCAACGTACGAGCCATGATAGCTGCGTGCGCTGTGCGTCCACCAACGTTGGTGATGAATCCCTTAACGTATTGACGATCCAATTGCGCTGTATCTGAAGGTGTCATGTCCTTCGCAACAATCACAACTTCTTCCTTGATCAATGCTGGGTTTGGCAATTCCTTACCCAACAAGTGACTCAAGACACGCTTCGTCACGTCACGAATATCCGCTGCACGCTCTGCCATGTATGGGTTGTCATCAGCCATTGCCTCAAACATACCAATGTACATGTCCGTCGTTTCCTTCAAGGCGGCTTCTGCGTTTACGCTATCACTGTCAATCTTGCCAGTAATACCACCCAAAAGTTCTGGATCCTCCAAAACCATGATGTGTGCTGTAAACACTTCAGCTTCTTCTTTCCCCATTGAAGTAGCTGCTTTGTCTCGAATTTGTTCCAAATCTGTCTTAGATGCTAAAAAGGCCGCTTCTACGCGGTCTTTCTCAGCTTGAACATCGTCTACTGTACGAGTATCAAAAGACAAATCAGGATCAACGAGCTTGTATGCTTTTGCAATTGCAACACCGTTTGATGCCGCAATTCCCTTAATTTCTTTTGCCATCGCCGTCTTATCCCTCAAAGTAAATGTTCAAATATTAATTATTGACTAAAATTAGTCAGTCAAACCTTCAGCTGACATCGTGTCTGCAATAGCAGCCAATGCTTCAGCTTCGTCATCACCTTCAGCTGAAATCTTAACGTCGGCGTTTTGACCAACACCCAATGACATAACACCCATGATTGACTTCAAGTTAACGTCCTTGCCTTGGTATGACAAAGTTACGTTTGATGAAAACTTTGAAGCTGCTTGTACCAACAAAGTTGCTGGACGTGCGTGGATACCAGTTTCTGCTACAATGTGAAATTCGCGTGATTCCATGGTGATAATCTCCTCTAGATTAAATAATTTCTTTAATACGGAATAGCTGAGTTAAAAACGCTTTCAAAACATCTTTCAACTAACCTTATGTAGTTAATTCTAGCAGGTATAACAAATATAAGCAAGCGCTTACATTACCTTTTTCATAAGCCTTTTGTGAACAAAATGTGAACGTTCGATTCGATGAAGAATCTACTCATTTGTGTTCTTTGCCGTGTAGGTAACAACGCCTCCACGGTCTGCAATGCCACGAATGGCGTTCTGATAAGGGTAATTGCGCCAAACTTCGTAGAACTCCTTAAAATCCTTTGCTTCAAGAACGAATTGGTCAAGCTCACCCGTACGTAACTGCTCTAGTAATTCTTCATAGTTCATGTTTGTACCCTCCTGTTCTAAATCAACTGTTACTATTTTAACAAACTTTCATGCAAACGGTGACATTTTTCAAAAACAAAAAAGAACATGTGTGTTTCACCAACGCACATGTTCCATCAATTTATATGCAAACTAGAATTCCAGCAACAGACTTCCGTATGTAAATCCGGCACCGAAGCCCGTCAACAAGACGCGCTTACCAGTCAAATCAGTTGCCTTATTCAATTCATCCAACCCGATACCAATACCAGCTGAAGACGTGTTACCGTACTTTGTAATATTCGTTGCAAACTTATCCATTGGTTGATCAATTGCCTCAGCAATCGCCTCGATAATGCGTAAGTTTGCTTGGTGGGTGATGAAGTAATCAACATCATTTGGTGTCAAATCACGATCAGCCAAGAAGTTAGTAATGTGATCCGGAATCAAGCGAACAACTTCTTCAAAGACTTGGCGCCCTTCTTGGTGGAAGGCATCTGTCTTTGGATAATTGTCAGCAGCAATGCGTGACAACGGTTGAATGCGTCCTGAATGAACGACTTCTGCATCACCAATCGTGTGCATTTCTTCGCCCTTCACGATGCCTTCGTCCTCCTCAGTCGCAACAAGGACCATTGCGGCCGCTCCGTCACCAAAGAATACGGTTGATGTACGATCCGTGAAGTCCATCATCTTAGAGTTAACTTCAGCTGAAATAACCAAAGCATTCTTATAAACCCCTGAACGAATAAACTTGTCGGCTGTACTCATACCAAAGACAAATCCTGAGCACGCAGTTGAGATGTCGTATGCCCAAGCCCCTTCGGCCTTCAAATTACGTTGCACCAACGCTGCCGTTGATGGTGCAAGACCATCTGGCGTAAACGTCGTCACAATAATCAATTCAATATCTTCAGGGTTCAAGTCGGTTTGCGCCAACGCCATGCGAGCTGCTTGCGTGGCCAAATCAGACGTATTCTCACCTTGCAATGAGATGCGTCGTTCCTTGATACCCGTGTGTGCTTGAATCCACTCGTCGTTCGTATCCATGATTGCCGCCAAGTCATCGTTCGTGATGATATCACTTGGAACGTAGTGAGATGAGGCAATAATCTTAGTTCCTTGCGTCATGTGTGGACCCCTTTCTTTCGTATCAGCAAAAACGCTCTTGTATATTTTACGCTATCTTCACGCATTTTGGTAATAAATTAGGAATTACTAATAAAGAGCCAATCACATACCGGATTGACTCTTTATAGTTATCATCTTATTCAGTTACTTCAGATGCACGCATCTTAAAGTTTTCGTTGTATGAGAAAGCGTTTTGTCCTGCAACAGCTGCATCCCCAACCGCCGTTGTGATTTGGCGTAGTTCCTTTTCACGAACATCCCCAATCGCAAAGATACCAGGTTGTGATGTTTCCATGCGGTCATTCGTCATAATCCAGCCATTGGCGTCCGTAATCCCCAAATCTTGCACTGGCTCAGAAACTGGCAATAACCCAACATAGATGAACACCCCAGCCGCATCAATCTCTGATGTTTCGTCAGTTTGATTATTACGCACACGAACACCGGTCACCTTCTTGTCGTCACCCAAAATTTCTTCGACCTCTGAGTTCCAAACAAATGAAATCTTTTCATTTGCGAAAGCACGATCTTGCAAAATTTGTTGGGCACGCAACTTGTCACGACGGTGAACAATTGTCACATGTTCAGCCAAGCCAGCCAAATATGTTGCTTCTTCAACAGCTGAGTCACCACCACCGACAACAATCACGTGTTGACCACGGAAGAACGCCCCATCACATACCGCACAGTAAGAAACACCACGACCTGCAAATGATTCTTCACCTGGTACATCGAGCTTCTTGTAGGCTGCTCCAGTCGCGACAATAACCGTGTTCGCAATGTATTCATCCATGTCCGTCACAACACGCCAGCTACCATCAGCTTGCGCTTCAACGTGGAGGACTGTTCCAAATGCGTATTCAGCACCAAATTGCGTTGATGACGCGTACATCTTCTCCGCCAGCTCTGGCCCGAGGATTGTTGGAAATCCTGGATAATTTTCAATTTCAGCCGTATTGTTCATTTGACCACCGTAAATCCCACGATCAATCATCAATACTGACATGTTCGCACGTGAAGCATACGTCGCAGCCGTCATACCACCTGGTCCGGCTCCTAAAATAATTGTGTCATATTGTTGTCCCATGATATTCCCCCCGGTCACTTTTCATCAATTTCTAATCTAACTCGTTCTTATATTTTAACTGCTTTGCGGTCGAAATAAAAGGCCACCTGGACAACTCAATACAGGATTAAGTGCCTAGATGGCCAGCAGGCTTAGAGGCGCCTACCTTTATTTACTTTTTCTTATCGTCTTGCCAATCTGACTTCAACTTTTCAACCTCGTCAAACAATTGATCGTCAGATGTCGTCGACCTTGTTGCATCTTCTTGTTCCTTACGGCGACGCGTGAACAGTGCGGCAAACAATCCCATAATAGCTGCCCCAATCGAGGCCATTACGGACGCTATCCATGACTGGTTCTCACCTGTCACCTGCTTCTGCGCAGCTGACGTTGTTTCGGCATTACCATCAGCCATATCTTGAATTTGTGCACTAGCCGCCGTGCGTTCATTGTCTTCACCACTAGTTGCTTCTGCTGTTACCGTTTCTGGTTGTACGGTAGTTGATGTCGATGCAGCTTCAACATTACCAGTGTTGGTAGCTTGGTCTTCGCCAAGTGAAACAGCACCTGTCGTTGTTTGGATTGCCTCAGCAAAGTTGCTTGACGTTCCATTCAACGTCTCCGGTACTGACAAAGATTCGCTGCCCTCCGAACCAGCACTTTGTTCCGGTGCCACAGAAGCCGTCATCGTCGAATCACTAGTTTCGCTTGAGACATTGCTATCTGATGTCTCAGCCGGCGTCATTAACGCTGGTGAACTATCAGTCGTTGTTTCATTTGACATTGTAGGCGTTTCGCCGGCCTCGCTTGATGCGCTGCCATCTGTAGCGTCAGTTGGTACCGACACATCACTTGGCGTTGTCTCGTCTGACGGCGCCGGCACTTCATTCGGCGTTACGTTAGAGGAACCACTATCAGCAGGCATCTCTGATGGCGTCGCTACTCCACCGCTTTGATCCGGTACCACAGTAGGTGTTGCCGATGATTCACCCGTCTCGCTAGACGAAACACTGTCCGATGGTTCAGACGGTGCGACTGAGGCCGTTGATTCATTTGCCGTTGTGCTGTCAGGCGTCGTAGTCGCTTCACTTGATGCTTCTGAAGAGTTGGACACACTTCCCTCTGAAGTACTATCCGAGGCTGCTGGTGCTTCACTCGGTGCTGACGGCTCTACTGAAGAATCCGGTGTTTCTGAATCAGTGCTTTGTTCTGGTACCTCTGATGGTGCAACTGACGCTTCTGAAGACGATGTCTCATCCGATGTCACTGGTGCTTCACTTGGCGCAGGCGCTTCTGAAGACACACTTCCCTCTGAAGTACTATCTGAGCTTGCTGGCGCTTCACTCGGGGCCGGTGTTTCTGATGGTGCAACTGACGCTTCTGAAGACGGTGTCTCATCCGATGTCACTGGTGCTTCACTTGGCGCAGGCGCTTCTGACGGTGCAACTGAAGAATCCGGTGTCTCTACAGGTGCATTTTCGCCTGAAGTATCAGATGCTTCTGAACCAACGCTTTGTTCTGGTGCCTCTGATGGTGAAGATGATGCTTCTGAAGACGTCGTCTCATTCGACGTCACCGGCGCTTCGCTTGGGGCCTCCGAAGCATTTGAAGACACACTTTCTTCTGAAGTACTATCTGATGTGGCGTCAGAATGCTCAGGGGCCATGCTATCTGACGGCACTGCTGATTCAACTGAGGATGAGCTTTGAGCTGCGCTTGATTGAGATGCCAAAATCGAACTGATAATACTACTCTTAATCGATACAGCAACACTCGCTTGAGACTCTGCGACAACCACCGCAGAGGATGCTTGCTTAAAGTAACTATCTGCTGCTACTGCATCTGAATTTGCCCCATTGGCCGCTGACGTCATCTGACTGCGTGCAATCGATGCAACACTCGATGTATTCAATGTCGTACCGTTTCCAAGCACCATATCTACGTAGCTCAATCCAGCATTACCCGTTGCGCTTGCCAAACTTTTGACACCATCAGCAGCTGACTTTGTTTGTTCGGTGTAACTTTGTGCAATTGAGGCAGCTTCATTTGCCTTTGCCACCGCACTCGCCAAAAATGAAGCCGCACTAGAATCAAGCATCGACGCCAAGCTACTGTTAATTTCACCAGTTTCATTCAATAGCGACTTAACCGATGTTACTAAACTCGATGCTGTAGCTGCTGAACTTTGTGCCGTTTTAGCATTACTATTCACAAATGAAATTGTATCCGCATCACTGACCATCGTTGATCCAACCGCCGCTGCACTGGCTGCGTTGCTTAATTGGGCATCTGCCGTCGATTGCGCATTGCCAGCTGACTTAATGAAATTAGCTGCCGAACTATACAAATTATCTGCGGACTCAAATAGTTCGTTTGCTGATGATAAGTTACCCGCAGCCGCATATGAATTCCCAGCTGATAATGCAGAAGAAGCCAAATCCATGTTGCTCTGCGCATTAGATAGGTAACTTGCCGCACTTGAAGCCCCACGATCAGCTAACGCTGAAGTCGTTGCCGCGGTATCCGCTTGGTAATCTGCACTTGGATCATTTGCTGCAATTGATGATGCCGCCTTTGCAGCACTCGATGCAACTGACAAGATACTTGAAAGTGCCGAACTGTATGAGCCAAAGTTCAATCCAGAATGTAGCGAACTTAGCTCGGCCGCAATTGATGCACCCTTTTTAGTAGTGGCATCCAATTCCGATTGGGCTGCTGCCGAATCTGCATCACTAGCTGCCGCACTGCCATTTGGGACAGACTCTTTTTCAGTATTATCTACCGCCTGATTATCTTCAGTAACGGTTTGTAGTGCCGTTTGCAATTTGCCACGTACTAAGTCCATTGCTGATTTCGCTTGGAAAATGGTCGAATAGTTATCCGCGTGACTTACTAACGTTGCCATGTTTGGTAGCATCTGCCATAACTGTTGTAATGACACGATGTCCGTGGCGTACTTCTGTGCCAACTTTTGGTCATCAACATTATCGGATTTGGCTAATTCAACAACTGCATCAGCAAGTTTGGTTAATTGCGCCTCAACACCTGTCTTCAGTGACGAATATTCATCCTGTAAACTCTGGGCAGTCTTTGTGACATATGCCGCACCTTCTTGACCAACAATAACGACGTCCTGGCCTCCTTCACCGATATACGATGCTCGGCCACTATTCATTGTTAAGACAAAATCAGGGTTGTCAGTCATAATTTTGTTCAACCAACTCATTTGATTATCTGATAGCGGATTATTGTCTAAATTCAACGACTGCAGTTGGTAAAACACGCTTTGCACGCCAGATGTCAAAAAGTTAATTTTGTTGTCAGCCAGATTCAAATTCAGCAAATTAGGCAAATTCGAAAGTGAACCCGATCCCAATCCTGAAATGTTGTTGTTTGCTAAATTAAGGGTCGTCAATGATGATGAACTGATATTTAACGAATTAACGTCAATTGCGCCTCCGTTATTTGATAAATCAAGAGTCGTAAGCTTCGTTAACTTCGGCAAATTCACAGCTTGCATAAACGCTGTGATAACTGACATATCTGTCACACCAGACATTAAACCGGACATGTTAAGTGACGTAATACCAGTCATTACGCTAAACAGATTTTGGAAATTGCGTAGTTCGGCCCCACTTGTTTTTCCTGGATTGTAAGTTGCGGTACCGATGTTTTGACGCATCCATTGGTTGAGCGTTTCATTACCTGCCAAATTTAAATTCGTGATGTTCTTAAGTGATGCAATCGTGACTTTACTGTAGTCATCCGGCGACGTGACATTTAATAGTTCTGCCAATGTTTGTCCGCTTGCCGTTGTCGATTGTAGAAGCGCTTCAACTAGGCCGGCTGGCAAGTCAATGTCAGTAATCGATGTCGTTAACGGCAATGAACTAGTGGTCGGATTACCATACGTTGTGCCATTGTTTGTAAAATGTGTTACGACTGGTGATGCCGTGATAACTGCCTTATATCCCGATGATTGAATATAATTTAAAACACCCAAAACCGCCGCTGTGGACGTTCCTTCGGCAATCGAAACTGCTAATTGACCATTCACCAACGCAATACCAGTTACAGCCGGATTTTCACCAAAGATAAACTCAGCGGCCGCTAAATCAGAGCGGGTTGCGCTTAGTCCGCCGGTTGTCGCTGAAACTTGATTTCCCGTCACCACTTGGGCGTACTTGCTTGCAAGTGAATTCTTATCTTGAAGCGCTTGTGTCAGCGCTAAATTCGCGGTTGATTGATTTGTATCGTCTGCTAAGACGCTACCTGTCATCTGAATAATTGGCATGATAGGCGATGAAGCCGCCAAGACCGTCGACAAAATTGCAGCGCCCTGCGTGACCCACTTCGTACTTGATTTCTTTTCGCGGGCCTTATATATTTCATTTTCTACCATAATTATCGTCCCCCATAGTTATCCCTAATTATAGCGGTTTGTCCGATTTTTCACTCTCAAGAACACTTTTGAAATTTGAAAAAAATAACAAAAACAAAGAGGCCACCTGTATATCACAGATAGCCTCTTTGTATATTATTTAAATATGTGACCTTACTTCCAAGAATCCTTCAACTTATCAACTTCACTTAGCAAAGCATCATCGTTGTTCAATCCAAGGCGCTCATTCATTTCTTCTTCCGTCTCCTTGCGACGACGCCAGAATACTAGGAACAAAGCAATCAAGGCTGCAACAAGAGATGACAAGATTGAAGCAATCAAGCCACCCTTATCTGACTTAAATTGCGTATCGTGAAGTGATGACTTCGCGTGGTTCAAGCCAAACTCACTGTCTTGAATTTGTGCAACACCGGCAGATACCGGCGTTGCAACGACCGTTCCTGATACTGGTGCAGTTGCATTACCAGCTACAGCTGTACCGGTTACCGTAGTTGCAGCATTCGTTACAGGCGCAGCAACTTGTACTCCGTTACTTCCGGTTGTACCGGTTACAACTGCATTGTTGCCAGTTACGACACCAACGTTTCCTTGGTTAGTGTTGTCGTTACCATTTGACGCATTGTCACCAGTGTTCTCCTGATCTCCATCACCTGGTATTGCAGGTACTTCTGGTGTTGCTTCGCCGTTGTTATCTCCATTATCATCGTTGTCTCCAGGTACTGTTGGTGTCTCTGGGTCTACTGGCGTTGTTGGGTTACTTGGCGTCTCGTTCTCGCCATTACCGTTATCACCGGGTTCTGATGGCGTTGCTGGCTCGCTTGGATTCGTCTCCTCGCCATTACCATTATCACCAGGCTCTGATGGCGTCACGCTTGGCGTCTCTGGCTCACTTGGGTTCGTCTCTTCACCATTCCCGTTGTCGCCAGGTACCGTTGGGTTTGATGGTTCCGCCGGTGTAGTTGGGTTACTTGGCGTTTCCGTCTCACCGTTACCGTTATCACCGGGTTCTGACGGCGTCACGCTTGGTGTCTCTGGCTCACTTGGGTTCGTCTCTTCACCATTCCCGTTATCACCAGGCTCTGATGGTGTCACACTTGGCGTCTCTGGGTCACTTGGATTCGTTTCTTCACCATTACCATTGTCACCAGGTACCGTTGGGTTTGATGGTTCCGCCGGTGTGGTTGGGTTACTTGGCGTTTCCGTCTCACCGTTACCGTTGTCGCCAGGTTCTGATGGCGTCACGCTTGGTGTCTCTGGCTCACTTGGGTTCGTTTCCTCACCATTGCCGTTATCACCAGGCTCTGATGGCGTCACGCTTGGCGTCTCTGGCTCACTTGGGTTCGTCTCTTCACCATTCCCGTTGTCACCAGGCTCTGATGGCGTCACGCTTGGTGTCTCTGGCTCGCTTGGGTTCGTCTCCTCACCATTTCCGTTGTCGCCAGGTTCTGATGGTGTCACACTTGGCGTCTCCGGGTCACTTGGATTCGTTTCTTCACCATTACCATTATCACCAGGAACCGTTGGGTTTGATGGTGCTGGTGCGGTTGGGTTACTTGGTGTTTCCGTCTCACCGTTATCACCTGGCTCTGACGGCGTCACGCTTGGTGTCTCTGGCTCACTTGGGTTCGTCTCTTCACCATTCCCGTTGTCACCTGGAACTGTTGGCGTCTCTGGTTCTGCAGGGGTACTTGGCGTCTCGTTTTCGCCATTATCAGAACCATCAGTGTTCGTAGCATTTACGAAAATACCACCCACACCATATCCTGTTTCATTGGCAGAATTGCTTTGACCATTAGTTTGAATCTTTGAAATCATCTCAGGATCATTCCCAGTAAGATTCATATTCTTAACAGTCTCATTAATCTTTCCTTGAGAAATCCACATTGTGTAGATCAAATTTGAGTCAAAGTTGTTATTTGAAATGTCCAAGTTTTCAAACGTTGATGTTGAAATACTTGAAAGGTTCATACGCCAGAACAACTCTGCGCCGTTTGATGAGTTAAGTGCATTGGCTGCTACGAACGCACCGCTCAAATTCACGGTCGTCAAGTTAGCATTGGCCGCTAGTACTGCGCCTAATTCACCTAACGCCTTAAACGCAGCTTGTTGGTAGGCATAGTTATTCCAGTTACGAACGACTGAAGCTAGCCAGTCTGAAAATTCTTGATTGTTTGATAGATCAACTACCGCATTGTCCTTGGCAGCGTCAAGAACACTCTGTGGAACACTATTAAATTGACTTGCCTCTTCAGCATGAGCCATTTCAATCGTCGCCAATTGCACACCAGTCGTCATCACTGGCGCCCCAACAATCAACGTAACCCCCATGATTGCCAATCCGCGGGTTACCCACTTCTTACCATCCTTATACATCTTGAATCGAACTGTACGTTCCGTTTCATTTTGCGTCTTCTTGAACATAAGAAAACACCCCTTTTCTCTTAAACAATTCCCTTTTAGCAAATACTGAACATCAGGCATTTCAGTAACAAGTCTATCCCTGTCCGATATTTACTAATTTATTGTAAGCCCTCCGCGAAGCTTTTGCACGTTTTTTGGGAATATGTAAAAAAACTGATAATTTTAGTTAATATATCGGATATAAAAAAACAACCACCCTTGATATTTCAAGAGTGGTCGTTAACTTCAAAATATTTAAATATCACAGAAGTCTAGTGATTATTTCCAAGAATCCTTAGTGTTTTGAACATCCTTCAACAATGCTTCATCAGCATTAGCTGCGGCATTCTCTTCATCTTGTTGCTTACGACGCTTCCAGATGAAGAGGAAGAACAAAGCTAAGACTGCAGCAACCAGTGCTGAAATCAATGACGTTAGAAGACCAGTGTGCTTGTTATTCATTTGCGTATCGTGCAATGACTTGCTTCCTTCAGCAACTGCCTTTCGATCATGAATGGCAACCTTCTTTGGTTGGCGACCATTGTCTGAATTTGCAGCTTGAGTAGCAGCGCCGTTGTTTACACTAGCAGTCGCAACTGCCGCATTTGCAATCGGCGCAACCGCACCAGCAGTTGTGTTAGCAACCGGTGCTGGCGTCCCTGCTGTTGCATTCGCACTTGCTTGGTTGCCAGCGTTAGCCACGCCACCATTTACACCACTAACTGCAGTGTTGCTTACCCCGTTCGTGTTAACTACACGAGGGGCAGTAACATTACGTGATGCTGCATTTGCAATTGCGATAGCAGCCTTATCAACTGCATCCGTCAATGAGTCCGCATCCGTTGCATTCTTAATGTTGTTGATAGCATCAACAACATTTTGATCATTAGCAACATGTTGTGCGTTGGCTTCATTGTTAGCCTCAGCAACTGCGGCTGACTTTTGGTTGTTGAAGTCGGCTACGTTTTGGTTATTCGTAGCTGCCTCTGATGCTACTGATGTAGCATAGTGTTGACCTTGCTTAGCTTCGTCGGCTGCAACTGATGAAGCAAGGGCTGAGTTAGCCAATGATTGTTCCATCGCTGCGTTTGACTCACGTCCGGCCGCATTAGCCAATGATGCAGCTTGTGATGCTGATGCACTGTTGGCCAATGATTGCTCCATCGCCGCGTTTGACTGACGAGCACTCTCGTTCGCGAATGAAGTTGCTTGTGACACTGCCGCGCTGGCTGCCAATGATGACTCCATTGCCGCATTTGAATCACGACCTGCGTTAATCATTGATTGTGCTTCTGAGTTCGCTGCTACTGAAGCTGCGACCGAAGCGCTTGATGCCTTTGCTTCATTTGCTGAAGCGTCTGAAGCCGTTGAATCCGCATTGTGTTGTCCAGCTGCCGCTGCATTTGAAACTGCGGCTGACTTCGCTGCTGATGTGGCCAATGATTGCTCCATTGCTGCATCTGACTCACGACCGGCTGCGTTTGACATCGATGCAGCTTGTGATGCTGATGCACTGGCAACCAATGATGCATTTGCTGAGGCTTCAGCTGCTACTGAATCTGCGTAGTGTTGTCCAGCTGCGTTTTCGCTTGCGATAGCGTGTTCTGCTGCTTGTGATGCTGCAATTGCTTCTGAGCGTGCTGCATCATTTGCTGCTTCCGCCTTCCCAGCGTTAATTGCATCAATCAACTTCTGCAACAAATCACCCAATTTTACCAACTCGTTACCAGCATTCTTTTCTGATGGATTTTGAGCTTCCTTAACAATATCCATGTATGGTGCCTTCTTCACTGAAGCAGGTACACCATCCTTGATTGCTTGATCATAAACTGCATCAGCCTTCTTCATGAATGATGCAATCTTATCATCGTAATTCTTCTTTGCTTCATTACGGATTTGATCTGCGTAATCATTCAACTTGTTTGCTGTTTCGCGAACATTCGTTGAGCTTGGCTTTTGTGCTTCAGCCATGGCGTGGTTGTACAAGTCATTAATCGTTGCATCACGAACACCATCTTGTACTGCCCCGTCCAATGCGTTTTGCACGTTTTGAGCGGCTGCATCAATTTGGCTTGCCTTATCAGCATTGATTGCATCGACCATCTTTTGCAACATGTCGTTCAACTTAGCAACTTCCAAACCGGCATTCTTTTCTGATGGGTTTTGTGCTTCAGCTACGATATCCATGTATGGTTGCTTCTTTACATCAGCTCGAACACCATCCTTGCGTGCTTGATCGTAAACTGCATCGACATTCTTCATAACTGCCGCAATTTTATCATCGTAATTCTTCTTTGCTTCATTACGGATTTGATCTGCATAATCATTCAACTTGTTTGCCGTTTCACGCACATTCGTTGAACTTGGCTTTTGCGCTTCAGCCATGGCGTGGTTGTACAAGTCGTTAATCGTTGCATCACGAACGCCGTCTTGTACGGCCCCATCCAATGCGTTTTGCACGTTTTGAGCGGCTGCATCAATTTGGCTTGTCTTATCAGACATTGATTGCATCGACCATCTTTTGCAACATGTCGTTCAACTTAGCAACTTCCAAACCGGCATTCTTTTCTGATGGGTTTTGTGCTTCAGCTACGATATCCATATATGGCTTCTTCTTCACATCAGCATGAACACCGTCCTTACGCGCTTGATCGTAAATTGCATCAACATTCTTCATAACTGCCGCAATCTTATCATCGTAATTCTTCTTTGCTTCATTACGGATTTGATCTGCATCGTTGTTCAACGTCTTTGCCGTTTCATGAGCGTCTGATGAAGTTTGCTTTTGTGCTTCAGCCATTGCGTGGTTGTACAAATCATTAATCTTTGAATCGCGTACACCATCTTGAACAACATCGTTCAAAGCATTTTGAACATTTTCAGCTGCGCTTGAAATCAATGCACTATCTGCCAATGAGTTATTCGTAGCTGCTTCCGCTGCTACTGATGAGGCGTAGTGATTACCTTGCTTGGCTTCCTCAGCTGCTGCTGATGATGCAATTGATGATTGTACTGCTGCATCATTCGATGCTAAATCAGCTGCTACTGATGACAAGTAGTGGTCACCTTGCTTGGCTTCCTCAGCTACTGCTGATGACGCAATTAATGATTGTACTGCTGCATCATTCGATGCTGAATCAGCTGCTACTGATGACAAATAGTGGTCACCTTGCTTGGCTTCCTCAGCTACTGCTGATGACGCAATTGATGATTGTACTGCTGCATCATTCGATGCTGAATCAGCTGCTACTGATGACAAGTAGTGGTCACCTTGCTTGGCTTCCTCAGCTACTGCTGATGACGCAATTGATGATTGTACTGCTGCATCATTCGATGCTGAATCAGCTGCTACTGATGACAAGTAGTGGTCACCTTGCTTGGCTTCCTCAGCTACTGCTGATGACGCAATTGATGATTGTACTGCTGCATCATTCGATGCTGAATCAGCTGCTACTGATGACAAGTAGTGGTCACCTTGCTTGGCTTCTTCTGCTACTGCTGATGATGCAATTGATGATTGTACTGCTGCATCATTCGATGCTGAATCAGCTGCTACTGATGACAAGTAGTGGTCACCTTGCTTGGCCTCTTCTGCCACTGCTGATGATGCAATCACATTTTGGTTGTTCTTATCAGCGTCAGCTGCTACTGACGCAGCATAGTGACTACCTTGCTTTGCTTCTTCTGCTATTACAGAAGCAGCCATTGATGCTTGCGCTGCTGAGTCAGCAGCCGCACTTTGGGCCATTGCGTTTTCTACCGCACCTTCATTTTCGGCACGTGTCTTTCCCAAATCAGACGTCGTATCAGCATCGTGTGCACTCTTTTGTTGGACCTTAGAAACTTCTGCTTGCAAAGCAGCGTCAGCCCCAAGCATATCCAACGCATCTGATGAATTGTCTTTTGATACATTATTCGCGTTGTCAATTGCCTTCGTTAAATCAGCCGTTGAACTATCTTGGTTGCTTTTCGCAACTTCGATTTCTTGGTCCAATTAATTCTTAGCAACTTGGCGTAGACCGGCCAATGCATCGCGCAACTTTAATTCTGCGTCGTTAACCTTGTCATAGTCACCAGGGTTCATTTGTTGTGTAGCAGAAAATGTCCCGTTACCAGCAGTGACAGTCTTGGTAATTTGATCCATGTTTTGCGTAAACTTGCCGGAATTAATTGCATCTTGTGCCAGCTTCAAGTCAGCTTGCAATCCCAAACGAACAGCAGTCTTGTTATCAGCTACCAAGGCATCCAAATTCGTACCGTTCAAGTCGGCCGTTACCTTAGCCAAAGCTTGGGTCAACGCAGCATCTTGTGTGTATCCCGTGTATTGCTTAACAACATCATAACCATTTTGAGCTGCGACGATTACGTTAACCAATTGTTGATTAGCGTTAGCAACTTCTCTTTCGTTCCAAAGGATTCCCAGGAAGTAGCTTGGCTTGACAGCCTTCGCATTAGCAATTGCGTTTTTAATAATCGCGTAGTTTGTTAGGTAACTATACTCACCATCCAAAGCACTCAGGTTATTTTTAATCGTCTCGTAAGCATCCCCTGTCGCCTGTCCGACCTGAACTTCACTGGCTTCAACGTTAGCTACATTCGCCACAGTCCCCAAAACAGGCCCACCGACCATCAATGAAACGGCAAACAAAGCCAACCCACGGGTTACCCATCGCTTACCGTCTTTATACATCTTAAAGTGAACCTTGGTCTGATTCTCGTTCTCTGACATCCCTTTTACCACTCTTTCTTTCCACGGCTCCCTACAAACCGATCTAAAGCACCCGAACCACCGGAATACTCCCTTATATAAAACATACTTTGTAAGTCTATCACCATATTTTTAAAATAGATAAAATATAGTGTAATTAGGAAAGGTTACAAAAAGGAAGTGTGAAAAAACGGACTTACCAGCTACAAAAAAGCGCTCTGATTGAACAATCAGAGCGCTTTTGTTTAATAGTTATTAATCCAACGTAGCTGCCAAATCCTTGATGTATTGCTTCAAGGCATCTGCAGTTTGTGGGTGTGTCAAACCGTATTCGATGTTAGTCGTCAAGAAACCAATCTTTGAACCAATGTCAAAACGCTTACCCTTAAATTCGTGGGCATAAACGTGTTGGCGCTTGTTCAATGAATCGATGGCGTCCGTCAATTGGATTTCGTTACCCTTACCAGGCTTCGTGTTCTCCAACTCTTCGAAGATTTCTGGCGTCAACAAGTAACGACCGATGATTGCCAAGTCTGAAGGTGCATCTTCTGGCTTTGGCTTCTCAACGAATGAGTTAACTTGGTGCAAACCGTCTTCAACTTCCTTTTCAGGTGCAATCACACCGTATTCAGAAACTTGCTCGTGAGGAACCTTCATAACAGCAAGCGTTGACTCACCCGTCGTGTTGTAACGGTCAATCAATTGCTTAGTCAAAGGCGTCTCGTCGGCCATCAAGTCATCACCCAACATAACAACGAATGGTTCGTCACCGATAAATGACTTAGCTGTCAAAACGGCATCACCCAATCCACGTGGGTGTGATTGACGGATGAAGTACAAGTTGATGTCAGTCGTCTCTTCAACCAACTTCAACAATTCGTCCTTACCCTTTTCCTTCAAGTTGTTTTCCAACTCAGGGTTTAAATCGAAGTGATCTTCGATTGAACGCTTTGACTTTCCATCAACGATAACGATGTCTTCGATACCTGATGCCAAAGCTTCTTCGATGATAAATTGAATCGTTGGCTTATCAACGATTGGCAACATTTCCTTGGCCAAGGCCTTAGTTGCTGGCAAAAAACGAGTTCCCAAACCTGCTGCTGGGATAATAGCCTTACGTACTGGCTTCATAGTGTGTTACTTCCCTTCTTGTGAAACTGGACGGCCCATCAATTCGTTGATGGCCTCCTTGATATCTTGACCTTCGTACAAGACACGATAAATTGTAGATGTAATTGGCATTTCAACGTGCTTCTTAAGCGCAAGTTCATGAGCAACCTTAGTTGTTGAAATTCCTTCGATGACCATCCCCATGTTTTCGACGATGTCATCAAGCTTCTTGCCTTCTCCAAGTTGTACACCTGCACGGTAATTACGTGAGTGTACTGAAGTGGCTGTGACAAACAAGTCACCGACACCAGACAAGCCCATGAAAGTTAGTGGGTTTGCACCGAATGCTTGCCCGAGGCGGCTGATTTCAGCCAAACCACGCGTAAACAATCCTGCCTTAGCGTTTGCATCGAATCCCAAGCTTTCAAGTGCACCTGCACCAATTGCAATGACGTTCTTCAACGCAGCACCAAATTCAGCACCAATCAAATCTGTATTTGTGTAAACACGGAATACGTTATTTGTAAACGCAGCTTGCACACGCTCAGCCGTAGCCAAGTTTTCGCTGACTGCAGTTACTAGCGTAGGGTCGTGCTTGATAACCCCTTCTGCGTGAGATGGACCAGAGATAATTCCCAAGCCCAAACGCTGTGAGTCAGCCACTTCTTCAGCAAGCATCTCTGATGCACGCTTGTAAGTGCCAGGCTCCAAGCCTTTCGTTGCAGCGACCAAAACAACTTGTTGGTCCAACGCTGACAACACGTCTGACAATTGATGTGCAACCTCGCGTGTCGCCTTCGTAGGCACCACACTCAAGACGATTGTCGCATCGCGTACCGCTTCGGTCATATCGGCCGTAGCAACGACACCTTCATGCAAAGGGTTATCGCCAAGATACTGACTGTTTCGGTGTTGTTCATTGATTTCTGCTACTTGAGCGGGCTTGTATGTCCAAAGACGAACATCATGTCCATTCTCAGCAGCAACATTTGCTAAGGCGGTTCCCCAAGATCCAGCACCTAGCACTGCAATTACTTCATTGCTCACAATGTTCCTCCTTGCGTTAGCTTTAGTCTCAAGCCAAAACTAACATACTCAATAATACCATATTCCCGAACTTTGAAAATGGCAAAAAGTGAAAAAGCCCAATAGGTAGGGCTCTTTCTTAATAAATTCATTAATTCTCCGAATTTTCGGCAATTAATCTATTCAAATTGTCGTTAAACGTTTCAGTAGCATCAAATCCCATCTTCTTGGCACGGAAATTCTTAGCGGCCGTTTCAATCAAAACAGCCAAGTTTCGTCCAGTTTGAACTGGCAAAACGAAACGTGGTAAATCAACACCTTGAATTTGAATCGTTTCTTCACCATTTCCCAAACGGTCAACCTTTTGGTCATCCGTCCACTTGGCCAAGTGTAAGTTAAAGGCGATTGTTGCGTGTGAACGCACGGCACCCGCACCATACAAATTCATAACGTCGATGATTCCCACACCACGTAGCTCCATCAAATTACGCAAAATGGCAGGTGGCTCACCCACCAAACGTTCTTCGTCTTGTGCATAAACATCAACACGATCATCCGCAATCAAACGGTGGCCACGTTGCACAAGTTCAAGCGCTGTTTCTGACTTACCAACACCAGAATCACCAGTAATCAAGACACCCAATCCAAAGATGTCGACCAAAACACCGTGCACAGATTGACGTTCTGCCAAACCACCACTCAAGAAGAAAGTCATGTTTGACAAGATTCGTGATGATGTTAGCTCAGTAGCCAACACTGGAATTTGTGCTTCAACGGCTGCCTGCATAAATTCTTGTGGTAATTGGCGCCCCGTTGAAACCACGAACGCTGGTGTATTAGGTTGCATCATCTTACGAGCAACCATCAACAATTCATCATGGTTCATGCGGTGGGCAAATGACGTTTCCGTAATTTCCATCAATTGCACACGTTCTGGTGCGTAGTAATTAAAGTATCCCGTCATTTCCAAACCAGGACGAGAAATATCAGCGGTCGTGATTTCACGATCGAGATATTCTTCACCGGCAACTAAGTTCAAGTGCGTGTTATCAAGCAAATCCTTGACTGTAATTTTCTTTGCCATATCGTTAATCTTCCTTATTGATGTCACTATCTCGTCGGCTGAAGTAACTTGAAATAATCAAGTTCACCAGCGACATGATGATAGCGATAAAGACTGCCCAACCAAAACTTGCAAAACGGAAGCCGTCTCCCACAATTGCTGACGCCATCCACAAAACGATGCCGTTAACGATGAGGCCAAAAATACCAAATGTTAACACCGTAAATGGCAATGCCAAAATTTGAAGTACCGGCTTCACCAAAGCATTTAGGACACCTAGAATAAGTGCCGCCAAAACTGCCGTGAACAAGTTACTGATATAGAGCCCTTGCTTAAATAAACCAGCGAGGGCTAACAACATAATGGTGTTAATCAGCAGTCGCTGCAAAAAAGAGAAACGTCGAAATGTTATTGTTTGCATATTCATCCCCCTAGTTTCTTCTGTTTTATTATAGCAAACCTATTGTACTCGCGGTATGAAGAAAAAATAAACGTCCCACGCTTTTTTGCTGGGACGTTCACTGAATTACTAAGTTATGCTTTTGGTTTAAATAGATCATGAAATGGTGACTCACCATTATTTGCGACTTGTGTTAAAAACATTTTGACCGCTTGTTGCGTGGTCAAACCTTCTTGACGAAAAACTTCGTCGGCGCCATTACGGATTTCTTCTTCAACTCGAATTTGTATCAGCTTTTCCATAATCGATATCCCCTTTTATCGAATATTAACAACATACTTATTATAGTACATCATATGTTCGTTGCGTAATATTATGTTCTGAAGATGCAAAAAACGCCGGTCCGAAGACCGACGTTTTCCGCTTGGCAATGCTAGAATTGACGTGCTCTAGCTCACGTGATGGTTACCCATCAGTCAACGTACACCAACGAGCGAACTCGAAGTTAGTCATGTGCAGAGAAGCGAGTTCCACAACTCCCTATCTCACCCTCCAGCAATGCGGCTGTTAATGAGGGCCGTTTATCAAAGATCTAACGTGATCTTCTCGACTCATCGCATAACAAGTATTATACATGGCTATCATTTGGGAAGCAAGTTAAGAGCTTGTTTTTTCACCGTTGACATAATTTAGTAACATTCAAAACAAAAACGTCATAAACTGCGGTTCGACGCTCATTATTTTCTCGATTAATCGTCTAACAGAAACCGCTTACATTCTTGTATCATTGGGTATATAATAATTTATATCAAAAGGACACATACAAATGTTGTCTAAATCGATTAAAAAAGGATGGTAAATCGCCATGGCTGCAGAAAGCATTAACTACAAGAACATTTTGGCCCCTGTCGACGGATCAAAGATTTCAGAGAAGTTGGTTGAAAAGGCCGCTGCCGTTGCCGTACGTAACGAGACTTCATTGGACTTGTTGTACGTAATCGACACAAACTCATTGTCTGGTTTGGCTGGTATGTCAATTTCTGGTGACGTTGTCTACCAATTGGTGCAAGATGCCGAAGAGAAGTTGGCTAAGTACCAAGAGCTTGCTCAAAACGAAGGTGCTAAGGATGTTAACATCCACGTCCGTTTCGGTTCACCTAAGACGGTTATCGCGCGCGATTTCCCTGCTGATCACGGTAACGAATTGATTATGCTTGGTAAGTCAGGTTTGAACACTTTGGAGCGTTTGTTGGTTGGTTCAGTTGCCTCATTCGTTGTTCAAAACGCTAAGACTGACGTTTTGATCATTCAATAATTCGATATTGCCACCAACCAAACTCGCAGGTTGGTGGCTTTCATTTTTAATACACAAAACCATCTAGTCGTATTCGATATATGGTGGTATTATAATGCTTATCAACGTTTTATTAAAATGTTATTAGAAAAGAGTAATTTTTATCATTCTAATTTATTATTCGATAAAGTCGAGGAACTCGCTATGAAGATTATTGGTAACACGTTGGAGACGATTTACAAGTTTCGTCACGAGAACGTTAGTCAACGTTTCGTTTCAGACCCATTCCTAGCTGCGAAGGCCGCCCTAGGTGCCAACCGTAACATCAAGTTGCAGTTGTTGTACCTAGATACAAATGAGACCTTCTATCTAGTTGAGAACACATCATCAATTGCGCGCAGTTTGCAATACAATGATGGTGCCATTGTTGTCAGTGAGTGGTCTACTGTTGACTTCATTGCTTTGATGCAAAGTTATGACAAGCCTGGATTTGATAACTACTTCCAATTGCTTGTTAACAACACTGCGCAAGCACATGAAGTACAAGAGGAAGAAGAAACAGCGCACTAACAAAAAGCACACGCTCATTCGGGCGTGTGCTTTTCTTTTTGGGTTTACTTGCTTGAAGCATCCTTAACCACTTCGACTGACGTTACCGTCACTGTCTCAGTTGGCTTATCGCTGTCATCAGTAGAAACTGACGCAATCTTATCGACAACGTCCATGCCTGAAATAACTTGACCAAAGACCGTGTATGAACCATCCAAAGTTGGATTTCCACCCTTCTTGTATGCTTCATAAATCTTTTCTGGGTAACGCTTAGCGCTAATCTTATTGGTTACATCATCTGAATTTTGGTTAATAAAGAATTGTGAACCATTTGTGTCAGGCCCTGCGTTAGCCATTGAAAGCGCCCCACGAATGTTGTACAAAGACGGGCTGATTTCGTTTTCGAAACCATTTCCGCTATCAATCTTAGAATCCTTACCATTCCAGATTGACTCACCACCAGTACCATCACCCTTAGGATCACCACCTTGAATCATGAAGTCCTTAATAACACGGTGGAATGTCGTGTTGTTGTAGTAACCATCCTTGGCGTGCGTCACAAAGTTCTCAACTGCCAATGGTGCGTACTTGTTGAACAACTTCATCGTGATGTCACCCATTGAGGTGTGCATCACGACTTCACTTTCGTTCTTAGCAACCTTGTCTGACAATTGTGGTAACGTCAACTTATCCAACTTTGCCTTGGGCAACGTTGAAGATGACGATGCATTTGACGAAGAGCTTGTTTGCGCATCCCCTGACTTAGCGGACATCGTTGCAAATACCATTGCCCCCGCGACGACCACCACCGCAATGACAGCAATCAACACTTCTGGTCGAAACTTTTTCATTAGACTAACTTCTCCCCTGATTTATAAATCAACTTAACTGTTCCATTATACGTGTCTTTCCTTAGAATAACTGTAAATATTTTGTGACTGCATACAAAAAGGCTGGCGCACTACTGCACCAGCCTGTACCGCTTAACGATTCGTCATCTTGAATTCCAAGAAGTAATCGTTGTATTGACCAACCCAGTATGGGCCAAGGTCTTGGTAAACTTCCAAATGTGATAGCGTCTTCGCATCTGGATACCATTGCTTATCGTTACGAAGTGACTTTGGCAACAAAGCCTTTGCCTTCTTGTTAGGCGTTGCATAACCAACATATTCAGCATTCTTTGCTGCATTTTCTGGCTTGCTCATGAAGTTAATGAACGCATAAGCTGCTTTCTTATTCTTCACTGTCTTAGGCATAACGATATTATCAAACCACATGTTTCCACCATCAGATGGCACCACATAGTGCAAGTGACTGTTTTCAGAAATCATTTCCGCCGCATCACCTGAGTAATCAACTGCCAAGGCAGCCTCATCTTGAGCCATGTACATCTTGATTTCGTCGGCAACAATCGCCTTTACGTTTGGCATCAATGTTTCAAGCTTTCCCTTAGCTGCAGCCAATTCTGGGATGCTCTTTGTGTTAACTGAATTACCACTTGAAGCCAACGTCATCCCCATGATGTCACGAGAAGAATCAATCAACATGATTGAGTTCTTAAAACGTGGGTTCCATAGGTCATTCCAGGTCTTAATTTCACCTGGCTTTACGTACTTGTCGTTGTAAACAATTCCCAATGTTCCCCAGAAGTAAGGTACCGAGTACTTGTTACCACGATCAAATGGTTGATTCATAAAGCGCGCGTCATAGTTGTTCAAACCAGTCAATTTGCTGTGATCAAGCTTGACCAACATATTGGCCTTCTTCATCTTCTGAATCATGTAATCTGACGGAACCGCCAAATCATAATGCGTTCCACCTTGCTGAATCTTCGTAAACATCGCTTCGTTTGAGTCAAATGTCTCATAGTCCACTTTGTAACCAGTTTCGTTTTGGAACTTCTTAATCAACGTTGGGTCGATGTAATCTCCCCAGTTATAAATCGTTAGGGTCTTATTAGCGCCTGACTTCAAGCCAGACTCGGCCGACTTTTGCAATGCTAGGTTGATACCAAATAACAAAGCGACTGCGGCCAGAATAATCCCGGTTAACCATGCTAATCTCTTCATTATTGATGTACCACCATTCCCGATGCACCGCCACGCTTCTTCTTACTTGACTTCATACTGTAGTTAGAAATGAAGTAGTAAATCGTGACCAAAAGCAAAGACAACAAGAACATCAAGGCTGACAAGGCATTAATTGACAAGTCAATTCCTTGACGTGCACGTGAGTAAATTTCAACTGACAACGTTGAAAAACCATTTCCAGTAACGAAGAACGTTACCGCGAAATCATCAAGTGAGTACGTGATGGCCATGAAGAACCCAGCCAAAATACCAGGCCAAGCATATGGCAAGACAACACGTGACAACACTTGATAGTTAGACGCACCCAAGTCGCGAGCAGCGTCAATCAACGCTGGGTTCATTTCGTTCAAACGTGGCAAGACCATCAACACAACAATCGGAATCGAGAATGCGATGTGTGACAACACAACTGACCCAAATCCGAGGCTCATGCCAATCATCGTGAAGAAAATCAAGAAGCTGGCACCAATGATAACGTCAGGTGAAACCATCAACACGTTATTCAATGATAGCAATAAGTTCTTTGTGCCACGGTGCTTCATGTTGTAAACACCTAAGGCACCAAACGTCCCAATTAGCGTTGCAATCACAGATGAAAGCAATGCCACGATGAACGTGTTCACCAAGATTTCCATCAAGCGAGTATCAGCGAACATGTCGCCATAGTGACGCAATGAGAAACCTTCAAAGCCACTCATGTAATCACCCTTGTTGAATGAATAGAAAATCAAATAGAAGATTGGTGCATACATCAAGATGAAGACAAACACCAAGTAAATGTATGACCACTTTTTTGGCTTATTATCCACGACGGCCTCCCTTCTTCTTACGATCACGCGTAAAGAACATCGTTGCAGCCATGGCGATAATTAAAATCACACCAATCGTTGAACCCATTCCCCAGTTTTGTGTCACCAAGAAGTGCTCTTCAATGGCAGTACCAAGCGTAATAACGCGGTTTCCACCAATCAAACGGGTAATCATGAATAGTGATAGCGTTGGAATGAAGACGGCTTGAATACCGGCCTTTACACCACCCATTGACATTGGAATAATGACCTTCGTCAACGTTTGCCATGGTGTCGCACCCAAATCACGTGCCGCGTTAATCAAACTACGATCCAACTCAACCAATGAGTTGAAAATTGGCATAATCATGAATGGAATTTCAATGTACGCCGCAACAATCATAAATGAGGCATCCGTAAACATGATTTGGTGTGGGCCGATACCAATAAAGCTTAGGAAGTTATTAACCGTTCCTGTCTTAGAAAATAGCCCAATAAATGCATATGCCTTAAGCAATAGGTTGACCCATGTAGGCAAAATTACAAGCAACAGCCACAATTGTGCGTTCTTCAAACGACTCATAATGTAAGCCATTGGGTATGAAATTAACAAGGTAATCGCCGTCACAACGAAGGCAAAGAATACCGAGTTGAACGTCATGCGAAGATACGTTCCTGAACTAAAGTAGGTCGCATAATTGTCGAACGTGAAGTGTCCATAAATGTTTCCAAATGATTGGATAACCAATAGGACAACTGGCGCAATGACAAAGAGAACGAGCCACAAGTAGTATGGAACCGTGTAGCTAATCGTTCCCTTATTCTTCATTTGCAGCCCCTTCTTCCTCTTCAGCGTCCTCGTATTGTTCCAAACGGGCATCGAAGTCTTCTTCAGATTCGTTCAAACGCATAATGTGAATATCTTCTGGGTCGAAGTACAAACCACGTCGTTCACCAATAACAGCTGGGTTTGTTGCTTGAATTTGCCATTCGTTTTGATCATCGTCGAAAGCTGTAATTTCGTAGTAGTCACCACGGAATGATTGGTCGTCAATCGTTACGACCAACTTACCTTCTTCTTCAGACACCAAGTCCAAATCTTCTGGACGCAAGACCACTTCGACTTGTTCGTTAGGACGCATACCACCGTCGACGTTTTCAAATTCCTTACCGGCAAATGAAACCAAGTAGTCTTCACGCATCACACCAGGCACGATGTTTGATTCACCAATAAAGTCCGCAACGAAGTGGTTAATTGGTTCATCGTAGATATCTACCGGCGTACCGTTTTGAACGATTTCTCCCTCATTCGTAACGAAAATCCAGTCAGACATCGCCAATGCTTCTTCTTGATCGTGGGTAACGAAGATAAACGTAATGCCCAAACGCTTTTGGATTTCACGCAATTCGTATTGCATATCCTTACGCAACTTGTAGTCCAATGCTGACAATGGCTCGTCTAGCAACAAGACTTCTGGGTCATTAGCCAACGCGCGCGCAATCGCAACACGTTGTTGTTGACCACCAGAAAGCTCTGAAATTTCACGGTCCTCGTAGCCACCCAACTTGACCATTTCAAGCATTTCAGCGACCTTCGCCTTAATTTCATTCTTTGGTTTTCCCTTAATAGACATTCCAAAGGCGACGTTCTCAAATACGTTCATATTTGGGAACAATGCGTAGTTCTGGAAAACCGTGTTTACACGGCGCTTTTCAGCTGGAACATCGTTAATACGTTCCCCTTCAAACAGGATGTCACCTGATGAGGCCTCCAAGAAGCCGGCAATCAAACGCAAAATCGTTGTCTTACCTGATCCTGAAGGGCCCAACAAGGTATAGAACTTCCCTGCTTCGATTTCTAAATCGACAGACTTCAATACGACTGTATCATCGTATTGCTTAGCCACATGCTTAAATTCAATAATGGGTTGTGCCAATTACTGAGTACCACCTTTCTTTACATAAGCTTAATTTTACCAAAAATAAGTAACTTTGTATCAATTTTCCATTCCGTTTAACCGTTCTGTAAACCCCCTGAATTAAAAAACACCAGCACAGTGCCGGTGTTTTTTTGGTTAATAATCGGAGTCAGAACCCATCTGTTGGAAAGCATATTGCATAATCACCGCAGTGATAATGTTAGTGAATTCTTTCTGGGTCTTAATTTCTTCAGAGGTTGGCATTTTGACCGTTTGATCATCCTTACGTGTCGTGGTCAATTGCGTGTTAAACGCGGCCTTTTTACCTTCAACTACCGCTTCCGATGCTACTTTGACTTGATGACCCTTATCAGCCATAGTGACCGTCAACTTAGGATTTTCCATGTCATCAATCGATGCCGTGATGTCTTCCCAAGTATCCGCTTTAACATTCATCGTCTGGGCAGTTTCCGTTTTCTTTAGCGCTCCCACAAAGCTCTTATAGTCAGCTTTGTTCAAAGTCACCTGATACCCACCATCCACCTTCTTGAACTTTTTACCATCCAAGTCCGTGAACCACTTAGTCATCGTCTGGGCATCCTTTTTGACGTCTTCAGGATTAATCTTACTATATGACTTGTTGTCCGTTTCTAGCCAGGTGTTCTCAAGCACCTTGGCCAAATCAGGAATGTCAGATGCCCCATCCATCTTCATGATATCGCCTAAGAACCCTGCCGAAACGTATGTGTGCTTGGCATTCTTCTTTAAATCATACGTCGCAGTCTGCCCATCTGAAGTCACATCTGCAGTTAATGCAATGTTGCTTGCTTTCTTAGCATCTTGCAAAACTTTACCAGAGACCCGCATGTCAGATTTATCAGCTGAATTAAGGCTGAACTTATAAACGTTATCGTCTGACTTAAACATGCTCATCATGTGCGATGCAAATTGTGATTTCGCAGTATGAGTCACACCATAACCAATTCCGCCGGCCACGGCGGCAACAGCAATGACACTTCCAACTACAATTTTCTTATTCATAGACTATGCCCCCTCATTCTTATGCTCATAGTTTACCAGCACAAAACAAAAAAGGATGAAGATAACTCTTGCGAATTATCTTCATCCTTAATTTTCATCTTAATATTGTAAGCAGTCGCTTGTAATTAAAAATTACTCTGCGTCTGAACCCTTACCGTACTTTGAGATGATGTCGTCTTGCACGTTCTTAGGAACAGCTTCGTAGTGATCGAATGCCATTTGGAACGTTCCACGTCCTTGCGTAGCTGAACGCAAAGTCGTTGCATATCCGAACATTTCTGATAGAGGAACCTTAGCGTGGATCATCATTGAGTTACCACGTTGCTCTTGTCCTTCCAACAAACCACGACGGGCTGAAACGTGACCCATTGCATCTCCCAAGTTATCCTCAGGAACAACGATGTCAACCTTCATGATTGGCTCCAAGATAACGGCACCAGCAGTCTTTGCAGCTTCCTTCAAAGCCAATGATGCAGCAATCTTAAAGGCAGCTTCTGATGAGTCGACATCGTGGTATGAACCATCGTACAACTTAGCCTTCAAGTCAACCAATGGGAATCCAGCCAAAGGACCATTGTTCAATGAGTCCTTCAAACCAGCTTCAACTGAAGGGATGTATTCACGAGGAACCACACCACCAACGATGGCATCTTCGAACTCGAATCCAGCACCTTCTTCGTTTGGTGAGAATTCAATCCAAACGTCACCGTATTGTCCCTTACCACCTGATTGGCGCTTAAAGTAACCACGGGCTTGAACAGTTTGCGTAAATGCTTCACGGTAAGCAACTTGTGGCGCACCAACAGTAGCTTCAACGTTAAATTCACGACGCAAACGGTCAACGATGATGTCCAAGTGCAACTCACCCATTCCTGAGATCAACGTGTCACCAGTTTCTGGGTTCGTCTCAGCACGGAATGATGGGTCTTCTTCAGCCAACTTTTGCAAAGCAGTCGACATCTTGTCTTGGTCAGCCTTCGTCTTTGGCTCGATAGCCAATTGGATAACTGGGTCAGGGAACTCCATTGACTCCAAGATCAATGGGTGATCCGTAGCAGTCAATGAGTCACCAGTAGTCGTATCCTTCAAACCGATCAAAGCAGCGATATCACCTGAGAACACTTCTTCGATTTCAGTACGGTTCGTAGCGTGCATTTGTAGCAAACGACCAACACGCTCACGCTTTCCCTTAGACGTGTTCAAAACGTATGAACCTGACTCCAAAGTACCAGTGTAAACACGAACGAAAGTCAAACGACCAACGAATGGGTCCGTCATAACCTTAAATGCCAAAGCCGCAAATGGCTTGTCATCGTCGGCAATCAAGTCAACTTCTTCGTCAGTATCTGGGTCCGTAGCAACATAAGGCTTAACATCCAATGGTGATGGCAAGTAGTCAACAACCGCGTCAAGCATCATTTGCACACCCTTATCCTTGTAGGCAGAACCTGCAAGAACTGGGTAGAATTGCAATGAAATCGTTGCACGACGGATAGCAGCCTTCAATTCAGCTTCAGAAATCTCTTCTCCGCCCAAGTACTTGTCCATGATGTCGTCATCAACATCAGCGATGGCTTCAACCAATTCGTTGTACTTCTCTTCTGCCAATTCAGCGTAGTCGGCAGGGATTTCGCGCTTCTCCCACTTCTCACCCAAATCGTCGATTGGGTACAAAGCAACCTTTTCGATCAAGTCGATGATGGCCTCAAAGTCATCTTCGGCACCGATTGGCCATTGAACAGCCTTTGCGTTAGCGTCCAAACGTGACTTCAATGAGTCAACTGACATTTGGAAGTCAGCACCCATCTTGTCCATCTTGTTAACAAAGACGATACGAGGTACTTCGTACGTCTCGGCTTGACGCCAAACAGTTTCAGTTTGTGGCTCAACACCGGCAGCACCGTCAAGAACGGCTACGGCTCCGTCAAGAACACGCAATGAACGCTCAACTTCGATAGTGAAGTCCACGTGTCCTGGAGTGTCGATGATGTTAACACGGAATGGTTCCTTGTCATATTGGTCGTGGAATCCACGCCAAACGGCAGTCGTGGCAGCAGATTGGATCGTGATTCCACGTTCCTTTTCTTGGTCCATGAAGTCCATTTGTGAAGCTCCGTCGTGAGTCTCACCAATCTTGTGGATCTTACCAGTGTAGTACAAAATACGCTCAGTCGTCGTCGTCTTACCGGCGTCGATGTGCGCCATGATACCAATGTTACGAGTACGTAGCAATGGGTATTCACGCTTGTTAGCCATGAGTATTTCTCCTTGAAATTCTATTACATCCAACACAATGTTAATGCGTTAGTTCTATTATACCGTAAATTCGCAAAAAATGGCTATAGTCTTCACAGACTGTAGCCATCAATTGGTTATTACCAACGGTAGTGTGCGAAGGCACGGTTGGCTTCAGCCATCTTGTGCGTGTCTTCACGCTTCTTAACAGATGCACCAGTGTTGTTGGCAGCATCCATGATTTCCTTAGCCAAACGCTCATCCATCGTGTGCTCACCGCGAGCGCGTGAGTATTGCACCAACCAGCGCAATCCCAACGTTACACGACGTTCTGGACGAACTTCGACAGGAACTTGGTAGTTAGATCCACCGATACGGCGAGCCTTAACTTCCAATACAGGCATGATGTTGTTCAAAGCTTCTTCGAACACAGCCAATGGCTCTTGACCAGTAGCTTCCTTGATACGATCAAAAGCTTCGTACAAGATAGTTGAAGCAGTTCCGCGCTTTCCATCAAGCATCAAGCGGTTGATCAAACGTGAAACAAGCTTTGAGTTGTAAATTGGATCAGGCAGAACTTCAGCCTGCTTAGTGTAACCCTTACGTGGCATTATTAATGTCCTCCCTTAATTACTTCTTCTTAGGACGCTTTGCGCCGTACTTTGAACGTGATTGCATACGACCGTCAACACCGGCAGTATCCAAAGCACCACGGATGATGTGGTAACGAACTCCAGGCAAGTCCTTTACACGTCCACCACGGATCAAAACAACTGAGTGTTCTTGCAAGTTGTGGCCGATTCCAGGAATGTATGCCGTAACTTCGATCAAGTTTGAAAGACGCACACGGGCGTACTTACGCAAAGCTGAGTTAGGCTTCTTAGGAGTCATCGTTCCGACACGAGTTGCAACACCGCGCTTTTGTGGTGAAGAAACGTTAGTCGTCTTCTTTGATTGTGAGTTGTAACCGAAGTTCAAAGCTGGTGACTTTGACTTCGTGCTCTTTGACTTACGAGGCTTACGAACCAATTGGTTAATAGTAGGCATGTCTAAGAGTCCCCTTTCAATTTTCTATATAGTGTGTAGTCCACATTTCCAGGCGTGTCATTTAATAACAAGTCTAAAAATGTAGCTGAATGGTACTTCTCGTTCACGAGTTCAGCACGTCGCGTAACACGCAAACACCCTGCTCACTAAAAGCACAAGTAATAATATAACACTGCATTGTGGATTATGCAACCCTTTTTACCAATTAAAAATGCCTATATATAGGCATTCAGTTTGCAAACAATTCCGGGCGTGTCATTTTTGGAAAATCCACTGTTTTCGCACTCTTTCTTACTATAAAACAATGGAGGTTTTCTGATGTCTATATTCGACCTGCCCTTTATTATCGCATTTTGTTCACTAACTGTTCAAGATTTAAAGCAACATCTAATTGATTCTCGCTTATTAGTTCCCGCCTTCATATTGGGTGTTACACATCATGACTCACATTCAATCGTTGCATTCTCTATCTACATTTGCGCCCTAATAATAAATCACCATTACCATGAAAAATTCATTGGCAATGGTGATTTAGATGTTATTTTTGTGGGCGCACTGTATCTATCACCCGATCAGTTACCTTTGTGGTTAACACTTAGTTGTGGCTTTCAGTTACCTTTCAGCCTTCGTTGCTCACCCAAACCAGTGCCTTTTCTCCCGGCTTTAACGGTTGGTTTTCTAAGCCTAGAAGTAATCAGCCAATACGGGGCTTTGCTGCGCTAACAGAGCATCCACCGGCTCAAAATCTTCCGGTGCATTAGTCTGTAAGTCACCCGTTAACAAGAGACTAGACAAGCGCTTATAGCCCAGCAACCATTGCGTAAATGCGTGAATGCTACCAGACAATTGCGGTGCTTCAGTTTGAACAACCCGTTCCAAAGTACCTCCACGCAGTTCAAAACGACCACCATTCCATGGTGCGGTCTCATCTTGAACGTCGAACGCAACCGTCTCCGGCACGTCCAGCTGCATCACTTTAAATAAAGCCACTAAATTCACGATACGAGCTTGCATATACGGCTTAATAACCGCTTCATATTTTGGCTCTAGCATCATTTGAACAACTGGCACTGCCGTTATATCTGCCGTGGGCGCCTCGTACGTAAATATGTCGAATGCTCCAGCGTGGCTACCAATGAAACGAGTCAGTCCTTGTAACGCTTCTGTGTTTAGCGTCACCCATTCACGAATCATAAATATCATATCGTGGAACTCATACATAACATAACCTTGGGCAACGCCTTCCGCATCCCGGTATACTGCAAACTTGGTGTCAGGTGTTTTCGTATTGAAATAATAACGCCACCACCAATCCTCACGGTCAACCGCTCCATGTTCGAAAACATTAGCTTCACGATACACAAGCTTCATTGACTCGATTGATCGGTCGAATGGCAGGCGTTCAACTGTTCCTGATGTGCGCTTACCTTGTGGAAAATCAGCAGCTTGCCACTTAATATCAGCATGATCAAATACTTGTGCATACCCGAAACGACCATAAAATCCGTAAGAAAAAGGCGCCAAGTAGCTAATAACTTCACCTGCATCATAAGCATCTTGTAATGACTGCATCATCAAGCGGGAAGCAGCCCCATTACCACGATACTCCGGATAACTCGCCACATTGCCGATACCATTGCTTGCAATGAGTTGATGACCCATTCGGGTGTTAAACGGGATACGCGTCACCTGACTAGTCAGTTGATTGTTATCATCAAACTCACCGTAAACTGTTGTTTGTTTAAAAAATTCGGCTAAGGCATCACGTCCCCCACGTGGCTCCTTATGAAATGCATATCGATAAAGCTCATAAACAGCATCAAAATACGCTGCTTCTAGAATCACTGGTTGTCCCATAAAGTATTCCCCCTATACATATTCGCCATTATCGTATCATATTCACGCGTTCAAATCTTGATTCATCCATGCAAACGAAAAAACGCACCTCGAACCCTAAAGTTCAAAGTGCGTTTTACTAAGCATTAAACCAATGCCAACAACTCAGCCTTCTTTGCAGAAGCTGGGAAGTCGATACCGTTAGCTGACAAGTAAGCCTTGATTTCAGCAACAGTGTTCTTGTCTGAAGGCTTTTCTGATGAAACAACCTTCTTAGCAGCCTTAGGAGCAGCGGCGTTAATCTTAACACCCTTTTCTGAAGTAGCTGCTGAAGCTTCGCGAACAACTTGACCGTTGTCTGCCAAAGCCTTCTTAGCTGCATCTGCCAAAGCTGAGAAAGCTTCGAAGTCAGAAACAGCCAAGTCTGCCAACATCTTACGGTTCAAAGTTGAACCCATCAATGACAAACCGTTCATGAAACGTGAGTATGACAAACCGTTCATACGTGCTGCAGCGTTAATACGTGCAATCCACAACTTACGGAAGTTGCGCTTCGTTTGCTTACGGTCACGGAATGCATAGAACCATGACTTCCAAACTTGTTGCTTAGCAACCTTGTAGTTGATGTGACGTTGACCACGGTAACCCTTGGCCAACTTGATCATCTTCTTGCGACGTGCGCGCGTAACAGTACCACCCTTAACTCGCATGGGTATTTCCTCCAGTAATTTCTATAAATTTCTAATTCAGAACCGATAAATAATTTAAAGTTAAAACTTCAAATTAACGGCTCAACATGTGAACGTAAGTCTTCAACGTCGTGTTGTTCATCATTGAAGTTCCACGTAGTTGACGGCGTTGCTTCTTAGTCTTACCGTGGAAACGGTGTGACGTAAAGGCGTTACCTGACTTCAAACCACCGTTAGCAGTCTTCTTGAAACGCTTTGCTGAAGCGCGGTGTGTCTTAAACTTAGGCATTGATATGTCCTCCAAACTTGGTTTAATTACTTAGTTTCCTTGGGTGCAAGCACCATAAACATGCTGCGCCCTTCCATCTTTGCTCTAGATTCAACTTTTGCAATCTCCTCTAGATCAGTTGCAAATCGGTCCATCACTTCACGCCCGATTTCCTTGTGCGTGATAGCACGACCACGGAAACGGATTGAAACCTTGACCTTGTTACCCTTCTCCAAGAACTTAACAGCGTTCTTCTTCTTGGTGTTAAAGTCGTTGTCATCAATCGTTGGGCTCAAGCGAACTTCCTTGATGCTGACGATTTTTTGGTTCTTACGTTGTTCGCGTTGCTTCTTTTGACTATCGAAACGGAACTTTCCGTAATCCATAATCTTAGCAACTGGTGGCTTGGCATTAGCTTGAACCAATACCAAATCCAACTCTTGCTCGTCGGCGATTGCTTGTGCTTCCGCCTTAGGCATAATTCCTTGGTCACCGTCGTCGGTGATCAAGCGAACTTCACGAGCTCGAATGCGATCATTAATTAAATCTTGTTGTTGTTGTGGTTGGCGCGCGTTTGCTATGGTCCTTACCTCCGAAAAAACTTGAAATAAAGTAAAAGCGGATTATCGCGACACACGATAACCCGCCATTCATCATCAATCAATAATGAGTGATTTACCCGATGAGGTAGACTCATCAAGGTGAACAACGGGGTCGCTGTTACTTTATTTCTCTAACAGTTAAATAGTATATAGCCTTATTCTCCAAGAGTCAAGGCTTTGTTCAAAATTCCGTTAATAAACTTTCGTGATGAATCATCCGTAAAGTCGTGAGCCAATTGTAGGGCTTCGTTAACGGCAATCTTGGCTGGCGTTTCAGTGTACTTTACTTCATACAATGCCAAACGCATCAATACGATGTCGGCCAAGTTTAGACGATCAAGCGTCCAACCATCAGCCAAGTGTTCTGAAATCGTCAAGTCGAACTCGTCTTGGTGGTCAATGATGCCATTAACCATATCCAACAAGTCCGTTGGTAGTTCATCTTCCCAAGTAATTTCTGGATCACCATCAAGTACTTGTTGGACAACTGCCTCGACTTCCGCATCAGGATTCATTGCCAATCCGAATACAGATTGAAATGTGGCTTGTCGCAATTGGTGTCGGTTCAATGTTGCCATTATGCTTCAGTTCCTTCCGTCTCGTTGTCATCACCAAACAAGTTGTTTGGATCAACAGTCAACGTTGGCTTCGTTGAAACAACACCTTGGATGTGCACGTTTACCTTTGTCACTTGCAATTCAGTCATTGCAGCAACTTGTGTCGTAACACGTTCTTGGATTGCGTGGGCAACCTTAGGTACGCTAACACCATAGTTCAAGTAAACGTAAACGTCTACTTCCAATCCATCTTCGCCTTGCTTCAATTCAACACCCTTACCGTGAACACGGCGACCGAATGCTTCTTGAGCACGCTCTGAGAATGAACCACGCAAGCGAGCAACACCCTCAACTTCTTGTGCTGCAAGCCCAGCGATGATTTCAAGAACGCGAACGTTAACACGTGTCTCGCCTGAAATATCGCTTGGGTGCGTCAATACAATGGTTTCTTCTGCCATGGAACTTTCCTCCTTCAAAATGAAAGCGCCGGCCGGCTGCCGGTCGGCGCTTTCAACAGTATATTTATTATACCTGATTTTACTTGTAAAAACTAGGCACGTGACGTGTATGATCCACCGTTGTCAGTGTTAACAACCAACTTGTCACCTTCGTTGATGAAGTCAGGAACAGTGATAACCAATCCAGTTTCCATCGTTGCAGGCTTACCACCACCGTTAGCAGTAGCACCCTTGATACCTGGTTGCGTTTCCTTAACAGTCAACTCAACAGTCTTTGGCAATTCAACGTCCAAGATTTCACCCTCGTAAGTAGTGATCTTAACGTTCATGTTTTCCAACAAGAACTTCAAAGCGTCTTGGATCTTGTCATCAGGAATTGAAACTTGTTCGTAAGTTTCGTTATCCATGAAGACGTGTTGGTCACCTTCAGCATACAAGTATTGCATTTCAGTCGTCTCGATGTTTGCAGTTTCAAACTTGTCACCAGGACGGAAAGTGATTTCGTTAACAGCACCCGTACGCAAGTTCTTCAACTTTGAACGCACAAAGGCTGCTCCCTTACCAGGCTTAACGTGTTGGAACTCCAACACACGCCAGATTGATTGGTTGTACTCGATCGTCAAACCAGTCTTCAAGTCATTCATACCAATAGTTGCCATGATTGAATTCTCCTAGATTTATGTCTTTCTGAATTATATTAGCAGAGTTTTTGTCTAAAAACTAGTATTGCGTGCTTTTTTGTTCGGAAAAATGTTGGTTTGTGGTGTGTGTCCGCCCTTACGGTCGGAGTGCTTGGCCCCTTCTTTAGGCACGCTAACACGTCCAGACCATGACCTGCAGGGAGCGCGAACCACAGCAAGCTGCGTTTCCCTTTACCTCCCGTGGCTCTAAGCGGGAAACCCGCTAAGAACCCACACCTGCGGGTCAAGGTCAGCACGTGTCTATACGCGTGGCGGGGCCAAGCACAGCAGCCGAGCAATTCTCTGATGGTTTGATTTTCATACATCATGATACTTTTGAGTGAACTATTCACCTATTTATTTTGCGGTGGATGACCATCTCAGACAGACTAGTGCATCTGGGCTGCTGGCGCGGGATTTGGTTGGGGTGGTGGTGCGGAGCTCCTGCGATATTAGCCGGTGACCAAGCAAGGACAGGAGCACCAATTATCACTTAGCAGCAGTGGATTTCAAGCCGAAAGGCGCGGAAATACGCTGAGGCTTAGGGAGAATGGGACTCCGTTGCCACCAGCTTATATTGTAGGACGGAGCGCCACCACCCCAACCAAATCCCGCGCCTCGACGCAACGCGTCGACACCCACCACCAACTAAAAAACGAAGAACCACCAAAGCAGTTCTCCGTCATTAACTTCTATATCTTACAAACGAGCCTTCAATTCAGCCGTCAACTCTTCGTATCCTGGCTTGCCCAACAAACCAAACATGTTGCGCTTGTAGGCCTCAACACCTGGTTGGTCGAATGGGTTGATACCGTTCAAGTAACCAGCAATCGCAACCGCTACCTCAAAGAAGTAGATAGCTTGTCCCAACGCGAATTCGTTTTGCTTGTCCAACTCAACAATCATGTTAGGTACACCACCGTCAACGTGGGCCAACAACGTTCCTTCTGAAGCCGTACGGTTAACGTAGCTCATCTTCTCACCTTGCAAGTAACCCAAACCGTCATCAGCGTCCATTTCTGGAATCACAACGTCCGTTACTGGCTCAGTCACGCGGAACAACGTCTCAAACAAGTTGCGACGTCCGTCTTGGATGTATTGTCCGAAACTGTGCAAGTCCGTTGAGAAGTTTCCGGTAGCTGGGAAGATACCCTTGCCGTCCTTACCTTCTGACTCACCTTGCAATTGCTTCCACCATTCACCAAATTGTACCAACGTTGGATCGTAGTTAATCAACAATTCTGTCGTATAACCCTTACGGTACAAGATGTTACGGTAAGCTGCATACTGGTAAGCTGGGTTCTTTGCCAAATCGGCATCTGCGTACTCGGCCTCACCAGCTGCTGCTCCAGCCATCAATTGCTCAATGTCGCCACCAGCAGTTGCAATTGGCAACAAACCAACGGCCGTCAAAACTGAGAATCGTCCACCAACACCATCCGGCACAACGAATTCTTCGTAGCCTTCTGTGTCAGCCAATGTCTTCAAAGCACCACGCTTTGCGTCAGTCGTTGCATAGATGCGCTCACGAGCGCCTTCAACACCATACTTTTCTTCCAACATTTGCTTGAACACACGGAATGCAATCGCAGGCTCAGTCGTCGTTCCTGACTTTGAAATCACGTTAACTGAGAAGTCGCGGTCGCCAATTACCTTAATCAAGCTATTCAAGTAAGCTGGTGCAATTGAGTTTCCAGCAAACAAAACTTGTGGGAAGTCACGTTGCTCATCAGGCAAGTAGTTGTTGAAGTACTCGTTCAAGAAATCAATTGCCGCACGAGCACCCAAGTATGAGCCCCCGATTCCAATAACAACCAAAACCTTTGAGTCTGATTGGATTTTCTTTGCTGCTGCTTGAATACGCGCAAATTCATCCTTGTCGTATTCAGTTGGCAAGTGAAGCCAGTCAGTGTAGGCTGATCCAGCCCCAGTTCCCTTACGTAGCATTTCATCCGCAACCGTAACCATTGGTTGCATCATGGCCAACTCTTGTTCCCCAACGAATTGGGCTAGCTTTGATGTATCAAACTTCAATGTCGTCATTGTAAATTACCTCATTCCCCATTAATAACTTTTGGTATAGACCAATTATACCACTTCCGAAAAAATCTTGAAAGCGGTTTCGGCAATTGTTGCCTGTTTGTTTTTGAACGATTCCCCAAATAATCGTTAGACGTAAAAAAATAACGAGCACCCGTCAAACGAATGCCCGTTATTTGGATTACAAATTCTTAAATGCGTATGTCGTTGTGTATGAACGCTTCTCGCCAGCTGGCAAGACAATGTCACCAAACTCTGGGTGGTGAATAGCGTCTGACAACGTTTGCGCTTCCAAAGCAACTGCATTGTATGGGTTAGCTTCGAACCAATCCAAATCACCTTCGTGGTCAGCCACGGCTGGGTTCGTGATGAAGAAGATAACCGCATTACGGTCAGTCGTCATTTCGATTGAACGACCTGACTTCTCGTCCGTCACGATTGCTGATGGCGTTCCTGCTGGGTAAACCAACTCGAAGGCGTCGTCAAACTTGGCATCGTATGCACCGTTCATTTCAGCAATCTTATCACCAATCTTGGCTGGTGTTTGGAAGTCGAATGGCGTACCAGCCGTCTCCAACAACTTACCCGTAGGAATTTGATCCTCACGGAATTCCAAGTGACGTGGTGACTTCAATTGCAACGTCAACTCACGTGCATCTGTATCAATCCCGGCTGGGTTGAAGTATGCGTGGCTCGTTGGGTTGTACAACGTGTCTTCGTCAGACTCGGCTGAAAAGTCCAAACGTACTTCATCGTTGTCTGTGAACGTGTACGTCAATGATGTTGGCATTGTGCCTGGGAAGTTGTCATCAGCTTCCGTCATCGTTGTCGTGAACGTTACTGAACCAGCGGCCTCATCAACTGTGAAGTCCCAGTTACGCGTAGCAAAGTTGTCTTCCCCACCGTGCAAGGCGTTCTTACCTTCGTTAGCTTTCAAGTTAACCGTCTTACCGTTCAACTCAAATGAAGCACCATCAATACGACCAGCCACACGGCCGATTGCGTTACCCAAGAAGTAAGCGTGGTCCCAGTATCCTTGTGCATCCTTGTATGCCAATACTAGTTCGTCACCAGCCTTTGTTTGCAAGAATTGCCATGAGGCCCCCCAAGAAACCAAACCAAGCTTGTGGCCGTTAGCGTTCTCAATAACCACTTGCTTTACAACTTCACCATTAGGCATTGTGCCCAAATCATTTACTGTAATTGTCATTTTACTGTTGTCCTTTTCATGATGTCGGCTCACAGTCTCAAAAACTTATCTCGTGAATATTTTAGCATACTGAACACCGACATTCCGATTAATTTTCTAATTCAAGGTCTATACCAACTGGCATTAATCCTCATGATTAACGCGCATCAACAAGTGATACAACGCACCAAACAAATTGGCATCATTACCAAATCGTGCTGGTAAAATTTCTGGCGTCGTGAAACCATCACGAACTTGTGGACGTCGCGCGACCAATTCTTCGTATGATTCACGAATAGTTTGGACCACAATTGGTTGCGCTGTAATACCGCCACCAATCACGAAACGCTCTAAGTCCACGACTGCTTGAATGTTAAGCAACATCAACGCAATGTCATCTGTATAACGTTTAAAGACATCCCACGCTGGACCGTCGTGCTTGTTAATCAACTCGAATACTGCACGACCATCCTTCTTGTCTGGCAAATTATAGATTGTTGCGATTGTTGAAACCATTTGAACCGCAGATCCAACAACACCGTATGAATCAGTGTCAAAACGGGCTTCCCCACGATGCATAAAGCTTAGTTCACCAGCTTGGAAATGCGTACCAGTGTGCAAACGACCGTTCAAAATCAAGCCACCGCCAACACCAGTCCCCAAAACAACCGCTGCCCCGTTATCAATACCATTCAAGTTACCTAACCAAAGCTCAGCAAGCGCAGCCGCCTTACCATCGTTTTCAACCGCTACTGGCATATCAAGATTAAGTTCATCAACCAAGTTCACCTTATCTAAGAATGGCAAGGCACCACCAGCATAAATCGTCTCATCTGTATGCTCCACCTTACCTGGCGCGCTGATCGCAACCCCCTTAATACGGTAACGGTACAAATCAACAATTGAGTGAACCGCGGCGACAAACTCAGCCAAACTTTCATTTGGTGTTGCCACATCGTCTTTTTCAATCAAATTTCCTGCGTGATCTAGTACGGCATACTTGATGCGCGTACCCCCAATATCAATTGCCAAATAATCATTAGCTTCCATGTTTTATTCCCCCGAATACATGTTTGCTCTAAGCATACCTGCTAGATATGGTAGAAACCGGACAAAATTGCGAAAAAAGAACCCGTCGAACGCTATGTCCGACGGGTTCTGTTACGCTTAATTTCTTATTACAAAGTCTTCAACTTGGCAATCATGATTGCACCGATGACAACCAAGATAGCTCCGATAACAACGAAGACCATTTGACGCTTTGACTTCTTCTCACCCAATAGGTAGATGGCACCGAACGTACCAACGATGATACCCGTTTGTGACAAAGTTGAAGCCGTTGCTTGACCGATGTTAGGGTTAGCCGTTGAGATAAACATGAAGACGTTACCCAAAGCCCAAACCAAACCAGTCACAATGTTCATCCAAGTTCCCTTTTGGAACATCGTCTTACCTTCCTTCATAAAGAAGATAACAATGATGAAGGCACCCAAGACTTGACCAATCGATTGAGGTCCAACGATGGCCGTCATGTAGTCCAAACCGTCGTGACGGTTGTGAACGGCGTTTGAGATGTAACCAATCTTGTTCAACAAGTTAGGGAACACGAAGTACATCATGTAACCAATCGTTGAAATCAAAACAGCAACCAAACCACCCTTAAAGTCGTGTTGTGGGTTAACTTCGGCTGGTGCCTTTGAATCTGGCAAAGCAGTGAAGATGGCACCAATCACAACAGCGGCGATGGCCAACAAACCAAACGTCCACATGCGACCAGTCGTCCACTCACCCAAGACAGCCGCAGCCATCAAAGCGTTTGAAACAATTTGTCCAGCCGTTGAAAGTGGGTTACCAACTGACACACCCAACTTCTTGAAACCAACGAATTGACCGGCCGTACCAACTGCCCAGAACAAACCTGAAACAAATCCGACAATCCAGATACGTGGGTTAAAGGCAAATTCCATACCAGCTTGTGGGACAACAAACAATCCCAACGTCAACATTCCAAAGACGAAGGCACCAAACGTCATTCCCAAAGTTCCTTGTGCGGCAGTACCACCCATCTTAGTCGTAACAAGTCCCGTTGACCCCCAGGCCAACGCAGGAATAAGTGCAATCAAAATAGACATAGCAAAATTTCCTTCACAATCTTAAATATTTTTAGCTTATTTATCAACGAGATTTAGAATAACATAATGAAAACGTTTACACAATACTTTTTACTAACTTTTTTGAAACGCTTTCAAAAAATGTAACCGCTACCATCTAAACTATAGCTAGATTCCAGTCTCCGAGAGACTTCACAGCTATCTCGCTATCAACCTAACAAATTATAAGACAATCGTTTTGAAGTACAACAAAAAAGTCCCCGTTACCGGAGACTTTTAGACTTAATCATGAAGATTAGTCGGTTTTCTTTTGCTCATCTGGAATGATGACGTGGAATGATGTGCCAACACCTGGTTGTGATTCAACCGAAATTTGACCATCGTGCACTTCGATCAATTGACGAATAATCGCCATTCCCAAACCTGACTCACCCTTCTTCGTACGTGAAGGATCAGCCTTGTAGTAACGCTCCCAAATCTTGTTGACTTGTTCCTCAGTCATTCCGATACCCGTATCAGAAATCTTGAAGTGCGCTTCACCGGCTTCACGCCAAGCATCAATTGTAATCAAACCATTCTCAGTAAACTGGATGGCATTGTTTACAATATTAAAGATGATTTGAATAAAGCGGTCTTGATCAGCGAATACTGGCACTGCTGTCTTAGCGTGCAACTTAATTTCATCCCCGGCCAAATCAGACTTACCAGACAACTGGTCAATCAAGTTTGAAATGACAGGCACTGAATCAAATTCCTTCTTCTTCAAGACAACCTTGTTCTGACGCAAACGCTCATAGTCCAAGTTATCCTTAACCAAACGCGTCAAACGGTCAGCTTCGGCCTTAATCAAGTCATATGAATGCATCTTCTCATCTTCAGGAATAACCCCATACTGCAATCCTTCGACGATACCTGAAATGGTCGTCAACGGCGTACGCATCTCGTGAGATGCGTTGGCCATGAATTCCTTACGGCGTTCTTCTTGCTCTTCAATTTCCCGCTCTTGTTCAGCCAATGACTTGGTCATGACGTTAACGTCTTCGGCCAAGGCGCCGATTTCATCGTGACGATGCATGTTAACGGCAGCCGTATAATCACCACCCGCGACACGACGCGTTACCAATTGAATCAAACGAAGACGGTTAACAATCAATTGCGACAAAATGAAACTCAACATAACTGCGACGACAACTGATACCAAGAAGGCAATCAGCAAGTTCTTGCGCAGCATGTCCATATTGTCTGCCACAGTCGAGACATTCGCACGGGTAACCACCACCGCAATCAGCTTATTCTGATTATCGAAGAACGGCTTCATCACATCCATCGTATTCGCAGCTGAGTTATCAGCCGGGTTAGCTTGTTTGGCCCCACGCTTTTGAATGATTTTGTGTTGCTTCAATTGTGCCCACTCTGCGTCGGTAACGTTAGCGGTCTCCTTGGCTTGCGTCTCGGGATAGACCAACTTACGGTCATCGTTGTAAAGCGTAAAACTAATATTTTGTTGTTCTAGCAATGACGCATCTGTTTCCAGCCCCTTCGTATCAAAGTAAGCAAAGGAACCGTCGTCAGCTTTGAAGCGCATTGCCTCTTCAGCCACGGCAACCGCATAACGATTTAATTGATGATAGGTATTATCCTCAATCATCTTCGTCGTAAACTGCGTAAACAAAATGCCGACAATTACCAGAGTAGCCATGATGACCGTAAAGAAGGCCAACATTTGCTGGTACATCATTTTCATGTTGTTTTACCAAAAAACCACGCCGGGATGACGTGGTGATCTTTCGTTAATCTCTCTTTTATTCTCTTCAAACTAGCTTAGGCCTTAGCAGAAGCTTCTGCCTCTTCATCAGCCGCAACGTTTAAATCGTCGAACTTGTATCCAACACCCCAAACGGTTTGGATAACTTGAGGACCAACCTTTTCGATCTTTTGACGCAACTTCTTAACGTGCGCATCAACCGTACGCTCATCACCGAAGTACTCGTAGTCCCATACCAATTGCAACAATTGCTCACGTGAGAATACTTGACGTTGCTTCTTAGCCAAGACACGCAACAAGTCGAATTCCTTTGGCGTCAAATCTTGAATCAAGTGACCGTTCAAGTAAGCTTCACGCGTGTTTGAGTTCAACTTGAACGTACGTGTTTGTACGTCAAAGTCTTCGTGAACAGCTGGTTCTGAAGACGTTGGTTGACCTGCCGTCTCTGAACGACGGTGCAAAGCCTTGATACGCGCAATCAAAGTGATTGGGCTGAATGGCTTCGTTACGTAGTCGTCAGCTCCCATTTCCAAACCAAGCACTTGGTCTGATTCTGAGTCACGCGCCGTCAACATAATGATTGGCACATACTTTGACACTTCACGAATATTAACTGCAACTTGCATACCGTCCAAACCAGGCAAGTTCAAATCCAAGATAACCATGTCCCATGACTCTGGATCTTCATTGAACATTGTCACAGCATCGTTACCATCGTATGCGTAGTGAACGTCCCAGTTTTCCTTCTTAAAGAACATGCCCATCATTTCTGAAACGGACGTGTTATCCTCGACCATCAAAAGTTTCATATTCTTATTCCCCGTCTTAATAGTTTTTACAAAATCAATTCTTTATTTGTACACCTAACACAATAACAAAAGAAAAGCGATTATTGGGCGTTTTTCACAGAACGTCTACAAAATCTGGCGACTATTCTAAAAAACTTCACATCTTTTAAACCACTTCTGCGCGGATAGCTATTTTTTCATCACAGCCGTCCACAATCCTTTATACCGTATATTATACAACGTAAATACGGAATGCTTCACTCTTACTTAAAAAAAGCGGTGCAAATACGGTACGCTCCGATGTTTCGGATATACAATTCACATTAACTGAAGAAAGGGCGTGTTTTCTATGATGAACACGCCCTTTCAATGAATGTTGTTATTTAACTATGATAATTGTGCCTGAGATGTTTCTGCTATCAATTTTTGAACACGGCGCATTGCTTGCCGGTCATGGCCAACATGATTATCCAATGTTTGCTGTAATTCGTTCGCAAACGCCACAATTGCCAAGTGATTTGCGGCGCGCGTGACAGCTGAATAAATCAAATTCGTCGTAATGAATTTTGAAATCATCGGCAAGACAACAATCACATTGTCGAGCGTAAAGCCTTGAATTTTATGAATCGTCGTCGCGTACCCGAGGTCTAAGTTTTCACGGACACTGACTAACTTAGGCCCATACGAGAATGGATTAAACCCGGTCTGACTGGTTTCATTTAAATCCACCAAAATCGGATCAGCCGTATCAACAGTCTGGACCAACACCATGTCATAATCCGGCATCACATCAACCACCGTAATCCGGTCACCACCACGCATGCGTACTTTTTCATGTGCGCCACTCGCTTGGTTCGTGACATAAACCGTTTGCATCACTTGCACACGGTCACCTGGGTACAATGTCAAATCATCGCGTACCCACAACCCAACTTCCGTACGTAATACAGGCGTCTCCACCAAAGCATTTTGCACCGCCGCATTAATCAAACGACGTAGCTCATTTGTCGGCACCAGGACAACCGTTTCGTTTTCCGGTTCGGCAATCAACGCCCGTTTTACCGTCTCAACCACCTGCAGCAACGCTGTTTCGCTCATTGGTGCAAACGTATAAGGTCGCGTCAAAAAGACATCTGGCAATACCTCAGCAGGCATCAACTCATCCGGTGCAACAATCGTACTTGAATCACCATCCAGAATGGCATTGGCGACCGTTGCAATAATCGGCGAATTGGCACGCTTGATTTGTTGTAGGACGGGTGTGCGGTTAGCCATTCCAGCCAGCACTAGCGCATTCAGCATCGGTACCGGATCATTTTCGACAGATGGCAACTGATTCGGGTCACCCACCAATAAAATTTGTGAACCAGTTGCTAGGCCGTACAAAATCGCATCAATCAGCGCTCGAACATTCGATGCAAAGGCTTCATCCACAATCATTAAATCGTACGTTGGATAACGAGCCGCCCGTTCCGGGTCATCGAAAAAATGCCCCAAGCGCGCAATTTCCGTCATTGCCTCATGATTGCGGTATGTAAAACTGGTGGCCGTCGCAATTGTCACGTGATCAACCGGCTTCAACAGATATTCCGGTTCATGTTCGTCCAGCAGATCACCAATCGCGTGCTCAACTAGCCCACGCGCATTCGTCGCAGCCGCGTGGGTTGGTGTAATCAGGATGGTATTCACATCCCCTTGTTGCGCCAAACGAATCAAACGGGCCATCATGTACGACTTACCTGCCCCAGCGCGACCAGTCACAATTTGAATCGGTGTCGGGGTATCCGCAATATTCTGCCAAACGTCATGTTGTCCTGCCGTCAACGTTTCATCAGCCAGCATTCCTGCAATCAATTGTTGCATCACTGCAGGAACATCATGCGGTTGTTGCAACATTTCAAGTAACGCTAACAGCCATTGATCATAATCTTGTTGATTTTGTAACTCAGGTGGCAACTTCTCGAATATCTCGTGGGCGAACGCCTTCATCTCTGATTCTGGGGTGTGCGCCATCAAATTCGCAAAACTATTTTTCTCATAAATTTGTTCCGGTAACTTATGTCGCCAGAAATACATTTCCGTTTGTTCTTCTGGAAAACGTGCCATGACCCACACCCCTTTCGTCTTCATTCTTACTAATTATACGCAAATGCACAAAAAAGCGAGTGAAACAAGTTCACTCGCTTTTCCATATTATTCTGGTAAATTAATCGTTGCTTCCGCTGGCTTCGTCTCAACCAAGACCTCACCATTGTGAATTGAGTACAACATTTCGGCACGTTCATTCAACGCGTCAAACCAGTTCGTCGCATTGAAAATCAAGAAGTTCGCTGGCTTGCCAACTTCAATGCCGTATGAATCTTGTACGTACATCGTACGGGCACCGTTCTTCGTAATGAAACGGTATGAATTCATGATTTCTGAATAGCCCATAATTTGCGTCGCGTGCAAGCCCATGTGCAAGGCATCAACCATGTTTCCATTTCCCATTGGGTACCATGGATCCTTGATGTCATCTTCACCGAACGCCACATTGATACCTTCAGCGTCCAATTCCTTCACACGTGTCAAACCACGGCGCTTTGGATACGTATCAAAACGACCACCCAAGTACATGTTAATCAATGGGTTAGCCACAAAGTTAATGTCTGACATCTTTAGCAAACGCATCAACTTGTAAACATAGGCATCATTGTATGACCCCATCGCCGTCGTGTGTGAAGCGGTAACCTTTTCCTTCAACCCTGTTTCAAGGGCCAACGTTGCCATTGTCTCCAACCCGCGTGAGGCTGGATCATCAATTTCATCCGTGTGGGCATCAATCAACAAGTTGTACTTTTGTGCGACTTCAAAGGCAAAGTGCAATGACTCAACTGAGTACTCACGTGTGAACTCAAAGTGCGGAATTGCGCCAATCGCATCAACGCCAAGTTCGGCGGCCTTGATCATCAATTCCTTACCACCTGGGAATGACAAGATTCCCTCTTGTGGAAAGGCAACCAATTGGAGCGTCATCCAAGGCTTAACTTCTTCACGCACCTCAATCAGTGCCTTCAAAGCAACCAAATCAGGGTCCGTAATATCCACGTGTGAACGAACGAACTGTAAACCGTGAGTAGCTTGAATCTTCAACGCTTGAATGGCACGTTGCTTCACATCTTCATGAGACAACGTCTTCTTGCGCTCTGACCAAATACGGATACCGTCAAACAACGTTCCCGTTTCGTTCCACTCCGGATCACCAGCCGTCATCGTCGAGTCCAAGTGAACGTGAGGATCCACGAATGGTGGAATCATCAACTTGTTAGTGGCGTCGATAACTTGTTCACCTGCCTCGGGTGCCAAGTTATCTGCAATTTCTGCAAACTTGCCATCAACGACGAACATCCTTTGGCTCAGTTGCATTTTCAATTAACACTTGCTTGATTAGCATTTCTTTCTCTCCCTGGAAAAAATTAATGTTGTGAACTGTTAATCGAGTATACCACTTATTTCCTGTCTTTTGGATTTAATTTAAAGCCGTAGAAAGTACTCCCCTTGAAGGTTTGTTTAGCCATTTTACCAACTGCGGTGTAGTCTTTACCGCGCTTTGACTTGGCTGGGAAACTGATTTCTTCGCCTGCCAACAGCTTGGTGATTTCCTCGTCCGTAAATTTGTGCCCACTCCATTCTTTAGCAAAGGTAATCTCTTCACCCTTGAATGTCCCAGTCGTTTTCTCACTCACCTTACGAACCGGCTTAGGCTTGGGTGCACCCAATGTTGCCTGTAGCGCTTCAGCATTCGCGACCATGATTGGCATGTCATGTTCAACCACTTGCGTCACGGATTCAAGCAACTTCGGCACCGTCATCTTAAACTCACCGACTTCATCCATCATTTCAAATAGACGCTTAGTGATCTTCGGCGAGGCAATCCACGTGCCCTTTACCATCACCGCTGAGACATTACCGGTTTCCGTCAACGTTAGCTTACCCTTCGCCTCACGTAGCATCGCCTTTTGGCCTTTGCCCATCTCAGACAAGGTAGAAACACGCGTTGCACCAGTCCCAACATTATGCTTTTCCAAATAAGCCATAATCCACTTCGTTGACGGATGTTGTGGCTTCTTATTCGCACCTTCATGCAAATAAGGGTCAGCCATTGGTCCAAGCGCACCTGCTTGGCCATCCTCATCATCGTCATCCACACGCGTTGCCGCATATAAATCGTAGACCAACTTAAAGTTCAATTTAATAGGTAGATTGAAGGCCGTTTTAAAGTTGGGGTAATCCTGCAATTCAGCTGTGACGTGGTCATACACGTAATCTTCCGCCAACATAGCCAAATAGTTCTTTGCCAACACTTCGTAAATCGCCATGGCACTGTCGCCGTACTTCTTTAGACTCTGCACATCAGCTGGCACGTTGGTACCCGGACGGTTCGCACCGTGGGCACCTTGCGCCTTAACGTGGGTTGGTCGTGGTTGACGATGCGTTAATAAGCTCTTATCCACACCAACCAAATCAGCGATGCGATCAACCAATGGTAACAACTCATTGAATTGTTCCGGCGTCACCGTCTTGTCTTCCGTACGTGGGTATGACACCACTTGCGCTTCATACATCTTTTGATACGTGGCCAAGACTTCTTTTGACGCATACCCGCGCGGTGCCAACACAGCCGCCAAACCAGCCAAATCAAGCAATCGACCAGGGGCTTGTGTACGCGTCTGGTGCTTTTCGTTCACCACCGCACTGCTGTGATATTGTGCCATATCAGCTTGTCCTTCATCCTTGGTCGCAAAGCGCCACGGAATCACATCACCGTCCTTGGTCACGCGGCCAAACACATGCCCAGCTGGGTCCTTAAACTTCACTTCATAGTAAGGTGTGCGGACGTAGTTTTTAATCGCTTCAAGTTGCTCATAAATCTTCCAAACAATCACTGACTTCAAACGGCCTTCACGCGCCACCACCTTGTAGCCCGCTTTCTTCGCTGAAGTCGTCGCAATACGAGTTAATTGCATTGACGCGCAATCCCAACGATTACGGCTTTCACCCTTCAGGTAGGCACCGTGTTGATTTTTATCCGTGACATCAGTCAGATCACGCATGGCTGCCTTGATACTCTTCGGTGATTCATCCATGAAATTAGCGCGTAGCACTTGGCCTTTCCAGCCAATCGCATCAATCGCTTCCCATGCCAACAAATCTCCTTCACCAGACGGATCCGTATCAGTCGCGATGACCAACGCATCGTAGCCTTTCTTACTTTCTGCTTTTAGTTCATCAAGTAATTTCTTTGAGGATTCAGACTTACCGGTGCGCAGATTACGACTACGAATATAAGTTCGTTGCCACTTAAAATCGGCCAAGTTCCATGGCATATACTTCAGCGTCCATGACTTGTAGGCCTTCTGCAAATCCGGCGCCACCATTTCTTCCGGCTCCTTGAGCGTCATCACGTGACCACGTAGGTTCGTGATGTTGAAGTTATTGCCTTCAAAGCTACCAACTTTACCACCCAACGCTTTCACGAAGTTCTGCGCCGCTGATGGCTTTTCCGTAATAATCAAATAATTCGCCATACCGACCTCCTCTTGTTTTGCATGAGTTCTATTATACGTGATAAAAAGTTAGTTTTAAATTAATTTTGTAGTTTGTGGTCGTCACTTGCGTGCCGAGGCATGGTGGGTGATCAACCAAAACAGACTAGAAACGCTCGGCTGCTGCAAATGGGGCGGGTCGCTTCCGGAGCGTTCAGAAAAGGGCAACATGCCGCATGGCCGGCGCTATTCAGATAAGCCCATTCAGGACTAGAAGGATTAGGGAGAATTATTTGTCCCGCTGAATGGCGTCCGCGCCATTCGGTTTCCCTTTTCTGAACTTTGTCGGAGGAAGCGACCCGCCCCATTTGCTTCGTACGCCAGTACGAACATTCACCACAAACTAAAAAGCACCAGAACCCAAATACGAGTTCCAGTGCTCAAAATTTTTACTTCTTAATTAGCTTAGTTGCAACGTAGTAAATCAATCCCGTCAATGCCATCGCTACGAAAGTTACACCAATCGTTTGGCTGATAATGTTCACTGACTTCAAACCGAAGTACAATCCAATTCCAACTGCCCATGAGGCAATCGCAATCCAGTTCAAACCACCGTTGTACCAGTACTTACCATCCACCTTCGTGAATTGGTCAAGTGCGTATTGCCCCTTGCGGATGAAGAAGAAATCAACCAAGAAGACGGCGATTTCTGGTCCCAGGAACATCCCGATGTAGTCCAAGAACAAGATGAAGGCATCCAAGAATGTAGCGAACCACAATGGAATGAATGACACAAGCGTTGCGGCAATCGTTACGATCCACAAGGCTGGCGTTAGCTTTACCTTGTGCCACATGTTTGTCAAAGCAGATCCGGCGGCCATCAAGTTAACCGCGTTGGCCGTCGTTGATGTAATCACGATAACCAACAAAGCGATGATTCCCAAGCCCAACTTTGAGGCAATCGTTGATGGGTCTGAGTCGTTTGGATCAAAGGCATTATTCATCAATGCCGTGGCAATCGTGGCAGTCAAACCGATGAAGGCGAACCAGAACAATCCGATGTTCGCACCCAAGAATGACCAACCAGTTGCACCTGACTTACGCTTCGTGAAACGTGAGAAGTCTGATGAGGCCGTTACCCAGGCCAAGTTGAAGGCGGCCAAGATATCAACGGCTGCACCTGATGAGATGCGGACCTTTGCTGGTGGGTTCCAAGCGAAAATGTCAGCCAATGAAACGTGTTGGAACACCACGATTGATTCCCAAAGCACGAAGATGAAAACCAACACGATTCCGATACGCTCAATCATACGAACTGAACGCTCACCCAATGAGATTGATGCCAAGTGCAACAATGACATGATGATGATTCCGATAACCAAACCAGCCTTACCACCGGCTGTGTAGGCTTGCCAACCGAACAAGTCCTTGAAGATAACCGAAATCGAAATCGCGGCGATAAATGTGTTTGCGGCGGCCCAACCAATAAATTGCACAATGTTAATGATTGATGGAATAAATGAACCACGCAAACCAAATGACGCACGCGTTAATGCCATCATTGGCAATCCCGTCTTGTAACCCATGAATGATGCCAATGCCAACAAGGCATATGAGACCAAACCAGAAATAATCAATGTCGTTGACGCTGTGTACATACCTGCGGCGGCAATCACACCACCGATGTACCACGTTCCGTTATTGGCATTTGCGCCCACCCATGTGGCAAACATATCCCAATTTGACATCGTACGCTTGTCGGCTGAAATCACTTCAACGCGACCGAACTGCTTTTCCATATTCCCCTCCTTGCACCTTGGTTAACCGTTTTATTAAAAAAGGGCCACTCCGTAACAAAAAATGTACAGAGCGGCCCGTTAAAGTCTACAGTTATCCTTAGTGACGCGCTCTTTGGCCAGCTCTCGGCTGACAGTTAAAAGAACTATTCAAAATTTTCAACTTCGTCTACTATACGGGGTCATATAGGCCATGTCAACAGGTCATCTATTAGATTTGTTCCCAAGTGATTGACTCCAACGATGGGAAAATGTGAATCATGCGTTCAACTTGTTCTGAATCCAATCCAAGTTCAATCGCCGGTAGCAATGTGCCGATTACTTGCTCAGCATAGTCGCTCATTTCCGTTGCACCGACCAAATAATGCTGATCATCAAAAATCAATTCGTTTTCACCAAATTGCTCATTCATAACATTGCGGTACCAGTTCTTTAAGACATCATGAGTTTCAATCTGATACTTATCCGGAGCTGTAATTTGATCTGCTTGCAAGCCTACTTTCGCGATTCGTGGTGACGTGAAAACGACCGACGGAATAACCGGATAATCTATTGGCGCCGTTGTATCGCCCGCAAACAAGTGCATCAAATACTTCGATTCAAAAATAGCGGTTGGCGTGAGCTTAGGTTGCGTCTTATCAATCACATCCCCCGCCGCATAAATATTATCGACCGTCGTTTGCAAATGGTCATTCACCACAATTCCGTTTTTGTTGTATGCGACTCCGACCACGTCGAGCCCAAATCCTTCAACGTTTGGAATACGCCCTGTCGCGTCCAACACCCAGTCAGCCGTAACCTGAACATCAGCGACATCAGTGACGACAACTTGATTACCAATCTTTTCAGCCTTCTTCAAGCTAACGTTGCGCAAGAACGTCACCCCACGCTTGGTTAAATCAGCGATGATTTGCTCAACATATGATTGCTTAAAGCCTTTCAACGCTTGGTCACCATGCATAATCACTGTCACCTTGGCACCAGCTGCATTTGCTTGCGTCGCAAATTCCATGCCGATGTAACCCGCACCAATCACAATGACTGATGCCGGCATTTCTTCTAACGCCAAGAAGTCTTTTGAGACATGGAATAACTCCGTCCCCTCGATTGGTAAGTGATGCGAACGCAAACCGGTCGCCACCACAATCTTGTCCGTTGATAGCTGGCGATCACCCACTCGCACTGTATGGCGATCTTGCAAGATACCATAACCATTAATAATCTCAATTCCGACAGCCTCCATGCGACTAACCTTCAAGTCTGGAATACCGCCAATCACCGCCTGCTTATGCTTTTGGTTAGCTGCCCAATTAATGTGCGCATCTTTCACTGGCAATACATCCCGCATATTCTCCAATGAGCGGAGCATTGCGACTGGTGCATCTAATGTAATCTTCGGATTGCACCCATAGTTTGAACACGTCCCCCCGATGGTGCCATCCTCAATCACCGCAATGCGCTTGCCTCGCTTGGCTAGTGGTATCACGCCATCAAATGTCCCGTGACCAGTCCCCAAATACACAACGTCATAATCGTATTCTGCCATTTAATCGTCCCCCAAATTAAACAATTAGCATCTCTTAAACGACTACATCGTACCGCGTTTAACCCCTAAATACCAACAAAAGGCCAAGCACGCAAAACGTACTTAGCCTTTGTCATATTTTTATTAATCCACAACCGGACGCCATTGGTGATCAATTGGCATTTCAGTTGACCAACCAATGTATTCAACATCACCACTACCTCGTAGCCATGCCAAAATTTCATCAACAGAATGGAACGTGATGGTGCCATTGCCAGCCCCAGTTGAAAGGAATTCTTTCTTGTAACCGTCCCAAATCACAACGTGACCAACGCTGCCGTGTGCTTGATCTGCAAAATGGAAGAACACTGGCACGTAGACGTTTTCTGGGAAATCTTGATTGTTGTACATTACGGGCGCATCGTCAGCGGCCATTGCAGCCGTTTCATAACCCGAGGCGCCACCAAAAGCACCTGCAACGTATGCTAAGCACATCCAAGCTTCAGCCGGCGCATCAAGATTTGGCTGAATAACCTGCTTGTATGTCTTTGTCGTCTGTTGGCTTGGTGCCGTGGTACCAGGCACGTAGTTAATCTGCTTAATCTTCATGGTCTTACCCCCGACCGAAGCAGCTACCGCCTTATTTACTGCTGCTGATGAGACAGCATTTGTTTTTGCGTCAGATGCCGTGACCGTCACGCCACCCAACGAACTTAAAGTTGCAACTAAAAGCGCAACCGCAACCTGATTCATCCTTAATCCCTGTTTACTCATAGTACTTACTATACGTCATTCACAGTTCAATACAATATCAATCAGATTTTAAGTTTTTTACAAATTTACAACAAAGTAAATCGAAGTGGTTGACTAAATGCCACCTTTCAAAATACCCATCACCGCCAACAACATCACAACAAAGGTTGCGACTGAGCCAAGTAATGCCAACCAGGTAATGACACGGGCCACCGTCCAAACACGGTACCCTTCATAGCCGGATGTTTCCTTACGACCTTGGTACGTAAAGAACACAATCACAGCAAAGATCGACAACACCGCTTGTCCAATGACGCTCAACCATTGAACAAAGCCTTGTGGCAATACGGAAAACAGCATGTAGTTACCCAAGGCTGCTAGCCCAACTACGATTGCTAAAAGTACAGATGCCATAACACTTTCTCTCTTTCTTAAGAATTAGCCGTTGGCGTATCCACGCCAGCTGATAGTTGAATATCGTGTTCTGCTAAGATACGAATAATCTTCATATTGATGTCAGCACGTGTACCAGCCCAGTCTGCACCGTCAACCATCTTAAATTGGGCCGTAGCCATAAATTCGTGACCACGTGTCGTCACTTGATTGATATACGCCTTTTCACTACCCGTTTCAAAGCGATCATCTTCGGCCAACATAGCTTCAACATCCGTCATTGCTGCCATCATGTCCTTCGTCTTAGTCGTAATGTCCAAGTAGAATGTCAACGCTAGCTTACGTGTATCCATGCGTGACCAATTTGTAATTGGTTCGTTTGACAACGTGGCATTTGGCACAATCACCAAGGCCCCATCAAACGTACGGACCAACGTTGAACGGAACGTAATGTCCTCAGCGATTCCTTCAACAGATGGTGACTTAATCCAATCACCAATTTGAAATGGCTTCTCGGTAATGATAATGATACCGCCAAGCAAGTTCTTAATTGGATCTTGGGCCGCCATTGAAATAGCCAATCCAGCCAACCCCAGTCCGGCGAATACACCGTTCACGTTAATGCCCCAGTCAGACAAAATCATCGTAACCGTTAATGCCATCACAACGAATTGCAAACTACGCGTCAAGAATGGCATCACAATTGAATCGAGTTCAAAATTAATACGTGATCCCAAGTGGCCCAAAAGCACCGTCAATGAGCCCATCAACTTGTACAAACCATAGCCAATACTGAACATCAGCACTGAACGGTAAATGGCGTGCGCAAAATGCGTTACCAATTGTGGGGCGTGCGCTGTGTGCAAAGCAATGAGCAACCCCGTAAACAAAACAATCACACGAGCCGGATTTTCAAATGCCATCAAAACATCTGTCCAACCAGCAAAACGGTCAGGAATGCGCTTCTCAATTTGGTGGAAAATTCCGCGCACAATACCGTTAACCAAAATAATTGAAATCACAACAATCAACAAGGCCAATCCCAGTGATTGCCAGTCAAAGCTATACTGTAGCCAATGGTCAAATAATTTCACGATAATCTCCTAAAAATATCTATCATTATCTCTCATTTACAAAAAACAAGTATATCAAAAAAGCCGGCACAGTGCCGGCTTTCTGGACAAATATTAATATGAATCACCGTTAACAATTGAGTTCTTAACGATTACGTAGTCAACGTAACGCAAGTCCATCAACTCACGACCACCAGCGTAAGAAATCGCTGATTGCAAATCTTGTTCCATTTCATTCAACGTATCGTCGATGTAGCCACGGTATGGTACTAATAGCTTCTTACCTTCAACGTTCTTGTATTCACCCTTTTGGAATTGAGAGGCTGAACCGAAGTAGGTCTTGTACTTTGCGCCGTCCATCTCAATGATTTCACCCGGCGTTTCCGCGTGACCGGCAAACAATGAGCCGACCATCACCATCGTTGCCCCAAAGCGAATCGACTTGGCAATATCCCCGTTATAACGGATACCACCGTCAGCGATGATTGGCTTCTTAGCAGCCTTCGCGCACAAACGCAATGCAGCCAGTTGCCATCCCCCAGTTCCAAAGCCCGTCTTCAACTTTGTAATGCAGGCCTTACCTGGCCCAACGCCCAACTTAGTCGCATCGGCACCAGCGTTTTCCAAATCACGCACAGCTTCCGGTGTCGCAACGTTACCCGCAATCACAAAGGCAGCTGGCAAGTTTAACTTGATGTATTGAATCATCTTAATCACGGCATCTGAGTGCCCGTGCGCAATATCAATTGTGATGTATTCAGGCGTCAAACCTTCTGCCTGCAATTGATCAATAAAATCGTACTCTTCTTGCTTAATACCAACTGAAATTGATGCAAATGCACCAGCAGCTTGAAAACGGCGAACAAAATCCAAGCGCGTTTCCGGTGCAAAACGGTGCATCACATAAAAGTAGCCTTCCTTAGCCAACTTCATGGCCAAGTCATCATTGATAACCGTGGCCATATTTGCAGGCACTACCGGAATCTTAAACCGACGCCCACCAAGTTCAACCGAAGTATCCGCTTCTGAGCGGCTTTCGATGATGCACTTGTTTGGAATGAGCTGAATATCCTCGTAATCAAATACAGTTGAAAAGTCCATTTTATTATCCCCTCGATAAAACAATGTTCGGAATTTGGTTTATTTACCGGTAGTTTCCTTACCCAAGAAATAATTATAACCGAACTTATTCGTAAATCAAGTTGATAATTGTTAACGTTTTATGACTTAGTTCGGCTTTAGCAGCCTACTTGGTAAATTCACCGTACCCAAGGGCCTTTTGGGCAGCCAAATTCAATGATGACCATTGACGATCAAAGCCCGGTTGGAAGAAGAAATCAGCTTCCGCCAAATCAGTCAGTGTCAAACGTTGGGCAATTGCCAAGGCCAACGTATTACCATGTGCCGTCACATCGTAATGCTTTGCCATCACCGCCCCACCAACAATCGTTTGCGTTTCTGGTGTGTAAGCCAAGCGCACAATAATCTCACCATTCCCGCTTACGTCAGGTACAAATGCCGGACGACGAGTATCAACAAGGGTAACGGATGCAATCTCAACGCCAGACCGTTGGGCAGTAACCTCATTCAACCCTGCACTAGCAAAGCTGTACTCAAATACTGATAACGCTGAAGCTCCAACCACACCTTTGAATGGTGCCTTGGCTTCGCCGTTAATAATGGTGTGCGCAACATATTGGGCTTCACGGCGCGCTGTTGATGCCATCGCCACGGGTTGTTGCTTACCAGTTGGAATATAAAACGGCTTAATTGCATCCCCAATCGCATAAACGTTTGGTAAATTCGTGCGCAGGTAACGGTCAGTTTCAATCCAGCCACGTTGATCAAGTTGCAAAACATCCGCAAACTCGCTTGTATTGGCCTTTACCCCGATTCCTTCAATCACAACATCGGCTGGATATTCACCAGCATCCGTCACGACAGCAGTTACACGCCCGTTTTCATCGCCCTTGTAACTCTTAATGGCTTCACCGACGTGCACAGCGACACCATGTTCAATCAATGTGTCAGTGATGCGCGTCGTCATGTCGGCATCGAGATAGGCCCCTAATACTCGTGGCAACAAATCCAATACCGTTACATGCTTACCAGCCTCAACCATCGCTTCAACCGCTTCAATACCGATGTAACCTGCCCCAATCACCGCAATATTTTCCACACTATCATCATCGATGTAGGCTTTCAGTTGCTTTGCTGATTCATAACCACGCATCGGCACAATATTGGCGTTTTCTGATCCTGGCAGCGCCAAACGGGCCGGAGTCACCCCGACACTCAAAATCAATTTATCGTAAGCAAATTGCGTCTTAGAATCCCCGTTTAATGTCAGCATTTGCTTATCCGCATCAATTCCCGTCACCTTCGTGTTATTTAAAACGTGCCACCAAGCGATTCAATATCAGCTGACTTAAAGTTTCGAACTGCCTCAGCTTCCGGCACCCGACCCGTTAAATATAACGTCATCCCACATGACATAAATGACACGAAGTCCCCCGCCTCAAAAATCGTCACTTCAAAGTTATCCGATTGTGTCAGCAACTCCAACGCAGCTTCGTGACCACCGTGTGATGCCCCAATAATCGCTACTTTTTCCTTCGTCATAATATCCCCCTTCTGTGTCCTTATACGGTAGGACACGCTCACCAACAGTTTCAGACCCCATGTTCGTGTTGTTTTTCACTCAAAAAAGTCACAGTAAACACTGTGTTTCTTTTATCGGAAACACGATATATGTGAAGTCCGTAATTTAACCCTACCATTTATGAAATGTCCTTAACTATTCATCTTTTGAAATGATTTCAAATATCATTAGCGTTGCTCTTTAGCCCCCTGATGGATTGTGCATCGCCCTTGTTATTGCTATACTAAACACTGTTAGTAAAACTTTCGGGGTCGTTACGGAATCGACTGGCATTGTTCGTGCTAGCACTGCGTTTAGGGGTTGTGGCCCTATAATCCACTCAGAAGAATTAACTGCAAACAATTCACAAAACACTTACGCAGTAGCTGCCTAAAAACCAGCCTGCGTTGCCTATGCACAGCTTTGATTACGGGTTGCGCTAGGTTTTAAAACTAAGTAATCTGCGCCAACTGTTCGCCACCTGAGGGTAGTTGGAAGAGGATAATCAGGCTGGTCTAGTTGATCGCCGCGCGGAATGGCGTGCACTAGATGAGACTCAAATTATTCAGCTATGAACGTAGACGTGTTAGTAACGAGATGGTAGGACAGGGGTTCAACTCCCCTCGGCTCCATAGAAAAAACGCATGACATCAAGCAGTCGCTTGGTATCATGCGTTTTCTTTTTGCTTTACAAAGCTGCCATCATTTCGCGCAACATTGATTGGCGGTAGATTGGGCGGTTGTTGAACTTGCGACGTTCTACTTCTACTTCCTTCTCCGCACGGTCAGAAGCCGCCTTGGCAATGGCTTGTGTTTCAGTTGGGCCAACTTCACCTTGCGCTTGTTGCATTTGCGTGAACAACGCAATAAAGGCGTAGTAAGCACCCAAGAACCAACCATTGAAGTATGGCATCACCACATTGGCTTGACCAATCTTGTCGTGATTGTGGTGCGTAATCTCGTGATATTCTTCAGACAACATGCTCTTAATTTGCGCATACAAATCAGAACTGTTCTTGCGAGCCACCTTGTCCAAGGTACCAAAGTTGTCCAATGCAAACTTCTCCGCACGGTCAACCCATTCTGCCGTTTGCTCTTCTGGATTGATGTTCTCAACTTCAGCAAACACTTCCAAGTGAGCATCCACATACCCGCGCTTCATGCCGGCCAACAAAACCGGCTTCAAGATGTCATCAACCTTGGCCAAATTCAAGTTGTCATTCAACTTAGCAACCGCTTGCTCAAAATCTTCTTCAATCATATCTCGGCATCTCCCAAAACTTAAAAATCATGTACCCAACTATACCATAGAAAATTAAAACGCTGCTACGAACAAACGTAACAGCGTTTCTTGTTATTCATGGCTTGGCGGTCCGCCTCTCCAGGCGATCGCGATTATATGAGATAGGTGTGTGAGTATTATATTGTGAGAGATGCCAAACCACGCGCCGAACTTACTATTCATAAGTTCGTGATAACTGTATTTTAGACTAAAACTACCCCATTTTCAATGTGATGGTTTTAACAAGTGTTCTACTAGTGGAACACAATTCCTCCGTCGACTACCAACGTTTGACCCGTCATGTAGTTTGAGTCCTTACCAGCCAAGAAGGCAACCGCTGATGCGACTTCTTCTGGCTCTGACAAACGACCCAAAGCGATACCGTTTGTGCCATTCCCCAATCGTCATCCTTACCAGCATTTTGACCAACTTCGTGAGCAATATCAAACATCATTGGCGTCTTAACAATTCCAGGTGCAAAGGCGTTAACCGTGATGCCCAATGGTGCCAACTCCTTGGCTGTCGTTTGCGTAATACCACGGATCGCAAACTTTGAAGCGCCATAAACCGTCAAATCTGGATTTCCTTCCACACCAGCTTGTGATGTGGCGTTAATAATCTTACCCCCGTGGCCAGCCTTCTTAAAGGCTTCCACCGCAGCTTGCGTTCCCCACACTGTACCGTTGATGTTCGTATCAAATGTCCAGCGCATTGTCTCTTCGTCAACTTCCATGATTGGCGTTGTTGGTGCAACACCTGCGTTGTTAATCACAACTGTTAAGTCCCCAAAATGATCAACCGTCTTTTGTACACCAGCAAATACGTCATCGCGCTTTGCGACATCTGCAGCGACTGCCAACGCAGCATCAGGGTGAACAGCGTTAATCTCATTCGCAACACGTTCTACCTTTGACAAAGTGCGACCCACTACCGCAACCTTGAAACCATCATCTGCCAAACGCTTAGCAATTGCCTCGCCGATTCCTTGTCCTGCTCCCGTGATAAATGCAACATCAGCCATGATATTTACCTCTCAATTAATTTTATTTATTATCTCTTGCTCACTTCTACACAAATTAGTTTACTTCTTTTTCGAAAGTTTGTAAATGTGATTTTATTCACATTTAGTTCTATGAGCGAAACAAAAGACGAGACGACCCTAATTTAAGTCATCTCGTCCTTGTCATAAAATTATTGAGCTGTGTATCCACCGTCGATGACGAACTCTGCACCAGTGGCGAACTTTGATTCGTCTGATGCCAAGTATACGCAGATCCAAGCGATGTCATCAGGCTCACCCATGCGTCCCATTGGCGTCTTCAAACGTTGCGTAACGTATGGTGCCACTGAGTCACCCTCACCTGATCCATCAGTCATTGGCGTTGCGATGTAACCAGGGTGCACTGTGTTAACACGAATGTTCAAGTCGTTTTGTGCTGCATAAACAGCAGCTGACTTTGAGAACAAACGCACGGCACCCTTTGAGGCGTTGTATGAAGCCGTCATCGTATCACCAACCAAGCCAAGGATTGATGACATGTTGATGATTGAGCCACCGCCGTGCTCCTTCATAGCACGGAAGCCGTATTGCGTACCCAAGTACATACCATCAGCGTTGATGCTCATCAACTTGCGGTATGCTTCGAACGTGTCGTGCTCAATATCATTCGTTGCACCAATTCCGGCGTTGTTTACCAACACATTTAGTGGTCCAAATGCTTCTTCAGTATAAGCAATCAAGTCCTTCCAACCTTGCTCATCAGCTGAGTCATGTTGTTGGAAACGAATCACATCGTCCCCACCAAGCTCAGCAGCTGTTGCTTCACCGACGTTTGCGCGACGTCCAGTAATGACAACCTTTGCGCCTTCATCAATAAAGCGTTGTGCAATAGCCTTTCCCAAACCAGTAGTTCCACCAGTAACGATAGCAACCTTGCCCTTCAAACGATCTACCATGATAAGTAATACCTCACTATTATTTTTTCTTTGATTACTTAGGATGGTACGTATCAAATATGAAGATTTTTAACATGAGCACTTGGATTCAGAATTGTTCGATTTTCGGTCATAATTGCAATCATAAAATACAAGTCATTAGCCATCGTACAGAAAAAGCTGTATAATGCTGGTATAGATTGGAGGTGTTAGTATGAGCTCAACAAAGAAAAATATCACTATCAAAGTCGATGAAATCATTGAAGCATGAAGCTGAAGACATTCTTGATGATATGGGCCTCAACATGACTACCCTATTCACAATGACCTTAAAAAGAGTTGTTCATGATCGTCAACTTCCGTTCACACCATCAGCACAACCCGCCCCACTAGATGAAGTAACAAAGCGAGCTGTAATAGAAAGTTACGCTAAAGAAATCGGTTTAATCCCCGATGATGATATCACTATGACACCTGAGGAATTCCGAAAGCGTTATACAGACAATGTACGAGATTAAATTTTCAAAGCGTTTTTTAAAAGATATTGATAACTTACAGTTCGATTTCAATCTATCCAAGCAAGAAATCAGAATGGCTAAAAACGAAATATTTGATGCAGTAGACATGCTAGCAGAAAATGGCACGTTGCCCGCAGAATATTTTGACCACGAATTAAAGGAACGGCCATGGGTCGGATTCAATGAATTCCACGTATTCTCTGATTTACTAGTTGTCTATTTTCGAATCGATGCCAAGCAGCGAATTCGAATGGTTCGCATTCGAAACCACTCTAATCTCCGTCAAGGAGAAGAATAACGACTACCTAAATTTGTATACTTAGCAACAAGGCTACTGTGTTTCTACAACGAAACACAGTAGCCTCTTTTTAGCTTATCCGTTTACATTCAACACTTAACGTTAAACATGCAGCTAAATGACATCCACCACACTCAATAATTCCAGCAACGCGGTAGCTACTTCGCCACCCTTGTTTCCTGCTTTTCCACCAGCACGGTGTTGGGCTTGTTCCAAAGAATCGGCCGTCAACACACCGAATACGGTCGGTACGCCAGTTTTCAAACCAACTTGTGCAATCCCAGACATTGACCCATTAATCACTAAATCATAGTGGTCAGTCTCGCCACGAATCACTGCACCCAAAGTAACAATGCCATCATACTTTTGCGTCAAGGCAACCTTTTCAGCTACCAATGGGATTTCAAACGCACCTGGCACGTAATAAACATCAATATTAGTCTCTACGACGCCATGCATCATTAAAGCTTCCTTTGCACCGGCTAGCAAAGCATCCGTAATCAACGTATTGAAACGACTCATCACAATTGCAATGTGACGTTGCTCATGGTTGGTCAATGTTCCTGCATAAATTGTCATGTTATTCTCCTTTTAAATCATGTGTGCAAACTTATCGCGCTTTGTGTCCATGTACCCTTGATTCACGTTATTCACACCCGTAATGAGTGGCACCCGTTCGACAACTTCAATGCCGTGGGCCTCGAGTTGGGCAATCTTGGCTGGATTATTTGTCAACAAACGTACCTTATCGTATCCCGCGTCCTTCAGAATTTGGGCAGCATGCGCGTAATCGCGTTCATCAGGTTGGTGTCCCAGGTGAACATTAGCCTGGTACGTATCGTACCCATTTTCTTGCAACACGTAGGTACGGAGCTTTTCAGCCAGTCCGATGCCGCGACCTTCTTGACGTAGATAAACTACTGCCCCACCTTGGGCATCAATTTGACGCAATGCCTCGTGAAGCTGTGGTCCACACTCACAACGAAATGACCCCAGTACTTCACCGGTCAGACATTCCGAATGCAAGCGAACCAATGGTACCGTTCCTCCAGACGTGGCTTTTTCAACCAGCAAATCCGGTTCGCGATTTTCCGACAGATAATCCGTTACCGCAAACGTCCCATATGCACTTGGCAATTTAATAGTTGGACCCACTGTGTAATCACGCGCCATTTGCGTCTCACGATACGCGATTAACTCCGCAATCGTTAACGTCGCTAACCCTTCACGTTCAGCAATCTCAGCCAACGCCGTTTCGCGCGCCATTCGGCCATCTTCTGCCAAAATCTCGATAATGTAAGCCACCGGTGACACGCCCGCCAGCTTCGCTAAATCAACCGCTGCTTCTGTGTGACCTGGTCGTGCCAACACGCCATCGGCTTCAGCGACTAATGGGAAAATATGCCCTGGTCGATCAAAATCAGTTGCGTCTGCGGACAAATTCGCTAGTTCTCGAATGGTGAATGCCCGTTCCACGGCTGATACTCCCGTGGTATTCTCACGGTGATCAACACTAACCGTGAACTTGGTACCAAATTTTTCAGTATTATGCGCAACCATTTGGGTTAAGGACAACGCCTCTGCCCGTTCAGCGGCCATTGGTGCACACAACACACCGCGACCAATTCGCAACGCAGCATTCACGCTTGCCGTTGTCGCAAACGAAGCCAAGCCAACCAAGTCACCTTCATGCTCGCGTTGGCTGTCATCACTCAAAATGATAAGTTCACCTCGCTTCAAGGCTTGTAGCGCCTTTTCAACACGTTCTCGAATTTCCTGGTTCATCTTATGCACGCTCCTTTGCTAAATACTTGGCCAGAATGTCGGTCTCTAAATTAACGTCATCCCCAACTTGCACATCCTGCAACATCGTATGCGTCAATGTATGTGGAATCAGTCCCACTGTGAACGTCGTGGCTGTCGTTTCAATCACCGTCAGACTCACGCCATTCATTGCAATCGAACCCTTCGGTACAATTTGTTTCATCAAGGCTTGGTTCTTTGGTTGCACCGTAAAGTAGACCGTTTCGTCAACCAGATGTCCGTCTGTTACCTGCCCCGTTCCATCCACATGCCCTAAAACAAAGTGACCATCAAACCGATCAGTGGCCAGCATGGCTTTCTCCAAATTGACGCGAGTGCCCGATTGATACTGACCTATTTTCGTCGTCATCACAGTTGGCACCATCACATCAAACGTCGCCTCCGTGGCAGTCTTCGTGGTAATTGTTAAGCACACCCCATCAATCATGATGCTGTCGCCTAACTTGGCATCTGCGAAATAATTTGTTGGCGTCGTAACTGTCAGACGACGCTCTTGTTCATGTCGTTGGGCAAGCTCAGTCACTTGCCCAACAGTCGATACAATTCCTGTAAACATTATTTTCTCTCCCGGTAATAAATATGATGCATCGCGTTACCGATACGCTCTGAAACGGTCGCCCTGGTTGTTGGCACCTGAATACCAGCCACCCCCGTCCCAAAGACCGTTGTGGTTTGGTAAATATCCAACCGCTGCCACAAATCCGCGGCTAAGAACGCCCGTAGCACAGCCCCACCGCCTTCAACTAGAACTGATTGCACACCTCGCTGGCCAAGGTCATTCAGCACCGACTGCAAACGACCATCAAATAAAATGGCCTGTTCGGCCGTCGCTGCAAACGCCTCATTCATGGTGTAAATTAATGTGCGGTCATCGACGAATTGGGATTCGCTTTGCAGTCGTCCACGTCGGTCAAGGATCACACGCAATGGCTGGGGATGTGTTATCGATGTATGGCGCACCGTCAAACTTGGCGTGTCCGTTAATGCTGTTTCACTACCAACAATAATCGCGCCAACTTCTGCACGTTGTTCATGCGTTACAACATCCGTACTGGCATCCGTAATTTTCGTCGATTGCCCCACCGCCTTGGTGATGAACCCATCCGCGCTCTGCGCCACTTTCAACATGACGTATGGTTGCCCAGTTTCGAAAAAGTGATGAAAACCAGGGTTCAACTTCTCGCTCACCGGTTGGTTTAGCACATCAACGATAATGCCAGCCGCGCGCAACTTGCGAATGCCTTGACCATGCACCAACGGATTCGGATCACCTTGGCCAACGACAACCCGACCAATCCCAGCAGCCACTATCGCATCAGCACATGCACCAACTTTGCCAACGTGAGCACATGGTTCGAGCGTGACGTACATCGTGGCGTTATTTAAATCAGCTGGGTTATCCACCTGTTGCATGGCATCCACTTCTGCATGCGCTTGACCAAATTGGTGATGATAGCCTGTCGCTAACACCGCACCATTTTTGACAATCACCGCGCCAACCCGCGGATTGGTCCAGGTCTCCTTTGGGGCAGCTTTTTCAGCTGCTGCTACCGCCACTTGCATCATTGTTAAATCATCCATATCTTCCCCTAACTACTCCGGGAATAAAAAAACGGCATGATGTTGACCATCATACCGGAGCGTAGTTATTGTTTGAGGTATCGCAAAAAACGTACTAGGCCACTGAAAAAAGCGTGCACTAATACAAAGATTGATATCTTCTCCCATCCAGACTTTACTGTCGGTTGCAGATTCACACTGCATCAACCGCATCGCTAAACTAGCTTTGCGGGTCACGGACTGAGGCATACGCCATCACCGTCGGTCGGGAATTTCACCCTGCCCCGAAGATTTATTCATGATTTATTTAACAAGGTCAGTCTAACGTTATGTCGTCAGCTTTGTAAATCTCAATTCTTTAACAAACCGGCAAAAAATAAAAACATCTCAGTTTTGCACCGAGATGTTTCGTTCTAGTATTTATTGTATTTTTGCACGTGGAAAGTCCCAATGATAATCAAGACAAATGCCATAACCGCAACGGCTACCATTTCATACATGTAAGTTTCTAAGCCGATTTTATTCGGTGAAATCATGTAATTAATTGGCACATAATAGTTGACTGCTAATGCAATAAATAACAACCATTGCCAAGCCGGCAAATGAATATTGACTCGTGGCGCATTTTTAAACAAATGCTTCTTGCGGTAGTTGTTGATATCAATTGCGTATAGGCCATAGAAACCTGCCGCGCCAAGCAAATAATACGACAACTGTTGACCTGGATGATAGGCATTAGCGTACATTAGCCATGCATCAATGGCAAATGCCACCAACATCAGTAATGAATACCCAAACCAATCAACGTTAACCTTTGCTAGTCCAGCAATTCGCTTAGGCTTTTTTACTGGCTTCATCGGTTGATTCCTAGTAGTTGCTGCTGGGCGTTTGTCTCTTGGTGTGGTAACCTGTGGCTTTTTGTTCACCAATTTTTGTGCCACCGGTTCTTCATCTACCATCAGATAGTTTGTTGGCACCTTACGCAGATATTCAGTTTCCAAGTACAACTTATCGAATTCAGTGCGCTTAATCGCGATTCTTTTTATCGACGTATCGAACACGATACCTTTTAGGTCTGAAAACTGACTGAACATGTTATTGATATAATCCAATCGCTTAATCATTAGCAATGGATGCTGATCTTTAATCGCATCCCTGGTTCGCAGGTATATATGCAAATATTCTTGGCCTTTGTAGGGGATTGTTTCACTCACACGTGTATTGTCATCAGCCAGATATGGTCGTCCAACGATATCTCGGGCAACTTGGTGGTCGGTCGTGAAAATGGGTTGGACGTATAATGCCGTTTCGAACAATGGCGATAACGTCTCAATTATCCTCATACGATCTGCCGGTTTCGTAACATAAGTTAACTGGTTCAGTCCTTGAATAAGTTCTTCGTTAAGTACATCCTGATTCACATAAAACAAATCAGCATTATCATCCCCAACGTCACCTAGTTTGTTGTCAGACGCCTTTTCGTCAAATGATATGCGATAAATATCATCCTCCACCGCAATCATACGAACCAAGGCACGTTCCTTTTCATAAACACGGACCTTTGCTCGTTGACGGTTAGTGGCACTGACGGGGATGATGCGACCGATTATAATCGCCAGCAAAATCAGAATTGCGGTCGGCAACAAGCCTCGTCGACCAAGCACTGGCACCGCCATGAGTGCCAAAATAACTAGCGTAATAACGGCCACGAAATTCCAAGTTTGTCGGGCATACCGATCAATCCGTCGGTCGTTCTTTGTCCGCATCGTTTCTAGGTTTTCATGGAGCCGATTAAGTTCATTCAAACGTAGCTCAATCGCGACAACACCGACCGGCGCTGCCACCTGTTCTGGCGCCTGAATTGGCAAATCATCTGCAACCGTACCTGTAACGGCACCGATATCACGGCCATCCAATTCGTCCAATAACAATGACTTAGGTAACGTCACATCATCCGTGCCTGGATTCAGAATAATCCCATCAATACGTTCATCAGTCGCCAACCGGTTTAACAAATATGGCATCTGTACCTGCATCGTATCCGGTTCGCGTTGACCGGCACGGCTCTTAGCCAAGTCAGTATAGGTGACTAAATATGTGCGTTCATCACGGATCGTATAGCTTAATTTCGAATGGACATCCGGTTCGCCAACGACGTAACTGTACCCCGATACTGATGTGTGGCGCATTTTCGCATCAACTAACACCGGTACCAACAACGTCACATCCGTTAATGCACGGGCTAGCACGCGTAAATCACGCACCTGTCCACGAACTGTTTGCTGCTTCAGATACCGCCTAATTTTGTGATTTAATTCTCGATTCGTCTGGTTAATATTTAAAAAGACGCGTTCCATACTGCTCCCTCTTTTGCATTCTCTTCATTCCATAATAGGCCGAATACAAAATCGGTGCTTTGTTTTGGTTTTGGAATCACTGACAAATGAAAAACGATACCCATCACAGGTACCGTTCCTATCGTTATTGATTATGCCAAGGCACCCATTGGATCCCATGGTGCCAATTCATATGGCGTTGTGTTCTCGTAAATATCGCGCAACTCAGCTGGCAAGTGCTCCTTCTTAATCACAACTTGGTACGTAAATTCGTCGAACCATTCGTCTGACATCGTGAAGTAACCCTTGTGGCCGTTCTTGTCGCCCCATGAGTTTTCGACCTTCCACTTCGTTGGCTTACCATCAACCAAATCTACACCCGTCAAAACCATGGCGTGGGTCATCAATGAATCACCGAACTCCAAACGCTCAGCCTTCGTCATGCTGAAATCAACATCGAACAAGTCATCTTCGTTGTACAACTTCGTATCCATCAAACCAGCCGTGCGGTCCAACTTAGGTCCCATGTCGACACCAAACCAAACGTTTTCACCGGCCAACAATTGCTTAACGGCCAAATCCTTGAACGTTGGCAAATCCAAGTTCAAGTGCTTCACTTCGCGTCCGCCGACAACTGAACCAAGCATCTTCACACCGTAAGTTTGGTTGAATGGCTTGTCAGCTGTTGGAGCGTTAATGATTGAAACATATTCGCTCAAATCCCAACCAATGTACTTCGCATAGAAATCCTTTGGTGAAATGTTGGCATCACTGTGGAAGTTGTTGTCCTTGTCACGGTATGAGAAGTTGAACGTTACTGGTGGCTCACCGAACGTCAATGACAAGATGTGGTAGTTCTCACGACCAAGTTGGGCAACTTGTTGTTCGATTTGCTCTTCAGTTGCGTGCTCCGTTACCATGCGACGCAACGTGATGGCGTCCTTACGCAACTTTGCGTTGTACAAACGGTTGAAGTCGGCTGAGTGTGATGATGCTTGTGATTCTGGGTAAGCTGATTGTGGTACGACACCGTACTTTTCAATCAAGCCGACCATCATATCCCATTGCCCACCATCTTGCTGTGGCATTTGTAACAGGAAGGCGACTTCACGATCAGTCGTTGGTTGCTCAGCCGTAGCCACGATGTTGTTGTAGAAGTAGTTTGCCTTCTCCAACTTGTCCCAGAAGAACGTGTAGCTTTGTGACAACTCAAAGTCCCCAGGCAAACCGTACAACGCCTTCATATCGTGACGCATCGTGTTCAATGCCGCGAACATCCAGCAACGACCAGATTGTAATTGGTTCGCAACTGGTGAGTTCTCTAGGTCAACGCTGAAGACGGGCGTCAATTCACCGGCACGACGGTTATCGCGCGCCGCTTGCAAAATACCGTTCGTCGTTACCGCGTTACGAAGTGCGTCAGCCTTTGGACTAACCGCCACGGCTTCTTTGAAATACGCCAATTGTTCTTGTGTGATTTCACTCATATCATTTTCACCTTTTTCTAATTTAAGTCTAGTTTAGCCTTTTAGATAGCGGTTTACAATGGTAAAAAATAAGCACCCAGCAGATGCTAGATGCTCTTCTAATCCTTATCAATATCAATGTATCGTCGCATGATTGTTACGCCAATCAACGTTACTACCCCAAGAAACAATCCAATACCGCCCCAAACAAAGCGGGCTGTTTGATTATCAATGAACATCAAGAATACTATTGTCGTCACAAATATCAACCAAGGCAATGCCACTAAATCACGTGGTCGTAGAAAAACTGGCACATACATATCGCTGCCCTCCACATTTTTATTGCCCCCATACTAACACAAAAAGCCGAGTCGGTTGACTCGGCGGTTACAGATTAGTAGTGCTTCATTGCCATCATCGTCTCTTCAAAGAACGTGAAGAAAGCGTCATGGTTAACGTGGTACACAAATTCAATTTCGCGACCTTCTGGTGTTTCGAACGTACGGCCACGGCTTTGGCCAGTTGGAATCACGTCGACGTTCATCATTTTCGTTTCCACCAACTCAGGCTTTTGTGAATAAGCTGTCGTCAAAACATCCCACAAGAAGTACGTTGAGTTCGTCTCAAAGTGCGTCAATACTGGCACCGTCGCGTAGGCTTGGCCGACGAAGTCCATCACTGGGTGTGAACGCAACTTTGCCCAACGCAAACGGTCAGCTGGTGTCAAAGGTACTTCGTGCGTACTCTCCAACCCAACCATTTGAATCTTGATGTCTGAATCAAAGACAATCTTGAAGGCTTGTGGATCCCAGAAGACGTTCCATTCGGCCGTACCGTCCTGCTCCGGTTCAGCAATGTTACCAATACCAAACGTACCAGCCATCACTACCAAACGATCAATCTTCGTTGACAAACTTGGGTCGCGTTGGAGGACAGTTCCCAAGTCACTCACTGGACCGGTAAAGACCAACGTGATTGGTTCTGTTGCTTCCGCCAAGATTGATGCCAAATCATCGGCAGCTGTGTTATATGACAACTCAGTGTCCCCTTCACCAAATTCATTCAAGATTGGCAATGCGTCAACCGTAAATGAATCCATGCGCCACTCCTTTGGGAATGGATCGCTCGACTTGGCATCAGATGCACTCACCAACAAATCATGGTGCGTTGAGAAACGGTTGATAATCTTGCGTGTCGCTGCAACAGCAGGTTCCAAGTATGAATCAGCTGGCACAACCCCCACACCTACTAGTTCAATCAAGCCTTGCTCCTCGTATGACAACAGCATCAACAAAGATGCCAAATCATCAACACCACCATCATGGCTAAAGTACACTTTTTCAGTCATTTCATTCTCCCCTCAACAAATAACGTTCGTCTTTTAATTCGTTTTGTCTATATTAACATAGCTAAACTATGATTAAAACGAACAAAAAGTAAAAGCAGGCCCAAAACGGAACCTGCTTTCTGTCGTTATTAAACTTCAACCAAATTTCGCGACGTACCAGTTGTTAGGACATCGTTAAAGTTCTCGAAGCTAATGGCAATCATGTCCATCAATGCTCCTTCTGTATATGAGCCCATGTGTGGTGTCACGATGACTTGCGGGTATAAAGCCATCATCTTATCAACCGTCGCATTGCCGGTTGATTCACCATGGAAGTCTTTACCAAAGTAGTGACGCTCATCCGCAATTACGTCAGTCGCAAAGCCACGCAACTTGCCAGCTTCAACGGCAGCCAGGATTGCATCCTGATTGGTGATTTCTGCACGCGCCGTGTTGACCAACACAGCGCCGTCCTTCATCTTCGCAACGTATGCTGCGTTGAAGTATGAAATCGTTCTTACCTGGGAAATGTGGCACGTGAAGTGAGACAATGTCGGACTTCACTAATAGCTCATCCTCAGACACATACGTTAGCAACTCCTTGGCCTTGTCGTTTTGATAAACATCATAGCCAAGTACTGTTGCGCCAACCCCACGCCACAATTCAGCTTCAGCTTGCCCGATACGGCCAGTACCGATAATACCAACCGTCAAGTTGTGTAGCTCTGTCGCAAACATTTGTGGCAGCACTTGGAATTGCCCCTTGGCTGCATTTGCAACAGCTAATGTGGTTTGACGTTGTTGCATCAAAGCTAACGTAAATGCCAACTCAGCCACCGCATATGGTGAGTAGCTAGGCACGTACGCCACCGTCAGGCCGTATTCCTTAGCGAAATGTAAATCAATGTGACTGTGTCCGACTGTTCGTGTGAAGACATACTTGATGCCGTGCGCTGACAGCTTTTGCAACATGTCAGCATGCAACGCACAGTTTGCACGCGCTAACACAGCATCATGCCCGTCCACCTTATCCACGTTAGCCAAAGACAGATTCTCCGGCACCAACGTTAGGTCATAGTTGTACTTGTTTAAGTCATGGAAGTACGGCACCTCATTGTCGCGCACCCCAAATACGGCAATCTTAAAAGCCATGCTAGCTCCCCCGAGTTAGTTTTCTTGATACCGCAGTATACAGAAGGTGGTCGGGGTGGTCAATGTTGGAAAGTAAGTGAACCCTATTTGATGCTCTTATGATGAGATTCCGGACTAGTTTTTCTAGTTTGGTAAAATATCATCATAGGAGTATTTTTATTTATGGTTACACGTTATGAAGAGGACTTTAAAAAGTCCATCGTGGAGATGGTTAAAGCGGGCCGTCGGCCCGATGAATTATCCAAGGAATACGGTCCTTCAGCCGATTTAATTCGGAATTGGGTCAAAAAATATGCGCCTGTAGAAGTGAATGGCGAATCAATATCAGCTGATGAATTGAAGAAGTTGCGTAAGGAAAACGCAATTTTGAAAGAAGAGCTCGAAATTTTAAAACGTGCGGCGGTGTTGCTGGCAAAACATTAGTTTTGCGCGGTAGAAGTGTTGTTTTACCAATTATCCACAAAAATTTGGTACAGGGGCACCGCATCACACGCGTTCTGAGTGCTTTGAAAATTCCAATGTCCACTTACTCTGACTGGATCCATTGGGAGCCGAGCGCACAAGAAATACAACACAACAAATTGAGAATTGCCGTCGAATCAATTTACACAGCCAATAAAGGCATTTATGGTTATCGACGAATTGCTAAAACCATGCGCGACTTATTCAAACTAGCAATCAGCGACCGCTTTGTATGGCAATTGATGAGTGAAGCTGGCTTGAAATCGCGTATGCAAAAGCGATATAACAAGCCTACAACAGTCAATGACAAAGATCAGATGCCAAATCTCATTATCAATCTGGATGACCTAAGTGGCGTAATTACAACTGACATTACGTATATCCAGTTGACCGATAAGACATGGGTTTACATGGCTAGTGCATATGATCCGGAAGACCGTAAGGTGCTGTCGTATCGAATTGCAGATACGATGACAGCTCAACTAGCAACCTCAGTAATCGTTAAGGCGCTAAGACGAGGTGAAAAAACACTGTATGTGCATAGCGATATGGGAAGCCAGTATACCAGCGAATTGTTTGAAAATACACTGGAGTCCATAGGTATTAGGCACTCTTACTCCCGTAAAGGGCACCCTTACGATAATGCCCGCATCGAAAGTTTTCACTCGTTACTCAAGAGGGAGCTGATCTACCAACAGGATTTCGAGAGTATCGCTGATGTGCAAGCCGCTGTTGGATGGTACGTCAACTGGTATAACAACAATCGTATATCACTCCGTGATGCCGCCTAGACCAATTTCTAGATGACATAAACGCGATTATACAAATTTGCCTATACACCGGCGTTTACAAGCACTGACTTTGTGAAGTCCAAAAATCACTCTGACAAGTGCTTATTTGCTATACCCTCAGACTTGTGAAATTCAACAAAATCCAAACTAGACCACCGTAACTCCATAGCCTCCGGCAGGCACAGGGGCAAAACCCCTGGACCCCATTAAAAAATGACCCAAAATCTGTACGAAATCAGGTCATTTTGAAAAATTTTCGTGGTACGAGCCCTAGCGGGCTCTAAAAAGAGGTCCGGAGTCTTGACATCAGAGCCTGATTTAGTTAATAAACGCTTTGTAAGAATTCACTTCTAATCTCAAATCGTTTACGCTTAACTTTTGGACATCCCCTGAAAGAGTATCTTTGTTTAATTTTGAAATTCGCAGAATAAAGTAGTTTTGCTTCTCTTCATTTTCCAATTTCAAAGCAGTTTTATATTCATTTTCAGACAGATAGAACATATCCGACTTACCTGTAGTAGTCTTTACATCAATAAACCATTTCTCTTGATTATTAAATCTAACCTCAATGTCATAGCCCAAAGAATCATCACCGTTTTTACTATCAAGATTCAGCGAACGCCCTTTAACCTTTGCATCAGGGTATTTTGCCTTTAAGTATTTCACAGCGGCATGTTCGCCAATAAACCCAATGATAGCTTTAGCATCGTTGTTATAATCAGGCAAATCATTAGCGGATAATTCATCTACATCAAAGCTCGCTTGTTCATTTAGCGAGAAATCAGTCTCCTTCAGTTCCCGCCACGAGCCTCTTTCTTCTACTTCCTGATTATCCAAAACACGTTTTAATTGAGGAATTTTTTGCTTGAAAAAATCAAGCAAGCCTTCCCCAACTACACTTAGATACCGTTGATTCAATTGACCGTTCTTTTGAAATACTTGGCTGTCATCTTTACCATAATAATCTCGATCGTTTCGAAGTGAAAAATCAACCGGAATCATCGACACATCCACACGCCAACCATCAGGATTCCATTTTTCATCTAAATCAAACCCTAAAAAATCAGGTCGGTCGGCAGAGTAAACATCGTCCACAGCAACACTTACTCCCTTTATCGCCTGATCAAAGGAGTGCAAAATCACATCTCCTTTTCTGACTTGCTTCATATTTTCATATCCCAGGTTACGTCCACCGGTCTTGTTAAACTTTGGTGACCACAAAAAGTTGTACTCATTTTCAATTTCATGACTAGAATTCTGCGCAACTAGATATACGTTCATTTATAATTCTCCCCAAATAAAAATGTTAACACCGTTAATATAACACCACTATATACAATTAACGTATCAAACCTTTTATTAGAGCATGAAAAAACAGCGAACCAAACAGGTCCGCTGTCATTAAAGTTGAACTACACCTCCATAAAGAACGATTCGTCTAAACTAACCTTTTCCACTCTGATAACTTCTGTTGAAACTCCCAATTGATATTCTTTCAATAATCCAACTAGTTCTTCACCATCAATTAACTGTATCGCATTTTCTTCCTGACTAGCCGCCCTTATAGCTTCAGCAGAAAAAGTAGCTGTTGTTACAAAAATACCTCTAGGAATTCTTGCAGTGCGCAATGCGCCTAAAAATGATTGAATTTCAGGTCGTCCAACCTTGCGTTCCAGAGCATATCGTTTTGCTTGGAATGCTATCTTTTCTTTTAAAACACCACCGATAGAAAAAGAACCAATCCCATCAAGTCCATAATCATTACTGGCCTGGGTTTTCTGCATATCAACAGACATTTTCCGTAATAAAGCTGTTACTATACGCTCAAATTTATCATCCAATGCCCTATTATAAGTTGCGTCATCAGTCCTAGTAGTCAACAGCTTTAGCAGCTTAGCTTCCCATTTATCAAGAGAAGCTTCATCATTTTCATCTACACCACTAACTACTGATTCTATACGTGGTTCAATTAGATCATTCGGTCCCACATTGTCTACTGCAATACCTTTACGCAAAATATGACTCGATAACTTTGTAATATCCAGTCTTTTCCCTAACTCTGTTAATTCCCAAAGTCCCTTTGGAGAGTCATCTTTTACCAAATGATTTTTCACAAGAATTAGTCTAGCAAAACGAATCCTATTCTTATACAAAAGTTCGCCACTTTTAGTAGTTTCCGCTAAGGATTCATCATCCAACTTCATCAAGTCAACCACTTGCCCGTAAATTGCTGATAATTTAGCAGATCCGCCCATGTCTCTAAGAGCCTGCAATGTTGGTATAAAAAAATTATCTGCTCCAGGTAACGACATAACTAAACCAGCCTTCTAGTGTTTTCTTAAATTAGATCACACTTAGATCCAGCGGTCAATTTATATATAGTATGTCCTTAACTAGTGTTCTATTCGTGTAATAAACCAATTCATAATCGAGTTTACAGAACTAGCTCGACGTGGAACTGTGCTACCGCCAATGTCAGGTCGGCTCTGATGTCAAGACTCCGGACCTCTTTTTAGAGCCCGCTAGGGCTCGTACCACGAAAATTTTTCAAAATGACCTGATTTCGTACAGATTTTGGGTCATTTTTTAATGGGGTCCAGGGGTTTTGCCCCTGTGCCTGCCGGAGGCTATGGAGTTACGGTGGTCTAGTTTGGATTTTGTTGAATTTCACAAGTCTGAGGGTATAGCAAATAAGCACTTGTCAGAGTGATTTTTGGACTTCACAAAGTCAGTGCTTGTAAACGCCGGTGTATAGGCAAATTTGTATAATCGCGTTTATGTCATCTAGAAATTGGTCTAGGCGGCATCACGGAGTGATATACGATTGTTGTTATACCAGTTGACGTACCATCCAACAGCGGCTTGCACATCAGCGATACTCTCGAAATCCTGTTGGTAGATCAGCTCCCTCTTGAGTAACGAGTGAAAACTTTCGATGCGGGCATTATCGTAAGGGTGCCCTTTACGGGAGTAAGAGTGCCTAATACCTATGGACTCCAGTGTATTTTCAAACAATTCGCTGGTATACTGGCTTCCCATATCGCTATGCACATACAGTGGTTTTTCACCTCGTCTTAGCGCCTTAACGATTACTGAGGTTGCTAGTTGAGCTGTCATCGTATCTGCGATTCGATACGACAGCACCTTACGGTCTTCCGGATCATATGCACTAGCCATGTAAACCCATGTCTTATCGGTCAACTGGATATACGTAATGTCAGTTGTAATTACGCCACTTAGGTCATCCAGATTGATAATGAGATTTGGCATCTGATCTTTGTCATTGACTGTTGTAGGCTTGTTATATCGCTTTTGCATACGCGATTTCAAGCCAGCTTCACTCATCAATTGCCATACAAAGCGGTCGCTGATTGCTAGTTTGAATAAGTCGCGCATGGTTTTAGCAATTCGTCGATAACCATAAATGCCTTTATTGGCTGTGTAAATTGATTCGACGGCAATTCTCAATTTGTTGTGTTGTATTTCTTGTGCGCTCGGCTCCCAATGGATCCAGTCAGAGTAAGTGGACATTGGAATTTTCAAAGCACTCAGAACGCGTGTGATGCGGTGCCCCTGTACCAAATTTTTGTGGATAATTGGTAAAACAACACTTCTACCGCGCAAAACTAATGTTTTGCCAGCAACACCGCCGCACGTTTTAAAATTTCGAGCTCTTCTTTCAAAATTGCGTTTTCCTTACGCAACTTCTTCAATTCATCAGCTGATATTGATTCGCCATTCACTTCTACAGGCGCATATTTTTTGACCCAATTCCGAATTGAATCGGCTGAAGGACCGTATTCCTTGGATAATTCATCGGGCCGACGGCCCGCTTTAACCATCTCCACGATGGACTTTTTAAAGTCCTCTTCATAACGTGTAACCATAAATAAAAATACTCCTATGATGATATTTTACCAAACTAGAAAAACTAGTCCGGAATCTCATCATAAGAGCAGGTCGATGTAATCGGATCAAATCTTCAACAATATTCTTTTCAGGCAAGCGTCCTGTTGCAATCCACACTTCAATCATCGCCCGGAATATTGGTCGCTGAATCAATTGCTTTGCAAACAACCCCAGCTTTGTATTGTAATCGCACTTGATAAACATGGTACCCAATTCAGAAACTTTGAAATAGCCATCTTTCTTCTGCGCCAATCCGAAGTACTCCGCTGCGTTGGCATAATAATCAGACTGCCGAATATCGAACTTAAACGATTCTGCCAAATACTCTTTCGTTCCAACAGAAAAGACATCGCCTTGCTCGCTTTGAATCGACTTGCCACTCAATACAACCGGGATTTCAAATATCTTTTCCGGATCGTTAGCCTGAATGAAAGGCACTAACTCACCGTCTTCTCGCCTTGGTTCCTTCGAATTAGGCTCCTGTGCTAATAACATTTTCAACGTTTCGCGCGTAACTGGCTTCGATTCTTCCTCAAACACAAATTCATATTCTCGAATTTTCTTAAGTGAGTTGAAGTCGTTGATATCAGAAAATTGATAAACGTGGAACGAAAACACATCATCTGTGTAAGTGAAATATGCCGAATATATCTCCTTCGGGAACTTCATTTGATCATGATAAATCCGAGTCGGAATATACAACTGACGAATATTGAAATCCTCTGGTCGCTTCTTCTTCGATTCGATAATCAACACTCGACTGGGCGATTCATACACGCCATCGATCTCAGATTGCCAGCCATCGATCACAAATTTAGTTTTCCCATCCCTAAAATGACTAATCTGGAAGTCGATCAATCCGGTTCCCTTTTTACCACTAAGTGTTGCAACAACATCAGCATCCAAATCATTCATGACATACTTCAACATGCCACTCATTTCAGCAACTGATTGTGCAACCGCCTCACCATTTATTGTTTCTGGACTCTCTGGACGAATGCCAGAAATCCATTTAGGAAATGTCATGCGCACTGGTTCGAGCACTTCATATTTCAAATTTTCAAAAGTCTTGAAGTCTGAAATCTCATAACGATCCTTCCCCATAGGCATCAATGAGAATTGAGCTTTCTTACCAAACACTTCCTTATTAACCGACTCTTTAAACACCTCTGGTAAATCGCTGCTGAAGTCAAACTTCAACAAATTCCGTGCATCCGGCGCGTTATCAGGCCGATTGGCGTAATACTCTCGCACGTACTTATTGATATCGCTACTCGTAATTTCAAATCCGCCATTTTTTTCAATTTTGTCAGGAATGTCAAAACGGTCAAATAAATATTGCCATGCGATATCTTGCTTTCTACTTCTTACTTTGGCCATGATCGTTTACCCCCAACTACGTACCAGCACCTCAGAAACTTTTGCACGACTACTTGCTTTCGCGGCCACAAATCGGTGCGCTTCAACGGTTTCAATTACGCCGACTCCTTCATAAAGTTCATGAAGTAATGGCACGTCATTGTTAGACAGCAGCACGTACACGCCACGATCCTTCAATTCCTTAAACAAGTCACGTAGACGCACCTGTTCGTTGTAACCAAATTCACTTGAGTAACTTGTAAAACTAGCCGTATCGCTTGCTGGGATATATGGCGGATCAAAGTACACAAAATCCCCAGTCTGCGCTTTTTCAACTGCCTTCTCAAAATCTCCCGTCAAAATATCGATATCTGCATTATTCAAATATTCCGAAACACGGTGAATTGTCGCCTCGTCAGCGATCTTCGGATTCTTATATTTACCGTATGGGACGTTGTTTTGCCCCTTACTGTTAACACGCCACAAGCCGTTGAACCCGACCTTAATCATGTAGATGAAACGCGCTGCTCGCTCGATTTCCGTCATCTTTTCCAAACGGCCATCACGATCCGTTAGTCGCAAATCAAGATAATATTCCTTAGAATTGTTAGCTTGATGTTCAACTAGCTTAGTTAACAATTCCTCCGGTTGATCACGCACCACACGCCATACGTTCGCCAATTCAGGATTAAAATCATTAACAACCGCTTTATTTGGTTCTAAAGACAGCAAAAAGGCACCCCCACCCAGAAACGGCTCAAAGTATGTTCCAAAATTTTTGGGAACATACTTGGCCAATTCCGGAAGGAGCTGCCTTTTTCCACCGACCCACTTAATAAATGGGCGGATCTCACCTAGTTGGTTGGTTGGTTGGTTGGTTGGTTGGTTGGTTGGTTGGTTGGTTGGTTGGTTGGTTGGTTGGTTGGTTAAGCATGATCTAGATCCATTTCCGTCAAATACAATTTTGGATCTTAATTGTTGATCAAGTTACCTTATAGATCAAACGAATTAAATTTTAGATTCTACTATTCCAATTATCTCTCTGCCAACCTTTACCACTTACTGCCAAATCACAACAACATTGTCGCTCATTTTGTTCTGTCGAGCGTCCACAGCATCATTATTCCAGCCTTGTTTAACTTGCTCAGCTAAGACGTCGTTACCTGGGAACAGTGAGCCGTGTAATGCCTGGTACTTTCCATCTGCATCACGCTCGTCAAACTTATACGCTTTCTCGATAAGCGTCCAATTTCCAATTCGAGATTCATGATCTGTATCTACGTCATCAGTCATATCGTTTAACTCAGCGATACGGACTAGTTCATACTTATCTTCTCGGAATACATCTTCATAGTAATCTTCTTCGTTATCGGCATATGCGAGCTCGCTCAACAAATAAGTAAGTGCCCATTTTTTCTGTCCGCGCTGTCCGCCGTCCTTTGAGAGAACAGAAAAGGCAGCGAGTACATCTGCATCAGAATGAAGCATAACAGGCCGCTTCAAATCCGTGTTGATATCATTAACACTTGTTAACTCACCTCGATAAATCTTATTCGCAGTTGTTGCGAATCCGCTTTCCAAAGTGTTGGTTCCATTGTTCAAAATGGTGCGGTGTCGTACAAAGATCGAAATTACCTGATGAAGCACTTGGGCAATTTGTTGTTCATCAAAACGTTGCTTCCGCATTGATAAGAATATTGGATAGTACAACTTTACACTCATCTTGTCCAAAATATCTATTTCAGCGTGCAACATACGATTCTTAAATAGATCTCGGTTTGCAACTGGACTCCACGGGTTTTCTAGCACATCATACGCATGTACAAGTTCAACCAAGTCATCCAAAAAGTCCTTGCCTTCTGACTTAGAATTCAACTCTTGGCTTAAAGAGCGATACAATGCGCCTTCTGTTACTAACCTGCGCGTAGCCGTCCAATAAGAACGAATATACGAAGTAATTCGATCACTATCTGCGTTCAACTGATCAGAAACCTTTGCCCAAAGCAAATTAGTATTTTCCAAATCATCTTCCAACAAGAACATAATGTGATTCTTGATAATATCAGATGGCTTTAGGTCTGCACCACGACTATTTAGTGTTTCAAAAATAATGAATGCATCCCTTTGCGTTGGTGCTGAGATCATGACAACGTAGAATTTTTCAATGAACGTTCTCAAAGTTCGGTCAAGCAAGTTGATACGTTCACCCAATGTCTTCTTCTGCGAAAGCGACTTATCAATTCCCCGCTGAAATTCCAAGTACGCTGCATCCATGTTTTTCATGGGTTCAGTCTTTTGACTATTATCCAAATAATTCACGTCTTGTGAATGTGTCCGCTTGTAAAAATAATCTTGCAACTCTCTATCAGATTCAGAGGATACTTGTAACTTCAACGTAGCCTGCTCTCCATTTTCACCACGAATCAATCGTTGGTTGATATCTCGCATGATATCACGGAGCGTATCTCTTGAATCTTGAGTTAGTTGATCTGCTTCATCCGTCAGCATCTTCTGAGCTGTGTCTCGAATAACTGCCAAAAAAATCGTACTAGTAGTCATTCGTTGTTGTCCATCAATTAAATCTTGAATATTGTCATGATTAAATGTAACCACCTGACCAAAAAAGTGGTTATTGCGTCGTTCTTCGATTAGATCTTCTAAATCTCTCCAGAAATCCAAAACTTCATTTTGTTTCCATGAATAATTTCGTTGATATACCGGAACAGAAAAAACGTTTTGTTGAAAAAGCATCTCCATCGTTAGTCCAGCCGGCTGTGGAATTTTAATTGGAACACCCATAATTACATATACCCCCATCACTGTTAACTATAATAATTAGATCATTATTTAGATCTAGAGGCAAACAAATTCTCCGTTTTCTCACTCACTAGATAAAGTACATTCAAACTTTCTTTCAACACAAAAACACCACCAATCAAGACGATCAGTGGCGTTTCAAAAATAATATTAAAGAATAATAGCGTATGCGTTGTTCAAGATATGCAGGGCAATTGAGTCACCCAAATTATTGCGACGTCTGTAGACATATGCAAGTACGGCCCCAATTACAAAATATACTAGTGTCACGACATTCAAATCAGTTGAATGAACTACCATGAACAAAATACCATTCAGGATAATGCCAACCCATTTACTCATGAACTCACCAAAGTACTCAAAAAACTTAAATCGAAAAATAATTTCTTCCATTATTGGTGCCATCACAATATCAATAAAAGCCGCCAAATAATATGTTTTACGAAGTTCATCCATGATTAACTTTTGATTCTCATTCGTTGGGATATGCCATAGATCAGCCAATACTCCAAATAAAACTTGAAAAGCCAGAATAATCAGAAATGCAACGCCCACTGCTTTCCAATCAATATTCTTTAATGACGGCCACAATTGTTTTGGCCACGAATAATGAATAAATAAAGCACTAAATAATATCGTGAGACCAACTCCAATTAGAATACCGGTCATTGTTTTGGCTTCATCAGACGCAATAAACGATGGTATCGTGGCTAATTGTTCTAACAAGAATATCCCAAACAACAATAGCAATCGCTTAACTATCTTACTAACACTTCTCATAAATACCTCCTCATATATAATCAGTCTACTATTCAAAAAAACGACATTCATATTTATTTTTCATTCAAAACAAAAACACCACCAATCAAAATGATTAGTGGTGTCTTCGGATCAAGCCGGCTGGGTTACCGGCGATCTACATTTTAAGGAGTAGAGTGTTTGAGTTGGGAGTCTCAAACGGGAATATGAGTCATTCTTTGGGATTGTCTTTAGGGGTTATCCCCCTTTCGACATGATTAATAATAAGGTTGCTACCTTAACGCACCAATAACCAGGGCTGAAAGTTACCTTAATTAGTACGCACTGACGATGTTCATCACGCCGTAGTACCCATTCATGTTGGCATAATTTTGAGCATCCCATTCACTGTAAAACTGACGGGCACCGAACTTGCCAAAGACAAATCGTGGCATGCCGTTACTGATGTCTTGTACGTACTGACCATTAATTTCAATGATATACATCACCGTCCACCTCTTCATTCATTCTCACATTAATTTTACGCGTAATCCCCAAAACATGCTGATTTCCAGCTCACACAAAAACGCCGCTAGTCCCCTAACCAGCGGCGTTTCTTGTTTAATTCAAACTGCCAGTCACAACCTGACCACGCTTGATAACACGTGGCGCGTCCGTCAACACGGCCAAATCTTCCAATGGATTACGGTCCAAAATCAACATGTCCGCATCCTTGCCTGGCGCCAATTCACCAACACGGTCAGCAACGCCCAACAATTCTGCCCCACGAACTGTTGATGCGAGCAACACTTGTTCCGGTGTCATCCCCACGCTCGCCAACAAGCGAATTTCCACACCAGGTCCAGACTTGAAATCGTTATAACTTGTACCAGCATCTGTCCCCATCACAACATTCACACCAGCGGCAGCTGCATCACGAATACTTTGTTGGTGCGCCTCCCACAACGCTGAAGCCTTATCGTACATATAAGCTGGAATATCATCCTTGTGTTGCAACATCTGCCAAGGTGCCGCCATTGTTGGCACAATCGCCGTATTTGTATCCAATAACATTTGGATGGTTTCGTCATCCAAATACACCGCGTGTTCAACTGAATCAACACCGGCCAAGATGGCATTCTTAATGCCCTGCGTTCCTTGTGCGTGAGCCATCGCTGGCTTGCCCTTGTGGTGTGCTTCAAGCACTGCTGCCGTCAACTCTTCCACTGATAGTTGCTCATCCGTTGGTTGCTCACCATCCAAGCTCACGCCACCGGTTGCCATCAGCTTAATTGTTTGCGCTCCGTGCTTAAGATTCCAACGGGCTGCCTTGCGCACTTCGTCAACACCATCGACTTCCATACCAATTTTTGACCCGTGACCACCCGTCATCGTCAACGCTGCGCCACTACCGATGATGTCTGGCAATTGTAGACGTTGTTGGCGAATCTTGCTTGCCAACTTCAAATCGATATTATCCGTTGAACCAGCGTCACGAATTGTCGTTACCCCACTCGCAATCGCATCCTGCAAATTCTGCAACGCAACCAATGTATCCAACGTCACGTCCTGACCGGCACGTTCACGGCCGTCAGCTGCCATCACAATGTGCGTATGGGCATTAATCAGCCCTGGCACTAGATACTTGCCTTGCACATCAACCGTTTGATCAGCCTCGCGGACGGTCTCAACCACCTGACCAGATTCCGTATCAACTGACACTGTTTGTGACATGAACCCCTCGTTTGTCACATACACATTTCCACCAACATAATTAACAATTGTCATATCATTTTCCCCACGTATTATTTCTTAACCGCTTTTGTAAAGTCGAATGTTGCACCGACTGTATTAATTTGAACCCCAGTTACCTTAGGGTTAATCATCACTGAATTTGTCACATCGAATAGCGTCGTTGCTGGCACCTGCGTTTGATAAATCTTCTCGGCGCGTCCCAAGTCGGCCATGCGAGCTTCATTATCCATCGCGTCTATTGTTTGGGCTGCGGTCAACGCAGCGTCATAGTTCTCATCAGTCCAGTTACCAAAGTTGGCTGTTGCACCCGTTTGCCAGTTCGCCAAGAATGCTAGTGGATCGGCGTAATCACCATTCCAGCCCACCAAAACCATCTCGAATTGTGATGACAACATCGCCTTCACACGGGCTGTTTTGGGTTGCGTCTTCACTGTCACTTGCAAGCCTGGCAAATGGCTTTCGAGTTGTGACTGCAAGAATTGGGCTTGGTTCTTAGATGAATCATCATTGTCAGCCAACAAAGTTAGTGACGTCTTTTTAAGTCCTTCTTGCTTCATCGCTTTTTGCCAAAGGCGCTTAGCTTCCTTAGTGCTGTAACCTGTGTTCTTAACTGCATTCACCTTCGCGAAATCGCTCTTCGTCTTCGGATCCGTCACAATGCCAACTGGCGTAAACGTCTTGCTCATCGTGGCTGAATCAGACATGACGTTCTTCACCATCGCCGCCTTGTTGATGGCCCGTTGAATCGCTTGGCGGGCCGTTTGGTTAGACAAAATGCCCGTCTTCACGTTGAAGGCCAAGTATTGCGTACGCGCTTGCTTGATTTGGTGATAACCTGGCTTACTCTTCACACCCTTGATTTGGGTTGCTGACAACTCGGTGTAATCGACCTTGTTTGATTGGTACAAGTTGTAACCCGTTGATGAGTCCGTCACCGTTTGGAAGTGAACTTCCTTAGGCTTCACCTGCTTGGCATCGATGTAGTATTTGTTCTTCACCAAGCGGTATGACTTGTTTGACCCATTCCAACCCACGACCTTGAACGGACCGTTATAGAGCGTGTCTTTTGCCGTTGACCCGTACTTGTCACCCACCTTGTTTTCGAAAGCTTGGTTTTGTGGATAAAAGCCCTTTTCCGTTAGAATCTTGGCCATCATCGGTTCAGGTGCAATCAGCGAAATCTGCAACGTCTTATCATCAAGGGCCTTGATACCTAGCGCTGACAAATCAGTTTGTTCGCCGGTATTGAGTGCCTTGGCGTTTTTGATGTTGTACATCAAGTTAGCTGATGTTGAAGCGTTCTTGGGGTCGATTGTCCGTTGCCAACCGTAAACGTAATCTTGCGCCGTCACAGGGTCACCGTTCGACCACTTCAAGTTGTCGCGCAAGGTAATCGTCCAAGTCTTACCATCTTCAGATACGTCGACCTTCTCGGCATCCGCCAACTTTGGTTCGTTGTTCTTGCCAGATCGATACAAGCCTTGCCCCGACTGGTCAATAATTTGTGATGAGGCTACATCTGGCGCACGAGATGGATCAAGTGTGCTCAAATCAGCCGATTGCGTCCAATTAATAATCTTGTCTGATGCTGCAACCTCCCCCGCTGGTGTAACCATACATCCAAGCGTTGCCGTTGCAAGTGTCATCAATGCTAGTGTCTTCGTGTTCATGTCGTAACTCCTCATGGTTTGGCGAGTTACTAAAGCGCTTTAGTCAAAATAAAAAACGACCAGTATCCATCCGGAAGATACTAGTCGTTACTCGTGTGTAATATCGAATAATCCACTAGCCTTCACCCATCGCGGTGAAAGCTAGCTTGCTTAAAAGCCATCATTCACCGCTTCTTAAAAAAGAAAAACGCGAATGACGTAAAGGCATTAACTGAATATGCTGTTGTGTGACCTGAATTGTTCATGATAATGCCTCATGCTTTATTTGATGTGTTAAGAATAGCGGACCTAAATGATAATGTCAACACCGTTTTCTAATTTAATTTTAATTAAACGTTTTACGGAAAACAAAAATGCCACTAGGTGGGAAATCTAGTGGCATTTTCGGATCAAGCCGATTGGGATGTCGGCGATCTATTTGTTATTTTTAAGGAGTAGGATTGTCTGCGATGGGATTCACAGACAAGGGAGTATGAGATATGTTGATTGCTATGGGTTTCACGTCTTAAGGGTTATCCCCTTTCGACATGATTAATAATAAAGCCGAAACCTTAACTCAGAAATAACTGTGGCTGAAAGTTAGCTTAATTTTGGGTATTGTCCGTACGCAAAGTGCTTCTCAACTTGGTTGCAAACAAAAACACCACTAGCTGGGATACTAGTGGCGTTTTCGGATCGAGCTGATTGGGCAATCAGCGATCTGTTCGTTATTTTAAGGAGTAGGAGTTCAAGATGTCATACTTGAACAGGAGTATGTTTTCATTGCTATGGGTTTCGCGTCGTAAGGGTTATCCCCTTTCGACATGATTAATAATATAGCCGGAACCTTAAAGAATTAATAACGTTGCCTGAACTGAGACTTAAATTTCGATTCTCCGTTTTGCCCAACAGAAAACGCCACCGGACGGGCAGTCCAGTGGCGTTTGACATCAGCAGATGGGCGTCTGCTAATTGTTTAAGGAGTAGGGTTTGTTCAAGGTGGGGCCTTGAACAGCATGAGTAGTTATTTGCTATGGGTTCGTTGAGGAGGTTCCCCCTCTCAACACCTGCCATATTAAGGCGTCAAACTTAAACGAGGTATAAGATTAGTCGCTTTTGTCGCCAAAAATTTTCATTCATTCAAATCACGCGTTAAGCAGTCGCTGCACCAACTTGCTCTGGGTAGACACCACCGTTTTCATCACGCCGTTCAAACAGTGCTGTCAGCGCTGTCTTAAGATAGGTTTCATCCCCATCATTCACCGCACGCCAAGTTGCCATACCACCATTCGACTTCATGACAATGTGGCCAGTATCTTCGTAAACGTCATGGTGGGCTTCGATGAAATAATCAAACGCCATCACTTCTGCGTCTTCATAACGCTTAATTACAGTTACCATCTTGAGCCCCTCTCGTAAGTTTTACTTTCATAAAGTAAATTATACCGTTTTTAACCCGCCTCTGCCTAGTTTTACACCCTATACGAAAAGAGCCGGTCTATTCAAACCGGCCCCTTTTAACAATTATGCAACTAATTCTTCCGTCGTGGTTTCAATCACATTAGCACCCAATGGCTTGCCGTAGATTGGCACACCATTAGTATCAACCAAGAAATCAAATGATGCCAACTCCGCCATCGCCGCCTTAACGCGGTCCGGCGTCAAATCCGGATCAAGGTTCACCATCTTCAAATGCACCTTCGCACCAGCAACCTTTGCAAACTTCCCCTCAAATACCAAATCCAACTTCTTCATGTTCACTACCTCCGATTACTCTGCCAAACCTGCATCATACGCATTCACTTCCGTTGCCGAAATTGACACGATTTCCGTTTCAACACCAAGGTTCACGATAACCTGACCAAGTTGACGCAGTTGTTCGTCCGTCGTGCCAACCTTTACATTGAACGTGCGGACGTATTCAGCTCCCGTCTCCGTTGCCTTCGTCACATATCGTACCTTCATTTGTCCCGTCATTTCGTCATTCCTCCAAATTCATTTAGGTGGCCACCTGTTTTTGTCGACACCTATACTAACGAAATGAGTGAGCCGTTTTGTCGCAAGAAAAAAGGACGACTTTTTCAAGCCGTCCAATTATGGTTATTGCCATGTCCCGATTGTGTCCAAAACACCATCATGATTATTATCTGAAACCGTTGGTGGGAACTCATCCAACAACGGCTGCGCTGCGTTGGTCATCGCAAATGGGTGGCCAACAAGGCGTAGCATCTCGATGTCATTACCACCATCCCCAAACGCTGCCATCTCTGCTGGTTCGATACCATAATAGGCACCAAGTTCCTGCAGGCCAACTGCCTTGTTGATGTTTGGCGCCACGATATCAATCATGCCGAAGCCTGACGTAGTCACGTGCGCGGTTCCAGCTAGCTCACGGTTCAGCTGAGCCATAAAGGCTTCCGCGTGTTCTTCTGGCCAGTTCACAATGATTTTCAAAACCGGTTCGGTAATTTCATCCAAACTGTCGATGAACATCAAATTAGGAAATTCGATCTCCATGTAGTGATAAAGCTCACCTTGTCCCTTATCAGAACGCATCATGTAGCCGTTGTTTGCGGTACTATAAACGTTTCCGTGGCCTGGTGATAATGGCGACTCAGCCACCGCTTTCATCGCGATTTCCATGTGTTCACGTGACAAACTGTGCAACGCCAGTTCCTTGTTATCCTTCGTGACAACTTGGCCCCCGTTTTACACGACGTAATCAAAGCGGCCTACGAACGGCGCCAAAAAATTATCCACCGTTGTACGACCATTACCCGTCGCTGCTACAAAATGATAATCGCGTTCATCCAAGTAATCCAGTAGCTTCGTAAATTTGTGTGCATTCACTTGTTGGTGCTTATCAAAGAAAGTGCCATCCAAGTCAACTGCAATTAGTTTTGGAAATGCCATCAAAAGTCCCCCAGTCTTTCTATGCTTTCCTCCGCTCCCTCAGTACTAGTATGACAAGAATGTTTGAATGATACAAGAAAGGGATACGCCGATTTGGCATATCCCTCAATCATTAACCCACGAAGACGTTCTTTCCCAAACTCAACATGTGTAGGTATTCTTCTGATTCACTTCCGATAATGAACGCTGCGTTACCTGACAAGATGGTCAACTTGCCTTCTTCTGAACGTTGGTAAACGCGATCAAAGATTTCTTCTTGTAGCTTAGGCTTATCACCAGCCAATTGCTCAAGGTTTTCAATAACCAATACTTCGTAACCGTCGTATGTGTCCTTGAACTTTTGCGTACCAACTTGACCACCACGCAAACCAGCCTCGTAGTCTTCTACAAATTGTTCAACGCCAGTCACATGAACTTGTGCATCCAACGCTTCCTTAATCATGCGCTCACGCATCTCGTAGCTTTCACCACGGACCAAAATCATGTTCAAGTGATCAGTGCCAGCAACCGCTGCCGCTGCGCGCTTGATTTGACCTGGCACATCGTGGATATCAACATCTTCTGTCTTCATTTCAAGCAAGTTAGACAAGGCTTCAATTTGTTGGTTCAAACCAGCCACCTGGGCCTTCAAATTCAAAATAACTTGCTCAATCGCTTCTTGGTGTGCAACATCAACCATAATTATTTCCTCCGTAGTCACGTTCTTTTGTACTTACATTTTACCATGCAAGCGCTTAATCTCTGAAGATTTAGCTCCTTTGTACAAAGTGGGCTATAATAACGTTACTAACTAAAAATCAGACGGATGGTAACCGCATGACTTATACCTACCTTTATGAACGTGAGCCCTTGTTCACCGATAATGATATCGATGGTTTCCTTGGCGCTGTCGAGTTGGATGCTGATATTCGCGACATCCCCTTCGACTTGGAGAAAACGCAACAATTAATTCGTGACCTGACCGCCCAATTGTCAGATGACACGCCAACTGCAATTGGGTTCTTTGCCACCTACCCAACTTATGGCCACTATGATGCCTTGGGTCGTGAAATTGACGTCACACTAGAAATCGCAGTTTCACGCTAAGACACCAGCCACCCTTTTTGTCACCGGAATTTGTATAATGAAGGCAACAATTAGGAAGAAAGGTGGTCCACGACTATGGGACTTTTCGGAAACAAAGATTTTTCATTGCCAATGACAGTCGGCGATATTCCAGCCGGGTTTGAAGCAATTCAAATCGTCACATCAATCGCTATGTCACCCACTGGCGCATTAGCTGATTTGGCCAAGGAAGCTGACAAGCTTGGCGCTGATGAAGTATTGAACGTTCGCTTGATGGGCGATGAAAATTACACCGCTTACGGCGATGCAGTTAAGAAAAATTAGTGATTTGTACACCTCAATCTTGGGGTGTATTTTTTTATTTACACGTACATACGATTGTCACGCGCGCGCCAGTTACCATTGGCAGCACTCACCCCGATTTTCTTAGCTAATCCCGCCCAGAAACGGATATCCGACAATGACGCAGCCCCCAGCACACTAGCCTCCGCATCATAAAAATCACTCATATCCAGTCCGTGATCACGAATAATCGGCAACACAAAATCACGTTGCATCGTCTTAAACGCCAACACTAGAATCAATCCGCTTGCAACTTTGGCATCAAATTCATTAAACGCGTCATATCTAATATCTTCAATTTCCCCTTCTAACATAGATGACAATCGTCCGTGCCAAATACGATATTCAGTCTGCTTATCTGCCATATGCATCTACCTCTTGGTGATTAAGTTAAACTTAATATAACACGGTTAGACTTAACTTTCAAACATGACATAATGCATCATTCTACATTTTCATAAAATCGTCACGGAAATTTGGTATCCTGGTTACAAACGAAGAAACACGGGGAATTTCTAATGCTTACTGAACACCAATTGATTGCTGAGCTTGCTCAAATTGCTGAAGCTAGTGAAAAGGTTGGCCAACGCACGCGCAACATTTACTTGGGTGCTGGTTGGTTCAATGAAGAACAACAAAACATCTTGATGCAAGGATACCAAGCATTGAAGGCTAACCCTACGATTAACGATATCTACGTGCCATTGTTGAACCAATACGGTGGTCAAGTTATCGAAGCGGATGGTGATTTCGAGCCGGACTTCGAATGGGGAACGATGACGTACAAGGCTGACATCACGGCAATGAACAACGCTGACTTGATTGTTGCCTTCATCGACGCTGCCGACCCTGATTCAGGTACGGCCTTCGAAATCGGCTACATGACGGCGTCAAACAAGCCTGCTATCTTGGTAACAGTTGGCGATCGCAACGAACACCCAGTTAACTTGATGTTGTCATACGGTGCCGTTTCAAACGTTGATTTGGAAACTGAAGGCTTTGAAGCTTTGGAAAAGTTCGACTTCACTAACATCTCAATGAAGAAGTGGGTTGGATCAATCTTGTAAGAACACGAAAACCAGAGGACCGCAATCCTCTGGTTTTTACTTTGCCAACGCAATTGAGACCCAAACTTTTTCGTCATCAATATTTGGCTTCACTTCTGCTTGTAATTTAACGCCACCGTCCATCAAGCGTGCCAAAATTTTGTTGTTATTCTTAGGCAAGTACCCTAGCTTTGTACCTTTATACAAAACCAAAATGGCATTTTCATCGTACACATTCGTTGGCTCACGAACCAAATCAACTTGGGGCGCTGCATCATCAACAATGCCATCTACAACGAGGCCATCGTAAATTGTCCGCTCTTTGTAGTTTAGTTATGCATAGCCAACAACCGGTAGCGTACGCAAATGAACTGTGTCTTCATAGATAACATCAATTGGCTTGTAGACAACATCCCCTAGCTCAATGCCAAATCCTGCCAACCACAGTTCCAACCACTTTTTAAAGTGGGCATACCCTTCCTGTTTTTCACCGCCACGCATATTTTGACTCTTGTCACCATCGTGAATCATCACGCGCCACCAAACATCGGCGTCGAATGCCCACGGCACTGATTGCCACTCAGCAACATTAGCCGGCAAATACACGTAGTTAATAAAATCTAGATACTGTTCTTCGGTCAAAACAACCGTACGCTCACTATACGGCCCGACAAAGCGTAGTAGCCCCTCACCAAGCACCGTTCTGAACAAACTAATTGTCGTTTCATCCCCATACTCACTGAACGTAATATCAATACCCTGAATCGTCGCATCAATTTCTGTCTCAAGTCTCATCTAAACACCCCCGAACACTACTGTTTTCGCAATCATACCATGGAACGCCCCTTTGCTGTAGTGCTTTACTTGCGTCATGAAAAAAACGCATGGGTTTTTATTTGCACTTTAATTGCTAAAAAAAAGCCCGCACGTTATAATAACCGTACAAGGCACATCCTAACCAGGAGGCCGGCATAATGAGTAAACTAGTCACCCGTGGATTTCCGGCAAGAAACTAACACGGGTTTTAGTTTACGCTATTTTCTGTCGTTGTGGTTTTGGTCGTAGAACCATAACGCAATAGTCCATGCTATTGCGAAAACTTGTAACCACTCAGAAACAGTCAAACTTCGGCGCCTCCTTTCTCACTGGATAAATTGTACGTCGCCATACGCATCACCACCTCTCGATCAAAGTCGCCGACCGTGCCCCAATTAAGTTAAAATTATTGTACCAACCGAAATCTAACTTTTATACACGGTTAAACATTTCTCATCATACAGATAAAACCTAGGCGTGACATAATCCCGCATTGCGAATGACATTCACTATTTTTTAAATTCAAGATCACTTAAATCACCAGACAAGTTCTGGTGATTTTTTACTTTTTTGCACAGAAAAAGGCGGCTACCTTGCGCGTTTAGGTAGCCGCCTTTTAGGTGTCGTAGATGTCTCAATAAAATGTTTTTATTGTCATTTACTCCACAGCATTTTGAATACTTATATTATACCTTATCCACCGTCAAAATAACATGAACATTTTTAGAACTAGGCCTTAATCAAGCGACGATAAATCACAACCGTCAAGAAATAATACGCTAAGTACAAGGCCAAAATGCCAATTAATGATGGCACGAAGCCAACGTATGGATCACTCAAAATTGCCTTGAACATATTCAATCCAAATACAACGTCGAGCAGTCCAATGATTAATGGAATAAAGAACAAGGTTCCCAAGTCCTTCGCAACCGTCATTGTCACTTGACGTTCGCTCGTTCCAATCATCGTTAGAATACGGTAACGACGCTTATCATCAGCAACACCAGACAACACCTTGAACATCAAAGTTGATGCCAACATTGCTAAGAAACCAATTCCCAAGAAAATTCCCATAAACTCAAAGCCGCCAAAGTAACTCTTTGCCAATGCGTAGAAACCGTATGATCCTGACAACTTTTGTACCGTTGAACCCAACGCCTTCGCTTCACGTTCAGCGTTCTTGACCAACACCGTTTCATTCTCGTGCAAGTCAGCGACCTTAACCAGTTCAGCCGACTTAACCGTTCCCTTCTCTGCTAACTCAGCCGCATTCGCAAGGACCACAGCCTTTGAATCGAATTGCACACCGTTGATTTGGTTTGCCAAGCCAATCAAGGTATCCGTCGTTGTGTCAGGGTTTTGAATCATCGCATCCCCAGACATCCACTTAACCTTTGGTGTGCTGTTCGGTACATTGTCATAAATCATCGTTGGGATGTGGTGCGCATTAATCTCATCCCCATCAAAATAAACAACTTTGTCAGCGCCCTTAACGTAGTGATAAGTTGCTTGCCACTTGACGTTCTTCAAATTCTTCACATCAGCGTTCGTTGTATAAGCTGCTGTGTAAGGCTGGCTAGATTGTGCTTGCTCTGGCAATGCACGATAGAAGCCTTGACCAACTGACATTGCCCCAAGTGCCAAACCGAAGATAACTGACAACACAGTCAACAAGCGTTGGTAATCAGGCAAGCGGAACATCAATTGCCCATTCAAGAATGAGCGCAACCCGCGACTGTTAAAGCGTGAGCCACGCAAGGCGTACGTCAACATCTTCAATGAACGACTCACAAAGAAGAACGTTCCCAAGACATTGATAATCAAAATCAAGATAAAGCCTGTGATACCCAAGCTCAACACATTTGGCATCATGGCATAACCGCCAATCAACAAGGCCAAACCAATTAAACCAAATAGCGGATCCAAAATCTTGCGACGCTTTGGTTGCTTAACCTGCTTGTCAGCCGTCAACAACGTCAACGTATCTTGGCGACTCAAACGGGCACTGTTGTAAAGGCCGTTCAAGAAGAACAAAGCCACAAAGAATGCTAACGTCACCAAGATGGCATGGAATGAGAAGCCTGTCCAGTGAGCAAGTTGCAAGCCCAACAAATCCATCAAGAATTGACCGCTGAATGATGTCAAACCGATTCCAGCCACAATTCCAATTACCGTTGAAATAATTCCTAATGCCAGTGTTTCTTGCATCAACATCATGCCAATTTGCTTACGCTTTGCCCCAAGCATTGACATCAACCCGTATTCAGCCTGACGCAGACGAAGCAAGAAGCCATTCGCAAAATTCAAATAGACAAACGTAATCAGTCCGAGTAAAAATTCACCAATCGTAAACACAAGGACGATAATGCCGGTTGTTGAGTTAGCTAGCAAAAATTCCTTGTTCAACGCAATCGCACTAAACATGTAGAAGATGGCTGCTGACACCATTAGGCCGACAAATAGTACGAGATAGTCACGCCACTTTGAGCGGAGTGACTTCATTGCAATAGAAAACATGGTTGTCCGCCCCCTTATTCAAAGTTACCTAGTTCAGACAACACGTAGTTGTAGAAGTCTTCGCGTGAACGATCATCGCGCGTCAACGTCTTGGTGATTTGTCCATCAGTCAAGAATAGAATGCGTGATGCGAATGATGCTGAGAACGGATCGTGCGTTACCATCACGATTGAAATATCACGTTCGTCATTAATCTTTGTTAGGTAGTTCATCATTTCGCGGGCATTTTCAGAATCAAGTGCGCCAGTTGGCTCGTCTCCAAAAATCAAGGCTGGCTCGTGAACCAAGGCACGGGCCGCCCCAACACGTTGTTGTTGTCCACCTGACAACTCAGCTGGGTACTTATTCAAGTACTCGCTGATGTGAAGCAAATCGGCCACCTTTTGGACCGCTGCCTTGATTTGGGCAGGCTTCGTCTTTTGCAAAGTTAGTGGTAACGCAATGTTTTCGCTGACCGTCAAACTTTCAATCAAGTTATAGCTTTGGAAAATGAATCCCATATCGCGCCCACGGAAGTTTGCGATTTCATCATCTGTCATGTGCAAAATATCTTTGTTGTTAATCATGACTTCACCAGTGGTTGGCTTCATCAAAGTAGAAAGCACGTTTAGCAACGTTGACTTTCCTGATCCTGAAGGTCCCATAATAGCCACGAATTCCCCCTGTGGCACCGTAAGTGACAAATCCTTAAGGACGTGCTGATCGACACCAGCCGCACTGGTATAAGTCTTGTTCAACTTGTTTGCAATTAATACCGGTTCTGTCATGTTATTAGCTCCCAATCTCATGTTTCATTCATGTTACAAACAATACTATACAACGTACAATATAAGATGTCAAAACAATATGTCAATTTCGATAAATTTCTCCAGTAAAAAAGACGTCGATCACTCGACGTCTCCTTGGTTTTTAGACTTCTGGCAACTTCAATTCTTCTGCCTTAATCAATTGCGTCTTTTGGATAAAGATCAACTTCATCAAGAAGGCAGCTGCTAGTGGTACTACAACAAAGGCAACTAACACGCGAACTGCCAAGGCACTACCAGTTGACTCTGTCATCGCTGTCAAAGGTCCGATAAAACCAGCCATACCAAATCCGGCTGAGAATGCCGTTCCTTCGACCATCATCAATGAAGCTACCCCACCTGAGATGGCTGCAGCAATCACGACTGGCAAGAAAAGCTTTGGTCGTGACAACAAGTTGGCCATTTGAATCTTAGGTGATCCCATGAAGTGCGCGATTGTCGCACCCCATGAGTTAACTGAGGCACCCATGACCGCCAACGTCAAACCAGCTGCTACGATACCAGCGTTGGCAGCGCCTGAACCGATACCAACCAAGCCGATGGCCGTTGCGATACCAACTGAAGACATTGGTGACACAATCAACAAGGCAAAGATGACCCCGAGCAAGATACCCATCACCAATGGCGCAGCGGCTGTCGCTGAGGCAACAACTTGACCAACGGCTGCTTGGACAGCAACCATGCCTGGCAACGTCATCAATCCAATCCCACCAGCAACAACCAAGACAATCAACGGCTCAAACACAACTCGCAATTGGCCAAGGACCTTGGTTGCCCCCATCGCAACCAAACCAGCCACCGCCGTTGTTAGCATCACGTTCAAGATAACACCTGATCCAGCCAAAGTGAAGGCACCGTCCTTAAACGTCGTGACCCCTGATCCAGCCAACGTAGCCAAGGCCATTGATGCCGTCTCCATCATCCCCAACTTCAACATCGTTCCTACGGCAAACGCCGCAATTAACGGCAATGCACTTTGCGCCAACGTGACCATCATCGCCAATGATGTGACTACCCCATTTTGTGGCAAGGCACCCAACAATTGGTTCACCAACGCAGCTGGTACCAAGGCAACCATAATTGCCAACGCATTACCGTTCAAAACGGCAAGCATGTATTGTTTCACATTATTCATAAGCATCCCCATCCTTATTCACTGACTTCTTGCACTTGTTGCATGTAATTCTGAATACGCGTCATCGCTTCTTGCAACTGCGCGTCGCTCGTTGCATAGCTCAAACGAATGTAGCCTTCCCCACCAGGTCCAAAGATAGAACCGGGAATCACCGCTACTGCTGCGTTTTCAGCCAAAGCCAACGCAAATTCACGGTCGTTTGTGTTATGCGTTGTTGGAATACCAGCGTAGACATAGAAGGCCCCATCTGGAACCGCCACATTAAAGCCGGCACGACGCATTTCGGCAACCACGTAATCACGACGCTTGCGATAAACTGACTTCATTTCCAATGTTGCGCGACGGCCAGCCTCGGTACCCAACGCCACCGTAGCAGCGGCCATTGCCGGGTTAGATGGTGTCGTCACCGTCATTTGGTGCACCATACCTACCGTACGCATTAACTCAGCTGGTCCAGCAATAAAGCCGATACGGTAACCCGTCATTGCGTGTGACTTTGATACCCCATTCAAGACCAACGTTTGTTCTGGCAAGTACGTGGCGATTGAGCGGTGCTCACTGTCATAAGCCAACTCTGAATAAATTTCATCAGCAATCACAATAATGTCGGTGTCAGCCAAAACGGCAGCCAACTCAAGCAATTGCTTAGATGAGTAGGCCACCCCAGTTGGATTACCAGGGTAGTTTAGGATAATCGCCTTAATCGCATCACCGTGCTCGGCAATCGCAGCTGACAACATCTCTGGTGTCAAAACGAAGTCCGTGGCACTTGTATCCAAGTGGACCGGCTCACCACCGTTCATCAATGTGATGGGGTCATACAATGGGAACGTTGGTGTTGGAATCAAAACCTTATCACCCGGGTTCAAGACGGCCGTCAATGAAGCATAGATGGCTTCCGTTGCCCCAACCGTCACGGCAATTTCTGTCATCGCATCGTATTGCAAGTCATATCGATCTGACAAGAAATGCGCTGCTGCTTGGCGTACGGCCACTGTCCCATTACCCGGTGCGTAGTGTGAAATCATTGTTGGCGATACTATCAATCGCTGCTTGCTTCACAACTTCAGGTGTATCAAAATCAGGCTCCCCCAACGTCAACTTGATGATGTCAGGAATTTGACTAACTTGCATATCAAATGCACGAATTTCATTTGGTTAAATCTTCTTCAAATCTTGATTCAAGCGATTAGCTAGTGTTGCTTTCATGTTTGGCATACCGAACTCCTTAAAATAAAAAACTGGGCGATTTCATTTCGAAACCACCCAGTAACCTCATAACCGATTGTTGTCCTAACAATTCAGGTTGTGTATTTGGTCCTGGGAAGTTTACCGCTATCCGAGAACCATGCAAAAATGCTTTTGGTTTGATTCGGATAGCTATCCAAAAAACCAAAAGTAATATGAGTTTGCAATTGTTGTCTTTGCACTAATCATCATTTTTGCTTCCCCTTACTTGTTATTGTTTATTATTCTAATGTATTTCTAATCTAAGTCAATAAAGAATTTAATTTAAGATGTGAACGGTGTGTGAAGAACGATGTTAGTGGTGTGTGTCGTCGCTATCGCGCCGAGTGCTTGGCCCCTTCTAGGGCACGCTAACACGCACTGACCATGACCAGCAGGGAGCGGAGTCCACGCCGTTGGCGCGTGCTCCTTTACCTCCCGTGGCTCTAAGCGGCAAACCCGCTAAGAGCCACACCTGCGGGTCAAGGTCAGTACGTGTCTATACGCGTGGCGGGGCCAAGCACAGCAGCCAAGCAATACTCTAATTGTTTGATTCTCATCCACCTTGAAACCACTGGGTCAACTGTTCACCCATTTATTTTGCGGTGGATGATTATCTCAGATAGACTAGAACATCTCGGTTGCTGGCATGAGGGCTGGGGACTATCGGAGCGTTCAAAATGGGGCAACATGCCGCATGGCCAGCGCTATTCAGATAAGCCCACACAGGACTAAAAGGATTAGGGGGAATTATTTGCCCCGCTGAATGGCGTCTGCGCCATTCGGTTGCCCCAGTTTGAACTTTGCCGGAGATAGTCCCCAGCCCTCATGACTCGACGCAACGCGTCGACACAAACCAAAAACTAAAATAACTGCATTAAAAAACGCGCCGTATATCTACGGCGCGCTGTACAACTGGTTGTACAAGATAGTCATTAGCGTAACTACCACGGGGAATAACTATAGTATATAGACACCCTTTTTATTTTGCTAATAATATGTCTCGAAACCAGGATTTAATTTTCTAGATGTTCAATGCCAAGGCAATCAAGGCCAACAATGCTGGCAATCCCTGTACAAAAATAATCTTGCGTGCTGCCGTCAAACTACCATACGCGGCCACAATCACAATGTACATCATCTCCAACTTCAACATGATGTCTTGTGCTGATCCGTGAATGACTACCAACGTCAACAAAATCAACACACCAAACATCCCGTTGTAAATTCCTTGGTTACCCAACAATGAGCGTACTTCAGGCATCTTCGTGATGTTTTCGTCTAGTTCAAATGTCTCGGCTTGCTTTGCTGGCTTACCAAACATTTCCAATCCCATAATGTACAAGGCTTCAAGAGCGACAAGTACCGTCAAAATCGTTCCTACCATCGTATAAATCTCCCAATAAATCTATTCCATATAATCTCACTAGTTCAATAGTCTATCATGTTGTGTCGCAAATGAAAAACGCAGTGCCCCATATGTGAGACACTGCGTTCAGTTTATTAAAGATTTACACCGTTAGATGCGATAACTTGCTTGTACCAGTCGAATGACTTCTTCTTTGAACGGTTAAACGTTCCTGATCCATCGTTGTTCTTATCAACGTAAATCATACCGTAACGCTTCGTCATTTGACCCGTTGAAGCGGCAACCAAGTCGATAACACCCCAGGCAATGAAGCCCATTAGTGGCACACCGTCAGCGATTTCGTCGGCCATTGCGTTGATGTGGTCACGGAAATAGTCGATGCGGTAATCGTCATTGATTGACCCGTCAGCTTCAACAATGTCTTCAGCACCCAAACCGTTTTCAACCAAGAACAACGGCTTTTGGTAGCGGTCATACAATTGGTTCATCGTGATACGCAAACCAAGTGGGTCGATTACCCAACCCCACTTGCTTGTTGGCAAGTATGGGTTCTTGGCTGACTTAACCACGTTTCCTTCGTTTGCCACCAACTCATCCAAGTTGTGAGCTGATGTACGTGATGCGTAGTAACTGAATGACACGAAATCAACCGTGTTCTTCAAGATTTCTTCGTCACCCTCAGCCATTTCGATTGCGTCAACGCCCTTAGACTTCAACAAGCTCTTCATGTATGAAGGGTAGTAACCACGCGCTTGCACGTCGATGAAGAACGTGTTGTCGTGATCATCAAGCATTGATTGCCAAACATCTTCTGGCTTACTTGTGTATGGGTAGAAGCTTCCGCCGGCAATCATGCAACCAACTTGTGCTTCAGGCAACATTTCGTGAATCATCTTAACCGTCAATGCGCTGGCAACCAACACGTGGTGGGCAGCTTGGTACGTCACTTGCTTTTGGTTTTCACCCTCTTGGAAGGCCAACCCAGCACCAGAGAATGGGCTGTGCAAGATGATGTTGATTTCGTTAAATGTAATCCAGTACTTAACCAAGTCACCGAACTCTTCGAAACATGTCTTGGCATAACGCGTGAAGAACGTAATCATGTCGCGGCTGCGCCATGAACCGTAGCCTTCCACCAAGCCCATTGGCACATCGAAGTGCGCCAACGTTACCAAGACTTCCATTCCGTGCTCACGGCAAGTTTCAAACAATGAACGGTAGAATGCAATTCCTTCAGCGTTAGGTGTCGTTTCGTCACCATTTGGATACAAACGGCTCCATGAAATTGAAGTACGGAAGACCTTCAATCCCATCTCGGCCAACATGGCGATGTCTTCCTTGTAGCGGTGGTAAAAATCGATACCGGTGTGACTTGGGTAGTAAAGCGTGTCATCCAATTCAGGATGCGCAACTTGTCCCAACTTTACTGGCATACGCTTTTCGCCGATTGGCAACATGTCAATGTTACTTGTGCCACGGCCACCTTCGTGCCAAGCACCTTCAGTTTGGTTGGCTGCAATTGCGCCACCCCACAAAAAGTTTTCTGGAAATACATTCTTAGTCATCTAACCAGTTCCCCTTAATTCTCTTAATCTCTCTTTATGCCAATGATGCGTCAGCTGCAACAGCAGTTTGTGCATCGTCTTCCTTCTCGTGGTGGAAGACTTCCATGACATGATCCTTGAATGAAACGTTACCAGGTTCTACTGGTGTAACATCCTTAAATTCGTCTGTGTTCGTAATAACAACAACCGTCGTCGTAGGCATACCGGCAGCCTTGATAGCGTCCAAGTCAGCTTGCAACAATTCAGTTCCAACTTCAACACGGTCACCAGCTGCAACCAATGCTTCAAATGGCTCACCGTTTAGTGAAACCGTATCCAAACCAACGTGAATCAAAACTTCCATACCGTGATCATCAGTCAAACCGATAGCGTGCTTCGTTGGGAAGACCGTCGTAACCGTTCCAGCAATTGGTGAAACAACCTTACCGTCAACTGGCTCGATTGCCATACCCTTACCTAGCAAGCCCTTTGAGAAGACCTCATCAGCAACATCATGCAAGCCCATAACAGCACCCTTCATAGGAGCCATCAACTTAACGCTAGCTGGCGTAACCATATCAGCTTCATCATCCTCAACTGGGATATCTTCGAAGCCAAGAATCAACGTCAATGCGAATGACACAACAACTGAGATTGCCATAACTGCTGCAATCCACAAAATGCTTGTTGGGTTGTCCTTATCAATAAATTGAACTGACGTGAACAAACCAGGTGCAGCCATTGAGTGTGATGCCAAGCCGGCCAAGCCAGCCACGGCACCTGCGATAAATCCAGTAATAACTGAAGCAATCATTGGTCGCTTCAAACGAATTGCCACACCGTACAAAGCTGGCTCAGTGATACCAGCAATCAAAGCTGATGAAGCAGCTGCCAAGGCAGTTTGACGCAATTCGCGGTTCTTTGTCTTAAAGGCAACGGCCAATGAGACACCACCAAGTGACATGTTGGCACCGATTTCAGAAGGCATAACCATGGCTTCTGAACCAGTCTCAGCAATCGTCGTCACAATCGTTGGCGTGAACACACGGTGCATTCCCGTCATAACCAACAAAGGCCAGATAGCACCAACAATCGCAACAGCCAACCAACCTAGCTTACCGTGGATACCGTAAACAACAGCTGAGATACCGTTACCAAGCCAAACACCAGCAGGTCCGACGATTGAGATTGCGATGACCGCACCAACCAACAAGATCAACATTGGCTTCAAGAAGTTCTTCGTTACAAGTGGTGTGATGCGATCAACACCAGCTTCGATGTAACGTAGCAACCATGACATAACGATGGCTGGAATAATCGTGTACGTGTACTTAACTGACGTGATTGGCAACATTGCCAACGTTACGGCTTGCCCTTCAGCAGCCTTAGCCATCAAGTCCATGAACACTGGGTGCACCATCAAACCAGCGATGGCAACAGCCAAGTACGTGTTCGTACCAAACTTCTTTGATGCTGAAACAGCAACCAAGATTGGCAAGAAGAAGAATGCCGCATCACCAATCGTGTTCAACAAAACGTACGTTGAGTTCGTTTCACCAACAACACCCGTCATTAGCAACAACATTGCCAACAACTTAACCATTGATCCACCGATGATGGCTGGAATCAAAGGCGTCATTGTTCCGATAATGGCATCCAAAATCGTCATACCGACGCGCTTCAACGTCCACTTTTGCTTTGGTTGTTCGCTGGCATCGACCGTAGCCCCACCATCAACACCAAGTGCCAAAATCTCCTTGTAAGCAGCAGCCACGTTGTTACCAATAATGATTTGGTATTGACCACCTTGCTTAACCAATCCCATAACACCTGGGATGTTCTTTACAGTTTCATCACTAGCCTTTGCTTCATCTTTCAAAATAAAGCGCAAACGCGTCATGCAGTGCGTTAGATTAGTAACGTTTCCTACGCCGCCGACAGCATCAACCACGCTGCTAGCAAGCTTCTTAAAATCTTGAGCCATTAGCTTTCACCTCAAATATATCCTTAAACATCTTTATTACTTAACTAATGTTAGCGTTTACATTTAGTCAAATTTAGGGCTAAATATGACCAAAATATGAAACCGCTTACTATTGACTAGGATTTATTTCTGTGCTTTCAATGAACTTGCAGGTTTGTGTTATGTAACTGTCATGAAAAGGTTGGTAGTGGTTAGTGTCTGGTAGATAATCATCTTAGGCAGGCTAGAACATCTCGACTGCTGGCATGAGGACTGGGGACTATCGGAGCGTTCAAACTGGGGCAACATGCCGCATGGCCGGCGCTATTCAGACAAGCCCTCACAGAATCAGAAGGATTAGGGGGAATTATTTGCCCCGCTGAATGGCGTCCGCGCCATTCGGTTGCCCCAGTTTGAACTTTGACGGAGATAGTCCCCAGTCCCCAGTCCTCATGCCTCGACGCAACGCGTCGACACTAACCACAAACTAATTAACGACATAAATAAAAGCCATACTGCGTATCCGCAATATGGCTTTAGGTTATGGTTGACGACCCACAAAATATTTTTGATTGTGAAAGCGTTGATGTTGATAAAGAGTCGTCGCATCACCCTCTTGCTGCTCGAAGTTTCTGAAGAGAAATTATATCGTTCTAGTGTTTTCTGAAGGAGAAGAGTTTTCAGCTAGTTTTAGATATTGAACGATGTTTTCAAGCAGCAAGAGTGAGATATGACGGCGTGATACCAACTAGGGCCCCATCCCTACTTCGCTTTTAAATTAATGTCTACCAAATGTTACGTTCCCCCGTGTCTTTAACACATTTATTATTGTAAGCGGTTTCAAAGCAAATGTAAACCCTTTCATTAGATTTAATTTTTCAATTCACGACAAAAAAACAGCAAATCTCGTAAAAACGAGACTTGCTGTTTAAGATGATTATTTCAGTGAGATTTGATTTGAAAGTCTAATTTAATGGTGTACTATTCCATGTTAGAGTGCGTTGACTTGGCCGTATCGTTTGAGACGTGGTCGCGGCGGCTAATCATCAACGTCAAAATATCCAACGTTACGTGAACACTTTGATCAAACAACGTGCTCAACAATTGGATTGACTTCACACCGTCCCCAGCCTTGGTTGCACCAGGGACGATGATTGCGGCTTCACCCAACGTAGCCAATGGTGACGTTGGGTTAGACGTTACACCGATAACGTGAACGCCGTTGTCGGCTGCCTTTTGGGCAGGGCCAACAACTGAACCCGTCGTTCCTGAACCAGAAACGGCAACCAAGACATCCCCTTCAGCGATTGATGGCGTAATCGTTTCACCGATGACGAACACCGTGTAACCGATGTGCATCAAGCGCATTGCGAATCCCTTCGCCATCAAGCCTGAACGGCCGGCACCCAAAACAAAGATACGCTTGTCCTTCGTGACAATCTTTTCAGCCGCAACCAATTGGCTTTCGTCAACTTGCGTCATCACTTCTTGAATTTCTGACAATACTTCATTTACCAAAGACATTATAGAGCCTCCTTAAATTCACGACCGGCTGCAACTGGATCAGCTGCACCGGCAATCTTACCCCCAACGATTGCAATTTCTGCAATACCGTCAGCTGACAACTTCTTCACTTGATCCAAGTCAATCCCACCGGCAACCGCAATGCGCTTAGCAGCTGGGAATTGCTCGTGGAAGTGCTTAACTGAACCAGCAGCATCAAAGTTTGATGCGTTATCGTGTGAGTGGTGCAAGCCAAAGATAGCGTGTTCGAACGTCATCAATGGGGCGATTTCTTCGTCCGTCATGTTCAACAAATCGATTAACATCGTCTTGCCAGCCTTTTCAGTGACGTCATAAACAGCACTGATTGTAGACAAGTCAGCTGAACCCATAACCGTCAAAATGTCGGCATTGGCTTCAAAGCCCTTGTTAAACTCGTAAACACCTTCGTCGATGGCCTTCAAGTCCATCAACAATTCTGATTGCTTAATTTCTGCCTTGATATCTGACAAAGCAATCAAACCGTAGTCCTTTACCAAAGACGTTCCCAACTCAATCACATCAGCAATGCCATCCAGGTCCTTTGCCAACGTGATAGCGTGTGCCAATGACACACGATCAATTGCGACTTGTAACTTCATTAGTCTTCACTCACTCCTTCTGCTTCATAAAACGCCTTAAGTTGCTCAGGCGTTGGGTAACCATCATTGTCACCTGGTGTTTGCACTTGCAATGCACCAACGGCGTTACCGCGCATCGCTGCTGAACGCAATGACTTGTCTTCCAACAAAGCCGTAATAACACCGAGTGCGAACCCGTCACCAGCACCCACTGTATCAACAACATTGTTGACCTTAAAACCAGGTACCATGAAGCCTTCTGCATCACGCGTTTGAACATATGCACCAGCAGGCCCAACCTTCACGATGACAACCTTCGTACGGTCGCTTTGGTTCAAGTAGAAGTCCGCAATATCCTTAGGGTCTTCACTACCCATTAAGATCTTACCTTCATTCATACCTGGCAAAATAATGTCGGCTGACTTAGCAAACTCGTTGATTTCACGAATCATGCGGGCATCGTCATTCCATAGGGCTGGACGCAAATTAGGATCAAACGTAATCAACTTGTCAGCCGCTACCAAACGGTCCATCAAATGACGGAAAGCTTGGTTTGATGTTTCTGACAAAGCTGGGAAGATACCTGACATGTGGGCAATTTTCACATCGTCCAACTTAACGTCATCCAACACATCAGCTGACAAATGAGCAGCGGCTGAACCCGTTCGGTAGTTAAACGTTTGTGGGTCACCAGTCGTCACCATTTGCTTCAATTGGAAACCGGTCCAGTTGTCAGCGTCTTCTGTAACGAACGTCGTCCCAACACCGTGTTCCAAGATTTGCTTCTTGGCGTAACCACCTAGTGGATCGGCACCCAAACGGCTCACGTATTCCGTCGTGTGGCCCAAACGTTGCACACCGATGGCAACATTAAGTTCTGCTCCACCCAACAACTTAAAGTAGTTAATTGTGTCAACCAAGCTGGCGTCCGCGTCCTTAGACATGAACGTTACCACTGGCTCACCAATCGTTAGAAATTCACTCATGATTATAATCCCTTATTTTCTTACTTAATGATCAAAACGGCCAAAATAACGTTAATGATTGAAACAATCCACATTACTGGTACACCTTGCTTCAACAATTCACGGCTGTCGACCTTCATGTACTTCAAGGCCCAAACGTTCCATGATTGCGTCAAGTCAGTAGACACAGCCATCAAACTTGGCACGTACATCAAAGGCAACAACAATGAATCTGGGAAAATGTGGGCACCTGCCAAAACGGCAGCTGTCGCAGCACCGGCACCCCAAACGTGCAAAGGTCCACGGAACAATGCCAATGGTGCGGCAATTCCCAAAGCCAAGGCCAACACCCAAATGTTAGAAGGCAAAATTGACGTCAACAACGTTTGGAAACGAGCAGCGTTAATTTGCGCAGCACCTGAGAACATGATCAAGGCCATCAAGAACATGATCAAACCGGCAATATCAGAAATAGCGGTTTGAATCGTATCGTTCAAGAAATCAATAAATGACTTCCAGTGACGCATCTTTCCCGTCAACAACATGGCAAGCAACGTTGCCAAAATCAATGATGGTACCGCATCCCACTTGAAGGCCAAGTTCATAAACACTGGCACAACCGGTACGATAAAGGCAATCCATGGAATCTTAACTTCTTCAGTTGATTCCTCGGCACCCACCAATTCCAAGTTTTCGTTAGCCTTGGCTGGGTCAAATGACTTACGGTGCAAGAAAAGGTAAATGATAACGGCCAACAATTGCACGGCCATCGCAGCAATACCGAAAACCAAGTACTTACCACCATATTCAGCCTTTGGGAAGAATGCCTTAATTTGGTTAAATAACACCAAGTTTAAGTACATTGGCGCACCAACTGACATCAAGAATGCTGGCAACGCAATCTTACGTGGAATACCAAGTGACAACATAATTGGCAACAAGATAACTCCGATGGCGATAACTGACCCAACACCGTAAGCACTGATGAAAATCAAGGCCGTGACCAAGACCACCAAAATGGCTGCCAACATCACGTTCTTTTTACCAGCCTTCGCGGTGCGTTGTGAAATGGCTGGCGCAATGCCTGAATCAACCAAGACACGACCGAACCAAGATCCAAACGCAATGTAGATAATCGTTGGTCCGTAATTCAAAGCTGGTTCAGCAAAGACCTTCTTGATTGCCACATCAAATGGTACCAATCCAATCACGGCCCACAAGATGGCCATCACGAAGAAACCAACCATCAAGTTTCCACCCTTAAAGATGTAGAAGATGAAACCGACGAACGTCAACAACAATAGAATTGCAATAATCGTATTAACCATGATTAGCGTACCTCCATTGCGCGACGAAGCATCGTGACTTGCGCGGCGATTTGCTCATCCGTCATCATTGGGAATTCAAGTGCGACATCAACGTCAGCGTTGAACGCTTGGTAAATCTTTTCCCAATCAAATAGCCCCTCAGCCAAATCATCAGTGACAACCAGACCGTTATCAGTTTCGGCCGCGTTTTTGAAGTGAACGTAATCTGTGTAAGGTGCCAACATTTCAGCACTCTTAACCGCATCACCCTTTGTAAATGCCCAGTTACCAAGGTCGTAAACGTAACCAATGTTTACACCCGCATCTTTGGCATCACGCAAGAATTCGTGAATTGGCTCTAGGTGACCGCTTAGTTCAGTTTGATCATTTTCAATATTGATTTGAATATCAGCAGGCCATGCTTGAAAAGCTGCTACCAAATCACCATCGAAATGTGCGTAATCACCTAGATTAAACTTTGCTTTTTGCGCTCCTAGTGCTTGAAGCTCCGCAATATATTGCGGTAACTTCTCGTTTACCGCCCCATTTACAAACAGTTCATCTGGAATACTCAACGCTAATGTTAACTTGCTAGCTTCCGCCGCATCACGTACAGCCGTTAGCTCAGTTGCCAAATCCTTGAAGTACTCACGACGAACTTCAATACCGTCCGCACCTAGACGTGCAGCTTGCGCGACAAGGTCAGCTTGTGGTCGCCCTTGCTTGACCGCATCCTCAAAAATCCATGTGTTCAAAAATAGTTTTGCCATGTCATTCCCCTGTGAACAATCGCACCATTTCGTCAAATCGTTTAATTGATCAGCTCATCCATCAATATCATGTGTCTTTTTTAGGTTAAGCGCTTAACCAATGTCTAAAAATATATGGGCGTAATGCCCACCGGTTCAAGTCACTCCCTAATCTAACCCGTGGGTAAAAGTTAGGTAAGCGCTTAACCTTACGTGAAAAGAATAACACCCATTACAGGTGTTGTAAACCACTTATTCATACGTCGCTGCAATCACCACTTTTTCAGTGTGTTGCATTATCGTCTTTTTATCGAGTCGGCGTAGCAGCAACTCAGCCGCCGTAGCCCCCATCAGAAAGGGATTTTGCTGGATTAACTTCACGTTCGGGTTCAAGTCACGTGCTAGCTTCGTGTCTGAAAAACCGGTCACTTGGCGTTGTTCATTTAACACATTTTCACGAATCATGTGTGGTAATATTTCGAGCATCAAGCGTTCCTTGAAGAAGAAAATAACCGTTGGTTCATCCCCTTGCAACTGGTGCATCATTTCGTTTAATACTTCTTCACCAACAATGCCTGAACGTGGCACCTCTACCATTGTTGCATTTGGATATACAGCTTGTACGCCACGCCAACGCGCAGTACGAGTTGAGACACTAGCGATTGGTTCAGTCACAACAATCAAACGTGTAAAGCCAGCATCATGATAGTGCTGCGCTGCACGCTTAGCTGCTTGTTCATTATCCGTCACCACCATGTCGTAGTTACCACCCATCGTTTCACGGTCAACAAGCACAACTGGCAGTCCTTTCTTGATGTGCTTTTCCAGCAAACTATCATCATCTGAAATCGGCTGAATAATCACACCGTCAAAGTTTTGCTGGCTCACACGATCAAGTAGAGATGCTTCCCGGGCCACTGATGAATTCGTATCAAATAGTACGCCCGTGTATTGTTCTGCTTCAAGGATTGAAGATGCACCCTTAAAAAATTCCGTTGAAAAATAGTCGTCAACATCTGCAGCCACAACTGCAATCAAACCGCTACGTTGCGTCATCAATTGAACAGCCGACGCATTAGGCACATAGCCCGTCTCTTCGATAATTTGCTTAATCCGATTCGCTGTTTTGTCGGACATTTTTTCTAATCGACCATGCAAATATCTGGACACAGTCGCAATACTGACACCATCGCGTTCTGCAATGTCATTGATATTTAATTTCTCTTCATTTGCCATTGAAGAACTCTCCATTTCAGATTGTGTTATTCAAAGTATAGCATTTTATAGATATGTGGCAAAATACACAAAAACAGCGAACCGCCGAGGCAGTTCGCTGTTTTCGTTATTATTTCGCATATTCCACTGAACGTGATTCGCGGATAACCGTAACCTTGATGTGGCCTGGGTAATCCAAATCGTGTTCAATTTGGTTCTTGATGTCGCGGGCCAAAACCGTTGCTTCCAAATCAGAAACAGCAGCTGGCTCAACGATAACACGAACCTCACGACCCGCTTGGATCGCGAATGACTTTTCAACACCGCTGAAGTCATTTGCAATGGCTTCAAGTTGTTGTAGTCGTTGAACGTAGTTTTCAAGTGACTCTGAACGCGCTCCTGGTCGTGCAGCTGAAATCGAATCAGCGGCTGCAACCAAGACGGCGATAACAGACTCAGCTTCCACGTCACCGTGGTGTGAGGCAATGGCATTAATCACAACTGGACGTTCCTTGTACTTCTTGGCCAACTCTGCACCAAGCTCTACGTGAGAACCGTCAACTTCATGATCGATTGCCTTACCAATATCGTGTAATAATCCTGCGCGCTTGGCAAGCGTAACGTCTTCACCTAACTCAGCAGCCAACATGCCCGTTAGTTTAGCGACTTCAATTGAGTGTACGAGCACGTTTTGTCCATAACTCGTACGGTAGTTCATGCGACCGATTGTCTTAATCAAATCAGGGTGCATGTTGTGAATGCCCAAATCAAAGATTGTTTGTTCACCAACTTCACGGATGTGCTCATCCATTTCCTTACGGGCCTTTTCAACCATCTCTTCAATGCGAGCTGGGTGAATGCGACCGTCGGCAATCAACTTCTCCAAAGCATTCTTCGCAATTTCACGACGAACCGGATCAAATCCACTCAATACGACTGCTTCTGGCGTATCATCGATAATCAAATCAATACCAGTAACCGTCTCGATGGCACGAATGTTTCGACCTTCACGACCGATAATTCGTCCCTTCATGTCATCGTTAGGCAACGTCACAACTGATACCGTTGTTTCGGCAACCATGTCTGCAGCAGAACGTTGAATGGCGCTAACCACCAAGTTCTTAGCCCGCTTTTCAGCTTCGGCTGCAGCTTGCTCTTCGCTTTCCTTAATCATAACGGCACGTTCAGAAACCAAGGCATCCTTCGTCTCTGACAAGATTTGCTCACGAGCGTCATCGCGACTCAAGTTTGCAATCTCAACCAACTTTGCTTCACGTTCTGTAATCAATTCTTCAGCACGCTTTTGCTTATCGTTGACACTTTGTCGTTGGTGATCAAGTTTCGTTTCCTTTTCCGAAATGACTTCTTCACGCTTTTGCAATGAAGCATCCTTTCGGTCCAATACAGATTCACGACTTACCAAACGCTCTTCTTGTGACTTCACTTCCGCACGGCGGTCTTGAAGTTCACGTTCAATGCGTTCTTGGTAACGTTGGCTTTCATCTCGCGCTTCGACGATGGCAGTCTTTTTCATCTGCTCAGCATCGTTAGCGGCTTGACTCGTAATATCTGATGCGGTTTGGCGTGCAATGGTTAGCGAGTGATTAATGCGAGTCTTCGCAACTTGATAACCAATCGCAACGCCAATTACGATTGCGACAAGCGACAGCAGGATGATCATTGCAATGTTCATCTTGTATCTCCTGTCTATAGAGTTGACTTTCATGTCAAATCAATAGTGTTTTTTTGCGCTTTATTAACACATGTTTCATTTTAGGCTTTTCCACAACATAAGTCAATTTATATCGGAATTGCTGTAGGTTACAAAAAGCCCGTCATATCAACCTTTCGGGGACATGACGGGCCATATGTTTCACGTTGTAATCGTTTCTTAATTTTCGGGTGCAACCACGGCACGCAAAGTGAATGACAAGACCAAACGAATGATTGTGGCGACGATTGGTGCCACGAACAACCAAGGTGTGATAAAGATGCCAAGGCCAGCAGCAATCAACACAATTAGCAAAACAACCACACTAGTCCAGAGCAAAACCTTCGTGTCAGCCCCCAACAAAGCGTCGGTTGTATCCCACAACTTTGGCAAGTCAGTCATCGTTTCAACGTGGACGTCAGCAATCATATCTTCCTTGTCAACGGCCACCGTCAACAATGGCGTCACATTTTCTGGGACAACTTGGTTCGTAATCAACATTGATTCACCATCGTTCACCCATTCGGCTTGCTTGGCCGCCTTTTCATCAGGCGTCAAGTCAGTCGCTGGTTCCGATAACGTCCCCATTAGCTTCGTCAATTGTTGGACTGATCCAGATGTATCAGCCGTTGCAATGTATGTTGTGATGCCACGTTCACGGAAGAAACGGTCAATTGGCAAGACCGCCTTACTCATTGACGTCCCAAACGTCATGACACCGACAACTTGCATGCTATCAACAACGTAGCTGACCGAATTGCCAAGCTCCTTATACGTTGCCAAAACGTCTTGATCTACCGTGTAATCATTTGCTAAGACGAACGCTGCTGAGACAATCGCAAAGTGTTCATTCAAAATCACACCTTGGATACCAGCATTCGGAATAAGTTCCACCTCACTGGCGCTTGAAGGATAAACACCATGTTCTTCAGCAAACGCCAAAATATTCTTAGAAAGCACCCCGTTAACTGGTTCAACCAAGCCAGTCACAATGCCTAGGATGTCAAAATCACTGTAACGATCATCCAAAGACATCACAGAAGTCACCGTCACGTCGTCGCCGGTCAACAAACCAGTCTTTTCAACAACGGCATGGTTCACATCACGTACTTCATCAAGTGCGTGTGGATTTTGGAAGGTCACCCCTTCCTTAGCTAGCGCACGCAAAATGCGGAAGCGACGCCACCCCGCCCAGAAAGCTGGCCAACGTGGATCAACGACTAGCAAGACTGACGTTGCGACCGTCAAACCAGATTGCCAGTTCAACGTTAGGCCAAAGAAGATTAAGGCGTAGATGGCCAATACGACAACTACCCACGTCAAACGGCGTGTTGCCTGCTTCATGACATCATCTAGCGGAATCGCACGTTCACGACGTTGCAACAAACCAAACGTTAGTAGCAAAATTGTCAATCCGCCTAGCATGACTGGCAACGTCATCGTCTTCAAGAAGTCACCGTCAATCGGTTGCTTGTAAATCCAAGCCGTCGTCGCCAACCAAAGTGTTTGACCAATAATCGGCACCCACAAAGTCGTTAGTCCCTCTTCTTGGCGTTGGCGCCACGCTTGCATCCCCATGCGCACGTCAACCACAATCACAAACACAGTCGCGATTGCAAAGGCTGCCATCATCCGGTGTGGGACTGACAAATCCAAAAACGGACTCATGCCTAGTAACACTGGCATTATCAGCGCCGTCAAAACTGTCAAAGCCACCCCAACAATTGCATATCTGAGATAACGAAGCTGTAATGTTAACATAAATTCATACCCCTCAATATTTTAGAATAAAAAAATAACCGCGCCCAATGGACACGGTTATCAGTAAGGAGAATGTGGGATTCGAACCCACGCGCCGCTTTCACGACCTGACGGTTTTCAAGACCGTTCCCTTCAGCCAGACTTGGGTAATTCTCCATAAATTGCGGGAGCAGGATTTGAACCTACGACCTTCGGGTTATGGGCCCGACGAGCTACCAGACTGCTCCATCCCGCGATAATAAAATTAAATTGTGACACCAGAGATGCCAAAGGAGGATGTGGGATTCGAACCCACGCGCCGCTTTCACGACCTGACGGTTTTCAAGACCGTTCCCTTCAGCCAGACTTGGGTAATCCTCCAAAACATGTAAGTTACTTATCGCAACCACATGTAATATAATAGGCATTTGCCTATTAAATGTCAACACTTTTGTTGAAGCAATTTAATTTTACTTTTTCAACTGACGCGTTGCCCAGACATTCGTCAAGACAGCCCCCAACATCAACAAGGCACCAACCCAGTAAATGTTGTGCAAACCAAACGTCATAATGTCGCGCAATGGCGCAATGTGACTAGCTGGCAAGTTCTTTGCTGTGTTTGGATCAATTAATTGATTCAACTCGGCGAAGTGCAAGTTGTGGTGTGACTGCAAAGCAATCGACATTGACACATTAAGGACAACACCATAAACAGTTGTCATCATCGTTTGAACCATAGCACGGGCCAAGTTGTTAAATGATGTGGCCATACCAATTTGGCTTGGCTCAACTGTTTGTTGGGCCATCACCGTTGAGGCCGTAATCGTTGATCCCATCGTCAAACCGAAAATCAATCCAGTAGCTAGGAACAAAACGAATGGCGCATCCCCTGGCATCACAGCCAACATGATGGCATAAAGCATACCAACAAACAAACTAAACTTAAAGAGGTATTGGGCACTGTGCTTAGCCAAAACGCGACCAGCAATCACGGCACCAAACATCCAAACAACAGAACTTGGCGTCACAACAAATCCAGCGACTGATGGCTTCATACCACCAAGTGCTTGCATCCACGTTGGCAAGTAAATGTTGTAAGCGATGATGAATCCAGCAGTCAAACCAGCGATTGTATTGGCAGCTGTGAAGTCAACTGACTTAAACATCTTCAAATCAATCAATGGCTCTGGCGCCTTGCGCTCACGCTTGATGAACAAAATCAAACCAAGTACTGAGGCGACGAAGAAAATTACCATCAACAACCAGTTTGCTTCTGAAATCATTTGCAAACCAAGCAACAAACCAACGATAAATACTGACATCCAAAGGACACCTGGATAGTCAATAATGGCTTGGCGCTTTTCGAAGGTATCTTTATAGAAGAAAATTAAAATAGCAATCGTGATAATACCAATTGGCAAATTAATAAAGAATACCCAGTGCCATGACAAGTTTTGAACCAAATAACCACCAACTAGTGGTCCAACCATCGAGGCGACACCCCACGCAGTTGAATTCAAGCCCATGATTGAGGCACGCTTTTCGATTGGATAAAGGTCAGCCAAAATCGTAAAGGCAACTGGCATAATACCACCGGCACCAATACCTTGAATAGCACGCCAGAAAATCAACGTCGCCATGCTATCAGAAACACCACTCATCATTGAGCCAATCAAGAAAATGATTAATCCAGACAGCATCGCCGGCTTGCGGCCAATTAAATCTGATAACTTACCGTAGATTGGTGTTGCCACGGCAGTCATCAACATGTAAATACTGAATACCCAGCTCATCAACTTGATGCCGTGCAACGATCCAATGATTGTTGGCATAGCTGTTGAGATAACAGTTCCCTCAATAGCTGACATAAAGGTTGATAGCAGGATGGCCGCTGTAATCAATCCGACGTACTTTGGCTTTGCTTCCATCTTGTTCACCTGCTTTCGTTTTGTTCGACTTATTATTCTAACATTTTGTAAGCCGATTAGCGGATTTTAGGTCCTTATGTAAAAAATCACGTTAATTTGACTCATATTTGGCACTTTTTAGTTAGAGCCTCAAATTTGCAGCATACTATAATCATTCAGAAGCGCAGATATGCGCCCTGACTTATCCCTAGCATAATTGAAGATCGCTGACTAGCTGGTTTCCCCCTCCCCCCTTAGATTCTTTTGCCAACTAGCCAAATCTTCTTAAAAAACACGCGCACCCCCTGGCGCGTGTTTTTTGTTATCCAAACCCATTAAAATGATTGAAAACATCAAAATCTTCCCACCTCAGGCACTTTTCTGCCGTAGCGCCCCATTACCTGGCATAATAAATCACGTGCTAACCCGTCACTAATGTCTACCATCTCTCTTTCCCTTTCTCAGTAGATGTTAGTCGACTTTGCACCACGGCCTTTTAGAGAGAGCCGCGTGGGGGTTAAAAACAACTTCATCAAAAAACGGCGGAGCAGATATGCTTCGCCGTTTTTGTTTACTTCTTTAGTTTTAACGTCATGGCATTAATCGCCACTATGATGGTTGAAAGTGACATCAAAATGGCACCAACCATCGGATCAAGTTTAAACCCGACTGGAATAAGAATGCCAGCCGCTAATGGAATCGCAATCAGGTTATACCCCGCTCCCCACCATAGGTTCTGGATCATCTTTCGCTTAGCTTGACGTGCCAATTCAAGCAACGTCGTCACATCAGCGAGCTTTGAATCAACCAGCACCACATCCGATGCATTAATCGCGACATCAGTTCCGGCACCAATCGCCACACCCAAGTCAGCTTGGGCCAATGCAGGTGAGTCATTAACCCCGTCACCAATCATCATCACCGCACCGTTTGCTTGGTACGTCTTGACCAACTCAATCTTGTCGGCCGGCTTCAAATCAGCACGGACTTCGTGAATACCTAAAGCTGCCGCCACGCGTTGCGCCGCTTTTTCATTATCGCCAGTCAACATTACCGGTGTGATGTTTTGTTGATGCAAGCTTTCAATAAAGGCTTGCGCATCCGGCTTAATGGCATCTGACAAGCCAATAATCCCAAGTGGCTCATCATGCTTCAACAAGACGCTGACCGTCTCGCCGGTTGTCGTCGCTGTCGTAATTAGGTCACGAACTTGTGAATTGATGTTTGCCGGCAACGTTGTTGGTGACACCAAGCGGTAGTGGTCATCGCCAATCATACCGGAAACTCCCTCACCAGCCGTCGCCGTTTGATGCATCACCATTGGCACGTCCAAATCGTGGGCTGCTTTTAAGATGCCAGTCGCCAACGGGTGTGAACTACCTTGTTCAAGGGCTGCTGCATAACGCAACACATCATCTGACGTCCACCCCTCAGCCAAAGCGTTAACGGTTTGCACCTTAAAGTTGCCTTCCGTCAGCGTTCCTGTCTTATCCATCAACACGTAACGCAACTCGTTCACGCGTTCCAAAGCGGCACGGTTTTGGATAAGCAATCCGTTTTGAGCAGCCAAACCAGTTAAACGTGCAACAACTAGTGGAATGGCCAACCCGAGGGCGTGTGGACAGGCAATAATGAAGACTGTAACCGCAATTGGCAAAGCATATGCAAAACCATGGATGGCTGTCCAAATCACAAATGCTAAAATACCAACAATCATCGCGGCGTAGAACAACCAGCCAGCCACGCGGTCGACTAACGTCTCGGCGTGTGATTGATTTTGTTGCGCATTAGCAACCAAGTGTTGAACTTGCGCCAAGAAGCCATCGTCCGAACGGTGCGCCACCGTCATCGTAAATGAGGCGCCACCATTAAGCGAGCCGCCAACAACGTGGTCGCCCTCATGCTTCATGACGCCAGTTGATTCACCAGTTAGCAGTGATTTATCCAACGTTGGCATACCGGTTAGGACACGACCATCAACTGGCACGCGTTCGTTTTCTTTAACCAGCAAGACGTCGCCCAATGCCAAATCTGAAATCGCGACATCCATGAAGTGGTCACCATGATGACGGCGGTGGGCCATCTTAGGTACCAAGGCCGCCAAACCATCCACGGCAGAACCAGCCTTCATCACTGCATTCATCTCGATAATGTGGCCAATCAACATAATGTCGATTAACGTTGCCAACTCCCAGAAGAAATCCATTACCATGACTTCGGGATGCAAGGCATTCATAATCGTGGCGTACAAACTGTAAACGTAAGCCACCACGATGCCCATTGTAATCAGCGTCATCATTGCCGGCTTGCGACTCTGTAATTCGCCACGAGCACCGCTAAAGAATGGCGTGCCACCATAGAAAAACAGAATTGAACCTAGCAACAATACCAACCAATTTTGACCCGGAATGCCGGTAATCGTAAACGGCATCTTCATCCCCATCATTGGTGACAGCAGGATAATCGGTATCGTCAAGATTAATGAGACAATCAACTTTCGCTTCATATTTCCCATATGCATCATGTGCCCACCGTGCATCATCATGTCATCATGATTCATGTGGTCCATGTCATGATGCGCCATTGGCATATCCATGTCCATATGTTTTTCATTCATATTCATCTGATGTTCGCTATGCTCGTGCATGCTCATATCATGATGATGATCATGTTTTGTCATTATTTCCCTCCGTGTGTACAACTTCACAATTCATTCTACCGCCAAACTTTAAATAAGCAAAATGATATTAAAAAACGTTCCGGCTGATTTTGCCAGAACGTTTCTCTTTCTCTAGTTAGCCGCAAGCACTGCCTGTTGCCGCTCAACCAGCTTTGGATAGTGCACCTTGATACGCGCCGGCATCCGGACTGGCTGGAGATTAACTACTAATTTATTCGCTGATTCCAACTGCAATAACGCATCCTTTTGCGCCTGAGTTAATTCGTCAGCATATTGTTGTACATTATTGTGTAGCATGACGGCACCTGTAATTTTCATTGCATAAGCCGTCATTGCGGTATAACAAACCTTGGGTACTGACTTCATGTAATTCTCAATTGTCGTATCAAGCGCCTGTGCTGCAAGCACATTCATCATCATACTGTGAGAACCACGTAAGTCGTAATACAAGCCGTTTGGTAGCAAAATGCCTTCCAACCCCGTTTCAGGCTTATTAGAACAGTCATTTGTCGCCAAAAAGCGACTGACTGACATTGGTGGATTAGCTGCCATGTACTCTGAGACTGCGACTTGCACAGACCCATTTTCTTTTAACCAATTTTCGATCCGTTGTGACTTCTCCATTGCGTCCATAAGTGCACTTCCTTTCGTAGCCGGTGGATACGTTAAGCGTACGCCTATTTCAGTCAAATGTTAAATGATAACCCTTATTGGATTGCAGATTGCCACGCGCCTTCGATTTGTTCATTTTGTGTGACAGTAAAGACGCTATCATCAGTGTATGGGTAATCAGTTACATAGGCATTTCCGTCATCAGCAAAGTAGTACAAATAGGCTTCATCATCATTTGAAAATAGCCAAATGTATTTAACACCATATAATCCATTACCTTCACCGGTTTTTCCAGGCACCAACGTCTCGCCTGTATCTGTGTAGCCTGTATCTCCACGATAATCAGACATATTAAGTCGCTCAGCCGTCTGACCCAAATCACTGGCAATACTGTCTAATTGATTACTTAAGCTTGTGACATCTACCTTTGTCTCAGAATTTGCTGCAGCTTGGCTAGATTCGCTTGCCGCCTTTCTAGACTCCGCTTTCTCTTTAGCAACGGATTCGCTACTTGCTTTAGACGCTTCCTTCATTGATGACATTTTCGCTGACATACTTTTAGCCTTGGCCTGTTGCTTTTCCGTCTTATTTTGCGTAGCTTCATTCTGTTGATGAATATGCGCTGCCCCAACGCCTAGAACAACCAGCAATAGAATCACCAAGCCAATAATGATACCGCCCTTTTTACCTGTTTTGGTGGCACTGTCCTTCGCATCCACTCGTCGAGAGGTTACTGGTTGATTGGACGTCTTCACTCCTTGTCCTTGTTGTATTGGTGTAGCTTCTTGCTTCCCAGCTTCTGGCGCAGGTTGCGAAGCCGTTTGAACAGTCCCACTAGCTTTGCTATCATCAGACAACAGTTTTTCTTTAAGCTGATTAAACTCTTCCTGAGTAAGCGCACCTGCATCTAACATCGCCTTGTATTCTTTTAATTTCCTAACAACTTCAGGATTCATATAATTCCTCCCATTTCATTAATCATGACAATATACTTAGTCGAACGTGACCGGATCGTTATTTAATCGACCAGTTCCCCTAATCCATGAATCATCACCTACCTGTGTACCGTCTTTATCATAAGTATCGAACATCCAGAATCCTGGGAATATGCCGTTAGATTTAATATCAGATGTAGATACCTTCTCATCCATCGCCGATTTAACATCCGTTGAGGTCGTATCAACACTATCAGCATTCAATCTAAATGTGTCGTGATCATAAGAACTAGCAAAATTAACCTTCACGGGCGTTGTGCTTAGATAATACTTATCGAAAAACAACCACACTTTTTTGTGTCGAACCTCGATACGAACCGGCACTTGATCATCATCATAGTCAATGACGTCCTCCCCTCGAGCCAAGGTATCAACGATACTATCCGGGTTCTGAACAACACTCCAGTCATTTATCAATTGTTGTGTACCAGGCAATGCCCAAACCGCATTCTGGGACGTTTCGTCAAACTGCTTTAACAATTCATCCGGCGCATTATTTCGAACTGCGTTCCCCACTTTGAGTGACAAATCTGCCTTCGTTTCCCGCGTGACCATTCCACCAATAATAAATCCAACAATTAATACAGCAAGTGTCACAATTATCCCGATAGGTCGCTTGGAAGTAGGTGCAGCGATTGGCTTTTGTGGATTTTGTGGCTTTTGTTCGCCAGCAACCACAGAAACTTGATTGTCTGTCGACTTTCCAGCGGCCTGCTTATAATTGTCGATATCGCTCATTTCGCCATTAATAGCATCCTGCTTCAGTTTATCAAATTCTTCTTGTGTAATAGCTCCAGCGTCTAACAAATCTTTTAGCGCTTTAATTTCTTCTAGCATAACTATCCTTCCGTAATAATTTCTCGACAAAAAATGGCCAGTACAATAACTGACCACACTGTTAACGACGACCTCTTAACAACACAATGACAATCCATATGACAATAAACAAAATGATTATTTTCGTCATTGATAATGCAACTGCCAATAGAATCATGCCTATAAAAATTAGTATCACCCACAACCACATCTTAAGCGCTACCATTTTTGGTAGGCATATCGTAGCTATTATTAATGCGACTAAAATCCAAAGCATGTTATTAACCTAGAATTTCATCTTTCTTCTTGTCGAATTCTTCTTGTGTCAAAACACCCATATCCAAAAGCTCTTTGAGTTCCTTAATCTTCTCTACGTCAGTCTTTTCGGCTGTCGCTGACGCAGCCGATGCTGACCCAGCTTGAACATTTGTTGCTTGGGGCGCTGCTTGAGTTGTTTGTTGAACAACGACTCTAGGTTGGACAGGTTGCCCATCTTCTTTAACGACAAACGGCACGACAATCAACGCAAGAGAGGCAAGCATCAAAATCCAAAGTCCCCAGGTTGGATCTGCACTACCGTAAATTCCTGCGTCGGCTCCACCATTCGTCAATTCATAGAATCCAATAATCAGATTAATAGCTCCGGCTACAACAGCCGCATAACGGAAAAATCCTTGTAGTGGCTTATCACGACCACCGACTGCCACTGCTACTACACCTGCCGCCAAGAAAACAATCAAGGTAATCCACCTATCTCCAGCCGTTCCCTTAACAGATTCCTTGGCGAGCGATGCAAGACCGCTAATTTTGAACCATGGCAAAAACGTTGTGAGCATTCCCACAACAGCAACCACTACAATTGCAAATCGTTGTTTCGTCATTCCTAACATAATTAATTCCCCCTATTTGATAACATCGATTTAAAACTACAACCCCAAAATTTCTTTCTTCTTTTTATCAAATTCTTCTTGCGTGATAATTTCCATATCCAGCAATTCCTTCAGTTCCTTAACCTTTTCTACCGGTGACTTCTCAACTGGGGCCGCTGCTGCATGTTGCACGACTACAGTTGGTTGACTAACACTTCGCAAGCCTCGTTGCCCGTCTGACTTCACGTATTCATCGATGAATTCGAAGATTTCTGCTGCCAGATTCTTTTGCTGATACGCCCCCACACCGGCAGTGACCAGCAATGGGGCGAAGACGATGGCACCGGCCGCTGCCGCCACTCCCTTATCAGTCCAGTCACCGCTTCCAATCTCTACCGTAATAATTTCATCCGTAATGACTTCAATCTTCACCTTAGTGGCTTTTGAAACGCCCATGAACTTCTTCCATGAATTAGCTTCACGTTCTTTGGCTTGGATAATAAAGCCATCATCGATAGGAAGCACTTCGGAATGCATGCCCTTTTCTAGGTCGAAAAACTTTTCAAGTCCTTCAGCCACATCTTGTGCATTCAGCTTTCCTTGTAGCTTAAAAACTTTAGATGTATCCATGACATTATCTCCTTAATATTTATTTAAGTTATCGTTAACCTTACCTAAAGAATACGAAATGAAAGCGCTAACTTCAAATAATACGCCTTAAGGCACAAAAAAGACGGCCAGCCGTTAAGCTAGTCGTCTTTTTCATAGTTATCAATTATCCCAAGTGCTTCAAAACAAACGTGTTGTATTGGTCAGCTACACCAGCAAGGAATGACTTCGTTCCTTCGTTAGTAATCTTTCCACCTTCGTTTGCCAATTCGGCCGTGTTACCAATGTAAAGCTCTGGTTGGTGCATGATTGCCATGTCCAAGAAGTCCAAAGAGTTACGTAACACGTGGTGTGCAACAACACCACCAAGACCGGCGATTGATTGTGAGGCAGGCAAAACTGGCTTTCCAGCCCATACGTTTTGTCCCCATGGACGTGAAGCAATGTCCAAAGCGTTCTTCAATGCAGCTGGCACTGAACGGTTGTGTTCAGGCGTTACCATGATAAAGGCATCTTGTGCAGAAACCCACGCACGGAAGTCTTCGTATTCCTTAGGAGAGTTAGCATCAAGGTCTTGGTTGTACAAAGGCAACGTTGCGATGTCGAAGTATGAAACTTCTGCATCAGCTGGCAAACCAGCAACAAGGGCCTCCGCTACACCAAGTGAGTATGAGTTCTTACGAGTTGATCCTACAATTACACCGTACTTTGTCATGATTAAAATCTCCTAACTGATTTGTACTACATTTCACTTACAATTTATAAGTCTATATTGCGTAGCACGAAAAAGCAAGGTGTCAAATGAAAAGGAACGTCCCATTTACGGTCCATTTTGACCCGCAAATGTAGGCGTGTTCTGACTTGGTGGCACAATTATCTAACTTTTTGAGAAAACCGCAAAAACTTTCACTTTTCTTTGATGACAAAACAAAGTAATAGCAATATGCTTACAGACATCTCGAAATTGTTCGTTTCTGTCATTCGGTTAGATAAGACCAGCTTAAATTTATTACTCCGCCCCACAAAACCACGAATCCTTTGGCTACATCTAACTCTTGTCGTCGCCTGATATTTACTTCCCTGTCGAAAAAATCTTTCTCAATTATTGTTATGTTAAGGAACGTTCCGTCCACGCATGATACAATCGTCTAATAGTGTACATGTGTCTATTTTATGAAAAGAGGTTTATATATGACCATCGATCGTCGAATAAAAAAAACACAAGTCGCCCTGTCAGACGCCCTGCTTTCACTGTTACCAACAACACCACTAAACAAAATTACAATCAAATCAATTGTGGACATTGCTAATGTCTCTAGAAGCACCTTTTACGTCCATTTTGATGACGTATTCGATTTATACGACCAAACCGTCAATGAGTTACTAGTCGGCTTGGTAAATCAAATAACTGCAGATTATCCCGATTTGTCCGAAGACAGTTTTTCTCTGTTGGTAAGCAACTTAGTTAGTTACATAGATGATCACAAACACGCATTTGTTGTTTTAACGCAATCACAAAACACTGATTTATTCGGTCGAATGATACCTATCTTCATTGAAGAAATTTTGTTACTAGAACACCTTGATCGTAATAACCCGACTGATTACTACGGTGTGACCTACTCCGTAACAGGCACAATTGGGGTGGTTAATCAATGGTTGCAGGATGGTGCCCAAACAGATAAGCAAGTCATCATTTCAATCTTGACGACAATCTTTGAAGAATACTAAAACAAGGCTGGGACAGATACGTTTGTCCCAGCCTTGTTTTTATCAGTATTGTTTTGCGTACAACATCGCCGTTAAGGCAACATCTTCGCCGTTAACCGGTAGCGAAATTTGTTTTTCTCCTACCCGTTCAAAGCCACGCTTGTCATAGAATTGGTAAGTTGAACCATCATCCGTGAATAAATAGATGTGTTTGTTCTCCAAATCTTTTTCTGCCGCAATTAGCAATTGTGTTCCGATTCCTCGGCCAACAATCTCTGTATTGACCAAAAAGAAATTCAACTCGCCATCAACATGTTGCCTTTGCTTATAGTTTGCTAACATTTCATCATTAGCACTACCGTACTGGTCAGATGTATCCGCATATCCGCGTTGCATGAGCCACTCCATCAACGCAACGAATTTTTGCGCCCACCAACTACGATACGCTTTCTGTTCCCCATCAATATCTAACAGAAGTACGCCAGCAAACTCATCCCCTTCATAAGCTGCGTAGATTCGCGTGGCACGTAGCAACTCTAAATACCAAAAATATTTGGCGTAAAAATATAACTCGAAACGATTTGATGTGTACCGTGATAAATGCATCCCCGTAATCGCAAATCGTTGAATCTTCCCAAAGTCTTTTCGCTGCAATGGCTTAATTTCCATGATTATCCCCCCATTCCAATTTTTAAAAACACTTATTCCGCTGTGTCAGCTTGCGTCAAACTAATAACCGCTGGCAACACCAAAGGAATTAAAATAACTAGCAATACCAAGCCAACAATCACAACAAGGGCAACTTGAATTAGCGTTAGAACACCTGACGGAATCAACGCGGCAAAAGTTCCACCCAAAATAACTGCGGCAGATAAAACAACCGTCCCAATCATCGCAACCGACTTGATTAGACTAGCCTTTATCCCTACGCGGGCATCCTTATGAGCCGCTAATTCGTCGCGGTACTTCAGCATCAAGAAAATGGTGTAATCAACACCCAATGCTATTAACATGATGAATGAGAAGAAGGGTGTATTCCAAGTCAAACTATCTTGGCCTAACAAAGACGATGTCACCCAGTGTACGATGTTCAGTGCGGCATAGTACGCCAACAGTAGCGTCCCTTCAATAGCAATTGACTGCCAGAACGAGCGTGTGACGAACAACAACGCAATTAAGATTCCCATCAACATGATGGCCGCTGTTTTAACAAAGTCTTTCGTCGCTAAATCATTCAAATCCTTGGTTGAGGATGTCGTACCACCAATTGCGAAGGTAGCATCTTTCAAAGCCGTACCAGCCAAAGTGGCCGTTAATACAGCTTTGATATTATCAATTTGCTTTGTCGCATGTACCGTACTTGGATCACCCTTCAAGTACACTGTAATTGACGTCATCTTACGATTATCCGATAGGTATGTGTCCAATGACGACTTAAAGTTCTCACCATGAATCATATCATTTGGTACGTAAAAAACATCTGATGATGATGCTTGCTTGAGTCCCTTCACGTACTTGTTCACGTCATTCGTGCCGGCACTAACTTCACCTAGGCCACCATCAGCGCTAGCCAATCCCTCTGACAATGTCTTCATTTGACCAGCAAGGCCGGTAAACCCAGCCGCAAATTGCGAGTTGCCGTTAGCAACTTGTTGTGCCCCGGCCGTCAATTGTCCAGTTTGCGAATCAACTTCATTCAACGCTGTGGTCAATTGTGTTGTCCCAGACTTAAGTTGATCCATTCCCTCTGATAATTGTTGAATCACACTCGCCGACGTTGGCAACAGCTGATTTGAGGCTTGCGTCAATTGGGCAACCGCTGTTTGTAGTTGGCTAGTTGTTTCATTTAATGATGTTAGCTGACTTGCCAATGCTTGATCCGCATCGCCAATTTGCTGTGCCTGTTCACCAATAGCCGTCAAAGATGCTGTCACTTGTTTCTGCACAGCAGCCATTTCAGCTTGCTGCTTTGCCAGTTTGTCATCAATCGATTGCTTAACAGCAGCCTGTTGTTCGGCCGTCATTTCAATGCCTGCTTGCTTCATTTCATCAAGCAGTGACTGCGCGTCAAAGTCGCCGTCTTCACTCACGTTTTGCAACGCCTCGTTAACGCTACCGAGTTGATTGCCAATCTCGTTTGCAGCTGAACCAATCTTCGTTAGGTGATCAGTCACATCTGCGTCCTGTTGATTATTGGTCAGATTAACTTGTTCATTTAATTGGTTAATCGCCTGGTTTAATTCAGGCAAAGCCGCTGCTAACTGTGCAATCTGTTCCTTATCGGCCGTCCCTGCTGTCAACTGACTCTGCAATTGATTAATGCCCGTTGTAATCTGGCCAATACCTGATTGCAAAGTTGCTGCACCAGCAGCCACTTCCTTTGACCCATCTGACAACTCTGTGGCTGATTTCACAGTACCACTCATGTCAGAACCATCAATTTCCGTCTTCGCTGAATGCAAACCAGACTTAATTTGTGATAAGCCATTTGTGGCCGACCCAAGTCCAGAAGTCACGTCTGATAATTGTTGCTTAACGTATAGCGCTTTGATTTTTTCACCAACTGGTTGGGTTACGGACATTACTTTTTCTACGCTCTTAATTGACTTAAGGTTTTGCGTAACTTGATCAATTACCCGAAGATCATCTTGATTATCTAATGTTGTATTTGACTTTAAGTAAATCGTTGTCGATGCCGCCATCCCCTTCGAGAAATGAGACTGAATCAAATTATATCCTTGTTTCGATGGCGTCTTGTCACTCACCTCAACCGCACTATCGTAATTTAGATCACCGTGACTTTGTAATGCAATCGGCACCAAGATGATTATGATTGTCCCGAGTGCAATTACTGGACGCGCTAAAGCCGTTTTGGTAAGGAATTGCCAGAAGCGACTTTCACCTTCAACTTTAAACGACTTGGTTGGCCAGAACATAAACGGTCCAAACGTCGTCATAAAGAATGGGTTTAATGTTAACAGCACCAACAACAAGACTGCCACACTGATAGCAATACCAAATGCCGACTTATAAAGGTAAAAGTCAGCAAAATAGAGCGTTCCCATACCAATCAACACCGATACGCCGGCGTACAAAATGATGCGGCCACCAACTCGAATGGCCTCTTTTGATGCCGCAAACTTGTCCAGTCCACGCACGAGGCCTGAGCGAAACTCATTATATAACAAAATATTATAATCGGTTCCAATCCCAAAAAGGACAATAATAATAAACGCTTCCGTTAAATCCGAGTATGACAATCCCCAATATTTAACCATGTTATACACGATACTAATGCCAACTACCGCTGACACGCCAACCGTAGCTAATGACAAAATCGGTGTGATTGGTGACTTAAAGACAAAAATCAGCACAACAAAAATAAAAATAACAGCGATTAATTCTGTTTTGGCGATTCCCTTACCGGTAGCATCACCGAAATCTTGGTCCAAGATATCACTACCTGTAATGTAAGACCTGACTTGTTTTGTAGCAGTTGCCGCCGTCAGTTCCTTTTTCATTTTCGTAATATCGTTTGACTTCACTGTTAGCTGTACCAGTCGTGTCGTTTTATCCTTCGAAACGACCTGTGACTTCACCTCGGAACTATCTCCCGCATCCGTCACACCAGTAATTTTATATTCGGTCGCATTATCTCGTAGCTTTTTGACAGTTTGATCAATTGCTTGATTTTGAACATCGGTCAACGGTTGATTACCATTTGTGTATACGGCAATGACCGTTTTCGCACCCTTATCTTTTACACTAAATTGATTGGCCAATTTGTCTGCCTGTACACTCTGATAAGAGTCCGGCACTGATTGGTCAGATTTCAGACTGGACTCGTCCGGAAAGAAAACTACTGCTAGTGTCAAAATTACAGCCCAAAAAACAAACCAAAGACTGTTCCTATTCTTGAAAAATGTCATATCATCGCCTACCATTCCAGGTCTAAAAAGGCCTCTATTCATTGGCTTTATTATGTAAGATGATGGATTTCAATCAAAACACTATTTTTAATCAAATGTCCGTTATCGGACAAAAATACAATAAACGTCCAAAAATGGACTTATATCAATTTTTGCAACAAATTTATACAACTGCCCTGCTGGACAGGTTGTTCATTGGTTTTTTGTTAACTTAAACAGATTTATCAGCTTGCAGATTAAAAACAAAAAAGCCTCGAGATACATCAACGTATCTCGAGGCTTTCTCAACTATTTATGCGATCGGCGGGGGTCGAACCCGCACGGTATCTCTACCACAGGATCCTTAATCCTGCGCGTCTGCCAATTCCGCCACGACCGCATGTCTGTACCGAAAGTATCAGCACAGATTATATTATCAGATATAGCGCTTATATGCAAGCTGACTATATCTCGTCATCATTGTTATGACGGGGTTGCAAGACCTCTACCTTAACGTCTTCAGCTGGTTCGTCTTCTGGATAATTAATAATAATATCCTCATCAGCTGGCGTTACATCCTTGCGCACCCCAGGTTCCGCTTCAGCTTCGGTTTGTTGTGACTTGTCTTTCTTGGTGATGTCATTAAACACATTAACAACCGCGTCCTTGAATTCACCAACCTTGTCATTAATCTTGGCTTGGTTTTCTGGATCAGCCAAATAGTCGCCACCCTTTTGTGCTTGCTCGCCCAATACAGTCACGACATCGCCAGTCTTCTTAACGACCTTACTTACTACGTCTAAAAATGCCATGGCACTTTCCCCCTTTTCTTTCTATTATACCTGGTTACCAAAAAAGAGTGGACTTTCATCCACTCTCCTCGTTTACTTTTCTGTTGGTTCAATCATCGTCAAACCGATTCGTTCACGCTTTACGTCAACGTCAACCACCCAAACCGTGATGATGTCACCAACGGCAACAATCTCATGTGGATTAGTAACGCGACGCTTCTTAGCCATGCGTGAAATGTGAACCAGACCGTCTTCGTGCACACCCAAATCAACGAATGCCCCGAAGTCGACCACATTACGTACTGTTCCTTGCAATTGCATCCCCGGCTTCAAGTCCTTCAATGACAACACATCCGAACGCAACACAGCACCTGGCGCGTCATCACGCAAATCACGACCTGTGTTACCCAATGAGGCAATGATGTCTTGCAACGTTGCGAGACCGATGCCAAAACGATCAGCTGTCGCTTGATTGTTCAAACGAGCCAATGGCTTTTGCGCGGCTTCACCTAGTGCCGTGACACCTGCCTCAGCCAGCAAAGCCTCCGCAATTTTGTATGACTCTGGGTGAATGTCAGTGTTATCCAACGCATTCTTTCCATCTGGCAAACGCAAGAATCCCGCAGCTTGCTCAAATGCCTTAGGGCCAAGCTTTGGTACCTTCTTCAATTGCGCACGTGACGTAAATTGACCGTTCTCATCACGATAAGCCACGATGTTTGCGGCCGTCGTCTTTGTCAAACCAGCAATGTGTGTTAGCAATTGTGGTGACGCCGTATTCAAGTTAACACCAACTTGGTTAACAGCTGTTTCCAATACTGCATCCAACTCCGTTTCAAGTTCCTTCGTTGGCAAGTCGTGTTGGTATTGCCCAACGCCAACCGCTTGTGGGTCAATCTTAATCAACTCAGCCATTGGATCTTGCAAACGACGGGCAATTGAAATGGCTGAACGTTGCTCAACTTGCAAGTCAGGGAATTCAGCACGCGCCATATCACTGGCTGAGTACACTGAAGCACCTGATTCGTTAACCACGACATATTGCAAGTCAGGCAAATCTGACTTGATGATGTCAGCTACAAAGCTTTGTGATTCACGAGAAGCTGTTCCGTTTCCGATGGCAACCAATGACACCCCATACTTCTTCACCAAGTTAATAATGGTTTGCTTAGCACCCTTAGGATCGTACTGCATACCACGCAATGGGTAAATGTGCGCCTTCTCCAAGAACTTACCATTCTCGTCGACAACCGCTAACTTAGAACCTGTGCGGACACCTGGATCGTACCCCAATACCACACGGCCACGTAGAGGCGCTGCCATTAGCAAGTGGTACAAGTTTGTTCCAAAGACCTTGATGGCATCCCCAGCTGCGCGATCGAACAATTCCTTGCGCAATTCGCGTTCGATAGCTGGTCCAATGAAACGCTTGTAAGCGTCATTGGCAGCTGCTGTCAAAACGTCGGCTGATTCGCCAGACTTTGACCCAACCAAGCGGAACTTTAAGTAACGCTCAATAGCGGCCACGTCAACATCGATGCTGCCTGACAACACGCCTTCATTTTCACCACGGTTAATTGCCAAAATTTGGTGGTTCGCCACCTTATTCATTGGCATACTAAAGTCGTAGTAAAGTTGGAAAATGCCTTGTTCGTCCTTGTCACCAGCGCCACGCTTTTGCTTAGAAACCAAACGACCGTGGTCACGGGTGTACTTACGAACCCAGTCACGCAAACCAGCGTTTTCACCGATAACTTCGGCAAAGATTTCGTGTACTCCCGCCATAACGGCTGCCACGTCTGGCAAGTCCTTGTCAGCATCAACAAACTTCGCTGCTTCTGCTTGTAAGCCTCCCGCTGGGAACTTTTGCACGAACTGCGCCATTGGCATCAAGCCCGCTTCCTTGGCAATTGTGGCCTTTGTACGACGCTTTTGCTTGTATGGGAGATACAAATCCTCCACCGCTTGCATCGTATCGGCTGCCACCAAAGCCTTCATCAAGTTTGGCGTCATCGCCTTTTGCTCAGTGATGGCCTTCTCGACCGTCGCCTTGCGTGCTTGCAAATCTTCCAAACGCTTTGTGGCTGCTTGGATGTCACGGATTTGGACTTCATCCAAGTTTCCCGTGACATCCTTACGGTAACGCGCGATAAATGGCACCGTGTTACCATCAGCCAACAAATCAGCCGTGGCTGTCACTTTCTTAAGTGGCAAGGCTAATTCCTTTGCTACTTCCCCAACGATATCAATCTTTAGGGCATCATCTACCGCCGTCGTCATTACATTACCGTGTTCATGATGCGACGAACTTCCACCAAGAACTTCTCCATCAACGTATCTTGATCCGTTTCTGATTGCTTAAAGTCATCCATGTTAATCGTTTGGTTTTCAACGTCCAATGACTTAGCCATCATTTCAGTGGCATCAGCATATTCACCAAACGTCTTCTTCATTGATTGGTGCACGCCCATCAAACGAACCGGCGCAGCAATGGCGTTGATCTTAGCTGAAGCGTCCTTGTAAACGGCAACCGCTTCGTCAAATTCCATTGCAATTTCTTGGAATTCAGCCTTTGGCATCTCGGCTACCTTGTCAGCCTTGATAGCATCGTCCAACTTCTCAAAGAAAGGTGCCACCTTATTACCAGCATCCTCAGTTGCTTGGATAACCGCCCCCAAGTTTGCTGCGTATTGTTGTGGTGAAACGAACTTCGTCTTAGCCATGAATAGAATCTCCTTCTTGCCTTTAACGGCACTGATAATTAACAATAATGATTCTATTATAACAGGTTTCAGAGTGGCTTAATCGCCAGTTGCAAAACGCAAAGCTTGATCCAAGTCAGCCAACAAATCACTAATATCTTCAATGCCGACAGACAAACGTAGCGTCTCCGGACGGGTACCGGAAGCAATCAACTCTTCCTCTGAAAGTTGCGCATGTGAGGTTGAAGCAGGGTGCAAGATGGATGACTTTCCTTCACCGGACGAAGCAAAATGCGTGAATACTTTGACACTGTCCAACACCTTTTTCCCAGCTTCAGCACCCCCGACAACCCCGAATGTGAAGATTGATCCAGGTCCCTTTGGCAGATATTGTTGGGCGCGCTCGTAGTAACGGTTGTCAGTCAAGCCGGCATAATTGACCCATGCAACTGCTGGGTGCTGTGACAAGAACTGAGCAACGCGCTTGGCATTATCCACGTGACGTTGAACACGTAGAGACAGCGTTTCAAGGCCTAACAAAATGATCCAGGCATTGAATGGCGACAAGGTTGCGCCGGAGTCACGCAGCAAGTTATAGCGAATGCGGTTAATGTAGGCCGCATCCCCAAACTTTTCCGTGTAAACTAGCCCGTGGTAACTTTCGTCTGGCGTGGTCAAACCAGGGAACTTATCATTTTGCGTCCAATTAAAGTGACCGCTATCAACAATCACGCCACCTAGTGCTGCGCCGTGGCCTGATAAGAACTTAGTTGCCGAGTAAACTACGATGTCAGCACCGAAGTCGAAAACGCGTGATAGGTACGCCGTTGCGAAAGTGTTATCAACAATCAACGGGATGCCAGCCTCATGCGCTATGTCAGCTAACACTGTTAAGTCAGCAATATTCGAATTTGGATTACCAATCAATTCAACGTACAGAGCCTTCGTGTTTGCTTGAATGGCATTCGTGACCGCCACCCAGTCATCGATGTCGACAAATGTTGTCGTTACTCCGCGACGTGGATAGGCCGTTGCAAGCAAGTTGTGCGTGCCACCGTAAAGCGTATTGGCCGCCACGATGTGATCACCAGCGACCGTTAAATTTTCCAATGCGTAATTAATGGCCGCCATTCCCGATGAAACTGCCACTGCGCCCACGCCACCTTCCAACAGGGCGAGTCGATCTTCGAGGACCGCTGTTGTCGGATTCGTGAATCGCGTATAAAGTTGGCCCGGCTTTTCAAGGGCAAATTGTGACGCCGCATCATCCGCGCTGTCATAAACATATGATGTTGTTTGATAGATTGGCACACTCGTCGCGTGTGCCTCTGCATCAGGTGTATACCCACCATGTAAAGCAAGGGTGTCGAAATTCAAGTCTGGTTCTGTCATGTTATTATGCCTCATTTCTAAGGTGAATTGTCAATTCAACCGGAACACTTGAGATAAATAATATTCTTTAGCCGATCTCCAGCCGAAAAGCTTTCGAGGTCGGCTATTAATTTGCTCAACCATTTGTTCAATGTATTCGTCTGAATAATCTTCGATTGCAGTCCCTTTAGGGACGTACTCACGGATTAGCCCATTTGTATTTTCGTTGGTCCCACGTTGCCATGGAGCGTGGGGATCAGGAAAGTAAAACTGGACATCGAATTTCTTTGTTATCTCATCTTGCGCACTGAATTCATTTCCGCGGTCTGGAGTTAAAGTCTGTATCTGACTAGTTGGAAGGGAATCTAGCATTGAACCTATGATTCTCATAACATCGACGGTTTTCTTTGATGCCGCTCGTTTTGAAAGTAATATTCTGGTCTTCCTATCAACCATTGTGACCAATACTTGACCGACTTTACGGCCAATAACAGTGTCCAGTTCCCAATCTCCAATTCGAGAGCGACAACCTGCTTCTGCAGGTCGCTCGTCAATCGTATTTGGAATTCTAATCTTACCTCGACGCTCGACATGACCTTTAGTATGTCGAGTTTTTCCTCTATGCCGAAGCGCACGAGCAATGCCCCGAGCTTTGTGACTTTTCACCGGCTGGCCCAAGTTATCTCTATAAATCGCTCGGTAGATTGTATTTGCGCTAATAATCGTATGACCTTTTGATATCTTTAGTCGACCAGCTATCTGTTCAGGCGACCAATGTTTTTGATTGATTCCATATATAACTAGTTCTCGCAGTTCAGTGTTATCTAACTTTCGGTGTTTATGCGACTTCGTTCGAGCAAGCATGTGCTTTTGATCGGCATCCTCAGCTTCATAAGTTGAGCCAACACAGCGGGCAATCTCACGAGAGATTGTCGAAGCGCTTCTACCAATTTCTTTTGCAATGCTACGCATTGACAACCCTTCTCTGAGTAAAACTTCTATACGTCCGCGATCAAATGCGGTAAGCTGATGATAATGACTCATAATGTTTCCTCGCGTTCTGTATGTTCTAGACAAACTACATTTTACGCTGGTTCATTATGAGTCAGTTTTTATTTAGCTTAGTGTTGCACTTGAATTGTAAATTCAAGAAAATAAAAAGCCCGTTCCTACTCCAGATAAATTCTGGAATAGAAACGAGCTTGTCGTGTTACCATTCTATCTTCATTGGCCAGTTACCCGGCGCAATCTTCATAACGTACGGTCAGGGTGCGACATGATGCATTGACGATACGCGTGTCGTTGTAACGGCGACCAACCCGTTATGCGATCATGAACTCGTCACTCACGCATACCAATCACAGGCCATTTTCATCAGCTGGTTAATCACTGTCTCACATCACCCGACAGTTTTCTGTGCATTATCCAACGCCAACTACTTTCCTGCTCAAATTGTTTCTCATTATTTTTTAACAATACCGATTGTATACTCTAATTTTTAGTAAGTCAACAACATGAAAAAACACCGGTTCGAGATGCCCTATCATCTCATACCGGTGTTTGTTTTTATTATAGGTTTTATGCGTAACGCCTTAATCTAACGAAAATTATGCTTCCGTATCCAACAAAGCATACTTGCCATCGCGACGCTTGTAGACAACAGCTGGTGTATTCGTCTCAGCATCTTGGAAGATGAAGAACTCGTGGCCCAACAATTCCATTTGCAAAACGGCTTCTTCAGCATCCATTGGCTTCAAAGCAACATGCTTTGTGCGGACAATGTCCAAACCTGCTGCTTCTTCAGCTTCAGCTTCTTCAACTTGCTCTTCAACAGCAAAGTCCAATTGCTCGATGCCCTTGTATCCCTTTTCACGAGACTTGCGGTTAACCTTAGTCTTGTACTTACGGATTTGGCGCTCCAACTTCTCTGACACGAAGTCGACCGTTTGATACATGTCTGATTGCGTATCTTCTGCACGCAACAACAAGTATGGCAATTGGATCGTTACTTCAGTCTTGAAAGTTCCTTCCTTGTAAGAACGAACATTTACGTGTGCTACATACTTAGCATCATCATTCAAGTAACGCTCCAAACGTGACAAACGCTTCTCGATGTACTCAGTCATCGCGTCTGTGACCTCAATGTTTTCACCACGTACCTTAAATTCTAGCATAATTCTGTCTCCTATCTGACTGATTTTGCGTGGGCCTAGTCCCCTAATAATGGCTTCACGCATCTCCCAAAGTATTCTTGAGATGTCCTTTCGGTAACTATATTGTAACACTCAGATGACAAGAGAGAAAGCGTTTTCATAAACTGTTCATAGCTCCGTCACCTAGCTAAGGTAATCGTGCATATCTGTTTCGCACCACATTCATATAAACACGTTGCAGCATGTCGCAGGGTTCTCCCTGTCGTATAAACATCATCAACTAAGCAAATTCTCTGACCAGTTAAATCAAGATTACCCATTTGGCACATAAATGGCTGTACCGTATTTAGACGATCCTGACGTGTTTTCAATGATTGTACACTCTTGTTATGGGATATACAACATAGAATATCATTTGTTTCACATATTTCTAATAGACCATTAACTTGATTGAAGCCGCGCATCGCTAACGTGTCGGGACTAACTGGGATTGGCACAATCATATCCGCTGAAACTTCAGCCAACCTTTTTTGCAAAGCACTTTGGAAAACGGTCCGTAAATGATATCCACCGCGAAACTTATACTGCTGAAAATAATCATGCATCATATCATCGTATTTAAACAGCGCTTGATTATTAAGTGGCGGGTAGCCATCCCCTAACCAAATCTGGCAATCCTCACATAAATCTTGTTGCGAGGCGCGCCCGCATTCTTGGCAGGTTGGACCAATAATTGGTGTGAACTTTCCCCAACATTCCTGACAAATCGGTTGCTGGCTTTTTGGTTTGAATTGCCAAAAATCTGTTAATTGCCACGTTTGTGTGACACCTTTTCCGCAAAACTCACACTTCATAAGTTTGCCCCATTTGATTCAAATAATTAATTTCACTACGCGCTGCTAATAGCGTTTGCGTTCTTTCTTGCACGAATGCCGTCACAATACCGGATGGTCGGCTACTACTTCGACCACACCGCCCAGCAATCTGAATAAGCGCTGCCTGACTAAATACTGCGTCGTCAGCTCCTAAAATAATCACGTCTATTCCTGGGAAGGTTACCCCACGTTCCAAGATAGTCGTCGTAATCAAAGCTTGTAGTTTTTCGTCACGCATCGCCTGCACCTTCACTTGCCGTTCTGAATCTGACGCGTGTGTAGCCGCAATGGCGATTTCAGATGCGACATGTCGAACCATCGTCAGTACAGCATCTAAATCAGCAACCGACGGTACGAACAGTAAAAATCTTTGTCCGCTCTGCTGATACATCTTCAGCAATGTTTGTAATCGCCCAGGCACCTTTTTACGCCAATCACCAATCCGGCGAATCGTAAAATTCGGTAGTGGATTGCCATGGAACCGACGTGGCAATAAGCTAATCGCTATTTTATTTCGGCGTACCTCACGCAATAACCGCGAACTAGGTGTCGCCGTTAGATAGAAATGGGAGCCATGTACGGCGGTGGCCTTTTGTAAGGCGCCAATCAATTGCGCATTTTCTGCATATGGAAACGCATCAACTTCATCAATCACAATGACGTCAAAGGCCTGTTTAAACCGTAGCAATTGGTGCGTTGAAGCTAGTACCAACTGGGTGTAGCGGTATTCGTCTGGCGAATCGCCATAAAGAGTCACGAAATCCGTCACGAATGCAGCCCGAATACGAGGTGCCAATTCGACAATGACATCTACCCGTGGTGACACAATCGCGACACGTTTCCCCGCTTGCAACGCATGCGCCAACATCGGAAATAACATTTCTGTTTTACCTGCACCAGTCACTGCATATGTAAGATGAGAGTTGCCATTCTCCAAAGCTTTAATTTGCTCATCGGCCACTCGTTGTTGGGCCGGGGTTAACGTCCCCGTCCATACACATGGCTCTGGGTCAATTTCAAATACATGCGGCTCTGCTATCGTCACCAAAACATCTCGAGCTGATAGGCGTCCTAAGTTAGCACATGCCCAACAATAACTAGTGCCATCTACCAAATGCCAATCTGGCTGAATTGCCGTTGCACACCGCTGACAAGTATTGTGTTCAATTGCCGATGTCGCCACCACATGCTCTGGCAGTATGGTCGTATCCGTGCCCGGAACTAGTCGTCCATAAAACAAACTTCGATCAATATCCATAACATCCCCCCTTACTAATAAAGAGGGTGCTTGACCGTTTTTGTCCAAAAAAAGAGCACATTGACTCTCTGTTCAACGTGCTCATCTAATTTTTAATTCTTTTTGACGTCACCGTCAGCATTCTTAGTAACCTTCATATCAGAAACCGGAATGTATCCCAACTTCTTGATAGTTGATTTCATGGCTGATTGCACAAACTTGATGTAAGACTTTGTGTTCTTATCAGTCTTCTTTGTTGTGTACATGTGCTCATAGGCCCAGATTTGCCACTTGTTTGACGCAACGTTTTTATCTGTTGGCTTCACATTATCAATGGCAACCGTCTTAATTCCCTTGGCATTCGGTCCTGTCGTGTATGAGAAAGCCAAATATGAAATAGCGCCTGGTGTCGTTGACACAATCTTTTGAACGGCGCCATTATCATCTTGCTCTTGTGACGTCTTGGCACTTTCGCCGTCCAAAACATCATGTTCAAACGTGAAACGTGTACCAGAACCTTGGGCACGGTTAACTAGGACGATATCTTCATCCTTGCCACCAACGTCCTTCCAGTTAGTAATCTTACCCGTGAAGATGTCTCGCAGTTCAGCCTTGGTCAAAGACTTTACTGGCACATCCTTGTTCACAACCGGCGTGATACCAACAACGGCTACTTTGTGATCGGTTAACTTTTTGGCATCGACGCCATCCTTCTGACTCGCGAAAATATCAGAATTTCCAATGGTCACACCACCCTTACCAACTTGGCTTAGGCCAGCACCAGATCCACCACCTTGTACGACAACTGACACGCCGGGATGCTTCTCTCCATACATCTCAGCGGCTTGTGACGCTAGTGGTTGTAAAGCAGTTGACCCCACAGCCAACACTTGCTTCTTTTTTGCGGCATTTGCATCATGCCCAACCAATCCCCCGGCTAATACGAGAACAACAGTACTTCCCACAACAAACTGCTTCTTATTCATCACTGACTCCTTCTCTGGTCATGTATTATTCGAGTTAGGTCGCAAGCGGTAAGCCACAGTTAGTAGTAGCAGATTGAAGTGAGGCGCTTACCCCTTACGACACTTTTAAGTATAGTGAGCCTTTGTATGTGTTTAGTCAGTGTTGTGTCATGATTTCATTGTGTTTTTGTAAATGGTGGCTTTACAAAAGCAGAACGCCACCTGTTTTTTCAAGTGGCGTTCCTGCTAAAAGCTATACAATTGTGAGGTTCATGCGTGATGGAGTTGCCCAACCGACAGCGTTTGTACCGGCATTAACTGACTCCCATTGCCCCATATTTAACCAATACTCACGTGGACTTGTTGCATATGGATCAGAAATTAAGAATTGCCCATTACGGTAACCAACGATGGTCATCACGTGGAAAGCCTTTTGATTTGCCAAATTCCAATTATAGTTTCCCCAGGTTACCACGGCGCGACCATTGCGCAATTCACTCATAACAGTCCCAATACCAGCCCCGGTTAAATCTTGAATCCCTTAACCATCGGCTTTAAACGGTCCGTCATCGCCGTAGCAAATATGGTTTCAACCTTGGCAGCCCCAGCACTATATGGATCACCGTAGAACCCTTGCCAAGGGGCGACGTTCCATCCGTAACCCATCTGTCGGTACAATGCATTAATGTCGTAATAACGCCCCTTTACAGACGCCGCAATCTGAAGCGATGCTCCTTCACAGCCTTGTGGCATACCAGCATTCAGTTGCGAGAACCATTGGTGATTCAAAGTAATCGCATCCATGGCTCCACCACCATTAAAGTGCGCAATCCCGTAATCAACATTTCGAGAAGAATTAGTGGCTTTTAAATACGTCCCCTTATCAAAGTAATAAGTGTCCCCGCACCAATCCTTAACACCCGTTACGATACGGCCGTTATCACCGAACATGTACCATAGTCCCCAGTTTGATTGGAGATAGTTATTGTCTTGGCGCAAGTACGTGTTGTGGTCAAAGTAGTAATAACTCCCTGCCCACTGTTGCACATCAGTCTTGATACGCCCATCGTTACCGAATAGATACCAATCACCCCAACGTGACTGCAAATAGTTGTTATCCCGTCGCAAGAAGGTGTTGTGATCGAAGTAATAGTAACTACCAGCCCAACGCTGTACGTCCGTCTGAATACGTCCATCCGCGCCGAACAAGTACCACAGTCCCCATCGAGACTGCAAATAGGCATTATTTACTCTCTTGTACGTATCGTGGTTAAAGTAATAATAGGTGCCATTCCAATGCTGCACGTCGGTCGTTGCCTTACCGTCTTTGCCAAATAGATAACTGGCTCCATTCTGAGTCACATACTTGTTCTTCACCATTTCGCCGGTCTTAGGGTTAAAGTAATACAGTCCGTTCTGGTAACGTTGCACACCAACTTGTTTAATCCCATTCTTGAATAAGACATAATGTTTACCATCATACACGTAGCCATTCACACGCTGATTATGACGATAGAATACCCCATCAACGTAACCATTCTTTTCGGCTGGTTCTGTCGTTGATGCATGACTTGTTGCTTCTTTAGCTGGTGTTTTAGCAACAGATTCCTGTTTTGTGGCTGCACTTGAAACCAGCGCCTTACCAATCAATATTGACGGCTTTTGAATATCAGATGACGCTGAGCTAGTAGCACTCTTAGACTTGTCAGTTGATGCTACTGAAGAACTATTACTTACCGACGCCTGTGAGTCTGCAGATGGCATTGCTGCAGAACTGTTAGCAACGCTATCCGCCTCTGAACTTGCGACGGAACTGTCTGCAACTGAATCAGATATGACATTCTCATCCGTGTTCACTGATGCAGCGGATGATTCTGCAACGCTTTCTGATTGCGCTACTTCACTATCGTTGCCCACGCCTGCCTCACTGGTAGCATTACTTTCTTCGTCTGACACAACTACAACTGCGTCATCAATCGGCGCAGTTTCCGTTACCGTTTGTTGTGGTTGATCCTGTTGTTCCTTTTCCTGTTCGTCCGCTAAGACGGTACCGTTCACACCTAGTACGGCCACAACCGCCGCACCAATCCCAGTCATTATCTTTCGATTCATACCCATGAGCCTCCGTACTTTTTTGCAAAGGATAGCACAAAAATTATGAATTTTTCTTCACCCGACTTTGGTTCGGACACATTCGTAATGCTGTAAAGGTTTATAAGCGCATAAAAAAACCGCACCATCTCTGGTACGGTTCATGTTGCATCGCGACGTCCTATCCTCGCAGGAAGCGATCCTCCAACTACTTTCGGCGCTATTGAGCTTAACTTCTGTGTTCGGTATGGGAACAGGTGTGACCTCAATGCCATCATCACGACACGCTATTTAATTGAGAAAATTTTAGCTCTCTCAAAACTGAATCATAATCTGTAAATCAAACTTCGTTTGAGCCTTACACCACGTTTTCAACTTGGTTAAGTCCTCGAACCATTAGTACTAGTCCGCTCCATGCGTCGCCGCACTTCCACTTCTAGCCTATCTACCTCATCATCTCTGAGGGGTCTTACTTCATAAAGAATGGGAAATCTCATCTCGAGGCGAGTTTCACACTTAGATGCTTTCAGCGTTTATCTCATCCGTACATAGCTACTCAGCGATGCTCCTGGCGGAACAACTGATACACCAGAGGTACGTCCACCCCGGTCCTCTCGTACTAAGGGCAGCTCCTCTCAAATTTCCTACGCCCGCGACGGATAGGGACCGAACTGTCTCACGACGTTCTGAACCCAGCTCGCGTACCGCTTTAATGGGCGAACAGCCCAACCCTTGGGACCGACTACAGCCCCAGGATGCGATGAGCCGACATCGAGGTGCCAAACCTCCCCGTCGATGTGGACTCTTGGGGGAGATAAGCCTGTTATCCCCAGGGTAGCTTTTGTCCGTTGAGCGATGGCCCTTCCATGCGGAACCACCGGATCACTAAGCCCTACTTTCGTACCTGCTCGACTGGTAAGTCTCACAGTCAAGCTCCCTTGTGCCTTTACACTCTGCGAATGATTTCCAACCATTCTGAGGGAACCTTTGGGCGCCTCCGTTACCTTTTAGGAGGCGACCGCCCCAGTCAAACTGCCTGCCAGACACTGTCTTCCACCACGCTTAGTGGTGCGAGTTAGAGTGGTCATACAACGAGGGTAGTATCCCAATGACGCCTCCACCGAAACTAGCGTCCCGGTATCTACGGCTCCTACCTATGCTGTACAAGCTGCACAAACACTCAATATCAAGCTACAGTAAAGCTCCATGGGGTCTTTCCGTCCTGTCGCGGGTAACCCGCATCTTCACGGGTATTTAAATTTCACCGAGTCTCTCGTTGAGACAGTGCCCAGATCGTTACGCCTTTCGTGCGGGTCGGAACTTACCCGACAAGGAATTTCGCTACCTTAGGACCGTTATAGTTACGGCCGCCGTTTACTGGGGCTTCAATTCGTACCTTCGCCAAAGCTAAGCACTCCTTTTAACCTTCCAGCACCGGGCAGGCGTCAGCCCCTATACGTCATCTTACGATTTTGCAGAAACCTGTGTTTTTGATAAACAGTCGCCTGGGCCTATTCACTGCGGCTCAGCTTTCGCTGAGCACCCCTTCTCCCGAAGTTACGGGGTCATTTTGCCGAGTTCCTTAACGAGAGTTCACTCGCTCACCTTAGGATGCTCTCCTCGACTACCTGTGTCGGTTTGCGGTACGGGCAGGTAAACACTAACTAGAAGCTTTTCTCGGCAGCGTGACATCACGGACTTCCCTACTTTATTTCGGTCCTCATCATAACTTGTCCTTAAAAGATAAAGCATTTAACTCGATCTAAGACTTATTATTTAACCCAGCATATCCAGCAGCTGGGATCCGTTAGCCTTCTGCGTCCCTCCATCGTTCAAACATGTTCACCTGGTACAGGAATCTCAACCTGTTATCCATCGACTACGCCTCTCGGCCTCGCCTTAGGTCCCGACTAACCCTGGGAGGACGAGCCTTCCCCAGGAAACCTTAGTCATACGGTGGACAGGATTCTCACCTGTCTTTCGCTACTCATACCGGCATTCTCACTTCTAAGCGCTCCACCAGTCCTCACGGTCTGACTTCATCGCCCTTAGAACGCTCTCCTATCGCGCCACTTACGTGGCACCCGTAGTTTCGGTGGTGTGTTTAGCCCCGGTACATTTTCGGCGCAGAATCACTCGACTAGTGAGCTATTACGCACTCTTTAAATGGTGGCTGCTTCTAAGCCAACATCCTAGTTGTCTATGCAACTCCACATCCTTTTCCACTTAACACACACTTAGGGACCTTAACTGACGATCTGGGCTGTTCCCCTTTCGACAATGGATCTTATCACTCACTGTCTGACTCCCGGACATACGTGATTGGCATTCGGAGTTTATCTTAATTTGGTAACCCGAGATGGGCCCCGCACCAAAACAGTGCTCTACCTCCAACACGCTACATTCCGAGGCTAGCCCTAAAGCTATTTCGGAGAGAACCAGCTATCTCCAAGTTCGATTGGAATTTCACCGCTACCCACACCTCATCCCAGCATTTTTCAACATGCACGGGTTCGGGCCTCCAGTGCGTTTTACCGCACCTTCACCCTGGACATGGGTAGGTCACCTGGTTTCGGGTCTACAACAACATACTAATTCGCCCATTTCAGACTCGCTTTCGCTACGGCTCCGGTCTTTCCACCTTAACCTTGCATGGTATCGTAACTCGCCGGTTCATTCTACAAAAGGCACGCTATCACCCATTAACGGGCTCTAACTTCTTGTAGGCACATGGTTTCAGGAACTTTTTCACTCCCCTTCCGGGGTGCTTTTCACCTTTCCCTCACGGTACTGGTTCACTATCGGTCACTAGGGAGTATTTAGCCTTGCGAGATGGTCCTCGCGGATTCCGACCGGATTTCACGTGTCCGGCCGTACTCAGGATCCTGACGGGAGGTCAACACTTTTCGCATACGGGGCTATCACCCTGTCTCGCTCAGCTTCCCAGCTGATTCTGCTAAATGTTAACTTTGTAACTCCACAATGTCAGTCCTACAACCCCAAAGTGCAAGCACTTTGGTTTGGGCTCTACCGATTTCGCTCGCCGCTACTGACGGTATCGATTTTTCTTTCTATTCCTGTTGCTAATGAGATGTTTCAGTTCACAACGTCTACCTTCAACCTAACTATATATTCATTAGGTGATAACTTGCATAACAAGTTGGGTTCCCCCATTCGGAAATCTCCGGATCAAAGCTTACTTACAGCTCCCCGAAGCATATCGGTGTTAGTCCCGTCCTTCATCGGCTCCTAGTGCCAAGGCATCCACCATGCGCCCTTAATAACTTAACCTATCAACTGACGTTGATGATATAAGTTTGAGTATGTGGCTCAAGGCCACAAGCGATTTTAAACTAATTTAAAAAACTCAAAAAATTACGCGGTGTATTTTTTCGGCTCAATTTATATTGATTAACAATATTAAATGAATTTAAAAATTTACAATTATGATTCAGTTTTCAAAGAACTAATATTGCAACCCGAAGGTTGCAATGGAGAATATCGGGATCGAACCGATGACCCCCTGCTTGCAAAGCAGGTGCTCTCCCAGCTGAGCTAATTCCCCATATATGGGACTGAGAGGACTCGAACCTCCGACCTCACCCTTATCAGGGGTGCGCTCTAACCAGCTGAGCTACAGTCCCATGGATATATGGTATGTATATGTTTGAGTGTAAGTCACTCAAAACTGAATATCGTTTCGTGAATGTGTAGGTTTCCGATTTTCCTTAGAAAGGAGGTGATCCAGCCGCAGGTTCTCCTACGGCTACCTTGTTACGACTTCACCCTAATCATCTGTCCCACCTTAGACGGCTGGCTCCCGAAGGTTACCCCACCGGCTTTGGGTGTTACAAACTCTCATGGTGTGACGGGCGGTGTGTACAAGACCCGGGAACGTATTCACCGCGGCGTGCTGATCCGCGATTACTAGCGATTCCGACTTCATGTAGGCGAGTTGCAGCCTACAATCCGAACTGAGACGTACTTTAAGAGATTAGCTCACCCTCGCGGGTTGGCAACTCGTTGTATACGCCATTGTAGCACGTGTGTAGCCCAGGTCATAAGGGGCATGATGATTTGACGTCATCCCCACCTTCCTCCGGTTTGTCACCGGCAGTCTCACTAGAGTGCCCAACTAAATGCTGGCAACTAGTAATAAGGGTTGCGCTCGTTGCGGGACTTAACCCAACATCTCACGACACGAGCTGACGACAACCATGCACCACCTGTCACCTTGTCCCCGAAGGGAACGCTCCATCTCTGGAGTTGTCAAGGGATGTCAAGACCTGGTAAGGTTCTTCGCGTTGCTTCGAATTAAACCACATGCTCCACCGCTTGTGCGGGTCCCCGTCAATTCCTTTGAGTTTCAACCTTGCGGTCGTACTCCCCAGGCGGAGTGCTTAATGCGTTAGCTGCGGCACTTAAGGGCGGAAACCCTCAAACACCTAGCACTCATCGTTTACGGTGTGGACTACCAGGGTATCTAATCCTGTTTGCTACCCACACTTTCGAGCCTCAACGTCAGTTACAGTCCAGAAAGCCGCCTTCGCCACTGGTGTTCTTCCATATATCTACGCATTTCACCGCTACACATGGAGTTCCACTTTCCTCTACTGCACTCAAGTCATCCAGTTTCCAAAGCAATTCCTCAGTTGAGCTGAGGGCTTTCACTTCAGACTTAAATAACCGTCTGCGCTCGCTTTACGCCCAATAAATCCGGATAACGCTTGGAACATACGTATTACCGCGGCTGCTGGCACGTATTTAGCCGTTCCTTTCTGGTAAGATACCGTCACACATTGAACAGTTACTCTCAATGTCATTCTTCTCTTACAACAGTGTTTTACGAGCCGAAACCCTTCATCACACACGCGGCGTTGCTCCATCAGGCTTTCGCCCATTGTGGAAGATTCCCTACTGCTGCCTCCCGTAGGAGTATGGGCCGTGTCTCAGTCCCATTGTGGCCGATCAGTCTCTCAACTCGGCTATGCATCATCGCCTTGGTAAGCCATTACCTTACCAACTAGCTAATGCACCGCGGGACCATCTCTTAGTGATAGCAGAACCATCTTTTAAATAACAACCATGCGGTTGTCATTGTTATACGGTATTAGCATCTGTTTCCAAATGTTATCCCCTGCTAAGAGGTAGGTTTCCCACGTGTTACTCACCCGTTCGCCACTCTTTGCAATGTCCATCGTCATATCTGAGCAAGCTCTTCAAATCAGTTGAACCACAAAGCGTTCGACTTGCATGTATTAGGCACGCCGCCAGCGTTCATCCTGAGCCAGGATCAAACTCTCAATTTGAAGTTTGAGTATAACTCAATTTTTGTTGTTTAACAGAAGTTAAACGAATTTACTAGCGAATTGACTTCGCAAATGTTTTTGCATCAAGCTTAGCTTGATGACCCTACACATTTGTTTCATCGAAACGATATTCAGTTTTCAATGACCTACGTCGTCGCCTTGACGACTTAATCTATATTACAGAAGAAAGAATGAAATGTCAACAACTAATTTCAATCAATTTTCATACATCGTTCATAAATAATTCATATCTCTGAGACGACTTAATATATAATACAGAACCTTTTGCTGAATGTCAACAACTTTGTTGAACATCTTTTTGAGCGTTGCTTTCTTCAAAAGACAACTTGAATATATTACCCCTTTCCAAAGAACAATGCAACCCCCTTGTTCAACAGAAACATTTTCTCAGGTCAAACTTAACTCGTGCTATACTAGTAGACAGTAATAAAACAGATTAAGGAATTAATAATACATGGCAAACAAACCAGAAAAGGTGGATGCTGCTGAATTTCTAGCAATGTTGCTACAATACAGTCGTGACTTCCACTACAACCATATTAACGTTAGTGTCCGTTTGAACCGCAACCCTGCCTACACACGTCAAGTGATGAACGTGATGTTGAAGCGTAACTCAAAGAAGTACGGTAATGATGAACGCCTATACGCATCAATGACCGCCGACGAAGCAACCAAGTTCCTATCACTAGTGAACCAACTTAAGGAAGAGATGTTTGCGACGTTCGCCGACAAGATTACTTGGCACACCGATCTGCTCGTTCGTGAAGAACAAGAATTTGGTTACCGCCAAATCCGCGAACGTGACCAATACAATAACCTTGAATTCGAATTACTACTATAGCCTTCTACCCCAGTATTCACTTACTGGGGTATTTTTTTACGCAATTTCATCACGTCCGGTTGCTACAATGGCGATACTGAGAACTCACCCGAAACGAGGAAAGTCTATGTATCGTCAACTTTTTATATTTGGTAGCCGTGTTCTTGGGCTTAATCACGTCTGGCAACTTTCTGGCAAGGAGCTATGGGAAGAGTTAGCAAGTAAGCCTGCCACAGCTGCTGAGCCTAGCGCTAAATTACGACACGAATTCGAACTTGTGTCTGAAGAGTACATGGAGATTCTAGTACCCAGGGACTTTAATCTACGCAAGCCTACTACCGTTATGTTGTACTTACATGGCGGTGGCTTTATTGAGCCAATAACTGCCTATCATTGGCATTTCATTGGTGATTTAGTACGTAATACAAATATCCCATGTGCTGTGTTGGATTACCCACTAGTACCGCATGCGACACTGGATGAAATTTACGAACGCGTGCATCAAGCCATTTGGCGTTTACGTCACACCTATGATGATTGTGAAATTGTCTTAGTTGGTGATTCCGCCGGCGCTCAGATTGCGCTTGGTTATGTTCAGCTAATGGAGGCCTTTCCTATCAAACGAATTGTCGCAATTAGTCCAATGGTTGATATGACACTGACTAATCCTGATATTAAAGCTGCCGCAAAGCACGATCCTGTTTTGTCATTAAACGCCATTCCGGATTTGATAGAAGCCATTCGCGGGTCGCATGATATCACCGATCCGATCGTCTCTCCAATTAACGGCAACTTTAATCACCAAACAATTCTTCTAATCAGTGGTACACGCGATTTAACAAATCCAGACAACCGAATTTTCGCCAAAAAATTTGCCGATAACGTGACGTACATTGAAGGTAGTGGCTTGCCACACGCCTATCCAATTTGGCCACTTACACGTAACTTGGCAGCTAAGAATCAGATTTACGATTTTATTGTGGGTTAACTTTATGAAATATGATTTTAAGAAAATGGCCACGGTTGAGTTCAATTCAACTAAGCGTCCTAAGCAAGTTGTGATTCCTCGTCATGCATACTTTGAAATCCACGGTGAAGGCAATCCCAACGATGCTTTATTCCCAGATTACATAGCCGCTTTATACAGTGTTGCATACCCAACTAAGATGGCCTTCAAAAAAGCTGATCCATCTGTTCATGGCATCTATACTGATTACACAGTACCACCGCTACTAGGTGATTGGACGATCAGTCGCGTCGCTGTTGATCGAGGAGCCTGGACCAAAGATGATTTCGTATTCAGACTACGTATGCTGATTCCAGACTTTGTGCCCATCGGACTTGCTGAAAAAACACTGTCGGACGCTAAAGCAGCAGGCAAATCTAAGTTAATCGATAAAGTTAACATTGTCACGTTACCTGAAAAACGCGTGGTTCAAATGTTGCACGTTGGCCCTTATGATGACGAGCAAATATCATTTGACCACATTGATATGTTTTTAAACGAGCATCAACTGACCCGTACTTCTCAGAACCATACTGAATATTATCTAAACGACGCCCGACGCATTTCACCGGACCGATTAAAGACGGTGTTGGAGGTCGAAGTAACGCCAAAATAAAAAGTGATCACAGCATTGCGCTTGTGATCACTTTTTTCATTACATAGTTAAGCAGCTAAAGGTAGTGCATAAACAACTTCAAATTTTTCTAATACAACGTTCAAACGACTGAAGTCAACAATTTCACCAACTTCCGCAAATTCGCGTTGGAAAAATTCTTCGTGCGTCCGGCGCCAAGTTTCAAGTGACTTATCGCCTTCCCCTTCTGCATAGGCATGAGCGCTATCGACTTGATGATAAGGCACCACAGATACTTCCTTTGTGCATAACACCGCTACCGGATTGCCACTACCATCCAATAGAATATCGTAACAAGAGTTAGCCGTTGGTAATGGTTCCCCCTCCAATTGATACAACTCATACGCACTCGCCGTTGCAGTTTTTTCTCCGGTAAGAGTTAGTTGCGCAAGTTCATCCGCTTGACTTGCTGACGCCCCAAACGCCCAAGCACTACCAAATACTGCATTTGGTAGGTTGTGTTCTTCCTTGAATTGTTTCCAATACGCTTCTTCTGCTGGTTTCATAACGTCCCCCATATTTAGTATCTAAGAACAAGTCTACCAGAGATACTAAAAAAGTGCCTACTTCGACAATCGACACTTTAACACAGATTAGTTTTCAGGTACTGGGTGTTGTGCAGTATAAAGCGCAGCGATGATACCGTGTGCGACTGACACATTCAGTGAACGAACCGAGCCGGTCTGGGGGATATAAATCATCTTATCCGCCGCTTGAATCAATTCATCAGCCAATCCAATTTGTTCCTCACCAAACAAGAAGACACTCTTCTCAGGAAATTCTGTCTCAAAGACATTGTGTAGTTCATAACCTGGCGTGTTATCAACAGCATAAATCGTATATCCCTCAGCGTGCCATTCATCAAATAAGGCTTGATAGTCCGTAATTTTACGATGCTTAATGTGCTCGTAGTGTTGCGCACCAACTGCCCCCGTCTTATTCCACTTCTTTGCACCCTCTTCATTCTCAGGATCCATTGGATTTTCTGGATTCAAAAAGACGATTTCACGACCAGAAAATGCATTGTGGTTACGTACTGCTGTCGCTTTGTTAAAATCGTGGGTCAAGTTTTGAAGTGCAGTAATCATATAACCACGATGTTGATCCAAGGCCTGCATAATATCATCGTTGGTCATGCCTTTAAAATCATCACCCAAGTTACGATAATCGATGGCATTTTTCAAATCAATCTTACTCATGTTTTTCTTCTCTTCTTAATTTATATGTAAAACTAGCTTATCATTTTTATGTACAAAAAGAAAACCGCACCATCTCTGGTACGGTTCACGTTGCATCGCGACGTCCTATCCTCGCAGGAAGCGATCCTCCAACTACTTTCGGCGCTATTGAGCTTAACTTCTGTGTTCGGTATGGGAACAGGTGTGACCTCAATGCCATCATCACGACACGCTATTTAATTGAGAAAATTTTAGCTCTCTCAAAACTGAATCATAATCTGTAAATCAAACTTCGTTTGAGCCTTACACCACGTTTTCAACTTGGTTAAGTCCTCGAACCATTAGTACTAGTCCGCTCCATGCGTCGCCGCACTTCCACTTCTAGCCTATCTACCTCATCATCTCTGAGGGGTCTTACTTCATAAAGAATGGGAAATCTCATCTCGAGGCGAGTTTCACACTTAGATGCTTTCAGCGTTTATCTCATCCGTACATAGCTACTCAGCGATGCTCCTGGCGGAACAACTGATACACCAGAGGTACGTCCACCCCGGTCCTCTCGTACTAAGGGCAGCTCCTCTCAAATTTCCTACGCCCGCGACGGATAGGGACCGAACTGTCTCACGACGTTCTGAACCCAGCTCGCGTACCGCTTTAATGGGCGAACAGCCCAACCCTTGGGACCGACTACAGCCCCAGGATGCGATGAGCCGACATCGAGGTGCCAAACCTCCCCGTCGATGTGGACTCTTGGGGGAGATAAGCCTGTTATCCCCAGGGTAGCTTTTGTCCGTTGAGCGATGGCCCTTCCATGCGGAACCACCGGATCACTAAGCCCTACTTTCGTACCTGCTCGACTGGTAAGTCTCACAGTCAAGCTCCCTTGTGCCTTTACACTCTGCGAATGATTTCCAACCATTCTGAGGGAACCTTTGGGCGCCTCCGTTACCTTTTAGGAGGCGACCGCCCCAGTCAAACTGCCTGCCAGACACTGTCTTCCACCACGCTTAGTGGTGCGAGTTAGAGTGGTCATACAACGAGGGTAGTATCCCAATGACGCCTCCACCGAAACTAGCGTCCCGGTATCTACGGCTCCTACCTATGCTGTACAAGCTGCACAAACACTCAATATCAAGCTACAGTAAAGCTCCATGGGGTCTTTCCGTCCTGTCGCGGGTAACCCGCATCTTCACGGGTATTTAAATTTCACCGAGTCTCTCGTTGAGACAGTGCCCAGATCGTTACGCCTTTCGTGCGGGTCGGAACTTACCCGACAAGGAATTTCGCTACCTTAGGACCGTTATAGTTACGGCCGCCGTTTACTGGGGCTTCAATTCGTACCTTCGCCAAAGCTAAGCACTCCTTTTAACCTTCCAGCACCGGGCAGGCGTCAGCCCCTATACGTCATCTTACGATTTTGCAGAAACCTGTGTTTTTGATAAACAGTCGCCTGGGCCTATTCACTGCGGCTCAGCTTTCGCTGAGCACCCCTTCTCCCGAAGTTACGGGGTCATTTTGCCGAGTTCCTTAACGAGAGTTCACTCGCTCACCTTAGGATGCTCTCCTCGACTACCTGTGTCGGTTTGCGGTACGGGCAGGTAAACACTAACTAGAAGCTTTTCTCGGCAGCGTGACATCACGGACTTCCCTACTTTATTTCGGTCCTCATCATAACTTGTCCTTAAAAGATAAAGCATTTAACTCGATCTAAGACTTATTATTTAACCCAGCATATCCAGCAGCTGGGATCCGTTAGCCTTCTGCGTCCCTCCATCGTTCAAACATGTTCACCTGGTACAGGAATCTCAACCTGTTATCCATCGACTACGCCTCTCGGCCTCGCCTTAGGTCCCGACTAACCCTGGGAGGACGAGCCTTCCCCAGGAAACCTTAGTCATACGGTGGACAGGATTCTCACCTGTCTTTCGCTACTCATACCGGCATTCTCACTTCTAAGCGCTCCACCAGTCCTCACGGTCTGACTTCATCGCCCTTAGAACGCTCTCCTATCGCGCCACTTACGTGGCACCCGTAGTTTCGGTGGTGTGTTTAGCCCCGGTACATTTTCGGCGCAGAATCACTCGACTAGTGAGCTATTACGCACTCTTTAAATGGTGGCTGCTTCTAAGCCAACATCCTAGTTGTCTATGCAACTCCACATCCTTTTCCACTTAACACACACTTAGGGACCTTAACTGACGATCTGGGCTGTTCCCCTTTCGACAATGGATCTTATCACTCACTGTCTGACTCCCGGACATACGTGATTGGCATTCGGAGTTTATCTTAATTTGGTAACCCGAGATGGGCCCCGCACCAAAACAGTGCTCTACCTCCAACACGCTACATTCCGAGGCTAGCCCTAAAGCTATTTCGGAGAGAACCAGCTATCTCCAAGTTCGATTGGAATTTCACCGCTACCCACACCTCATCCCAGCATTTTTCAACATGCACGGGTTCGGGCCTCCAGTGCGTTTTACCGCACCTTCACCCTGGACATGGGTAGGTCACCTGGTTTCGGGTCTACAACAACATACTAATTCGCCCATTTCAGACTCGCTTTCGCTACGGCTCCGGTCTTTCCACCTTAACCTTGCATGGTATCGTAACTCGCCGGTTCATTCTACAAAAGGCACGCTATCACCCATTAACGGGCTCTAACTTCTTGTAGGCACATGGTTTCAGGAACTTTTTCACTCCCCTTCCGGGGTGCTTTTCACCTTTCCCTCACGGTACTGGTTCACTATCGGTCACTAGGGAGTATTTAGCCTTGCGAGATGGTCCTCGCGGATTCCGACCGGATTTCACGTGTCCGGCCGTACTCAGGATCCTGACGGGAGGTCAACACTTTTCGCATACGGGGCTATCACCCTGTCTCGCTCAGCTTCCCAGCTGATTCTGCTAAATGTTAACTTTGTAACTCCACAATGTCAGTCCTACAACCCCAAAGTGCAAGCACTTTGGTTTGGGCTCTACCGATTTCGCTCGCCGCTACTGACGGTATCGATTTTTCTTTCTATTCCTGTTGCTAATGAGATGTTTCAGTTCACAACGTCTACCTTCAACCTAACTATATATTCATTAGGTGATAACTTGCATAACAAGTTGGGTTCCCCCATTCGGAAATCTCCGGATCAAAGCTTACTTACAGCTCCCCGAAGCATATCGGTGTTAGTCCCGTCCTTCATCGGCTCCTAGTGCCAAGGCATCCACCATGCGCCCTTAATAACTTAACCTATCAACTGACGTTGATGATATAAGTTTGAGTATGTGGCTCAAGGCCACAAGCGATTTTAAACTAATTTAAAAAACTCAAAAAATTACGCGGTGTATTTTTTCGGCTCAATTTATATTGATTAACAATATTAAATGAATTTAAAAATTTACAATTATGATTCAGTTTTCAAAGAACTAATATTGCAACCCGAAGGTTGCAATGGAGAATATCGGGATCGAACCGATGACCCCCTGCTTGCAAAGCAGGTGCTCTCCCAGCTGAGCTACAGTCCCATGGTCATATATGGTATGTATATGTTTGAGTGTAAGTCACTCAAAACTGAATATCGTTTCGTGAATGTGTAGGTTTCCGATTTTCCTTAGAAAGGAGGTGATCCAGCCGCAGGTTCTCCTACGGCTACCTTGTTACGACTTCACCCTAATCATCTGTCCCACCTTAGACGGCTGGCTCCCGAAGGTTACCCCACCGGCTTTGGGTGTTACAAACTCTCATGGTGTGACGGGCGGTGTGTACAAGACCCGGGAACGTATTCACCGCGGCGTGCTGATCCGCGATTACTAGCGATTCCGACTTCATGTAGGCGAGTTGCAGCCTACAATCCGAACTGAGACGTACTTTAAGAGATTAGCTCACCCTCGCGGGTTGGCAACTCGTTGTATACGCCATTGTAGCACGTGTGTAGCCCAGGTCATAAGGGGCATGATGATTTGACGTCATCCCCACCTTCCTCCGGTTTGTCACCGGCAGTCTCACTAGAGTGCCCAACTAAATGCTGGCAACTAGTAATAAGGGTTGCGCTCGTTGCGGGACTTAACCCAACATCTCACGACACGAGCTGACGACAACCATGCACCACCTGTCACCTTGTCCCCGAAGGGAACGCTCCATCTCTGGAGTTGTCAAGGGATGTCAAGACCTGGTAAGGTTCTTCGCGTTGCTTCGAATTAAACCACATGCTCCACCGCTTGTGCGGGTCCCCGTCAATTCCTTTGAGTTTCAACCTTGCGGTCGTACTCCCCAGGCGGAGTGCTTAATGCGTTAGCTGCGGCACTTAAGGGCGGAAACCCTCAAACACCTAGCACTCATCGTTTACGGTGTGGACTACCAGGGTATCTAATCCTGTTTGCTACCCACACTTTCGAGCCTCAACGTCAGTTACAGTCCAGAAAGCCGCCTTCGCCACTGGTGTTCTTCCATATATCTACGCATTTCACCGCTACACATGGAGTTCCACTTTCCTCTACTGCACTCAAGTCATCCAGTTTCCAAAGCAATTCCTCAGTTGAGCTGAGGGCTTTCACTTCAGACTTAAATAACCGTCTGCGCTCGCTTTACGCCCAATAAATCCGGATAACGCTTGGAACATACGTATTACCGCGGCTGCTGGCACGTATTTAGCCGTTCCTTTCTGGTAAGATACCGTCACACATTGAACAGTTACTCTCAATGTCATTCTTCTCTTACAACAGTGTTTTACGAGCCGAAACCCTTCATCACACACGCGGCGTTGCTCCATCAGGCTTTCGCCCATTGTGGAAGATTCCCTACTGCTGCCTCCCGTAGGAGTATGGGCCGTGTCTCAGTCCCATTGTGGCCGATCAGTCTCTCAACTCGGCTATGCATCATCGCCTTGGTAAGCCATTACCTTACCAACTAGCTAATGCACCGCGGGACCATCTCTTAGTGATAGCAGAACCATCTTTTAAATAACAACCATGCGGTTGTCATTGTTATACGGTATTAGCATCTGTTTCCAAATGTTATCCCCTGCTAAGAGGTAGGTTTCCCACGTGTTACTCACCCGTTCGCCACTCTTTGCAATGTCCATCGTCATATCTGAGCAAGCTCTTCAAATCAGTTGAACCACAAAGCGTTCGACTTGCATGTATTAGGCACGCCGCCAGCGTTCATCCTGAGCCAGGATCAAACTCTCAATTTGAAGTTTGAGTATAACTCAATTTTTGTTGTTTAACAGAAGTTAAACGAATTTACTAGCGAATTGACTTCGCAAATGTTTTTGCATCAAGCTTAGCTTGATGACCCTACACATTTGTTTCATCGAAACGATATTCAGTTTTCAATGACCTACGTCGTCGCCTTGACGACTTAATCTACAATACAGAAGTCATAATCAATTGTCAACAACTAATTTCACTTTCTGTTCACATGTTGTTCACATGCGTCGTACCTGTTATTTGGTACTTGAATAATATACCCCTAAATGGAATGTTCGTCAACTGCTAAGATTTACAAATATTTTCCGAACAATACAAAAAGGCCTCCCATTACTGAGAGTCCCTTGATTTCTATCTATTATATAGTAACTTCTATCTAGAACAAAGCCAATTGGTTTTCATCCGGCATCCCCGCAAGCACGCCGTTTTCATCAAGATAATCCATCAACGTCTTAGATACACCACCACGTTGGGCAAGGTCTTCCTTGACAAGAATTCACGTTCTGCACGCGCAGCAATGATGCGCTTGGCAACGTTATCTCCCAAACCAGGCACAGCGTTAAATGGTGCAATCAATGTATCACCATCCAACAACCACTGTTCAGAATCAGACTTATAAAGATCAACCATGCTGAACTTGATGCCACGTTCCAGAGCTTCATTTGCCAACTCTAGTACAGTCATCAAATCCTTGTCCTTGGCAGACGCTTCATTTCCCATCTTACGAATCTCTTGGATACGGGCCTTTGTCGTGTTCAAACCACGTGACATTGCCACAATATCAAAGTTACTTGCACGCACTGAGAAGTACGCTGCGTAGTACAACGTTGGGAAGTATACCTTAAAGTAGGCAATGCGCAACGCCATCAAGACATAGGCCGCCGCGTGGGCACGCGGGAACATATACTTAATCTTCAAACCAGATTCGATATACCATTCCGGCACACCCGCAGCACGCATTTCGGCTTGGTACTCATCCGAGATACCCTTACCCTTACGCACCTTTTCCATGATTTGGAATGATGATTCGGGTTGGACCCCATAGTTAATCAAGTCGGTCATGATCTTGTCACGCGTTCCGATAACCGTACCGATTGTCGCCACACCACGTTGAATCAACTCATCAGCGTTACCACGCCACACGTCAGTACCGTGAGACAGACCAGAAATCTGTAGCAGTTCTGAGTAATTCTTTGGGTGCGTCTCTTCCAACATACCGCGAACGAAGGCCGTACCAAATTCCGGCACACCCAGCGTTCCCGTCTTAGAGAAGATTTGTTCTTCTTCAACACCCAATGACTCTGGTGACGAGAACAAACTCATCACGCCTGGGTCATTCATCGGAATCGTTTGTGGATCAATACCTGACATATCCTGTAGGGCACGAATCATCGTGGGATCATCGTGTCCCAGAATATCCATCTTCAGGATATTATCGTGGATTGAGTGGAAATCAAAGTGGGTCGTACGCCAAGTAGCCGACAAATCATCAGCTGGGAACTGAATTGGCGTAAAGTCATAGATTTCCATATCATCAGGCACAATCAAGATACCAGCAGGGTGCTGACCAGTTGTACGCTTAACCCCGGTTGCACCCATCGCCAAACGTTCAACCTCCGCACCACGGAAACTAATGTCGTGGTCACGCTCATATGCCTTCACATACCCAAACGCTGTCTTATCGGCAACGGTGGCAATCGTTCCAGCACGGAACACATTGTTCTCACCAAACAGCGACTTCATGTAGTTGTGGGCAAATGGCTGATAGTCACCCGAGAAATTCAAATCGATATCGGGAACCTTGTTTCCCTTAAATCCCAAGAAAGTCTCAAACGGAATGTTGTGGCCATCCCCAATCAACTTCGTCCCATCAATTGGGCTGAGCTTTTCAGGCAAGTCATAACCAGATTCATATTCACGTGGGTCAACGAATTCAACATAGTCACCACTCTCACTACGATAGTGCGGTGGTAACGCGTTAACTTCCGTAATACCCGCTAGCAAGGCAATCAATGATGATCCAACAGAACCACGTGATCCAACCAAGTACCCATCCTTATTAGACTTCGCCACCAAACGTTGGGCAACCAAGTAAATAACCGAGAATCCATTGGAAATAATTGAACGTAGCTCCTGCTCAATACGTGCCTCAATAATTTCAGGTAGTGGATTACCATACATACGATAAGCCGTTGCATATGACTTCTCACGAATTTCATCGTCGGCAGTTGGCATGTTAGGTGGATAGTTTCCACCCTTAATTGCCTCAACTTCATCAATCATGTCAGCAACAACGTGCGTATTATCAATGACCAACTTCTTAGCTAGGTCTTCACCCATCCAAGCAAAGTCATCCAACAATTCTTGCGTCGTACGGAAATGCATATCCGGCAAACTATAGCGGTTCAACGGATTAGCACCACCTTGTGAGCTGATCAAAATCTTACGATAGATAGCATCCTCAGGGTTGAGATAGTGCACATCCCCAGTGACAACAACTGGCTTACCCAATTCATCACCAATCTTCACCGCTTGCATCATCAAATCACGCAAACGGGCTTCGTCTTGAATCAATTCACCTTCCAAAGCTGGCACGTAATTAGCTGAAGGTTGAATTTCGATGTAATCGTAGTATTCTGCCTTAGCCTTAGCTGCAGCATATCCCTTTTGCATCAATGCTTCCCAGAATTCACCAGTACTATCACCGGTTCCAAGTAGCAATCCTTCACGGTACTTATTCAACAAAGAACGCGGTACACGTGGTACACGCTGCAAGTACTTCGTGTTTGACTCAGAAATCATCTTATAAAGGTTCTTAACACCTTCTTGCTTTTGCACCAACACAACCGCGTGATTAGGACGTCCGTGCTTCCATGCATCGTTGTCCATCATGTGGTCATTCAATTGGTCAGCATACTCGATACCATACTCTTCACGCGCTTGCTCCAAGAACACACGGTTCAAATGACCAGTCGTCTCAGAGTCAAAGATGGCACGGTGGTGTTGCTCCAACACAATACCAAAGTGCTTAGCCAACGTGTTCAAACGGTATGAACGCATATTTGGGTATAGGAAGCGGGCCAAAATCAACGTATCGATAACTGGGTTCGAGATTGGGTCTAACCCGTGACGGGCATAACCTTCTTGCATGAACCCCATGTCAAATGTCACGTTGTGTCCAACTAGAATGGCATCGCCGTAGAACTCACGGAATTCTTCAAAGACCTGCTTTTCTGATTTAGAACCACGCACCATGTCATCCGTGATTGATGTCAAATCAACCGTGGTTTGACTTAGCGGGAAGCCAGGGTCGATAAACTCAGAGAATTCAGCAACCACATTTCCCTTAACCATACGGACGGCTGACAATTCAATCACCCGATCATAGGCAGCTGAAAGACCAGTCGTCTCAACGTCGAAAACCACGAATTCGGCTTCATCAAGCTTGGTGTGATCCGGATGGAAGATAATCGGCTCACCATCTTCAACCAGGTTAACCTCAACACCGTAAATCATCTTGATGTCATTCTTAGCAGCTGATGACGCTGCTTCAGGGAATCCTTGAGCACCGGCTGTATCCGTAACGGCAATTGCATCCATGCCCCACTTGGCAGCTTGCTTTACATAGTCACCAATACCGTTAGTGGCATCCATCGTCGACATAACGGAGTGCGTGTGTAATTCAATACGCTTCTTCTCGCCTTCATAAGGATCGATACGTGGTGCGTGCTTAATCACTTCGATATCGTAGGCCGTCATCGTCAAATCACGCACAAAGTCGTCTTGTTGAATTGGACCGCGCGCACGAATCCATGTACCTGGCTTTAAATCAGCAAAGAATGCTTCATCGTTTTCATCGCGTGAGAACTTCTTCAAGATAAATGAACTCGTGTAGTCCGTCACCTTCATCGTCAACAATTGACGTTCAGACTTCAAAACACGGACTTCGGCATCAAAGACATACCCTTCGACGATAACAGAACGTTCTTCAGTCTCGATATCAGCCATCTTGGTGATTTCAGCATCAGCAGCAATCTTGCGACCAAGAGTACCTGGTGCACCATTTCCACCACCACCATTACGCGGCGCAGATTGACGTTGCTTGGCTGCTTGTTCGATTTGTACCTTGGCCATTTCAGCCAGTTGCTGATCCTGCGCAGCACGTTGTGCCATAACTTGCGCATGTGACTCAGCAGCCAATTGTTCATCGACTTGAATATTAAATGGCAGTTGATATCCAACACCGAGTTTCTTATAAGTGTTTTCAATAATTGGCAACCCAGTTTGACGGGCATAGTTTGCCCAAACTGCTGTATCAAACGTCAAACGCAATTGGTTGTCAGCGATTTGTGGCAACACATGGGCAAACGCCTGACGGAAGGCACCTGGTTCATTTTGATGTTGTTGCAGTACCCACGTCCAATAATCAACAATTTGTTGGGCATCTGGCTGAGTTGTCAAATGCAATTGGTAAGTGGTTTGCGCAATATTGGCAAAAGCCGTTTGCATGCGTGCTACCAAAGCGGCCATATCTTGCACTGGTGGTAGCGCAGGCATTTCTAGGTGGAATTGCCAGACCTTAGACTGTTTGTGCACAGCTAGCTTAGTCAACGCCGTTTGTTGCAAACTAGCAGGGACTTCCTCATATTGCAATTGTTGCAATAGTGTTTGGAATTGTTCTTGTGCGGTCAACGCCATGTTAAGGGCTCCCTTCTCTCATTTTTCAATATGCGTTTAATTATACCTTGTTCTAGTTACAACGACGTATCGAATTAACATACAAACAAAAAACGCCATCCAACTTAATGGATAGCGTTTAGCGGATCAAGCCGAACGGGCAATTCGGCGATCTATTCTTATGACATGTCTCAGCACATCATAAATTTTAAGGAGTAGGTTTCAGGTTGGTTAGACCTGTAGGTTATGAGTAGTATTTATGGGTTGTTGAATGAATATCTCTGTATTCCTTATCAACATCCTTAATATTACGCACGCAAACTTAAACTAACAATAAATACCCATTAAAAATGCGTAAATGCCAATACAGTTAGCACAGCAATGACGGCCCACAAGAACTTGCGCATACGGTCGCCCTCCTTCACTTATCTTTGATACTTACTAGTATTGCACAAAAATGTGTCTATTTTATGAAAGCGTTATCAATCACAACCAACAAAAAAGCCACCTGGCATAAAACCAGGTAGCTTTCTAGTTATCTTTAATTAAGCTTGTGCATCAACTTCAGGGTGCAACAAGATTTGTAGCGTTGCAACCAATTCTTCAGCACGGACTTCGATCGCTTCATCAGCCTTACGCAACTTAACTTCAACGATACCTTCACCGGCCTTCTTACCAACCGTGACACGGACTGGCAACCCAATCAAGTCTAAATCGTTAAACTTAACACCAGCACGTTCGTTTCGGTCATCAACCAAAACTTCGTAACCAGCTGCAACCAACGTATCATTCAAGTCATCAGTCAATGCCTTTTGCGTTTCATCTGAGTACTTCATTGGTACCAAATGAACATCCCAAGGCGCAACTGATGTTGGCCATGCCAAACCATTTTCGTCAGCGTTTTGCTCAGCAATCGCTGCCAACAAACGTGACACACCGATACCGTATGAACCCATGATGACATCAGCTTGACGACCGTTAGCATCCAAAACTTGTGCGCCCATTGTCTTTGAGTAACGCGTACCCAACTTGAAGATGTGACCGATTTCGATACCCTTAGTAAATTGCAAGTGACCCTTACCGTCAATTGCCAAATCACCTTCACGAGCCGTACGAACATCAGCCACTTCGTCGATACGGAAGTCGCGATCAACGTTAGCGTTCAAGTAGTGGAAGCCAGCTTCGTTACCACCAACCGTCACGTTAACCATGTCAGTTACCCATTCGTCGGCGATAATCTTAACGTCTTCACCAACACCAACTGGTCCCAATGAACCAAATGGTGCGCCCAAGATTTCTTGTGCTTCTTCAGTTGCCATACGCAACTCGTCAGCGTGCAAGAAGTTTTGAACCTTCACTTCGTTCACTTCGAAGTCACCACGAACCAAAACCAAAACAGGTTGGTCATCAGCGTACATGAACAACGTCTTAACCAATTGGTCAGGTGTTGTTTGCAAGTATTCAGCCAATTCTTCAATCGTCTTAACTTCAGGCGTGGCAATCTTTTCCAAATCAGCCATTTGCGCGTGTGACTTGTTAGGCGTGTACAAATCCTTCGCCATTTCCAAGTTAGCTGCGTAGTCTGACTCATCTGAGTAAGCGATGATATCTTCACCAGCTTCAGCAGGAGCTGAGAACTCCTTTGAGTCTGAACCACCCATGGCACCAGCGTCACCAACGATGACACGGTAGTCCAAGCCAATACGATCAAAAATGTTGATGTAGGCTGATTCCATGTTCTTGTATGACTCATCCAAACCTTCTTGGTCAACTGAGAATGAGTAGGCGTCCTTCATAATGAATTCGCGACCACGCAAAACACCGAAGCGTGGACGGTTTTCATCACGGAACTTTGTTTGGATTTGGTAAACCGTCAATGGCAAACGCTTGTATGACTTAATGTCATCGCGAATCAACGTCGTCATCGTTTCTTCGTGAGTAGGTCCCAAAATCATGTCGCGGTCGTGACGGTTCTTCAACTTAAACAAGTTGGGACCATACGTGTCATAACGACCTGACTCTTGCCACATTTCAGCTGGCAAAAGCATTGGTGCTGACATTTCAATCGCGTCAATCTTCTCCATCTCTTCACGAATAATCGTGTTGATCTTGTTCAAAACGCGTTGTGCCAATGGCAAGTAGGCGTAAACACCGGCTGAAACCGGACGCATGTAACCGGCACGCAACATCATTTGGTGCGAGATAACTTCAGCATCGGCTGGAGTTTCACGCAAAGTTGGAATAAAAACCTTTGATTGTTTCATGGAAAACTTCCCTCATCCCTAATCTTGACGACATAACGTCACTAAAAATTCTTTTACTAGTTTACCACAGTTAACCAAGAACTACCCTACTCATTCGCACAAAGTATACAAAAAGGGATGCCGAATCGGCATCCCTTCCTCACTTACTTAAAAAAATAACGCAAAATATCATTTCCGGTAACCGCCACCATCAGCAGTACCAAGAACAAAACACCAGCCAACGTGACCGTTGTTTCAATCTTTTCAGGTACCGGACGACGAATGACTGCCTCAACTGCATTCAGCAACAACTTACCACCATCCAAACCAGGGATTGGTAACAAGTTCATCATACCCAAGTTAACTGACAACCATGCTGCAAACGACACAATCGCCAAGAAGCCATACGAACTAACTTGTTCCGTATTCTTGTAAATGGCAACTGGTCCACCTAACTTATTAAGTGAGAAGCCTTGGACCAAATTTTGAATCGCGCGGAAAATCTGTGTCATCGCTTGCCCCGTAGCACGGAAAGCATACGCCACACGTGGGCCGGCTGCCTTCGTTGTCGTTGGTGTCACCCCAATTTGTCCAATCGTCATGCCACCATTCTTAACCGACTTAGGCGTCACCTTAGTGGTTAATTGCTTACCATCACGTTCGTACACCACCGTCGTCTTCTTGCCAGGCAACGCTTGAAACGTATCTTGCATCTTTTGCCAAGATGTCATTTTAACGCCGTCGATTTTTTCAATCGTATCGCCCTTCTTCAATCCAGCGCTCGCTGCTGGAGAATCTTGTGCAATTGATTGCAACGTTGTCGTTGTCACCCCAGGCATTGCAAATGCCAAGCCAAGGAACAACATCAACGTCAAAATGAAATTATTCATCGGACCAGCGAAGTTAATCAAGGCGCGTTGCCACAACTTAGCTGATTCAATGTGTGTGTCACGTGGTGCAACTAAGACTTCGGTACCATCAGCTTCAATCACTGACGCATCATGATCAACAGCGAGCTTAACCAGCGTTGACTCGTCTCCATCCCAGTAACCTTCAATGAACATGTCATCAACCAAGTCAATACGATTAACCGTTAAAGCACGGCCACCTACCAACTCAGTTTGCTCTGACAGATTCAAACGCGTCACAACACCATCTGTCTCGACGACGACGACCGTCATACCGGGGCGAATGCTTTCTTCTTCTGCCTCCGCGCGTCCTGCCATACGAACATAACCACCAACCGGCAAAATGCGAATCGTGTAAGTCGTGCCGTTTCGTCGTGTCTGTAGCAACTTAGGCCCCATCCCAATTGCAAACTCACGGACACGAACACCGGACTTCTTTGCAAAGTAAAAATGTCCAAATTCGTGTACGACCACCAACAGGCCGAACACCAAAATAAACGTAATAATCGTTGTCATTAGTTAAATTCTCCACGTGCTCCCAATATACTAGGCCCTAGTATACAACAAAAGCCTGAAGGAAACGTTAATATCCTTCAGGCTTAAAAATCTTTTAGTTTAGTGGAACAAACCAATCAAGTACATCAATGGCAAAACAATCAACATTGAGTCGAAACGATCTAAGATACCACCATGACCAGGCAAAACATTTCCTGAAATCCTTCACCTTGTAAAAACGCTTCAAACCAGATTCAATCAAATCACCAAATTGACCGGCTACTGAAAGCACGATACTAATAATGATCATCACTGGCCAGCTGTACGTTTGTGGGAAGAAGTATGTGTAGACTGCTGCCGCAATCACTGCAACAACCGTTCCACCGATCGAACCTTCCCAAGTCTTGTTTGGTGAAATCTTCGTCAACTTGTGCTTACCAATCTTTCGACCAATCATGTAAGCGCCTGAATCAGTCAACCAAACAATCAAGAAGGCAAACATCAACGTATCCAACCCAGTGTTACGTGCGGCAACCATCATGCCGAATCCCATTCCAACGTACATCATCGTCAACGTAAATACACCGGCATCCTCAAAGCTAAACTTATTCTTAGCAATTACCGTGTGCAACAACATCAAGATAACAAAAATGTACAACAATGATGAGCGGTGCAAGACAACTGGCGTTTGAATGTTGTCCCACAAATTGGCAGGCAACGTCATCACCAAAGCACCAACCATCGTCAAAATTGCTCCAAAATCAACCAACAACGTCTTGCGCATCAAGACGACTTCGGCAGCCGCAATTACTGCGAGTACTGATGCTGCCACTTGAATCCAAATACCGCCAGCGTACAAGATTGGCAAGAAAATTGCCAATGCGACAATGGCCGTAATGACACGTGTCTTCATAGTCCTAAACTTCCTCTATTTTTTATCACTCTTATTTTCTGCAATCCCACCAAAACGACGATCACGTGCTTGGTAAGTTGCAATGGCCCCTTCGAAAACAGATTGTGTCATCTCAGGCCAGTGTTCATCGACAAAGACGAATTCTGCGTATGCCAATTGCCACAACAAGAAATTAGACAAACGCATTTCACCACTGGTACGAATTAGCAAATCAGGATCTGCATATTCACCAAGTGGCGCTGTCATCATAGCGCCACTAATTGTCGCTTCATCGATTTCTTCAGGCTTAAGCTCGCCAGCCGTAACTTGTTGAGCTAACGTTTGTACACCTGTTACGATTTCAGCGCGCCCACCATAATTCAAGGCAAAGTTCAAAACCATCCCCGTATTATTAGCAGTTTGGGCAATCGCATCATTGACGGCACGTTGCGTATCAGCGGGCAGTTGATCAACATATCCCATCACGTTGACGCGAACATTATTTTCAATCAACTCAGGCACGAAGGTATCAAAAAACTTACCAGGCAACTTCATCAAGAACCCGACTTCAGTCTCAGGACGCTTCCAATTTTCAGTTGAAAATGCGTACAATGTTAGCACCTTAACACCTAAATCACTAGCTGCCTTGGTAATATCCTTAACCACTTCCATACCACGTTGGTGTCCGGCCACACGGGGTAAGTTTTGTCGCTTAGCCCAGCGCCCGTTTCCATCCATAATAACTGCAATATGGTTAGGAATGCGCGTCTTATCTAATTGTGTCGTTGTTTCTGAATCGATGACTCGTCGCTTTTTGAAAAACACAACGTTTCCTCCGCCTCTATAAATCTAAAATGCGCAACCAATAGTTACGCATGTCAATCTTACCCATTATAGCAGTTTCTCACACCGCGTATAGGCTTTTAGTTCAACGATAACGCTTACTTAGTAAAAACTGACTCATCGTCATCGTCAAACGCACCACCCAGCAGAGCTTCAATTGTATCCAAAACCCCGTTGTGGTTATTATCATTAACGGCCAAATTATTAATACGGACCTTCATAAAATCCTCGGCATTTGGCATCACAAATGGGTACTTCACGTAGCGAAGCATTTCCAAATCATTACCGTTATCACCAAACGCTGCCATTTCTTCGGGCTTAATGTCCCACTTAGCAGCAAGTTGTTCCAGACCAGTGCGCTTGTTGACCCCCGGTGCCAAAATATCAACGGATCCGAATCCTGAACCCGTAGTGTGCAATTCTTCACCGAAGACATCGCGCAATTGTTGCACGTGATGATGCACATCAACATCTTGGTCCCAAACTAATGAAAAACGGAAAATGCTATCTTCGACATCCATAAACTTTTCAACTTGGTGAACCGTTGGATAGAACGTTTTTACGGCCGCAATCATTTCAGGTGTCGCATGATTTGAAACATACGCTCCGTTCGTTCCTGACAAAATAATCAAATTATCCATGTGTGCATGTGTCTCAGCATTCCATTGCAACACGCGTGCAATTTGATCAGGTGACAATGCGGATTCAGCCAACACCGTATTCTCATGGGTAATCAATGCACCATTATCTGACACATATGTAATGCGGTCAGGGTTAACCGGTTCAAAATAAGAACGCAGTTGCTTATATTGGTTACCACTCGCTGCGACAAAGCGGATACCACGTTCGTCCATTTGATCTAACAATGCCTCCATTCGTGCATAGTCAAATGTGCGATCATCACGTAGCAATGTACCGTCCATATCGGTTGCAATTAACTTAATCGTCATTGTTCTGCTTCCCTTTCACAATTAATTCACTCTTTTACCTAAAAGTCATTATAACAAACTGTCCGAGACTGCGCCGAATTTGCTACAATTATAAGGTTAGTTTAGTTAATTACATGTAAATGAAAAATATCATTAAAAAGGAGGCTATCCATGAATGACGATTATCAAGCCAGCTTAAATCGGCTCAACCAATTAGATGGTCCCCAAGCAACGGCTTCATCAACCGAGCCACTTCACCGTGGACCTCAGCGTCGACAACAACACATCGACAACCGACCACAGTGGCAACAAATTCAGTGGTTCTCAATTTTGTTTGCCGTCACGTCACAATTGGCCATTTGGTGGATTTACCCGCTGATTTATTCAAAAAACTTAACCAGTGGGCAATGGCAACACAATCCGCTTTTGATGACCTACAGCCTTATCTTGGCACTAGCAATCTTCTTAACCTTTAACCGTGGCTTCTCACGTTGGTTGAATTTCGCTGTCATCTTGATTCCAATCATCTTCTTATACTTCCTGTATAAGCAAGTCACGATTTAACAAATTATCTTGCTGGGTTTGTTACCCCTCGCCTTATTATTGATTAACGTTAAGTGGTTAAACCTGCAAAACATTCTTGGTTTAATTATGTATTCCGGCATCGCCACGCTAGCCATGCCGGTTGTCATTTTCTATCAGCAAAACACTTATCTAACGCTACCGTTTATTCTAAGCTTGTTGCCTTTGCTATTCAGTTATCTGTACTACATGAGTAGCATTTTCGTACCAACTGGTCGCAACAAGCGCGCCACGTCTTTGGCATTTGGCATCATCCTTTTGTTAGATGTCTTAACGTTGCCATGGAATTTATGGACACTATTAGCGATTGTCATTATTGTCTTTACGTGGATGGTTCTAATTAATCTCGACTTGAAGCCTAAGTACCGTATGGGTATTTTCTCCCTATTACAAGCAATCACTGTGTTGGTTATTTTCCTACAACAGAAATAGCAAAACGCCCCCGCACTAATTTTGTGCGAGGGCGTTTTTTAGATTTCTGTTGTAACTGGGCGGCGCTTAACACGATAAACAAACACGGCTGATGCATTACCAACGACTAGCATCGCTAGCAAAAAGACAATTGGGTGGTTCTTTGCCATACGAACCGGCCAAACGCCTTCTTCCGTACGACCAGCATTCACATCACGAGCCCAACGGCGATTTTCTAAGTCTGGCGTATCAACCGCCCCGACAATAACGGGTTCTGACTTTGCATTTTCTGAAACCGAAATATCAGTCACCTGTGTTGGCTTCATTTCGCCATCTGGTGATTCAATAATCGGCTCGTTATAGTCAGATTCTGTGTGTCCACTAAGCTTGTCTTTAACACCTTGAATCATCTCGTCAAATTGCTCGATCAAAGATGATTGTGCAACTGCCGGGCGGACAGCATCTGCGCTTACTGTTCCCAACGTTGCCACATTCATTACCATAAAGGTGACAAAACATAAAATTGCTGATTGTTTTTTCATCGTTTTACTCCTCTAAAAAGAAAGTGCCCTTTCTCCGTCCAATACCCTGAAAAAACTTTTCATGAGCCACCACAGTTCACAATGTCGTTCCAAGTTATTTACAGTCTACCCTATATAATCTTCTAATTTTGGGCGATTATTTGAATAAGCCGTGTCCTTGAAATCGCATTCATTGTTTTATTCATGTCCTTTTTGTGGGCTTTTTATGTGTCATCCATAATTTTGGACGCTCCGGAAACCAAAAGTCCCACGGATTGATAATTTTCGGCACAAAAAAGACCTGTACAAATTTTACAGGTCTCCTATCATTTAAGCCTTAAATTGTAGCTTAGCATCCGCCACTGCCTACCAGTCCTTTACACGATCAGCTACCTGACCATCAGGGAAGTAAGTTGGGTACCAATAGTCGATGAAATTCAACTCATCAACATGCGTTTGCTCATCATTACGCCAAGCATCACGGACTGTCGTATCACCAGTCTCTAGGTTCACCTTGAAGCGAACGACAAATTGTTGTCCATCAATGTGAACATACAATTGGCGCAGACCCGCCTCGCCTGGGAATGGTTCTGATGTAATCTCTGCATTCGTCTCAGACAACACGTCGACGGCGTGTTGTCCCATGTATCCGTTATCAGCCATCATGCGCAAAACCATGGCGACTGTGTAATCACGCATTGTACGTTCCTTGAAATATGCCTTGTAGTCAAACATTTGTTATAGCCCCCTAAAACGTTGCCGCTAGCAACTTTACCTGTTCCAAAATACCTAGTAACTCTTGGTGCGCCTCATCATAAGCAGCCATTTGATCCCCAAATTGCTCATTGAAGCCTTCCAAACCGCCTGCGATAAACGCGTACTCAAACGCCGTCACCTTTTCAAAAGCGTCCGTAAACGTTTGCCAAATGTCATCATCACTTTCTTGCGTTTCCAAGAAGAATTGAATGAAACGGGCATCCGAATACCCCATTTCGAATTGCACCGCTAGTTGGCGCTTGAACTCGTGTTGATTCTTAATATGCAAGAAGTGGTGTTCTGTGTTCCAAGTCACACGTTCTACTGCTTTTAATACTGTTTGATTCATCACTAATAAGCCTCGTTTCTTTTCGACACCTAAATGTTAACACTTTGAATTCCTGCGAGCACAAAAAAGGCACCCGAAATTTCGAGTGCCCATCATTGATTACCAGTCTATTTTACAATTCGGCCAACGTTGCTGAATGACGTTCCCCGTTAAAGTAGAAATCTAGTCCTTCTGCAAATGGCACTTTGTTATCTGCGACTGATTCAAATAGCGTCCATGATGCTTGCAACTTACGCGCATCAACATCCCCAAAGACATCAACAATGTTAGCTGCCTTCAAGTCCAAAACAATCTTCGTGACATGTAATAAGCGCTCAGCTAGCGTCTCATTTGCCAAATAAGCACGGGCTTCATCCGCATCTGCTACGCCATAATAAACCGCACGTTCACTTGAACCCAGTGAACGCAACTGTGGGAATACCCACCACATCCAGTGTGAAATCCTTCTTACCAGCCGTTAATTCATCAACTGCCGTTTGAAAGCTGTTTGCGTTTTCTTGTGCCAAAACAAATCGTTGCACATCATTTGCCAATGCTTCATCCATAACCTATCACCTCATTCATATTGATAAATTAATTCTAGCATGCACTGTCGTTTTCGCCTTGCTTTAACGTTCAGATTGGAACGTCTCAATGTGTGTTAGTTGATTCGTTGAAACCTCATCCGCTTTCGGCGATAGCATCGCACTCATGATGTTGTGGCCATCAGTTTTATGACCCAGCCCCAGGGCATGCCCAAGTTCGTGCGCCAGCGTTTTCGTTAACGTGTTTTGATTCGACAACGACAATACGTCCCCAGAAACACGCAGCTCACCGGTTGACGGATTCATCCAGGCCAAGGCATGCGTCCCTGCGTCAGTCCCCTCATCCCCCATCGTACCCGCTCGCACGAGCACATCCGGACTTTGACGTCGTTGAACTTCCTTGATAATAATTTTGCCCTGTGATTTCTCCCGCCAAAATTTAATCGCCTCTTTTAAGGCACGTTGTACATTCGGGGTTGTTGTTTGGAAATCTGATTGCACAATTGCAACGGTTAACTCGCCGTTTTTACCAGTGTACATTCCCAATGAATCACGTGTCGGACCGAAACCACCATTTCGCAGTAATTTTTCATTGCCCGTCTCGGCCTGTTTAATCGTCAAATTATTTAATTGGCGCCGTTGCGAACTGTAGTTAATGGCACTCATAATCGGCTCAAAGCTACTGCCAACTGATCCAAACACCAGCAGCAAGATAATGCTGGTGTAAATAATTCTGCGCTGGTGGCGTGGTTTACGAGGTGCCAGCTTGGTTTCATCTGGTTCCGACTCAACGATGCCGTACGTATCATAAATCAATCGATCCAGCTCTTTATCTTTTTCATCCAAATCCGTCACCCCCTTCGCCTATATCATACCGGGTCAATTTGAATTTTTGCAGAAAAAAAGAGCTGGCGAACCAGCTCACAATCATTATTTAATTTCGGTTGTACATCGTTTGTTGCGCAATCGCAATTTGCTCTGAAAGTGCTTGCGAATCGACTTGCGTCAGGACGTGGTAATCCACTTTTATTTCTTTAAACAAGGCAACTAGCGTATTTTGCGCCTGAACTAGTTGTTCATCAGCGACTTGTGACACCGATGTCTGCTTTTGCACAGTCATGTACATGCGGACGATTTTCAAAATATTCGGCACGTGGTTATAGAGGAACTCATCCGCTAGCACAAGGCGCTCCGGCTTCTCAGCTAACGTTGCCATGATGTTATCCGTGAATAATTCGAATTGGTATTTATCAGCAATCGTCTCCAACTGCCCATCATCCTTAACCGCAGCATTGATAGCTTGAATCTCTTCATAGCCCGTAGCGAAGGCCGTTTGGAAAGCTTGCTTGTCTTTGCGCGACAACCCAGTTAGGTCATACGTGTACTTTTTCGGCAACGTTGCTTCCTGGACAATCGGCTTATCTTGTACCAGGCCAAACCTTACGAGCAACACAGCGATGGCTAAAGCAAGCTTCATTTGCCAAATGGGCTGCGTTAGAAAGAAGTCACCCACTAATAAAGTTGCAGGCATCAACCACAACACCGCGACCTTATCATTCGGCAAAACACCAGCTATAACAGCGCCGATTAAAATCACAACGCTAGCTCGTGGATCAAGGGTCGTCAATTCCAGGCCGAGCGCACCCATCAAAAAGACCGCAATCAATTTATTGCGACGCAACTCAACTGCCGTTAGCGTTCTAAGATTTAACAACATCCGTTTTCCCTCGTTTTCTACGACAGTCACTAGTCGTCCCTTTTACACTGGGTGTATACTGTTTAAAAAAACAGGAGCCGAACCATGACCAAATTAACCCGCCAAATCTTAATACTCGTGATTTTCAGCGGATTATTACTTGGCTTCTATGTTATCGCTATTTACGGACCAAAAGCAACTAGATATACCGTTCACGATTTTAATGACACTTCTGCGCCCTTGACCGCCCAAACTTCAAGCACCTCAAGTACCTCTAACACCTCGAGTGCCGCAAGTTCATCGGCCATCGATTACTCACGCGCACCAGCTAACAATCATCAAGACTATCAATCAACGTTCATGGATAAAGATATTGGCATGAACACCACGGCTAACGGCTTACAGTTCTCCATTTCACATATCAACATTTTGGATACGACGAATTTAGAATCACTTTTCTCACCAGCTGAAAAGGAATTTGTGAGGGCCGACGTGTCATTGCCATACGAATTTTATCGTGTCACACTCCGCGTTACCATCACCAATAACACTAACCAAGCCATCAATTTATTGAACACCAACGTTGCTGGTTGGACACTAGTTGATGGGAACGGCCAAACCTTTACGCATTCTGACATGCGTGTCGGTCACTACATGTACGACCAATTTAATACTGGAATCCTTGAACCCGGTGATTCAAAGTCTGGTAATTTCATTGTGCTGACTGACTCGAATGACTTTGACTATCAACAGATGCAGTTTACAGCAGCCCGTATTACACCCGCGCAAGGCACAAATGATTATCCAGTTACATTCAATGTTTCAACCGTTCAGTAATACAAAACGCTCTTACCACTTCGTTGCGGTAAGAGCGTTTTTTGTTTGATATTAATATGGCATCTTAATGGCATCCAAAAGTTGCATATCAGCCGGGCTGATTTCAAAATCAACATCCGCATTTTGAGCAACATACTCTGGGTGGTTAGCCTTTGGTAATGGCAAGGTACCCTTAGCCAACGCATAACGGATGGCTAATTGGGCAACTGAACGATCGTAATGTGCTGCAATTTCTTGCAACTCTGGCATACGCAACAAACGGCCCGTTCCAATTGGGCTGTACGCCTCAACTAGCAAACCATTTGCTTCATCAAACGGTTGGTTCACATCTTGCGTCATCCCGATGTGATAAATAATTTGGTTAACCGCTGGTGTAATTGACCCATTATCCAAAATGTTTTTCACATCTTCATTGTTGAAGTTTGATACGCCGATACTCTTTACCTTACCTGCTTGAACCGCTTCCTCCATCGCTTGCCAAACTGCCAAGTTTTCGTCGTAGTAGTTATTACCACGACTTGGACGCACGTTTGGCACTTCCATTTGGTTCCATGGACGCGGTGCGTGAATCAACAGCAAATCAATGTAGTCCATGTTCAACGCCGCCAAAGAGTCATCAATTGACTCAGCTGCATGCCGATAATCCTTGATGCTGGCGTCAATCTTAGTTGAAATCGTCAATGTGTCGCGATCGATGCCAGATTCTGCAATCGCAGCCCCAACCGCATCTTCGTTTTGATACATCTGCGCCGTATCAACATACAAGTAGCCTGCCGCCAAAGCAGCCGCAACTAAATCATGAGCTTGTTGCTTGGTTTGTTGCCAAGTTCCCAAGCCAATCTTTGGCATCAACATGCCGTTATTTAGTGTGTATGTTTCGTGTAAAAATGACATCGTCCAGACCTCTTTTCAACTTCATACGCAATATGATACGACCACTTCGCCAAGGTGGTCAGAAAAAGGGCATTAGTTTTCGGCCAACATCTTTTTGACCACTGCCAGCGTTGTTTCAGTCGTCACCTTTTGTTCAACTTTGGCTAGCTGTGCTGGTGTCGCCGCTGGATTTGCTTCTCGGTAAGCTATAACTTGCTCAGCTACCGCTTGCTGCAAAGCCTGTTGTTGTGTTGCGTCTTGGTTACCTTGCAACTTCGTCAAACGCTTAGCCTGTGATTCAGTTACCGCCAACCAACTTGACTTTGGAATCGTGACAACTGAACTTTGCTTGGCAATTGTGCCACCTTCACCACCAAAACCAAGGAGAAATTTAAAGACCTCATTTCGCCACTCCCAACGCGTCGTTGTTGTTTTAACGGTTGCTTTGGGAACATCGGCTTCTCGATAAGTCGCACTCTTTTTTACCGCTTGGACCATATGTTTGGTGTCGGGCACAAAATGTGGGGTCGCTTTGTCCTCTGCCTTATTGGCATACACCAACACATAGTTATCAGCCTTAGTCCCAAGTTCTTTGGTCACGAGTATGCCAATCGGCAGCTTATCGCCAACGGCCGAATAAATCTGTTGCGTCTCAGACCTTGTTACTTTTTTCATGCCGTAATGCCGATCAAAATTAACTAGTAATAACATCACTAAGGCCACGAAGACCGTCCCGCTAATCACACCCAACGGAATACGCCATGCCAACGGTTCAATCCGAATCCATGCCAGGTAAGTCAGAATCGCGACAACTGCTAAAATCGGAATAATCATTCTGCTACCTCCTCATTCGATGCTGCCACTGGCACAATCTTGCCACCCTTCAAGAACAGCGCGACGATAATCCCAATAATTGCGAAACTCAAGCCGATTGCAAAGGATACATGGAACCCTTTCATCGAGGCTTCCAAATAATCCGCCCCATATTGGAGCGGGTTTGTCGTTTCCAAATGCTTAGCTGGCTCGTGGTTAGCAATGACGTTTTGCGTCACTGATGATAGCAAAGCGACAACGATTGCTGACGCTACCTGACGGGCCGTGTTGTTTGCTGCGGTTGCGTGTGGCGCTTCGTTCTTTGGGAGCACCGCCATGGCCATCGCCGTCAACGGTACCAATGCCGTTGCAATTCCAAACATACGCACCGCGTACAGGGTCGTGATGAAATGCGTCGGCGTTGTTGGTGATAAGAACAAGAATGGTAACGTCCCAATTGCCACGAATGTGAAGCCAGTAATCGTCAAACGCTTAGCCCCAATGCGATCGTAATCACGTCCTGCCAACACTGCCATGACACCAATCATCAGCGCCCCTGGCATTAGCGTTAGTCCTGACTGCAATGGCGTTAACAGGTGTACGTTCTGCAAGTATGTTGGGAGCATCATTTCGACGCCCATCATGGCACTCATCGACATCATCACGCAGATGGTCGTCAGCGTGAATTGCTTGTTCTTAAACACACGCACGTCCACAAACGGCTCATCCAAACGAAGCTGACGTAGCACGAATAGCACAATGATTAACGCCCCCATAATCATTGGTACGATAACCGTTTTGACGTTGCCCCATCCATCGGTTGCGACGTTGGTAAATGCCCACAAGAATGACCCGAATCCAACCGTTGAGATAACAAGTGATGGTAAATCAAGTTTCATCCGTTCGTTCTTAATGACGTTTTTAATAAAGAACGGCGCAGCGATGATAACAAGCGCCAGCACCGCCATTGGCAAATGAAAAATCAACCGCCATGAACCGTTCAAGTTCAAACCCATTACTGTCCCGTGCTTTTGTAGCAGCCAGCCAGATAACGTTGGTCCAATCGCCGGCGCTAATCCGATGACGATTCCGTTCAACCCCATAGCTGTTCCACGTGCTTCAGCTGGGAAAATATTCACCATGACCACTTGCATCAACGGCATTGAAATACCAACGGCAATCGCAGCGATAATTCGTCCAGCCAGGAACATCCACCACATATCATGATGAGCTGGTGTTAATGACGTAATCGTCATACCGGTAAACAACAGCAGATAGGCTGTGATATACAACACTTTCGTCGGTATACGGGTTGATAAGAATGCCGAAACTGGCATCATAATTCCGTTCGCCAGCATAAACCACGTCGTTGCCTGTTGTGCGGTCGCTAACGTAATATCGAAATCACGCATCAGCGTTGGAATGGCTGTCCCGAGTGATGTCTGCATCAATGCTCCGGCAAACGTTCCAATCAACAGCACCGCAACCATCGCATTACGATTAAACGGTTTGCCGTTGATATCTGTAAATTGTTGTTTTGCCATAGATACCCCCTCAATAGCTTTATTCACCTATCTTACGGAGTGAATTTGAATATTGTGGGGATGAGCTCCTGGCTTTCATACAAAAAACACTGAACAGTTGCTGCGGTGTACCCAAAAAGTTAGAGTAAAATATTTTAGCTGATTAAGCGGCCATTTGTCGGTATTCTACCGGTGAGTGGCCGTTTAATTTTGCTTGAATTCGTGTGTTGTTGTAATACAGTATCCAATTGTTAATTGCATCAATCAACTCTTTTGCTGAAGAATAATTGTTCAATGGGCCGATTTCGACTTTCAACTTATTAAAGAAACTTTCCATAACCGCATTGTCTAGAGCGGTCGCACGACGCGACATGCTTTGGATGATGCGGTTTTGCTTTAGTTTCTTACGCCATACTCTGTGACGATATTGCCAGCCTTGATCGGTGTGAATGGTTGTTCGATAAGTAAGTTCTGGCAGTTGCTCTACGAGCTGATTAAGTGGTTGTAAGGTAAATTCAAGATTTGGACGGGTGCTAATTGAATGTGTAAGAATTTCGTTATTGTACATTTCAAGAATTGGCTCTAAATAAACTTTTTCTCCGGTGGCCGGAATTTTGAATTCCGTAACATTGCTCTTATGATGAGATTCCGGACTAGTTTTTCTAGTTTGGTAAAATATCATCATAGGAGTATTTTTATTTATGGTTACACGTTATGAAGAGGACTTTAAAAAGTCCATCGTGGAGATGGTTAAAGCGGGCCGTCGGCCCGATGAATTATCCAAGGAATACGGTCCTTCAGCCGATTCAATTCGGAATTGGGTCAAAAAATATGCGCCTGTAGAAGTGAATGGCGAATCAATATCAGCTGATGAATTGAAGAAGTTGCGTAAGGAAAACGCAATTTTGAAAGAAGAGCTCGAAATTTTAAAACGTGCGGCGGTGTTGCTGGCAAAACATTAGTTTTGCGCGGTAGAAGTGTTGTTTTACCAATTATCCACAAAAATTTGGTACAGGGGCACCGCATCACACGCGTTCTGAGTGCTTTGAAAATTCCAATGTCCACTTACTCTGACTGGATCCATTGGGAGCCGAGCGCACAAGAAATACAACACAACAAATTGAGAATTGCCGTCGAATCAATTTACACAGCCAATAAAGGCATTTATGGTTATCGACGAATTGCTAAAACCATGCGCGACTTATTCAAACTAGCAATCAGCGACCGCTTTGTATGGCAATTGATGAGTGAAGCTGGCTTGAAATCGCGTATGCAAAAGCGATATAACAAGCCTACAACAGTCAATGACAAAGATCAGATGCCAAATCTCATTATCAATCTGGATGACCTAAGTGGCGTAATTACAACTGACATTACGTATATCCAGTTGACCGATAAGACATGGGTTTACATGGCTAGTGCATATGATCCGGAAGACCGTAAGGTGCTGTCGTATCGAATCGCAGATACGATGACAGCTCAACTAGCAACCTCAGTAATCGTTAAGGCGCTAAGACGAGGTGAAAAAACACTGTATGTGCATAGCGATATGGGAAGCCAGTATACCAGCGAATTGTTTGAAAATACACTGGAGTCCATAGGTATTAGGCACTCTTACTCCCGTAAAGGGCACCCTTACGATAATGCCCGCATCGAAAGTTTTCACTCGTTACTCAAGAGGGAGCTGATCTACCAACAGGATTTCGAGAGTATCGCTGATGTGCAAGCCGCTGTTGGATGGTACGTCAACTGGTATAACAACAATCGTATATCACTCCGTGATGCCGCCTAGACCAATTTCTAGATGACATAAACGCGATTATACAAATTTGCCTATACACCGGCGTTTACAAGCACTGACTTTGTGAAGTCCAAAAATCACTCTGACAAGTGCTTATTTGCTATACCCTCAGACTTGTGAAATTCAACAAAATCCAAACTAGACCACCGTAACTCCATAGCCTCCGGCAGGCACAGGGGCAAAACCCCTGGACCCCATTAAAAAATGACCCAAAATCTGTACGAAATCAGGTCATTTTGAAAAATTTTCGTGGTACGAGCCCTAGCGGGCTCTAAAAAGAGGTCCGGAGTCTTGACATCAGAGCCCATCGCTAGATAGTTTTTGTAATGGTCGATCGGTCTTGAAACGACGGTGAAATCTTATTCTTCACGCGCTTTCCTTCAGGCCCCTTAGATGAATCATACTTGCGCGATTGTTTGTTATATCCAACGCCTTTTAATCCCATCTCATGCATCAGCCGTTGAACTTTCTTGTGATTTACCTCTGCGAACTCAGGCTGCTTCCGCAACTCTAAATACACTCGACGCACACCATAGTGATTATCAGCTTCCCAAATTGTCCTGATGGCCACTCTAAGTGGCTCATCGGAATCGTCCTTTTGAAACTTTCGTTTCCAGTAATGCACTGTACTTTCTGCGATTGGAAGAACCTTTAGTATATCTACTAGTTTAAATTGTGCCTCGAGTCGGCAAACTACTTCTGCGAGTTGTCGGTTCGTTGCTGAATCGAGGCTAATAATTTTAACGCTTCATTTTCAATCTTTAGTCGAAGAACTTCATCTTCGAGTTGAGAAAGTCGATTTTCTTGCTCTGTTAATTTTTTGACTGACTTAGGCTTCTTGTTTGGCATCTCAGGTTTTCGTCCTTTTTGAATAGACAATAACCCATTTGGGCCTAGTTTGGAATAAATTTCTTTCCATGCACGCATTTGTGCAGTGCCGGTATAACCGAACTTAGCCGCTATTTCAGTATATGAAGCGTTATTTTTGATTGCCCAAGAAGCCAATGCAATTCTAAATTCCGTAGTAACTTTTGGCGGATTGAACAACACATCTGGCCCATGTGTTTCGTAGGCTGCAATGAGGACTAAAAATGCCGTTGAGTCCAGACCATAACGTCTCGCTATCGACCTTTTGCTGTCGACTCCTAGAAAATATTCCTGGATAGCTTTAAATTTTGTTTGTTTTGAGATTCTAGTCATAAAGAAAACCCCGAAAGTTACTTTAACTTTCGGGGTACACCACATGCCCTGCTCAGTGTTTTCAAAAATACTTATACTTGTGATGCCGGATAGACAATCCAAGCGTAGTGTTGCGTGGTATCAAATAAGGTTGGTAACGTGAATTTCTCATTTTGAATGAAAGCCGTCGTGTCACCATACGGACCACCAGTTCCTAACCACATACGGTACGTAGCATCATTCCGATCAACTTCCTGACCAGGTAAATAAATCGTGATGGCATCATTTAGGCCAATACCGTACGGTTCGGCTGTGATTTCACGTACGCCATCAACAATCGTTGTCACATTCGCCGGATTATAATCAAGTTGCGACACCGTCATTGTGTAGGCGGTAGCCGATACCTTTTGCACATTGTCTAAGCGTCCCGTGAATTCAGATATCTTCATGCTTCCCTTGGGATAATCAGTCCCTGAGTCACCCATATCTGAATCCGTAAACTTACCAGAAAATGTCCCGTCTTCATTAATGGTCATGACAGTGCGCCAACCGCCTGCACCGGATGTGAACCAAAAGTCACGACCAGCAATCTGTTGAAAAATCGTTTTCTGTTGCTTGGGTTTGTTAGTCTGCTGTTCACTTGATGCCTGTTGCTTAGCGTTCGTGGTGACCTTATCTGTTGAATGGGCATCACTAATCAGCCCCATACCTATATAGCCGATTCCGACAGCTGCAGCAACACCCAAAATGCCAATTCCCCACTGCATTATTTTTTTCATGTGGCCCCTCCAATAGAATTGCATGGCGTTCTATGACTTCAGCATACCAGAATTATTCGGATTGACCCTCTCAAAAGCTCAACGGGTAATAAAAAAGGATTCCGTCCCACGGAATCCTTTTCAATACATTTAAATATTAACCAACTTACCCTTTTTGTCCTTCGCAATCATAAAGAATACAACTGCCGCAATCGACCATGCCCACACAATGTGGCCGAAGAACTCTGAGAAGTGCTCATCAAATGGTTGGTTCCAAGGAGCTGGCACAGTTCCCATTGCTGGCATCAAAACGATGTGCCAAGCGAACCAAAGGAAGATACCGTAAGCAGCACCTTGCCACAACCCAACCTTTGACCAGTATTGTGAAATAAACACATAGGCCATGGCAAAGAATACAGAAAATGAAAAGTGCAAAATCAATGTAAACCAAAAGACCTTTTGATCATGTGAATAATAAACGTAGGCGTGTGTCAAACTGTGTGGCACCCCAAATTGTTCCATCATTGTTTGTGGCGGATTCGTCAAATTACGCGCAATTGTACGCGGTGGCAACAAATTCTCCCAACCAATCTTAACCATGCCGGAAATCATTCCAGCAACAAAGCCATACCACACACTCTTAAGGATAATTTCCTTCAAGCTAGCGACTGGCTTATCCAACTTAAACATCTCTATACCTCCATAAGTCGTCTTACGCACTTTTCCTATACGCATACCAACTAATTAACATTGATAAATTTATCACAAGACACTTACAATGTCAAAGCAATTAAAAAATACCGTTTGGCATATCAACCAAACGGTATTTCATATTATTTTTCTTCAATTATGGTCGTAACCCGGTCACGTGCTCGCTTAATCGCTTGTTCGGATAAGCAATATTGTTGCATCGTGGCATCGATTGTTGCGTCATCATAGCCAGAATTCGTAGCCACTAACTTCACCAACTTAGCAACACCCACCGGAATATCAATCTCACGTTGGTATAACAGGCCATGGTACATCACTTCAGTAAACCCACCCCACGCATCAATCAAATGAATGTCCAGCATCGCCGGTTCAACAACCTTGTGCGCAGACAGCAATTCCAACGACCAATTGATTTGTTGGAACATGGCAGCATCAGCTAAACGTCGATTTTCAAGAATATCGAGATTGAATTGACGCATCTCTTTTGAATGGAAAAATGTGTAAAAATAAATCTGGATGGCCAAATAATAGCGCGACAACTTATCCACGTCAGGATACAGATTATCAACCACCGCCATAATCGTTTCTGAGACTTGCGAATTAACAATCGTGGCGAAATCTGCCTTCTTCGAGAAGTAGTACTGCACAATTGATCGTTGAAGTCCCGCACGTTGAGCAACCGCCGAAAAACTCGTTTTTGCATATCCTTGTTCAACAAACAATCCCCAAATCGCGCGGCGAATATCAGTAATTGTTTGTTCATTACGTTGTCGTCCCATGTAAGCCCAGCCTCCTAAAAAGAACTTCATCCATTTTCGCCCATATTCAACAGAATAACAAGCAACTGCTGTATTAAAAAATGCCGATGGCTTAACAACCATCGGCATTTAACTTTATTCAATTAATTAAGCGTAGTTCTTCAAATAAGAAATACCCATGGCACCTGGGCCAGCATGTGTTGACTCGATTGGCGTTGTTTCAGCAATATCCACAATTGCATCTGGGAACAATTCACGAGCACGTGCTGCCAAGTTTTCGGCATCTTCAGCTGCGTCAGCGTGTGAAATACCGATAACCGCAATACCATTTTCTTCCGCTTGCATACGCTCAAAAATCAAGTCTTGGTAGGCCTTAATTGTCTTCTTACCACGACCCTTAACTTCCATCGTGATTTGACCAAGTGGCACGTGCGCCCCAACCTTGATATCCAACAATGAACCAATCAAGCCGGCTGTCTTTGACAAACGACCACCTGCGACCAAGTTCTTCAACGTGCTAACAGTTAGGTACAATTCCGTGTTATCTTCGACGCGTTGCAATTCTGCCAAAATTTCATCACGTGTTGCACCGGCTTCGGCCATGCGACCAGCGACCAACACTTGCATCGCCAAGGCACGATCAATGTAGTTTGAATCACGCACAACGACATCTTGTGGCACCATGCGTGATGCTTGTTCAGCTGCTTGTACCGTCCCTGACAGGTTATGCGTCAAATGCAATGACAAGATTTCAACATCTTCAGGTAGTGTTTCATAAACTTCTGTAAACGCGCCTAATGATGGTTGCGATGTTGTTGGCAACGCCTTAGCTTCCGCCATCTTCTCAATAAATTCGCTTGGTGTAATTGATACCCCATCGTGGTACACCACGCCATCAATCATCACCGTTAGAGGTACAACCGCAATATCATATGCAGCCACTTCTTCCGGCGTCAAACGCGCTGTTGAGTCAGTTACAATTTTTACTTTAGCCATTTCAAATTCCCCTCGACCTTCTGGTTGAAATACTTATGTTTAATAACTAAACCATCTAGTATCTAAAACTATATCATATATAGGACGATTTTAAAATACGGGTCAGTGTTGCAATAGCGCAAAAAAATACTCCCAACTAGCATGGCGCTAATCAGGAGTTTCATTATCAATTAAATTGGCATTTCAAGTGTCATTCGTTCAGCGATATCCAACAAGTATTGTGACACTTGTTGGTCTTGCATTGTCTTAATGAGGCGGACAAATTCATCGAAGCGTGGCTTGGTTAATTCTGCTAAAGCGCGGGAGTTATCCAAGAAAGCAATAATGATTTGTAACCCGAAATAGGCTTGGCGCATACTCAACACGCCAAACAATTCGCTAGCCAACAACTTCGTGAAGTTCTCATCTGATAGCGCTTGTAGTGGCATTTGCCATTGCCCACCAGCCGTCTCCGTGAGATTATCAAGGATTTCTTCAGCCAAACGAATTTGATCAGCTTCCAACACATCCCCCAATTGAATTTGCAACTTCTCAATAAAGATATCAACTTGGTTATGATTGTCTTCACGCAACTCAGCTGGCGTTGTCGCCATCAATACTGGCAGCTTCGCCAATTCAGTTTGGTGTAATTCCTTCTGAACCGCTTGCAATAAACGTTCTTTATCATCAAAGACCACTTGACCACGGTCATTCAGTTGCACAACCGGTCCCAGCAAATCATTAATTTGTTGCACCCAAACCTGCACTTGATGGTGGGTCTCATCCGCTGATTGGTGGCCGAACGCCATCGCAATGTGTTTAATCATCTCAACCTTTGTTCGACCATACAGTGCATCCAGCACCGCCAACTGCGTATTGTGGGCAATCGTTTTTTGCCAACGTTCAAAATCATAATCTGCTTCCCAATCTGGATCCAAACTTTGAATGTAGAATGGTTCCATGTATTGGTAGAACAAGCGCGCGTCTTGGTTCTTCAACTTAATATCTTGGAACAAACGTTCATTTTCCAAGTAATCCCATAGGCCACCAAAACCTCGACCAATTGCGCCAAACTTCTCTTGGCCCGCCTTGCTAGCCCAATAGTCATCCGCGAATTCATCCAACGCTTGTTGATCATTCAAACTGATGCCGGCCTCAGCGGCAACCGTTGCCACGCGCTTATCAGCCGAATAGTAACCTGGGTATGATGCCTCATGTTCAAACTGCCAAGCAAGTTGTTGAGCAGTCGCCATAACCGTTGGCGCATCAACAGCCACGGCCGGATTGGCATCAATAAACATCGCAATCACATCGGGTAAGTTTTGCTGTTGCTCAACCGTCAAAACCACCGTTGGCACAAAGTAATTAAACAAAATGCGCTTTAAGCCGTTCGTCGTCCACTTACCGAGTGGTTCATGGGCAATTTCACGCATCATATCAGCGAACAGTGGCAACATTGTCGTCACCATCGACTCTTGTACGGCACTGTCCAGTGCCACAAATTGTGATTGTGTGGCCAGCTTAGCCAACAACGGCTTAATCGTATCGGTCGTTTGTGACTCCTCGTCCGCCAGTGAGTCGTTAGCCAAGTTTTCGCGATAAGCTGCTAATTCATCAATCACCCATTGTTCGGCAAGGTTCGACGCCAAATCAACTTGTGCCATCCCATTCAAAGCCAAGAATTGTAGCAAATCTGTCGTGAACGCAATAATCGTTTCATCATCCAATGCTTGAAATTGATCATGCGACCCAATCGTAAAGGTCAATCCCAACAACACATCTTCAACATCCCATGCAATCGTTGGCTTGTTTGTCACCAAATACACATCATCCAAAATCGCTGCACTCATTTGTTGGGCATTCACCCACTCCGTTTGCTTGGCGAACGATGCCGTTAAGTCTCTAAACTGTTGACGGTTGCGCTTCAACGTCCTTGTTAATTGGTCCCAATGCCGTCCCAGCCGTTGATAATCCAGCTCGCACATCGTCCACCAATGCTTCATCAATAAAACCATCTTGATCTAATTTGAGTTGCATGATTTTATCCCTCTCAACTACTTTAATTAAGAGTAGTATACAGCAAACGCCCCCGACTAACAGTTCGCTAGTCAGGGGCGTTTTCGTTTTTTTGGAATTACTTTTTACTTAGCTTATTTGTCAGGAACATTGCTGGAATCAAAATCAACAATGACAAACCTGCTGACCAGGCAAAGCCGGTTTGGTAACCAACGGCAATGCTGGTGTGCGTTGTCATATAGCCGGCGACCACCGTTGCAATGACAGCTGAACCAAAGGCACCACCAATATTTTGGAAGGTACGTGAGGCAACTGAGATTGACCCAGAATCCCGTTGGCTACCACCAACAAAGGCATCCGTCATCAAAGGTGACAAGATACCACCAGCTCCGATTCCGCGAACCAACAACACGAGACCAACTAGCCAGTAGGCAGTGTGGCCATCGAAGTACACAAATGGCACCGTACCGACTAATGTAATGAATAGACTCACAATCGTGACATAACGTGCGCCAATGCGATCAATTAACTTACCAACAATTGGTCGTGCCAACAACATGCCGACACCTTGTGGGATGAGTGACAACCCAGCCACAATCACTGAATCACCACGCAAGTTTTGGAAGAACAAAGGCAACAAGAGCATTGCACCGTTCGTTGCCACACCACCAACGACCATCCCCACCATCGCAGCAGAGAAATTTTTGCGCGTAAACAAGCGAATTGGCAAAATCGCTTTATCACCCATGAAGTGTGCGTAGATACCATAAACCGCCATCAACACAACGCCTGCACCGACATAAGCAAGCGTCGTGTGGTTGGTGAAATCACCCTTGGTACTAGCTTGGACAATACCGTAAATGATTGTTGATGAGACACCAGCCAGTAGCGCCACTCCAATGACATCAAACTTCGCGTGACGATCTTTCGCTTCAAAGTTTGGCAACTTTAGCGCAATTAGGAATGAGGCCAAAATCACAATTGGCACATTGATATAGAAAATCCAGCGCCATGACGCATATTGCAACACAATACCACCGACAACCGGTCCCAAGATAGGTCCAAGCATAATTGGCAAACCAACAACTGCCATCAAGCGTCCCATCGCATCACTACCAGCTAGGTCCACTAGCAAAGTTGTTAGCAACGGCGTTAACATCCCCGCCGCCGCACCTTGGAAAAGTCGGAAAACAATCAGACTGTCGATATTCCAAGCCAGTGCTGACGCTAGCGAGAAGACCCCAAATGCGATTTCCGCTGCCAAGAACACCCACTTACCACTAAAGCGATTAACTAACCAACCCGCGAATGGCACCGCGACGGCCGTTGCTAACACGTAACCTGTAATGACCCATTGAATCGTCGACAACGTTGCACCAAAATCGCGTGCTAAATCATTAACCGCGATATTAACCATTGTTGCATCGAGCATCGGTGCAATTGCGCCTAACACCAAAATCCACGCCATGTTAATCACATGCTTTGGCAAGGCATCTGTCTTTTTCTCTGCCATCTCTTCTACCTTCTTTTACACTTCGTTTCTTTTTAAGGTACACTGTGTATCTTTTGAACAAAAGCTATTATAGACACAACTTTTTTTAAAACGCAAGCATTTTAGATACATTGTGTATCTTGTTTTCGAAAACTCAGGTACAATGGAGGTACAGATATTAATTGAAAGGTTGGTCGTAACGCTATGGCTACTCGAAAAACTGGGGACGATCTCACGAACGCTATTTTTAGCGTCACCCGTGACATCATGGCCCGAGAAGGTTATCAAGCCGTTAATTTCGCTCGCATCGCTCGTGAATCTGGTACTTCCCGAACGGTACTGTACCGTCGTTGGCCCTCACCATTCGCTTTAATGACCGAGGCAATTCAAGACGAAGCCCATCAAGTACAAGGTAAGTTAGTCGATGCCGACTTCAGCACCGGTTCACTACGCGGTGATTTGTTAGAAATGTTGACCCGATACAAGCATTCAGCAGATATTATGGGGCGCACCTACAACCGTGCTATTTTGGGTGAAGTCAGCAAAGACGACAACACTGACGTACTCACTTTCTTGAACCAAATTAAGCAATCCAACTTGTTCATCATGGAGCGCATTTTATCTAAGGCGCAGCTCAATGGTGAAATCAATAACACCACCACCGACATGGTGAAATTATTGCCATTCGAACTGCTTCGTTATCACTTCTTAATGAGTGATGAACCCATTACCGATGATTTTGTCGCTGAATTGGTAGATGAAGTGATTTTGCCAGCCATTATGAATCAACAACGCTAAAAAACGCCCTGACCGAATTTGAACCGGTCAGGGCGTTTTTTAGCGTTGTCTTTACTTAACAAGCGTCGTTTCGACAAAGCTTGCAAGGTAGTCAAGGCTGCTCAATTGCGCATTGCAAAGTGAGCTATCACGGCAAATAAGATTACCGCGCTTCGTATAATTACCGTCAGCACCTCGTGACTTCACCTTTGATAGGAACATTGAAACCGTTCCTAGTTGATGACAGATGGCACACAATCCGTTCAACGGCTTTGGATCGAAATCACCATAGATGCCCACCAACTTACCATCGCGTGGTGCGACGATGTACTTCTTTTGGCTACCATTGTCATTCCAACCCAAGTAAGTCATTTCATGACGATTCATGTTTTCCCACTTAGGTTCAGGTAGCTTCTTAACCTTTTTGAACAACTTACCAAGTTGATTTGCGCTCAACTCAGGGAACGGCGTCACCAATTCTGAAAGTTGCTTAAATGCATGCTCAGCACGTTGCTTTGACATTGCAATTTCAGGTAATTGCGCCAAGAACTCATTGGCGACATCCGTGTCTGGCAAAATGTTCTTAACTGTTTCAATAACATCGGCCTGAACGACAGACTTAACGTTCTTATCGTTAACTGAGTTAAACGCCTTGTTCAAGATGATGACTTGTTCTTTGATTGCAACGAATTCGTGCGGTTGTAGTTGTTTGTCCATGTTTACGCTCCATTACTAGATACACATCGCACAGACTACGCCGGCGATGAAAATTACTTTGACTTAACCTTCATGCGGCGTAGAGATAAAGCAGACTGAGAATGTCGGAGGTTTTATACCTCCGACATGACCAAGTCGCCCTTAACAGGTGCGTCTTTGGTCTAAAACACCTGACTGAAGTCAGGTGTTTTAGACCAACAGCTGCTGTGATAATGATCCAAATACTGGCATCTTCATCATCTCCATTCGTTTTTGATAGTTCAATCATTATATAGAAATGTGTAAAAGTAAGCAATAAAGCGACCTGACTAGTTAATTACCAGCCAGGTCGCTTTGCTATACTTTGCGTTAGTTTTAAAACGCTAATTTTTTATTGCTTCTAATCCAGATTGAAACGCGCCTTTAATTCCGCAACTTTTTCATTAATTTTCTTTTCACGCGCTAACTTGTTTTCAGCTTTTTCTGTTTCACGTACAAGATTTGCCACATCACCTGCAATCATTTCAGCACGTGCCACTTCTTTTATCAATGTGTCGAGGCTCTGACGAGCAATCGGGTCTGCACCTGCTGCGATTAACTCACGGTCCAACGCCCATTCGTCATCCTCTTCAACAACAATTAGTACTGCCGTATCTCCCTCAGAAAGGCGCGTTGCCATGAACGCCAGCAACACCTGATCAGATGCCACTTGCGCAACATCCGAATCAGCCCCCACTAAAGCGCCCAACGTACCGCCGAACAATACACCCAACGGGCCACCAATTAAGCCAATTGCTGAACCAAACACTGACCCAGTCAACCAGCCAGAATCGTCGCGTGTCGTAAATGAATCCTTTAATTTAAAGTCGTGTTCTCCTTGAAGCGTCACAAGGCCAGCCGAAATAATCCGCTCGTTTTCTTTTAAATCCATAAACGCTTTGTAAGCTTGCTCATCTTTCGGAAACACAGCAATAACAGCATTCTTTTCCATAATTCAGTCCCCCGATTATTTGATACCGCAAATATATCTTGGGGCTAAATCAGCGTCAAACCGTTTCGTTTTATCATCAAAAAAATTCAGCGGACACCTTATTACGCTTATGGACAAAAACAACCCTAGCCAGTCATTACAACCAGCTAGGGTGAGAAATATCAGGTGATGTTATTTTTCTAATGATAGCACCGCCACATATGGCAAGTTTTGGTAGTGGTTGTTATAGTCCATGCCATGGAATAAAAGTTGATGTAAGTACAATCCGCAAAGATTGGTGTAGCGACCTTTATGCGACCTGCCCGTTTTCTAAATATACTTTTTTGTGCAACAATTCTGCCGCTAAACGCCACTAAATGGGCGTAACTACAGTAATTCAGGCGAATTTACAAACATTTTCACTTTATGAATATGCTATTCACGTCACAAAATTTGCTTTTGTTCAATCAAAAAATTCCCTAAAAAAACGTGCAATTGGTTTGTCTTTAGAGTCGTTACCAGAGTTTAGGACGATGGGAAGTGCCACTATGAGAGCAGAAACGGTACCAAGAGCCATTATCACACTAAAAACGACTGATACGCTTTGCTTATCTGAAAGGATTCTTTCAATAGTGATGCTAAAAACTCTAGAAAAATCGGCATTTGCAAAATGACCAATTATAAAAATTGGCAAAGCCGCTACCGCGAATATGAAATATGGTATCAAAAAGGACGTATACCAGCCTCCAACTTTTTTGTTTCTCGTCAAAACCATGTGTTCTTCCGTATAATTCGACTCAGTACTGAATTGATTGTTGTAATCATGTTGGAGCAAATCATTCAAACTCCTGACAGCCTCTAATTTTTCATTTTTTTGTTCGCTGGATAATATTTCGAGTTCGTAAATTTTAACAAATAAATCATTAATTAGTTGTCGATTTTCAAGCATTTTCGCCATATCAACATCAAACTTCCTGGATATCGACTCTCGTATTGCCTCGATTTCAAAACCACCAATTTCCATACCCGACAAAATCATCGATTGAATTGTATCCAAATATTTAGAATTCGCTTTTTTCAATTCAGCAGGTTTTCTAATTTTTCTCCAAAGCCACGCCACAATTGTACCGACAATTCCAGGTATAAACCCTAAAACTAGGTTGATTACCATCTAAAACTACCCCTATAGAACAATTTTTACTACTTCCGCTTTCCGTCATTCAAATATAAAGCAACAAACTAATTCTACTTTTGAAATTCAGGTCACATAGAAATTTTTAAAACTCTCGTCTGCATCGCTATATGCTAAAACAATCATCGTCTTAATTCTCATCAGCATAGGTCTATTTTTTAGTAGTGATTTGAAAACATATAACCAATTCATTATTTGGTATTAATTTCAATTTCTTTCATTCTTTGTTGTTTATATTTATCACATACAATTTTAACGTTGTTTCTCACTAAATGAAAGTCACTTTAGCAAATGAATTCCGATTATCATTTCGGCACGATTCAATAACTCTGCTGCTAGTGACACTAGTACCCTTATTTCCATCAGCTTACGAAAAAAACAGCGGGTATTCTCACTGTCATTCTGACTACTGAATTGGATGATAATCCACATCAGTCTCCAAGATCGAATAATCAACTTGCCTTACAGCCCTTTGAGTTGGCGAAGCTGGCAATTGTGACGTCGGAGCAACAATCCATTCAACCACATCACTTTTACCTTCTTCTTCTATCTCATTAAGAATTGCAGTAACACGTTCCTCACCAACAACGTATCGACGTGACAAAACGCCTGTTGCCATGATGATTTTATCGACATTAGGTAACACTTCTTGTAATGCCAATCGAACACGACTCTCCTCCCCACCATGTGTATGTAACGAGTCATTCGTAATTCTGACCGGTTGTTGGCTGAACGCATGAAACTGAAGCACTTCGGCAGCTCTCAAATCCATGTGGCGGATATTCGTATCAATCAACAGGTCAGACAACGCACCTTCAATCACATCACGTGCTGTTACAGCGCTATAAGAATCAATCACTAGATATCGTGTTCCTTCTTGCGACCAAACCCGTCGCCTGTAAAAACCATCGCCCCCATCACGTGCGACCGAGAACTCGACCGTTTGCTGCTCAATTGTCGCAGCTACACTCTTCTTTCGTGCCATTTCTGTTTTCCTCAAGTATTTTTCTTTTGTTATCCAATCATGTGCACGTATTCTGCCTGTAAATGGCCTGTCGCAACAGGTAAATAAGCGACCAGTTAGCAACAACTGCCTCACCACTAATTTCCGTGATTACGAAAAATAACCCTAACCAGTCGATCTGACCAATTAGGGTTATCCCTTGAAACTGCATGATACCACGGTTTCTTTCACTTAATATACTTCTCTAAAATCTTAGCCGCTTAATCTTCGACTTCAAGCACCGCAACGTAAGGTAGATTACGGTGATGATTATTGAAGTCCATGCCATAACCAACCAAGAATTCATTTGGTACTTTTGCTCCCACAAAGTCAGGTGTAATCCCCCCGGCGGACACATCATCACGCTTGTCGACCGCTACAGCCACCAACACTTGATCAGCCCCTCGCTTCTCAAAGTCAGCCTTTAGATAACGCAGCGTCAATCCTGTATCTATCACTTCATCCAGAATAATAACAGTACGGCCAGCTAGGTCAACCTTCAAATCACGTTGAATCGTAATGTGTCCAGTTGACGAATCCCCCACGTAACTCGACACATCAATATAATCCGTTTCAACGTCACGGCCAACCGCACGTAGCAAATCAGCCATCCAAATGTAGGCACCCTTCATGACTCCCACAAAAACAGGTCGGTCAACATGTGCCGTTGCATCGTTGATTTCAGCTGCGACGCGTTCAACCATCGCAGCGATTTCTTCAGTTCCCAAAACAGTCCGTTGCAACGTCATTGTTTCCATGGTTTTACCCCTCATTCCAGATATCAAATAGAATAATCGTTTGCTCGTTTGAAGGACCAACTGCGAATGTGTACAATGGCACACCAATCAATTCTTCAACGCGCTTCAAGTACGCTTCTGCATTAGCTGGCAATTCTTCACGTGACTTTACCCCAGTAATGTCATCATCCCAACCTGGCAACTCTTCATAGATTGGCGTTACGCGACGCACATCTCCCAAGCTTGCTGGGTAATGCTCAATGCGTTGACCGTCCAACTCATAAGCCACCGCAATCTTCAACGTCTTCAAACCTGACAACACATCAAGCGAGTTCAATGACAAGTGTGTGAAACCACCGATGCGGGCAGCGTGGCGCAAAACCACCGTATCCAACCAACCAATACGACGTGGGCGCTTCGTCACAACCCCGTATTCGTGACCGATTTCGCGAATGCGATCACCAACTTCATCGAACAATTCCGTTGGGAAAGGTCCATCCCCAACTCGTGACGTGTAGGCCTTAGCAACACCCACAACACGATCAATCTTTGTTGGGCCGATACCGGCACCAATCGTTGCCCCACCACCAACTGGTGAAGATGATGTCACGTATGGGTACGTGCCGTGGTCGATATCCAACATGGCACCTTGCGCACCTTCAAGCAAGACACGCTTGTTGCTATCTAGGTATTCGTTAACAATCACCGTCGTATCCGTGATATATGGCTTCAATTGTTGACCGTAATCGGTAAATTCGGCAACCAATTCGTCCAAATCAAGTGGCTCATGGTTATAAATCTTTTCCAACAACTCGTTCTTTTCAGCCAAAACCGTTGTCAAACGCTCACGCAAAACAGCTTCGTCCAACAAGTCCACAACACGAATACCAGTACGCGCAGCCTTATCCATATAAGTAGGTCCGATACCACGTCCAGTCGTCCCAATCTTGCCATCACCCTTACGTGCATCAGCCAATTGGTCAATCAAAATGTGGTAAGGGAAAATAACGTGCGCACGATCTGAGATACGCAAATTGTCAGTCGTTACACCCTTTTCTTGAATACCGTGCAACTCTTCCAACAATGCCTTCGGGTTAACCACTGACCCATTACCAATCACTGCCAAACGGTTAGGGTTGAAAATCCCTGAAGGAATAGCTGACAACTCAAATTTCTGTCCGTCAACATAAATCGTGTGGCCGGCGTTGTTACCACCTTGGTAACGCACTACCATATCCGAGTTCTGTGCGATGAAGTTTGTAATCTTTCCCTTTCCTTCATCTCCCCATTGACTACCAACAACTACGATTCCTGCCATGATGGCCCCCTTAATTTACTGGAACATCCGTAAAACACGAACATTTCAAAACGTTTTATCACAAAATCTATTTTATCAACAAACATTTGAAGTTTCAACACTAATCGGCGATAAAGTTCGATTTTTGACGACTACTTTTAATTAACACTGTTGATTATTCGTGTTTTCATAACGTTTATTACATTTTGTGCATAATAAAAAGCGATACACCGAAGTATATCGCTTGTACATTAGTGATTATTGCGGTTGACAATCTTAATGATTTCCCATGCAATATTCGGAATCACTGACAAGATTGCGGTGATAATCCATTGCCCAGTCGTCAAGGCGTGGAAGTGGAAAATCTCTTGCGTCACTGGTACTGTCACAACCAACAAACTCAAGACCGCCGCCAAGATGGCCATCATCACCAAACTACGATTTGCTGAAAACTTGATGCGGAACATCGACTTTTCACTACGAATGTTGAAGACGTGTAAGATTGATGTCATCGACAAGACAACGAACGCCATCGTGTGACCGGCTTCAACATTGCCCGTCCAGACACCGTACCCTTGAGCTAACAGCGTAATCACGGCGAACAAGATGGCATTAAAGGCAATGCGAATACCTAATCCGTGGGCAAATACGCTGGCCTTTGGATTAATTGGCTTCTCGTTCATCACGTCACCGTGCGCTGGCTCCTTAGCCAAGGCGAATCCTGGCAACCCATCAGATACCAAGTTAATGAACAACAACTGGGCTGCCATAAACGGACTACCCCAGCCGAAGATCATCGCCATGACAATCACGATAATTTCTGACATGTTGGCACTCATCAGGAAGTTAATCGTCTTTCGGATGTTAGCGTAAATGCCACGGCCTTCCTCAACTGCATGCACGATTGTTGCGAAGTTATCGTCAGTCAAAACAATGTCAGCTGCCTCACGGGCAACATCAGTTCCGGTTTGTCCCATGGCAATCCCGGCATTAGCAGCGTTCAAGGCTGGCGCATCATTTACACCGTCACCTGTCATTGCCACCACATCACCGCGCTTCTGCCAGGCCTTAACAATACGAATCTTATCCTCTGGCGTAACACGAGCGTACACGGCATAGTCTTGAACCGTTGCATCTAACTGTTCATCTGACATGGCGTGCAATTCAGCACCCGTTAACGCCTTATCAGTTGGCAACAAAATCCCAATTTCACGGGCAATCGCACTTGCTGTCGCTACGTGGTCACCGGTGATCATTACCGTCTTAATACCGGCCGCACGGGCTTCCGCAACGGCTTGCGCAGACTCTGGACGTGGCGGATCGATAATCCCAACCAATCCAAGCAACTGTATGTTTTGCTCCAACTCTTCGGCTGTCGGTTCTGCCGAAATCGTCGCCAACTTAGTCATCGCAACCGTAATCACACGCAATGCTTGATTACCAAATTGTTGGTTGATTTCGGTTGCACGACTTTGAACATCCGCTGGTAACTTTGGCAACAAGACATCGAATGCCCCCTTGGTAATCGCCAAGTAGCCATCCGCTACCTTATGCACCGTGGTAATGCGCTGTCGAGTTGAGTTGAATGGAATTTCATAAACCTTCGGATACTCAGTTTGCAAAGCACGATAATCATCTACGCCACCGATACTAGCTACCAGGGCAATCTCTGTTGGCAAACCACTTAATTGCCCATCTTGCACTGTCACATTAGTTGATAATGCACCAAAACGAAGTGCGTCCGGTACGGTATCAACTTGATCGACTGGCACAACTTCATCCTTTGTTGCATCCCAAACTTGACGCGCCGTCATCTTGTTTTGCGTCAACGTCCCCGTCTTATCTGATGCAATCACGCTCGCTGATCCCAACGTTTCAACCGCTGGCAAACGACGCACAATTGCGTGGCGGGCAGCCATTCGTTGCACACCCAGCGCCAATGTAATTGTCACGATAACCATCAACGTCTCAGGAACCACCGCAACGGCCAATGACACAGCTGTCATGAACAGCTCCATGATTGGGTCACCTTGCATGATACCCAGTACCAAGACAATCAATGCTGCGACAATGGCCACAACCGTCAATTGACGACCCAATTGAGCCAAACGCTTTTGCATCGGTGTCATTTCACGCTCTTCAGCACCAAGCAAACCAGCAATCTTACCCATTTCGGTTTCCATACCAGTTGCCACAACAACTGCTTCGGCACGCCCATTAACAATGGTTGTCCCGCGGTAAACCATGTTTAAGCGATCACCCAACGGCACGCTCTCACCGGTAATAAAATCTTCGTCCTTTTCAATTGGTTGGCTTTCACCAGTCAGCGCAGATTCTTCCACACGTAAATCCGATGTCTTCAGTAACCGCGCATCGGCTGGAATCTTCACCCCATTTTCAAGAACCAAAATATCCCCAACAACCACATCAGTCATTGGTACGAACACTACTTCACCATTACGGCGGACCTTTGCTTCTTCGCGCTCTAAGCCCTTCAATGAATCCAAGGCCTTTTCGGCACGTCCCTCTTGCACAATCGACAAGACAGAATTAATAACAACAATGGCAATAATCAAGAAACTTTCAAAGTAATCGCCGTGCCCTTGAATCACAGTTGTCACCAATGAAATGACGGCTGCGATAATCAAAATGATTGTTGTAATATCACTCAAACTCCGAATAACCTTCTTGAATAGCCCTTCCTTTGGCGGTTCTACAAACCGGTTATCCCCATACTTTTGACGCACCTCTTGAACCTGAGCGTCGGTTAACCCCGCATCGGGTTGAACACGCATCTTTTCAATGACTTGCGTTAACATTTCCTGGTATATCATATGTCGGCCCTCCTCTTCGTCGGCATATCTCTTCTCAGTTACATTTTAACAATTTCCGTTACTTAGGCCTAATAATGTGCTCAAAATTTGAAAACGTTCGTATTTTACCCAACTTCACACTTACCTTTCGTCATTTGTTCGTGATTTTCGTTGACAACGAACGTTTCATCGCCTAAACTATGAAATTGTTACGAAAGAACTTATTTTATTCTATCTATTTGAGGAGATACAGATGAACTCTGTTGCAAAATATTTCCGTTTTGGCGAACTCGGAACAAACTTCCGTACTGAGCTAATTGCCGGATTGACGACTTTTGTCTCGATGGCCTACATTTTGTTCGTTAACCCAACGGTTTTGGGAGCCGCTGGAATGGACAAGGGTGCTGTCTTCACCGCTACTGGTGTTGCTGCCGCTATCGCCACAATCTTCATGGGATTGGTTGCTCGTTACCCAATCGCCATTGCACCAGGACTTGGTGTGAATGCCTTCTTCGCTTACTCTGTTGTAATCGGTATGAAGGTGCCGTGGCAAACCGCAATGGCCGGTGTTTTGGTCGCTGCCATTATCTTCTTGTTGCTAACGTTCTTCAAAGTTCGTGAAACCATCATCAACATGATTCCACAAGACTTGAAGGTTGCCATCGCAGCTGGTATCGGTTTGTTCATTGCTTTCATCGGATTGGCTAACGCTGGTTTGATTGTTTCAAACGAATCGACGATGGTATCACTTGGTCACTTGACGTCTGGTACATCATTGCTTTCAATTTTCGGCATTATCGTGACGTTCATTTTAATCGCAACACGCGTGCCAGCCGCTATCTTCATTGGCATGGTCCTAACCGCAATCGTTGGAATCATCTCAGGTTTGATTGATTTACCAACGCACTTGGTTTCAGCTGCACCTTCATTGGCACCAACGTTCGGTGAATCAATCTCACACATCACGGACATCAACACATTCCAATTGTGGACAGTTGTTTTGACGTTCTTGATTGTGACATTCTTTGATACTGCTGGTACGATGATCGGTTTGGCAACCCAAGCCGGTTTCATGAAGGACGGCAAGATGCCACGTGCTGGTCGCGCTTTGATGGCCGATGCCGTTGGTATGACAGCAGGTGCCATTCTTGGAACGTCACCAACTTCAGCCTACGTTGAGTCTTCATCAGGTATGGCCGTTGGTGGTCGTTCAGGTTTGACATCAATCACAACAGGTATCTTGTTCATCTTCGCTTTGATGTTCTCACCACTTTTGACGGTGGTAACCTCACAAGTAACAGCCCCAGCTTTGGTTGTTGTTGGTGTGTTGATGGCCGAAAACTTGCGTAACATCGATTGGGATGATTTCGCAATCGCAGCCCCTTCATTCTTGATTGTCATTGGTATGCCATTGACGTACTCAATTTCTGACGGTATTGCATTGGGATTCATCTTGTACCCAATCATGATGATCGCAACAAAGCACGCTGGTAAGGTTCACCCACTGATGTATGCCTTAGCATTCATCTTCATGTTGTTCCTATTCATCGTTGCACACTAAACATTATAAAAATAACGCCCCCAGATGAGTTCAGTTCTCATCTGGGGGCGTTTTAGTATATCAGTTATTAGTGTAGTTCACCTTGAACGGCGTTGGTGTGCTTGCCTGGGATTGCCAAACCATAGCGTGTGTTACCCAACGCTTGGTCCACTGTCATCCCCGCAAACGTATCGTTAAATGCGGCAACCGCTGCAACCAAATCATCTGCATCAACGAATGCGTCGATAGCTGCAGCACCGTAAACACCCATGCGGACAATATCCTTCAAGCGAGCAACCGTGATGCCACCCATCGCAACGACTGGCAAATCACTGTTTTGAACAACCGTTGTCAAACCAGCCAAGTGCTCAATTGGTGCTTCTTCCGTCACGTGACGGCTTGGGTAAACTGGGCTAACGCTGTAAAAGGCCAAACCAGCTGGCTCTTCTTCCAACAACTCCGTACGGTTGTTAATTGAAACACCCGTGTACAAACCAGCCGCTTGTGCTTGAGCTGTCAAATCATTTACTTGGTGACGGTCACTCACGTAAACACCATCAGCCTCAACCGCAGCCGCAAGGGCAACATCGTCAGCGATCATGAAGGCAACATCTGCAGCACGCGTTACATCACGAATGTACTCAGCCAAGTTTTGCTTTTCCACCCCAGTCAATTGCGCTTCGTTCAAAATTACCATTGAAACGCCAGCCCTAACTGCTTGCGCAACGAAGCCAGCAACATCGTCCACATATTGTGATCCAATCACCAATGTACTTGCTAATTGTTCTGCCTTAAATGTCATGATACACCTCCGAAAATCCGTTATTCTTTACTTTTGTAAGTATAAAGTTTTTGCAGAAACGCGACAAAGAAAAAGGACCGTTTTATAACGATCCATTTCTGATTACTTCACTTTTTAGCACTTGCTCGCCACCCAGTTAGCTTCGTTTGTACAATCGCTGCCAGCGCTAGGTACAACAACGAAAACGCACCGCTGTGAGCAACTAGTTGATCACTCTCAACGTTTAACAAAATTGACGCCACCCAAAACACTACCGTACCAACTGTTGCGTGATGCGCAACCTCACCATCATCAGTCACCCACATTTCCTCAGATAACGTTCGTGCAATCGATAATAGCCCAACGGATACCACCGCTATCAAACCCACGATTAGCCATCCGGCAGCGTTCGGATTCACCCAATCGTTTTGAACAGCCGTTCCAGCAATTATTAAGCCAAGTGCTAAAGCGAATACATCTACCTTATATGTCGTTGTCACCAGACGTGGTTGCCATTGGCGCCAGACGGTATATCCCACATACACAATTGGCAACACCCAATTCAAAATCATAATCATCTCACACCTCTTTTTTCAAAAAACGGCCACCCGATAACACATCAGATGACCGTTTAGATTTGACTATTGTTGTTCTGCAAATTCCGCTTGCAAGGTTGCTTGCTCTTGGCGGTATGCATTTACAAGGCGAGCCGTCGCACCTTGCTCTTGTTGATCAATGACTGCACCCAACGTGTTCATCGCACGTGTGTAATCAAAGTCAGTTTCATAGTAGTAACGAGCTTGTTGCGTCGCTTGAACGACATCTGCATTATCACGGTATGCCAACGCCTTACGTACCAAGCGTTCCGTCACTGAGGCAGCCTCAATCAACGCATCTGTGTTTTCCTGCAATGTATCCAAGTCAGCCGTCACGATACTTAGTTGACGCAAAACGTCATCAACGTTGATACGTGATAAACCAAGTTGTTGCTTCAAACGACCCAATTCATCATTCACGGCGTAGAAGAAACTCATATACGTGTCTGGCAAGCCCGGCAAACCTTGACGCTCCACAGCGCGTTGAATTTGGCGTAGCTTGTCTGACAACAACGTCACACGATTACGTGATTGTTGGACAAGCTGTGGTAGCTCCTTCAAGCCTTCCCACATTGAAACTTGCTCCTTTTCGATACGCTCAAGTTCTTCACGCAAACCATGTTGCGTTTCAAGCAAGCTTGAGAAGACAACTTCGTGTTGTGAAATTGACGCCTTCAAATCTTCCAAGCTAACCGAAACATTTGATAATTGGATTTCCCAACTGCGTACTTGGCCAACTTCATCCTTGGTAAAGACAAAGTCTTGATTTAAGCGATCCAACTCGATATACAGCTCGTGGTTTTGTCGCTTGTTGTGAACAACGTACGCCGTCAACTGCTCGTTGTTCTCCCAAACTTCTTGGGCTGAACCAGCTTCCTTTTCAAACGTTTCGTACAACACTTCTGTACGAGCTTCCATTTGCGCAATTGTCTCAGATACTTGCTTCAACGTTAAGTCAGCCAACAAGTCCAACGCGTTTGTGCGTTGTGTTTCAAGTTCTTCAAGCTCTTCCGGAATATCCGTTTCGAACTTGAACCCTTCAGCGGCCATCTTGTCATATGCATCATGCAATTCTGCTAATTGCCCTGGCAACGTATCATCCAATGACTTAAATAGGCCTGGAATTTGTTCAATGCGTTGTTCAAGTTGGTTCGTTTCCATCCCCAACGTCTCGTAAATACCAGCGGCCGTTGCGTGGTCACCAGCTTCCGTCAAACGGGCAAACTCAGCAAAGTCATCTTCCAATGACCCCAAAATTTCTTCCAACTTATCAATTGCTGGTCCGAAGCTGAAGTTTTGTGACAGCAACGTCTTACGTAGGTCTTGATACTTAACTTCAAGTTCCTTAACGGCTGCCTTGTGCGCCTCGTCTAACTTTTCCAAATCAGACAAACCTTGATTAACAACATCAATCGTCATTTCAGCATCACGAATCAATTGTTGCAATTGCTTCAATTCTTGTGCCGTCTTAACGAAGTTCAAACCTTGTGATTCGAATAGAACACTGTTGGCTTGGTTTTCAATTTCATTGAAGCCTTGCGTTTCAAGTGTGCCGTACTTGTTCTCCAACAATTGGAATTGCTTGAGTGATTGACCTGTCAAACTCAATTGACGTCCTTTCACTAAGCGATCACGCATTGGAATTTCAGCTAACTGCTCCTTCTTCTGAAGTAACTTAGCTACCTTGCGTGCAGTCAATCGTTGAGAGACAAAGATAATCAAGTAAATGGCCGCTACGACAACTATCAAGCCAATTACGATATGTCCAATCTGTGTCATACTCTACCTACCTTTGGCGACGCCTAATCGTCACCAAGCTCCTTACTATTCGGGAATTATCTACATATTAGAGTAGCACGCCAGCAGTTTTACAACCGCTTTTTTTGCCCTGACTTAGGTTTTACTTGGCGTTCTTTAACCTTTTTTAAACGCGTTTACAGATTATTTGCGGGCAATTATATATCTCATGACATTTTCCACAAAATAGACATCTTTTTGCATTAAAAGTTTTCCACATTATCCACAGTCACCAAATTAAAAGGCCGTCAAATTGTGGATAACCTGTGGATAGCTTTGTTAAAAAATGAGAATTCAATGATAACGGTTAGAATAGTTTTCCATAGCCTTTCCACAACACGTCCACAAACTTATCCACAATTTATCCACAGCTGTTAATTTCAGTGGGGAACAAAAGGTCAGTATTCTTTAAAAGAGTTGGTAAAAAATAAAGCACTGACCGTAGTCAGTGCTTTGGTTTAACGCCTAAAACAGTGTCCCATCAGCAATTTCGCCTAGGGTATCACGCGACGGAATAAAGAACAATTGACCCGATTGGATGGTCGAGAACGTCAGCAAGAAGTCTGACATATCCACCATTTGTTGCAACATCGCCTTTGTGACTGACCAGTAACGTGAATAACCAATAAAATACGTTCCTGTTTTGCCGGTTGCCGGATCAGAAAACGGCACGTTCATGCGGACAATCTTTTGCTCCTCACCATCAACCTCAATCTTAGCCGCAACATTGTGCGCGTTATGGAATTTTTCCCCGTCATCCAATTCCAAGTCATCAAACTTATGACGGCCTACTGCCTTTTCTTGTTCTTCTGTTTTCATCTTGCCCCAGAAGTCCATGTCATGCAGCCACTTTTGGGCAAAGGCGTACGATCCGTTAATATACTCCAGGTCTTCCTCCCCTACCAACGCATAGTCAGCTGCTTCAAATTCAGCCGGTGCTTCGGTACCGTCAATAAAGCCAATAATGGCGCGACCTTCGAAATAACGGAACCCCTTCGTCTCATCGATCACCGTAGCAATTGGATCGAGGAAAACCATGAACTGACGGACAATTTCGTACACGACCGCTTCATCACCCGCGCGTACGTGCAAGAAGATATCACCTTCTGATGCTGGCATGCTATATTCCGGTCCGGTCAATGTTGTGTAGGTTTCTAGTTGCTTAGGTACCGTGGCATTTGGAAACAGATAATCCCACGCCGTTCGACTGAAACCAATCGAAACCTTCAAATTTGCATCGGCGGCCCGAATCATCATCGATCGTTCAATTGCTTGTGACCGATCCGCAAATTCAGCAATCGCTTCTTGATCAGTTGCCAAGTTCTCGCGCTTTAATTTCAATACAACGAAAGAAACATTCTTCCCCACGTCTTTCCATACATCTTGTGCCTTAGTTGGTGTTACTGGCATGATATTATCCCCCAAAATCATATCGTTTTGATTTATTATAGCCTGCCACTAAGCGAATTACCGTTCCAAACACTTCATGCCGCAAACAAAAATGGACCCGGCAATCTCATGAATTACCAAGTCCATTTTAATCAGTTGTTATTCTGCAGAGAAGCGACGCTTAATCATTGCCAACATATTTAACCCCATTCCTGTTGGAAGGAAACGTGTTGGATAAAAGATGAAGGCCACTAGCTTTAGCTTCTTTGATAACCACTCACCAAACAAGCTAACTGCCATCGCAACCACAAAGACAAGTACCAAGTCAATCAACAGATTGTTACCTAGCACCTTCATCACGACAATACGGGCAATTGATACAACCGGTGGGTGAATCAAGTAAATGACGAGCGAAATCTTACCAAAGTACCGCACCACGTTTGAAACTTTATCCGTCATTTCTCCAAGCCACATAAAGATTGCGAAGAAGACTGGAATCGTCAAAAGCTTCATCGCAAAATTAGCCGGCGTAATGAAGTTCGTATCATAAAACCAAGTTGACGCCCCTTGCAAAATCCACAAAGCGATAATTAGTAGTAATGACACACCACCCAGCACAGCCATCTGGCCACGCTGCAACTTTGAACGTAGTAAGTAACCAACTAAGAACGTTGCGCCCCAAAGAACTGTTTGGTTAATCGCATAAAGCGTTGGCAAGAATCCCATAATTGCCAATGCAAACAGCACCGCATAAACACCTAGTAGCGTGCCCTTATGCTTAATAACCAACGTCAGCGCACCGAACAGTACCAAAATAAAGAAGTACACATATAAGTACCACAAATACCCAACTGGATTTACCCCAATATACAACAAATCACTGATTGCATAACGATCATGAACTGTAGCCGACGACAGGTTTTGTAGGATAACGTAGATAACCGAAAAGACAATATACGGCACGCCCAACATCACTAACTTCTTCCCCAGCCCCATTAGATATTGGCGCCAGTCAGTTGAAGGCTTAAACAAGTACCCAGAAATAGCAAAGAACACTGGCATAACAAACATAAATAGTATGCGTTGTGCCATCTCCAACCCCATCATTGCTGCTGGAAATTGACCTGTTTTATATAGAGAGCCAACCGTGTGAACTAGCACGACACTCAAAATCAGAATGCCCTTCCCGTAATCTAGCCAACCAACACGCTTCTTTTTCGCGACAGATTTTTCCATAATTTTACTCCCAAAGAATTATTGGATAAGCCTAATTGTACCATCTGGCGCAATTCAAGTTGTTTCCTTTTTTTGAACCTTGAGAATTCCACAAAAAAAGCACGAAACATAGGCGTTTCGTGCTTCTTTGTTGTACAACAAGTACGAATAATAAAATTATCCCAACTTGTTGTAGTATTCAACGATAAGGTTTTCGTTGTAATCGTGGTCCAATTCTGAACGCTCTGGCAAGCGAACCAATGAACCCTTCATCTCGTCCTTGTTGAACTCAACGAATGGCAACGTTCCAGCCGTAGCTTCCAAAGAAGCTTGGATGTAAACGTTCTTTTGTGACTTCTCACGAACTGAGATCTCTTGACCTACAGTAACTTCGTATGAAGGAATGTCAACACGCTTACCATCAACCAAGATGTGGCCGTGGTTAACCAATTGACGTGCTTGTTGACGCGTTGAAGCCAAGCCCAAACGGTAAACAATGTTGTCCAAACGACGCTCCAACAATACGATGAAGTTTTCACCGTGCGTACCCTTACGGATCTTACCAGCCTTGTTAAACAAGTTGTGGAATTGACGCTCAGTCAAACCGTACGTGAAACGTACCTTTTGCTTTTCAGCCAATTGCATACCGTAATCAGAAATCTTTGCGCGGCGGCCGGCACCGTGATCTCCAGGGGCGTAGTTACGACGAGCAATTTCCTTACCAGTACCTGACAAAGAAACACCCAAACGACGTGAAACACGGAACTTAGGTCCAGTATAACGTGACATATTAAATGTCCTCCAGAATTTATTTTTGTTGAATTCTAGAGAATTGCCTCACATTCGTGCAATTCACCCAAACTTTCACCGCTGCAGCGCGGGTACTGGTGTGTTCTCCGCCATAATTGAAACGGGTCGGTGAATTGTTGACGAGCTTGCGGACAATCCGCTGCAGTTTTCAACACTTCAATTAGTTTAACAAAAAGGAAGAACAACTACAAGCGTTCTTCCTAACTTTATCTCTTTAGTTTTGCTTTGAAAGCGCATCGACGACGATACGTCCCAAAACACCAACAATGAAAATACCAGCCAACATCGCACCGGCAATTTGCAATGGCATCGTACCAAACTTAGCAGGTCCACCATTCAAACTCAAAATGATGATTGAGATTGCCCAGCCAGTCAACCAAGCTGCTGTATCAACCCAGTTACGAATACCAGGCATGCCAGAAATCAAAACAGCTAATGCGCCTAGGACGAACAATGTCACAAATAGCGTTGTCTTAGGCCATCCCGTCAATCCCGGGAATGTTACGGCCATCATCCCCCAAGGAATTCCAGCCACATTCCAAATAGCTCACGCCACTTATTCTTAGAATCGTTACCTGACGCCACAAAGAAACCACCCGTAATCAAGGCAGCTGCTCCAACCGTCACGCCAACAAACGGTGCCGCAACCGCCCAAAGTGATGGAATGGTTGCCACAAACAACGCCAAAGCAATTGTTGGATTTAACTTATGCATTTCTCTTTCTCCTACGCAAACAATGAATAATAATTACTAACGGTAAGTAATTATACACGCTTTCAGAGATTGTGCACAAAAAACGGTTTTAGCTAAAAAACGCCTACATGTAGGCGTTTTGCTTGTGATTATTTTTCCAAAAAGAATTCGAAACGAGACCCAACATATTGGGTACGAACGTACTCGAACGGGCGATCGTTTGTGTCAAACGTAATTTGTCGCATGACCAAGACTGGATCACCACGCTTAATGCCTAAATATTCAGAAATGCGTTCGGTAACCGCAGCCGCCGTCACCGTTTGTTGCGCACGGCCAATCTTTAGACCACGTTCTTCAGAAAGCGTTCGATACAGTGAGTTTGTTAGGCTTTCACGCGCTAACCCGTCAACTAGGGTTGCTGGAATTGAGGCAACTTCAAACGCAATCGGCTCATCATTACCGTAACGAACACGTTCCATGCGAAGCACCTGGCCATCCGCACCTAGTTGTAACTGCTCTTGTTCAGAGTTTGATGCCTTTCCAATATGGAAAGAAATCGTGCGTGATGTTGCAACTTTACCAGCTGCCGCCATCATTTCAGTGAATGACGTAACGCCGTTCAATTGTTCTTGAACTTTGCGTTCAGCAACATAAGTTCCTGACCCAACTCGACGTTCCAAAACACCTTCGTCTACTAGCATCATCACCGCTTGACGCAAAGTCATGCGTGAGACCCCAAATTGTTCAGCCAGTTCACGTTCTGCCGGAATCTTGTCCCCCGGCACCCAACGGCCAGCTTCAATAGCTTCACTGATTTCATCGTGAATTTGAATATATACGGGTGCGCCCATATTAATCCTCCGCTGTCGGAGCGTCAGCCTTTGAGAAGTGACGACCCAAACTATAAGTTGCTTCCAAAGATGTCAAATCTGCACTAAACACATTCAAATCCGCATCCTTGCCAATCGTCAATGTTCCCTTGTTTGTCAAACCAAACTCAATCGCTTGGTTAACTGATGCCATTTGAATTGCCTCTTCAATTGATGCACCTGTAAAGGCCATCACATTGCGGAATGCATCGTCAAACTCAAGTACTGAACCGGCCAAAGTACCATCTTCAAGGCGGGCTTGCTTATCCTTAACCCAAACCTTTTGACCGCCTAGCTCTGACTCGCCGTCCCCAAGTCCCTTGGCACGCATTGAATCCGTAATCAAATCAATGCGGTTAGCCGTCTTCAACTTGTAGGCCATGTTAACCATATCAGGGTATACGTGGAAACCATCCACAATCAACTCTGTACGGATGTTATCTTCCAACATGGCGTGTCCCGTTACACCAGGTTCACGATGTGACATTGGACGTTGCGCGTTATATAGGTGTGTAATGTGGCTTGCCTTAGAATTGTGTTGCAAGAAATCACGTGTGGCGTTTGAGTGACCAATTGAACCGATAATGTTGTTATCCGCTAGGTAGTCCTCAAATGCACGTACATCTTCAGCTTGCTCGGGTGCGTACGTAATCAAACGCACACGGTTACCTGACAATTCGTTCCACTTCTTTACCAAATCAATACTTGGCGCAATAATGTGCTCCTCTGGTTGCGCACCCTTGAAGTGTGGATTGATAAATGGCCCTTCCAAGTGCACACCAACGATTGCTGGTTCTTGCTTGGCGGCTTCATTTACCGCCTCCATTGACTTCGAGATATTGTCCACAGCTTGCGTCATTGTCGTTGGGAAGACCGACGTAATTCCTTCTGAAATTTGGCCGTGAACCATCTTAATGATATCTTCCGTGACACCATCCATCATATCAAAGCCGTAAGCACCATGTGTGTGTACGTCGATGAAGCCAGGAACAATTACCTTACGATCCGTACGTACGACATTATCGGCTGATGTCACTACCAATTCGCTCATTGGTCCCATCGCTTCAATTTGCTTGTCGAAACGGATGTAAGCATCCTTGATTACTGGCACTTCTTGTTCGCCGGTATAGATAGTTGCGTGCGTCAAAACTGTACTCATGATGAACTCCCCTTGTTTATAGAAAAACTAAATTGGTACAGGCGGTTAACCACCGTCTCTATCATGTTCTAATCGCTTACAAGTTTACACGGTCTAGGTGATTTTTAAAAGTCAAAACTCGAAATACATGCAACCCTTTTCCTGCATAACAAAAAACAACCATCTCCTACAAAGGCAGATGGTTGTATCCACATTTTACTTCAAGAAATCTGGTGCTAGGTATGCTGGGTTAGGATACTTATAGAATCCCTCACCTGATTCAACACCAATGTGACCGGCATCAATCATTGCCTTCACCTTCTTGGCAATTTCTTGATGTGATGGTTCTGGGTTCATGATATTAATCGCATAAACCGTATTCAAACCAACCGTGTCCATAATGGCAAATGGTCCAGCTGGAGCACCAGTCGCAATCATCCATGTCTTATCGATTGTCTCCGGATCCGCAATTTCATTTGCCCAAAGTTGCGAACCAGCATCAAGCAATGGCACAAGCAGTGAATTCAACACATAACCTGGTTGTTCCTTCTTAACCATAATTGGCACCATGCCAATTTCACGTGAGTATTCTTCAAACGTGGCCGGTAATTCAGGTGCAGTTCCTGGGTGAGGCATGATTTCAGCTGTGTTGTTCTTCCAAATTTCGTTAGCAAAGTGATAAGCCAAGAACTTTGCTGGTCGACCAGTCGCCTCAGCAAAGGCCGATGGCAACAACGTTGAAGAATTCGTGGCCACCACCGTTTGTGGCTCAGCTAACTTAGCAAACTTTTCGTAGAACTCAGTCTTGGTGGCTGGTGCTTCTGGCAACGCTTCAATCACCAAGTCAGCCCCAGCAAGTGCCTCGCCCAAATCAGTGACGTACGTTAAATGATCGCGGGCAGCTTCGATTTGTTCGTCGGTTGCTTGCAAGTCGCGACGCACACCGTCTTCCCAACGTGCAACACGCGCTTGTGCCTTTTCTAGTGAAGTGTCAGAACGGCCCCACACCGTGACATCCTTACCGTGGAACGCTGATACGTAGGCAATTTGTGAGCCTAGTGTTCCGCCACCAACGATTGTTACTTTTTGATATGACATGTGATAATCCCTTATTTTTGATTAACTACACCATATCATGTAAGCGGTTTCTTATGCCAAAGAAAACTATTGAAAACAGAAAAAGCATCCCCACAAATTGTGAGAATGCTTCTGAAAATCTATCTATTAGTCTGCAGACAATGCATCGATTGGGTTCAACTTTGCTGCGCGACGAGCTGGCAACAAAGCGGCCAAGAATGAGATGACCAATGCCAAAATCAACGTCATAACAACATTACCAACTGAAATTTGAATCATGTCAAACTTCGCAATGCTGTACAATGCTGAGTTCAACAATGCACCAATTCCAAAGGCTAAAATAAGCGCCAAAACGAAACTTGCCAAACCGATCAGCAAAGACTCTGAGGTAAACAAGTTACGAACATCCTTCTTGCTTTCACCCAAGGCACGGAGAATTCCGATTTCCTTCGTTCGTTCTGAAACTGACATGAACATTGTTACGATAATCATCAAAGCTGATACAACCAATGAGATACCAGCAATGGCAGCCAACACATTCGTTGCCAATGAGACGATTGTGTTGATGGTATCCAAGATTGAACCAACCGTTACGGCTTGGAACAAACGCTTACCATCATCGCCCTTCATCTTGTTGATGTCCTTTTGGAAGGCCTTAACGTCGTCAGTGTTCTTAACACGAACCGTTACGAACAACGCACGGGTATCTGCACCTGCTTCCTTGTACGCGTCTTCAATCGTGCTTGCCGTCGTCACGTTCGCCGTTCCGGCTTGACCAGCATCGATAACACCAGCAATCTTGAACGTCTTGTTAATTTCAACTGGCGTCATACCATCAGACTTGACCGTCATCCACTTAACCGTCATTGTCTTACCAACAACTGACTTCCAGTCCTTTGTGTCAAACTTCTTTGCGACAGTCTTCTTGTCAACCAAGATTTCATTCTTACCAGGCACGTGACCCGCCTTGATCAACTTCTTTTGATAAGTTGCTGACCAAGTTTGTACGGTTCCAAGTGAGTAATCCTTGCCTTCAAGGTTCGCTTGCACGTTACCGGCTTGGTAACCCTTTTGCAAAGTCTTCACGTACTTGTTAGCTTTGATTTTCTTGATTTGATCATCTGAAATCGTTGTCTTGTCCATATCGACGCCGGCCGTTGCACCAGACGTTTGACCGACACCACCGTTTTCGCCTTGGTGACGAGCAACCGTAACCGCCGTTGGGTTAGCCAATGAGTTAACTTGGTCGTTAATGTAGGCCTTAACCCCATTCCCCAATCCAGTGAACAACATCACGGCAAACAAACCGATGGCCGTTCCAATCATAATCAATGAATTACGCCAGAAGTTATACGTCAAATGCTTGAACGCATTTCGGAATGATGCAGCTGCTGGCAATGGACGATCTGCCAAACGCGTATCATCAGCTGGCAACGCATATGCTGGCTTCAAACGTGTGTCGGCATCAATTTGACCATCAGCCAAGTGCACAATACGCGTTCCGTGGTCAGCCACTTCTTGTGAGTGGGTAACCGCAATAACCAACTTACCTTCTTGGGCAATTTCGTCCAAGATTTCCAACACTTCAGCCGTGTTCTTTGAATCCAACGCACCGGTTGGCTCATCGGCAATGATAATCTTTGGGTCAGAAGCCAACGCACGCGCGATTGCGACACGTTGCTTTTGTCCACCAGACAATTGGTTTGGGTGCTTCTTAATTTGGTCCTTAAGGCCGACCTTCTCTAACAATTCCGTGGCACGTGTAATCTTGTCCTTTTGGCTCAACGTCGTCATTTCCAAAGAAACCAAGACGTTTTCCAAAACCGTCAAGTGACTAATCAAGTTGTAGGCTTGGTAAATGTAGCCAATCGTACCACGACGGTAAGCATCCAGTTGCTTTTCCTTCTTGTGGTCCAATACTTGTCCGTCAATCGTAACCTTACCTTCGAACTCACGGTCCAAGCCACCGATGATGTTCATCAACGTTGACTTACCACCACCAGATTCTCCAAGGATTGAAACAAACTCACCCAATTCGAAATCCAAGTCAATGCCCTTCAAAACAGGGAACTCTTCCTTACCCAGGAAGTATGACTTGCGAATATCTTTTAACTCTAAAAATGCCATTGTCTCTCCTCCGGCTCTCTACGCTTTTTTGTCATAATTATTGTAACTAAGTGTACCGCCGTATTTAAACGGCGTCAAGAAAAGTTTAATCAAAGTGTATTCGATTAAACTTTTTGTGTTATAGTAAATCTACAACAACTCACAGAAAGGTGACCCATTATGAATCGCGAAGAAAAAAAGGCGCTCACTCGTCGACAACTTATCGACGTCGCCACACGCTTATTCCAACAGCACGGTATCCATAATACTGATTTAAAAACAATTGCTGCCGAAGCCGGCGTGTCTGTGGTCACCTTTTACAAGTACTTCGACAGCAAGGAAACATTGATTGGCACAATCGCCGCCGAGCAACTTAATGAATTGTTCGATGAAATTATGGCGATTACAAACCAAACTGATTTACGCTTCATTGAAAAAATCAAAGCCTTCGCCACGTTATCCCAACAAAAACAGCAAGAAATTGCGACGACGTTCGGGGACGAAATGATGCAACTGCTCGAAAAAGACGATTCGGCTGTTCGCGCAGTTGCTGAATCCCGCCGCGACGAATTTTTCGAAGCTATCATCAACCAAGGTCGTGATGAAGGTTTCTTTACCACCAACGTTAGCACAATCGCCATTCGCGTGTACATTGATATGTTTGTGACCTACCCAAATGTCCAAGCAAGTTTGACATCGGGCAGTGGCCTCACTCGCCGAGAATTAGACACACAACTTGAAGAACTTTTCTTCTTTGGCCTAATGGGATCAGTTGACGCTGCCCACCGCGACCAATTAAACGAAATCCGTAAACAACAAAAGGGATGATGAACTGAACCCCGTAAGTTGGAGTAAATCTAACTTACGGGGTTTTGTTATGTTTTCAAAGGAAGTACAACTTGAAGCAGTTAGTATGTATCTGAAAGGCGTGCCACCTAAGCAGATACGGAAGAAGTTTGGAATCAAAGGTGACGCCACCATTCTTAATTGGCTAACCAACATTAAGATGCTTGGGATCGAAGGTCTTAATAATCCAAGTCGAAGCAAGACAAACTATTCATACTCCTTTAAAATCAAGGTTATAAGATGGCGATTAGAACATCACGCTTCTCTACCTGTAGCAGCGAAGAAGTTCCGTATACGGACTCCTGCTCAAATTTGGCAGTGGGAACGCGCGTTGGAATCCGGTCGTCTAAAACCTGATAAACGAAGGCGGAACCAAACCATGAATAAGCAAGAACACGACAAGATTAAGAAGCTTGAAGAAGAGAACGAACTACTTCGCATCAAGGTGGCCTATCTGGAAAAACTAGAGGCCTTAGCACAGGAAAAGAAAAAATTACAAACCAAGACAAAGCGGTAGTAATCACTGTGCTAAGGCAAGAATTGAAGTGCAAATTAAAGTTGCTTCTTCAAGTAGCTGAGATGTCTAGCAGTAGTTATCACGATTCGTGCAAGCGTGCGTACAAGGAGTATCCACGTGAGTTGATCGATGCGATTACATCAATTCGTGACGATAACCCCGACTACGGTTATCGTCGTGTCACACAAGAACTTAGTAATCGTGGCTTCAATACCAACCATAAGGTTGTGCTGAAAATCATGAAGATCAATGGGCTTCTCTGTACTGCTTTCAAACGTTTAACACGGAAGTACAATTCTTACGCTGGCACTGTTGGTCACATATCACCAAATCGTGTTAACCGTCGGTTCACAACGGACCGTCCATATCAGAAGGTTCTCACTGACGTCACGGAAGTTCGCTGGGGATCAGGCACAATGGCAGAACGTGCTTATTTCACTGCATATATCGACGTTTATAGTGGTGAAATTCTCACTTGGAATATCGATTTAAATCCAACCGTCGAGTTTGTCACACAGCCGTTAGATGAGCTGCTAGAAAACAGACCAGAGTTGAATTATCTGACAATTCACTCTGACCAAGGTTTCCAGTATCAAAATTATGAGTATGTATCACGGTTAAAGACTAACCGTGTGTTCCAAAGCATGAGTCGCAAAGCGACATGCCTAGATAACGCAATGGCTGAGAGTATCTTCCACATCTTGAAGGTAGGAACGGTACATAACAACCACTATCAAAGCTATGACGAATTAAAGTCCGCCATAACTAACTATGTCTATTACTACAACAACAAGCGGATAAAAACAAAACTGGCCGGAAAAACTCCGGTTCAATACCGAAATCTTTCCGACCAGTTATCTGCTTAAACTTCACTCCAATTTTTGGGGTTCAGTTCATGAGCAGTTGCTCATCCCTTTTTTGCGATTGTCTTTAGTACGCCATCGTGATTGTTATCCGCAATCGCTACGGCATACCCATACTCAAACAGGCGCTTATCTGCATTCGGCATAATCACCGGTTGCCCAGCCAATGTCAACATTTCTTGGTCGTTCATGCCATCTCCAAAGGCCATTAATTCATTTGGTTCACCACCCAAATGTACCAACATCCGTTCCAAACTCACCGCCTTGTTAACACCAGTTGCCATCACATCCACCACCCCATTACCGGGAGTCGTCGCGTGAACGTCAATGTCACTCTGCTTCACTTGATCAACAAATGTTTCACTTTCAACCAACGTCCAAAAGACCGTCACTTTAACAACAGGTACGTCAACATCACGTAATGACGCGACTTCACGTGGTTGCCCATATAGTTCAGCCATCATTGTCACAAAGGCTGGTGGTACTTGCCCATAACCGCGCACGACCAATAATTCGTCAGGGCTAAAAATCATCACCCCACCGTGTGGCTTACCAGGCATTAAGTCAATTTGATCCTGCAAATCCGCCAATTGTTCAGGTGTCATCGTCAAACGGTCCGATAGCTGTTGGTCAGCCGAGAGTAGAGTCGCACCGTTATCAGCCACGATGTTGACCTTATCCAAAAAGCCACCAAACAGCATCTGAACATGACGCAAATCACGACCACTGGCCACAATAAATTGACCACCATTCGCTGTATATGCATTGATGACCTGTGCAAACAAATCACGATTATATTGTTTTTTATCGTTTAGAAACGTGCCGTCTAAGTCTGTCGCTACAAATCTTGCCATTATGCCACCTCACTTCATGTCATCTAGCTTAATCCTATTTATTGAAGATTACGTTCGAAATCTATCACCTTTTGTTTCCAATTCTGACCAGCTCGATACTGCCCCAGTGTCCCATCGCTGCGAATAACACGATGACACCCCACAAATACCAGCAATGGATTTTTACCCACCGCTGATGCAACCGCACGTACGGCAGTTGGACGACCAATCCGCTTCGCTAACGCCGCATATGTCAGCGTCTCACCAAAATCGGTATCGGCTAAGGCGCTCCAAACTTCACGCTGTAATGCTGTTCCTTGTCCCTGCCAATCAGGTGTGATATCAACCCCGCGACCAGCTAAATAATCAGTCACCACCGTCGCATAGCGTTGCTCCTCACTAGGGGCAACCTGCGTTTTACCAAACCATGATTGATAGTCAGCCACAGGATCATCGGCCAATGACACGAACGCCATCCCCGCCTCCGAATAAAAGATGGTCAACTGCCCATTTAAAAAGTCGTACGTTTCATATTGCATGTCATCATCCCTTTCAAATGAAAAAAGCTACTCGTATTCTTGTTTACGAGTAGCTTACCAAATTTACCACAGCAGCTGTTGGTCTAAATCCCTGGCCTTCCCAGTCTGCTTTATTTAGATAATTTCTTCCAGCTTAGCCAACACACCATCATGTTCGTTGTCCAAGTCAGCCATGCCGAACCCACGATTGAACAGACGCTCATCAGCATTTGGCATCACATAAACTTGCCCGGCCAATTCCATCATTTCCAAATCGTTCATTCCATCGCCAAAGACAGTCAATTGCTCTGGTTCAAGCGCTAACTTGTTAATTAGCGCTGACAAACTAGTAGCCTTATTCACACCTTCAGCCAAGATATCGACTGCCCCGTAACCAGAGGTCGTTGGGTGCAACGGCATACCTGATGCATTTATGCGACGAATAGCTTCATTCGAACTCGGCACATCAAAGATAGCCGTCACACTAGCCAACGGCTGTGGAATATCCGTTAGATGATCAACCAAGTGGATTGTGCCGTACACATGCGTCATGTAATCTTGTAAGTCTGCTCGCAATTCACCATAACCAGACAAGCGGTACATACTGTCTTCGGAGAAGGCGATAATACCATCTTTTGGTGAAACATCCACCAAGATGCTTTCCAATTCAGTCAACGTTGAAGCATCAAGCGTACGTAAATCCGTTTCCGCAGTACCCCGGACATGCCATGCGGCACCATTATTTGTTACCAAGTGAACGCGGTCAGCTAATGCGCCAAACTTGCTACGTACCCACTTTGCTTCTCGACCGGTTGCAATAGCAAACTGATCACCATTTTCGTCGAGTTGATCCAAAACCTTAGCAAATCGCTCTGCATCAAAGGTCTTATCCTCGTGCAAAAAGGTTTGGTCCAAATCCGTTACAAACAAGCGTGTCATGATAACCGCCTCCACTTTCCTTATGTCAGTAATAAGTGTATCAAATCGTCCGGCTTTGTAGATACCTAAAAGGAACAAAAAAGGCGATTGCTTTCGCAATCGCCTTTCGCGTATAGCCCATCAGGGAGTCGAACCCTGGATGCCGGTGTGAAAAACCGGAGTCTTAACCGCTTGACCAATGGGCCATGATGTTTTAACAACCTGTCTCAACAACAAAATTAATATTACCAGAATAAATTAACCAATGCAACCCCTAATTTTAAAACTCGTAAACTTTCTTTTATCCAGCTTCTGCCATACGGTATAATGTTCTCAGAGGATATTAAGATGACGGACAAACAACTTGCCCACCCAAAGTGGTTACTCTTTTTTGAGACATTAACAGCCATCGGGGTTATCGTGGCTTTGTTGCGTTTCTTCGCAACAATTATCAACAGCATTTATCATCACTTTACTGGTCATACATTCGCATTCGTCGAGGCAGTTAGCCAAAACACGTGGCAAAATTATTTGACCCTCGCGATATTGATTATTGGTATTTTAGGTACCCGCTATTTAAAGACAAAGTTTAAGTAAAAGGACGACCATTACGGTCGTCCTTTTATTTTAGTTATTCAAATTCAGCATTCTTCTTCATTGTGGCATTAATTGTATCGGCCACCAATTGGTTAAGGTTTCCATCTTCTAACACTTGCCATCCAGCAGCCGTTGATCCACCTGGCGTCATGACTTCATTTGCCAACGTCATCGGATCCTTCTTGAACTCTTCCATGTGGCGAGCCGTACCAATAACGGTTTGTTGTGACAAACGCTCTGCTGTCTCTGGATCAATACCAGCTTGCACGCCAGCTTGAATCATCGCCTCGGCAAACGCTGCGACAAACGCTGGACCGGATCCCGCTAAGGCACTCACGGCACCAAATTGTTCTTCAGGCAATTCATCTGTGCGGCCAAAGTCCAAGAACAAAGCAGCAATAGCCCCCTTGATATCAGCATCCATCGTTTCGTCAAACGCCAATGCTGTATAACCATACTTAAGCGCAACATTCACGTTTGGCAACGTACGCGCAATCAAAACATTTGGCCCCAAAGCAGCGTGCAATTGTGCCAATGACACACCACCAAGCACTGAAGCTACGATAACGCCTGGCTTCATCATCAATCCAAGTTGTAGTTCCTTAGCAACATCAGCCAATTGTGCTGGTGGCATCGCCAAAACAACCATGTCAGATTCAGCCCAAACATCCAAAGCCGATTGCTTTGCTTCTAAGCCTAGTTCAGCCGCAACCCTTTCACCTGAATGTGGTGAAAAAAGCACTTGGCGAATTTCGGCGTTTCCTTGCCAGCCTTGCATCATCGCTTTAGCCATATTACCAGCACCGATAAATCCAATTGTTAACATCTCACACCTCGTTCATCTCGTTTGTAATGACCTAATCATATCATACCTAGATAAGATAAGAAGCGACCCACCGTTTTGTTTTTCAGTTGCCGTGCAAAATAAAAAGGCCTCGAACAAATTCGAGGCCTTTGTTCATTATCAGGTGCGTCTTGGTCACGTCGGAGGTTCAAATCTCCGACATTCTCAGTCTGCTTTATGAGAACCCTTGGCGTTCAGATAATGAGAAAGCTTTATTGTGATAGCGCATCGACATAATCAAACCGATACCCAACATATTTCCAACCAAGGCAGAACCACCCTGTGAAATAAATGGCAACGGGATACCCGTCAATGGCACCAATCCAATATTCATACCAATGTTTTCAAAAATGTGGAACAACAACATCATTACCACACCAGATGCAATGTATGCATAGAATTGATTTGATGTATCATTAACAACTTGGAAGATTTGGTAAATCAACAAGAAGTAAAGAACCAGAAGCAAGACACTACCAACGAAACCGAAATTTTCACCAATAACTGAGAAAATCATGTCGGATTCACGAACTGGTACCGCAACGTGTGAAACGTTGAACCCAGTTCCGGTAATTCCACCAGATCCAATGGCCTTCATCGCTTGCCACAACTGGTAACCACTATTTGACGTGTCCCCTGAGGGATTCATCCAAGCGTCCACACGGGCAAATTGATAAGCTTCAAATCCAACCTTTTCCAGAATGTGGCGTCCCCATGTTTGGGTAACAAACAAGATGGTCGTTGTCCCCAAGACTGCAGCGGCACCAACAATTGGACCTAAAATTGACCAACTCAAACCAGAGACCAGTGTCATGCCGAAAACAATCGCCACGAACACCAATGTTGTTCCAAAGTCGTGTTGCGCTAGCACGAGTACCACAATCGGTGCCGTCCAAGCGATAATCTTTAACAACAAGAACTTATCAGAATTCCAAGTATGTTCTGGGTTTTCCAAATTGTGTTGTGAAATCACACGTGCCAACATGATGATGAATGCCGGCTTCATAACTTCGGAAGGTTGGAACGTCAACGGTCCAATTGCAAACCATGACTTTCCACCAGTGTTAGCGTAGTATGCACGTGAGTAAAAGATCAAAACCGCAACCATCAAGAAGACACCCAATCCAAAAATATAAGGGGCCACTCGCCAAAGTTGTTCTGAATCAAATCTCATGATGACCATAACCGCAATAATACCGACGACATAGTAGGCACCTTGCATAATCACCATACGCCAAACGTTCACACCGACAGTATCGTGTATTCCTGCAACATATAATGATGCTAAACCAATCAACGCAAGCATCATCACAACGAAGATGATTGACCAATCAATCACACCACCTTCGCTTGAGAAAAAGCGTTTGATCATGTTTTAACCTCTTTACTTATTAGTGATGCAAGTTAAACTCTGCAATCAACAATTCCATTGCGTCATCAAATGACTTGGCCGTAACCGTACGATTATCAGCAAAACGCACCGTCAAAGGTGACGTTGACTCATCAATCGTACCCAAACGAACCTTGTTTACCTTCACTTCTGAAAGGTTATCTCCCAAATCATTAATTTCAACTGAAACAGGCTTATTATTACGTGACATAATTACTTTCCTTGTACTCCGTGCATGTGTTCTAGCAACTTTCCAGCCCCAACGGCAACATTGTCCAATGGGCTTTCTGAAATCATAACAGGTACACCAAGGTGTCCTGAAATCAACTTGTCCATCCCGCGTAGCAACGCACCACCACCGGTCAAAACAATACCGCGGTCGATAATGTCAGCAGCCAATTCTGGTTGGATAACTGACAATACTTGGTGCGCAGCGTTAACGATTTGCGCCAACGTGTCGTGCATCGCTGCTTCAACTTCATTGGCATTCAACGTAATCGTGCGAGGCATTCCTGTGAAGTTATCACGACCACGCACGTCCATCTCTTCTGGCTCATCCAATGGCGTTGCTGTACCAATCTTAATCTTGATTTGTTCAGCTGTACGCTCACCAATTTGCAAACCGTGCTCACGCTTAACGTAACCAGCGATATCAGCATTCATCTTATCTCCGGCAACACGGATTGATTCTGAAGCCACAATATCACCCAATGACAAAACGGCGATATCTGACGTTCCACCACCCATGTCGATAACCATTGAGGCAATTGGTGAGAAGATATCCAAGCCAGCACCAATAGCCGCAACCTTTGGCTCGTACTCAAGGTACACCTTACCACCACCAGACTTTTCGGCAGCACCAATAATAGCCTTACGCTCAATTTCCGTGATGTTTGTTGGTGCGCACACCATGATGTTTGGTCGTGACATCACACCCTTGGCGTTCAACTTAGCCATGAAGTATGACAACATTGCTTCCGTCATATCAAAGTCTGAGATAACGCCATCCTTCAAAGGACGAACAGCACGAATGTTCCCAGGCGTGCGGCCAACCATTTGGTAGGCTTCGGTACCAACTGCCAAAACCTTATCCGTCTTGGTATCGATTGCAACGACTGATGGTTCGTTCAAGACGATACCTTTTCCTTCAACATAAATCAGAACGTTAGCCGTTCCCAAATCAATGCCGATTTCCTTGGCCATGATTTTCACCTCTTAAATTTTTACCGAGCAAGCTCGTTTATATTCTTTTACGTATCTATAATAGTATACAACAAAAACCGACGTCATTTGCCCTTAGTTTCTACATCAGGGTAAAATAGATGGAAAGACAATAAAAGGACGATATTCAAAATGAAATTAACCCTTAAAGAAATGGTTACGGCCCTAAACGCCAGTGTTTCAAACAATGCTGATGTCACGGTAACAAGTACAACATTCGATTCTCGCAAAGCTACTGCAGGCAGCTTGTTCATCCCATTGGTTGCTGAGAACGACGGCCACGATTATATTGCTAGCGCCATCGCAAACGGTGCAACCGCTACTCTTTGGCAAGCAGACCACGGTAATGTGCCAACAGACATTCCCGCAATCATCGTTCCAGATACGTTGGATGCCTTCCAAAAGTTAGCGGCCTACTATCTAAAGAGGGTCGCTCCAAAGATTGTGGCTATTTCAGGTTCAAACGGTAAGACAACAACAAAGGACTTCATTGCAGCCATCGGTGCAAGCACGTTCAAGACTGTTAAGACGCCCGCTAACTTCAACAACGAAATCGGCGTCCCTACGACAATTCTGTCAATGGCCGAAGACACTGAATTGTTAGTCGTTGAGTTCGGTATGGATCGTCCCGGCGACTTGACGCTACTATCAGAATTGGTTAACCCAGATATTGCTGTGTTGACGATGATTGGTGAAGCCCACATCGAATTCTTCAAGACTCGTGACCGAATTGCAGATGGCAAAATGGAAATTATCAACGGTTTGAAGCCTAATGGGTTGTTTGTCTACAACGGTGATGAACCACTACTTCGTGAACGCGCCGCACAACACGAAAATCTCCAAACGGCTACATTCGGGCTTGCACCTGAAAATGATTTGTTCGCGTCAACCATTGAAATGAACCCGGTCGAAGCAACTTTCCAAACGAATCAAACTGATGAAACATTCCGCATTCCACTAACTGGTCGTTACAACGTTTCGAATGCGCTAGCTGCCATTTCAGTTGGTCGTGCATTGGGAATTGCATATAACAAAATCCGTGAGGCCTTGGCTAACGCTCCAATCACTGAAAACCGTACCGAATGGTTAGACGGCCAATTCGGTGGCAAGATTTTGTCTGATGTCTACAACTCAAATCCAACCGCTGCTAAGGAAGTGTTGCACTTCTTCGCTGAGGCACCAACCCAAGGTCGTCGTATTGCCGTACTCGGTGATATGTTGGAGCTTGGTGAAGCCGGCCCAGCTTTGCACGCCAGCCTAGCTGACAGCCTTCAACCAGCAACTATCCAACGTGTTTACCTCGTTGGTGATATCATGGCCAGCCTTGAAGAGGCGCTAACCGCTAGCTACCCAGCAGGATCTGTAATTCGCTACGCTAAAGATAACTTGCCAACGCTGATTGATGATTTAAAGTCTGAATTAACTGCCGAGGATATCATCATGCTTAAGGGTTCTCACGGTATTCACCTTGAGAACGTGGTAGCCGCTTTGATTTAAAACTTAATTGCATAACACAAAAAGGACTATCGCGAGATGTGCGATAGCCCTTTCCTTTTTAACCGAATACTTACTCAACTTCAGGTTGTGGTTGCATCATCACTGGAAACGAGCGCTTCATCCCCAAAACCGCAACTACACCACCGATAATTCCAAAGACAACCAATGTGATTGTCGCAGCCCACACACTCATATATGGTGTGTGATTAATTAAAGCATCATAACCTTGAGCCGCATACGTCGTCGGAAGAAACTTAGCAATCGTCGCTAATGTCGCATTCAAGAATTCGCTTGGTACAATTTGGCCTGACAAAACAATTTGCGCCATGGCGACAATAACTGAAATTAGCAACCCAACCGTGCCAAACAAAACATCCAACAGTAGCGTTACAAGCATGAAGACCGTCGCAACGATGAACGTAAACAAGAAGGTTGCGAATAAGTTAGCATCAATCTTGAAAATCGCGATAACCCCTGTCATCAAGATAGCTTGCAACACCGGCAAAATGAACAACGTGCGCAAACCGGCAATCGCAGATACGTCAGCCGTCATACGACGACGACGCTCATTCATCTGAATTAGCAACGCACCAATAAACAACGCAAAGGCCAACAACGCTGGACCGAAAACTGCCTTGTAATCGGCAACTGTTAATTGACGATCAACTTGCTTTGAAGCAACTGGGCTCACAAAGTGATTGATTGTCTTCTCACCAAGATGAATTGGTTGTAACTGTTTCACACCAACTTGCAACGCATCGTTCAACGTCTTAGTTCCTGTCGTAGCAGTCTTAACACCATCGTTCAGTTGGTCATCCCCAGTCGCTAATTGTTGGGCACCCGCCCCAGCCGTATTCAATGCCTCGAGCAACGTCGGTACCTTGCCGGCCAACATGTTCACACCATCTGACAATTGACCAGCACCACCTGCTAATTGTTGGGCACCATTAGAAAGTGCCGGAGTATTAGCCTGCAATTTATTTAGACCATCAGACAATTGACTAACCCCACTAACAAGGGTTGGCGTCTGATTAACCAATTGTTGATTACCAGTCGCAACTCGACCAGCACCAGTGACGAGTTGGGCAACCGCGACATTGGCCTGTCCCAAGCCCGTATACAATGACGGCATCTTTGCGGCCAGTTGTTGTTGTCCGCCAGATAAAGTGACCAGCCCAGTTTGCACTTGCATCGCGCCGGCTGACAATTGTTGGGCTGACGTTGCCAACTTATTAGCTACTGCAACAGCCCCGTCGAGTTGCGTCGCAATTTGGCCTACTTGTGTTGAGAACTTATCAATCGCTTGCAATGCGCCGGAAGTTGCCAATTGACCGTTTGTCCCCATTTGCTGCAATGCCGGCAATAACGCTGACAACTTTGGTAACAATGGCACTAATGGCGTTAGTGCATCCCCAATTTGTTGTGCTTGGACCCCTGCATCCGTCACAGCGCCTACTTGTTGCAACGCTGTCATGTACTTGCCTTTGAACTCTGCATTACGGCTGTCACTCAAGAACGTTTGAAATTGCGGATCCGCCATCAAAGCTTTGAAAGACTCTGCCCCAGCACCTACTGTGGTCAAATCCGTTTTCAGGTTAGCCATGTTCGTCGCGATGTCGGTCTTACCAGCATCACCAAGGCTAAGCCCTTTCGTCTCTTCCGCAATTTGGCCCAAGCCGCTGTTTAATTGGTTCAAACCGGCTGTCAACTTTTGCAAGTCAGCTGCATTCGTTGCTTGCCCTTGTTTGATGGCTGTCAAACCGGCTGAAAGTTGCGTTGACAGTTGCTGTGCACCAGCTGCTAGTTGTTGATTACCGGATGCGACTTTTGTAGCACCGGCAGTGAGACTTTTTGCACCATCACCCAAAGCCACAACACCATCATTGGCTGCCTTAGCCCCTGCAACAAGCGCTGGTGTATTGGAAGCCAATTGATTCAATCCCATCGAAACTTGGTTTGAACCGCCTGCCAGTTGTTGCGTCGCTGTTGGCAAAGCACCCACGCCACTACGCAATTGGTTACCACCGTCATTCAACTGCGCAATACCAGCAGAAGCTTGGTTAATACCATTTGAGAGCGTCTCAGCCCCAGTCGCCAATTGATTTGAACCACCTTGTAATTGTGCAACACCAGCCGGCAATGCGTTTGCACCAGTTTGGATTTCTCCCAAACCACTAGCTAGCATGTGCAAATTACGATTGACTTCACCAAACCCAGAAGCTAGTTGGCCCATGCCATCATTCAATTGCTTTGTCCCAGCAGCAGCCTTGGCCGTACCATCTGACAATTGCTTAATTGACCCTAACAATTCTTTGTTGTAGGTCTTTTGGATTTCGGCAGTCACTTGCGACTTCAGCTGTTCCGTAACTGTATCGGCCAAAATGCCACCAATGTAATTTGTGTGCTTTGACACTTCATACTTGATGTTGGACGCCTTCGGTTGCGCACTGAGCGCCGTTAACGTGTTGGCCGAAAAGTCCTTAGGTAGCGTCACCGTCATCAATGTATCACCGTCAGCTAGCGCACGCTTAGCTTGTTGGGCAGACATAAATTCCCAAGCAACGCTATCATTATGGCGTAGCTTATCAACAACTTGTTGCCCAACTGCCAGCTTCGCACCATTATGCTTCACTGGTTGATCCACATTAACAACCGCCACCTTCAGCGAAGACGGTCCGCCAGCTTGCGTCGCATCCAACAGTTGGAACAAACCAAAAGCAATAACGGCTGGCACAACGACTGCCAACCCAGCAATCGTCATGTAGCGTGTCTTGCTACTCATCTTATCGAATAACATTACAGTTATTCTCCTCCTAAACTCGAAACACCCAATGGCCCTTATCATCGGGCAAAATTAGTTAACAGTAGTTAATAATTGCATAGTGTTAACAAATAAGTAAGGGCGTTAACAAATGAACACTATAGCACGGTTTGTTCAACTTGGAAATAGTAAGCAAAAAAATAAGCGTCCGAACTTTATCGTTCGGACGCTTATTGTCATTAACAATAATATTAAACTGACTTGATGTAGTTCACACCATCAGCGGCTGGGGCCTTTGACTTAGCAAAGAACACAACCAAGATTAGTACCGTAAAGACGTAAGGTGCTACCTGTAGGTAAACTGATGGCACTTGGTTCAAGACTGGCAATTGTGCCCCAACGATGGCCATTGATTGTGAGAAACCAAAGAACAAAGCTGCTGCCATGGCACCAACTGGATTCCAACGACCGAAAATCATCGCGGCCATTGACATGAATCCTTGCCCAACAATTGTTGAAGCCGAGAAGTTACCAGCGATTGATTGCGCGAACAACGCACCACCAATTCCACCAAGCACACCAGAAATCAAAACACCTGTGTAACGTAGGGCGTAAACATTCAATCCCAACGTATCAGCGGCTTGTGGGTTTTCACCAACAGAACGCAAACGCAATCCGAAGCGTGTCTTGAACAAAACCCATGACGCAACAAAGGCGATAATGATTGCGACCCACGCCGTTGAAGACGTCTTCGTAAAGAAGATCGTTCCAATAACTGGAATCTTTGATAATACTGGTACGTTCCAGTAACCAAAGTTTTCAGCAATCATTGACGTTTGACCCTTACCGTACATCAACTTGATTAAGTAAACACCCAAAGCTGGTGCCATCAAGTTCATAACCGTACCTGACACAATGTGGTCGGCACGCAACGTCACCGTTGCCACAGCGTGCAACAATGAGAAAATTAAACCAATGACCGCACCGGCTAGCAAACCAAGCCATGGTGTCAAACCACCAAATTGACCAGCGAACGTCAAGTTAAAGACAACCCCGGCGAAGGCTCCCATAATCATGGTTCCTTCCAATCCAACGTTAACAACACCGGCACGTTCTGAGAACGTACCACCCAATGCAGTGAAAATCAAAGGCGCTGAGTAAACCAACGTACTTGAAATCACCAATTGCAAGATCGTTTCCAAACTCATGATTACTCTGCCTCCTCTACTTTCTTCTCAGGTTCCTTAGGCCCCTTCATCTTCTTGGCTTTTTGCTTCGCATCGTCTTCGTCAATCTTAACCAAGATCAAACGAATCAAGTAGTTAGCAACAATAAAGAAGATAATTGAAGCCGTTACAACAGAAACCAATTCAGTTGGCACACCTGAGGCCAATGGCATTCCCAAACCACCAACTGACAAAATTGAGAACAACAAAGCGGCAAAGAAGATTCCTAGGAATGATCCTGATGCCAACAAAGCAACGGCCATACCATCGTAACCAACTTGTGGTGCGGCTGTTTGAGAGAAGATGTTTAGGTATGTTCCCAAACCTTCCGTTGCACCAGCCAAACCAGCCAACAAACCTGAAATTGTCATGGCCGTAACAGCCGTACGCTTAGCTGACATACCAGCGTAGCGCGCTGCGTCTGGGTTCAACCCAACGGCACGAATTTCAAATCCAAGCGTCGTACGCTTCATGATGAACCAAACGGCTACCAACGCAACAATGGCGATGATGAAGCCGATGTTCAAACGTGAACCACCCGTCAAGTTTGACAAGAAGTCCCAACGCAATAAATCGCTGGCGTGCAACGTGTTCGTCATATCAGTTGTCGCCATCAACTTCTTTGGCAATCCTTGCACAAAGGCATTTCCACCATACAAAGCAATGTAGTTCAACATGATTGTCGTAATAACTTCTGACGCACCGAATTGGGCACGCAACCAACCAGGCAATGCACCCATCAAAGCACCCGCAAGTGCTCCGATGATAACAGCCAACGGAATTGACAACCAAGGCGTCATTGATTGGTTAACCAAGACAAACCATGTCGAAGCAATCCAACCAACCCAAACTTGACCAGCAAGTCCGATGTTGAAAAAGCCAGCTGATTGAGCAACCAAGAATCCAGCAGCCGTCAAAATCAACGGCGTCATTGAACGAAGTACTTCACCAATATTCAATGATGAGCCCAATGCTGATTGCACCAAGCTAATGTAACCAGTAACAGGGTTAAATCCTGATACCAACATGATGATCGCACCGACCATCAATCCAAAGAAGACAGCCAAGCCTGCTACGAGACCTGTGCCGTATGAATTAATCTTATTCACCAGTCTACTCCCCCGCTAATTGCGCACGCGCTTCTGCCAATGACATACCGGCCATCAACAAACCAAGCTCGTTCTTTGACGTCTCGTTTGCATTAACGACACCAGTAATCTCACCGTGTGAGATTACAGCAATACGGTCAGCGACGTTCAAAATTTCATCCAATTCGAAACTTACCAACATAACAGCCTTACCTTCGTCACGTTGATTAATCAATTGTTGGTGAATGTATTCAATTGCACCAACGTCCAATCCACGCGTTGGTTGTGCGGCAATCACAAAGTCAGCATCTCGATCCAACTCACGGGCAATAATCGCCTTTTGTTGGTTACCACCTGACAAAGCACTTGCCGGTACCAATTCGTTAACCGTACGAACGTCGAACTTCTCAATCAATTCACGGGCGTGTGAGTTAATTTGCTCGTAGTCCAATACGCCCGCCTTTGACATTGGGGCCTTGTAGTAAGTTTGCAAAGCAATATTCTCAGCCAACGTCATATCCAATTCCAAACCAAAGCGGTGACGGTCTTCAGGAATGTGACCAACACCTGATTCAGTAATTTGGCGTGGCTTCTTGTTCGTGATGTCCTTGCCCTTCAGCGTGACCTTACCTGATGCAGTTGGCATCAAACCAGTCAACGCTGAGATGAATTCTGATTGACCATTACCGTCGATTCCGGCAATACCCACGACTTCACCAGCACGGAAATCAAGGCTCAAGTTCTTCACAACCTCAACACCACGAGCGTCCTTAACCGTCAAATCCGACACAGACAAAACCGTGTCAGTTGGGTGAGCAGGCTCCTTTTCGGTAGAGAATAGTGAAACTGAACGGCCAACCATGATGTCAGCCAATTCTTGTGATGACACACCCGCAACTGGGAATAAATCAATTGATTGTCCGCGACGGATAACCGTCACTTGATCAGCAACTGCCTTGATTTCGTCAAGCTTGTGCGTAATCAAGATAACTGACTTACCTTCTGCAGCCAAGCCCTTCAAAATCGTCATCAATTCGTCGATTTCTTGTGGCGTCAATACGGCTGTTGGCTCGTCGAAAATCAAGATGTCAGCACCACGGTACAACGTCTTCAAGATTTCTACACGTTGCTGCATACCAACTGAGATATCTCCAGCCAATGCACTTGGATCAACATCCAAACCATATTGTTCTGACAACTTCTTGATATCAGCTGCTGCCGTCTTCGTATCCAACTTCACCCCATTAACAGGCTCTGAACCCAAGATGATGTTTTCTGTAACTGTAAACGCATCAATCAACATAAAGTGTTGGTGCACCATTCCGATACCCAACTCTGCAGCCTTTGATGGGCTATCAACAATTACCTTTTCACCGTTGATCAAGATATCGCCAGCTGTTGGTTGCAACAAGCCAGACAATTGATTCATCAACGTTGACTTTCCGGCACCGTTTTCTCCCAACAACGCGTGAATTTGCCCGCGCTTGACTTGCAAATTAATGTGGTCGTTCGCACGGAACTCACCAAATTGCTTCACAATGTCGCGCATTTCAAGCACAATTGGCTCTTCTGCCATAGTCATTTCTCCCTAGAAGCTTTCTTCATTCACAAAGGTTTCTTATTTGTGAAACAATATGTTTATTTTACCTATTTTTTACTAAATTATCCACTATTTGAGAGGCTATTATTCGTCTATTAACATGTCTGTAATACTATTTCGAGATAAGTTAATGGTCGTAAAAAGAAAAACAGGAACCTTCTTTAGAAAGCCCCCATTTTAGTTCGTTTTTTAAACGTTTTACTTCATAGTGCTTGGCACAGTAACTTCGCCTGACTTGATAGCTTCTTCAGCCTTCTCGACAGCTGCCTTTTCTTCGGCATCCAAGTTCTTCTTAGTGATAGCAACACCACCATCCTTCAAACCGTAAACTACCGTCTTACCACCAGGGAATTCACCCTTCATTGATTGGTTAGCAACCTTAACGATTGAGCTAGCGATTTCCTTGATAGCTGACGTCAACGTGAAGTTGTCTGACTTGCCATCCTTAGTCTTGTAGTTACCTTGGTCGTTTTGGTCCATGTCAACACCGATAACCCAAGCCTTATCCTTTGATCCAAACTCTAGATCCGTGTTGATGTCCTTAGCAGCCGTGAACACTGCGTTTCCGGCAGGTCCAGCAGCTTGGAAGATAACGTGTGCACCTGACGTGTAGATAGCGCTGGCAATCGTCTTAGCCTTTGCCGTATCCGTAAATGACTCAACGAATTGTGCATCAACCGTCATGTTAGGATCAACTGACTTAACACCCGCAATGTATCCAGCTTCAAATGATTGGATAACAACTGAGTTCATACCACCGATGAAACCAACCTTTGAGTCACCCAACTCCTTAGCCTTCGTTGCTGCGGCAACACCAGCCAAGTATGATGCTTCTTGTTGCTTGTAAGTCAATGATGCAACGTTCTTGTATTGCTTCTTAGCAACATCGTCAATCAAAACGTAGTCCGTCTTTGGGTTTTGCTTAGCTGATGCAACCAACGCATCGTTTGTTGCGTAACCAACACCAATCAACATGTTGTATCCAGCTGATACACCTTGTTGGAAGTTTGTTGCGAAGTCAGCGTTAGTCTTTGAAGCAAAGTAGTCGTAACCGTTCTTACCCTTTTGAAGGTTGTGTGACTTACCCCACTCGCTAACACCGTTCCAAGCAGACTCGTTAAATGACTTATCGTCAACACCACCAACGTCAGTCACCATTGCGACTGAAAAGTTCTTCTTTGAATCTGAGTTGTTGTTGTTCATTGCTGCGACACCAACACCAGCTGCAACGACAACCACAACACCACCGATAATCAAGTTACGACGTGAAACCATGTCTCATTTCCTCCAAAAGTACGATTTGTACTGTTCCTAGTAATTCCCATGCCTAGTTAACAAACGTTTTTCTTGTTAACCTGACTTGCCTTGACTAGTATATAAGGTTCGCTTAATAAAAACAATGAAGAAAGTGTGAATTTCGTTCGTTTAACCCGTTTTTTGTTAAACGTTTAACCAATTCAACGGCGTTTTATACACCGAAACACGAACAAAAACAGCATTTTTATTCACATTGTTTTTGGTAAAAACGTTTTACTTGGTTTTGATAACTTGGTTAAACCCCCTATTTTCGTCACGCTTTTTTCTTTACAAAACAGTTACAAAATAAAAGGACCGAGTTAACTCGGTCCTTTCGTCTTTAATTTAGAAGTTTTGATCAAACTCAGATCCTTCAGGGTGGTTAGGCACCTTGATATCACCAGCAATAATGGCCTTCTTCGCCTTCGCAACAGCAGCCTTTTCATCAGCTGACATGTACTTAGTTGGCGCTGCAACGCCACCTTCCTTCAAGCCATATGCAACAACCGTCCCACCTGGGAAGTTACCCTTCATGGCCTTGTTAGCAACCAACTCAAGTCCACGACCAACACCAGTAATTGATGACGTTAACGTGAAGTTAGACTTTTTACCATCCTTGGCCTTGTATGCACCCATGTCTGATTGGTCCATATCAACACCGATGACCCAAACCTTATCCTTTGAATCAGCCGTCAACGTTTGGTTGTTGTCCTTTGCGGCAGTAAAGACACCGTTACCAACGGTACCAGCCGCTTGGAAAATCACCTTTTCGCCCTTAGCCATCATCGCCTTGGCGATCGTCTGACCCTTAGCGGCGTCTGTAAATGAAATCCGCATATTGCACATCAACATTCATGTTCGGATCAACTGACTTTACACCAGCCGTATAGCCAGCTTCAAAGGCATCAATGATATTACCGTGCATACCACCAATGAAACCAACAGATGAACCACCAAGATCCTTTGTCTTCGTTGCTGCTGCCACACCAGCCAAGTATGATGATTGCTCTGAACGGAACATCAATGAAACAACATTCTTTGTCTTCTTCGTATCAACATCATCAACCAACACAAATTCAGTCTTTGGGTTCTTCTTCGCTGCGTTAATCGTTGCGTCATGCAAAGCGTAGCCGATACCTGCTACCAAATCATACTTACCATTAATGGCTTGTTGGAAGTTCGGTGCAAAATCAGCTTGCGTGTCAGATTGGAAATAGTTGTAGCCATTTTGGCCCTTTTCAAGACCGTGTGACTTACCCCACTTTTGAACGCCTTCCCAAGCAGATTGGTTAAATGACTTGTCATCAACACCACCGACGTCAGTCACCATCGCTACCGTAAAGTTCTTCTTTGCGTCGTCACTCTTATTACCAATAACCGAAAACGCTGCAATACCCGCAACTGCGACGACAGCAATGCCACCCGCAATCATCAATCGACGTGAAACCATGTTTATATTACCCCTCAAATTTAAATCATCCGTTTTACGACCAACTGTCGCAAAACCACTTGATATATAATACGAACTTTAACCAGATAAAGCAACCGTTATTTTTCGTGTTTAGATACCATATAGCCATTAACTTACGTATTATAAATTCGAAATCTCTTTATTAACGAACTTAAATCTTCATTTTAAATTGAACGTCAGCAAAATGCCATTTTTTCCAATCAATGAACTTGTTCACCCCGCAAAATGGCGAACATAATTAATGGCCAAGCTTTTTCAAAAAACTCGGCCATTTCACTCACCATTATTTAGAATTGTTGATTGAATTTTGATCCCGCCGGGTGGTTAGGCACCTTGATTTTACCTGAAACGATATCATCCTTCGCCTTTTCAACCGCAGCCTTTTCATCGCTAGTCATATTCTTAGTTGGCGTTGCCACACCACCTTCTTTCAAACCATAAGCAACTGTCTTGCCACCAGGGAAATCGCCCTTCATCGCCTTATTAGCAACCAATTCAAGTCCACGTCCAACACCAGTGATTGAAGAAGTTAACGTGAAGTTAGCCTTTTTACCATCCTTCGATGTGTAAGCACCCATATCTGATTGATCCATGTCGACCCCGATTACCCAGACCTTATCCTTTAAATCGGCAGCTAGTTGTTGATTGGTATCCTTGGCTGAGGTGAAGACACCGTTACCAACGGCACCGGCTGCCTGGAAAATCACCTTCTCACCCTTAGCAATCATGGCATTCGTGATTGTCTGCCCCTTAGCTGCATCGGTAAACGAGTCAGCGTATTGCACATCAACCTTAATGTTCTTATCTACTGATTGCACACCGGCAACATACCCAGCTTCAAAAGCATCGACAATATTACCGTGCATACCACCAACGAAACCAACTGTATCTGAACCCAAATCCTTGGCCTTTGTCGCAGCGGCAACCCCTGCCAAATATGATGATTGTTCTGAACGGAACATCACTGATGCCACATTCTTTGTCTTCTTCGTGTCAATATCATCCACCAACACAAAGTCCGTCTTTGGATTCTTCTTCGCTGCATTAACAGTTGCTTCGTGAAGCGAGTATCCAATACCTGCTACCATACTGTACTTAGCCGTCACGGCTTGTTGGAAGTTCGTCGCATAATCAGCTTGCGTCTTTGATTGGAAATAATTATAGCCATTCACACCCTTGGTTAACTTGTGTGACTTTCCCCACTTTTCAAGACCTTCCCAAGCTGATTGGTTGAATGACTTATCATCCACACCACCAACGTCAGTCACGATTGCGACCGTGTAATTCTTCTTCGCATTCCCAGCATCATTTCCTGACATCGCATATGCAGCGCCCCCAACGACTGCAACTGCCACAACACCACCAACTAACAACAATCGACGTGATACCATTTCAACGTCCTCCCAAAAATAACATTCTGTTGTATATAGATCTAAAATGTAACAAATCGTTACGTTCCCCGTATTTACTCAGACTATGATACGCACTACGCTAACAAAAAGCAAGCGCCTAAATCGCATTAAATTCGTAATAAGGAACGTTTAAACGCCGAAAATGGGCACCATTACTAGCGTTACAGAATAATCACGAACTTTATTAACGTTTACGTCTTTAATAATACGCAACGAATTAAAACTAACGTTATGTTATGAACGCACAAAAAAACAGCCTCCGAAGAAGCTGTTTTTGTTACTTATTATTGAAAGCCATTAAGCTCGTCATCCCCATCAGTAACCTTCTTAGTTACTTCTTGCCCATGATGACGTTGGTACTCCGCAATAACACCCATTTCACCCAAACGGTTAGCAACTGAGTATGGCAAGTTAATCTCAGACTCGAAGTACGTGTCCAAGAACGCCAATTGATCAACCGTCAAACCTGAAGACACGGCGTGTGATAGCGTCGTAATAACTTCAGCGGCAGCAGGCGCGTTCGTTGCGATTTGCGCACCGTACACAATGCCCGTGTCGTAATCATAAATGAGGGATGCCAAAATATCTGACTTCTCGCCCAATGCATGAATTGTTGCCGGCGTGTGGATATCCAAACGTTCAATTGTATCACCGACACGTTCCTTAGCGGCCGTAACCGTCAAACCTGTCTTGTAGAAGAAACGATCAAATACAGAGAATCCGATTGTACGCAGGATTGGTTGGATTTCAACATCCACTCCAGCTAGCGCATAACCGGCAACGCGCCCCATCTTAAGGGCAGCTGACATCAATGGGAAGTATTGGTCAAACTTACCATCAACAACCGCTGAATCACCAACCGCATAAATGTCAGGATTTGATGATTGCATTTTGCTGTTGACCACAATAGCCCCGTTGTCACGCATATCAACTTGACCAGCCAACAACATCGTGTTTGGTTGCAAACCAGAAGCAATTGCCATGAAGTCGAACACTTCTGATGTACCGTTATTGAAGTTTACTTCATCTTCTTGCCTTGGTTTTCAACTGAAACAACCTCTTGGTGCTTACGCAAAACCACCTTGTTGTCAGTCAATGTCTTTTCAAGATCTTCTTGCACAGTTTGGTCAAAGTAACGTGTCATCAAACGCTCTGAACGCGTCACAAACGTCACGTGAACACCGGCGTGAACCAACGCAGCGGCCAATTCCGTTGAAACCGGTCCACCACCGTAAACCAAAGCACGCTTACGGAATCCCTTGGCAAACTTGTTGATATCTTGCGCGTCTTGCTCATCCTTAACAAACACAACACGATCCAAGTCAGCCCCAACAAATGAAGGCACACGGGCTGATGAACCCAACGCGTATACCAACTTATCAAAGCTTTCTTCAATCATAGATCCATCTTCGATACGACGTGCGTAGACACGCTTCTTGGTCGCATCAATACGCTCAACCAAAACACCGGCACGGTATGTCGTGTTTGGTTGACCCTCGAAGTGCTCGAAGTTAACTTGTTCGGCACTACTTACCTTACCATTCAATGCTAGCTTGATACCAGCTGAAATAAATGGACGGTCACGCAAATTCTTTTCTAGAATGACGATTTCATCATCTTTATTTACATGTCGGAATGCATTAACCGCAGACAATCCTGCGTGTGCACCACCAATAACCACAATTTTCATATTAACTACCCTATTAGTATCTATTTTTTAAACCACAATTAACGCGTTTAGGCACGTAGCTTTTCAGGGAAAGATGCCCCAAAAACACGGTACCATTCAGATGCAAACAATGATTGGCGACGAGTGCGCTTCAACATCATTTCTGTATTCAAACGTCGTTCAATCTCGACCCATGTAATATCTGGTTCGTTCATAACCATCTCACGGGCATCAACCAACAAGTTCTTATCAACAAACTTTGCATCCAAAGCAACCTCATCCAAAAATGGCGCAGATAGCAATGATCTGATTTCCATATCCATACGCTTGATTTGTGTGTCCATTGGTTGCAAGCGTTTTTGCACCCACTTGCGCTTCGAGAACAAATCACGATTCAAAACCGAATAGTAAATCAACAAGTACAAAGTTATAAAAAAGGCCAATGCCGTAGCACCAACATAGATGATAATCTTATCAATCGGCAAGATTGGTAATCCAAAGAATGCAAGAACTGCCGCTAAAGCAGTCAATACAAACGAGAGGATAAACGTCATCGTATTTTTGAGTTGTCCTAATCGGACGCGTCGCTCAGCACGAAGTCGACGTCGACGGGATGATAAACGGGTTAACGTGTCGTTTAATTGTCGCAAATGTTCCAATAAAACGAGCTTGTCGTCCTTATCCATATGACTCAATATCCTGTTCTCTAAAAATTAACCTTACTTGCATTAGTATAATCCGATTAAAATTAAAAAACCACGAAAAAGCCCCTTTTCCCTTACAAAAAATACGCTTCACTATAATACGACAAAGTACGCTAAAATAATAGTATGGAATTATCAAAAGAAATCCTTGTCCAAGAACAAGAAGCATTAAAAATTGCCAAACTCCTAGCCAACGATTTGCGTTTGCAAATTCTTTGCCTACTACAAGAGAACGGCGCAGCTACCGTCACCGAGATTATGAACGCGCTCCACGCAGAACAATCTCGCGTTTCTCACCAACTATCTGAGTTACGTGAATATCAGATGATTTCCGCCACGCGTTCAGGTCGCCAAATTACATACGCCCTTACCGATCCACACATGATGGAATTACTCAACGATTTGCTCGAACACGCAAATCACGTGCGCTTGCATCGTGAACACGGGGGCATCTAAAAAAACGTGACGATTCAGTTACGTTTTTTTAGTATATTTGCGTATAATAAAATCAATATACTTCTAAGGAGTTCTCATGAAAGAATTTAAAAGCTTTATTCTCCGTGAAGACGTGCAAAAGTTCATCGCTCTTGGCGTCATTGTTTTAATCATCGCTTTACTCCATGACTTGATTAGCGTCGTATTACTAACGGCCATCCTTGGATTTTTAGCCGTTAAATCTGCTAATCGTGTGTCACGTTGGACGAAAATCCCTTATGGCTTCTCCGTCCTGATCGTTTACTTATTAGCGATTTTCGTTTTTGTGTTCGCCATGATTTATATCGTGCCAACACTGATTAACCAATTCGCAGTTATTCCAGACGAAATTATGAAACTCATCAAGAAGTACCCGGTTATTAAGGAATACTTTGATGATACGTATAAGAAGCTCAACCTGCTTAGTGAGATAACTGATAACTGGAAGTCACTATTAGCTAGTGGTATCAATACGATTTCAACAGTTGGTACCGTCTTGTCTCGTATCGTTTTGTCAATCTTCATGAGTTTCGTACTTGCAATTACTTGGCAACGCATTCGAATTTTCGGTACACAATTCTTACACTCTGATTACCCTAAGTTCTTCAAGCGCATTTACGACCTTGGCCGTACGTTCATTTTGATTTTGGGTAGCGTCATTGAGGTGCAATTGCTCATCGCCTTTATCAACACGATTTTGATGATGATTGGATTAAGCATCCTTGGCGTACCAAGTGTGATGGTCATGGGGTTGATGATTTTCATCCTTGGTTTGATTCCAATCGCCGGTGTGATTATTTCATTACTACCATTGAGTGTGATGTCATTCGCTGCCCTTGGTTGGGTTGGTATGGTTGAAGTTTGGATTATGATTGCATTGATTCACATGTTCGAGTCATACTTCCTCCACCCACGTTTGATGGCAAGTCGCACTGAACTACCAGTCTTCCTCACGTTTGCAACGATTATCGTGATGGAACATTTGCTTGGTGCATGGGGCTTGATTATTGGTGTGCCAATTGTGGCCTTCATCCTCGCTATTCTAGGCGTACAAGATGCAAGCATTAGCAAACACGTCAAAGATGATAAAGTCGTCGCCGAAAAAGATTAATTAACGCAAAAACGCTAGTGAACACAATCAGTTCACTAGCGTTTTTCTGTATCGTTTTAAATTCCAAATGTACCACCATGCACTTCAGTGACATTTGTTGTGACAATAAAGGCATCTTGATCAATATCGTGAATCAAACGTAGCATGTGGCCATAATTGGCGTTGTCGACCATGACCATCAGCATTTCCTTATTATTGTCTGTAAAGCCCCCACGGACATCAAAAACCGTTAAACTGTGATCTTCACTGAGTAACATTTCTTGAATGTCTGATAGCTTATCATTACTCATAATCGTTACTTGATGTTTCAAATCTAAACCAGTCTCAATATAGCGCATCACCATTGACGTAATCACCAACGAAAACGCAGCCAAAAAGAAAGCGTTCGTACCAGAAACAAACAAGTTAAACACAGTCACCACCATATCGATGGCTAACAAAGAAACGGCCGTATTAATTTTAAAATACTTTTTCAAAATCATTGGTGGTACCGTCGTCCCACCACTTGATGCTTCAAAGCGATATAAAATGGCAATTCCCGATGCGAATACTGCCCCACCAATAATTACGGCAAGGACAGCATCCTCAACGACTTTATGACTTGGTGTAATGTACATTAATACCGGTAACAAAAAACTACCAAATGCAATATTTCGCACCGTCGAACGGTCCAAGAATATAGCTGCCAATATAATCATGGCGATATTAATAATCAGCACCGTCAAAGCACGGTTAATGCCAAACGCTGCATCCAGCAAAATGGCCACACCGGTTGCGCCACCAGCGGCGACGTTAATCGGTGCGTAGAAAAAGTTAATCGAAAGCGCGATAATTTCCAGCGCCACTACAAGAGATAGCGCTCGAAACCAGCCCTGTTGACTCAATCGTTTGTTCATAATGGGTCTCCTTATGGGTTGGAAAGGTATTTAAGTTATATAACTAGCATAACATTTTCATGCAATCGATGTGTGCCATTTTTTTAAACTTCTCTAATTGGTTTCTTCGAACCACTCGTCAATCAACCGTTCACGCAAGGGAATTAGTAACTCCCCCGCCTTTTGACCGGCAGGCTGACCGTCAATTTCAACAACTCGCCCAACAAACAGCACTGAGCTGGTGATGAAAATTTCATCAGCTGTCAGCAGCTCTTCCTTGGTAAACGCGCGTTCTTCAATCGGCATTCCCAATTCACGGGCGTGTTGCAGCAAGTGAACACAAGCAATCCCAGGTAAAATCAGTTTGTCGGTCGGTGCCGTTACTAACTTACCGTCCTTAATCATGTGCACATTGGTATGTGAACCCTCGGTGACACGCGTTGAACCATCAGCGCAGATACGATAGTAGACCGTTTCATCCAGTCCTGCTTCAGCTGCGCGTTGTGCTGAAAGGACATTTGGCAACAAGTTCAATGTCTTAACTTGAGCCATATAAGAGCGGATATCTTCTTCCGTTTGAATACGGAAGTCGCGGGTTTGCGCTTCTCGCGTCACAGTCATCGGTGTGATTGTCACGAACAAATTGGGCTTCGCGTCTCTTGGAAATGAATGATGACGTGCCCCACTACCGCGAGTCACTTGCCAGTAAACCATGTAGGTCTCATCGGACACCTTGCTAGATAAACGATTGAGCAAAGTCGCCAATTCATCTTTGGTGAAATCAGGCGTAATCATGACAGCGTCCATACTACGCCAAAACCGATCCAGATGTTCATCTAACGAAAACAACTTATGATGGCGCACAACCGTCGCGTCATACACCCCATCCCCAAAGTAATACCCGCGGTCCGTTGCTGGAATCATCATATCTTCCAGTAGCGACTCCTTGCCGTTGTAATAGGCAATATTATCCATTTTCAACACCCCCGCAATACTTTCTAATCATTTACTCATATTAGCACTATTTTGAGACAAAAAAACACCCGAACTGAAAAAGTTTCAGGTGTTAATTCGTCTCATTATTTCTTTTGTAGCTTAACAGCCGTCCCGTACGCCGCAACCATATTCATGTCAGCACCCATTGAGCCAGAATCAAAGCGCATCATCACGACCGCATCGGCGCCCATCTTAGCTGCATTTTCACGCAAACGATCTAAAGAAGAATTTCGCGTTTCCTCTAGCAACGATGTATAGGCCTTGATTTCGCCACCAACAATCGTCTTCAAGCCAGCCCCAATATCAGCCACGACATTCTTTGAACGCGTCGTTAGTCCGAACACTTCACCTAGCGTTTCCACTACCTCATAGCCCGCAACGTTTTCTGTCGTGCCACAATTACATCTTTTGCATTTGCCATTAGATATCCCCCTGACATACTTACCTTCAATATACTCGGAACCATTCCAAATGCAAATAAAAGACACTATCAACATCACTGTCGATAGTGTCTTTCAAATGGTTGATTAGTCTTCTGACTTCAAAACCTTCTTTGATACAACTGACAAGTCATCTGCCAAGTCGTATACCAAAGGCTCACCGTTAGCAATCTCAACACCCAAGATGTCGTCATCTGAGATGTTTTCGATGTGCTTAACCAATGCGCGCAATGAGTTACCGTGGGCTGCGATAACAACGTTCTTACCAGCCTTCAAGTCTTGTGAAATGTTAGACTCCCAGAATGGCAATACGCGTTCCAACGTAACCTTCAAGTTTTCACCGAATGGCAACTCACCTTCAGGAACATCAGCGTAACGACGGTCAAAGGCTGGGTAAGTCTTACCCAAAACTTCAACAGTCTCTTCTTGCGTCTCTAGCAATGGAGGCAAAACGTCGTATGAACGACGCCATTGCAAAACTTGGTCTGCTCCCCACTTTTCAGCGGCGTCAGCCTTGTTCAAACCTTGCAAAGCACCGTAGTGACGCTCATTCAAGCGCCATGACTTCATTTCAGGGATCCACAATTGACCAGCTTCTTCCAAAGCGTAGTGCAACGTCGTGATCGCACGCGTCAAAACTGACGTGTAAGCTTGGTCGAATTGGATGCCTTCCTTGGCCAACAATTCACCTGCAGTACGAGCTTGGGCAATACCCTTGTCGCTCAACTTCGTGTCTACCCAACCATTGAACAAGTTCAATGCGTTCCATTCACTTTGACCGTGACGGATCAAAACCAACTTTGCCATTGGTGATACCTCTTTTGTATTAGAATATTTCGTTACTATTGTAACAAAATTTCACAACAAATAGTAGTGATTAATTGTTCCCCAAAATTCGATACATCATGAATAGCATTGGAACGGCGTATACTGCAGCTATCCACATCATAATTTTGTTCGACCTATCTAGTTTCCGTTCCAAACTATCCATGCGAACATTTAGCGCTTCAATCTCGTTTCGCATTTTTGCAAAAGATTCAGCCACTTCTTGACGAAAACTGACAAATTCAACACGCAGTTCTCGCACTTCTTCACGTAATGGCTTAAATTCCTCATCCTGGAACTTTTCAAATTCCGCCTTCGTCACATACTTCTCATCCATTAACAATTCCTCCGTTTGATAGTTAACATCGGTAACATTTCGCCTAAGACGACAACAGAGGTACCGCAACGAAATGCGATACCTCTGTCAAAATGCGTTATTTAAGTTAAATCCAGTATATCGGAACGACTAACTGATTACAAACAATTATCGCTTAATCTCACCATTCTCGATAACCAAGCCAGATGAGTGAACTGGTCCTTGGCGATCTGGGTAGATGCGCTTGATGATACTGTTAACAGCCGTTGGCACTTCACCAAAACCAGTGGCAATCAATTCAGCCTTACCTGGGTATTCAGCCACGTCACCAACCGCGAAGACACCAGGAACAGTCGTCTCCATCTCTTGGCTAACCGTGAACTTCTGACGTTCAACGGCTGGTTGAATCGTCCAACCGGCAACAATCTTATTTTCTGACGTGAAGCCGTAGTTAACCATCAAATCATCGACGTTCAACACCTTCTTCTCATCCTCACGAACCTTAGCCAAGGTAACGTTCAATGAACCATCTTCAGCCTTTTCAACAGACTCGATGTTGTAAGGCGTCTCGATTTGAACAGATGACTTTTGCAATTCTGAAACAGCGTGCTCCATGGCACGGAACTTGTCACGACGGTGCGTCAAGTGCACTTCTGCTGCAACCGTGTCCAACAACGTTGACATATCAACAGCTGAGTCACCACCACCAGCGACCAACACACGGTGGCCACGGAAGTCTTCAACGTCGTTCAAGAAGTAGTGAATACCTTGACCTTCTAGACCATTTTCAACATCTTCCGGCAAACGACGTGGCTCGAAAGCACCCTTACCTGTTGCCACGATAACTGACTTTGAGTGGAATGAACCCTTGTCAGTCGTGATGTCAAATTCAGTGCCATTTGGGACAACATCAATAACTGTCGTATCAAGATACAAATCTTGTTGGAATTGACGCATTTGATCATCAAGTTCCTTCACAATCTTGGCTCCCGTTGTGTTCACGTAACCAGCAATATCCAAAATCGTCTTTTGTGGGTAAAGGTTGGCAACTTGGCCACCAACACTTTCCAAGCTTTCGATAATCGTTACGTCTAGTTCACGCAACCCTGCGTAGAAGGCGGCGAACATACCAACTGGTCCAGCACCAATAATTGTTAAATCTGTATCCTTAAATTCAGTCATGATTGTTTACTTCCCGTTTCTATCGGATTTATTTTTCTTTTATTTACTTTTTGTATTATACGCTACAAAAAAATCCGCTGCATAGGATAAAGGACTATACAGCGGATTATTCTTACAAGTTACGATCGTACAACGTTGCGAATTCTGACAAATCAACCCCGAAGTCGCTTGCTGAAACAATATCAACTGCGTTTCCTTCTTCGCCGGCCTTTTCTTCAAAAATCTTTGCAATATCAGCGTACAAAGCTTGGTAAGCTTCCTTGTCAGGTCCATCAACAACCAACAAGTAGTTTTCAGTACCCGTGGCCTCGTTCGTCAACCACAACAAGTGCATACGCTCAATCTTACCCATGGCATCATCAGCCAAACCAATCAAGTCGTAACGCAATGGCGTTGGGATAACATCCTCAGCAGACGAAATTTGCATCTCGCCTTCACCTTGTTGCGCTGCCAACAAGCCAGCGATGTAGGCCAAGTTTTCACGTGAAATCGGCATACCATTCGTGAATGGGTTCAATGCCAAACCTTCAAGGTTTTCAGAATCTTCACCTTGCAAAACTGGCAAGTAGTCAGTCAACGCCATGGCCCATGGGTGAACGGGCTCTTCTGAGTCAATTGGTTGGGCATTGAAGGCATCCAAATCTGTAAAGATTGGGAATACTGAGTGGCCGTTCTCCATCTCGAACGTCAACAAGCGCATCTCCGCCCCTTCAGGAATTTCAACATCCCCATCTTCCTTAATGATTGGTGGCTCACTAAAGTTAACTGGTGCAATAAAGACCGCTTCAATCAACGCTTGAATGAAGGCTTGCTCCGTTGTGTCGTTTTGTTCCTCACGAAATGCTGCCAACGCATCTAGCAATGCGTCGTTACGCAAAACATCTTCTTGGTTATCCATTATAATTCCCCATTCTTAAATCCTTGTGTTTCCATCTAGTATAACGAAAAAAAGAGCACCTGCCCAGATGACAGATGCTCAAATTAATAGATTACTTTGTGTAGATTGGTGCGAATGCAGCTGCACGTGGGTAACCAATTTCTTGAACACCCAATACGTTCGTGAATGCTGGGGCACCAGCCATTTGTGCGAAGGCAAAGAATTGTGCCTTTGCTTCTTCAAGTTCACCATCCGTGTGGATAACGTAAATCAATGCACGCTCTGGTGCACGAACCAAATCGATGGCCCAAACAGTTTGCAAGTCAGGCAAAACTTCACCCATGCCCTCAGCCAACTTAGCTGCGAACTCTGTTTGATCATCAACAGGATCTTCCAAAGTGATAGGGTCTTGCTCACGCATTTGCGTCAACGTTGCCATCACGTAGTTCATGTTGTCTTGGTTCATGACAACGTTTTGACCGTAGGCATTGATAACCAATCCAGTATCAGGGTTAGCTGACATCAAAGCGGCGTAAGTCTCCAATGAAACAGTCAAGGCAACAACCCCTTCAGCTTCAGTTGACCACTTGTTGTATTCTTCTGTGCTCGTGAAAGCTGGGAAGAATACTTCACCCTTTGAGTTTTGGATGACTTGGTAGTTCAATTGTGCGGCAACTTCTGAATCAATTACGAAAGTACCATCACCATTGTCAGTCAATTCAGCATCAACTTGTACTGGTGCTAGCAATGATGCAGCACCCAACATTGCGATGAAATCATGCTCAGTTTCAGGGTTAACATCTTTCTCGTAAGCATCTAGCGTTGCTTCAAGATCTTCATTTTCTAGTGGACGGTTGAAAATCACATCTGCCATGGTCAAATTCCTCATTCGTTTATTTTTTGTTAGTATACCCCAACTAAAACGAATCGTGTTGGAAAAAGGTCTTGAAGAAGATAACCTAATCTAATGTTTCTGGTACAACGACCTGCTTGTCCAAAATAGCTTGCTTTGCATCTTGCACAGCCATCCAAGCTTCGGTACTCATACGTCCACGTGTTACTGATACGCCATCATTCTCGAGTCCATAGACGAGGTTTTCACCACCAGGGAAATCATCCTTCATCGCTAAGTTAGCGATGTCATAAACGACTTGATCCACACGCTTTAATGCTGATGTTAGCGTGAAGTTTGAAGATGCATCCAACGCCTGGTAACGGCCACTTTGTGATTGATTCGTATCAACGCCAATTACCCAAACCTTTGCGGCACTACGGCGCTTTTCGTTGATTGATCGTGCGGCTTCGAAGACCCCTTGACCAGCGCCACCTGCTGTTTGATAAACTACGTCAGCACCAGCTTGATACATATTATTCGCCAACGTTTTGGCAGTTGCATCATTTTTAAAATCGCCAACATAGTCATGCAAAATCTTAATGTCTGGATTAATTGATTGTGCACCAGCAATATAGCCAGCCTCAAACGCTTCCATAACAACCGACTTTTCACCACAAACGAGTCCGATTGTGTCTGTTTTCGTCGTCTTAGCAGCGGCAACACCAGCTAGATATGATGATTGATTGGCTTGAAAGGTTACCGAGACAACGTTTGGTCGCGTCTGCGCAACATCGCCAATCATGACAAAATCACGGTCGGGATACTTTTCAACCGCTTCGTCCACGGCCTTAATCTTGCGATACCCCACCGCAAAAATCGTCTTAAAACCATCATTAACCGCATCGGCAATTGCTTGCTGCGACTCCGTTGCCGTTATGGCGTGAAAAGATTGGTAGCCATCAAGCCCCTCAGCCAACCCTGTTTCCAAGGCATATTTTTTAATACCTCGCCAAGCAAGTTCTTGGTATGACTGGTCATCAACACCAGCGCCATCTGTAATCATGGCTACCGTTGCTTGAATCGGTTCAGTTTGCGCCTCAGTTGGACGACTTGTCATCATCATCCCAGCAACAGTCGCTATTAGCGCTGTTGCCACAACACCAATAATTACACTTTTTTTCATCTCTTTCCCTCAATGAATATAACCAAATTAAAAGACGTCATGCGTCTAAACGCACAACGTCTCATTTAACCAAATTACTTTGAAGGAACTGTGATTTCCTTATCAACAATCTTCTTTTGGGCTGCTTGAACAGCTTGCCAAGCTTCATCAGACATGTTTCCGCGTGTTACAGCAACACCCTTGTCGTCCAAACCGTACACCAATTGCTTACCACCAGGGAACTTGTCCTTAGCTGCCATTTCAGTCACGTCAACGACGGCCTTACCAACCTTCTTAACTGATGACGTCAACGTGAAGTTTGACTTACCATCCTTCGCCGTGTAAGCACCATCATCGTTTTGGTCACGGTCAACACCGATTACCCAAACCTTGTCAGCAGCGTTCTTTTCGCTGTTCAAGTCCTTAGCTTCAGTGAAGACACCGGCACCGGCACCACCAGCAGCTGAGAAGATCACATCAGTACCGTTTTGGTACATTGAAGCCGCAATCGTCTTACCCTTACCGGCATCAGTAAAGCTACCGACGTATTGTACGTCAACTTGAATGTCAGGGTTAACTGACTTTGCACCAGCAACGAAACCAGCTTCGAATGTCTTCACAACTGCTGATTCCATACCACCAACGAAGCCAAGCTTGTTCGTCTTAGTCGTCTTAGCGGCAGCAACACCAGCCAAGTATGATGATTGTTCTGACTTAAACGTTACTGAGACAACGTTGTCACGCTTCTTGGCGATGTCATCGACAATCATAAAGTTCGTGTCTGGGTGCTTCTTGGCTTCTTCGTTAACCGTTGAAGTCAATTGGAACCCAATACCATAAATGTTCTTGAAACCGGCTGACACAGCTTGATCATAATTCGTCTTAAAATCAGCATGTGACTTTGATTGATAGTAAGTGTAACCATTCTTACCTTGCTTAACGCCGTTTTCCTTACCCCATTTCTCCAAGCCTTCCCAGGCAGATTGTTGGAATGACTTATCGTCAACTCCACCACCGTCAGTCACCAATGCGACTGATGTCTTACCTGCTTCACCTGAAGCTGACTTGTTTCCAGATAGTGCGGCGTATGCGCCACCAGCGATTACTACTACCGCAGCACCAGCAATCCACATCTTTACGTTTGAAGCCATGTTGTTTTTTCCCCTTTATGAAAAACCCATTTATTTTTTTCGATGACCAATTCATCTATGCCATAAATATAACGAACAAATTCATAAAAGTAAACGATTATATTCGTTTATTCACAATTTATTCACAGTTAATCGTTTTAAAAAGTTCGGGAATATCGAGTAAAACGTTTATAACACGAACTTACCCCGTTCAGGCGCACAAAAAAAGCGACGATTCCCGTCGCTCAATCATTTTTTATTAGTTTACCAGTCGAACCATGTACGTTTCTGGCACAAAACCACGGACAGCATTGTACAAACGCTTTGCTCGTGATGCCTTATCAGTAATTGCAAATACCGTTGGACCCGTACCAGACATCTGAACCGCATCCGCCCCAAACTTGCGCATCTTCTCTTTCAGCTTCACAATTTCTGGATACTTTGACGCTGTAACTGGTTCAAGAACATTAAACATCCCCTTAAACGCAGCATCAAAATCGCCACGCTCAACGGCATCCATCAACGCTGACATATCCCCGTGTTCCAAATTGTCATAATCGATCATCTTCAGAATTTTAGGCGTCGACACACTAATTGCTGGCTTCGACACAACCAACCATAGCGGTGGAAACTTTTGTGAGAGTGGCGCCACAATTTCACCGCGTCCCGTCACCCGTGCTGGTCGTGAGTAAACACAGAATGGCACATCGGCATCAATTTTTAAACCAATTTCCGCAAGTTGTGCTTCCGTTAAAGTCATATGCCAGATTTTATTTAAACCTCGCAATACGGCCGCCGCATCTGATGATCCACCGCCAAGTCCAGCTGCCACTGGAATGTGCTTGTCAATATGAATTTCCACCCCTTCAGATACACCCGCCCGTTCGCGCATCAATTCAGCCGCTTGATAGGCTAAATTCTTTTCGTTCAATGGCAACAAGCCACTTGTCGATTCAACGATAATCTCTTGATGATCTGTCGTTGTTCGAATTGTGACTGTGTCAGCCAAATCAATCGCAACCATCAACATGTCCCATTCTTGTTCGCCATCAGCATGCGCAAATGGCGTATCAAGACTAATATTAAGCTTCGCATATGCGCGTTCTAAAATTTCCATGTTAACGGTCATCCTTTCGCAGAGTTTCTTTCATTATAGCAATTTGCAACCGTTTACGAAACAATCGACCTTGCTTGAAAAAAGCCCCATTTATCGGACATTGAACTGAACCCCGTAAGTTGGAGTAAATCTAACTTACGGGGTTTTGTTATGTTTTCAAAGGAAGTACAACTTGAAGCAGTTAGTATGTATCTGAAAGGCGTGCCACCTAAGCAGATACGGAAGAAGTTTGGAATCAAAGGTGACGCCACCATTCTTAATTGGCTAACCAACATTAAGATGCTTGGGATCGAAGGTCTTAATAATCCAAGTCGAAGCAAGACAAACTATTCATACTCCTTTAAAATCAAGGTTATAAGATGGCGATTAGAACATCACGCTTCTCTACCTGTAGCAGCGAAGAAGTTCCGTATACGGACTCCTGCTCAAATTTGGCAGTGGGAACGCGCGTTGGAATCCGGTCGTCTAAAACCTGATAAACGAAGGCGGAACCAAACCATGAATAAGCAAGAACACGACAAGATTAAGAAGCTTGAAGAAGAGAACGAACTACTTCGCATCAAGGTGGCCTATCTGGAAAAACTAGAGGCCTTAGCACAGGAAAAGAAAAAATTACAAACCAAGACAAAGCGGTAGTAATCACTGTGCTAAGGCAAGAATTGAAGTGCAAATTAAAGTTGCTTCTTCAAGTAGCTGAGATGTCTAGCAGTAGTTATCACGATTCGTGCAAGCGTGCGTACAAGGAGTATCCACGTGAGTTGATCGATGCGATTACATCAATTCGTGACGATAACCCCGACTACGGTTATCGTCGTGTCACACAAGAACTTAGTAATCGTGACTTCAATACCAACCATAAGGTTGTGCTGAAAATCATGAAGATCAATGGGCTTCTCTGTACTGCTTTCAAACGTTTAACACGGAAGTACAATTCTTACGCTGGCACTGTTGGTCACATATCACCAAATCGTGTTAACCGTCGGTTCACAACGGACCGTCCATATCAGAAGGTTCTCACTGACGTCACGGAAGTTCGCTGGGGATCAGGCACAATGGCAGAACGTGCTTATTTCACTGCATATATCGACGTTTATAGTGGTGAAATTCTCACTTGGAATATCGATTTAAATCCAACCGTCGAGTTTGTCACACAGCCGTTAGATGAGCTGCTAGAAAACAGACCAGAGTTGAATTATCGAATGACAATTCACTCTGACCAAGGTTTCCAGTATCAAAATTATGAGTATGTATCACGGTTAAAGACTAACCGTGTGTTCCAAAGCATGAGTCGCAAAGCGACATGCCTAGATAACGCAATGGCTGAGAGTATCTTCCACATCTTGAAGGTAGGAACGGTACATAACAACCACTATCAAAGCTATGACGAATTAAAGTCCGCCATAACTAACTATGTCTATTACTACAACAACAAGCGGATAAAAACAAAACTGGCCGGAAAAACTCCGGTTCAATACCGAAATCTTTCCGACCAGTTATCTGCTTAAACTTCACTCCAATTTTTGGGGTTCAGTTCACATCTCCTGTATACTTAAAGAACTATACAATGAAAGGTTGCTCATATGCGCTATCTCTACATTTTGCTCGGGCTAATCACGTTCGGTATTGGAACCGTAACGATTTGGGTGCCCGGCATTCCAACGACGCCCTTTTACTTGCTAACGGCATTTTTCTGGGGCCGTTCATCAGAGCGACTTCACGCCTGGTTAACCCAAAACAAACACTATCAAAAATATGTGCACGAAGGCATCTACCACCGCGGTTTGACTCAACGTGCACGCATCGTCATCTATCTTGTAACCGCAGCTATGATGAGTATTCCGTTCTTTACTTCTGGCAAGACATGGCTCCAATTCACGTTAATCGGTGCATCGCTTAGCCAAATTATCTCAATGGAAGGCTTCTACCGTGGCTGGTGGATGAACAATTGGTTCCTACCAGACGATGATGCTGAATAATTAAAAAATCTCGACCGCAAGAAAAACTGCGGTCGAGATTTTTTGTTACATATCAAAGCGCCCCTTAAGTGACGCAATCACATCCGGTGTCAATCGAACACTATTCGCCTGAATGAATTGTTGCACATCAGACAACGTCTCAAACTTTTGCTTAACTGGTTGTACCAAGTTCGCTTGCAACAACGCCTCAGCAAATTGGACATCTGCCATATTAATCGTTGTCATCCCCCAAGGTTGTGACAACAACAACTCTTCCCAAGTTCCCTTGATAAGGGCCTCGGCACGCTCGTAGCGACGATCCTTATTAATAAATGATCGCAAATCAATTGGGTTCAAATCATTCTCTGCCATCATGCCACTCCTCTAACCAACTTGCGGCATCATCGCCTAACCATTGTTGGTTTGTTTCAATAAATTGTTCAAAGTCATCTGCGACATCAGCTTGTTCAACTAAGTCCGCTTCGTATAATGCAATCGCAAATTGCGCATCGGTTGCTGCAATTGTCGTTGGTGAAATCGGATGACTCACTACGAAGCGATTCCATTCATTCCACAACAAAGCAACTGCACGTTCGTATTGTGGTGCCCGCAAAATCACGGCACGTAACATCAATGGATCAAGCGCCATTAATTGTCCTCCCATTTTGTTAATGTCACAACTTGGCCTACCGGTTGCAAAACTGAAAGTGTCGCGTCGGTTGGCAAAACCCACACTAATCGACGATAACGATTAGCTGGCAATTCTTGTTCACCGTCACCATCGGTAAAGATAACCACGACGGTACTCTGCGGTTGGTATCGCTCTGACTGCAACGTTTCAAAAATCGTTGTAAAGCGCGTGCCACCACCAGCGCGACGGCGACCATCGGCAATCCAATTTTTATCAATCGCATGTACTTCAGTGTCGAAGGCAAAGAAATCAACTGTCGCTGCAAGTTGTTTTTGCATCTGTGCTACTTCAGCCATAAAGCGGCTCGCCGTATCATCTGAAATTGACGCTGAATTATCGATAAAGACCGCAATCTTAGTCTGTGTCGCGTCCACTTGGCCCGGCAATTCCATGCGATATGGTTGGCGACGATTGAAACGAGCACGACTATCTTGCTTGCCTGCTGGCACGTTGCTCATCGCCTTACGCAACAAGCCTCGCCAGTTACGTCGTGGCGCCAATAGTTGTTCAATCTGGCGTTCAACTTCGCCCGCCATATTACCGCGGCCCGCAACTAGCGCATCGTGATTCGCATCGGCAACCACATTTCGCAAAGCTGCTTCTGCTTCTTCGCCAGCCTCAGCACCTGTCGACCACCCTTTGTGATCGTCACCAGGCAACTGTGAGCTGGCCCCTTCGTTATCAATCGTATCCATCAACGGATGCAGTAAATTGTAATAGGTACTTGAATCGGCATACGTTGGCAAATCCAATTCAATCATTTCTTCAACTTCAGCCAACGTGTGGGCACCAGGAAAACCACCACGAATATATTGATTAACGGATAAGTCAGTTGCTAAGCCGACCATCTTGGCCTCAGCCGCATTCTCAGCAATTTTATCTGCATAACGAATTGGGTGTTCCCACACCATGTGTAGCACTTGGTGGGTCAGTGCACCTTTAACATCCGCAACCGAGTGATAAACTTCTTCGAATAAAATCGGATTAATACGCAACTCCCAAAATGGCGCTTGCCAAGAAAGTCCCATCGTACCGCCAACCGTGTCATCGTACACACGATTTAATCGTAAGACGACTTCACCATAAAACCGGCTTTCGTCCAACAATTTCATCGTGGCTTTTTGAACTAGTTCATCAATCTTCTGATAGGTCATAGGCGGCCACCTTCGTGATGACATCGTAAAGTTGCTTTGCGTGCTCACCAGTTGAGCTGTACAGCTGCTCCAACAAGTTACCCGCTGCCAATTGCTTAACGACTGCGTATTGGCCATCCTTGGCCGTTGCTGTCAAAATTTGCGTAAAGCGACCGGCGTTATCTTCTTGGGCAATATCAACTGCGGCTAACGTTGACTTCAACAAGGCCAACTTTTGTACTTCAGGCAAACCAACGAACTTCGTCATCACTTGTTCCGGCACTTCTGGCCCCCATGGTTGGCTTACAAAGATATCCATGGGCGTCAATGTCTCTTGATTCGTTTGCATAAATTGCACGAAACGTTGCGCAGCAGCTTCACCCAGGTCACCAGCCACAATGTCAAAAACCAACGCTTGCTGAGTCGCTTCTGGCAAGGTCAATAATTCATATAAATTATCTGACACACGTTGCCAAGCACGTGGCGTAGGATTTAAGTCATCCCCACGTTCAGCTGGGTAAAGTTGCGTCGCATCTTCTTGTAGGTAACGTTGAATCATCTCATGGATGTTTGGTCGTTGCTTTGTCTTATCTTCAGTCGCTGCCCACGCCAACCAGTCAGCAACATCAACCTTCATCACCAAACGCACTGTACGATCCTTAATGGCCGCATCACCAGCCACAACCCCGTAATCGGCATTTTCAAATCCAGCCATCGTTTCATCAGGATTTTCAGCAATCACCAGCTTCACTTCGGCTGGCAAAATCAATGAATTAATTTGGCGTTGCAAGACCAAATTCATCAACTCACTTTGAACCGCTTGTGAGCCACGATTAAACTCGTCCAAGAACCAAATGATTGGCTTGCCTGGGTGTGCTTGCGCCGCTTCAATAATCTCAATCAACGTGTGCGTGTAACCGTACTTCACATCAGCCAATGAGCCATACTGCTCAGTTTCAACATAAGCATCGCTGGTCAAAGGTGGTACTGGAATAGCCAAGTCGCCCTTTTCTGACAAAGAAACAACCGTCGTAAAGAGCGTTGCACCCATTTGACGGGCAATTTCAGCGACCAATGCTGACTTACCAATACCAGCTTCACCGACAATATTAGGCACATTACCACCTCGCAACACGAGTGGAACTGCCGTTACTAATTCCTGAAATGAAAGTGCCATGTCGTTTTTCCTCAATCTATTGTTAATTACTTATAGTTTACGCTGTTTCAAACCCTTTTTGGTTTTAAAAGTTAGTTGGTGGTTTGTGTCGACGCGTTGCGTCGAGTGGCTGGGGGCTTCTTTTGGCCCGCTAAACCGGACATGTCAAAACCGTGGGAGGCGGAGTCCACTGCGTTGCAGCGTACTCCTTTACCCTCCGTACTACTAAGGGATAAATCCCTAAGTAGTACCCCCACAGGTTTAGCCATGTCCGTTTTCTACACGTGGGGCGCCCCCAGCCACAGCAACCAAGATGTTCTAGTCCGTCTGAGATAATCATCCACCAGGAAATAAATGAGCAAACTGTTCACCCTGAAATTTCGCGTCGGATGAAAATCAAACAAACATAGTATTGCTTGGCTGCTGTGACCTGCCCCGCCGAGCGTATAGACCCAAGTGGACCTTGACCCGTGGGTGTGGCCTCTTAGCGGTTTTACCGCTTAGAGCCACGAGGAGGTAAAGGTGTACGCGCCATCGGCGTGGACTCCGCTCCCCACAGGTCATGGTCCACTTGGGTCAGCGAGCCAAAAGAAGGGGCAGGTCACTCCGGCCGTCAGGACGGACACAAACCACCAAACTAAATAAGAAAAGCCACCAGATGCTTTAAGTTCATCTGGTGGCTACCATGGTGTTTCAGTTGTCTTTCTGTACGCGACAATCGCTTGGCAAAGTATCATGACATGAGTTAACAGGTTCGTCCATCTGTACACTTCGTTTTCCAAGGGAAGGTCTCATGTCGTTGATTCAATACCAGGTTAAGACTAGCTCATTGTTTGCGCGTTTGATATGAGCGTCATCGTGACGATTGGCAATCGAAGCATCAATTCATTTATGAATTATACGGAACACTTCGAAATTCGCCTAATAAAAAGGGAACTTTACTTCAAATAATCCGTCGCAACATCTTTGAACAGGTCAATCACCTTGAAATACGCCACTTCTTCAACATACTCATCGGCCTTGTGCGCCGTTGCGTTACCCGGTCCGATGACCGCAAGTTGCATGTTTGGGTTCGCCTTGATAAATTGTGACGCATCCGTTCCCAATGACACCGCAATCGCAGGTGCAGCCATTGGCTCATCCAAATACTTTGGAATCGTTTGCTGAATCAATCGAATCAACTCACTATCCTTTGGTGCGACAACCGCACCGTCATACGCCTTAACATTCAAACGCAAATCCATTTGCGGATCCGTCGCCATCACATCGGCCATCAGCTTTTTCAACCGGCCAATCAACTCCTCAGGTGGCAACTCCGGAATGATACGCGTTAGCACCGTCAATGTCGCTGAATCAGGAACCGAGTTTTGTTGTTGGCCGCCTTGAATGACGTCAGGGCCATATAACGTACGGTCCAATACTGGACTAACTTCTGGTAGTTCTGCATAGAATTGCTTCTCAGCTAGATAGTAGGTAATCAAATGGTCAATCGCATTGATGCCCAACTTCGGCATCGAGCTGTGTGCTGCCTTTCCTTTCGCTGTCACTTCATAAGCCAAAAAGCCCTTGTGTGCGTGAAAGATAAAGTGTTGTTCCGGCGCCTTGCTACCACGCTTCTTTTCATTCAACTCAGCCAAAGATTCCGGATCGATGACCGCACCACCACTGTGGAAATAATCATCAATGTCGTCTAACGCCACGCCAGTTGGTTCAGCAATTACCATTGCTTCAACATCATCCAAGTAGCCTCGCTCAGTTAGCAGCTTTGCCCCAGCTTCCGTCTTTTCTTCATCAACCGTGGCGATGAAGCGCACCGTTCCATGCAATGGCGCACCAGATTCTTGCAACTCAATCATTGCAATCAAGAATTCAGCGATACCGCCCTTCATATCCGTCGTGCCACGACCATACAAGCGACCATCCTTTGCAACCACTTCAAACGGATCTGTTGACCAGGTATCTAAATCACCTTCGTGAACCGTATCAATGTGGCCAGCAAACGCCAGCACTGGTCCTTCACCATCCCCAATTTCCGCCACAATGTTTGCACGTTGTGAATCATCAGCCACTAGCTGACTTTCGATACCATGACGCTTAAAGACATCCTGCAAATAAACCGCTACCGATGTTTCGTTGGCCGCCACTGTGTTAATGGCAACCAGGTCCTTTAGTATTGTTAATTTTTCTTGTTCCCGCATAGTTTTTCCCACCTTTAAAACTTCTCATGTAATTTTATCTATGTGGCCCCAATACGCAAAACAGCGATTAAGTATCATAAGAGATACTTAATCGCTGTGAACATTTTTACTCTATTAACGTTGTTGTCGTGCCTCAATCTCAGCAACGACTTCTTCTGGCTTCTTTGGATGCACGCCAATATTCATCAAGATGGCGACTACCGTTCCGATGAACGTATCAAACACACGTTCCACGGCATACATATATGTCGCATCTGCTGGAATCGTCAGCGCAATCATCAGCAAAGCCGCCGTCGATCCTATAATTCCTTTGTTGTTACCAATGCCGTCATTGATTGAAATCAACAACATTAAGAAAGTTGGCAACACCAGAATTTGGACCAAACTAGCTTCATTGAAGTATTCGTAAATCAAAAAGTACGCAATTGCAAAGCCACCACCCAAGGCATTGGCTAACACACGCGACTTACCAAACTCAACCGTCGTCTCAAAATCTTGTCTGAGCGAAAACACAGCTGAAAGTGCTGCAATCATAGGATTACCACGATTTATGAGGACGAAAATTGCCACGATAATCATGACAGCTAATCCCGTTTTAAACGTGCGCATCCCCAATCGAAATGATCCTAATTTCATACAGTTGTTTCCTCGTTGTTATTCGTATTGTGTTGCATGACGATGACCAATAAAGATCATCGTTGCAACGCCGACAAAGGCAATAAAGACCACACCTGCTCCGCCATAGAACAATGAGCCATAACCACTCTGTTCAATCACGGCACCACCCAACAAAGGTCCAATCGCACGACCAACGGACGGTGCTGCTGCTGTCAAACCTTGGTAACGGCCCTTCAATTCCATTGGTGTTAGTTCATTAACTAGCGCTGGAATCATTGGGAAAGCCGTCGCTTCACCAATCGTTGTGACCACCATCGCCAACGCAAACCCAGTAAACGTCTTGGCGAATGGCAAAATCAAGAATGCCAACCCAAACATCAACAAGCCAGCGAATATTTGAATGAACATTGATTTGCGATTAGCTGACAGGTTCAATGCGTTCATGCCAAGTTGAATAACAGCAATCAAAATACCGTTAATCGTCCATAGCATTGAGTATTGCCACAATGGCAACTTCAACACGCTCGACATGTAAACCGACAAATTACCGAGCCATTGTGAATAAGAAATCCACAAGACCATCAACCCAATGACGCCGGTGTAAACCAAGCGCCAATTCCATTTGGGTAATTTGAAACTTGACTTCGTTGTCTTTTGTTCCGTACGTTCCACTTTAATTTTGAAATGTGAACGCACAATGAACAAAAGGACAATATACATAATCAAAGCCAGGATAAACAACCATGTAATACCGTACGTATAAATCGGTCCAACAGCCGCCGTCGCAAACACCATACCAAAGTTTCCCATAAAGTACAGCATGTTAAAGACAAATCGGCCGTCGTGGCTACGGACATACGTGCCGTACGAATTAATCGCAGCTGTATTCCAGCCACCGAAGAAACCAACTACGGCCAAAATAGCCGCATAAGTTGGCCACCCGTGGAAGAGGATGAACAGCACTTGCAACACAATCATGGCCACCGTCCCAAATTGAATTAGTTTGTGTGGTGAAAAGCGGTCAAATAAGCGACCACTGACTAACGATCCAACCGCCTGACCAACGGCATTGGCCATCATGACCCAACCAATAATGACTAGCGTTTGATATAGCTCATCGTGTAAGTACACTGATGTTAGTGGCCAAATAAAACCAAAGGCAACACTGTTGATGAAACTAGCTGTCAGCAACCAGCGAATTGACATGCCTTGTTCGTTTGTTTGCATCCCTTACCTCCATTATTTTGAAAAAAGAGAACGAGGCTACCAAATTGGTAACCCCGTTAATGTCTGTTTGTATTACCCGAATCCACCTGGTTCTTCAGCATGGAATTCAATGTTTGAGAATTTGTTGTATGACTTAACAAATAGCAAACGGGCGGTTCCACGCGCACCAGAACGGTTCTTCTCCAAGATGACTTCGATTTCTCCGACATCTTGTTGTTCTTCATCACGTGGATCATTTGGATTATCCGAATCATCGTTAGCTTTCTCGTAATAATCATCACGATACAAGAAAGCAACGATGTCGGCGTCCTGCTCGATTGATCCAGATTCACGATATCTGACAACATCGGACGCTTGTCTTGACGTTGTTCAACACTACGAGAAAGCTGAGAAAGCGCGATAATTGGCACATCCATTTCCATGGCCATCATCTTGATTGCACGAGAAATAGCTGAGACTTCTTGCTGACGCCCTTCGCTTCCAGTACCTTCAATCAGCTGCAAGTAATCGATAATAACCAAGCCAATTTGGCCTTCACGCTTATATAGACGACGTAACTTCGAACGGATTTCCGTCACCTTGATACCAGCCGTATCATCGATATAAATCTTGGTATTTGCCAATGAACCCATGGCAACGGCCAACGCATTCCATTCTTCGGAATCCAATTGACCAGTACGCATGTGCTGTGAGTTGATGTTTCCTTCAGCCGCCAACATACGGTTAACCAATGAAGTGTCCGGCATTTCCAGTGAGAAAATAACAACCGGCAAGTTTGGGTCAGCCACCGCAACCTTTTGAGCAATATTCAAAACGAACGCCGTCTTACCAACGGCCGGACGCGCGGCCACAATGATCATTTCGCCACCGTGGAACCCAGTCGTCAGATTATCCAAAGCTGGGTAACCTGACGCCAACCCTGTAACCGTCTCGGTCGTGCGAGAGTTTTGCTCAATTTGCTCGAATGACTTTTCAACAACGTCCGCGATATTCTTAAAGTCGGCGCTCTTCTCGCCCCCATTAATCATATCCAGCTTCGTTGACAATTCAGCCACGGCGTCATCAACCGAATCCGCCCCTTCATACGTTTGCGTCAAACTGTTCTGCAACGTATCAATCATGTTGCGACGAATCGACTTTTCACGCACGATACGCGCATAGTAAAGTGCGTTGCCGGCAACCGGCACCGTTGATGCCAATTCAGTCAGGTAGGCCATGCCACCCACGTTTTCGACTTGATTATCCTTATTCAGTTCATCTGTAATCGTCAAAATATCGATGGCACGTTGCGTTTCATCCAGCTTCAAAATTGCCGCATAGATTAAACGGTGTGCCGTTCGATAAAAGTCAGATGGTTCCAAGATTGTCATCAAGTCCGCAATCAAATCCTGCGGGTCAGTCGACAACAAAATAGAACCCAAAACGGCTTGTTCAGCGGTCACATCTTGTGGCACGCTAAGCGCAGTCGTTTCTGTTTCATCTGCCATGGGGACGCCTCCTTTTTGTTTATTCAATAGAATCTATTATACACAAAAACAGCCGGCATTTTATGCCGACTGTTCGTTTACGCTATGCTCTTTTTAAACGCCTGGCGCAATTTCGGATATCACTGCGCTAAGATAAAAATTTTCCGCACGCTTTCAGCGCACAGAGAAATTTTCCTCTTAGCTCCGGATATCCGATTTTTGGTCTGCGACCAAAATACATTGCTCTATGCTCTTTTATTGCTCGTCAGTGTGGATGCGAATCTTTGCCTCAACATCGTGGTGCAACTTAACCGTAACAGTACGGTAGCCCAATGCACGGATTGGCTCCTTCATATCCATCTTGCGCTTATCAATCTTCAAGCCGAATTGCTTCTCCAAAGCTTCAACAACTTGCTTTGATGAGATGGCACCGAACAAACGACCGTCAGTTCCAGCCTTTGCCTTCAACTCAACAACCGTCTTGTCGTCTTCCAACTTAGCCTTCAAAGCCTCAGCTTCAGCCTTTTCTTCAGCGGCCTCACGATCGGCTGCCTTCTTTTGACCACGCAATGCAGAAACATTTGCGTTAGTTGCAGGCTCAGCCTTCTTGTTCTTAATCAAGAAGTTGTTAGCGTAGCCATCAGGAACTTCCTTAACTTCGCCCTTCTTACCGCGCCCCTTAACATCTTCCAAGAAAATCACCTTCATGATTATCGACCTCACTTATTAATCTTCATTATCACCATCATCATTTGTTCCCGCAAGAACAGATAACAATTGTTCATAGACGGCAGTGGTCGTCGTCTCTGAGACCTGCGTTGCCGCATTACTCAAATGACCGCCTCCGCCCATTGCTTCCATTACTAATTGTACATTAAATGACCCAGTTGAGCGCGCCGAAACGGCAACTGTATTGTCATCGCGTCGTGAAATCACAAATGACGCCTCAATTCCAATCATCTGCAACAACGCATCCGCAGCCTGAGCAGCCACAACTGAATCATATTGCACATCATCTTCACCAATGACAATTGCCGCATTATCATGAATTTGCGCACGCTCAATCAAGTGGGCACGCTCACGATATGAATCAACGGTTTCCTTCATGAAGTCTTGCAACATCTTACCATCAGCACCAACTGAACGCAGATAACTAGCCGCATCAAACGTTCGTGTACCAGAACGCAACGTAAATGACTTCGTATCAACCTGAATACCAGCCAGCATCGCCGTCGCCTCAATACGAGACAATCCCTTTGCACGACGTGGTTGATACTCAAACAGTTCCGTTACCAACTCAGATGTAGATGACGCATAGGACTCAATGTAAACCAATTGCGGTTCATCAGGGAACTCTTCGCCACGGCGGTGGTGATCAATAATCACAACTCGCTCAGACAGTTGTTGATAAACTTCCGGTGATTCTGAAATCGATGGCTTTGAATGATCCACCATGACCAACAAACTACGTTCAGTAGCTTCTGACATCACCTGTGCAGGCGCCATCATGGCAGACTGATCAGATGGATCAGCCTTAAGCTCTTGTAGCAACAACTTAATATCTGAGTGCTCATGACCACTCTCTTCATAGACAACCCATGATGGCTTACCCAACATTTGAGCCAAACGGCGAACACCCAGCGCAGCACCAAACGAATCCATATCAGAACGCTTGTGTCCCATAATGAAAATTTGGTCTGCTTGGGTCATCAAGTCAGCCAAAGCTTGCGAAATGACACGCGCGCGCACACGGGTACGCTTAGCCATCGGGTTTGTGTTTCCACCGTAGAAACGGGCGTCCCCGGTTGGTGACTTCACAACAACTTGATCACCACCACGGCCCAACGCCAAGTCCAAGTTAGCTTGGGCATTCTGCGCCAAAACATCAATCGCCGTTTCCTTGTAGGCAATTCCAATACTCAACGTAATTGGTGTATTCTGCATTGAAGTCGCTTCACGCACGGCAGTCAACACATTAAACTTATCCGCCTCAGCGCGTCGCAAACCATCACGATAACCAATCAACATATAACGATCGACAGCCAAACGACGTACGTAAATCTTGTGTTCAGCCATCCAGTCTGACAACGTCTTCGTCACGAATGTACGCAATGCAGAAGCGTCCGAGTCATTCATCCCTTCAGATACTTCGTCATAGTTATCCAATGAAACGATTCCAATGGATAACTTGTGCGCCTCGTAGTCACTCATGACTTGCGCTGAGTCAGTAGCATCCAGCAGATATGCAGCACGTAGTTCGGGTTGCACCTGTACATTAAATACACGATCCAACCAGTGTAATTGCGTAACACGCTTATCTTCATCCGGCCATCGCTTAATCAAGTCAGCCAATTGCACGGAAGCTTCCCGCAATGGTCGACCAACGATGACACGTTCCCCAAGGAAACTTTGTAGATAAGGGTTCACCCAATTAACTTCGTTCTGTTCATTGAACAAAACGACCCCCAAAGGCATCTGAATAATTGCTTCTTGTTCACCACGATTAACGCGGTATGAAAGATTTCAATATAGTGTGTGGTGTCTTCGCCAATAATCTGCAAGGTCTTGAATATGACCATCAAAGCAATCACAACCAAGGCCAGCCAGACAATTCCGGCAACCCAATTCACCATAAAGGCTAAAATCGCGCCGATAATTGCCATCACCGAGACGAGCACTGCCATCCAAGCGAGGCGCCGATTTTGGAAGAACGCCGGTAAAGCATCCAAATTTTTCACGCGTATCACCCAACCCATTCCTTAATAGTTTCTTTATAAAGTAGTATACCATGATTACCAAATAGACTTGAACCGCTAAATAATGGCTTTTTTATGTAAAAACTGTTCAATCAATTAAATTTCTGATTACGTTAAATACAAAATAATTCCTATACACACATCGTTATTATAATCATTTACTGTATCACCTGAAAGGGAAGCAAATTTGAAGATTGCGAAACAATAATCATTATGAATACAGTACTAAAGTACCTGCCCAGAACCGGTATTATTTTAACTTTATTTTTGTACGCTCAACACCATATTTTCTGGGGATTGTTTGTGCTAATCATCGCTGTGATTTGGGAAATACTAAACGTTAGAGTTTTTAAAATCAAGTAGTTAATAAAGCCCTCATGCTAAGGAATAAAATCCGGTGCATGAGGGCTTTGTTACTAAAAACGCACCCAACATAACGTCAGGTGCGTTGCTTGTTAATCGATCAATCCAGCTTCGCGAGCGCGTTGCTTGTACATCTCGATTTCGTCTTCTGCAGCCCAAACGAAGTGTTCAGGTGCAATTTCAACCATCTCACGGTCACGTCCGTCCATTTCGTCAGTTGGATCGTAAACGATTGGCTCACGGGCCGTCTCAACTGATGGATCTGGAACTGGAATGGCACTCAACAATGAGCGCGTGTAATCGTGCAAAGGCTTGTTGTAAACTTCGTCGGCTGGTCCAATTTCAACCATCTTACCCCAGTGCATAACACCGATACGGTTAGAAATGTACTTAACCATCGACAAGTCGTGGGCAATGAACAAATACGTCAATCCCTTGTCCTTTTGCAATTGCTTCATCAAGTTAACAACTTGCGCTTGGATTGAAACGTCCAAGGCAGAGATTGGCTCGTCGGCGATGATGAACTTTGGTTGCACAGCCAACGCACGGGCGATACCGATACGTTGACGTTGTCCACCAGAGAACTCGTGTGGGTATCGGTTTGAGTGGTCACGGTTCAAACCAACCGTCTCCAACAAATCTTCCACACGCTTTGAACGCTCTTCGTCGCTGGCGGCCAAGTGGTTAACGTCGATTCCTTCAGCAACGATATCCTTAACCTTCATACGCAAGTTCAATGACGCTTGTGGGTCTTGGAAAATCATTTGAACTGCTTGACGGAATTCTGACAATTCGCCACGCTTCTTCAACTTAGCAATGTCCTTGCCATCAAACAAAACTTCACCTGCTGATGGTTCGTACAACTTCATAATCGTACGACCGATTGTCGTCTTACCTGAACCTGACTCACCAACAAGACCAAACGTCTCACCTTCGTAAATGTCGAAAGTTGCGTTTTGAACAGCCTTCGTTTCGTTGCTACGGCCCTTGTTAAACGTGATATCAAGTCCCTTGATTTCAACTAACTTCTTCTTTTCTTCAGCCATTAGTTGTTAACCTCCGTTCCAAGAACTGCCGTTGCGTCGCCGGCGACTGCCTTCTTACGGTCAGCTTCTGGGTGCTCAGCTTGGTAGCGAGCCCAACGCTTTTGTACTTCCAATGGTGGCTCAACTTCTGGCGCACGTTCATCCAACAACCACGTTGACGCAAAGTGCGTCTCTGATAGCTTGAAGAAAGGTGGCTTCTGCTTTTCATCGATTGCCAAAGCGTACTTGTTACGTGCCGCAAATGGATCACCTACAGGTGGCTCCAACAAATCAGGCGGCGTACCTGGGATTGCTTCCAACTCACCACGCGCCGTTTCCGTCGTTGGCATTGAGTTCAACAAGCCCCAAGTGTATGGGTGTTGTGGGAAGTTAAATACTTCATCAACAGTTCCAATTTCAATAATTTGTCCGGCATACATAACCGCCACACGATCAGCCATACCAGCCACAACACCAAGGTCGTGGGTGATGAAGATGATTGATGAATTGATTTCCTTTTGAATCTTCTTCATCAAGTCCAAGATTTGCGCTTGGATTGTAACGTCCAAAGCCGTTGTTGGCTCGTCGGCAATTAGGATTTCAGGGTTGTTGATCATCGCAATCGCAATAACGATACGTTGACGCATACCACCTGAGAATTGGTGCGGATAGTCGTTGATGTGGTTTTCTGAATTTGGAATACCAACCAACTTCATCATTTCCAATGCCTTTGCCCAGGCATCCTTCTTGCTCATCTTCTTGTGCTTGATCAAAGGTTCGGCAATTTGTTGCCCAATCTTCATCGTTGGATCCAAAGAAGTCATTGGGTCTTGGAAAATCATGGCAATTTCTGAACCACGCAAGTGCTGCATGTCTTCTTCTGACTTACCAATGATTTCGTCGCCCTTGAACTTGATTGAACCGTGTTCAACTTCAGCGTTCTTTGCCAACAAGCCCATCAATGAACGTGTTGTAACAGACTTACCTGAACCAGACTCACCCACGATAGCAAGCGTCTCACCCTTGTACAAATCAAATGAAATGTCGCGGATGGCTTGTACCTTACCGTTGTAAGTTCGGAAATTAATTTTAAGGTCCTTAACCTCAAGAATCTTTTCTGCCATGTCTTAACTCTCTTCCATTAATCCTTCGTACGAGGGTCAAAGGCGTCACGCAAACCATCTCCAAGCAAGTTAAAGGCAATCATGATGACAGCCAAGATAAGTGCTGGAATTACCAATTGGTATGGATAGAATTGCAAAGCCTTTTGTCCATCATTCAACAACGTACCCAATGAGGCCATTGGCACTGGAATTCCCAATCCAATAAATGACAACAATGCTTCGAAGAAGATTGCTGATGGGATTGTGAACATCAATTGCACAATGATTGTTGAACTCAAGTTTGGCACCAAGTGGCGGAAACCAATACGCCATGCTGATGATCCCAATGTACGAGCGGCCAAGATGTAATCTTGTTCCTTAATCGTCAATACCTGCGCACGTATCAAACGCGCCATTGACGTCCATGATGTCATTGCGATACCCAATGCGATTGACAACATACCGGGCTTCAAAATCAAAATCAACAAAACGAAAACAACCAAGTTAGGAATTGATGAAATAACTTCGATGATACGTTGCATCACGATGTCGGTCTTACCACCACGCCAACCGGAAACAATTCCGTATGTGACACCAAAGACCAAGTCCATGGCAGCGGCAATCAACGCAACTTGCAATGAGATACGCGTTCCGTAAAGGACACGCTTGAAGATGTCACGACCAAATTGGTCAGTTCCAAACCAGAAGTTCTTCTTCTTTGAAACGCCAGCTGAATCGTATGAATCAACCTTGACACCATCCAACTTCGCCTCACCAGTGAACCCTGGAATATCTCCCAAGACACCCGGTAAGCGCGGTGGCAAGTTTTGCAACGTCACATCTTGGTGTGACGTTGACTTTGAGTTGGCGATTGGGGCAGACCCAAATGCTGCCACAAAAATGAATACCAAAATCCACAATGAGATGAAGGCTCCCTTGTTCTTCTTCAAACGACGCCAAGCATCCTTAGCGAAGCTCAATGAAGGCTTCATAATCTTTTCGTTATCGACATGACGATCCGCTGGAAGCAGCTTAAAGTCATCTGCCGTCAAATTTACTTGTTCAGCCATGTGCTACTCCTTACTTTGCCAAACGGATACGTGGGTCAATAACACCGTACAAGATATCCGTAATCAACAACACAACCATCAACATCATGGCGTAGACAATCGTCGTTCCCATGATGATTTGGTAGTCATTCGTCAAAATTGATGAAACGAATTGGCTACCGATTCCTGGAATTGAGAAGATTGACTCAACAACGATTGACCCAGTCATCAAGTTAACCGCCATTGGTCCAATCAACGTTACCAACGGAATCAATGAGTTACGCATTGCGTGCTTCCAAATCACCTCACGCTTTGACAATCCCTTGGCACGTGCCAATTCAATATAGTCAGAACCCAAGACATCCACCATTTCTGTACGGATGAAACGAGCTGACGTTGCCAAAGGCGCCATTCCCAACGCGATTGTTGGCAAGATAGTAGAAGAGAAGCCCTTCCAACCAGCGATTGGCAACCAGTCCAACTTCAAACCAACCCAGTATTGCAACAAAGCCGCAAACACGAATGATGGGATTGAAATTCCCAAAACGGCAATGATTGACAAGATTGTATCCGTCTTTGTGTTACGACGAACGGCAGCTGCTGAACCAAGTCCGATACCGGCGATTACACCGAAGATCAAAGCTTGAATTCCCAATTGCGCTGAAGGTCCCATACGTTGTGCAATCAACGTTGAAACTTCTTGGTTAGCGAATTGGAATGACACACCGAAGTCAAAATGCAAGGCATCCCACAAATAAGTGACGTATTGAATGAAAATTGGCTTATCCAAGCCGTACTGTGCTTCAATCATCTTTTGTTGTGCCTCAGACAAACGCTCAGCATTCGCAAGCGGTGAACCAGGCATCAGCTTCATCAAGAAAAATGTCGCTGAGATAATCAGCACCAGCGTCAAAATAATGATTGCTAGTCGCTTAAGTAAATATTTGATCATAGCGATGACCTTCCCCTATTATTCCTGCTATTCATATTATGAAAGGATCACTTACGTTTAATTAAAGACGAAGTTGATATCTCTCACATATCCATAGTTTTTATTAGTATTTTCTAATCTTACCAGACAACACACGATTGTAAAAGGGTTTGTCAGGTAATATCACATGAGAATCAAAATTTCTTAACACTTACGAATTTGTTAGCGTTTACATAGATTTTGATATGTTTGTCCAGATTCCGGGACGACTTAACACTCGCCCTATATGTAAAACACGCATCTATCCATAGTAGATAGATGCGTGTTGTCTATTCAAACTTAACAAACAAGTGTCGTTTTGATTCGGCAATCAAAATTACTTCTTGTATGCCCACTTCCAGTCGTAAGGTGCACCAGCAGGGTTCATAACAACACCCTTAACTGACGTACGGAACAACGTAGCGTATGAACGGTAGTACAAAGGTGCCACACCGACTTCCTTGTCGATGATTTGCTCTGCTTGCTTGTAGTCTTCGTAACGCTTATTGTCGTCGTTAACGTCAGTCGTCTTAGCAGCTTGCATCAACTCGTTGTATTGGGCGTTATCCCATGAACCGTTGTTGAATGATGAATCCTTCGTGTACAAGTCCAAGAACGTTGATGGATCACCGTAGTCGGCTCCCCAAGCAGTGATAACCAAGTCAAACTTCTTTTCTTGTGACAAAGCCAAACGTTGCTTAAATGGTACCGGCTTGATGTCGATCTTCAAACCGTCCAACTTTTCCATTTGTGATTGCAAGAATTGTGCAGTACGCTTTGCACCGTCAGTGTCGTCCGTTACCATTTGCAACGTCAACTTCTTAATGCCGGCTTCCTTCATACCTTCCTTGAACAACTTCTTAGCCTTAGTCTTGTCGTATGCAATTGCACCCTTTACTTCGGCTGACTTAGCAAAGTCCTTGTTCGTGTTAGGATCAACAGCCAACTTAGTTGAAGTAAACGTCGTTGCTGGCGTTGCAGTTCCCGTCAAAATCTTGTCTGACAAAGTCTTACGGTCAATTGAGTATGAGATGGCTTGACGAATCTTTTGGTTAGCCAATGCCTTAACCTTCTTTTGGTTAAACTCCATGTAGAACGTTGAAGCTTGTGGGATAACCTTGTAAGCCTTGTTCTTCTTTGAAGCCTTAACTTGGTCAGGTGACAAGTTAGTGAAGTCAACCTTACCTGACTTGTACAAGTTGTAACCCGTGTTTTGGTCCTTGATTGTTTGAACAACAACCTTAGGCGTCTTAACTACCTTTGCATCGTAGTAGTTCTTGTTCTTTACCAATGAGTACTTGTTGTTTGAACCAGTCCAGTCCTTCAAGATGTATGGACCTGATGACAACGTGTACTTAGCAGCAGTTCCGTACTTCTTACCAACCTTTTCCACAAACTTTTGGTTTTGTGGGTAGAATGGTGCCATCGTCAATACTGACTCAAGTTGTGGCATTGGCTTTTCCAATTGCACTTCCAAAGTCGTGTCATCAACTGCAGTTACACCCAATGATGACAAATCAGTGTTTTCACCTGATTGGATAGCGTCAGCGTTCTTGATACCTGAGAACAAGTAAGCATATTGTGATGCCGTCTTAGGATCGTTCGTACGTTGCCATCCGTAAACAAAGTCGTGCGCCGTCAAAGCGTCACCGTTTGACCACTTCAAACCTGAACGCAACTTGAACGTCAATGACAAGCCATCTTCTGACTTCTCAACAGACTCAGCCAAAGCCAAAGCTGGCTTTCCTGACTTGTCGTTACGGTACAAACCATCACCAGTGGCTTGCAACGCATCAAAATCAACAGCAGCAGTAGACTTTGAAGGATCCATCGTTCCCAAGTCGGCACCTTCAGTCCAGTTGATCGTCTTGTACTTAGCAGCATCTGCTGTCAAAGGTGCAACCGTTGATCCCAAAATCAAGGCCGTTGACAACAATGCTGATGTCTTCAACAATTTGTTCATAAAATAACTCCCCATATCCAGAAAATGTAAATAACGTTTTTCAATATGCATGTATCATATCCTGGACGAAAATGAGAAGCAATGTCATTTTTTAATACAAACCATGAATTATGTTTGAATTCTAGGCACTAAAACGTTTAAACACCGCGGTTTATCAACGTTTTACAAAATGAGAATATTACTCATTTTCATGTCGTTTTCACGTTTTTTATGCGTTTTATTACTTTTTCAAATCTCAATTCACGCAATCTGACGCGTAATTGCTGTAACTGTTTATTCGTTGGCAGACCTTGCCATTCAAATAAGTTTTGTTGGGCAACATCTTGTCGATTAGCGTTTGAAATAACAACATCGATTTCTGAATCATGTTGTGTACTCACCACCACATTATATTCCGGCATCCCCAAAATAATATTGATGATTATTTGTCGTGTTCCTGGCAAACCCGGTAAATCCACCTCCAACCTAATCGGGGGAAATAACCGTTCTTTTTGGCACAACAAACAAATTAACATCGATAATGTCATATACAACGCGTTGTTAATCATTCCTTCCTCCATCGCGATGGACATTCTAAATTTGTCGATAATCCGTCCCACAATATAATCAATTTCTGGAAACCCTTCCTTAACGGTGGCTTTGTCATATTCACTAAATCTAACATCATACTTAGCTGACAACTGGATTAATTTAGGCGTTAAGTAGTGACGCAAACGATTGATTTGTGTGTTAGAAAATTCGAAGTCACTCAATGCTTTCACTTCATCAGTTACCACTTCCACCAACTTGTCTTGTTGTCGAGTCAGGTCATCAGTTACACATAAATATTCGTCGGCGTCCGCAAAAATGCCCAGTGCATACAGAAAGACTAAAAAATGGCGCGACTCTGCTTGCGCTACGTCGGCACTGATGCCAATTTGACTAATTAATTGGTTCGTTAATCGTTGCACGATGACCTTACTGCTGCCCGTCAAGCGTTCATTATCCTGCAGTATCTCATCCACCCATTCAACCGACGTGAAATGACGCTTTTTTACCCGCAAAAATAAAACGCCTAGATAAATTTTAATTTCCTGAATAGCAGATATTTGCAAGGCACCAACCACAGCTACCTCTTTGTATAACCAGCTCATCGTTTCCGCAATCATCTTTTCAGTATCAGTGTCAAAAGGGGTATTCTTCTCACACCAATATGTTCTAAAAAGATCAACAAACATTAATCGCAAGCGAGACTCCGAACGTGCTTTTAGGTGATAGTCGTTTGAAACCACCACATTATATTTCGCTAGGTTTTTTTCGAGCATAACCTTCGTGTTTCTGGCTGTCCCCACTGCACAAAGATAATGTTCTGCAAAATACGTATACGAGTGCATCGTTTCATTCAACATACTAATTAGCATCTGCCAACTAGCTGTCCGATGAAAGTACTGGGCAGCCAGTGCTTCAACATTAATTTGTCTGACCGAAACTAGCGTCACAATCCGTCTATCTGAACTCAGTATCAGTAGATTTTGATGGTCTTTATAAAAGTCTTGCAAATCAATGGCTACTTCTTCAATGACACTCAACACTAGGTACTTCGACCATCTCAGTTGACGCATCAAATCGGAAATTAGGCTGGTTTGATTTTCATTAGCAACCAGTAGGTTTAACAGCTGTATTTTTTCATACTCTCGTTTACCAAAAATCCACTCAATCATCTGTCTATTCCCCAAATCTACATTGTCTTGTATTAATAGAATAACGACGTCATCTGCCTGTTTAAGACAGTTTCCTTTTTTGAAAAGACGTTATTAAATTGAATGACAAATTTTTGGGCAATAAAAAAGCCGTTCAAACGAACGGCTTTATCAGCTTAAATTAACGCAATGCAATTGCCATGTAGTTCATGAAGCGTTCCAAGTAAAATGGCGCATCAACTGCAACAGCTGCGTATGTGTTCTTGACTGGATCTGTTAAACGACTCAAATCACCAATCGTGCGACCATCTTCATGGTCAACACGCATGTTAAGCGGTAGCAAGGTTACCAAGTTTGGGTCAACCGCTACACCAACAGCCAATGGATCGTGTAATGCTGCTCCTGCCTTGTTAATATCCAAGTTGTAGTAAGCATCAATGTAATAATCCATGATGTCAGCGTAGGCACGTCCCTTTTCGGTACCCAAGTCACGCCATTGTTGCGTTTCCTTCTTTGTAAGCAAAGTTTGCAACGTAACGTCTAGTCCAACCATCACCAAGTGCTTGGCATTCTTGAAAACATAATCGGCGGCTTCAGCATCTTGATTAATATTTGCTTCAGTATAAGGGGTTACGTTACCAGGTACTGTTAGCGCACCGCCCATAATCGTGATATTTCCAATCAACTCAGCAATTTCAGGATCCTTCTTGAATGCCAAGGCCAAGTTAGTCAAAGGACCAGTTGGCACGATAACCAAGTTCTCTGCATATTCGTGAGCGGCTTCAATAAGGAAGTCGACAGCAGATTGATTTTCGATTGGGCGCTTTGGTTCAGGCAAAACAACGTTACCGATACCATTGTCACCGTGGATGTCCTTTGAGACTTGCATCGCCTCGAAACTATTCGTGTTCAATGAGTGATCCACCCCGCGGAAGACCGGCACGTCCGTTGCTCCCAACAACTCCAACAACTTCAAGCTGTTTACAGACGTAATGTCTTGTACATTGTTTCCGTATGATGATGTGATTCCAATCAAATCTGCATCAGGCGTTGCCAATGCATAAGCCAAAGCCAAGGCGTCATCAACACCTGCATCCAAGTCCAAAATCATCTTCTTTTGAGCCATTTTTCCATTCTCCTCTATATATACAAGTTTTGTTATTTTATTTTAAGCATTCATTTGTTGCACTTGTGCCAAGAACCACTCGTTGAATCGTTCGGCGTCCACATCGACACCAATCGTTGCATTCACGAAGTCATTTGCGTGCCAACGGTGCTGGAAATCCCAAACCGTTGCGCCGGCTGCTGGTCCTTCAGTAACAACGTCAACGGCACCATCTTTAACAGTCATACATGATGGATCAACCGCATAAAGGATTGTGTTCACATCGTGCATTGGCTTACCACCTTCATGAACATCACCATAAGCCGTAATAATATGGCTCAGCATATTACCAGCCTTACCCATTTGCGTGATGGCTGCCATTGTTTCTGGTGTAATCAACGCCTTCAAAGTCACGTCCAGGCCAATCATAGTTTTCTTAACCGGCGCTTCCATGACAATCTTAGCTGCGTCTGGGTCCGTAAAGATATTAAATTCAGCAACTGATGAAACGTTTCCACCTGAAACCGATCCACCCATCAAAATGACTTCATCAATATTGACCAAATCGAATGGATAAGTTTGGAACAGCGCCGCAACGTTTGTGTAGGCACCTGTTGCAATCAGCGTCACTGGTTGTGAACTGGTTTGCAACACTTTGTGCATGGCAGTCACGGCATCATCATCAATTGGCTTAATCGTAGGTTCTGGGAAATCATATCCCGGCATCCCCGACTCACCGTGAATGTTTGCTGCATCTGCGAACCCCTTCTTCAATGGCTTAGATGCACCGGCCGCAACCGGGATGTCTTCACGATGGAAAAATTCAAGCAACTTCAATGCATTTTTTGTCGTCTTATCAACTGACACATTTCCAGCAACAGTGGTGATAAGTGACACGTTCAAATCAGGATGATTGACAGCAACTGCAATCGCAGCGGCATCATCAATTCCTGGATCCATATCTAAGATAACCTGACGCATGATTTTTTACCTCTTACCAAACAAAGATTCCAGCTGTAGCAGCAGCTAGCAATGAAACCAAAATACCTGAAAGCATCAAGTATCCAGCTTGAGAACTAATCAAATCGTTAACCTTCTTACCAGTCAATCCCTTGAAGGCCCCGATAATCATACCTAGCGTTCCGAAGTTGGCAAAACTTGTTAGGAACACCGCCGTAACAGCCACTGCGTGTGGGTTGTGGAACAAACCAGTTCCGGCCATGATTGACTTTGAAATTTGACCCATAACAACGAATTCGTTTGTTACCAACTTCAATCCCATCAATTGAGACAAGTTGAAGGCGTCGGCTGGGTTAAATCCTAGCAACCAAGCGAATGGGACCATCACAACACCGATGATCTTCTCCAACGTCAACCAGTGGAAACCAGTCAAGCCTAGCAATTGGTCAATCAACGCTGCCAATCCAACGAAGGCAATAACCGTAGCCGTGATAATCAAAATCAACTTACCAGCACCCAAGATTGAGTTTGACAAGAATGAGAAGAATGGCTCGCGTTGGTGTCCTTCTTCAGTACTTTCGTTAACGATAACATCCTCTGATGGATCCAATTGCACTGGGTTCAAGATTGCTGTGAAGACGATTGAAGCCAAGATGTTCAATGGCACGGCCATCAAAACGTATTGTCCAGGAATCATCTTCGTGTAAGCACCAAGAACTGAAGCCGTCACACAGCTCATTGACATCATGGCCAACGTCAAATTACGTTGTGCTGACATGCGGTTCAATTGTGCCTTTGAGACAGCCAAAACTTCAGTGTTACCGAGGAACATCATCTCAACTGAGAAGAATGCCTCAAACTTTGGTTGACGCGTGATGAATGACAAACCACGTCCAACCCACTTGATAATCCATGGTAGAACACCGATGTAAGTCAAGATGTCAAACATTGGCACAACCAACAAGATTGGTAGCAATGCTGACGTTACGAAGTTTGGTCCACCGTGGTTAGCGGTTAGCCAATCTGGCAATGCAAATGCAATTCCTTGGTTCGCAACGGCGATCAACCATGCGAAGCCACTTGCAGCACCCTTGATGATGTCTTGACCAATCGTGAACTTGTTAAAGAACCAAGCCAATACCAACATCAACCCAACGATTGTTAGAACGGAACGCCAGTCAATGGCCTTCTTATCCATAGAGAACAAGTACGCAATTCCGATAAGAATTGGAATAGCGATGATGTTAACAATCAAAAACATAACGATACCCCCAATAAAGATAAATTATTTTACAATCACGATATTTCGTGTACAATTCTTGTAAAACGTTTTTGTAAATCGTTTTACAAGTAATAATGTAACATGCTTCACAAGATTTAGAAAGCGTTTACACTCGGTTTTTTCGAAATAAAGGAGATTTTTGCATGATATGCACATCTTGACTGTCGTTTTTGAAAAATCCAATGTCGCTCTGTCACTAACCAGAATAAAAAAGGAGACATTATGTTCTATCTTATTGGCATCTTATCTGGATTGATGCTAGCTGTTCAAAATCCATTTAATTCAAACTTTAGTAAGGAATTATCGTCGCCAATTGCCGGTGGCTTCATGGTTTATATTATCGGGACCATCGAATTCCTATTATTGTTGCTTATTACCCGTGCTAACGTGAGTGGCATTTTGTCGCTTGGAATCTGCCACGGTAATATTTGGTTGCTTGGTGGCGTTTTGGGAGCAGCATTCATTACCAGTATCATTATCTTGTTCCCTATCTTGGGGCCAATCAATGCTGTTATTTATCCAACCCTTGGTCAAATCTTCTCAGGTCTAATCTATGATTGGACAGGTGCCTTTGGTTCACATCAAGTACCAGTTAAGGTCATCGCGATTATCGGCGTCGTTCTACTATTAGTCGGCGTCTTCCTAACGTCTTATGAAAAGAGCTTGCCAACTAACGACCCTAAGGCAAATATTTGGCAAATCATCTGGGCATTGATTGCTGGTGCCCTTTCAACAACCCAAGGTTTGTTTAACGGTCAATTATCAGCCATTGTTAAAAACGCTTCTGGTGCTTCATTTATCGCCTTCCTAATGGGAACCATTTTCTTGTTGATTGTTGTGATCGCCACAAAGTCATTGCATAAGAACACAATGCCAGCTGGTCTAACTTCGTTCACCGGTTGGGTCGCCTCAACGCTAGGCGCTGCTTACGTGCTAATTATGACCATCTTGATGCCTGCCCTTGGTGCCGGACTCACAATCGGTCTTTCACTTGTCGGTGTGATGGTGGGATCAGCATTGGTTGAACAACTTGGCCTATTCGGTGTCGTTAAAAAGAGCGTGACCGTCCGTAAAATTATTGGGATTTTACTTTTCATCTGCGGTGTCGTCCTTACCAAGATGTAATTCCTCCCAAATACGATTGTTATGACGTTTAATGTTGTTACTGACGTTATGATACTCATGTTGGTTATAACCAACGCCCATTTTATATAGTGATGTCGTACTTCTTTACAAAGTGTTTTCTTATCACCCTTTAAGACATCACACCCACATATTCCAAAAAGCATCCGCCCCCTGTACTGCGGATGCTTTTTTGTTTTGAAAGTTTGTTTGTGGTTTGTGTCGTCCCATGCCTCGACGCACACAAATAACCGCAAACAAAAAATGGCCAACCGAAGTCGACCATTCAGACAAAAAAGTCGACCATTCAGACAAAAATAAAATAAACCCTCATGAAATATACCAGTGGGTAAGTATACTTGCATATAGAGAGAAAGAGAGAGGTGCGTATTAGCCGCGAAAGCCAATCCGCAACACCATATGCGCCGAAAGTCACACATGATGTGAAACTATGCTCAGTTCTATAAAAGAGCGACGTAGATTTATTACCACACTTCGATTGTAAGTGATAGGGTAACCAACCATGTGGCGAATGTGTCGTGTATTCACGCGATTTTAATAGAGGTACAAACACATTCTTCATATATCTACGGTTGTTATTTTAAACCAGATATATCATGCTTAATGCATTATTTCTTTATTTGGAGTATCTTTCGTCAACAATCATATTCATTATGTTATTAACGTAAAAATCACGCCTCATGTTTGTTATTTTCTACCGAGTCCTTGTTAAGATGATTTGCTGCAATATGTTCTACCGCATTGGGATTTGCGCCGATCAAGGTCATATATCTCGCGTATTCGTCATCTGTTAATTTAAGCACCGCTATATCTCCTTCTAATTCAGAATAGATAGATAGATAGTAGCACCCTACTAAAACAGGCATCAGATAAATTCAGTTTTGTGGAGGTGATATCGTGCGCGATTCGTCCGTTTTCGCATTTTTTGCATCCGTGGCCCACATCTGTTCCACTTTAAAGGCAAGCTCAACATTCAGACAATTTGACGCAGTATAGTTAAAAACGTAATTAAGTGTGCGTACTTAATTACACACTCCTATAAGTAGACGGTTGTCTATTTTCGTTTTCTCAGCATCATTCGCTCAATGCTGAGTTTTTTTATTTATCGCCATATCTATTTACTAATTAAGGGACAAGCCATCTGTCAGATAATGACATGGCGTTATAATGACATCGTACCGTTGGATATTACTATACTAAAATTATCGTCTAATTGTTATTGATGAATGCTTTGCTTTTACTAACACCTACTATCACCTATTCAACGATACAACAAAAGGCTAGTGCACTGTGCACTAGCCTTTCTTTTTATTATCATCACCAACCACAACGTTGCTCACGAACACTGGCTTTCTCATGATTGGTTGTTTCATATGCCTGCATATCAGCTCGTTGTAGCTCACCCAACGCACAACACAAATCACGATGCCGCTCTGCTTTGGAGATAAACATCTCTAGGTCTATTGACCCAAATTTCGCTTTGACAACCTCATTATCATGCCACTGCACAATAATCGGCCCTGTGACTTTATTCGGATTATTAAATAGCAGTCGCTGTTGTTCACTCGCTGATAAGGCTAATATTTCCTTATCACGTGTTGCTTTCTTAGACCAAGATAAAATCTCACAGAATTCATCAAATGTCATTGGAAACTCTTCCCTAACGCGAATGACACGATACTTCAGCTGATGTTGCTGTAAAAACTTCTCAACATGCTTTGCTACTTGTCGTTGTTTACGTGCGCCAACAACGTATAGTTCGACGCCGTCTTCATGTTTCATCATTGCACATCCCCCTCCGTCTTGTTCACTTTTATCGTAAAACAAGCCCTTCGATGAGATTCAAGTTTTGCTTTGTTTCTTGTATCAAAAGAGCACCAATAATGTTTTTTACGTATACATAAAAAGCAGATCAGGCCTGATCTGCTTTGGTGAGCTAATTTGCTCGTTCATAAATTGATTTAGTAAACTTGTCCATGGTCAAATTGACTGCCGTATGCAGGAACGAGTCAAACTCAGCAAATGTTGGTAGTGTTGTCCACACGATGACTCGTGTGTCATCTGTATGGGGTAACAAAGTATCACTGATAACCATGTCACATTGTCCCAATTCGTCACTCACATCAACTCGCAATTCAGCTTGTCGCATAAGCATTGCCGCAACTTCTTCGTGCATAAACGTATCACGAATTCTCAAACTAACCTGCAACTGCGGAATCATAACCTGTCGATTTAAGATACCAATGAACAAATTATAGAACATTCTGAACATTCGATTCTTGATGTTTAGCGTCTTAATGCCTAAGTACTCGTTGACCCGAGTTAAGAACCGATCCGTAAACAACGCATACTCAGGGAAAAGTGAATGATTAATCGTGTAATCATCATTACCTTGGTAGTTGATGTGCGTCAAAAACAATAACCGCATCGTTGGTAGTTCGAGTTGACGTGTTAACTGAGTCGACAAATCTTGTGGCATATCTTGGCCAAAAAACTCACGATAAACCGTCTGTGCGATTGTCGTTAGCATGCTATGCACTTTAGCTACCTCTGGGCTAGCATTCCGACTCAAATGACCGTCCGCTATACCAACTCGAACAAACATAATAACACCATAACGGCTCTCTAATGAAAGTTCGTGCGGTGGTAACCGGACAAAACGGCGAATAACTGACTCGTTCAACCCCAATAAATTGCGATAGGCATCATCCAACTGATCATCTGGCAACAACAACTTATACTGATCAGAACTTGAAATTGCACAACGCGCGTTTAATCGAACTAGCCAAACTGCTAATTCAATCATCAAAGACAAGTGTTGGTGGTCCGTTAAGTGCCCCGCCTCCACATTTGACATTTGATAAAAACGTGCCACCTGATTCGCCTGGCGAATAATGTCAGGGGTAAAAAATTCCGCTAGTTCAATTTCATCATGAATGACATTTTTAAAAATACTAACTAACATGATTCAATCGCCCACTCATCTCCTTGTAGGCGATTGTACGTATTAATCTCGATATTTGCCGTTCGTGCACGATCGTTAAATTGGTGAATGTCATTCTTCAAGTGTAGCTTAGGCACCTTGAGATTTTCTGCCAAAACTGAGAGTGCTGTAGGATTATTAGTCATGCCCACAACTAATGTTCGGAATAGATATGACTCTTTAATATAATTAGCCGTTAAGCTAAGCAAATACGCTCGGTTACCGGGAATCAATTCCACTTCACGTTCAGATGGACTTAATCGTAATCGTCCCTGTTCTGGTATACCAAATCGTTTTTGATCATGTAGAAGTTCATTGATTAGCGATTTGATCATGTAAGTAGACCAATTAAAATGACGTTCCAATTCTGGAATCAGCATTTTAGTTTGATTAGTTTCGTAAAAGTAGCTAACCAATGCCACTTTTCTAACTTCCTTTTTTCCCAGTAACCACTCCATAGTAATTATCCCCCGACTTCAATCCAATATAGCGTTAGCATAAACGATTGGAAAGAGTCGTCCATGAAAGCATTGAAGTAATCCCAGTTCTCCTTTGCTTGGAATAATTTGATTGACTCTTTGACGGCAGCATACTTGGCTTGCGCTAAATCAACTTTTTCGGCCATGATGAGTTGAATAATTTCAACCATTTGACGTGCTCTTATGATGAGATTCCGGACTAGTTTTTCTAGTTTGGTAAAATATCATCATAGGAGTATTTTTATTTATGGTTACACGTTATGAAGAGGACTTTAAAAAGTCCATCGTGGAGATGGTTAAAGCGGGCCGTCGGCCCGATGAATTATCCAAGGAATACGGTCCTTCAGCCGATTCAATTCGGAATTGGGTCAAAAAATATGCGCCTGTAGAAGTGAATGGCGAATCAATATCAGCTGATGAATTGAAGAAGTTGCGTAAGGAAAACGCAATTTTGAAAGAAGAGCTCGAAATTTTAAAACGTGCGGCGGTGTTGCTGGCAAAACATTAGTTTTGCGCGGTAGAAGTGTTGTTTTACCAATTATCCACAAAAATTTGGTACAGGGACACCGCATCACACGCGTTCTGAGTGCTTTGAAAATTCCAATGTCCACTTACTCTGACTGGATCCATTGGGAGCCGAGCGCACAAGAAATACAACACAACAAATTGAGAATTGCCGTCGAATCAATTTACACAGCCAATAAAGGCATTTATGGTTATCGACGAATTGCTAAAACCATGCGCGACTTATTCAAACTAGCAATCAGCGACCGCTTTGTATGGCAATTGATGAGTGAAGCTGGCTTGAAATCGCGTATGCAAAAGCGATATAACAAGCCTACAACAGTCAATGACAAAGATCAGATGCCGAATCTGATTATCAATCTGGATGACCTAAGCGGCGTAATTACAACTGACATTACGTATATCCAGTTGACCGATAAGACATGGGTTTACATGGCTAGTGCATATGATCCGGAAGACCGTAAGGTGCTGTCGTATCGAATTGCAGATACAATGACAGCTCAACTAGCAACCTCAGTAATCGTTAAGGCGCTAAGACGAGGTGGAAAACCACTGTATGTGCATAGCGATATGGGAAGCCAGTATACCAGCGAATTGTTTGAAAATACACTGGAGTCCATAGGTATTAGGCACTCTTACTCCCGTAAAGGGCACCCTTACGATAATGCCCGCATCGAAAGTTTTCACTCGTTACTCAAGCGGGAGCTGATCTACCAACATGATTTCGAGAGTATAGCTGATGTGCAAGCCGCTGTTGGATGGTACGTCAACTGGTATAACAACAATCGTATATCACTCCGTGATGCCGCCTAGACCAATTTCTAGATGACATAAACACGATTATACAAAGTTGCCTATACACCGGCGTTTACAAGCACTGACTTTGTGAAGTCCAAAAATCACTCTGATCAGTGCTTATTTGCTATACCCTCAGACTTGTGAAATTCAACAAAATCCAAACTAGACCACCGTAATTACAGAGTCTCCGGCAGACACAGGGAGAAAACACTTGGCCCCATTAAAAATGACCCGAAATCTGTACGAAATCAGGCCATTGTGAAAAATTTTCGAGGTACGATCTCTAACGGGATCGAAAAAGAGGTCCGTAGTATTGACATCAGAGCCACGCAAAAATAGGGTCATCCAATCATCCGCCTCAAAAGGTAGACTGAAGAAAGAATGCAATAAATCATGAACTTCTTGACTCTGTCCACGTTGGATACTAATTAACAATAGCTGGTACACCAAAAAGCTGATTACGTGTAGCACATCATGACGCGCTGCATCGTGTCGCTTCTTTAACTTTTGCGTCAAGAAGTGAATACTGGTCATTGCTTTGGGATAATAGGCCAAAATTTCATCATATGTAAAATAATTTAGATATAGCAAAAATGCTTTGAGTTCGGCCATTGTATAGTACTCTGATCGCCTTAAGACGTCGTTGAGTACTGGTTTAATGCGTTTTGCTTCTTCGCTGCTTAGCAGAACAGGTCGGAAATCATTTTTGTCTTGCAAATTAATCAAGCCTGATACGTCGCGCGTCCGTTGATATTCAGCAATCGCATTTATCACCGGGCTTGCCGTTGCATCTTCAGTTGATTTTGGTTCGATAAACAAACATAGCTCATCTAATCCAACATTAAGTGTGCGTAGCATCGCGTGCAACTTGTGCACAGTAATATCACCTTGCCCGTTCACAAACGTATAGTAGCGACTGCTAGAGATTCCGGCGTGCTTCAAAATATCACACACTGGAATGTGCTTCATATCAATCAGCCCACGAACAGCTGATGATATGGTTGTATCTACCTCTGTTTTCATACTTTCTTTTTCTCTCTTCATCTCAAAAAATCATAGCAAAAGCTAAAAATTCATTTCCCTTTGTACAATTACCAGAGTCATCTTTTTCATATCCCATTAAAGGCATACTAACATTTTGTACGTTACAACCTTTATTTTTTTTCGAATTAAATACGCCGTGGCTCTGGCATCATCTATTTTTAAAAAATTTAAAAATAACCCTAGTTCTTTGCTGCTTCTCGCTTCAATACTTGAATCTCATCCCCACCGACAATCACTTCGTCACAGACATTCAAGAACAAGCCGTGTTCAACAACACCAACTTGATTTGATAGCCACGTAGCGAGTTCTTCTGGGAATGGAATCGTCTCCAAATGCAAATCAATAATGTTATTACCGTTATCCGTCGTTAGTGGACGCCCATCTTCATCCAAACGCAAAATGGGATTCAAGTTGTGTTTCTTAAACAAACGGCATAGTTGTTGTTCACCGTATGACACCACCTCAACCGGCAATGGGAAGTGACCCAGCTCAGCGTGTTGCTTGCTGCCATCAACAATCCAAATGTTACGCTTTGAATTTTTGGCAACAACTTTCTCATATAGCAATGCGGCACCACCACCCTTGATACCATTCAATTGTGGATCGACGGCATCGGCACCATCAACAGTCAAATCAATATAATCAACAGCATCTACATCAGCCAATGAAATACCCAAGCAACGTGCTTGGTGCGCAGTACGATTTGAAGTCGTCACGCCGACAATATCAAGCCCTTCATTGGCAACGCGTTCACCAAGACGGTCAACGAAATAGCGAACCGTTGAACCAGTTCCCAACCCGACAACCATACCGTTTTCAACTAAACTTGCGGCGTATTCACCAGCAGCCTTTTTTTGTTGTTGAATCTTGTCTAACATGTCGTTCTCCCCCTTAGTCTTCATTGTGCAATGATCGAACAACTTCTGAGTGAGTTGGAATTGAACGAATGGCACCAGAACGTGAAACTGCAAGTGAAGATGCCTTACATGCATATTCAACTGCGTCTGCAACATTCGTCGCATCCAACTTCAATTGTGAAACAACCGCACCGATAAACGTGTCACCAGCAGCAGTCGTATCCACCGCCTTCACCTTAAAGATTGGACGAGTGTGAGGGTCCTTACCGTCAAGGTTGTAGTAAACACCATCTTCACCAAGCGTGATGATAGTTCCTTGCACTGACAATTCAGAAATCGCATCGCTAACTGCCAATAGGTCCTCATACTTTGTTGACGGCTCGCGTTCCAATAGAGCGGCTGCTTCAGTCTCATTAGGAACGATGATATCCGTGCATGCTAGGATTGCTGGATCAATGTCTTTGGCATTCATAACTGGTGCTGGATTCAAAACCGTCTTAACACCATACTTCTTAGCAAGGTAGAATCCCTTAGCAACAGCTTCTTGTGGGACCTCAAACTGTGCAACAACATAATCAGCATCCGCAATCAATGATTCAGACATCACCACATCATCAGCTGACAATTCAGCGTTAGCACCACCGTACACAAGAATCGTGTTGTGCCCGTCTTCTTCAAGCAAAATCGTAGCTGAACCAGTTGCTGTATCCTTCTCACGCAAACCAGAAACGTTAATCCCTTCTTCTTCTAGTAGGGCCTTGAATTGTTGACCAGCTGCGTCCTTACCGATCGCACCGATGAAGCTAACTTCTGCACCTTGGCGGGCGGCTGCAACTGCTTGGTTAGCACCCTTTCCTCCGAGGTTCATGCTGCGCTCATCAATTCGCAAGGTCTCTCCTTGGAGAGGCAAACGCTTAATATTTTGGATAATATCCAAGTTCAAACTACCAATTACGACAACCTTGTTCATTTCTTTCACCTTTTCCCTTATAAGTCATTTTTGAAATACGCATCTTGTAAATCGTTTTTGTAAATCGTTTTACAAAGAATAATATACACCCTTTTTGTGGAATGTAAACCTTTTCAACTCGGAATTTGGTGAATGAATCACAAACAAATCGCTTTCGTGCGCAAAAAAGCCCTAGAAGCGTGGACTCCTAGGGCTTTTGCTTAATTGTTATTTAGTTGGTGCTGGTGCCGTTGATTCACGTTGAATTAGACGAACATCCAAAATTTCTTCTTGCATTGGCAATGCCGGATCCTTAAGACGTGCCAGCACCATGTCCAATGCTAATTGCCCCATGCGCCAAACGGCCTGTGTGACAGTCGTTAGTGATGGGACCGTAAATTCTGCATAATCAGTATTGTCATAACCGATAACACTGATGTCTTCCGGAACGCGCACGCCACCATTCTTTAGACCGCGCAACAAACCAATTCCCATTTCATCATTCAAAGTAAAGGCCGCCGTGGCCCCTGATGCAGCGACTTTATTCGCAATCGCTAACCCACCATGCTTTGACAGTTTCGTCGCGATCTCAATAATTTCAACATCATCTTGTTCATCAATAATCGCTGTAAACCCAGAAATACGTTCCAACATATTTGTTGTCATCACGTCAGGGTGCAACAAAGCAATCTTTTTGTGGCCAAGTTCAACTAAGTGGCGCGCGACCACCTGACCACCGGTAAACTCATCTGTCTTAACGTGGTCCGAAATGTTGCTATCGTTAATTTGATCTAGCACAACGTACGGAATACCTTGTTTTTGCAAATAACGATCCACTTCTAAAGCATTTGGTAGCATTCGCGCAATCACCAACCCGTTTACCCCACGTTCCAACATCTTCAGCAACCCTTGTTCAATTTCATCGTCATCAACTGAAATGAAGACCAAGTCCGCGAGATTGTGGGCATGGTTTTGCATACTTTGCATTAAGTCTGAAAAGAATGGATTACGCAAACTTGGCACCATCACCCCAATCAATGGGTTACCGCCACCACGAAGGCTCTTGGCACTCTGATTTGGCACGTAGCCCAATTGACGAACTGCATCCATGACACGTTCGATTGTTTCCTCAGGAAAATGATCGTTTTTCTTATTAATAACTTGTGACACCGTCGTTGGTGAAACACCTGCCAACGCTGCTACGTCTTTAATTGATGCTTTTTTTGCCATGTCTATCCCCCTCGCGATATTACCCATGTACTCTCTAATACATATCTTTACAAACATTATACCTATTTCAACTAGTAAATGCATTTACTAAATTGAAAAAAAGTTGCATCAAAAAAGCTGAACAAACGGGGGATTCCATCTGCTCAGCTTTTTCGAGTTGTTCACATACTGACTTATACAAGTCATAAGGAGTTGTAGCGCCAACATTAGCTAACCTATCTCGTAACCATCGCTAACTAATGTTGCCATATTATGCTTTTGACATCTCTACAAACGCTATACTACCCTGCCTTGGTAATGTCATGTGAAATCATCCCGTCAAATGGATAATAAACCACCAATCATTATTGATTAATTTTCATTTCCATTGCCAAAATCTTATGCTCTTTAATCACCAAGTACACCAAAAGAACTAGTGCGAGTCCTGAAGCAACATAAATCGTTGTGGCTGATGCACCCCAACCGTACTTATTAACTAAATTACCAATCAAGGCCGTCGCGGCTGTTTCACCAAATACATATTGGAAGAAGCCCATAAATCCTGTTGATAGACCGAGTGCATAGTTAGGTACAGCTTCATTTACCATCAAACCAACCAGTGCTAATGGTGCATAAATCAAGCTTCCCATGATAAACAAAACTGCTACAATAACAGCCTTGTTATTGCTTGTAAAGTACGTTACCAAGCAAGCAATCATCGCAACAACACAAACTAGGCACACAAGTGAACGGCGGCCTTTTAGGAAATCAGAAATGGAACCAAAAATAATAACACCCGGCACAGCTGAAAGTTCAAAAATACCGACAAGCCACTTTGCCCAATCAATACTAAATCCCTTAGTAGGGAGATAACTTGGAATCCAACTCATAACACCGTAGCGAACAATATAGATTGACATCGATGTCAGCGTAACCGCCCATACAATCTTATTAGTTAAAATATCATGCAACAAAATTTGCCAAAACGACTTATCTGATAGTTCTTGACTTGTTGACTGACCATTTTCATCCAATTCAACGTGACCAGAGTATTCTGCCATGCTAGGCAATCCTTCAGTTTCTGGTCGTTCTGAGTTAATCAATAGCATCAACGTTGCAATAACCGCTGAAACAACAGATGCTGTCAAGAATACCGCTGGTAATGACCCGGAGAACAAAAAGGTCGCAATTTGAATACATGCGACACATGCAAATGCACCCGCATTGTGGGCTGATGCCCAAATTGCAAACATCGTACCACGGTGCTTTTTTGAGAACCACAAACTAATTTCACGTTGACAAGCTGGCGCACCGATTGCTTGCGTGACAGAAATCAACAACATGAGTCCCAAAATAATGTAAAAATTGTGCGTAAATGCTAGAAACGCATTAAATATGCCAGATAGATACAAACCGAAGGCCAAAAAACGTTTGGTATTTGACTTATCCGCTAAACCACCCATAAATAATTTAGAAATACCGTACCCGATTCCAAACGTCGACAAAATCAGTCCAATTTGACTCAAATTAAAGCCATAAGCTTTCATAACCGGTTGTTGTTCCGTAGTAAAGATCAATCGAATAATGTAGTACGCCATATACGTCACACAAGTTGCAAGTACAACTCCCACTTGCTTACGAACATATGTTGACTTAACTTTTTCCGCTGGTACTTTAGTACTTGCATCTGGTGATGCTTTTAAAAAAGAAAACATCATTTATTCCCCCAAAAAGATAATGATTAAAGGTCCCAATTCCCGTAAACCTATATACGTAACATACTACAAATGTTAACGCTTTCATTTTCATCATCTGTAAAAAAGAACAGTAACATTCTGACAAGCGAATTTTCAAACTATCCAAAATCGTTTTCAACCTAACTTCTTTTTAAAAAGCAGTAATTAAAAAGGTCGAATGCTTAAAAGCATTCGACCTTCTGTTTTACTTGGTTAACAAACCGCGCAATTCTAGCTCACGGTATAGTGAACGCGTCTTGCTGTTTTGCAAGCGGATCATTCCCTTATCACGTGCGATAAGGCGAATACCGTTTTCACGTAGTTGTTGCTTTGCCCAAGCCTTAGTACCTACAAGTGCCACAACCTCTCACCTCTTTTCCGATAACCTCATGGATTATGTTGGATGCATTTTTAATGGCTGTCATTAAGTGTGCACCTAACTGCATCACGACATGGCAGAATTCCTTTAAATGCTCTTATGATGAGATTCCGGACTAGTTTTTCTAGTTTGGTAAAATATCATCATAGGAGTATTTTTATTTATGGTTACACGTTATGAAGAGGACTTTAAAAAGTCCATCGTGGAGATGGTTAAAGCGGGCCGTCGGCCCGATGAATTATCCAAGGAATACGGTCCTTCAGCCGATTCAATTCGGAATTGGGTCAAAAAATATGCGCCTGTAGAAGTGAATGGCGAATCAATATCAGCTGATGAATTGAAGAAGTTGCGTAAGGAAAACGCAATTTTGAAAGAAGAGCTCGAAATTTTAAAACGTGCGGCGGTGTTGCTGGCAAAACATTAGTTTTGCGCGGTAGAAGTGTTGTTTTACCAATTATCCACAAAAATTTGGTACAGGGGCACCGCATCACACGCGTTCTGAGTGCTTTGAAAATTCCAATGTCCACTTACTCTGACTGGATCCATTGGGAGCCGAGCGCACAAGAAATACAACACAACAAATTGAGAATTGCCGTCGAATCAATTTACACAGCCAATAAAGGCATTTATGGTTATCGACGAATTGCTAAAACCATGCGCGACTTATTCAAACTAGCAATCAGCGACCGCTTTGTATGGCAATTGATGAGTGAAGCTGGCTTGAAATCGCGTATGCAAAAGCGATATAACAAGCCTACAACAGTCAATGACAAAGATCAGATGCCAAATCTCATTATCAATCTGGATGACCTAAGTGGCGTAATTACAACTGACATTACGTATATCCAGTTGACCGATAAGACATGGGTTTACATGGCTAGTGCATATGATCCGGAAGACCGTAAGGTGCTGTCGTATCGAATCGCAGATACGATGACAGCTCAACTAGCAACCTCAGTAATCGTTAAGGCGCTAAGACGAGGTGAAAAACCACTGTATGTGCATAGCGATATGGGAAGCCAGTATACCAGCGAATTGTTTGAAAATACACTGGAGTCCATAGGTATTAGGCACTCTTACTCCCGTAAAGGGCACCCTTACGATAATGCCCGCATCGAAAGTTTTCACTCGTTACTCAAGAGGGAGCTGATCTACCAACAGGATTTCGAGAGTATCGCTGATGTGCAAGCCGCTGTTGGATGGTACGTCAACTGGTATAACAACAATCGTATATCACTCCGTGATGCCGCCTAGACCAATTTCTAGATGACATAAACGCGATTATACAAATTTGCCTATACACCGGCGTTTACAAGCACTGACTTTGTGAAGTCCAAAAATCACTCTGACAAGTGCTTATTTGCTATACCCTCAGACTTGTGAAATTCAACAAAATCCAAACTAGACCACCGTAACTCCATAGCCTCCGGCAGGCACAGGGGCAAAACCCCTGGACCCCATTAAAAAATGACCCAAAATCTGTACGAAATCAGGTCATTTTGAAAAATTTTCCCTAGCGGGCTCTAAAAAGAGGTCCGGAGTCTTGACATCAGAGCCAAAATGGCGATTTAGTTATGCGGTACTTGCGACTATTTCGCTCCTTGGTATCTAGCAGTAATCCGCCAAACGGTCACAATCATCACCGTCATACCGATCCCAAAGACGATGTAGGCATCATGCAGCCCGCCAAATCCCGAAACGATGGTCGTGGCCACTAAGACACCGATAACCCCAGCAAATTGGCGAGCGGTGCTAATCATCGCTGAGCCGTGAGTAATGAGATAATCAGGCAATTGGTTATTCGCATAAGTCGTCGCCGGCAACATCATAAAGGCATTCCCAACTTCCCCAAACGCAGCGAAAATAACTGCCAATACGACGTTATGCATGCCAAACGTCAATGCCAATCCAGCATAACCAATAAAAATGCTAGCAGCCCCGATGCGCATGACGACCTTTAATCCCTTTTGATCAAGCAACTTTCCTGAACGACGGTTCATGACGGCCATCAACGCAGCTGGCGGTACCATCAACAAACCAGAAACCAATTTGCTAGTGTGAAGCACATTCTGATAATACAGTGGCATCAACACCGTCATGACAATCAAGGCGATATATGAAGCCCCCGTCAACAGCAATCCTAGTGTAAACCCTGGTTGCTTGAAAACTTTGAAATCTAGCATTGGTTGCGCCAAATTTCCTTGTCGATGTACAAAATACACACTCAACACTAGTCCAATCATCATCATCGCAATCATGCTGCTTGGTTTCGTAGTGTGCCCTAATGACTGAACACCAAAGAGTACCATCGCAAATCCAAACAAACCAATTAATGACGGTATATCCAAGTGCACCTCTTTCTTCACAATGACATTTTGTCCGACAAATATATTTATCAAAAATAGCAGTCCGATAATGAGTTCGAAGAAAACAAAGACACCCTGCCAATTGAACCATTGACTAATAATACCGGACACAATGGAGCCAGTTGCCAGGGCGGCGCCCATTACCAAGCCAACCATTCCCATGCTAGCACCACGATTTCTTCTGGTGTAATCAGCATGATGACACTTTGATAACTTGGGAACAAAAAACCGACCGCCGCGCCCTCAAGCACACGGCCCAAAATGACCCAACCAAAACTAGTCGCATTAATTGCAATAAATGTTCCCAGCAAAAACATGGCTTGAATACCAGCTAAGAACCATTTGAATGGCACCCGATTCAGCAGCCAAGGACTCAACGGCATCGTCACTGTCATAACCAACATAAATCCCGTTGTCAGCCACTGCACCATTGAAATTGGTACGCTAAAATGACTAGCCATCACTGGATAAATTGTGGTCATGGCTGATTGGCTAATTGAGAAAGAAAAACTGGTCAGCAATAGCATCCAAACAAACAACGTTCGTTCACGCTTACCTAATTGTTTTGTCTCGCTCATTCCGTCCACTCACCATCCGCAATATCACCCAATAGTTCACGTGATGGTACAAAGAATAGTTGTCCTGACATGAGCTGTGAGAACGTCAACAAATAATCAGACATCTCAACCATTTGCGTCAACATCGCTTTGGTAACTGACCAGTAACGTGAATAGCCGATAAAGTACGTTCCGGTCTTGTTCAAGGCAGGTTCTGAGAACGGCACATTCATACGAACGATTTGACGTTCTTCACCATCAATTTCGACCTTAGCACTCACATTGTGCGCATTGTGGAACTTTTCTTCGTCTTCCAATTCAAGGTCGTCATACTTGTGACGACCAATCGCCTTCTCTTGTACTTCAGTTTTCAGTTGTCCCCAGAAGTCCATATCGTGAAGCCACTTTTGTGCAAATGCATATGACCCATTCACGAATTCAGGATCCTCATCACCAACGACTGCAACTTCAGCAGAATCCGCTGCACTCGGCACTTCGGTTCCATCAATAAAACCAATAATGGCGCGACCCTCGAAGTTACGGAAGCCCTTGGTTTCATCGATAACCGTCGTGACATCATGTAGAACGGTCATGTATTGACGTACAACCTCATACACGATTGACATGTCATTCGCACGCACGTGGATGAAAATATCTCCTGCTGTACCTGGCATGCTGTATTCAGGTCCCTTAAGTCCCTTGAACTCTTCTAGTTCAGCTGGAACTGGCTTGTTTGGGAACAAGGTTTGCCAAGCAGTATAACTAAAACCGATAGCAACCTTCAAATTCCCGTCTGCTGCACGTACATTCATTGAACGGTTAATCGCTTGTGAACGATCAGCAAATTCCATGATGGCATCTTGTAGTTCTGCCAACGGCTTTGAGCGGTCCAATCCCAACACCACAAATTCAACGCTTTGACCAACGTCCTTCCAAACGTCTTGTGCCTTTGTATAATCCATTTCAGCCATGATAAGCCCTCCCAAAAGTATAATCGGGCGGTGTCTCAGTTCTATCAAATTAGCAAGTTGCTAAATAAGTGTCATAAAATAATCGGCCAACCATGAGTTGAAAGCTTATGACAATTATTTAACCGAGGCATCCGCCACACATACTATTATTGTCACACTTACAAGCGCTTAACACATAATTCCTTTATAAGGGAATGATTGCGTGAATGGTGATGATTATTTCGGTCGTCGCTTGTGCGCTAGCACAACACTAAGCACTAACTTACATACAAAAAAGCACTACCCTTCAACAAGGTAGTGCTTTTAAGGTTAAGCCGCCATACGACGATCTAGAATACGACCAATCTTTGAGATGACGTAGTTCAAAGCGAAGTACAGAACAGCTAGCGCAAAGAACATTGCAACAATCGCATTTGGTTCTTGCGCATAAATAATTTGTGCACGATATGTCACTTCAGGCAACATGATAATCGTTGCCAATGACGTGTCCTTAATCAATGACACGAATTGTGACACAATCGGTGGAATCATCTTCTTGTAGGCTTGTGGCAAAATGATATACCACAACGCTTGCTTGAAGCTCAATCCGTTTGAAAGCGCTCCTTCAAGTTGTCCCTTTGGTACGGCTACGATACCTGAACGAATAACTTCGGCCAACATTGCTGACTCGAAAATCGTCAAGGCAAAAATCGTAGACGTCATAACACCCAAGTGAATACCAACCTTTGGCAAAGCAAAGTACGTAAAGAAGATAATCAACAAAAGTGGCAAATTACGAATCAAATCAATAATAAAGCCAACAATCTTTGATAGATAAGGAATCTTCACGTAACGGATAACACCTAGGACTGAACCGATGATAAAACTCAAAATAACGGATACAACCGCTACTTCAATTGTTACCCATAGTCCCATCAGCAAGAAGCGGATGTTGATCCATGAGAAAGCTGACAAAAATTCACTCATGATTATCCCTCCTTACTCAACTTGGCTTCCAAGTAACGCATGTAGTAACTCATTGGCATCGTCAAAATAAGGTAGAAAATACCAACAATAATGAACGGACCAAATGTGTCGAACGTTTCTTGTGAAATCATGTTTGCTTGATACATCAAATCCATACCGGCAACGAAGGCCAATACTGATGAGTTCTTGATCAAGTTAATAAATTGGTTTCCAAGTGGTGGGATAACCAACTTAAAGGCCTGTGGCAAAACCACATAACGCATCCCTTGCCACCATGACAAACCGTTAGACATGGCACCTTCAAGTTGTCCCTTTGGCACAGCGTTGATACCAGCACGTACAGTTTCAGCGATAAACGCTGACGTATATAGCGTTAGTCCCAACGTTCCGGCTGCAAAACCGCTAATTTTAACGATATTTGCAATAACAACGTAGAAGAACATCGTGATAACCAACAATGGGATGTTTCGTACGACTTCAATATAGATACGACCGATGATATTTGCGACCTTGTTTGGAACCACTTCAAGCAAAGCAAAAATTGTTCCCAACACCAATGATCCAATCAATGCGAGCACTGAAGACACAATCGTCCAGCCGAATCCACTTAAGAAGTCGCTAGCGTGTGATTGAAATAAGAAATCATTCCTTAGCCAACTCCTTCCAGTTCATACCTTCAACGCCAGAGAACCACTTCTTGGCTAGCTTAGCGTATGTACCATCTTCCTTAATTTCGTCGATTGCCTTGTTGACCTTCTTAACCAACTTAGGGTTGTTCTTGTCCATAGCAACACCGTATGGCTCCTTCGTGAAAGGACCACCGACAACTTCCAATGACTTTGAACCAGCGGCCATTCCATATAGGATACCGTTGTCAGTCGTCAAAGCATCCCCTTGACCAGCCTTCAAAGCCGTCAAAGCAGTGGCATAGTCTGACAATGCGACCACCTTCGCCTTTGGTGCAAACTTCTTAACCGTTACAGCAGAAGTTGATCCAGCAACCGCCAAGATACGAGCGCCAGGCTTGTTCAAATCGTAGATGTTCTTGATACCACTATCTGACTTAACCAAAATTGATTGACCAGCGTTAAAGTATGGCTTTGAAAAATCAACCACCTTCGCACGGTCTGGCGTAATTGACATCGTCGCAATGATGGCATCAATATTACCGTTCAACAACATTGGAATACGGGTACCTGAAGTGATTTGCGTCAACTCAGTCTTGGCCTTTGGGTTCACACGCTTCGTGATTTCCTTAGCCATGTCCACGTCGAAGCCTTCAAGCTTTCCCGTCTTAATGTTCATCAACCCCATTAACTTAGTGTCACCCTTAACACCCCAAACCATCTTATCGGTCTTCTTAATGCGGTTGTAAGTTTCATTCTTTTTATCGCTAGCTTGAACTGTCGTTGTCACAACACTTCCAGCTAGTAGTGCGATGGCTGCGGTAGCAAGTACCGTACGCCATGTGCGCGTAAACTTGCGACTCATATTCCGCACCTCCCTAGTGGATGATTTGTGACAAGAATTGACGAGCGCGTGGTTCCTTAGGGTTCTCAAAGAACTCTTCAGTTGGAGAGTCTTCCAAGATTTCACCGTCAGCCATGAAAATAACACGGTCGGCCACTTGCTTAGCGAAGCCCATTTCGTGCGTCACAACCAACATCGTCATACTTGAATCAGCAGCGATTTCGCGCATAATCTTCAAAACATCGTTAACCATTTCGGGGTCCAATGCTGACGTTGGCTCGTCAAACAACAAGGCCTTTGGCTTCATTGCCAATGAACGGGCAATCGCGATACGTTGTTGTTGTCCACCTGACAACGTTGAAGGCATCTTCTCAGCCTTATCAGCCAAACCAACCTTCTCCAACAATTCCATTGCAATTTGCTTATTTTCGGCTTCATCGCGCTTCAATACCAAGCGTGGTGCCAACATAATGTTTTCTAGCACTGTCTTGTTAGCGTACAAATTAAAGTGTTGGAACACCATCCCCACGTTCTTACGCGTACGGTTCATGTCCGTCTTTGGGTTGGCCAAATCTTGACCGTTAACAATCAATTGTCCTTCTTGAACTGGTTCCAAACCATTCACGGTACGAATCAACGTTGACTTACCTGATCCTGAAGGACCAAGCAAAACAACAGTCTCACCAGCTTCAACTTTAAGGTTAATATCCTTCAAAGCATGGAAATCTCCATAGTACTTCTCGACGTCCTTAAATTCGATCATCGACATTTGGGTTGCCTCCTATTTGATAATTCTCTCAATTTAAATTATCTCTCTATAAATAAAAACCCGCCGCGATTACTCGGGACGGGTCGCTACTGTAATAATAGTCTGTAAGTTATGAAAGTGTCAAATTCTTTGTCAGCTTTGTTGACAACGTGTTCGTTTCTTCACAATTCCTTTGCCTTATAGGCTAATTCAATGCCCAAATGGTAGTCATCATGGCGTGTTTGTAGGTTTGCTCGGCCACGTACTTTTCCTTCACCACCGAGAATAACAGCTGATGCAACAAACAACTCATATGATTCCATTGCCAATGCTACTGGTTGCAAGCCAACCGTTTCGATGCGCGCCAATCGTTGCGCCAACATCTCGTTCAACCCACCGTAAATTGCCAAGCCACCACGTTCCTTTTCCAATCGGAAATAAGGTAGCGGTGTACCAGGATGGTTCGCATAAATGACATCGTGGTCAGCTGCCAGATAGGCCATTTGTTCATCTTCTGACAAGCCACCATAGTCTTGGGTCATTAGCCCGTTTGATTGGAGTTGCTCAGCAACCTTGGTCAACTCAGCTTGCATATCCGGATCCGTTACTGCACTAGCTGGCAAAACGTGTTGGCGACCATACAAACCATTCGCTGGTACAAACGGCGTTGCCTGGCGCTGCGTCTTATCCGCATCTGCCGGCTTACCCCCCAACAGCTTTTCAACTTGTGGTGACAAATCCCATTTGAAAGTCTTCTTTGTAAAATAGTAGACAACGTTCAAAAAGGCAAAATATGCAATCACGATAAAGGCCAACAATAGACCCAAGCCACGTAAATAAGCGGCATTCTTCAGGTGCATAATCGCCAGGTACAAAACGTAGAAATTACCCACTGACGCTAAAATTGTATACACTTGGCCTTTCCACTTCGTGTTCACATTAAAGAAACCAAGGTAATGATTCAATAAATCCAAGATGGTCAACATTAGTTTGTGCCTCCATTATCCGCCGGTGTTTGTACCGTTGTGGCTGAACTTGAAGAAACAGCACTTGAACTAACCGCTGATGACGATGACGCCACACTACTACTTTCGCTACGTGACGAACTAACTGCGCTCGATGAGACTTCACTTGATGAAGATTCGCTCACAGCCGCTGACTCTTCAGCCGCTTCAGAAGTTGAAACCTTCGCGCGACTCTCTGATGTGTCACTTGATGACTTTTCAGATGACGTACTGCTCTTTTTCTCTTGTGTCTCGCTAGATGCCGGCGTTGACACAACTGAAGACACTTGTTTGGGTGCCCCGTTAGACGTATTCGTTGAGACATTAACAATCGCGTTTGCCGCGCTTAATGCCAAAATAATTGAAACTAAAGCGACCGGTGTAATAAACGGTGGTGTGCGATATGCCATGAGTTCCTCCTTATATCGTCAAAACTATCCTTGAACAACTTCTTTTACGATGTCATCAATTGCCTGCTTGGTTGTCTGCCAATCATCATTAACAACAACCTTAGCAACGTTGGTTAATTCAGCTGGCAATTGTGTATCACGTTGATATTCATCACTAGCTAGGCGCGCCTTAACGGCAGCAACATCGTCCCCACGCTTTTCCAAACGCGTCAACAATTCTGATGACTCACTAACGGTTAAATAAATAACCACTGCTTCATCCGGCAATTCACGTGCATACGTGATTGCGCCAGCCGTATCAAGCACAATCGTGATAAACGGGTTCTTGGCCCATGCGCGTTCTAATCCTTCGTGAGATGATCCATATCGGTAGTGTGAGTATTCAACACTTTCTAGATAGTGGTTATCACCAAAACTGGCGTCATTTTCAAAGTAGTAATCTACTTGATCAACTTCGCCATCGCGCGGTGGGCGCGTTGTATGCGTAATCACCTTCGGCATCTCGTAGAACTCATTCAAATAATTGGCAACGGTGGTTTTTCCTGTGCCAGTGTTACCAGTTAATACAAATACTTTGCGCTTCATAATCCCAAAAATTCTCTCTGTTTTCTTAATAGACTTCATTATAAAACCCCGAGCTTAAGTTGGCTTAAGCTCAGGGCAAAATTATACTTATTCTTTACCACCAATTGGCAAACGCATCACGCGTCCAATGATTACCATCAAGATAACCACAATCACAACCTTCACGATTGTTGGAACAACAAATGCAATCAAGCCAGTTGCGACTGCCGTTTCTAATGACATCTTGGCCACAAAAGCCAACCACACCGTCCCAAAACCAAGTTGTAGAAAGGCCGCAATCAAATTCCAAAGAAGCATCGCTGGCCATGATCGGCTCAAGCTAGCGCCAAGGCCGATAACCAATGGGAACAGCAACATACCAATCAAGTAACCACCAGTTGGCCCGATGACGATGCCGACACCTGATGTCCAGCCGGCGAACCGGCATCCCAATCATCCCCAAAAGCAAGTAAACCACAACTGCTGAAAACGATACGCGAGTTGCTGCGATTGACGCAATCAACGGAATAATCATCGTTTGGACCGTCAAAGGTACGATACCAGTTGGAATTGATAAGGGTGCCAAAATAGCAATAATTGCAGCAAATACTGCTGCCAAAACGAGCTGGCGTGTTCTCATGAAATCACCCATCCTGTCATTGTTAGTTTCGTGATTTCCCCTGAGTAAAAGGTTTGGCGCTGACCATTAACGTCCACCACTAGACCACCATCTGCACTCACATCTTTAGCTACACCGGCAATCACCTGATTTCCCACCGCCATTTCAACCGGCTGTCCAATCACTAATGACCTTTGCCGGTATGTCGTCATGACTTGCAACGCATCTAATGAAAAATAGCGAACAAAATAATTTAATAACGTCGCTGCAAGTCGGTCTCGGTTCACCAGTTGATCGGTTAAAGCGCCAGCCTTCTGCGCAATGTCAGCTGGATAGTCAGCCGGATTGATATTTAGACCAATCCCAATGACCAAAAAGCCATCCTGACCAATTGTGCTTGGCACAGCTTCTACTAGAATGCCAGCCACCTTTCGCTGATTATAGTACAGGTCATTCACCCACTTAATGCCAACTTCCACGCCAATTTCTTGTGAAAGAGCTTCGGCTGCCGCAACCGCAATACCCGTTGTCACTTTACCAGGTGCCAACTTCTTCATATCAGCCCATGGCCAAATCAAAGTTAGGTATAGTCCGGTTGCTTGTGGTGAATAATATTGACGCCCGTGACGACCATAACCGGCCGTTTGTTCATCTGCTACCAGTGCCATTGGACCAATTACGTCTCCCGCTGTAATCAATCGCTTGGCTGCTGTGTTGGTTGAATCAATCGTTGTGAAAGTCTCCACCGACACGGGTTCTGGTGTCTGTAAATATGAAAGTATAGTGGTCTTGTCCACGTCTTCGTCCCCCCAAATTCTCCCCAGGATGTATCACCTCTTAATCATACCGTGGTGCACACTAAAACACCAGACGTCCCAAGTGGTTCGTCTGGCGTTAAGTTACTGTAATGAAATAGCTCGTTCGTGGCGACGGACTTCTGCCACAATTGGTGAGACAAGCGTTCGAAAGCGCTTTGGCAAATCAATCATGTGATTATCCACTTCTTCTAGTCCTTGAATATGCTTTTGATTGATTTCATGGTCGAATTTCTTAATAAACCAAACCATCATCTTGTGCCACCATTTTAACTTTTCAGGGTTAACAGCACCCTGTAACTGGTAGAAATGCACCCGTTGTTGCGCTGGATAATCAAAGTTTTGCATGCAAATGCTTCTAAAATAGTTCCGATCAATTGGGTGTAAACCAACCGAGAAAAAGATGATTTCGCACGCATTCAGATTAGGCAACTCACTATTAACCAGATTCGCAATTTTAATGCGTCCGTTAAAAATAGGCCCGCCAAAAATAATCGTGTCATACGTCGCCAAATCCAACGCACCGATTTCATCCAAACGATACTTGCTAATGCGCAACTCGTCTGCAATCCAGGCAGCATAAGTTGCGGTATGTCCATATTCAGTATCGTAAATTACAACCGCACTCATAGCTACCCCCTCCTGCATCTAATTTCCATTAGGATACAGGATGAAACTATGATTTCTATGCGCTACGTTTGACTAGTCTTAGAATTAATTGTTGAACAATCCCTTAAAGAAGTTAACCAATGGGTTCCAGATGTTCGTCACAAACCAGTTCGCCGCTTCTTTCACATCTTCAGAGTTTGCGAAATCCTTGGCCTTAGCCATGATATCACCCGCTGAATTTTCAAGTTTATTTGACAAGTCCTTAGCGTTATCAACAAAGGCCTTTGAGTCTGAAATTGGGGCGTTTGCCACGCCAACCAAAGCTTGACCCATTTGTTGTACCGCCGCTTCAGAAGTCTTACCAGCAATACCTTGCTTGTCCAAGTTGACGTTCAATTGGTTAATTGCAATGTTTACCGTAATGTTTGTACCGTCTTGCTTCTTCTCAGCCAATTCACCAGCCGTTGTTGTGACCGCTGACGTTAGCTTACCAGGATAGCTACTGTCATTAGCATTTTCATTAACCGCCGTTTGTGTTGCGCTCAACATATCATTGGCAGCGGTTGTGTTACTTTCATCCAAGTTAATACCATCAGTGGCCAACGCCTTGTACACACCAGCCAACGCAGCCTCACCAGAAACCTTTGAGTTAGCCGTCACCGTGATGATGACGTCATTCACACCGGCCATCGTTGCAGCCATTGCATATTGTTGTGAAGTTACTTGGGTAATATTGTTTTGTCCGTTATAGTCCTTGATATTAACCAATGTGCCAGTGCCAGGTTCGGCTGGTGCAATCGATACTGAACTAATCATGGCGCTATCTGCCACCCCTGAAATGTTCAAGTAGGTTGCCGCATCAGCTCCCGTTGTCGTTAGCTTCGTGTAGTTGTCCGTAACGCCTAGTGTTGATGCCAATGTAGATTGATCAGAGGCACCGGCACCGTAAACGACATATGACTTTGACAATGCACGATTTTGAACGTTCGTTGTACCAGCTGCCGAAACAACCGTCGTTGGCGTCACAAAAACAGTTGTTGTGACTGCTGTGGCACCAATCAATGATGTTGCCAATAAAATCGTCGTGATGACCTTACTCGTTTTCATGGTTAAATCTCCTCGAATATTATGTTACATAATTGTAACACAACCAACCTAAAACAAAACTTATCCTCGTCAATAAAGCCGTTTTGAATTGTGAACTTTTTTTGAACTTTTTATAGACAGACTGTGCGCTACGCACATTTTATACTAGGAAAGCGTTAGTATTATAAAGTAAGAAGAGCATGAATTATGAGATACGAGATAAGGGAGAATTGGTTATGAAACGTGGAAAGTCCGCCGTGCTACTAGTGGCGAGCGTTGGCACGATTTTTACCACTAGCACTGTTTTTGGTGATACAACAAGTACCGCTGTTTCGAGCGAACAAGCGTTGGTAGCCACTGAATCAAGTGATACCGCTGCAACAGCAGATACTGACGTGACACCGGTTGAACAAGTTACAATTGACAGTCCATCATCTGAACAAGCACCTGCTTCATCAGATGATTCCATTGTTACACACCCAATTGAAGTTGATGAGTCGACAACGGTAAACACAACGCGCCCCGCGCCGGTTGAACAACCAGCGGAAACAAATCAACCAACAACGACCACTGATCAATTTATCACTGACATTGATATGTCAAATGTGAGTGATAACACCTCATCATCGACACCAGGTTCAGCCGGTATTGTTGAAAATGTTGGGGATGCCACGACACCAGCTGAAGACGCCGCTAACAAAGTTGAAACTTCCGCTAGCGACACAAGCGTTTCCGCAGTTGCTGACTCAGTGCGCGTCGTAGCCCCTACCGCAACCGCGGAACATACGGCAACGCCCATTGCTGCTGCGCCTAAAGCAACCACGACAGCATCAACGGCAACAAGTGATTCAGTTATCAAAACAAGCATTCAAGTAGTGCCAGCAAGTAGCTCAACCCCTGTGCCTAACGAATCAGTTGCTACGCCATCAACCAACAGCGGCAACACTGTTACAACCCAGCCAAGTGGTGCGGTTAGCGTCATGAACAAAGTCGCCGTTAAAGCTGGTAATTTGGCTGATACATTATTACCAGAAGCAGCTTATACCGTTGCTTGGTCGCCAATTGCTTACGCTCTAGTGATTGTCAGTTTTGTTGCCTGGACGATTGCTTACTATACGATTCGTCGTCGTCAAAAGATGCGCGAATCACAAATTTTATTCAAGAACTAACATAAAAAGCACTCGCAAAAAATTTTGCGAGTGCTTTTGTTTTGCATTTATTAGTCTTCGACGTTAGCCAATTCGTACATTGATTGTGCAAAGATTGCCATTGCACGCGTCAAATCTGAAACTGGGTAGAATTCGTCTGCTTGGTGCATCGTGTCAGGTACACCTTCGAACATGGCACCAAAGGCAACACCACGCTTCAACAAACGACCGAACGTACCACCACCGATAACTTGCTCGCCGGCTGGCAAACCAGTTTGATCACGGTAAACTTGCAACAATGTCTTAACTAGTGGATCATCACCAGGAACATAGTGAGGCACTTGGGCGTGACCTTCTTGCTTAGCCGTTGCTTCAAAGCCCGCTGGCAATGAGGCAGCCACGTGTCCTTCGATTTCTTCAGCCGTCGTGTTTTGTGGGTAACGGAAGTTCGTGTTTACGAAACCATCTTCACCATCAGTAAAGCGTTGGATACCAACGTTCATTGACAAGTCGTGCATCAAATCATCGTGCGTCTTGGCACCAATCTTCTCAGCAACCGTGTCATCGTGCAATTGTGTTCCCAAGAACGTCAAGAATCCCTTAGCGTTGCCACCAAAGTCTTGGTCTTGCAAGAAGTTAGCCAAGTAAGTACCAGCGTTTTCACCAGTTTCAGGCATGGCACCGTGAACTTGCTTTCCATAGAAAGTAAATGTCACTTGGTTACCATCAACCTTAGCTTCACCCTTAACACGCTTTTCAGCAGCCAAGTAAGCATCCATGGCTGAAACCAAAGCAGCAGTATCTGCAGCTTCAACAACAGCAACAGCAGTTCCAGGCACCATGTTTGGACGTGAACCGGCTGAGAATGAAACCAACTTCAATGAACCACCTTGCGTACCAGCAAAGCGCGTTACGATTGAAACGTTACCCTTCTCACCGTTGATGATTGGGAATTCAGCGTCGGGAGAGAATCCCATCGTTGGCATACCGTAGTCCTCAAAGAACTCGTCCATACCAGTCCAGTCAGACTCTTCATCGATACCCATAACCAAAACCAACTTGCGCTTCAAGTCCAAGTTCAAGTCCTTGATCATCTTCATTGCGTAGTAAGCAGTGAATGAAGGTCCCTTGTCATCTGATGCACCACGGGCATACAAACGACCATCTTCAATTACTGGAGACCATGGATCCTTTGTCCAACCGTCACCAGCTGGCATAACGTCCAAGTGACCGATGATTGCAACGGTCTCTTCAGCGTCTTCAGGACCCAATTCTGCGTAGGCAACCAAGTTCTTGTAGTTACCCGTGCGGAATCCGTCACGCTTAGCAAATTCTTCGAACTTCAACAAAGCTTCCTTAGGACCAGGTCCCAAAGGTGCATCTTCCGTTGCAGCCTCGTCATCACGAACTGACTTAATTGCCAACATCTCCTTCAAGTCTGTCAACAATTCGTCTTCATACTTCAATGCTTCTGCACGCCATTGCGTTGTCATATCTCATTGACCTCCACTGTCATATTGGTTGTAATTATACGCCATTTTATAAAGAAATGCAGACTTTAATCAATATTATGCATGATGGCTAACCTTGTGTCAGTCATATTTTCTTCATGTTCAATGCGAATTGTGAACGCTTACAGAACGCTTTGTAAATTTCCGCTTTTTCGTATTTTCTAGTGATATTATGAACAAGCATTAAGCAATTACATTTTTAATACACAGGAGTTAGCTTTTCATGGATGCAAAAGTTCAAAAGGACGAATTTGCTAAGCTGACACTGATGGATCGAATCTCATATGGTTTGGGTGACTTCGCTCAAAACTTGGTTTTCGGTACTGTTGGTGGATTCTTGCTATTCTTCCTTACTACGGTTAACGGTATTTCAGCTGCGGCTGGTGCCACGATTTTCTTGGTTGTTCGTTGGATCAACGTTGTGTGGGATCCTTGGGTAGGTGCTACGGTCGACAAGTCTCATCCTAAGGGTGGAAAGTACTTGCCTTACCTACGTAACTTCGGTATTCCGCTAGTTATCTTGGCTGCCTGCTTGTTCTTGCCAGTTGGACAATGGTTCCCTGCATTTAAGGTACCATATGCCTTCTTGTCATACATGGCAACGGCCATGGTTTACTCATTCGTTAACATCCCATATGGTGCCTTGAACGCATCATTGACGCGTGATAACGATGAAATCGCAAAGTTGACGACGGTTCGTATGACGTTGGCTAACATCGCGAACTTGTTGGTTTACACTTGCTTCCCTATCTTCGTTCAATTGGCTACGTCAGTTGGTCGTGAGTCAAAGGATATCGGAATGTTTGGAATCCACATGAACTTGGGTGACTACTCATCAGCTCAATCAGCTGGTGCTTGGTTCAAGGTTTATGCCGTATACATGGTTATCGGATTCTTGGCTTTGATGGTTACTTACTCAAAGACGAAGGAACGCGTTTTGCCTGCTGAAGATGAGCCTGAAGTAAAGTACTCAGACTTGTTTGCTGAGTTGAAGCGTAACAAGCCTTTGCGAATCTTGGGATTGTTCTTCTTGGTTGGCTTTACGTTCATGTTCTTCGGAAACACTGTATGGCCATTCTTCTTGCAATACAACATCGGTCACTCAGAGTGGAATGGTTCAATTTCATTGATCGGTTCAATCCCTGGTATCTTCTTGGTCTTCTTGTGGCCTAAGATTTGTGCCAAGGTTGGTAAGAAGCAATTCTTCGCTTTGTTCTTGGCTATCTTCATGGTTGGTTCTGTTCTTTTGTGGGCATGGACTAAGAACCCTGACAACATCGCAATGGGTTACGCTGGTCGTTTCTTCCAACAATGGGGATTGACTTCAGCTACTGGATTCATGTGGTCATTGGTTCCTGAAGTTGTTACTTATGGTGAGTACACTTCAGGTAAGCGTGTTGCTGGTATCATCAATGCCATCATGGGATTGTTCTTCAAGATTGGTTTGGCCTTGGGTGGTATCATCCCTGGTTACATCAACGCTGCTACTGGATTTGACGGTACTAAGAAGATCCAATCAGCTGGTGCATTGATGGGATTGCAATGGTCAATGATTTGGTTGCCAATCATCATGGCTGTTCTTGCCATCTTGGTAATCATGAAGTACCCATTGACTGACGAAGAAGTTAACAAGATGAACCACGAAGTTGAGGCTCGTCACAAGAACTAATCTTCTTGGTTAACACTTAAGTTAGTTAATAAAAACGACGTGAATGTCAAAATTCACGTCGTTTTTTTGTGTCATTATTACAAGTTCGATTGAATGCGTGCCATGTAGTTTGGCAAGAAATCCGCAATAAACGATGGCTTCACCACATAACTGTGCCCTGCCATCTCCTCGGCGATTGCTGAATGTGCATAAACCGCCGCTTGTACAGCCTTAGTTGGGTTGGCTTTGAACTGCGCTGTGAAACCAGCAATTGTACCCGCTAGTACATCACCCATACCACCAGTTGCCTGGTAAGCACCGCCAATTTGCAATTGCTTTTGATCATCCTTGGTGTAGATAATCGTATGGTGTTGCTTAAGAACAAGCACATCAATGTTCAAAATTTGGCGTTGCACCTCATTTAATTGGTGTTCTGCTTGATAGTTCAGTTGCACACCACTCAGGCGCGCCCACTCCATTTGATGTGGCGTCACAATCGTGAACGTATCACGTGGGAACGTCATATTCTGTTCAGCCATGATGGTCAATGCTGAACCATCAACAATCAAGATTTGATTCTCAGTGACGGCTTGCAGGACTTGTTGCACCAATTGCACCGCAAACCCATCCGTCCCCATACCAGGTCCGAGTAGAATCACATCGTTGTTGGCAATCGCTGTCATCAAATCTGCGTTATTACGCCAGTCCACAAACATAGCTTCTGGTGTACGCGTGTGTAGCGGTGCCAAATTAATCAAATCCGTTGCAACTGTCGTTAGCCCAGCTCCGGCACCAACAACCGCACCGGCTGCCATTAAGATAGCACCGCCGTATTGGATATTACCCCCGATTAGCAAAACGCGACCAAAAGTCCCTTTGTGGCTGTCGTCAGGTCGACGCACAATGACCTCGTGCAATATTTCTGATTTCAATTCACTAATCATGCCGTTTCTCCAATTTTTGTAAGTGTTAATTCATTATAACGCGCAAAAACGCAAATTTGAAATTGTCTCGTTTCGTTCATAAAATCTCAGTTGTATTCTGACTATTATTCAGGAAAAATTGACGGTATACAGGGAGGAACGCAAATATGTTAAACATTGCCTACGTCGGATTTGGTAAAAGTACGAACCGCTACCATATTCCTTACTTAATGGAACGCCAAGACCGTTTCAAAATTAGTCGCGTCGTGACCCCAACCTTGGGTAAGCGCCCTGACGAACAAGCTACTTTGGAAGCAACCGGCACACAATTCTCAACAGATATTGCCGACATTTTAAATGACGATGCGCTCGACTTAGTGGTGGTAGTTACCCCCGCCCCTAGTCATTATGAAGTCGCTAAGCAATTGCTACTTGCTGGTAAAAACGTGCTTGTCGACAAGCCAATGGTCGAAACATTAGCCCAAGCCGAAGAACTTGTTACGCTTGCGCGTGAACGTCAACTCTTCTTTATGCCATTTCAGAACCGTCGTTTTGACAGTGACTTTCTGACAATCCAACACGTGCTTGATGCCGGTTATGTTGGCCGTCCGGTCGAACTGGAGTTGCACATGGATCGTTACCGTCCTAACGATGGGGTTAAGCTCGGATCACCTATTGACGGTTCATGGTATGGTCACGGTGTTCACTTGGCTGACCAAATTGTCGCCCTATTCGGTTCGCCTGATTGTGCAACATATGATTTACGTGCCACACGTGAACCCGGCGCAACCATTGATGATCAATTTGAAGTGAACATGTTTTATGGTGATACTTTCAAAGCCACGGTGCAAGCAACTGAACTAGCTACGGTTGCCTACCCCAAGTGGGTGTTGCATGGTACCAAGGGCACTTATATCAAACACAACATCGATCAGCAAGAATACGATTTGAAGACTGGTATTATGCCGGGGATGCCTGGGTTTGGGGATGATGCACCACAAGATTATGGTGTTGTCACTTACTACAATCAAAATGGCGACCGCATTGAAAAGGTCATTCCAACTATTCATGGTGACTATGGTCGCGTTTACGACGCTGTCTATGACACGCTGGTCAACGATGCCCCAAAGCTAGTCACGGATGAACAAATGCTGACAGTTATCGAGCTTTTAGCTGCCGGTTATACTGACGCAAAGCCCCACGTAGCAACGTTTAATCGCTACTAAAAATTCATCATACCTTTTTCAAGGGTTTATCCTTGTAAGCGGTTACATGTGGTGTTAATATAATGTTGTACCAAAGGAAAGGAAGGTAAAGGATTTGAAAGAAGCTCTTAATTCGACCTCTATCACGACTCTACCTACCAAATTCCATGCGGGCGTGTCACAGTAATGACGCAAGATAATTAACGTATTGTTTTACAAAGAGATAAACACCTAAGTCATGTATTGACATCTCTTGCGATCATTAGCATCGGTCACTTCGACAAAGTACGATAACCTTTTTAAGGCGTAAGCATGTACGGCGTTTCGAAGGCTGCTCCTGACACGGTCTGCTTTTCAAACAGATAGACATGGATGCGGTAGAGATAGAGACGGTGAGTTTGGTTGCGACCATACCCTAGCGACAGACGTTTAAAACTGCAGATTAAACCTCTAGGGTGGTCCATTCACAATTGAATACAGGGTGGCGGAGTAGCGTCTTCCTTGTTACGTGTCGCAAAGCGTAACGAAAGTTTACCGCGGGTCAACGTACCGGCGGTTTTTGTTTTGTCTATTGTCAGTTAGTTTGTGGAGTGTGTCGTCGCTATCGCGCCGAGTGCTTGGCCCCTTCTGAGGCACGCTAACACGTCCAGACCATGACCTGCAGGGAGCGGAGTCCACGCCGTTGGCGCGTACACCTTTACCTCCCGTGGCTCTAAGCGGGAAACCCGCTAAGAACCCACACCTGCGGGTCAAGGTCTGCACGTGTCTATACGCGTGGCGGGGCCAAGCACAGCAGCCAAGCAATACTCTATTGGCTTGATTTACATCCACCACAATACATCAGGTTGAACTGTTCACCCATTTATTTTCCGGTAGATGATTATCCTAGAAAAAATAGAACATCTTGGCTGCTGGCATGAGGACTGGGGACTATCGGAGCGTTCAAACTGGGGCAACATGCCGCATGGCCAGCGCTATTCAGATAAGCCCACACAGGACTAAAGGATTAGGGGGAATTATTTGCCCCGCTGAATGGCGTCTGCGCCATTCGGTTGCCCCAGTTTGAACTTTGCCGGAGATAGTCCCCAGCCCTCATGCCTCGACGCAACGCGTCGACACACACCACTAACCAAATAACACCAAATAAAAAACGACTAACCCGCAATCGAGTTAGTCGTTTATTTCTTTATAGTGTCATGCGGTACTCTTGCAAAAGTCCTTCGCGGACACCTGATGCTGAGAAGATTACCTTGTCAGCGCCAGTACGTGAAATCAACTCTACCAATGGCAACAAACCACTGATAATGATGTCCGCACGGTTGGCTTCTGCCCCCAACACTTCCGCACGTTCAGCGTGCGTCATATTGGCCATTTCATCAAACGTCTTCAAAACTGATTCCGTCGTCATCTCATAGCCATGGAAGTTTGAATCCGCTGGCAAGCCGTGACGCAATCGGTCAAGACGGGCCAATGAACGGTTCGCACCACCCAACAAAATGATTGGCAACGTCGTCGTGTCTTCCAACCATGGCAAGTGGTCATATTGGTCAGAAACGTACTGTGAGGCGCGCTCAATCAAACTTGGTTCAATCTTGCCTTCCCCATTCAAGTGGAACTTCTCTGACAAGTTAACCGCCCCGAATGGCAAGCTAATAAAGTTCGCGGCCATACGTTCTTCAATACCAACTAGCTCAACACTGGCACCGCCAGTATCAAGCAACCAGGCATCTGAAATATCCAAGGCTGAAACAGCCCCAAGATAGTCGTAATAAGCTTCTTGGTCACCCGTTAGCACACGGATTTCAACGTCGACGGCACGGTACACACGGTCCAAAAAGTCCGCTTGATTCGTTGCCTCACGTACAGCTGCGGTTGCAATACCAACAACTGAGACGCCTTCATATGCCATATAGTCATCACGGAACTCAATCAAAGCATCAACAACACGGGTCATTGCTGCTTCGGTTAGTTCACCTGCATTTTGATCCATCCCCTCAGCCAAACGCGTATCTAACTTACGACGCTTAAGCTCAACGAACGTGCCATCTGCTTGTAGTTCTTCAACAACCATTCGGGTTGAGTTTGACCCCAAGTCAATGACTGCCAAATAGCTCATAATTTATACCCCTCTAAGGATTAACCCCAGTATTGGATGCCCATTGCGTTACGGACTTCGTTCATCGTTTCTTGTGCCTTAGCGCGTGCCTTGTCAGAACCGTCGCGTAGCATTTGCAACACAGCGTCCTTATCTTCAGCATACTTAGCACGACGCTCGCGCATAGGTGCCAATTCAGCGTTCAACACTTCGAACAAGTACTTCTTGATCTTCATGTCACCCAAACCACCAGCTTGGTATTGTGCCTTCAACTCAGCAACCTTTTCAGTATCCTTATCAAAGATATCCAAGTACGTGAAGACCATGTTACCTTCAACGTGACCAGGATCTTCCACACGGATGTGCTCTGGGTCAGTGTACATTGACTTAACCTTCGTCCACAACGTATCTTCGTCGTCACTTAGGTAAATGGCGTTATTCAATGACTTTGACATCTTGGCATTACCGTCCAAACCAGGAATACGGCCTTGACCCTTTGGTGGGAACACACCTTGTGGCTCTACCAAAATACCTTCACCGTAGTAATTGTTAAACGTACGTACCAATTCACGTGTTTGCTCCAACATTGGCTCTTGATCATCACCAACTGGCACAACTTGTCCCTTGAACAAAGCGATATCAGCAGCTTGTGAAACTGGGTAGATGAAGAATCCAGCAGGAATACTCTCGCCGAATCCCTTTTGTTGAATCTCAGTCTTCACCGTTGGGTTGCGTTGCAAACGTGCAATTGAAACCAAGTTCAAGAAGTACTCTGTCAATTCTGACAATTCAGGCACAGCTGATTGTACGAAAATCGTTGACTTGCTTGGGTCAATACCAACAGCTAGGTAGTCCAACGCAACTTCCAACAATGAGTTGTGAAATCTTCTCAGGATCGCGCGCGTTATCAGTGAACGCTTGCTTGTCCGCAATCATAATAAATGGTTCGTAGTCGCCTGAATTTTGCATTGCGACACGGTTTTTCAAAGAACCAACGTAGTGACCAATGTGCAACTTTCCAGTTGGACGATCACCAGTTAGCAAAACTTGCTTTTCTGCCATGTTTTCCATCTCTTTCTATCAACGGTTCCCCGTCAAAACTAATTCGTCATTGTTCATTGTAAGAGTTTTTACACCCGATAACAAGCGCACAAACCACCTGTTTTCTAATCACCCAAAACACTAATATCCAATGTCTCTTGCACGTCACGAATCAAGCCAGAAACTGGCCCGACACTAATCAAAGTCAACGCGTGCATGGCGCGTGATGCCAAGGTGTACAACAAGCCAGTTGCTTCACTATCAGGATAATTCGTTTGTGATACATCGTATCCAATGACCGCATCAAATTCCAATCCCTTGGCCAAATAAATCGGCATCACAACAAAGTTTGATGTTCGTGTGCGATCACTGGCTTGGAGCAATTGGAACTTTTCAGGATACTTGCGCAACATGCGTGCAACGGCCTCAGCTTGATCCTGTGTTTTGGTCAAAATCGCCACTGTTCGGTGTTCGGCCTTCAGTTCATCAACTGCCTGCCAAATCACTTGTCCTTCCTCATCAGCCGTCGTGACAATCAACTTTGGCTTGCCACCTGGTCGGGTGAACGCCATGATGTTATCACCATCTGGTAACAACGCCTTGGCAAAATCCATGATTTCTTGTGTTGAGCGATAGGCTTTATTCAAGGTAATCAAATTAGGGTGCGTCGCCTTGAAGGCTTGGCTGTACTTGGCCAGTAAAGCAGCTGGTGTCTCAACGTCACGGAACAAGGCCTGTTCAGCATCCCCAAGCACCGTAAACTTGGCAGCTGGGAACGCATGCTTCAAGTACAGCAATTGGGCCATACTATAGTCTTGCATCTCATCAACGAAGACATAGAACATTGACTTATTCGTCCCACCGCCCGTAATCAAATCACGCAAGAATAGCATTGGGGCAGCATCTTCCAAATCAATACGGTGGTACTCCAACTCACGCAAGAAGCGGTCACGCTTGGCTAGCCACCATTCGGTATCCAATTCAGAGCGTTCTGCCATGTAGGCCAAAAAGTCGCCATATTGGTTATAAATATCAAAGAAATGCATGTTATACAATGCATCATCGACAACTTGGAATTCACGTTGCAACAATCGCTTTGCCGCAATGTTGATGGCGTCACCCATTTCCTCTTCTTCAGCAACCTGCTCAGCCAGCTCATCTCCCAGCAAATCACGATACTGTTGGTCGTCCAAGTTATTCAACTCTTCCAACACCCAGTCTTCGTTAACCAACTGATCAATGCGCCGTTCCAACCGCTCCATGAAGCGCTTTTGCGTCATTTGGATTCGTTCACGCACCGAGTAATTATCTGAAAATTCAGCAAACACACGCGTCATTGCTTCTTTGCCAAAGAACACTTCATCTTCAAAGTAGATATTATCAAAGCGTAGCGTCTCTGGCGTCAGTTGCTCAACAAAGGCCGTCAAATCATCAACAACTCGGGCGCTTTCAAGTTTTTCACGGACTCTCAGACTAGCCGCTGTCGTTTCACTCTGACCGATTTCATAACGTTCAAAAAGAGTTTGCACTTGCAATCCTTGTAGACGCGCGCTAAAGAATTCAGCCAGCGTCACTTGGCGCATGTTACGCTCACCCAATGATGGCAAAACATCGGCAATATAACTTGAGAACAAGCGGTTTGGTGAGAACAATACAATCTGGTCTGAATTCAATTCTTCACGTGCATGGAAGAGCAAGAACGCGATGCGTTGCAGAATTGCCGAGGTCTTACCAGATCCGGCGACACCTTGCACGACCAGCAAATCACTCGTCGTATCGCGAATAATTTGATTTTGTTCTTGTTGAATCGTCGCGACGATATTACGCATGGTCAGGTCGTTTTCTTGTCCCAAAGCATATTGCAACATTTCATCACCAACCGTTTCATTGGTATCAAACATGTTGACGATTTGCGCATCTTCAATCGTAAATTGACGTTTCTTTAGCAGTTCCGCTTCTTGTTCACCCATCGGCGTCGGATATGTCACGGCACCAAGTGTTCCGTTGTAGTAAATCCCACTAATCGGCGCACGCCAATCATAAACGAGGAAATCACCAATCTTATCCTGCACTGATGCCAAGCCGATATACAAGGTATCTTGATCGCCATCCTCATCAATATCAACGCGACCGAAATATGGACTAGGCCGTAGCATTGTCAGCGTATCGACCGTCTTTCGCATAATATTTTCTGTTTCAGTTACACGGGCCACGATGTTACGTTGCTGTTGAATTTCGGCATTGGTTTCCATCGCATCATCGACTTCGAAGGTGTTAATTGACGTATTGGCAATATAGTTTCCTTCAACGGCACGTGTTTCTGAGTGAGCTTGCGCATAGGCTTCCTTAGCACGTTCGAGTTGCCCGTCGATTTCGACAACCACTTTATCGAGCCGCTTTTGTTCAGCGGGTTGGTCTGCATGCATTTTTCGGCCCTCACTTTCGTATATCAATTCAACTATTATAACGCTTTTTCACCAGAAAACCGGCGCAAATGGAAAAAGCACCGGGTCTCTCCACCCGATGCTTTACAACCATTTCTCTTTCACCCTCCCAGCCACTTTACCTGCCAAGAGAGAGCCCAGCGTTGGTACGCTGTGGCGTTAAAAAGTTTCTCTACTAACTATTTAACATAATTTATTGTAAGTACTAAAAGTGAACGAATTCCCGCCTAATTGTGAAGAAATTGTGAATATCGCTTTTTAGTAAGCAAAAACGAGCAACCAGTTCAACACTGATTGCTCGTTAATTTGATTGCTATTAAGCGAAGAAGCCCATATCCGATGCGATTGATGGGTATGAGTACAAGTTGTGCTTAATTGCCCACTTGTCTTGCTTTTTGTTGATGGCTACCGTGAAGTAGTTCAACAACTCATCAGCTTCAGCACTCAATACCGTTGCACCGATGATAACACCCTTTTCGTTCAAGACAACCTTAGCCTTAGCAATTGGCTCCTTGTGGCGCCAGTATGCTAGCCAAGGCGTCATGTCGATTGAGTTAACCTTCATGCCCTTTGACTCAGCTTCAACAGCTGACATACCAACTTGACCCAACTTTGGTGAACCATACACCATCGTTGGAATAGCTGGGTATAAAATTTCTTCTGGCTCAGTACCCGTCAACAAACCAGCTACATAACGAGCCTCATAGGCTCCAGTTGGCGTCAACTTTGGCACTGGTGACTCTGCAACGTCACCAACCGCAAAGATGTTTGGGTTAGTAGTGCGCAAGTCAGCCATTACCTTAATACCGTTACCGGCAACTTCAACACCAGCAGCCTCAAGATTTAAATCTTCAGTGTTACCAGCGCGACCAGCAGCGATGAATGGCATATCACTTGTGACACGACGGCCATCCGCAGCAACGATATCAAAGCGACCATCCGCCGTTTCTTCAACGGCAGCTGTATCAAAGTTCCAGTGGAACGTGATACCCTTACTCTCCATTTGCGCAATCAAATCTTGCGTCAAATCTTGATCAAACTCACGCAAAATCACATCGTGCTTAGCCACAACGTGAACCTTTGCGCCAGCTGCTGCTGCAATACCAGCAAATTCAATGGCAATAAATCCAGCACCAATGAAGGCAACTTCTTCTGGCATCTTAGGCAAGTTCAAGAAGTCTTCGTTATCGTGCAAGAATTCGTCACCAGGCACTTCCAAACGAGCTGGACGGGCACCAGTGGCAATAATCCACTTATCAGCCGTAAAAGTTTCCGTACCAGTTGAAACCGTGTGCTCATCCACAAAGTAGGCGTGACCATACTTGTGAGTAATGCCGGCATCATCAAGTCCCGCAATCTTACGTGCAGGAACAGGATCCGTGTAGGCCATCTTGTGTTCCATCAAAGCAGGCCAATCAATCTCATTGTGACCAATCAAACCTGTGTGTTGCATCCATTCAGCTTGTTCCTTAGCTTCTACTGCAGCCAAAAGAACCTTCTTAGGATCGCAACCATAATTAGGGCAGGTACCGCCCCAGAGATACTCTTCAACAATAACAACTGATTGCCCAGCTGCTTGCAATGGAAAGGCTGCTGACAAGCCAGCAGGTCCTGAACCAATAACACCAACATTAAAGTGTTCCACGAGTATGCCCTCCTTCTTTTTATAATGTCATTATTTTAACAGTTTACAGCAGTCCTCATGCAAAATAAGGGTGCTTAAACGAGTCCCAAACTAATCACCAAAGCTTGATCAACCTTTGCGATTAGATGACCGGGTACCAAGCCAATTTTATCTTGCAACCGACGCTTGTCGATTGTGCGAATTTGCTCCAATAAAATAACTGAATCACGTGCAATACCGGTATTTTCTAACTCAGATGGCAATCCCACGTGGGTTGGCATCTTGGGCTTTGAAATCTGTGCCGTAATTGGCGCAACGATTACAGTCGGTGCATGTTGATTACCAACATCATTTTGAATGATTACAACTGGTCGTTGCCCACCCTGCTCTGAACCAACTACCGGTGATAAATCGGCAAAGAAGATATCTCCTCTTTTAATATCATGTCGATTTGCCATACTACTCTCTCTACTTCACTAACTTTCGTGGCAAACGTGGTGACAATCCCGTGGCAATTTCGTACGGAATCGTCCCCATCTTATTTGCAAGATCAACTAACGTAATCGCCTTATCGCCAACTGACCCAATCAATGTTACCACAGTTCCCACTGGCAACTCTTCTGGTAGCTTGACCATCAATTGGTCCATTGCAATGCGTCCAATCAACTCAACTTCACGTCCATCCGGCAACAAAGCAGTCATGCCTTGCAATGCGCGTGGATAACCATCAGCATAACCAACCGGCAACGTTCCGATCCATTCTGGTTCAGTGGCCGTATACGTTGCCCCGTAAGAAATTGATGAACCTGCTTCAACTTGCTTAACATGGACCAATTCAGCCTTCAATGACAACACCGGTTGAATCTCGCGCATAGCTAATTCACCTTGCGAAGGATCAAACCCATACATACCAGCACCAACACGAACTAAGTCAGTGCTTGGTTGCTCATGCCACAATGATGTCCCTGAATTTGCTAAGTGGCGCCAAATATCGGCTGGCAAATCCAAACCATCGGTCAATTCGTGCCAACGTTGCAATTGTTGCTCAAAGTAAGCTGTGTTGCCACCATCAGCAGTTGCAAAGTGCATGCCAATTGCCTTAAATGCAACGTTTTCAGCAGCATTCAACTTCGCTACAACGCGTTCAAGCTCGGCACGTTCGCGAATACCAATGCGCCCCATACCAGTATCGACACCAACCGATGCAATCAACGTTTTATCTGCCGGCAAAATGTTAAGAGCTTCGTCCAACCACGCTTCACTTGCAACTACGGGCATCAATTCAAAGGTTGCCAAATCAGGCACGTATTCAACTGGCGTCACACCAAGAATGAAAATTGGCTTCTTGATGCCAAAGTGGCGCAACCAAATCCCTTCATCAATTGTTGCCACCGCAAACCCATCAACGCCAGCCTTTTCAGCCGCCTTAACAATTTGTGGTAACCCGTGGCCATAAGCATTTGCCTTAACAACGGCAAAGAAACGTTCGGCGCCGGTCAGCTCACGAATATACGCTACGTTGTGAGCCAGCGCTGACTCGGAAATTTCGAGCCAGGCCGAACGTCGCTCACTGACCGGTTGGTGTAAAGAAGCCAACGACTCCAAAATAACTGAACTATGTACGGTATCACCTGTGTGAGAAATTGAAATATGTGCCACCGCCTCGTTTTGCTTGGGGTGCTTAACCATGACTGGTTGTCCAGCTTCATTCGGAACAATCTCCATATCATGCCAGCGAACTTCGCCACCAATCCCTGTTCCAACGGCCTTGCTGTAGGCTTCCTTAATCGAAAAACGGCCCGCCAAGAACTCCATTTGGTGCTTGCCCTTACGCTTATCAAAAACCTCGCGCTCTGCTGGCGTCAAAATGACGTCAATAAACTTTGGTCGGCGTTCCGCCAATCGTGTCACATCACTAATCATTTGGGCATCAATGCCTTGTCCGATTATCATGCTAACTTCCTCCTAGATTATTGTTTCATTATACGCTGTTTATCGTCATTTTACTGTAACATCATTTAATCAAACTAAAAATAAGCAAACTGCCAATCGGTCGGTTTTCAGAGTACTTGAATTTACAATTCAAGTGCAACACTAAGCTAAATAAAAACTGACTCATAATGAACCAGCGTAAAATGTAGTTTGTCTAGAACATACAGAACGCGAGGAAACATTATGAGTCATTATCATCAGCTTACCGCATTTGATCGCGGACGTATAGAAGTTTTACTCAGAGAAGGGTTGTCAATGCGTAGCATTGCAAAAGAAATTGGTAGAAGCGCTTCGACAATCTCTCGTGAGATTGCCCGCTGTGTTGGCTCAACTTATGAAGCTGAGGATGCCGATCAAAAGCACATGCTTGCTCGAACGAAGTCGCATAAACACCGAAAGTTAGATAACACTGAACTGCGAGAACTAGTTATATATGGAATCAATCAAAAACATTGGTCGCCTGAACAGATAGCTGGTCGACTAAAGATATCAAAAGGTCATACGATTATTAGCGCAAATACAATCTACCGAGCGATTTATAGAGATAACTTGGGCCAGCCGGTGAAAAGTCACAAAGCTCGGGGCATTGCTCGTGCGCTTCGGCATAGAGGAAAAACTCGACATACTAAAGGTCATGTCGAGCGTCGAGGTAAGATTAGAATTCCAAATACGATTGACGAGCGACCTGCAGAAGCAGGTTGTCGCTCTCGAATTGGAGATTGGGAACTGGACACTGTTATTGGCCGTAAAGGCGGTCAAGTATTGGTCACAATGGTTGATAGGAAGACCAGAATATTACTTTCAAAACGAGCGGCATCAAAGAAAACCGTCGATGTTATGAGAATCATAGGTTCAATGCTAGATTCCCTTCCAACTAGTCAGATACAGACTTTAACTCCAGACCGCGGAAATGAATTCAGTGCGCAAGATGAGATAACAAAGAAATTCGATGTCCAGTTTTACTTTCCTGATCCCCACGCTCCATGGCAACGTGGGACCAACGAAAATACAAATGGGCTAATCCGTGAGTACGTCCCTAAAGGGACTGCAATCGAAGATTATTCAGACGAATACATTGAACAAATGGTTGAGCAAATTAATAGCCGACCTCGAAAGCTTTTCGGCTGGAGATCGGCTAAAGAATATTATTTATCTCAAGTGTTCCGGTTGAATTGACAATTCACCTATGCAAAAAAACCTCCGTCCAATTAAATTGAACAGAGGTTTCATTTGTTATTAATTAGTCGTTGTTCTTGATGACAAAGTCACGTGATTGACGACGTGGTGCACCTGAGCGACCGCGTTGTGAACGGTCACCTGATCCAGTGCGTGAGCCGCGGTCGAATGAACGACGCTCGCGTTGTCCGCGATCGCCATCACGTCCGTCACGTCCGCCTTCACGACGGCCACGGTAACCACCGCCGCGGCGCTCACCGCCATCGCGACGACCACGGTAACCGCCACCGTTACGTGAACCACCACCGAAGCCTGAACGCTTGCGAGGCAATGGACGCTCACGTGACAACGTGAACTCAGTGTCCATCTCAGCAACGTTAGCAACTGCACCCAACAAGGCCGTTGCCAAAGTCTTGGCATCGTACTTTTCAACCAACTTGTCGATGACTTCTGAGTCAACCGCACCTGAAGTTGCCGCAATGACATCTTCAACTGAATCAGCAGCAACTGACATACGGCCAGCCAATGCTTCTTCACGGGTAGGTGGCTTCAATGGTTGCATACGCTTCTTCGTCAACTTCTCGATATCCTTCAAGTAGTCCATCTCAGCGTTTGAGATAAACGTTACAGAAGTTCCGTGAGCACCGGCACGACCAGTACGACCGATACGGTGAACGTATGATTCTAATCTTGTGGAATATCAAAGTTGTAAACGTAGTCAACACCTGAAACGTCCAAACCACGAGCGGCAACGTCGGTAGCAACCAAAATCTTGATTTCACCATTCTTGAATTGCTTCAAAACTTGTGAACGCTTTTGTTGCGTCAAGTCACCGTGGATACCAGCGGCATTAAAGCCACGCAATTCCAAACCACGCGTCAACTCATCAACACGGCGCTTCGTACGACCAAACATGATGGCCAACTTTGGTTGTTGTACGTCCAAAATACGCGTCAATGTGTCAAACTTTTCAAAGTCACGAACACGAACGTAGTATTGATCAACCAAATCCGTTGTCAATTCCTTAGCAGCAATTTGGATGTGCTCTGGTTCCGTCATGAATTGCACACCGATACGCTTGATAGCAGGTGGCATCGTTGCTGAGAACAACAACGTTTGACGTTGATCAGGAACAGCCTTCAAGATAGATTCGATATCTTCAAGGAATCCCATGTTCAACATTTCGTCGGCTTCGTCCAAGACCAAAGTCTTAACGTTAGACAAGTTGATTGTGCCACGGTTAATGTGGTCAATCAAACGTCCAGGCGTACCAACGACGATGTGAGCACCGTGGCTCAAACCGTTGATTTGGCGGCGAATATCTGCACCACCAAAGACAGCTTGTACCTTAACGCGCTTATCGCGTCCCAACTTGAATAGCTCATCTTGTGTTTGGATAGCCAATTCACGTGTTGGTGAGACAACAAGAGCTTGTACTTGGTTGCTGTCTGTGTCAATCATTTCCAAGATTGGCAAACCGAATGCGGCCGTCTTACCGGTACCCGTTTGGGCTTGTCCGATAACGTCCTTACCAGCCAAAGTCAAAGGAATCGTTTGTTCCTGGATTGGCGTGGCCTCTACGTAGCCATGCTTCTCGATGGCCGTCAATAGGTCTTGTGTAAGACCCAACTCTGAAAACTTCAAAATATTTCCTCCAGTTGCGATTGCGGAGTCAATCGCGCTCTATATATCGCGAACTACGAACAAAATTCAAACTAGACACAATCCGGCGTCCGTACTGCGTTTGATTTTGGCAACAGTCCTTTTTGTAACTTATCCATCTTATCTTGTTAACAACTAATTAGCAAGTGTATTAGCCATACTCACTTCAAGACGATTACCAAAATTACAAGTAGCAAGTACACCAACCAGATGATAAAGATTGGCCAGAAGTCATATCCCACCACTGATTTCTGGGTATTATTTACCATCTTCATGTGGGACCGCTGCATATTGGCTTGACTTCGAGGATTAGCAATTAGACCATCAAACTTCGCTTGTACCAAAATTCGGTTTGGGGTTTGCGTTGGCGCTGAACACGTAACTAAGCTCAACTCTGAATCTACCGTATCTTTCACTTTATTAATTTGCGTCTCTAAAATTGTCGATGTTTTGTAAACCGTATATTGATAGTACTTACCAAGGTATTGTAAATAAACTTTCTGACCAACCTTGGCGTCCTTCAGCACACCAAAGTGTACCTTTGTGTGCCCCATGTTGTGTCCAATCAACACCAGGTTGTGCTTTCGTACCGTTCTATTTGGAAAAAGTGTTACGGCGCCATAAAACAGATTTTCGTTCGTTAATCCAGCATAAATATCATCATCAAGTCCAACCGATGGCATTACAACACGTCCGACGGCTGTTCTAGCCTGTGTCTGCATCCCCAGTACAGTCTGTAATGTTGGCGCGTGAATTGTCTCCGCTGGTTGAATAGCTTCAGGCAATTTAGACGCATACTTTACAGTTGTTGTTGACTTTACATAGCAGGTGTAAAAATCCTGAAGAAACGGAACAGAAAACAACACCGCAGCCAAGGTAAGTATCCCAATAATGACCGCTTTTATTTTTTTACTATGTTGATAATTTTGCTTTTTCATTTTATTAACGCTCTACAATCCGGACTTGCTTTCCTTTCTTAACAAGACGCTTGTATTCCTTCATCGTGGTTGTACGAATAATGGGCAATTCTTGTCCATTATGGTCGTGCACAATTTCTTCAATATCAACTTCTGCCTCATCCTTACGACGCTTAAAGACAAACAGCCACAAGAATAATGCTAATAACAGCAACAGCAAAGCAAGCACAATGAACAGCAATCCCCAGTTAAATGGTTGAATTGTCACATCCTTCTGATTGAAATGCTTGGCAGCATCAGCCTTAATTTCAAACGTCTTGGTAAAATGCCACATATACGTGTAAGTGTCGGCGCCCTTCGTATTAAAGTCTGCCGTTGTAAACTTTCCCTTGGGATTTTTTTCAGAATAGGCCATCAAATCAAGCTTATACTTTCCCGGCTTCATAGCCTCCCCAGCCCCCAAGCCAATTGGGTAATCGAAGTTAGTGTTAGGTGCCATTTGCATATTATCTTTTTTAGACTGATAAATAACCTGTGATGAGCCGACTTTTGAAATCTTAGCTACTACAGCCATTTGGTTGACGTACACATTTAATGGATTTTGCAGGTTCGCCGTCACAACATTTCGATAGTTAATCTGTGTTGGTTTAACCTCGTGCATCTTCAAACCAGATTGCTGAATTTGATCATCACTGTATGCAGCATCCTTGGATTGGCGCATCAACAATCCCAACTGAAATGAATAGATGTTCTTAATTGCCATCCCCTTAGACTTAACATCCATATTTTGTTGATTTTGCGTCTCATCCGAGAACGTTAATCCACCGGCAATGATACCAGCATAAGCTTGGTTGGGCATTGAAACGTGAACCGGCACCTCTTTTGTTTCTCCCGCTGCTAAATCAACTTTTTCCGGTACATTCACCAAATCTTGCATATTGAACTGGCGGGTCACATCAGCCTTTATTTTATTTAGTCCATACTCGACAACACCATTATTGTTGGTACTAGCTGGCGCTACCTTGGTTGTCACCGTCACCGGTCGCTTCGTGTTGTTTTGATAGCGCAACGTTAAGTCTTCTGACTCACCTGCGCCAAGCTTCAAATTAAAGAACCCATCTGTCTTATCGACCTGATTGTCTGGCAAAACCGGTGTCACTGAAAAGGTTAATTGATTGGCTGATGCTGGTTGACCGCTTACCAAGACCCCAATTCCCACCGTCGCAAGAAGGCTCGCTACGGTAATCAGACTGCGCTTAATCTTCTTTGTTAAATTCATTTCTCTTTCTTAGGCGTATATTCTGTCTTAATAAAAAGTGGACGGAGAAGTTTTCCTTCACCATCCACTTCTCATTTATCATGCGAAAATATTTTCTATTTGACGATAGTTGGCATGTCACTTAGAATCCATTCAAATTCCGTTGCGTACTTATCAGCCATCTTATCTGTCTTACCTGGCACCATTAGCGTGACAGCCTTATCGGTATCACCACGCTTTGACCCATCGGCGTTGACTTCAGTTGAAACGATATCCGTTTCGTTACCAAAGCGCATCAAATGGGTTCCACCAGTCTCATTAGTATCACCGGCATTCTTAACCGCTGCCCCAGACATGATGTTAATGGCATTGCCAGACAACGGATCCAACGTAAATGACTTTAGCGCCGTAATGTCCGTTGCGTTTGTTGATGCTGTGGTCATGCCTAGGTGATTTGCATTACCAAACGTCACTTCGGCACCATCCAAAACAGCGTTACTGTTTTGGCCCTTGAATTGACCGTTTTGCTTAACTGACAACGTCCAACCCGCGAATGAACCACGATTATCTGTCATTTGCACATAATCAGGACCGGTTGTCTTCTTGCCATCGAACGTCGTGTATTGTTGCGCGCTTCCTTGGTAGTTTTCAGTCTTTGATGTGATTTTTTGAATACCAAAATCAATTGATGAAGCAAAATCAATCGACAAAGGGCCAGCCTGTGGCGCTTGTGGGTCAGTACCATCTGGATTAGTTGGCTTGACCGGCTTGTCTGGATCAGGATTCGTCGGATCAACCGGATTGGTCGTATCCTTTGACGGTTGGAAAGTAACAGTTCCCGTTGACTTATAATCAGACGTTTGCGCCGCTAGAATTGGCGTTTGAGTGACGGCTAACGTAGCCAGAGCTACACCTGCAAAAAGAGTTACTTGCTTCTTCATAATGATTGTTCCTTACTTTTGTTGTAATGGGACATTAATTAGTGTCCACGTTAATGTCGTAGTATATGTTGCGGCATCACGGGGCGTCGTTCCAGGAATTGATAGACGTACCTTTGGGTCAATGAGCATGTTGCCATTTTCTTTGTCCGGCTTCAAGTCGCCATCGTACCCCCAAGGCATCATCCACGTCCCTGTTCCTTCACCTTTTTCAGCTTCCATAATCACAGTCTTGCTACCATCAGGCGACAAGCTTGTATTATACGTATCTGGTGCCACAGCATTCGTTAAACCGACTGCGTATGAGTCGTCTAATGAAATTACTGCACCATCAAGGACGGATGGGTGTTGTGCATCATTTGTTTTAAATTGGCCATTTTGCGAAAGTTGCAGTGTCCAACCCGCACGATTGCCACGGTAATCAGACACTTGCACATAATCAGGTACATGGGTGTCCTCACCCTTTGTTTGTATCTCTTGTGCTTCCGCATCATAACTAACATTCTTGTTTGTAATTGTATGTGTCCCAAAATTAAAACTTGATGCAAAATCGATTGACAGCGGACCTGGCATACCAGGTTCTGGCTTACCATCTGGTCGCGTTGGATCAACCGGTGTCACCTCATCCTCGGGTTCATCAGGGTTATGCGGTGGTACCACCTCAGTGCTGGGGATGAATCCAACAGTGCCGCTAGTTTGATACTCATCTGCATCTGCGGTCACCGCACTTGCAAGACTAAGTAATGAAACCGCTACGACACTTGTCATCGTAATCAGTTTATTTGTCATGCTTTACCTCTGTCTTTTTACTACTTGATAGGTGTATTCGTTGGAACTTGTTCCAAACTCCAATTCAAATTAGTTGAATATGTTGCCGCGTGCTTAACGGCTTTACCTGGTACAAACAAACTTACTGCTTTATCGTCAGCTAATTTGTCGCTACCAAAGCGCGTTAACCATGTTCCTTGACCACTGTTCGCAGCAGCCGTCATAACCAACTTCTTCTGGCCTTTTTCCAATACAATGTCGTTTGCGGCAACGATTGGTGCAGTTGCGCCAGTCCCTGCAATTCCCTTAACGTTTGCATCATGCAACGTAATCACCGCACCATCAAGTGAATTCTTGTTATCCGTCAAATCACCTTGTTGCGTTACAGATAGCACCCAACCTTTATCGTCACCGGTATTATCAGTAACTTGCACATAATTCGGACCTGTCGTGGTCTTTCCTTGACCGTCCGTGAATTTTTGTGCATCTGCATAATACGTTTCATCGGTCGTCGTAATTTTGTTCTGACCAAAATTAAATGATGACGCAAAATCAAGTGATAAAGGTCCCGCATTAGGATTATCAGGTTTGTTGGGATTATTAGGATCCACTGGCTTAACCGCATTGGTCGGATCTGGATTGTTTGGATCCAACGGTCCAGATGGTTGATCGTTTGGAATAAACGTCACCTGTGCCGTTGAATCAAGTGTTGAGACGGGCGCTGCGTATACACTCGCAGTTAATCCCAGCGTTGCCATTGCCGATGCGGCAAATAATGTAACAGTTTTAGACATATTTTTTCTCCTCGCTTCGAATGTGTCTAAAAGGGTCAATACGTGGATAAATTAACCGTGTTGGCTAAATTTCTTACCGTTAACGAAATAAAGGCCGGTGGCAATGAATGTTAACAACACTGGAAAACTAAATCGTTCTAGTATCGTTTGGCTACCCGTGTTCGGCAACACCGGCTTACCATCCTTTTCATTGGCCTGCTTATAATACGGGTTTGTATTATCGTTTGGTTGGTAGACTGTGTTTTGTGATGTATCAGCCGAACCATTCACTTGATCATCTGGGTAAGTGTAGTGGCCACTAAATCGGGCCACACCATCCGTTTGATAAGTTTCAGTCGAAACTGCGTTGGCAGGCGTATCTTCTGTATAGCCCACCGTTGCGACGCTTAGACCAAACAGCGTACTAGCAACAATCAAAAGTGCTTTAACTTTCATATAATTTATCCTCCCCTCACAATAAGTTTGGTTTACAGATAGTCTTTACCTATTTGTACACCTTTAGTGTAAATTGTTTGACAGGCAATATTGGCAATCGCTTTGAATAAGGCGCACTTACAAAACATTCGTGGTGGTTTTTTAATTTTTAAAAATTAAGTGCCTAAGCAAAAAAGCACCAGTCCCAAATGATTGAGACTGGTGCTTTGCTGTATATATTAAAACACACACAACGCCAAGTCGCATTGTGTGTGTTTATCATTAATCTTCAGCTATTTGAATATCAGCATTCAACATCGTTAGCTTATGGATAATGTGATCATATCCACGCAAAACGTGCTCAGCATTCGTTACTTCAGTGATGCCATCAGCCATCAAGCCAGCCGTCACCAAAGCAGCCCCTGCGCGAATCTCAGCCGCAGCAACACTTGCGCCGTGGAAGTTATTGCTGTTAGCAACTGTAATAACCCCGTACTCAGGATTTTCAATTGCTACCCCAAGCTTTTGAAGTTCGGGGATGTGACGTGTACGTTCTGGATAAATCGTCTCTGAAATAATGCTCTCACCGTCAGCCAACGTCAAAAGTGGCGTAATTGGTTGTTGCAAGTCAGTGGCGAAACCAGGGAATGGTGCTGTCTTAATGTGAATAGGCTTAAGGTTATCAACCTTTGGCACAAAGATGCTATCTTCGCGAACATCCAATTCAACGCCCATTTCAATCATCTTAGCCGTGAATGACTCCAAGTGCTCAGGGATAATGTTCTTAACCAAAACACCGTCACCTTGTGCTGCAGCCAACGCCAAATAAGTTCCTGCTTCAATACGGTCAGGAATAATCGTGTGGGTATTCTTTGATTCCAACTTAGGCACACCCGTAATACGGATAACGTCTGTTCCTGCACCACGGATTTGCGCACCCATGTTGTTCAAGAACGTTGCCAAGTCGATAATTTCTGGCTCACGCGCGGCATTCTCCAAAATGGTTGTACCTTCTGCGTGTACGGCTGCCAAAATGATGTTCATCGTGGCACCAACTGAAACCATATCCAAGAAGATGCGAGCACCCTTCAAACCGTTTTCAGCTGTAATATAAACCGTATCGTTTTCTTCACGAACCGTCGCACCCAAAGCCTCAAAGCCCTTGATGTGTTGGTCAATCGGACGAGGTCCAATGTTATCACCACCAGGGAACGTCACCGTTGCACGGCCAAAGCGTCCCAACAGTGAACCCATAAAGTAGTATGAGGCACGCAAAGACTTAATTGCCGTAGATGGCAGTTCCGCCTCGACGATATCAGTTGGATCAATCATCAACTCGCCACCTACAAACGTAGACTTGACGTTCATTGACTCCAAGATAACTTGCAAATTGTATACATCTAGAATATCTGGCACACTGTCAAACTTCACTGGTGTCTCAGCCAAAATTGCCGCTGGAATCAAGGCAACAGTAGAGTTCTTTGCGCCTCCGACTGTCACTTCACCACTGAGTCGGCGTCCACCATGGATAACCAACTTCTTCATTCTTTCACCCTTATAAAAGTCTTATTTCTTTTATGCCTATCAGGCCCGTTCATGTTTTCGTTTATTCGTAACGCGCATACCGATTGATTATCATCAAGCGGGAAGTTCTATTAACTTCTAAACAACGTACTGTACAAGTCTACATTACATTTATATGAATAACAAGAAAAGTTGGCACCTAATATCAACCTATAACTTTTACTTTAAATTTACCGAATTATCGTACTCGTTATATTCCATACAGTTCTTATTACTTATTTATAATTCACAAATAATAAGAAAATATGCTTATACAAAAACCGGCCATCATAACGTTGTTGGCCGGTTTTCTACTTTATTTAATCGTCCCTGGCACGTTCATCAACATCCAATTCATATTGGCTTGATAAGCCTCCGCCTTAGCGGTCGTTCCGGGTACAACTAACGAAACACCACTATTCGTTTTGCGACCATCATAATCCGTTCCGAAATCATTCTGTCCACCAAAACGAGTTAGCCACGTACCCCAGACACCAACATTGTCGGCCGACATAATTTGGATGGTGTCACCGAAAAATGCCGATTGATCTGCCATCGCTGTCACGCCCTTCTGGTTCGCATCAGTCGATGCTAATGCAGCCCCTTTAAATTCTAAATAAGCTTGCGCCAGTGTCGTATTTGAGCTTTGACTTTTCAACTCGCCTAGCTTCACCTGAAGCGCCCACTTTCCTGGTTGTTCACGTAAATCTGTAACCTGTGCATACAGGGGCGTAATCAACCCGGCATGGTTCGCATCACTAAACGTTTGCGCGGTTGCATGGTAGGTTTGATTTAAAGCACTAATCTTTTGCTTTCCAAAATCAAAAGTTGCCGCATAATCAAGTGTTAATTGACCACTGGCGTCCGTTGGAACATCAGACCCATCCCCAGGATTAACCGGTGTGACCGGATCATCCAATTTTGGGTCAAATGGATTTAATGGGCGGTTATAAATTGGGTAGTACGTGACAACCACCGCTTTTTTATCACCGAACTTCCCAGTAACGGTTTTAATATCTGGCGTAAAGCCGGCTTGTTGTGGCGAATCAATTGCATATGTTTCACCATCATAGCCAGACTTGGTTACTTGCTTAAAGTATTGACCCCGACTAGCTGCATACTGATACTTAACCGTCACGTCACTGGTCTTCTCATATGTTAAATCGCATTCCGTGTTAACATCGTTGCCAATCGTAAAGTTAAGATAGTTCGCATGATTCTTTCCAGCTAACTCATAGCCCGGCACTTTAGGCGCCAAGTAAACATAGTCTGGATCGTAATTAGGATCTTTCGCAGCATCCGCTTGCGCTGTTTCATCTCTCAAAACAGTCACGTGTGCACCAACCAATGCCGGCTTAACTGCCGGTGTGAAGACAGGCGCCTTAAAATCAGATGTATCAATCGTTCCAGCTGCCGGCACCCCCTTAAACGTCACATTAGAAGTCCCTAATTGCAATTCGAATGATCGCATATCAACGGTCATGGTTGACGTATCTTGCCCAGTCGCTGCAATCACACCAAACCCCATGTTGCGATATACGGTAATTGTTTTTGACCATGTTTTGGCCCTACCCCATACATCTTTAAACGCGGCTGAATTAAGGGTACCTGTCACCTGATCACCAGACACTTGCTTAGGTGTCCAGTTGATTTCAACATCATCACCATTTCGATTTAACCCAATTTCTTGCGCTTTATCTACACTGCCATCATAAGGCCGTAACATCCCTTGGTTATCTGTTGATCGAAAAGAGGCATATTGAGATCTGTTATTTACCGTTCCCCATGATACTTTTGCATCATTTTGCTCAGAGTTATAGTGAAAATCGATGCCCCAAAAATGGGCATCACTAAATCCAGTCCCCTTAGCTGGGTCCTTTCCGATTCCCATCAAACCACCGCGCGAACCATTCCCCATTTTCTCAGGCGCGACCGGTGCCATCATGACACCAAACGCATCTCCCGTTCGCTTACGAGCCGAATTTCCGCCCGTACTGGTACGCAACACACCTTTGAACTTAAATGGTTGTGAAACGTCAATTGAGTACTTAAATGAAGCCGATCCAAATTGTTGTTCCAATCCCTGGGTTAAATCAGCTTGTCCATTCTTGAATGGTGTACTGTCACCACCCGTGATAAAAGCCTTCTCCATTTGTCCCGGAGTGGTTAGATTAATTTTCGAATTACCAATCTCAGTTTGTGTGGCAAGTTCTGGAATCGTGGCTGCAAATACTGTTGTTGGCAAAACTGGCAGCGCTAACCCTAGCGTAGCGGTCAGCATGACAGTCTTAGAAAGCCTTTTGATGAATAGTCCCATTGGTTTTCCTCGCTTTTTTGCTTACGGTGTCTTATTCACGCCGCGAGTAAAAGTTTGTCACTCACATATATATAGTTCACCCTTTTTACATAGTAACGAACCATGGAACCGGAACCGCCAAAGCTACATAAAACAATATACTCACCAACATGATTATCAGTCAGTTTTTCAAGAAAAAGAAAAAGGCTAACCTTGCACATGCAAGATTAGCCTTTTTAAAGTTCTATAATTAAGCTTCCTTCTTATCCAACGCAGCCTTCACAAAGGCACCGTACAAAGGTTCTGGACGGTATGGACGTGACAAGAATTCTGGGTGGTATTGGGCAGCCACAAAGAAATCATTCTCTGGCAACTCAATAATTTCCATCAAACGATCGTCAGGCGAAGTACCTGCGAAGACCATACCGGCATCCTCAAATTCCTTACGGTAGTCGATGTTGAATTCGTAACGGTGACGGTGACGCTCTTGAATCTCATCTTGACCCTCGTAAATGTCCTTCGTCAACGTACCATCCTTCAAGTCAGCTGGGTACAAACCAAGACGCAAAGTACCACCACGATCCGTTACTTCCTTTTGGTCGTTCATCAAGGCGATAACTGGTGCTGACGTCTCTGGGTTCAATTCGATTGAGTTAGCATCGTCGTATCCAAGGACGTGACGAGCAAACTCAACTGAGGCCAATTGCATTCCTAAGCATACGCCCAAGAATGGCACATTGTTCTCACGGGCGAATTGGATAGCTGAAATCTTACCTTCAGTTCCACGCGCTCCAAATCCACCAGGCACGATAACACCGTCGGCATCGGCCAACAATTCAGAAACATTTTCGTCGTTAACCTTTTCTGAGTTAATGGCGTTAATTTCAACATCAGCATCAACTGCGTAACCACCGGCACGCAAAGCTTCGTTAACTGAAATGTATGCGTCTTGCAAATCAGCATACTTACCAACCAACGTAATCTTCAACTTCTTCTTCAAGTTGCGGATCTTTTCGATCATGGCTGTCCATTCAGTCATGTCGGCTGGTTCAGCCGTCAATCCCAAACGCTTCAAGATAACATCGTCCATACCTTGCTTTTGCATGTTCAATGCAATTTCGTACAAGATATCAACGTCCAATGACTCGATAACAGCTTCAGGTGCAACGTCTGTGAACAAAGCCAACTTTTCACGCATTTCTGGCGTGATTGGTTGCTCAGTACGGACAACCAACATGTCAGGCTGGATACCCAATGAACGCAACTCAGCTACTGAGTGTTGCGTTGGCTTCGTCTTCATCTCTCCTGCGGCACGCAAGTATGGAATCAATGACGTGTGGATGTAGGCAACGTTTTCAGCACCTACCTCACGCTTCATTTGACGCAAAGCTTCAATAAATGGCAATGATTCGATATCACCAACCGTACCACCAACTTCAGTAATCACGATGTCGGCGTCCGTTGTCTCAGCGGCGCGCATCATCTTTTCCTTCAAAGCGTTCGTGATGTGAGGGATAACTTGAACAGTTGCACCATCATAGTCACCACGACGTTCCTTAGCCAAAACTTCAGAGTACACACGTCCTGACGTAACGTTTGAGTACTTGTTCAAGTTAATGTCGATGAAACGCTCATAGTGTCCCAAGTCCAAATCAGTTTCCAAACCGTCATCAGTAACGAAAGTCTCACCGTGTTGGTATGGTGACATCGTTCCTGGGTCGACGTTAATGTATGGATCAAACTTTTGTACGGCAATCTTGAAGCCGCGGTTCTTCAACAAGCGACCCAATGATGCTGCGACGATACCCTTACCCAATGATGAAACAACACCACCGGTAACAAAGACGTACTTAGCTGTCATAAAAACAATCCTCCGAGTTCTGTTTGCAGGAGCAATAAAAAATAAAAAAGCTCCCAATGCTATTATAGCCTTGGGAGCGTTAATCAACTTTGATTACGTCTTGTAAACTAATACAAGAGCCCGGAACTTAATAATACACCAATTCCAGAAATTGTCAACTTTTAGTTACAAATTATTAGTCGTGATCGGCAATGCGCATGCTCTTCTTGAACCAAGGTGAAGCAAAGAAGGCAATCAAGTCGTTTCCCATGTACAACATGTACGTGAAGAACAAGACCAATGAGGCATCCCCTTGAGCGGCTGTAACACCCCACAAAATAACTTGGGCAATACCTTGCAAGAACCACATGTAGTAGGCCTCTGAAAAGCGCAATGTCGTCAAAACCGCACCCGTAATACCAATGGCTGCCGCCCCAGCGTCAATCATTGGACGTGGTGAGTGCGTCACATAGACATCAAAGAAGTAAAGCGCAATGTAAGAAACAATAAATACCAAAACAAAGAACGTACGCGTCTTTGCAAAGGTCATCTTCTCACCGCGTTCTTTCACTTCGCTCAGCTTACGCACACGTGTCGCAACGTTTTCTGACCACGATGGCATCAAAATAACTGGCAAATCCAACAAAATAATATAAACGAATTGCAAAACTGCATCGGCAGGATTACCAGCATCTAGGGCCAACCCGATATAAACAAGGGCTGAAATCAATCCCAAAATACCATTGATTGGTCGAGCATTGGTAATAGCTAGCGTTGTTGTAAAGCCCAACAATGCAGCTGCCAACGTCCAGATAGCCATCCCCGTAATCGGGTTAGCAATCGTTTGACTAATCAAAAAGCCAAAACCGAACATCAACAACAAGTAAGATGGCAATGCCCACCCTCGCATTTGTTCAACGTACCAAGATGGCTTGAAAATCTTTGCAACGTGCGCCCAAGAAAATGATGGCGTCTTTTGTGGTTCATTCATCATGAAAACCTCTTTCTTCAGTTTACTTTGTTACGCGAGGACTCTCTCGCGGTTACTAATAAAAAGCAACTGTACTAGTGTACGCTAGTTTAAGAAGGTTTGCAAAAACGTTTCACCTATTTAGGACAACTAATATATTTGTGTTTCAAATATCGCCATCATCTTCTTTGTCGCCGTGTGCAGGAAGATGTCGTACTCAGCAAATGACGGTGAAGACGGCCACACAAACAGTGTCGTTTCATCTGACATCGTTAATCGATCGGCAATCACGATGTCTGGCGTCTCTGCTTCATCCGTCACAAAGACCACGTTTAACATTTCAGTTGTCATAATCATGCGTTGAATATGTTGCGCCAGAAGATTGTCTTGGTAGTCCAGGCGCACTCGAATCGTTGGCAACATTTTTTCACGTGGCAAGGCTTGCAAAAATGCATTATAGAAATCAATCTCCATCCGGCGCAAAATTGTGTCTGTCTGCTCATCAAAAGCCAAACCAACATGACGGAGCACTTTTTGCGTAAACAATTTATATGTCGGGTACAAGGTGTGCCCCGTTGCCATGCCGTCCTCAGCTTGATAATTAATGCGACGTAAAAACATTAAGACAACCACCGGCTGGATCAACAGCAATGGCCAACTGCTATTTTGGCTTTCCGGCAGTTCTTCCTTAAAAAATTCACGATAGGTTGTCTGCACACTTTGAAAGACAACATTGTACATCTCTCTGAGCGCTGGCGTTGCGTGATTCATCATATTGCCATGCAAAATCGCATCTGTCATCAAAACACCCATTGCAAAATTAGCTTCTGCATCTAAGCATTCTGGCATCAAACGACGATAGCGTAATACAATTGCGCGCAACGTGCGATAAGGCATCTTCAACTCATCATCATGTTCGATTGTCGATTCAAATATATTACTAATTGCTTCATTTCGATCGATTGTTTGACTTGATTGTAGTCGTGTAATCGAGACGCCTAAGAAAACAAACAATCGCATTCGTTGCACGTTATTCAGACTCACAACATGGTTCCCCTCAAAAAAGGCCACCGTCTGACGAGTCAAAGATAATATTTGTTCAGGAAAATAGCGTGTTAAATCGGCTTCAGTTTCAACAATATCCGCCAATACACGATACATCATAATTCGGATAGTTGATTCGCTACCAACCAATTGCATATTGCTGCTCACCGATACGCCACTGCCTGCCAATCGATCATTCAACAGCGTTCGATCAGCTACGAGATGATTACCTGCAATGTCAAGTTGGTCCGCGAAAGTGGCTGCCGAAATTGGGCTATCTGACATACCACGAATCAGCATCGCTAAGGCGTGCGATTCAATCGTATAAAAATACTCCAAACGCATGATATTAACTTGATAGCCAGGTGTCCATGAAATCATGCCACCCTTGTCTTCAAACTTCAAAGCCGCCGTATTCACGATGCCGAACCTGGTTTCATCCGCAACGATTTCGGTGAGCAAAGTCTTTGCCATGTATTTAGAGACGTTAAAATGACGCTCAACTTCAATCAGAGGCACACTTGTTTTGTTTTGTTGATATAAAAAGCGGACAACCTGCAACTTCTGATGTTCACGCTTACCCAATAGCCATTCCATGATTATCCTCCAATTCCACCCATAAAAACTGTAACGTAAACGATTCAAAAGACTCGCCCATCACACGTTCAAAGTAAGGCCAGTTTTCTTTAGGTTGGAAGATTTGAATCATCTCACGTACCGTATCATATTTTTGCTTTGCCAGTGACTGTTTCCCTGCAATAACTAGTCGAATGACATTGATGACTTCACGCAAAACTGCCGTTGTCCAATCATCCGATTTGACCTGCATGCTGTAAAAAATGGCCACCAATTCATCCATACGTGCACGTTGCCCATGCTCAGCATGCATAACAATCAACTCAAAAAGCAACATCCCAATAACTTGAACCGCTTCATGGCGAATGGCGCCACCATGTTCTTCGCTTAGCTGAATTTGCAAGCGAAGGCCGCGTCGCAACTTCTTATATTGTTCACGTAAATCGTCATACGTAAAATAATTCAAATACAGCAATACGACCTTTATCTCGGCCAATGTGTAATTCTCAGTTCGACGTAGTAAGTCCATCAATACTGGCTTCAACCGTATAATCATTTCTTCAGGCAGCGTCGCAACGCCCCATTCATCGCTATTTTTCGCTAACGCAATAATTTCTGTCACCGATCGCGTCTGACGATAGCTTTCAATCGCAGCCATCATTTGATCAAGTGTCAGGTCCTGTTCTATTTCCTCATGTGGCATATACATACCAATCTCAGCTAATCCCACATTCAATGTTTTTAAAATGGCATGCAACTTATGCACCGTAATGTCACCTTGCCCATTGATAAATGTATAATAGCGGCCACTAGAAATGGCCGTATGTTGCAAAATATCCCGGACAGAAATGTGCTTTAACTCTATAACCTTACGTACCGCGTTCAAAATTGGCGTATCAATCCCAGCCATACCAAAATTCCTCTCTTAATCCCGGAAATCTCACTTACATTCGGGAAGTTTATCACACCTTTTTTCTCTCTATATGATTATTTTATATAAGGTGTGAAAAACTATCATTAGGCTGGGTTTTTTATTTTTGGTGAATTGTCAATTCAACCGGAACACTTGAGATAAATAATATTCTTTAGCCGATCTCCAGCCGAAAAGCTTTCGAGGTCGGCTATTAATTTGCTCAACCATTTGTTCAATGTATTCGTCTGAATAATCTTCGATTGCAGTCCCTTTAGGGACGTACTCACGGATTAGCCCATTTGTATTTTCGTTGGTCCCACGTTGCCATGGAGCGTGGGGATCAGGAAAGTAAAACTGGACATCGAATTTCTTTGTTATCTCATCTTGCGCACTGAATTCATTTCCGCGGTCTGGAGTTAAAGTCTGTATCTGACTAGTTGGAAGGGAATCTAGCATTGAACCTATGATTCTCATAACATCGACGGTTTTCTTTGATGCCGCTCGTTTTGAAAGTAATATTCTGGTCTTCCTATCAACCATTGTGACCAATACTTGACCGCCTTTACGGCCAATAACAGTGTCCAGTTCCCAATCTCCAATTCGAGAGCGACAACCTGCTTCTGCAGGTCGCTCGTCAATCGTATTTGGAATTCTAATCTTACCTCGACGCTCGACATGACCTTTAGTATGTCGAGTTTTTCCTCTATGCCGAAGCGCACGAGCAATGCCCCGAGCTTTGTGACTTTTCACCGGCTGGCCCAAGTTATCTCTATAAATCGCTCGGTAGATTGTATTTGCGCTAATAATCGTATGACCTTTTGATATCTTTAGTCGACCAGCTATCTGTTCAGGCGACCAATGTTTTTGATTGATTCCATATATAACTAGTTCTCGCAGTTCAGTGTTATCTAACTTTCGGTGTTTATGCGACTTCGTTCGAGCAAGCATGTGCTTTTGATCGGCATCCTCAGCTTCATAAGTTGAGCCAACACAGCGGGCAATCTCACGAGAGATTGTCGAAGCGCTTCTACCAATTTCTTTTGCAATGCTACGCATTGACAACCCTTCTCTGAGTAAAACTTCTATACGTCCGCGATCAAATGCGGTAAGCTGATGATAATGACTCATAATGTTTCCTCGCGTTCTGTATGTTCTAGACAAACTACATTTTACGCTGGTTCATTATGAGTCAGTTTTTATTTAGCTTAGTGTTGCACTTGAATTGTAAATTCAAGTTTACAAAAATACCTGTTAATTAATTTGCTATTTTAAAAATAATCCAAACGGCGATTATTTAATTAATATCTTTCAGGCGATACGTCCACCTTAACTCTCGCAATACATATGCCATCACTTTAAGTGACTCAGCAATGTTACCCGCAATGTGATAGCCCTTAACCAACGGGCCCGTTAAGTCTGCCCGTTGGTTCAACTGTCGAATAACACCTAAATAGACATACCACAATTGCCCCATCGTGACTTTTATTGGCGACGGCGTGATTTCATAAACCTGCTCAGTTTCATAAGATGTAATCGACATTCCCAACACATTTGGCGTTCGAATCATAAACGCAACATCATTTAACATCGGCACCTGACCGACCCGTGAAATAATCCACGTCCCCCGGTTTGGCAGATGCACCAGCTTGCCAAATCGTGTCGTTTCAGTCACTTCACCAATACGAACGGGACCAACAAACGTCGCCTCTTCATTCAAAAACATGCCCGTCAATCCTATCGGCGTCACATCATTTGTGTGTGCCGATGGCCAATAAGGCTTTATCATGCACTCTACTTTTTCAAATGGTACGCATAGCACCCGGTTATAATAATCAATTAATTCGATGTATGTCATGTTCCACGGGTACTTCCCCCCAAGTTTGACTGCTTGAAAAGCGTTGTCGTCATTAAAGCTTAAATCTTCTTTTTTGTGGGGCAGAATTTTTTTGATTTCATCCTGCCGAACAGGCGTATAAACTAACGTGTCATCAAGCAGCACATAGACAGTTTCTTCATCTACCTTATCAATAACGCCCGTTCTACCATCTTGTAGCATAATGCGATCCAATGCGTAAAATTCCATCTACTCACTCTCCTGCCAAAAAAGACGTCAATTCTTGTTAGAAATTGACGTCTTTTAATTATCTAAAATTCGATTCTAAAAATCCGAAAATTAACCGCGACGGCGTGAAGCGACAGCTGCAACACCTAGGGCACCTAGTACACCAAAGGCAGTCAATGCAGCGTTTGACTTAGCAGTTGCAGCAGTATCTGGCAAGTCAACGTGCTTTGCTGATGATGCAACGGTTGCGGCTGAAGCAATCGTCTTAGCAGCTGCTGAGTTAGCAGATGCGGCAGGGGCAGTCATTGATGCATCTGATGATGCAACGGCAGTCTTTACAAGTTCACCGTTGTTTGTTGCGGCATCCTTGGTATCAACTGAGGTAGTCTCACCGTTATCTTTAGTGTCAACAGTGACATCCTTACCATTGTCCTTGTTATCAACGTTAGCGTTTCCGTTAGCATCGTGGTCGTGGTTATCAGCTGACGTAACTGGTTCGTTTGGCACCATATCCGTCTTTGATTGTGGTGCTGCGATTGGTTGCGTGTCCGCTGTTTGGTATTGCATTGGATCGTTTGGCACTACTGCAGTCACAGTCTTGCTTCCGTCGGCGTTAGTAACTGTTCCGGCTGGATCGTTTTCAACACTTCCAGTCCATGACTCGCTACCATCAGCGTTCTTCACAACGTTGGCCGGCTCGTTTGCTACTGAACCAGTTAGTTACTGTCTTGCTTCCATCAGCGTTAGTAATAGTTCCAGCTGGATCGTTTTCAACACTTCCAGTCCATGACTCACTACCATCGGCGTTCTTCACAACATTAGCCGGCTCGTTTGCTACTGAACCAGTAATATTACCATTTTCATCAACGTTCATTCCAGCTGGTGCGTTTGGCACCATCTCTGACTTTGATTCAGGTGCTGCAATTGGTTGTGTGTCTGCTGTTTGGTAGTACACAGGATCGTTTGGAACAACCATTGCCACGTTCTTTGGCGCATCCGCTGGTTGTGTATCTGGGCGTTGAATCTCAGGCGCTGGTGTATTTGGCACCATGTCTGACTTTGATTGTGGCGCTGCGATTGGTTGCGTGTCTGCTGTTTGGTAGTACACTGGATCATTTGGCACTACCATCGCCATGTTCTTTGGCGCATCCGCTGGTTGTGTATCTGGGCGTTGAATCTCAGGCGCTGGTGTATTTGGCACCATGTCTGACTTTGATTGTGGCGCTGCGATTGGTTGCGTGTCTGCCTTTTGGTAGTGGTGACGGTGGTGGCGTCCATTGTAAAAGTTGTGACGCGTCTCCGTGATTTCTACCCAAAAGTCTGACACTGCACGATTGTGGTGCTTGTTGTGGTGCTTGTGGTGCTTGTTAGCAGCTTGCACTGGTGTGTTTGGCACCATATCTGACTTTGATTGTGGTGCAGCAATAGGTTGCGTGTCTGCCTTTTGGTATTGCACTGGATCATTTGGCACTACTTCCGCATTGCTTTGTGGGGCTGCTGCTGGTTGCGTGTCTGGTCGTTGAATCTCGTAAGCTGGTGTGTTTGGTACCATTGCTGATGAGTTTTGTGGCGCAGCGGCTGGTTGCGTATCTGCAGTTTGATATTGAACCGGATCATTTGGCACTACCATTTCCATGCTCTTTGGAGCTGCGGCTGGTTGCGTGTCTGGTCGTTGAATCTCGTAAGCTGGTGTGTTTGGTACCATTGCTGATGAGTTTTGTGGCGCAGCAGCTGGTTGCGTATCTGCAGTTTGATATTGAACCGGATCATTTGGCACTACCATTTCCATGCTCTTTGGAGCTGCGGCTGGTTGTGTGTCTGGTCGTTGAATCTCAGGTGCTGGTGTGTTTGGCACCATCGCTGATGAGTTTTGTGGCGCAGCGATAGGTTCTGTGCTTGGTGTTTGATAGTGGTGACGGTGGTGGTGTGCACTCAAAGCCATCACACCTTGTGGTTGATCTGCAGATGGCGTTACAGTATCTGCGTTAGCAACAACCGTTGCGCCACCCATAGCAGCAACTGAAATAGCGGCAGCAACTACCCATTGCTTACCTGCTTTGTACATCTTCTTACGTTCCATGACGTATCCCCTCCAAATATATGTGGAAAATATAGTATTTATTACAAAAACTATGTTATACGCCTGAATTTTAATTTGTGATGTACTTCCTTATATAGTTGTTCCGCCTGTCTCAACTAACTTTTTTGAAAAATATAAATAAAATTGTCGGCATTAACTCGCCGTTATTTTGCAAAATAAAAAAGCGCGCATCACTGCTCGCTTTTTTATCGATAATATTATCGCTCGATGTCACCTGAACCGTAGTCGTCATCGACTGGTGCAATGCCACCGATTTCTTCGCCGATACCACCAGCAACTTCGTCATTACCGAAATCATCTGATAAATCGTCATCATCGTCGTCATCTGCATCATCATCGTCTGAATCAGCAGCTGCCGTCTCGTCTTCGTCTTCAACTTCACCGAAGTCGTCGTCTTCAGGATCATCATCGTTGTAGTCGATAACATCGTCATCATCCGCAACGTCTGCCAAAAAGGCGTTGATCTTCTTACGCTTCTTCTTCTTTGGTTGACCTTCTTCTTCTTCAAGATCCAAGTGAACGGCTTCATCAATTGAGTCGATTGGGTACCATGAACGTAGTCCCCACATGTTATCACCCAATGAAATGAATGAACCGTCAATATTCAAATCAGTGTAGAATTGTGCCAAGCGCGCACGAATCTCTTCATCTGACTTACCAGTGAATGATTGTACTTCATTCAACAAGTCGTTAAACGCCATGGTGTCATGACGGTCAGACAAAATCGCACGAGCAACTTCAATCATTGAAAGCTCAGCCTTATTTTGGCCGTCAAATTGTGTTAATGCCAAATCACTGCACGTCCTTTCGCGGTCTTACTCAATGTCTTATCTTACAATATTTCAGCCGTTTCGGCAAATGTTATTCTTCGGAAATTAAGCTAGTTCTGGTACATCACGTCCCAAAACCCACTTTTCAACAGCCACACCAACACCATCCGTGTTTTGTGTCGTTGTTTCGACGTCAGCTACCGCCTTCACTTCTGGGACAGCGTTTCCCATTGCAACGCCCAGTCCGGCCGCCTCAATCATCGTGATATCGTTTTGTTGATCGCCGAGAGCCATCGTCTCAGATTGATCAATACCCAACTTATCTGCCAACGTCAACAAGCCACTCCCCTTCGTCGCGTCTTTATGCATGAACTCCAAGTGTTGTGGCGTTGACTTCACAATATAGTATGCTTCCTTAACGTCGTTTGGCAAAGCATCTCGCCAAGCATCAATGTCAGCTTCATCCCCAATGAACATAAACTTGACGTAGTGATCATTTGGGTCCATTTCATCGACCGGCTTGATGAATAATGGCATCTTAATCAAAAAGTTCTCACGACTAGCCCAGTAGTTAATTTCCTTGGCTGACGTATAAGCGGCATCAATCGTTTCAACCTGCAGGTAAGCGCCCAACTCATCGGCAACCTCGCGCAAACGTAGGTAGTCTGAGTAAGCTAGTTCCTTACCACCAATTTCTTCCCCATTAGTCGTCTGCACAACACCACCATTGTACGTAATCGCATATTGATCATCTTGGTGATTTAAGCCCAACTCATCCAAATATTCTTGAACTCCTGGCAAAGGACGACCTGTCGTCAAAACAACCTTCACACCTTGCGCGGTTGCTTCTTGTAGCGCCGCCTTCACACGTGGTGTCACTTGCTTCGCTGTATTAACTAGCGTGTCATCAATATCAATCGTAATCAACTTAATTGCCATATTTTATTCCCCTTATTTTTCACTCGGCGTTACCAACGTCTCGTTGTGCACGTAACGTTGGAATTCAGCATACAACGGTGCCATTACATCATCAACCGCTTGCGTATTCATCATCTCACGCGGGAAGAAGAAGCGGGCGTTTCCGAAAATGCGACCAGTCATCGCTGCCACCAATGCACTTTGCGTTGATAGTTCAAACAGCTCCCCCGCCGGCTGCATCATTTCAATCTGTGTACGTGGTTTCTTATCACTTGGATTATACGCATCATATGGCAAGTCATAACTGTCGTTTTCAGCAGTGTAATAACGTTCGTCAAAACCAGCCGATGCAATTAATTTTGTAATCGCTGGTAGCAAGCCACGCGCTGAATCCTCAATCAAAATTGACTTCAACGGCTTACGGTCCAAGAAACGGGTTGCCAAATCTGCCAAAATCGCATCATCTGCTAAACGCCACTCACTAATGTTAGCCAACATGACTGAATCATCCAGCATCAAGTATTGGGCGAGTGTAAAGTCGCCAGCAAACAACGGCATCAGCGCTGGTGAGATGAAACTCGTTGAAATTCGTGAATCCGTCTTGCTCTCATCGTATAAAAACTTTGCGCGTTCTAGCAAGTGCTGCAACAGCACTTCAAACGAACGTGACACTGGGTGGAAATAAACCTGCACGTACATTTGATAACGTGACACCACGTAATCTTCCACGGCATACATTCCCTTTTGATCAAAAGCAATCCCACCCTTGTATGGACGCATCACGTGAATGATACGAGCCAAGTCAAACTCACCATACGTCGCACCAGAGTAATAGGCATCGCGCAACAAGTAATCCATACGGTCAGCGTCAATTTGACTAGAAATCAATTGCACCACTTGTGGATTTTCATAAGTCTTACCAATAACACTCGCTACCTTAGCCGGAAAATCAGGTGCCACTTGTCGCAAAACTTGATTAATCTCAGTCTCCGGCGACAAAATAATCTGTTGTGTGTACGACTCATGATCCGTATTGAAAATGTGTTCAAACGTGTGTGAGTATGGGCCGTGACCTAAATCGTGAAGCAAAGCTGACGTTAACAGCAACAAACGCTCACTTGGATCCCACAACCCATCACCCGGTTCCTGAGTTGGATAAAACTTTTCTAAATGGTCAGCAAACTGACGTGCAATTTCATACACACCTAGCGAGTGTGAAAAACGCGAGTGCTCAGCGCCGTGAAAAACGGCACTAGCTACGCCCAATTGCTTAATTCGTCGTAGTCGTTGAAATTCAGACGTTCCAATTAAATCAAGAATAACTTGATCTTGGACACGAATAAAATTATGTACCGGGTCACGAAAGACCTTTTCCTTTACTTCTGTCGTCATAAGTCGAACCTTGATTCCTTCCCTATTTCCGAACTACTGATTCGTTACTTACATTATAACCTAGAAATACCTGTATAATAGAAGCAATAGGCTTATTGAAGGAGGAAATTTGTATGGCAGATTCAGCCAATGGATATCCAGTAACATTGAAATTAACTACCGTCATCCGTCAAGAAGGTGACGAAGAGACATTTACGTTCGAAGAAGCTGGCACCATCACCCCCATGGGCGAAACGTTGTACCTACGTTACATCGAACACCAAGCAGGTTTAGAAACGCCGGTTACATTCAAGTTGACCCCAGCTGGTGAAGTATCATTAAAGCGTTCTGGTCAAAGCGACGTGCGCTTGCAGTTCGCAACGGACGCTACAATTCCAACGCGTTATGTCACGCCACAAGGCTCAATGTCAATTGATGTCCGCACAAATGATTTGAAAACCGTCCTTACTGATGATTTCGGTCACATTAACGTCGCCTACTCACTACTCGCTGGTGAAACGTTGCTAGGTGATTATTCACTTGAGCTTCACTTTGAAAAGTAGCACGAAAAAGCCTCGCCAATGCAATAACTCATTAGCGAGGCTTAATTTTTGGCATAAAAAAAGACCATCGTGCAAGAGGGGGAACGCAACGATGGTCCGCCGCCGGCTACTATCGCAACCAGCGAGGGGGGTGTTACATACTTTGGGGAAATATGTAACGCTTCATGTACTTTGGGGAGTAATGAAATCCACTAGGAACAGCGGATATGTATAATATATCTAATCCGTGTGAACAACGTGTAAAAAAAGTGTTTCAATTAGTTAACAGAACTAACAAATCATAAGCTAAGTGTTGCAAAAAAGGGACTACCTAGGTAGTCCCTTCCATTTTTCCCGACTAATTTGACTCAGATGATGATGTTAATGAGCTCGTTGTCTTCGTTAACTTAGCATCAACCGTCTTTGCCTTACCATCGCGGTAGTATGTAATCTTGATAGTATCGCCAACCTTGTGCTTATACAAGGCATCACGCAAATCACCAGACCCCGTAATGTCGGTATCATCAATCTTCGTAATGACATCATACTTCTTCAATCCAGCTTCAGCAGCTGCTGAACCATCAGTCGTGCCCATCACCACAACACCGCCAGAAACGCTAGTTGGCAAGTTCAAAACACTCGATTGATCAGACGTTGAGACATTGCTCAAGTCAACCATCGTCACACCAAGTGCAGGGCGCTCCACCTTACCATTCTTTTCCAATTCGTTAATGATGCTTACAACCGTATCTGATGGAATTGCAAATCCCATTCCTTCGACAGATGTTCCGTCAGATGATGATGCCAGCTTCATCGAGTTGATTCCTACTACTTGACCAGCTAGGTTAACCAACGGTCCACCCGAGTTACCTGGGTTAATGGCTGCGTCAGTTTGAATAACCGTCGCCTTACCAAGTGAGTTACCACTCTCATCCGTGGCATCAACTTCACGCTTGGTTGCTGAAATAATGCCTTCAGTTACTGACGTTGCATATTCAGACCCTAATGGTGACCCAATTGCCAACACTGATTGTCCTGGCTCAATCTTTGATGAGTCAGCAAAGTCCGCCACTTCAGACACCTTAGCTGAATCCACCTTCAAGACCGCCAAGTCGGTTTGCTCATCAGTTCCAACCAATGTCGCCGTCAGCTTTGTACCGTCACTCAACAAAACTTGCAATGCGTTTGAACCAGCTACCACGTGATTATTCGTCACGATGTAAGCCACACCACCTTGTTTCTTGTAAATGACACCAGATCCTTCAGACGCTGTTTGCAAATCCGAAGAGTCGCTATCCTTACTTGAGCTATTACCGTAATCGCTCGTCAAGCCGCCAAACATTGAATCCCCCAATGATTGTTGCTTCTGCAAGTTAATCACTGATACAACCGCACCTGAAACCGTGTTAAAGGCCTTTGTTGCGTCAGATGTTCCCTTCACATTTGAATTGCTAACTTTAACCGGCGTCGTCTTGCCGGTCGTCACCGTTGATGGTGCCAGCATGCCTGAGTTGTTCAAGTAGGCAACTCCCCCTGCTGCCGCACCACCACCAATCAAACCAGCTACCAAACCAACAATTGCGATTTTCATCGTTGATGACTTGCCACCACTACGTTTTTCATTTTCAATCATGGGTAACCCCCTCCATATTATCTCTGATTATTTACTCATATTGTAACGGCTATCCCTTTAAGACGTCTTAAGAAAGCTTTCTTAAATATCCAATAATTTCGTTGCCTGCGCCGGATCGGTATCAAACAGATTGAAATCATGTCCAACCCCAAAGTCATGTTCTTCCAGCACTGATTGAACCGTCAAATGAGCTAATGGCTTTTGATTATTCTCTTGACTCAAGTGCCCCAAGAAAACATTCTTCGTCCGGTTTCCCAAAATTTCGGTCAACGCCAATGCACCGTCTTCATTGGACAGGTGCCCTTGATCACTCAAAATGCGTTGCTTTAAATTCCAAGCATAACCACCCATACGCAGCATTTCATAATCGTGGTTCGCTTCCATCAACACAGCATCGGCATTCCGAATTGTGCCAACAATGCGGTCATTAACGTAACCTGTATCCGTCAACATCGCAAACGTCTTATTGTCGTGATGGAATGCATAAAACTGCGGGTCAGCCGCGTCGTGAGAAACACTAAAGCTCTCGACATCCAAGTCACCAAACAGCTTTGTCTGACCTGCTTCCAGAATATTCATCTGCTCTGGCTTAATTTTACCAATCTTACCCGCCATCGCATCCCACGTCTTCGCATTTGCATAGACGTCAAAGCCATACTTGCGTGCCAACACACCAACACCTGCAATGTGGTCACTGTGTTCGTGTGTCACAAACAAAGCATCAACATCCGTCAACGACCGACCGATTTGATTCATCAACCCATCAATCTTTTTACCCGATAAACCAGCATCAACCAGCACCTTATGTGTCGGCGTTTCAATGTACGTAACATTTCCCTTACTGCCAGAGGCCAACATTGACACATGAAAATCACTTGCCATTTCTGCCATCCCCATTCTTTTTTATTATCTACAAAGAAAAAACGCCACATGACAAAAGAGTCACGTGGCGTTTCGTCGTTATCTATTCTAACACGTCATTATTTCATTAAGGCGCCATTCAGCGCATTGATTCGTAATAACGTCGTGTTGCCAGTACCATCCGTCACCGAAAAAATCCACGCTGGTACAAAAATCGTATCATCACCAACTGTCGTCAGTGGTGCATATCCCATGTGACTCCAATTCAACTTACCATTATTTGGAATTTCATTATATTGATAAGCGCCAATTAACGCTTTTTCTTCCGAAATCAACGTGGTTGAATCACGCAACACTTGGGCATTCGAAACGTATGTTTGGGTATATCCCTTTAAATCGTGATTCTTATCCAACAAGAATCTGATTTGCGCACGTGACGTCATAAATTGGCGTCGGTTCGTCATTTTCTGCGTATAGACCACCATTGCCGAATTATCCGAATCATTATTCGCATACTCCGTCAATTTTGCATCATACACATACTGGGCACCCGCAATCACTTGCGTTTTGTCGTCAACCAACTTTTGTAGCGATTTGCGTACATCTGATCGGGACGTTCCCATAAACACCGGCTTATCTAACGTTGCCGTTAGTTGTTTACCCGTAAGCTTGGTTGACCAGCGCTTGTCTAAACTATCCATATTAGCCTTAAGAAATTCATCGCCATCTTGCCCACCAATATAGGCGCCAGTTTGAGAATCAGTGTCCAACTCACCAACCTGAATGCCATCGCTCTTCATTTCTGATAGGATACTTTCCGTTGCCGTTGGATTTGCGGCTGGTTGGTGAATTTGGAACCATTGGAAAGCCAAAAAGATATCGATAGCCACAAAAACCACTAAGAAAGTCGCTAAGATTTTTTTGAAATCCATCAGTTCGCTCCTCCTTGATTCTCAGCTAGCTTATCATTAACCGCTTGCCAGGTGTTGCCGACTTCAAAGTACCACTCGGGCTGCAACGTCACGATATTTTGATTGGTATCTGACACCCAGCGATAACCGTAAGCCATATTCGTAATCGACTTCTTTGGCACACCAGCGCCAGCCAATTTCTTAATCACCTCATCCGAGGTCGGCAGCGTCACGCGAACATTATTGTCCGCTGGCAACGGCACTTGCAATGAATACTGTGAAAAATCAATTTCTTGGTGGCGACTATCGTGTTGCTTCATTTGAACCGTACCGTAAGCGGTTTGGTTGAAAATTGGTAGTCCATTAACATAAAGACGATAAATCAAGTGACGTCCCATGTCATGACTTTCAAAAAAATAAATATTGTCAGGAATTTGGTGGATTCGAACCAACCAGTCATACCCCTTAGCCATACGTTGATTAAACGTCTTACCTAAATCAGATACATCATATGCGTCATACTTCGCTACACCAGAAACCGTATCCACCGTCATTTGCCGTGATACTCCGTCATTGTACGTCAACGTATTGCCGTTGCGATTTGCACTTGGCGTCGTCGTACCGGCAAAGAGCGCGGACAAATAATTATTCGTTGCATTCGTTTCCATCAGATAGCTATATGAACGTAATGAGACTGACTCGAGCGCATCAGTCAATACACGCTTACCGTTAAGTTCAAACTTAACCTTCACGCGTTCGTCACTCATCTTAAAACTGTCTAACGACTTAGCAGCATTTTTAACCGCATACCGATAAATCGTCCGATGTTTATCGTCCATAAACAATATTTCGTTCTTAGACTCTTGCGGCACCCGAATGCGATTGATTTCAGCATTGGCCGGCAAATCAACATCGTTCGTCATCAGTTGATTAACTACTCCACCTGCAACGGCATCAGGGAAACTCATCAATACAGTTCCCTTTTTAGACAATGTTTTGAGGTATTCAGCGTCCGTCAGCTTTTGCTTTGTATAATCGCCAACTTCCCAGGTCGTCAAACGCTTAATCATTTTCGTGGTCGTCGGGCGATAATCAATAACTGAATATTGCACATTATCTTCGTTGTACACCAGTTGATCAAACCCATATAGGTCCGTTAAAGACTTTGAGGCAACCACTTGCTGCGTCGCATCCGCATTACTTTTATCATGATTTAAGTCACGTCCCGGACTACGCCACAAACTAACTGACAATGCGATACTAATACCAATCGCCAGAATCAGCATCACTACTAAGCCAAAACGACGGAATAGTACTTTGAAACGATAATGTAGTCGATTAATCATCCCATTCACCATCATCCCACTCGTCTTCCGCTGGATCGTAAGCTTCATATGGCAATGAAATTGAGAACGTTGACCCCTTACCTTCAGAAGAGTCTACCCAGATTTTACCGCCAAAGCGTTCGATAATTTCCTTTGAAATGGCAAGGCCCAAACCAGTTCCACCTTGGGCACGTGAACGCGCCTTATCAACACGGAAGAAACGGTCAAAAATGTGACCCAAATCCTTCTTCGGAATTCCCAAACCTTGGTCAGTAATGCTTAGCACAACCTCAGTCTTACGATCAATCATGCGAGCTGTAATAACACCACCATCAGGTGAATACTTGATGGCATTGTTCATAATGTTATCCACAACTTGGGTGAACTTCGATGTATCCAACTCAACCCAAATTTGCGAATCCGTAATTTCGCGCTTGATTGTGTAATACTTTTCAGGCTTATCATCATTCGCAATAATCATATCGAATCGGTTCAAAATGTAGTTGAACAATTCGCCAACGTTGACGTATTCCGTCTCCAACTTCATCGTACCCGAGTCCATTCGTGATAGCTCAAGCAAGTCGTTAATCATGTGAATCATACGGGTTGTTTCGTCTTGGGCAACCGCCAAGAAACTCTTGGCAACTTCCGGATCCTCAATCGCGCCTTCTTGCAACGCGTCGACGTATGACTTTACAGAAGTCAACGGCGTGCGCAATTCGTGTGAAACGTTCGAAACGAATTGGCGACGCTCTTCTTCGATGCGCTGTTGCTCAGTAACGTCGTGTAGCACGATAACCAGGCCAGAAATGAACCCTGATGCGCGCTGAATCAAACTGAAGTAAGCACGGATAATCAATTGACGTTCATCGTTACTGAAATCGAGCAACAATTCATCTTGGTTATCAAGCAACTCACGCAAATTATAACGATCAGCAATTTGCAAAACTTCCAAAATTGATTGACCCAAGGCCACATTGCTGTCTTCCATACCCGTCATTTGCAACGCAGCCGTATTAATGATGTTAATGCTTCCACGACGGTCGGTGGCAATAACGCCATCAGTCATGTGTTCCAACACGGACTCCAAACGGCGGCGTTCAAACTCAGTTGAGTTCGTCGTTTCTTCGATTCGAACCGCTAACGCATTAACATTTTCAGCCAATTGCCCAATTTCGTCGTTTGAACGAACCAAAATACCACCGGAGTAATCTCCCTGCGCAATGCGCGTGGTGCGATCATTGATTTCGGCAATCGGCTTCGTCAAACTACGTGAAATAATCACGGCCATGACCACACCCAAGACCACCGCTAACAATGATGCTGAGAAGTAAATCAACGAGATGTGATTCAAGTTGTCATACGTCGTTTCAAGACTTGCGCGCACTTCAACAACACCAACAATGTTACTTTCTCCACCCGACGAACTTACCAACGGCTTTACAACCACCTGATAACGAACACCAGAACGTTCTTCAATCGGGTTCTTGGTGTACTTCCCACCAGCCAGTGCTGCCTTAACGTTAGCATCGGTTGTTTTTTGCCCAACTTCATCTTGAGCATTGATATCACTCGTACCGCGAATAATACCTGATGAATCAATTACCTCAATCTCTGAAATTGAGGCATTGTTAATTGACGTTAGAATAGTGTGGATATCACTATTCGCCTTCGTTTGGTCTGTGCTAATCAATTGCTGTGTTAGCGAATCATTCACATAAGCCGGCAACGCGATTTGCGTTCTAAACGTTGCCAAATTTTGTTGTTCCAAACGTTTAACGAAGAATGCCCCGACCAGTTCCAACGTTACTAACAGCGTCAGCGTAAATACCAACGCAATTTTAAAATGGATTGAAGAAAAAAACTTCCGCCACCTTTTTTGCTCTGTCAATTCTTCAAAATCTGCCATCGCGTTTTTAATACTCCCAAATTCAATTAAAAAAATAGCGCCATGCCAATCGGCACGGCACTAACCAGTCTGCTTTATTCTTCTGAAGCCTTCAAATAGTAACCGACACCACGACGTGTCATCAAAATTTGTGGGTGACTTGGCGTTTCTTCAATCTTTTCACGAATACGACGCACCGTCACATCGACCGTACGAACGTCCCCAAAGTAATCGTAACCCCAAACCGTTTGCAACAAATCGTCACGCGTCATAACTTGACCAATGTGCTTAGCCAAGTGGTGCAACAATTCAAACTCACGGTGTGTCAATTCAATATCTTGACCGTTCTTAGATACCATATATGCGTCAGGGTGAATCGTTAGGGCACCAATCTTGATATCCCCACTATCATCCATGACATTTTGACCAGCAACTGGCGCTTGGCGGCGCAAGTTAGCCTTGATACGTGCCAACAACTCTCGGTTTGAGAATGGCTTTGTAACATAATCATCAGCACCCATCTCAAGACCCAAAACCTTATCGATTTCTAAATCCTTGGCTGTTACCATGATAACGGGCGTTTGTGACTTCGTGCGAATTTGGCGTAGGACTTCGGTTCCTTCAAGCTCAGGCAACATTTGGTCTAGCAAAACTAGATCAGGTTCTTCGCTCTCAAAAAGATCCAACGCCTCTTGACCATCCATGGCCACGACAACGTCGTATCCTTCCTTTGTCAAATTAAACTTGATAATATCTGAAATTGGCTTTTCGTCATCGACGACTAAAATTTTACTCATCTGTTCTTTATCCTCCCAGTGGCGGGTATCTTGTAACTATTGTAGCATGTTACAATGTTTTCGTAATCTTTCAGAAACAGAAAACATTTATTTTACAAAAAAGGGTTGCAAAACATTCATATACTTGTTATTATATTATCTGTTGTTGAGGCAACGAAAAGAATTATGGGCAGATAGCTCAGTTGGTAGAGCAACGGACTCTTAATCCGTGGGTCCAGGGTTCGAGCCCCTGTCTGCCCATCCCATAACCACCAGGTCATTTGATCTGGTGGTTTTCTTTTTACATCAACGTTAATTTCAGGTTCGTCATGAAAAAAACGTTTTTTATTCAAAAAAGTGTTGCATTCATTTTCATATGGTGGTATATTTATATCTGTTGTTGAGAGACACAAAGAGAATTACATGGGCAGATAGCTCAGTTGGTAGAGCAACGGACTCTTAATCCGTGGGTCCAGGGTTCGAGCCCCTGTCTGCCCATCCCATAACCGCTAGGTCGTTTGATCTAGCGGTTTTCTTTTTGCATTCTAGCTTGTCCGCTGCACTAAAATACCTCCCACCACTCTTTTTAAAACTTTTTCAAATAAAACACTTGCACAGTGTCGAAAATTCTGGTATATTAATATCTGTTGTTGAGGCAACGAAGAAAATTATGGGCAGATAGCTCAGTTGGTAGAGCAACGGACTCTTAATCCGTGGGTCCAGGGTTCGAGCCCCTGTCTGCCCATCCCATAGCCGCTAGGTCATTGACCTGGCGGTTTTCTTTTTGCCATTTTATCAGAGCAGCCAGCAATCTCAACATGGCGAGATTTATTGTATCGCCCCCTAGGTTGTTTGATCACAGCAGTTATCACTCTGTCTAAAACCTCCGACATTCCCAGTCTACTCTATGATCACTTTTTTCAAACAAAACGCTTGCATGCTTACTAATTATCTGGTATTATTAATTCTGTTGTTGAGGCAACAAAGAAAATTATGGGCAGATAGCTCAGTTGGTAGAGCAACGGACTCTTAATCCGTGGGTCCAGGGTTCGAGCCCCTGTCTGCCCATCCCATAACCGCCAGGTCATTGACCTGGCGGTTTTCTTTTTGCCATCATGCACAAAAGCCGGTTCGCGTTCTGCGTAACCGGCTTTTTTCACAGTGGCTGTCGGTCTAAAGCCTCCGACATTCCCCAGTCTGCTTTATATTACTTCGCTGCAGCAATCTTCTCATCGAAGTTCAGTGTCAACAAACCTAAATCAATCAATGATTCGATTTGATCTTCGTTCGCTTCGCCCGGGAACTTTGCTTCTAATTCATTTTGGTACGTGTCTACATAAGTATCTTCAAACGCATCACGGATGTCTTCAGCTGAACCCGTTTGAATAATGCCACCCTTTTGATCAGCAATAAACTTGTCCAAGTCACTCTTCAAGCGATCAACAACTTCTTGTTCTGATGGCAAGGCCACTGACGTTGCCGTTCCAGAAGTAGTCGACGATGATACGCCAGAACTTGTTGATGAAGACTTTGCGATTGATTCTGAATACGAACGTGCAACACTCGACTCATATTGACGTTCAAACTTTCCCTCTTGATGCTCGTTGTACACATTCATACCAACCGCCCCCAAGATTAGCGCTACAATCGCCACTACACCACCGATAAGCCACTTCTTCATAAGTACGCTCCTTTCCCATGTTTGCCCGAGAATACCGCACAAACGTGTCAGAAAAGCCATGAAAGCATAAAAAAAGAGTGAACCAGCAATGCTGATTCACTCTTTTAAAGGTTGTTACTAAAAGCGTATGCTATTAGTCTTCTGCAACGAATGGCAAAAGACCCATAACACGTGCACGCTTGATAGCAGTCGTCACCTTACGTTGGTTCTTAGCAGACGTACCCGTCACACGACGAGGCAAGATCTTACCGCGTTCTGAGATGAAACGCTCCAACAATTCAGTGTCCTTGTAATCCACGTATTCAATGTGGTTGGCTGCGATAAAGTCAACCTTACGACGACGGCGAGGGCCGCCACCACGACGTTGTTGTGCCATGATTAATTCCTCCTGATAGACTTATGTCGTTAGACAATTAGATATATCAACTTAGAATGGTAGATCATCGTCAGAGATATCAACCTCTTGACCACCACCGAAAGGATCATTTGATGGTTGTGAAGGTTGGTTACCGCCAAACACGTTGCCATTTGATGATGATGAACCACCGAATGGGTTTTGTGCTGGTGCAGCATTGAAGCCGCCTTGGTTGCCACCTTGTTGACCACCGCCGAAGTTGTTGCTTGCACCACCGTTTTGTGAACGGCGTTGTTCGCTTTCAGCTCGACTCTCCAACAATGAGAAGTTATCAACGACAACTTCCGTTACATAAACACGTTGACCTTGTTGGTTCTCGTAGTTACGAGTTTGCAAGCGACCTTCAACCGCCACCAATGACCCCTTAGAGGTAAAGTTAGCAAAGTTTTCAGCCGACTTACGCCAGATAACGGCGTTAATAAAGTCGGTCTCACGCTCACCATTAGCGTTAGTAAACTGACGGTTAACAGCTAGTGAGAAAGTTCCGACAGCAGCACCTGAAGTCGTGTAACGCAATTCAACGTCACGCGTCAAGCGACCAACCAGAACAACACGATTAATCATATGGAAAGTCTCCTTTCAATCGGTCTTAATGACCTGCAACTAAGTCAATAAAAAATGTTAGACAATTAAGCTAACAATTACTCAGCTGATGCAAAGTCGCGCTTTACAACCATGTGACGCAAGATATCTTGTGAGATCTTTGCCAAACGATCAAATTCGTTGATGGCTGCGTCATCTTCTGCAGTAAAGTTAACGATGTGGTAAGTACCCTCACGGTAACCTGCAATTTCGTATGCAAAACGACGTGATGACCAGTCCTTAGACTCTGCCACCGTTGCACCGTTGTCCGCCAAGATCTTGTCGAAACGCTCAACCAATGCCTTCTTAGCATCAGCGTCCATGTCAGGGCGAATGATGTACGTCAATTCGTATGCCATAATAACTTCCTCCTTTTGGTCTATGGCCGACTTCCTGCCGGCAAGGAGAGCTGTTGAAATTTAATTCAACATAACTCACAAGAACTAAGTTTACACGCGATACAAACGTTTTGCAAGTGAAATATCCATTATAAATTCACGTCATACCGCGTGTCATACGCTTTCATGCTGATAAAACCAACAAACTAATTCGCTTGATAAATAGCAAAAAAGCACGACTTTCATCGTGCTTAGTTAGCTTACTTAAACAATGCAGTCGTGTAGTTCATGAAGCGCTCCAAGTAGAACGGCTCATCAACGGCAACAGCAGCAAAGTTATTCTTGTGTGGATCACGCAAACGAGATGGGTCACCAATCGTGCGACCATCTTCCGGCGTTACCATCATGTTTAGTGGCAACAACGTTACCAAATTTGGGTCAACCGCAACACCAACAGCTAGTGGATCGTGCAATGCAGCCCCAGCCTTGTTGATATCCAAGTTGTAGTAAGCGTCAATGTAGTAATCGAAAATATCGGCGAAAACGCGTCCCTTTTCTGTTCCCAAATCACGCCATACTTGCGTTTCCTTCTTCGTCAACAACGTTTGCAACGTGACATCCAAGCCAACCATCACAAGGTGCTTAGCGTGCTTAAAGACATAGTCAGCCGCTTCTGGGTCTTGGTTGATATTCGCCTCAGTATATGGCGTAACGTTTCCAGGCACAACAAGCGCCCCACCCATCAACGTTACATTACCAATCAAGTTTTCAATTTCAGGATCCTTTTGGTAAGCCTCAGCCAAGTTAGTCAAAGGACCAGTTGGCACAATCACCAAATCATCAGCATACTTGTGAGCAGCTTCAATGATGAAGTCAACTGCAGTTTGCTTTTCAACTGAGCGACTTGGCGTTGGCAATTCAACATCCCCGATACCATTCTTACCGTGGATATCCATTGAAACTTGCATTGTTTCAAAGTTATCAGTCGTTGATGAGTGTGCAGCCCCGATAAATACTGGCACATCTTCGCGTCCCAACAACTCAAGCAACTTCAACGTGTTCTCACCCGCCGTGTTAACTTGCGTGTTACCAAATGATGAAACAACCCCAATCAAATCTGAATCCGGCGTTGCCAAAGCGTATGCCAACGCCAAAGCGTCATCAACACCAGTGTCCAAATCCAAAATCATCTTCTTCTTTGCCATTAGAATATCCCTTCTTTATAGAAAAAGCACTGCCCTAAATTAGTATTAGAACAATGCTTTAAAAACTCAAATTCTGTTAGTCGACCGTGCGGTGGAAACGGTTCTTGAACAATGGAGATACCGCTTGGTTCTCATTGATACGCTTAATCGCTTCACCAATCAATTCTGCAGTCGTCACTTGCACCAACTTAGGGAACTTCTTCTCTTCAGGCAAGTTAATTGAGTCAGTTACGATAACCTTCTCAAAGACTGAGTTTTGCAAGTTGTCGACAGCTGGCCCTGAGAAGACCGCGTGTGTTGCCACAACGTAGACTTCAGCAGCCCCTTCATCCTTCAACTTTTGTGCACCTTGTGAAATAGTTCCACCAGTGTCAATCATGTCATCAATCATAATCGCGCGCTTACCCTTAACATCACCGATGATGTTCATGATTTGCGCCACGTTCGCCTTAGGACGACGCTTATCAATAATTGCGATAGGCTCTTGTGAACCCAACAATTCAGCCAATGCACGTGCACGTGTTACACCACCGTGATCAGGTGACACAACAACTGTGTTGTCATCAGCAATACCAGACGTGATTAGGTAGTCGGCCAACAAAGGCGCACCCATCATGTGGTCAACAGGAATGTCAAAAATCCTTGGATTTGCGCAGCGTGCAAGTCCAAAACCAAGACACGTGTTGCACCAACCATCTCAAGCATGTTGGCTACCAACTTAGCTGAGATAGGTTCGCGTGAACGAGCCTTACGATCTTGACGGGCATAGCCATAGTAAGGCATAACCACGTTGATTGACTTTGCACTTGCACGGCGCAAAGCGTCAATCATAATCATCAACTCCATCAAACTATCGTTAACGGGTGCTGACGTTGGTTGGATAACGTACACGTTATCACCACGTACTGACTCTTCGATGTTGATTTGGATTTCACCGTCACTAAATCGTGCAATGTTAATTTGTGACAATTCCACGCCAATTGAAGCGGCAATCTTTTCTGCCAAAGGCTGATTGCTGCTCAATGAAAAAATCTTCAAATGCGGATCCGCATAAGTCGCCATGTTGTCCTCCATAGACACATCACTGTGTTCCTCAAGTGTTCAATAGTTACATTGTACAGTTTTTTTACATATTCTTCAACGAATACGCCGTGCAGTTTTCCGAACACTTTCATATTCTCTTCAAAGTTCGTTAACGAAAAAAGCGACACCACAAACATGGTGCTATAGTCCCCTAGAGGTTGACGGAAGAAATAATATAAATTTCTTCCGTCAACTTCTAGGGGATTTTTCTATGTCTAGATCAAAATATTCACCTAAAGAGAAATTGAAGATGATTGAATCGTATCAAAAGTCTTCTTTATCTATGAGAGCCTTCGCTTTATCGAATAATGTCGGGCTGAATGCATTGCATAACTGGTTGCGGTTATACGCTAATTTCGGTATGGAGGGGCTTAGCGAATCACAAGATAATCAAAAATATTCTAAGGAATTTAAGCGTAAAGTTGTGCAAGCTTACTTGTCTGGTGAAGGAACATTACGAGAATTGACACGACGATTCAAACTACGTAGTGATAGTCAAATATCTGATTGGGTTTCAAAGTATAATGGGAATCAAGAACTGCGTTCTTCAGGCGCAGGTACAAGGAGAGTTACCATGGCATCACGCAAGACAACATTCGAAGAGCGAGTTGAAATCGCAACATACGCAATCGAACACGACCGCAACTTCACCCATAGTTCAGAGGAGTTTAAAGTAAGCTACCAACAAGTCCGCTCATGGGTATTGAAGGTTGAAGCTGGTGGATTCGAAGCGTTGCGTGATGGCCGTGGTCGAAAGAAGACAGCAGACGAGTTATCAGAAATGGATAAGCTCGTTCTTGAGAATAAGCGTCTAAAGGCTGAGTTAAAGGCCCAACAGATGAAGTTAGACCTAGCAAAAAAATTACAAGAGATTCTAAGCAAAGGCAGGTAACTGTAAACCGGGTCGCTAACGTGCTGTTGTACGAAGCAATGCATGCACTTCATGAGGAAAATCCAGCGGCATATCCTATTTATCAATTAGCCGAGGCCGCCGAAGTATCTAAGCAAGCGTATTATAAGTGGCTTAGGCGGTCTGAAACGGCGAATGATCAACTAAACCAACTCGTGATGGAGAAAATCAGAGGCCTTGATGAAGCTCATAAGCACAACCTCGGGGTAAAGCGAATGACGATGTACATCAATCTTGATGAAGAAATTTCTCAACGTATCAACCACAAACGCGTTCGTCGTTTGATGCATATCGCCGGTATCCGTGCGGATATCCGAGAGAAGAAGCACAACCATATTAAGACAAATGAAATGTACATCACTGATAACGTGATGAATCAGGACTTTACTGCCTTAGCGCCTAATCAGAAGTGGGCAACTGATATGACTGAATTGCGCTACGGCGCAAACCTAGAACACACACTTAAACTTTCAGCCGTGATTGATTTATACGGTACGTACGTTCTTTCATTTAACGTAAGCGAAACAGAAACTTCAGCTGCAGCTGTCCAAACTTTTCAGCGCGCATATCGAATTAGCGGGCATCCACGACATGTTTTAGTGCATTCAGATCGTGGCGCAGCGTATACTTCTGGTGCTTTCAAAAACTATCTAAGGCGACACAACGCTCATCGCAGTATGTCTCGCCCGGGAACACCATACGACAACGCCATCATGGAGAAGTTTTGGAATGACTTCAAAGTCGAATGGTGGGATAAGCAACACAGTTTCACATTCAAGGAAGCAGTTAAGGCAATCAAAGCAGGAATTGATTACTTCAACTTGATTCGACGTTCGGAAACTATAAATGGCCATACCCCGGAAGAATTCCGGAATATGGCCATTTACGGCGGTGCGAGCGCCTAGTTAAATTTTATATTATTTCCACCGTCAACTTGACGGGGCCTAGTACATGGTATCGCTTTCATTAATCATTACTTATTTTCAAAAAAGGCATCCCAAGCAGCCTTTGCATCGCGCTTTGCTGATTCAGTATCATCAAACTTTTCATGCAATGGTGTACGGTTCCAGAAATCATACTTCGTCACTTGACGCGTACGAGCGATTCCCATGGCGTGCGTTGGCACATCATCCGTAATCGTTGAACCGGCAGCGATAAAGGCTTCGCTACCAATATTAACTGGGCCAACAATCTTAGAGTTTGAACCGATAAAGGCACGGTCGCCAACGTTTGAGTGCCACTTGTGCAAACCATCGTAGTTAACGAAGATTGACCCGGCCCCGATGTTAACATCCTTACCAATCGTGGCGTCACCAAGGTATGACAAGTGGCCCATCTTTGAACCCTTACCCAAGTGGGCCTTCTTAACCTCAGTAAAGTTACCGGCGTGCGCTTCAACATCCAAGTATGCAGCTGGACGCAAGTGAGCAAACGGACCAACCGTTGCACGCTCGCGAATTTCAGCTTCTTCAAAGTGTGAAGCGTCCACTTGTGCACCGTCAGCCACAATTGAATCAACCAAACGTGAGCCCGTCGTAATCAAAACGTTAGAACCAATTTGCGTCTTACCCTTCAAGTAAACGTTAGGCTCAATAACAGTATCGTTACCAATCGTAACATCGACATCAATGTACGTATTTGCTGGGTCAATCAACGTCACACCATTGCGCATGTGCATTTCATTGACGCGGTCGCGCAAAACCTTGTTTGCGCGGGCCAAAGCAACACGGTCGTTAACGCCCATTGATTCATCAAAGTCATCCATCACAAACGCCCCAACCGTGTGGCCTTCGTTACGCAAAATCTCCAACGTATCTGGCAAATAGTATTCACCTTGTGCATTGTCATTCGTCACTTGCTTCAAGCTACTGAACAACAATTGGTTATCAAACACATAAACACCTGTGTTGATTTCATTTACTGCCGCTTCTTCTGGTGTTGCATCCTTTTGCTCAACGATGCGGACAACATTGCCGTTTTCATCACGAATAATGCGACCGTATCCAGTTGGATCAGGCGCAATTGCAGTCAAAACGGTCACTGCGTTCCCTGATTGCTCGTGGAAATCAAACAACTTGTTAAACGTATCAACCGTAAACAAAGGCGCATCCCCAGAACCAATCAACGTCATTCCCTCGGCATCACCAAGTTGTGGCTCAGCCATTTGAATAGCGTGGCCTGTTCCCAGTTGCTCTGCTTGCAAGGCAAATTCTGAACGACCAGCCAATGCAGCTTCAACGCGTTCAGCACCGTGGCCAACCACCGTAACAATCTTCTCAGCGTCCGCCGCTTGAGACGTTTCCAAAACCATCTCAACCATTGGCTTACCGCCGACTTCGTGTAGCACCTTAGGTAGGTCAGACTTCATACGAGTCCCCTTACCAGCCGCTAAAATAATGACAAAACGTTGCATCTATCTTTCTCCACAAATAAACTTTAATCAGCAGAAGTGGCGTCAGCAGGTGATCCACCACCGTAGATTTCTTCAGCGTAATTTCCAGGCTTCACCTTGATAATGCCATCATCCTTGTTCGTATCAACATGAACCAAAGACGTGTACTTATCAATAACGCGGTGTTCAACGCGGCCTTCAGCCACGACAGCAACACCAACAACTTGACCTTCGAATTCCTTAACCAAAGAAGCCATCCCTCGAATTGTACCACCAGCCTTCATGAAGTCGTCGACAATAAGGACACGAGATCCCATTGGCAACGAACGGCGTGACAACTCCATCTTCTCAAGACGTTGTGATTGACCAGTTACATAGTTAACTGACATCGTAGGCCCTTCAGTAACCTTGGTGTCGTTACGGACAATCACAAATGGCACGTTCAACTTTTCAGCAACGGCTTGTGCAACTGGTACACCCTTCGTCGCAGCCGTCATAACCGCGTCGATTGGCTCGCGCAAGTATTGCGTGGCAATCAAACGACCGATGCGTTGCAAGAACCAAGGCTGTCCCAACAAATCTGACAAATAAACATAACCACCAGGCAAGACACGCGTCTCGTCATCAATGGCGTTTACCAATGAAGCAACAAATTCTTCTGCTTCAGTTTCAAGCATGTATGGCGTAAAGCGCGCACCACCAGCGGCACCTGGAATCGTCTCCAAAAGACCAATTCCACGCTCCTGGAAAGTGCGCTTCAAAATCGTCAAGTCTTCAGAAATTGATGACTTGGCGCTTTCATATAATTCTGCAAATTGTGTCAAAGACACCAGCGTACGTGGGCGCTCCAACAAGTAGCGCGTCATATCGACCAAGCGATCACTGCGTCGTGTTTTCATATCTCATTAAACCTCGAACGTTCGGTAATTTTTATTATTGTGAGTTAATTATAACACGTTCGTTCATGTAAAAACCTGAAAATAGGTTTAAAACCGAAATTACAAAAAAATCACGTGGGTTTTCCACGTGATTTTCGGACGTTCGGGTTTTTAAGTTAATCGTTTAACTAATTATTGCCAAGAAATCGTTCGTTCCTCACCATTAACTCGGGCACCTAAAGCCAATTCATTAATCTCAGGTTGGTCAAACACCGGCAGCATCTCAGCAAACGTATTTGGTAACACATAGCGCCCATCGAGCAACTTTTCACGCGTTGTCCAGAAGATTTCACCTTCACGACCTGAGTGAATTGTCCCTGAATACTCAGTCGCCTTGTACAAAAAGACAATGTAGCGGGCCCCATTGTCTAGTGGCCATTCTTTAATTCCCATCAATTGTGGGTTCGCAATCTCCAAACCGGTTTCTTCACGCGCTTCACGAAAGACAGACTGCGTCACCGTCTCCCCGATTTCAACGTGACCACCAGGAAACGTCACGCCCGGCCACTTTGGATTTTTACGATCCTCAACTAGCACTTCATGTGTCTCTGGATTCTCAATCATAATCATGTTCGTTAACTCAATCGGTGTGTATCGATCTGCCATTACCACTCACTCCTTTTTGTGACAAAAACAGCCCAGCTGACAAACTGCCAACTGAGCTGTTAAAAAATCGTTTTCTAGCGAATTAACCCTTGAAGACCCATTCGTTGCCATCCTTAGCCAACAAATCGTTTGATGCTTCTGGTCCCATTGAACCTGAAACATAGTTAGGGAATTGCTCACGTGTTGCGTCCCAAGCTTCTTGGATTGCATCCACGAACTTCCAAGCAATCGCCACACCGTTCCAGTCAGCAAAGTTAGAACCGTTACCGTCCATAGCGTCGTGAATCATGCGCTCGTATGGCTCTGGCGTCAACTTCTTGTCTTCGTCTGAAACCGTCCAGTTCAAGTTAACGACACGCGTCAAGAATTCTGACGTCACGTCCTTAGCATTAATCTTGAACTCGATACCACCCTTTGGATCAATCAAAATCGTCAAAACAGGGTTTGCCAATTCAACGTCGCCGCCGAAGATGTTCAAGCCCTTCTTGAAGACAACATCGACACGCGTTGACTTAGCGGCCAAACGCTTTCCTGAACGGATGTAGAATGGCACGCCTTCCCAACGATCCATCTCGAATTGCAACTTACCAGCCACAAACGTGTTGTTTTGTGAATCCGCTGGCACGTCCATTTCGTCCAAGTACTTCTTTTGTGTACCATCGGCTGATTCACCGTATTGTCCACGCACGAAGTTCTCAGCAACCTCTTCACGGTTGTAAATCTTCAATGAGTTAAAGGCTGCGTTCTTAGCGGCACGGATATCAACGTCCTTAAATGACGCTGGCTTTTCCATGGCCAACCAACCAACAATTTGCATCGTGTGGTTTTGAATCATATCACGCAAAGCACCGGCCGTATCGTAGTAACCGGCACGTTCCTCAACACCCAAAACTTCTGACAAAGTAACTTGGATGTTTTCGATGTAGTCCTTGTTCCATGTAGCGTCAAACAATGGGTTACCAAAGCGGACGGCAGCAATGTTTTGAACCATTTCCTTACCTAGGTAGTGGTCAATACGGAAGATTTGGGCATCATCAAAGGCTTCTGACAATTCGTTTTGCAAGTCCTCGGCAGTTCCAAATGATGTTCCAAATGGCTTTTCAATCATCAAACGGTTGTACTCACCGTTTTCAGTAATCAAACCTTCTGACTTCAAGTACTTAGCAACCGTTCCGAAGAAACGTGGGGCAACTGACATGTAGAAAATGCGGTTACCCTTCAAGCTGTACTTGGCGTCCAATTCGTTGTTCAAGTCCAACATAGCGGCATAACCGTTTGCATCAGTAATGTCTTGTTGGATGTAGTAGAAGTGAGAAATGAATTCTTCAGCATTTGCTTGATCTTCAACGAAGTCAGCAATTGATTCGCGAACCATTTCGTGGAACTCTTCAGTCGTCAACTCTTGACGGGCCGTACCGATAACGGCAAAGTGCTCTTGCAAGAAGCCCTTCTTAAACAAGTTGTACGTTGATGGGTACAACTTACGCTTAGCCAAGTCTCCAGTTCCACCGAAGAATGTCAACAATGTTGTAATTTCTGCAGGCACGATGAATGCTCCTTTACTCTCAAAAAATCGAAATAATCACTAGTTGTATAAGTTCAAATCAGTAACAGTATCTCACACTCTTACTCAATAACCACATTATAAACTTTTTTACAGCGTTTTGCCACAAAAATGTAAAACGCTTACATTAAAAACTTATGACATACAATTTATATGCTTACGCCTCGGAAAAGTATCGTGTTGCGGCGATTGCATTATGCCATCCGTTCAAAAGTGCCTCACGACGTTCAACCGGTAAATCAACCCCGAAATGACGACCGTTCTGAATATATTGCGCGAGGTCCGACAAGTTTTGCCAGTACCCGACGGCTAATCCAGCCAAGAACGCCGCGCCAAGTGGGGTGGTATCCTCATCGATTGATCGCTCAATTTCAATGTTGGCAATGTCAGCTTGGAATTGCATCAAGTATGGATTACGTGATACCGTACCATCCGCCTTCATCTTTACAACATCGTACTTGGATTCGGCTTTCATAATCGTCAAAATATCAGCCGTTTGGTACGCAATTGATTGCAAAGTTGCCTTCACAAAATCCGCCTTATCAGTGCCACGCGTCATGCCAAACACCGCACCGCGAGCTTGTGGATCCCAGTACGGCGCACCCAATCCGTTAAACGCTGGCACGACATAAACCTCATCGTTGTTTTGCGACTGTTCAGCAAGTTGCCACGCATCCAACTGTGTTGCGATTAGACCCAAACGATCATGCAACCATTGTACTGCTGACCCAGCCGAGAAAATGGCACCTTCCAAAGCGTAGGTCGGTTCATCACCGACTTGGTAGGCAATGGTTGTCACCAGTTGATTTTGTGATTTTACAGGCTCTTTACCAGTATTCATCAACAAGAACGCCCCCGCACCATACGTGTTTTTGATAGTCCCAGGTTCAAGTGCAAGCTGGCCCACCAATGACGCGTTTTGGTCCCCAATGACGCTGGCAACCGGCACACGTCCCCCAAAGAATTGCATCGGATTCGTCGTCGCAATCACTTCGCTACTAGTGTGAACCGTTGGCAACATGCTTGCTGGAATATTAAACAGCTGCAATAGCTCTTCATCCCACGTCTGTGTGTGAATGTTATAAAGCATCGTTCGTGACGCATTGCTTGCATCCGTCGCATGTGTTTCGCCATCCGTCAATTGCCACAACAACCAGGTATCGACAGTTCCAAAAACAAGCTCCCCCGCTTCAGCTCGTTCTTGCGCTCCTTCAACGTGATCTAAAATCCAACAATCTTCGTAGCTGAAAAGTAGGCACTAATTGGCAACCCCGTTTTCTCACGAATCATCTCAGCGTGTCCAGCATTTGTTAGCGCATCGGCAATTGATTGTGATTGGGTCGATGACCAGCTAATCGCATTATAGATTGGTTGCCCAGTTTGGCGATCCCAAACAATCGTCGTTTCACGTTGGTTCGCAATCCCAATCGCCTTAACTTCATCACCACGAATTCCCGCGTTAATCAAGGCATCAGCAATGGCTGTTTGCGCCGTACGCCAAATATCCACCGGACGTTGTTCCAACCAGCCAGTATGTGGCACGATTGGTGTCATCTGCACTGCGGTTGATGTCACACGTCGTGCATTATGATTAAAAATAACCGCACGCGTCCCCGTTGTCCCCTGATCGATCGCTAAAATGTATTCAGGTCGTGTAATCGCCATAATGTTTCCCCAAGTTTTCGTTTAAAATAAATTCATCCTCTCTTAGTATATCAACTCGAGAGAATGTGCTACACTTTTTTGCATAAACTATACAATTTAGACATGATTTAATCATGTCGGATGGAGGATTTATGTCAGTGTCGTCAGCTGATGGCGAAGTGCTCAAACCGAAGCACGTTGAAATCAAAGCCCCAATTCTATATATAACAACCCTGTTCCAGTCAACTGGTGCATCGCTAATCTGGCCCATCGCCACGCTATACATGCACAACGTGTTGCACGAGACAATGACCATGGCCGGCCTAGTCGTCATGGGACTATCAATCATGATGATGATTGGTAGTTGGGTTGGTGGACATCTATTTGATAAATGGAGTCCTTTCAAATCAATCGCGAGTGCCGTCGCGCTTGCAACGGCGATGCTCGCCTTGCTAACCTTCTGGCACTCATGGCCGGTATTCGCCGTCTTTATGCTAATACTTGGTTTCGCCGACGGTATCATCTATACATTGTTAAACTCATACGCTGCCACAATTCAGTCATTAGATTCACGCCGCGTATTTAACATGCAATATCTATTTATGAACGTCGGTGTCGTGGTTGGAACCGCAATTGTCGGTTTCCTCTTCAACCACGGTGTACAATACGTCTTCGGTGGCGCAACCATTATGTACGCAATTTTCTTCGTACTAGTGCTACGTCACTTCAACGTGAAGGGCATGACCGCGCAAGCCTCAAAGGAAGCTGCTAAGGCTGCCAAGAGTAACTTCAAAACACCGGTTTTGATTTACGCCTTGCTTGGTTTGGCATTCTCGCTTTATATGGGATACATTTTGTGGGAGACCGTTGTGGCAACGCACATGACTGACCTCGGCATGACGACGCAAGATTATTCGTTCCTATGGACATTGAATGGTATCGTCATCATCGTTGGGCAAGGCTTGTTGGATCGCATCATTGAAAAGTTGCCATTCCGACTGACCGTTCTTGGTGGAACTGCCTTATTCGCGATTTCATTCATCTTCTTGATGGGGGCCAAGACATATCCAATGTTCATCTTCACCTTTATGATTTTGACCATCGGTGAAATGTTTGCGAGCCCCCAGATGCCAGCTTGGATTGACGATATCAGTGATCCAAATGCTAAGGGGCGTTCGCAAGGTATGATGACCATGGCGATTTCACTTGGCCGTGCCGTTGGACCGCTATACGGTGGTTTGATGATCGACGGCGGTTCATACAAGGCGTTATTCGGGTCAATGTTTGGTATCATGATGCTCTTCGTCATCTTTACCTTCATCCTCGACCGCGCTTTCCGCGCCCGCAAGCGTCGTTTAAATAATTAACCTTTGCAAGCACCTCAATTTCGGTTGAGGTGCTTTTTTACACTTGAATTTACAATTCAAGTGCAACACTAAGCTAAATAAAAACTGACTCATAATGAACCAGCGTAAAATGTAGTTTGTCTAGAACATACAGAACGCGAGGAAACATTATGAGTCATTATCATCAGCTTACCGCATTTGATCGCGGACGTATAGAAGTTTTACTCAGAGAAGGGTTGTCAATGCGTAGCATTGCAAAAGAAATTGGTAGAAGCGCTTCGACAATCTCTCGTGAGATTGCCCGCTGTGTTGGCTCAACTTATGAAGCTGAGGATGCCGATCAAAAGCACATGCTTGCTCGAACGAAGTCGCATAAACACCGAAAGTTAGATAACACTGAACTGCGAGAACTAGTTATATATGGAATCAATCAAAAACATTGGTCGCCTGAACAGATAGCTGGTCGACTAAAGATATCAAAAGGTCATACGATTATTAGCGCAAATACAATCTACCGAGCGATTTATAGAGATAACTTGGGCCAGCCGGTGAAAAGTCACAAAGCTCGGGGCATTGCTCGTGCGCTTCGGCATAGAGGAAAAACTCGACATACTAAAGGTCATGTCGAGCGTCGAGGTAAGATTAGAATTCCAAATACGATTGACGAGCGACCTGCAGAAGCAGGTTGTCGCTCTCGAATTGGAGATTGGGAACTGGACACTGTTATTGGCCGTAAAGGCGGTCAAGTATTGGTCACAATGGTTGATAGGAAGACCAGAATATTACTTTCAAAACGAGCGGCATCAAAGAAAACCGTCGATGTTATGAGAATCATAGGTTCAATGCTAGATTCCCTTCCAACTAGTCAGATACAGACTTTAACTCCAGACCGCGGAAATGAATTCAGTGCGCAAGATGAGATAACAAAGAAATTCGATGTCCAGTTTTACTTTCCTGATCCCCACGCTCCATGGCAACGTGGGACCAACGAAAATACAAATGGGCTAATCCGTGAGTACGTCCCTAAAGGGACTGCAATCGAAGATTATTCAGACGAATACATTGAACAAATGGTTGAGCAAATTAATAGCCGACCTCGAAAGCTTTTCGGCTGGAGATCGGCTAAAGAATATTATTTATCTCAAGTGTTCCGGTTGAATTGACAATTCACCCACAAAAAATAACCGCCACATAAATTTGTGACGGTTATTTTTAGCTCTGGCTTTTGTTAGCTTTTAGGAGCATCGTTGTTAATTTGATTCACAGCCAGAATGTCCCCTCTCACGTGGGACGTTATTCTGCTGTGACTATCTTACAAACTCTTGAAATCGAAGACCATACGTCCCGTGATTTGGTTGTTGTGCATTGCTTCGATAACATCGTTAATGTCACGTACATCTGCACGCGTCACGATTGGCTTAACCTTGCCTTCAGCACCGAATTGGAAGGCTTCCTTCAAGTCTTCACGCGTTCCAACCAATGAACCCTTCACTTCGATACCATCCAACACAGTCTTCACAACGTTCAATTGCATGTCACCCTTTGGCAAAGCAACAGCAACCAACTTACCCATCGGACGTAGTGAGGCGATTGATTGGTCAAAGGCTTGCGTGTTAACGGCCGTAACTTGGGCATTGTGCACACCACCAACCTTTTCTTGGATGATAGCTGGGACGTCTTCCGTCTTACGGTTGATCAACAACTCAGCACCCATCTTTTCAGCAGCGGCCAACTTATCTGGGTTTCCATCAACGGCAACAACGTGAGCGCCGAAGACGTTGTGGGCGTATTGAATGGCCAAGTTTCCAAGACCACCAGCACCAACAACTGAAACCCATTGACCAGGCTTCGTCTCACCAACCTTCAATGACTTGTACATCGTGACACCGGCACAAGTGATTGATGACGCTTCCATTGGGTCCAAACCTTCTGGCACCTTCACAGCATACTTAGCGTTTACGACAACTTGTTGGGCCATGGCACCGTCAACTGAGAAACCAGCGTTACGAACTTTGCGGCAGAACGTTTCGTTTCCAGTGTTGCAGTACTCACAGTTTCCACATGCATCGTAGAACCAAGCAATTGAAACACGGTCACCGAGCTTCAAGTAGTCTGAAGCCCCCTCACCAAGCTTCGTGACAATTCCAACTCCTTCGTGTCCGATTACACGGCGGAATGGACGGGGATTAATTCGTTTGGGTTACCAAAGTCACCCGCGGCAACGTGCAAATCCGTGTGGCAAAGACCACTGTATTCAACGTCAACCAAGGCTTCCCCAAATCCCAAAGCGCGTGGCTCCCAATCATCAATCAAGTCTACAAATCCGTCTAGGTTCTCACGTACGACAGCTGCTTTCATTTCAATAATCTCCTCAAAATCGCAAATTGTTACTTACTTCACAAGTTTTATTGTAAAATACTTCACAATGTTATGCAAGCGCTTTCTTAGATAAAAATACGAAACGGGACAACAAAAAACGCGTCCTCCCAAATGGTGGACGCGTTTCTAATTTTTAATCCAATGTAATAATCTTTTCGGCACTAAATGCGTAGATAAAACGACGTGGCATTGGCTTGCCCATCGCAACCAGTGCTTGCGCATAGATATTTAATTGACCAGAGTAACGACTCGTTAGCGTTTCCGCAGCGTCTTCTGGTGTGACGCGATCGGTCTTGTAATCAAATAACCAGACCTCGCCATCAACTTCAAAGTAACCGTCAATAATTCCGTGGACCAGTACCTTCTCATCCCCCTGGAAGCCCTTATACAAACGACTTGCATCCAATAGCAATGAGAATTGCACTTCACGCTCCAATGAATCAGCATGCATCACCATTTGCTTACCAAGTGGCATGTCCGCAAAGAAACGTTCAATCTTGGCTAACGAAATAAGCGGTGCGACACGTTCTTCGATTAATCCTTGCGCAGTCAAATCCGCGACCAAATCGCGTAGCGTCTCACGGGTTGGCGCACCATGTTGCAAATCAACACGTTGCAAAACCAAGTGAGTCGCTGTACCGATAGCAGCTGATGAAATGCGCGTTTCGGCTTCCTGCATAAACTCAGGTTCCGGCAATGTTTCGTCAGTCAAACGCAATCCACTCATATCAGCCACATCTAAACGGGCATCAACCAGACCACGGCCCGCTTGCAAATCAGGATCTTCAAACAAACGCTTGATTTCAGAAACCGATTGATAAGCTGTCGCACGCGTTGCTTCTTCAAAGCCATAATCAAAGTTAAGGACTCGGTGCCAATCAGTATTAGCGACCACGGGGGTATTCACCTCCGTCGCCACAGCAACTTGCGGTGTGGCAACCGCTTGATAAGCATCCAACGCTGAACGCAAATCGGCGCTATCCACAATTTCAAGGCCAAAATTAAATGGCTTCTTGGGTGCCTTGGCCCGGATTTCGCTGAAATCAACGACATCATCTTCATCGTAACGTTGCAACACATTTTGTAACGCCGGGGCTTGTGGGTGACGCATTAACGCCATCCCCATCAAGTCCATAAACGACTTTCCTGAGAGACGTACCCATTCCGGCAACATCCAATCTGACCCGTTTTCAGCTAACGACCACTTTGACCATAGTGCTTTCACGCTACTGTACGAACCCACCATAAAGAGATGTTGCTCGGCACGTGTTAAGGCCACGTATAGCACACGTAATTGCTCAGCAAAAGCCCCGCGGATACGGGCATCCTTCACGAATTCACGTTGTGGCGTTGGCAACTTCAAGTGGTGCTCCAAGTCCACGTAATCCATACCAGCCCCTGCTTGGGCGTCCAACAGGACATCTCCCATCGTTTCACGCTGGCTAATCATCTTACGCGTACTGTTCAACACAAAGACAATCGGGAATTCCAACCCCTTTGAACGGTGAATCGTCATCAATGAGACACTATCACTCGCCACGTTGGCATCAGCTTCTCCCAAGTCTTTGTCCTGGGTTTGCAACTGCGTCACGTAGTTAATGAACTGGTACAAGCCAACGAAACTACTCTTTTGGTACATCGCAGCACGTTCATATAGGGCATGTAAGTTTGCTTGACGTTGTGGCCCTGATGGCAAGCCACCAACATAATCCAACCACCCTGTTGTGTTGTAAATCTGCCATAGCAAATCAACGATTTGATTCTGAACGGCCAGCGTGCGGAATGTCTCCAAATCAGCTAAGAAACGTTGCACCGCAGCAATCGTTTCGTTAACCATTTCAACCGAGACCCCTTCGACTGAAATCGTGAGCGGGTTATTCGCCAACGCTTTCACAGCCGTAAAGAAATCATCGTCCATCGCTTGGGTGCGGATTAGCGCCAGCCCATTTTCATCAATACCATACAAAGGTGAACGAAGGACCGCTGCCAATGGAATATCTTGGTGCGGATTATCAATCACTTGTAGCAAACTCATCATGACTGAGATTTCAGTCGTTTGGAAATAGTTTTCCGCACCATTTACGACAATCGGAATATCCATCTCACGGAAGATGTCCAACACATCCAAGTTCTGATTCTTGGTTGGCACTAGAACCGTCATGTCACTATATCGGACCGGACGCTTCTCACCCGCTTTACGATCAAAGATTTCGAACTTCGTATCCATCAATTCTTTAATCTTCAATGCCATCATGCGAATTTGGCCCGTCGCTTTCGTGAAGCCGTACTCGTTCTTCACGTCCGGCTCATCTTCTTCAGCGTCGTCGGCATCATCTTGGTCCAAGTACACCATCATTTGGGCTTCCTTGGGCAAGTCAGCTGGGTAGTAATCCGCCCCGGCGACCAATTCGGCCTCGCCAGCATATTCCACATCACCCAGTTGTTCACTCATAATCTGCGCAAAGATGTAATTGATATAGTCAGTCACATTCGGCTGTGAACGGAAATTTTCCTGCAACGTAATCACAGTGTTGCCGTCAGTCTTGGGATACGTTGTCAGTTTGTGACCGAACAACGTTGGATCAGCTTGACGGAACTTATAGATTGATTGCTTAATGTCACCCACTTGGAAAGTGTTATCACCAGTCGCAATTTGTGACAAAATCGCTTCTTGCAGTTGGTTCGTATCTTGGTACTCGTCGACCATGACTTCGTTGTAACGCGCTTGGAGTTCTGCAGCTACCGCGGGTTGGCTCACGATTTGCAACGCAAAGTGTTCCAAGTCGTTAAAATCCAGTACCTTGCGACGAAGCTTCTCGTTCAGAAACGCCTCACGGAAGGCTTGCGTGAAATCAACCAATTGCGTAATCACCTCACCGGCCCCACCGATTGCGAGTTGCATCCCGGCAGCATCCAAAGCGAAGTAGTTTTCTTGTAGCTTCTCAAAACGCTCTTTGATTTGCTCACGTTGGGCATTAACCGGTTCCCAAGCGGCCTTTAGTTCTGGGTCATGCTTTGACGTAAAGTTCTTTCCCTTGCCGTCTTCACCTTTACCCCAGCCCATCAAAGTCACTGATGCAAACGCCTGACGTAAATCATCCCAACTAGTTGGCACATTTTGCAAGAGCATCATCAAGCGGCCGTATGCATCGGCATCACTTTGAATATTCAACAGGCGATTAACAGCCGGTGGTTCATCCATCGTATCCGGCGCTTGATTAACTAACTGTGTGATTTGGTCATTAATCGCCAACATCTCACTTTGCAACGTTGGTAAAAGTTGCGTCTTAAAGAAATGAGATGACGCAAAATCATCTCCGATCTCATAATCATCGGCCAAACTTTCCAACCAGGACGTTGTATCTGGTCGTGCCATCGCAAAGTTAAACAAGGTAAAGACTGATTCTTGCAGTGTGCGGTCGTCAGTTGACCCTGATGCGAATTGGGCCGCAAACTTCGCAAACGTTTGATCTGGGTCCTCGGCATAACGTTGCTCAAGCAAATCGCCATACACTTCCATCATCAACAACGTCCGCTCGGCGTCATCAGACAAACGGAATTGTGGATCTAAATCAATTGTGTAGTGGTACTGCTCAATCAAACGCAACGCAAACGCGTGCAGCGTTGAAATGTTGGCAACATTCAATAGACGTAGTTGCTTCAACAAGTGCTGACGTTGTTCACCTTCAGACTCGGCTAATGCACCACGAATCGCGCCTTCAAGACGCTCCTTCATTTCAGCCGCAGCTGCTTCAGTAAACGTTACAATCAAAAACGTATTCACGTTCTCGCCTGCCAGCAAGCGTCGAATCACACGTTCAACCAGGACACGCGTTTTTCCTGAACCAGCGGAAGCAGATACCAAGATATTTTGGCCAGTTGTCGTAATGGCCGCTTCTTGTGACGTTGTAAAATTCATTAGTCTGCCTCCTCTTCTTCATCTTCGTCGCCCTTAATCAGATTTTGCATCGCCTTTAAGGCATCGTCTGCCTTGAGCTTTTTAATATTACGGTATTCATTACCCATCATGGCATCAAACATCATGACTGGCTTGTAAGCCGTGTACATCATTCCGGTCTTATTTGGCCCATCACGGAATGGCAATAGTGGGAATTGTCCGGCCAAAATGTTTGTCGCAATTTGGCGGATTTTTGCTTCGTTAAATTGAAGCAACGTATTCAAGTTGTCTTCTGTCACAACATCCGCCGTCTTGGCAAAGCCACCACTCTTCAAACGCTTCAAGGCAAATGGTGTCTTCACACCCTCAACACCTTCAAGTCGTTCAATATAAGCTTCATTGTCACGCAAGACACCACGGTAAGCACCTTGGCTTGCGGCTGCTTTATCAGCTTCTTCCTGCAATTCAGCCAATGACGCCCCTGAAATATCAGTGGCCTTAATCCATGGATTTTGAAGTGACCAGAACACTGCCCCTCCCATTTCACTAGTTGGTAGCACATCTGCATTAGTCAGCATTGCCGTCCAGTACGTCATCAACTGCAATTCCAACCCAGCATAAGCTTGCGTGTAGTCAAAGACACGCTTACCAGACTTGTAATCGACAATCGTCAAGAAATTACCCGCTGGTGTTTCCACCAGGTCATAACGGTCCACTTTTCCTCGGACCGTCACGCGACCAATAGGCAACTCGTATTGCACCGGCTTCAACTTACTCTGTGGCAACCCGAACCCAGCTTCAACGCCAAGGGTGTGCACCCCACCGTCAATTAATTGACCGCGCTTCATGTTTTGAACTGTATCGTGCACTTGTTCCGCCAAACGTTGCGTCAAGAATTGCATACGGGCTGAACTCGTGAAGATATCAAATGTGGCATCCCCGCTTTGAAGCAAACCATGCAGAATATTTTGCTCCAACAGGCGCAATTCTAAATCCGTGAATTCACTCAATGTCTTGTTCTCACGAATCAATTCAGTGAACAAACGCTCCAGAATCGTGTGCATCAACGTTCCCTTTTCAGCCGGCGTTAGTTGTAACACCTGACGCTCTTGCAAACGCAAACCATATTGCAAGAAGAACTCAAACGGATTCTTCGCATAGTTCTCAAGACGTGAAATTGAGGCTTTCAGGTCATTACCGAATAGTTGGCTCATCAACGGTGCCATGATTTGACTTGGCCGGTTTTCATACGTCAAACCACCCATCACACGGGCGGCCTGCGCCGGTGCCAGTTGCTTAATTTGGGCCTGCAAACCTTGCCAAGCACCACTCAGTTCAGCCGACTGACGGTCTTGCTTTTGGTTCTCCGCTTGACGGTTCACAACCACCAAGTGTGCGAGCGTACTTGCAACCGTTCCAACGTATTCATGGACATCCATCGCATGTGGATCAGGCAATGCCTTAAACTCATGCACTGGTTGATGGAATTGACGCACCAAACGGGTCACGTACGTCGACGCTTGTTGACTGCCTTCCCCATCACTGGTTGCATACAACCAAATCATGCGGGTCGCCGCCGTCATCATCGCACTGTACATCAACAATGATTCTTGGGCCATTTGTTGCTCAGATGTTTCACGCAAGAAGACATGTTCAGGTAACTTATCTTGCAATAATTCACGATCACCATCATGTAGCAACGCCTTTGTACGGGTTGTTGCCGGCAAATTAACACTAGTTGCCCCAAACACAATCACCGTGTGATACCCCTGACGTTGCACGATTCCACTTTCAGACACGCGTACTTGGTCCATCGTCGCTGGAATACCGGTGTACTTAGCACTTTCAAACGCTGCCTGAAGCAATTCTTGCAGCGTTTCAACCGTCATTTCAGCATGATCAAACACTGCCACGAAGTCATCCAGCACCCCAATAAACGTGCGCCAAACTTGTTCCGGCTGTTGGGCAGCCCACAAATCACCTGCTTCAATTGCAGCATCACGCCAGGCAATCAAACGTTGTTGAATGCCAATTTGTGTCAAAAAGCCATATAACTCACGCGCCATCTCACGAGCATCTTTGGCTTCCGCAAGGCGTGACAAAAACGGCGCCACCACCTGACTAATTTGATTATGAATTAACGCCAATTGGGCATCCTTAGCCGCTACGTGTTCACGGACCACTTCATCATCTGAGTCGGCCACATTGCGGTCAAACTGCCATGGCGTGTCATCCGTCCAACGCCACCCTGGCAAATTCTTAGCCAACGCATAGTTTTCCGTTTTCGCCAATGCCTCACGATAGTCAGCCAAAGTGACATCTTCAGGCAACAGCAATTCCGTCTTCAACAACCCCATTACATCTGAAATTGTGTAGGCCGGTGCCAAACGGAACAACTTGTCCAAAAAGGCCACAAGTGGGTGGGCTCCCATTGGTCGATCCAAGTCCATAAAGACTGGAATTTCATAACGAGCGAATACCGCTGGCAAGATATTCTCATATTGCCCCAAGTCACGCGTCATCAACATGAAATCACGATAACGACGCTTGCCACTGGCCACTTCTTGGCGAATCATACGGGCCATTTGTTCGATTTCTTGATAACGCGTCGTGGCTTGCCACACATCAAAATCAGGCAATGGTGCCGCCTGCGTTTGTTGTTGAATACCATGTTGTTCGTAATCAATCCAGAATGACTCAATCGCAGCAATCGTATCGCTAATTGGCCGTTGTGCCGTCACGGTATTCGCCGTCACTGTGACATCATGAGCCACTGCGAAATCACGCAATTGGCGTGCTAAACGCTTTGGCCGGTAAAACAAATCATTTTCTGACAACGTCACATCCGAGACACTCGCTGCACCGTCGTCAGCTGGCAGCGCAATCGTCACACCACCTGCGCGTTCAATCAACGCCTCAACAACTCCACGTTCCGGTGTCGTCATTTGTGAATACCCATTAATAAAGTAGTAATGGTGTGATGTATCGGTCTTTTCCGTCGCCAAATAAACGCGTAAGGCGGTCAACAATTCACTGTTCAAGTATTGCCCACGATTGGCCAACTCTTGATCCAACGCTTCACCAATCAAGGCCAGGTCCTGCAACTTCATTTGCAACGTGCCTTGCCCTGATAAGTTATCCGCCATTTCGCGCACTTCTGACCAAGTTAAGCCAGCTTGTTTCAACTCAAGAATTTGACTCGCAAATTGACTAATAAATCCTTGCTTGGTCAACAAACTGCCGTACAATACCAACTCATCTTGATGTTCACGTAGCAAGGCTTGCACCAACATTGTCATACCAGTCGCTGACAAATTGGCTTGGCGATAAATCGGATCATCTTGCATGTAGTACCAAGCTAAACGGCTCAATGAAAAGACTTGCACGTTTGGCACAGCCACTGCGGCTCCGTGACGATTTTCCAACTCAGCCAATCGACTCAGCACTTGGATTTCTGTTTCAAACTTAATGTGGTTTGGTACCACATAAAAAATCTCAGCTTGCTCATCAGCCACCAAGACCTTCTGCACACGCTCCAATAGCGCTAATTCATGGTCGGCACTTGCGCGACCAAACAACAATTCTAAAGCCATGTGCGCCCCCTTTTTCGTAACGTGTTATATCTTCTAATTTTACCAGTTATAACCGAAAAAAGACCCCAGGCTTTTTGCCTAGAGTCTGTCTAATTTCTAGCTATTGCGCCAACTTCAACAACGCTTCCGCAAAAATTGCCATTGAGCGTGTTAAGTTAGCGACTGGTGTTGATTCATTTGCTTGGTGACTTGTGACCGGCACGTCCGGGAACTGCCCCCCAAAGGCCACACCACGCTTCAACAAGCGGGCATACGACCCACCATTTGAGGTACGCGGATTCATAAACATCCCTGTCTGCTTCGCATAAACCATTGATAGGATACCAACCAGTTCATCCGTTTCCGGCACCAAATGCGGCTCCATCCCACCAGGCCACACTTCGACCGTCGCCTTGAAGTCACCGAGGTGTCGTTGGACTTGTGTCATCACTGCTTGCACGTTGACCCCTTGTGGATAACGGAAGTTCAGCAAAATCGTTCCCTGTCCATTCAAACTAAAACGCATGACACCCACGTTCAACGTTAGGTCGCCCATCGTTTCATCATGATAGCGAAGGCCTAGATTATCTGCCCCAATATCGTCATGGACCGTTTCACCAACAAACTGCAAGAAAGTCTTAGCATCATCCGTAAACGCATAGCGATTTAGGAAATGGGCCAAATATGTGCCGGCATTCTCACCATCTTGTGGATAGGCACCGTGGGCCTGAACCCCGTTCAACAAGAGACGTAATTCTTGTCCCTTGATTTCAGTCTTACCACTTAAGAATGGGTATTGCGCTAGATACTGTTCAAAATCATGCACCATGCCGTCTGGATCAGGAACAACCACACGCGCACGTGCATCACCCGGCACAACATTCGGACGCGTTCCAGCAATGAAACGACGCAAAATATAATCACCAGTCGACACACTTGGGAAGCGGAGTTGCACCGTTTGGAAAGCCTTCTCACCATTCACAACCGGGAATGCCCCGTCTGGTGAGAAGCCCATCGTTGGCTCGCCTTCCTGTTCGAAATAACGTGGCAAATCACGCCAACCGTTCTCTTCATCAGTCCCAATAATCAACCGAATCTTGCGGGTTAATTTAATCTCGTGGTCAGCCAAATACTTCATGGCGTAATACGCACTCATCAAGTCAGCCTTCATGTCCGCGGCCCCGCGACCAAAGTATAACCCATCCAAAATTTCTGGCTTAAATGGGTCACGTAACCACCCGTCGCCAGCCGGCACAATATCAATGTGCGTTAGAATTGCCACGGTCTCATCAGCGTCGGCTGGACCATATTCAATCCAGGTCACCATGTTATCGACACGACCGTAACGGAAACCGTCACGCGCAGCCAATTCTTCCATCTTCGCTAACGCACGCACCATATCGTTTCCGAATGGTGTTAACTCGGTTTGCGTATTTGGATCTAAAATCGATGGTATTTTAACAATCTGATTCAGGTCTTGAATCAAATCGGCCTCATAAGGCTTTGTTCGGTCAGCCCATTCCATGACGGCCCTCTTTTCTCATTTGTTTTTAATACTTTGATTTTAACGATATCTGTTAACCCTGTAAAGTAAAAAAGCTACCAGGCAACTGCCTGATAGCTTTGCAAAATTCATTAAGAACGCTTCTTGTTGTAGTAGTAGAATACTGGCAATCCAATCAAAACCAATACGATTGAAATGGCAGCACCTGTAAAGTCGTTGATAACCGTTGAACCGATAACGAACAACGCCCCGAAAATCGCAACCAATGGTGTAATTGGGAACAATGGTGTCTTGAACAACGTGTCCATCTCTTCCAACTTACCTTGCTTAACTTGGCGACGCAACATGAAGACACCAAAGAACGCAGCCGTGTAGAAAATCCAGATTGTGAAGATGGCAATGTCTGACAAACGATCAACACCTGACGTGTAGAAGATTGCCAATACCAACGTCATAATCGTTACCGTCGCAATGGCGTTCGTTGGCTCTTGCGTCTTGCGCGTCAACTTTGACAAGTACTTAGGAAACAAGCCGTCCAATGACATTGCGTACGCCATACGTGGGAATGACAACATCTTACCGTTCAACGTTCCCAACATTGAAATGATGATTGCCAAACTCAAGGCACGTCCACCGAAGTCACCGAACGCAGCCTTAGCAACCGCGAATGTGGCGTTGTTTTGCAATGCCACAACCTTTTCAGCAGGCAAAGCGTGGTAAACACCAAATGTTACACCAACATAGGCAATGACGATTAAAATCAAACCACCCACGATTGAACGTGGCACGTCACGACGGGGGTTCTTCAACTCACCGGCGATGTTTGACAACAAAATCCAACCATCATAAGCAAACAACGTTGCCAAGATAGCCATTCCGAAGCCACCACCTGATTGAGAGACTTGGTGAACCGTTTGTCCCAACGCATCAACCTTACCGAAGAACAAACCGTAAATAATCAACACAGCGATTGGAATCAACTTAATTGATGTTGTAATCACTTGGAAGCTAGCTGCCACACGGTTTTCCAACATGTTCAATCCAGCGATGAACAATAGGAAGACAACTGAAATCCAAGTTGCAGCTGACGTTGGCAAGCCCAAGAAGTTAGCCGTCAAGAAAGCCGCGTAACCAGCAATTGAGGCAATAACGGCTGGCGCATAGATGACAACTTGCATCCATCCCGTCAAGAATCCAGCAGCTGGACCGTACAACTCTTCAATGTAGCTGTACAACCCACCAGTCTTTGGCAAGCGTGCCCCAATTTCAGCAATCGTCAAACCTGCGGCCAACGTGATAACACCACCGGCAACCCATGCCAATAGTCCAAGCGTTGATGACCCTGCCGTTTGCAAAACTCCAGCTTGCTTAAAGAAGATTCCAGAACCGATAACCGTTCCAATAACGAGTGATAACCCTGACCAAATTCCCATTGATCGTTTTAATTCAACTTTGTTTTCCATGACCTACTCCTAGAATATTCCGTTCTTGCATAAAAAAACAGCCACCCAATCCTAGTGATTGGGTGACTGCTAATCGTTCTCACAGTTCAAGCGTTACACGAAAACGCCCAATCACTTTTTGTGTTGAGTTGAAACGATCATTATTATTATTGTTGTTAACAAAACTGAACATAATCATTTCTCCTTCCAAAAAGTGTACGTTTTTCATAACGATTAAAATCTTATCATATTCTAAGAATTCTGACAATGAAGAGTTTAATTTGAATCTTGTTTATTGATGAATCTGTTTAGTTCTTGATTTTGGTTTGGATGCGATTTACGTAGAAGTAAATACAAAATGTTACCCGATTGATATTTAGTAATCAACGAACTTAATTCGCCCGTCTGGCATCTTAATTCCTTCAGTAGATTCTTTAAAAGCATTCATATATTGCTCAAATTCTTTCTTGGCCCAATCAGGCGCATCAGAATCGATTTCATTCTTCCCGGTGACTGAGTTTTTCTTCCAAAATTCGTATCCTTTAGGTTGTACTAACATTGTCTCCCCCAACTGATCGTCGTTTGAGCTACCTCAATTTGAGTGGCATTCTATTCAACACGGCACTAAAACCCTAGAACGGCAAATCATCATCGCTGATGTGTTTGAGTAGCATTCTATTCAACACGGCACTAAAACTCAAGCGAAGTCACACGTGATTCCAACGCCGTTTGAGTAGCATTCTATTCAACACGGCACTAAAACAGCGGACCGTGCTATCTGATGCTAGACGCTGTTTGAGTAGCATTCTATTCAACACGGCACTAAAACGAGAATTTGAAAACGAGAATATTACAGTGGGTTTGAGTAGCATTCTATTCAACACGGCACTAAAACATACTCTTATTAAGAGCTATGCCTTTCGTGGTTTGAGTAGCATTCTATTCAACACGGCACTAAAACCTCGGAATGTATTTTCATTCAAAGGATATTCATTTCATTTTAAGCGGTGAAAATCACTATTATCCGTTAAACTTGGCGAGTTTTCAGAACGAATGCTACGTTTTATTCAGTTGTCAAAGAACTAAACAGATTCAATATTTATACGTTAATTATACCATGTTTTCATACATCAAAACATAATCCGAGTCCAAGATCCACCTGCTATTTAGACCAACTACCCTAGTGGCATCAAGCATCAATAAATCCATCTGCTGCAAAGAAACGTACTCTTCTAATGCCGACATTTCTTCGGCCGATAAGTACACTCCCGTATTCACCAGCACCATTAATTTCTTAGATTTGAGGTATTTAAATACCTGTATAATTTCGAACAATCGTTCAAAAATCGTGTCTGCTTCAACCTCAATTTTGACGCCTAAAATCTTCAATGCTTCGGCGATTTCTATTTCATCACTCACCAAATCAATATCAAATTCCAGTAGCTCATTTTGAATAACTAACGTTGTCGCGTTCAACAAACGCTCTATCTCTGACTTCACTGCCGGATCCTGACTAATTTGATTTTCGATATCTTGATATATCAATCGAAGCGTCGCTGGCGAATTAATATCAAATCCCAAAATATCATTTACAATCATCAATTCACTGGTCTTGAGTGACTTAAAATTATGATCATAAATCTTTAAATAGTCATGCTCCTCGCCCGCATATTGATATAGCGCCTGAATTACTTTTGTAAACACATCACGATCTTCAATCGTAAAACTGACAAGACCTTCTAATTTAATTGTTTCATCCAAAAAATCAAAATTAAAACTATGCATCCCCATCCCCCAGAAATACAACTCTTGCATCCGAGTTCGCGACACTAGTTGATTTCTCACCGTGTAAATATGTCATTCGGGCAAATTGCTTCTCAGTGACTGTTAGCAACGTTACGCTACCGCAGTTTGGATTATGCTTCTCCAAACGCTTAATCAACGCCTTGTTAGCGGTATCATTCAATAGCAATTTGCTGTAGACACTGAATTGGTGCATCAAGAAACCTTCGCTCAGCAAAAACTTTCGAAACTGTCGGTATGTGCGCCGATCATCGGGCGTCAACATCGGTAAATCAAACATCAGAATCATTCTCATAAATCGATAACTCATTCCGTCACCTGAAATACAGGGACTTCTTCCCTTTCCTCATGCAAACAATCAATAACTTTCTTCACGTAGTCTGCAATGATATTCGTTAGGTACATGTCACTGCCGTTATACCTGTACGTTTCACTAAATAAACCAAACAGCTGTCGTTTAACGAACGGAAAGGCTTCCGACTTATTCTCAAAAACAATTTCATCAACTAATGACCTAAAGGGTTCCATTAAATCACTCGCCAGGTTGAACTGATTAAATTGATTCGTATGTTTAATACCAAGTTGCGTTATGCAGCCACATTTCACAATTTCTCGTGCAAACATACTGAGGATCAACGTATAGCCATAATCCAATCCTTTGTTAATTTCATTTGGTGAATCCCGCACAAAATCATTACCAAACAACGTATTAAAACAAGTACGCGCTGCATGCCCCTCAATATTGGCAGGATCATTTTCTACTAGCTGATTAACCGTTGTCAGCATGTCATTCGCTTTGTCTTCGAAGCCAAACTTTTTAAGCACCGCCGCTTGATTAGTTATCTTTTGAGAAATAACATCTACCCAGATCCGCTCTTTAACGTCTTGCTTCCATTCAATCTGCTTTTGAATTTGCAAACTCGTATCATGACGGCCATAGTATGGTGTTACAACTGAATTCGGCAATCGCTTCGCATCACAGAAAATGACCAATACACCCGCTTCAACAAGCTGATTAATTAGCATTGTTGTAATAACGATATCCGTCGTTTCACAAATCAGCACGTCGATTTCCGATATGTGAATCATCTCTGTCTGATCAACCGACTTGTACACCAGATGATTATTTTTATAACTCAATTTACTGTGCGAATTAATCGCAATGGTCCTAAAACCCATCAATACCACCTCCATAATCAGAATGATACAGAGAGAATATGTTCAAGCTTTATTTGAATAATTATCATTTAGCGCATGCTATAATAATTGTGTTGAGAAGCATTCTATTCAACACGGCGAGTTAAAATAAGCTATATGCGTATTCAAACTTCGGTTAAGGCGACATCGCCTTTTTATTTTGCCTAAATCAATAGGGCGTGCGAACTTTAAAATTCGCACGCCCTATTTCATTTATCTGTAACAATTTAATCACTCAATATTTCGCCGAGTCTGAGAAAGACCAGTTACCGATTCGTAAATCACAGTCGTACCGTTAACGATGGTGTTTCGAGACTGCAAACGTTGATCAAGTGCTCCCAGTCCAATTTGGTTTAGCATTTTCAAGTTTCGGTTTGATCCCCTCGTAACTCTACCCAACTCATCAATCACTTTCATCCAATCATCAGCATTGTGTAACTCAGCAAACGCGTCCCGCATTTTCCCTTTTAGCAAAGGGATTCTTTTATCAGCAACGAGTTTATTGTTAATTATAAACTCACTCAATTGATCATATATAACTAATCTATTTTCGATATCACTAGTTTTCTCTAGGTCTATCATCGGCATTTCTAACCCACTTTGTGCCTCCTGATAGCTAGCTAACAATCTAACGCCACCACCTGGAAGCACATATTTAGCGTACTTAGGTAAGCTCTCAATCAAAACCGACTCAATTGAAGGATTCTTACTCTTTAACCACGCCAACTTATCATCCGCAGAAATATATGAATCGTATTCCATAACAGTCACGCTGATTGGCAAAACTTTTCCTTTGTTATCTTTCACAACAACAGTGGCAGCAGAATTCGGTGACTTTCTGCCACCATACTTCTCAGCAGGATAATCTTCCTTCATATTTCTGTATTTTTGCGCGGATTCTGTAGCTTTATAAACAGTTTCATCCCCAAACTCACCCGTCAGAAGCTCTGTCTTCTTCACGATATTAATATTCCGATACGTCAAAGTCTTAGCCATCAAATCAAACGTCTCATCACGCTTCAATACCGTAAATTCGCCCGTCTCTTTATCCTCTAGTTGCCATTCATCATTCACCATGTCTGAAAGTAACTGCAAAGACTTTTCCCTTCGTTGAGTTGCCCACTTCGCAACACCCTCCTCTTTTTTGCTTGTGTACTGTCCGTATACCAGCGATTTTTTCAAATCAGAATACATCATATATAGATACTGTCCAACAAACGCATTCAAGTACGCATCGTGTGCGTGATGATAGTCATTTAACTCACGGTTCTTTACAAACGGCGCATGGATTTGCTTCTCGATAAACTTCTGAACCTTGTAATCACGTCCGAGCTCCTCGGCAATCGCAAAATCATACTCCGGATTAATCAAGTAAACCTTTCCGCTCCGAAGTTGCGTTGTTAGCCCTGCCTTTGGTGTGAGAATCAGTGTATCCGTCCCTTCGAAATAGTTCGTCAGCAAATTGGCCACATTCTTTGTGATTTGACGATTTTCAACCAGCTGGCGATTAACAAATCCAACGCGTTGCTTATCCCCAATTTCGCCTTTTCGCAGATTAGCCATCTTGCGCATTGAAACCTGACCATTTTTGGCAAGCTGCTCCCAGTACCCAATCATATGATTGATGACACGCTGACTCGGCGTATCGCCACCCTTATTTTGATTATCACGCACCGTAACAAGTACCTTGTTATCAATCGAATCGTCCTTAACATACGTTTGCGGCACAATGTGGTCAACCTGATACTCCGACAATCGTGACAAATCCAACGATTTATCACTGTACATCGACTTACCGTTCTGCAAGAAGTACAAGAACACCTTCTCATCATCCAATGATTTTTCGGACGCATTTTCTAATGCCATATGCAACTCATGTTCGATTTCATCGCCTGTTGTTTCGCGGAACTTGGCATAAAACTCTTCTATTTGTCGTTTGCGCGTCTTGGTACGACGACTTGTCTGGTCATCACGACTCATTTCAATCACGATTTTGCCAATTGCATCGCGTCCCAAGAAATGTTCAAGTTCCTTGATAACTCGCAAACTTTGCCAGATACCCTTTTTGATAGCTGGTGATCCACCCAATTGTTCGACCATTTCGTATGACAACGTATCTGGCTTCAAATTACCCGTCTGTGCCTCAGCAATTTGCTGGGCAACAGCAGAATCTTCCAACAAGCGCATGAAGTTTTTGTATTCGCCATCTTTCAAACTATCAATAACAGTCATACCTTCAGATGTTTTAATACCCTCCAACATCTTGCGTGATAGACGACCCCAACCCGTGTAATGCTTCTTAGACAACGCTGTGATTTGATCCTTGGTTAACCAATTTTCCCAACGTGTCTCATTTGCCGCCCGAATTGTCTTCTTAAGAATCTTCTTGTCTTCGAAAATCGTCTGCCACTTAACAATGGCACCGATACGGTCAGGATGTAGTTTAATCTCTTTATCAGCCAACCCAGCCTTTATCAAATCCAAATATGTTCCATATGACGCATTATAACTAGGCGCAGACACGTAAGTATCAATACCAAACAGCTGCTTAACACTCACATCGATTAGTTGTTTGTTTCGTAGATACTCCACCATCTTCTTGGCGGTCACTTTGCGATTTGTCTTAAATAGGTCTTCAACAATATCCTTACGCTCAGTTGCTGAAAAATAGTGGCGCTTGCCATTCTCATAGTAACCACTTGAAATCAACTCATTGTAAATTGCAAACTCTTGGTACAACAATGAATTCTTTGGCAACACCTTCTCATTTGGCAAGTAGGTATCGTAATTCGTCATACGCTCAATGAAATTAACGGCTGATTGTTCCTTATCAACAACCTTACTGAAATTCCAAGGGGTTATCTTCTCATCAGATGTTCGTGCTACCCAAGCATTTTTCGCAAAGCTGTCCTTTTTAACCAGCGTGCCATCTTGAACTTGCCACCCTGGTTGCATTGCCAGCGTCCCAACATAATATGGAATCCTAAACTTGAATAACGCCTGGATTTTATACTCCGTTTGCGTCTTGAAATCACCGGCTTCGTTTTCATATTCGACTTGTGTTTGCTCGCCCAAAAACGGATAGTATGTCTTTTGATTTTCGATTACTTTAAGCAATTCATATTCATGAACTTGATATGGAATAGCACCATTATCAGATTGTCGTTGCTTTGGCAGATAGTTTTCAAGCTTAATTTCATGATACATATCCGCGATAAACGCAGCTTGCTTATCAGAAATTACCGTCTGACTAAAATCAATTTCCTTATCGCCAGTCGGAAACTTCAAACCGACAAATTGTTTTTCAAATGCTTTACGCAACTCGTCATAGAAAGCATCACGAGATGTTGTCTTAACGGGATTCTTTTCAATATCGCCTTCAATGTACTTCGTGTAGACACCGGCTTTCTCCGTGCCTTTTTCGTCGTTATAGGTTCTGAACAATTCATTATAAAAATCATCAGAGACTGACCTTGCAAAGCGCTTTAAGTTGCGTAGTTGCTTCTGATGCTTGTCGTATTTCTCAACCATCGATGCAGCCAATGTCGGCTTCGTCAAAATCCCTGACAAAACCAATGCTTCATAAACACGCTTACCCGCCTAAATCACCGCAATTTCCGCATCCGTCAGATAAACTTCCAACTCAGCTAACTGATCTTCAAAGTTTTCATTACCGTACTTAATCTTTTCCGGAAAATCTTCCTGCACCTTCTTGTCATACTCAGGATTTGCAAAGATATCCTTCATCGACATCGTATTCCCCACGATACCCGTGAAAAAACTCTTAATTTGCTTCTGCTTTTCTGCCAACCATTGTTGCTTTTGCTTCTCCGTATTTAGCGAGTCGTATTGGCCCGCAAAACCAGTATCAACATTCTCTTCTTGGTGGACAATCGCCTCATTAACAACATAGAGCTGGTTCAACTCGTATGCTTTCTTTGACGCAGACCAATCCTTATTCTTTAAAATCGCATTTGCCGCTTGTTGATCAGTGCCCGAAAGATAAAATGTGAACGCGGTACTTTCGTCAAACAGATCCAAGGCATCCGCCAAATTTTGTGCCACATTAATATTTTCAAGATCAAAATGCTGGCCTTGATTAACAAAATGCCCACGATACTTAAGCATATGATGCATTGCCAAATAAACTAGACGCAAATCCGCCTGTGCAGGATTCTCAATCAAGCGCTTCCGCAAGTGATAAATTGTTGGATACTCGTCATAGTAGGCAGCATCATCTGCATACGTTTCACCCTCACCTAACTTGCCGTTAAACAATGGATATTTCACTTCCGCCAGATTTTGAACAGTTCGCGTTTGCAACTTACCATCCCCATCTCGGTAGTTAAACGAATCCGCCCCCTTGTCAGATTGCTTCAAGAAGCTCTCATCCATGCGAATAAAGAAACTGTCATCAAACTTCAGAATTTCCGACTCAAATAAGCCACGGAGATAATTCAAGCGTTCCTTACGTCGCGCAATTCGGCGACGCATACCACGTTTCATGCGTCGTTCTGCCGCCGTATTTGCCTCTGAAAACAGCCGAACACCCCAAAGGTTCGTTCGTGAACGCTTACTAACGCCATTATCATTAATACGCTTCTTGCCAGATGCCAGCTTAAACTGCTCATCAATCACAGCCCACCCAACGGAGCTCGTTCCAATATCTAATCCAATCGTATAGCGTTTCTTTGCCATAGTTATTACCCCAAAAATTAATCAGACACTTGTTCTTGCCAAGATTATAGCGCTGATATTTACCGTCTTTCGGGCTTATTCTGTTACCTAGAAACAACCATACTTTTATTTAAATGTGAATGGCACAAAAAAATGGTGAACCCAATCGGATTCACCATTTCTATTAGTTACTTATTAAGCTTCTTCGTACCATGAGTAGTGGTACATTTCACCAGCTGGCTTGTCCGTACGCTCGTAAGTGTGAGCACCGAAGTAGTCACGTTGTGCTTGGATCAAGTTTGCAGGCAAAACTTCTGAACGGTATAAATCGAAGTATGCAACCGCAGCTGACAATGATGGCACTGGTACACCAGCAGCCGTTGCCAAAGCGATTACGCGACGAGCAGCTGCTTGGTACTTCTCAGCGATATCCTTGAAGTATGGATCCAACAACAAGTTGTGCAAACCTGCTTCGTTGTTGTAAGCATCCGTAATACGTTGCAAGAAGCGGGCACGAATAATCGCACCAGCACGCCACAATTGTGCCAACTCACCGTATTGCAAGTCCCAATCGTAGTGATCTGAAGCCATGCGCAATTGGTCGAAACCTTGTGCGTATGACATGATCTTACCAAAGTACAAAGCCTCACGGATGTCTTCAACAGTTGCGTCGACATCACCTTCGAAGCTGAATTCTGGACCAGCCAAAACCTTAGAAGCAGCCACACGGTCTTCCTTCATTGCTGAAATGTAACGTGCGTAAACTGATTCCGTAATCAATGATTGTGGGGCACCAACTTCAAGAGCTGATTGTGATGACCACTTTCCAGTTCCCTTGTTTCCGGCACGATCCAAAATCATATCTACCATTGGCTTACCTGAACCCAAATCGTCATCACGCGTCAAAATATCAGCCGTGATTTCGATCAAGTATGAGTCCAACTCACCCTTGTTCCACTCAGCAAACGTTCCTGCCAAAGCGTCCTTGTCCAACTTCAACAAGCGCTTCAACAAGTCGTATGACTCAGCGATCAATTGCATATCACCGTACTCGATACCGTTGTGCACCATCTTAACGTAGTGACCAGCACCATTAGGTCCGATGTAGGCAACCGTTGGCTTACCATCTTCAGGTGCCTTAGCAGCAATTTCCTTCAAGATTGGCTCAACCAAATCATAAGCTTCGCGTTGTCCACCAGGCATCATTGAAGGGCCTTGCAAGGCTCCCAACTCACCACCTGATACACCCATTCCGATGAAGTTGATGCCTGATTCAGCAAGCTTCTCTGAACGGCGCATTGTGTCCTCAAAGAACGTGTTTCCACCGTCAATCAAAATGTCACCCTTCTCCAAGAATGGTAGCAATTCTTCAATAACAGCGTCAGTTCCTGCACCGGCCTTGACCATCAACAAAATACGACGTGGGGCCTTAATTGACTTCACGAATTCCTCGACAGTGTAACCAGGTACAAACTTCTTATCTGAGTGCGTTTGTACCAAATCTTCAGTACGAGCGCTTGAACGGTTGTATACCGCAACCGTGTAGCCACGTGATTCCACGTTCAAGGCCAAGTTACGACCCATTACGGCCAAACCAACAACACCAAAATCTGCAGTTGCCATGTTTTATTATCCTCCAAAGTGTGTCCTTAATCCCTCGATTGACTATAAGTCTAGTCTTCTTTATTTTAATGTCAAAACAAAAAGTGTCTGTGAATTAAATGTGAATTTGTTTACGACATATACAAATGTCAGATAATCCTATGACAAAAGGCTGTATCACTAATTTTTGCAAAGAAAAACCCACGCAGATGCATGGGTTAATTTTCTTATTTATATTGTGCCAAAACGGCAGCGACCACGTCATCGCTCGCCGAAGTCGTCATAAAGCGCCCCATCGGCGTAATGTCGTGACGATCTTTAAAGGCCAGCTTCTTCGTTTCAACTAGCATGACCGTCAAATTATTTTCCGTCAAAAAGAGTTGGCCAGGCTTACCTAGCTTCCCCTTCGTGTGCTTACCAATACGCCAGCTGTGAAAATCGGCTGCTGTTAGCGGATTTTCCTTTGGCTCGTAAGCACCACTATTACTTTGCGTCATCACAACGCCAATCAATTCTGCTGTTGGATATTTATCTGCCATGATTAACCTCGGTAGTATGCCCACGGTACTTCTGGATCAAATTGCTCATCAGTTGAGACAACGAGCCCCTTCTTAAAGCGCGTCAACAACCAGAAACGGAGCGGCTCAGGGATACCAAGCATCTCAAAATCACTCGTTGAGATAGCATAGCGAATCCCTTTTCATCATTATTCATGACTTTTTGCACCCAGTTTGGGTCAACAATCAGTTCACGCGCAATCGCAGCGCCATCAACGCCTGCTTGCACAAGCGCTTCAACTTGTTCCGGTGTACGCAACAAACCGGCGACAATCAACGGAATGTCACCCAAAATCGCCTTGTACTTGGCATAAAGTGGTTCCTTATCTTCCTTGTTCATAAATGGCGTTTGGAATGCATCCTTTAATGAGATGTGGAAGTATGAAATTGGACGCTTGATAATTTCTTGGGCCATTGCCAATGAATCCGTGAAGCGAATCCCAGGCGTCGTTGGCTCTTCAGGTGATTGACGGTAACCAATAATGAATCGGTCATCCGCATACTCATCACGCGCTGCGACGACGGCATCCAAAACCGCCAATCCATAACGCATGCGGTCGTTCAAATCACCACCCCATTCATCAGTTCGTTGGTTGGCGTGCTCTGAGAAGAATTGTTGCATCGCATACATGTTGGCACCGTGTAGTTCAACACCAGCAAAACCAGCTGCAATTGCACGACGGGTTGCTTCACCGAAGTCGGTAATACTTTGACGGATTTCCTCATCGGTCATCGGACGTGGTGTCGCCATACCTGGTTGGTGACCCGGTACATCAGAAGGGCCGACGACATCATCGTGCAATACTGCTGCCGTTTGTGCGATACGACCACCAAATGACAATTGTAGAACCGGCACTGAGCCACGATTCTTAATCACGTCTGCAATCTTCTTCAACCCTGAAATCTTTTCATCGGAATCAATACCGATTTGACCAACGTATGTCTTACCGGCCATTGAAACATATGCCATTTCAACGATGACCAAACCAGGACCACCAGCCCGCATTTTGTAGTAGTTCACCTCATCATCAGTCACAACACCCGTTGCAAAAGATGAACGCAAAGTCGTTGGTGGGAATACAACGCGATTCTTTATTTCAACACCATTCGCCAACTTGAATGGCTCGAGGAATTTATAACTCATTGTCATTAACTCTTTCTTATTATTAGTGACACCATTATAGCATTATGTACAACTATTAAATTTTTACACCTCTTTTTCTTGCGGAAATATCACCATGTACTTACAATAAGTCTATTCATTTCATTGTTAACATTTTCAAGCAAAGAAGGGGACACAAACATGAAGTTTGAAACGAAGGTTATTCACGGTGGTACACAAGGGGATCCAGTTACTGGTGCTGTTACCACGCCCATTTACCAAACATCAACCTATCACCAAAAGGAGCTAGGTGGTGGCGCTAAGTACGAGTACACGCGTGGTGAGAACCCTACCCGCTTCGCTTTGGAGTCAGTTATGGCTGACATTGAAAACGGAACGGATGGATTTGCCTTTTCATCAGGAATGGCTGCTATCCACGCAACAATGAGCTTGTTGAAGGCCGGCGACCACATCGTGATGGCCAACGACGTTTACGGTGGAACTTTCCGCTTGGTTAACCGCATCATGGCTGAACTGGGCATTAAGTTTACGGCGGTCGATACGGCTGATAGCGATGCTTTGAAGGCCGCAATGACGCCAGAAACAAAGATGGTTTACTTGGAATCACCTTCTAACCCATTGATGCACGTAACGGATATTGCTGAAGCATCAAAGATTGCCCACGAAGGTGGCGCAATCGCCGTTGTTGATAACACGTTTGCTTCACCATACAACCAAAACCCATTGGACTTGGGCGCTGACGTGGTTGTTCACTCAGGAACGAAGTACTTGGGCGGTCACGCTGACCTATTGTCAGGGTTCGTCGTTGTGAAGGACGCTAAGTTGGCTGAGCGTATTAAGTTCATCCAAATGTCTATTGGTGCTGTTTTGTCACCACAAGATTCATACATGGTCCAACGTTCAATTAAGACATTGGCTTTGCGTGTGCAACGCCACAACGAAAACGCGATGGCATTGGCTGAGTTCTTGAACAACCACCCAAAGGTTGCTAAGGTTTACTTCCCTGGTTTGCCAGGTACGCCTGATCACGAGATTGCTAAGAAGCAAATGCGTGGTTTCGGAGGCATGATGTCAATCGAGCTACAACCTGGTTTGGACGTTAAGAAGTTTGTTGAGAACTTGGATGTCTTCTTGTTGGCTGAGTCACTTGGTGGTGTTGAATCATTGATTGAAGTGCCAGCAGTGATGACCCACGCTTCTATCCCACGCGAGATTCGTATTGCTAACGGCATCAAGGATGAGTTGGTTCGTATCTCAGTAGGTATTGAAGATATCGACGATTTGATTGCCGACATGTCAAAGGGCTTGGATGCCTTGTAATATTAAAAAAGGAACTCCCCAAACAATTTTGTTTGGGGAGCTTTTGTTTTGTGTATGTTAGTTTGTGGTGTGTATCCGTCCTTACGGCCGGAGTGGCCGAGATATTCTAATTTGTTTGAGATAATCATCCGCCACAATAAAAAGGATTAGTTTTCCCCTTCAACGTTGAAAAACTAATCCTTTTTAGATTACTTCAAATTAATCAATTCTGACTTCAAACCAAACAATGACGCAGCTTCAAACTTTGCATTTGGATCGTCCACAACAGTTTGTGGTACGTCAAATACAATGTTTGTCGTTTGCGTTGTTCCAGGGTTCAAATCGCTAAATGAAGCTGAATTTCCAGCATCATTAGCGTAAATACCAGCTGAACTATCCGCTTTATACTCGGCACCATTTGACTTAATCTTCAATGAACTATCAGAAATGCTTGCGGCCTTATTGTCGTTGTTTATGATTGAAATATTAACAATCATGAACACACCCTTAGCATTAATTCCGTATTCGCCACCAACATTTGTGTTAGTCGTTACTGAGTTGACCTTGTAAGTCAACTTACCCACAGCAACATCTTGTCCAATTCCGTATGATTGCTTCTCTGATGAAGCCTTTGAGGATGACTTAGCTTCAGATGAAGATGACTTAGTCGACTCTACCTTACTAACTTCACTTGAAGACGACTTTGAGTCCTTTGAGGAATCATCACTACCTGATCCCCCAATAGCACCAACTAAAATAACTACTACTACTACTGCCCAGAACCAAACCTTCTTATAAAAAGGCTTCTTAACTTTTTCCTTGCCCATTAATCTAGGTCTCCTTTCATTTTATAGGACAACCATAACAAACAAAAAATGACTATCAATGAAATTTTTAAAAAGGAATTACACCTTTATCGTGTCAAAGTTATCTTGACATCAAGATACACACGGAAAATGCAAAATAAAAACCGCGTGAACGTATATCTACGTTTCACGCGGTTTTTCAGTAAGCTACTGATAAAGTCAAATTACTTTGACTCCAATTCAGCCTTACCCTTGGCCCATTGTTGGATGTTAACAACTTCAGCCACACGAGCCTTCTTTGCAGAATCGTGTGATGTTGGTCGCTTACGAGCCCATGAGTTGTATGGTGATTGAACAGCCATGATCATTTCCTCCATTTATGTTATCGATAACTTTACTAGTATACCGATAAAAACAAAGTGCGTCAAACTTTTATCCCAAATCCGTCAATTTTTCATCGCGTATAAGTTGTGAACACCAAGTCTGCGCCGTATACTAAGGTTACTATGATTACACAAAAAACAACTTTCCCAGATTTCGTCTGGTTCCAAGTACATGATATGACTCCTGAGGAACGAGAATGGTTGACCAAAGACCAGCTCATCCCCAACGAACTCCTAAGTTATGCCGTCGACCCATACGAAAGTGCCCGTATGGAGTATGACGAAGAAGCTGATTTGACGTTGATGATTTTTGACGTCGTCACACCAACATCACCTCGTGCCACAACTGAACCTGTTGGCATGCTCTTTAGTAATGACCAACAACGTCTCTACACCTTCACTCGCGAGGAAACGGATTACGTGGACAGCTACTTGAGCGGCACTGAAGTTAGTCGTCGCCCCTTGCCTGACCATGCCACGCCGCTGGATGTCATTTTGAATGGTACGGAGCTACTTTCTTCAAAGTTTATGTCGGCAATTCTTGAAATCAATCGCCGTCGCACACCAATTCAAAGTGAAATTCGCAAGACGAAGCAAACGCAAAAGACGATTGATCAATTGATGGATTTACAGACGGATTTGATCTACCTATTGAATTCTTTGCACACTGACCGCGACTTGCTACGCAGCTACAAGGCGCGCCACAACATCCAACTAACTGATCACCAATCAGAACGTATTGATGACGTCACGGTCGAGTTGCAACAAGCCATCGACACCGGTGAGTTGTCACAACTGGTTACCAACCGTGTTTCAGATGCCTTTGTTAACCTAGCCAATTCAAACCTAAACTGGACGATGAAACTTTTGACGGTGTCATCAATCGTCCTAACGGTGCCTAACATCGTGTCGGGGTTCTTCGGTCAAAACGTCGACCTCCCCTTTATGCACACCCACATGGGCTGGATTGTGACCCTTATCATCACTTTCATTCTGATGATTATCACGACGATTGTCCTTTGGCGTTCGGGATTTTTCCGCAAATAGTCATCCACAGCAGAACCTTTTCAGGTTCTGCTTTTTTGTTTTTTCCTGTGTATAACCTGTTGAAAACCAGACAACCTTCCCACAAGAAATCGATACTTATCCACAAACATACAGACTTTTACACACCCAACTGTGGATAAACCAGGTAAAAACCGGTGCAAAAAAGCCGATTGCAACTGAATGCAATCGGCTAATTTCGTTTACTTCAAATGTAATTTGTGTGCGATAGTTGCTGCGCGTTGACCAAGAACACTTTCACCAACGTGTGTCTTAAGCATTGCGACACCGTAGATACCAGCACCAACTAGACCAACGACAATCGTAACAACCAATTGTGCCATCTTTGTATCAGGCACGAATAGCGTCAACGTGTTCGTCAAGATCGCTACCACAGCGTACATGACCAAGCCCCAGAACAAGATAACCATCAATGAGAAATTGAATGGCGCCCAATCAATAGCGTATAGCACGCTGAGGCGTCGAATTGAAATAATCAATCCAACCGCAAAGGCTAGTACCGTCGCCATCAAAGGTCCAGCACCTTGCAACCAAATCGTCAAAGGCACCTGCAAGACCAACTTCAAAATCAAAATCAAGCCTAGCACCTTCACCGTGAATGACAACTCATTCAAACCTTGGTAAATGGCCAAGACAACCATGTACAAGCCCAAGGCGATAGCTGTGAAGCTGGCAAATTGCAAAATCAACGTTCCGTTTGTTGCATCATTCGTGTTGTAGAACAGAATGTATAGCGGATGTGCCACAGCGGCCATCCCCAATGAGGCTGGTACCATCACAAATGCTAGCAACTTAAAGGCGAATTGAATTTGATCACCAATGTTCTCGCGGTCCCCAATCTCTTTAGCGCGTGCCAACATTGGCAAGGCCGTTTCCGCCATACCAACGGCAAGTGACACAACCAACATGACCAACTTGTTTGAGTTAAAGGCAAATTGGGCAAACATCGCTTGCATCGCATCGTGCGTAGCTGACGTGAACGCCTTCATGATGTGGAAGAACGTATATTGGTCAATCACTTGCACAATCGCAATTGCAGAACCAGCAAAGATAACTGGCAATGACTGGCGTGCCATACGAATCATGATTTCGCGTGGGTTGAAATCTGGCGCCGGAATATTCATCGCCATCTTTTCAGCAAAGAACTTTCGACGCTTCCAGATACCAAATACCAAGACGATGATTCCAGCTAGCGCACCCCAGAAGGCAGCCAACGTTGATTCAACCGTGGCATCGACCCATGTCCCGTGATGACCAACCATAATCCAGTACGTCATACCCAACATGTAGGCCACACGAATCAATTGTTCAACGAACTGAGACAAAGCTGACAGTCCCATGAACTCGAATCCTTGCACGTATCCACGCAACATTGATAGCGTTGGAATCAAAACTAATGCAGCTGATAGCGAACGGATAACTGGCACCACGTTCGGATCTCCTTGCGAGAGGACCCCGGCTAGCAAGTACAAGATCGCACCAGCCGCGATTCCTAGCACACCACCAAATTGTAAGGCTTGGCGGAAGATGCGACGAACGGCATCATAGTGACGTGAAACGCCATACTCCGCAACCAAACGTGCCAAGACGTTTGGCAACCCAGCCGTCGCAATCAACAAGGCCACACTATAAATTTGGTAACCTTGTGCATACAATGAGTTGGCAGAATTGAAATATACATTTCCAATCATGGCCACCCATGGAATAACATATAAGGCCCCTAGCACACGTGATGCCAAACTACCGATTGTCATCCAGGCTGATCCACGCAACATACGTGATTCAGCGTTACTATCATCAACTAAATCAGTTTCAATTTCTGGAACGGTCGTTAGTTCATCGGCCACCATAATCGGCGTCTCGGCCAATGTATCGTCTTCTTCTGCGAAAGCTTCTGGCAGAACACTTGGCTCAGATACCGTCGCCGTCTCGCTAGTTTGGCTAGCAACTGGCGCAACGTCAATTTCACTAGCTGGTTCATCGAATTGACTTGGCAATTCAGAACTTGCTGGCAATTGCACGTCAGCTGCCGCCTCATCAATCGCTTCACTTGCGACCGACTTAGGCGTATCCTCACGAACAAATGTATCTGCAACTTGGTGTACCTTAATCGTTGATACGCCTTCAGGTCGCGTTACCACTTCTGCCACTGAGTGCGACTGCGTAGGTGTCGTTGTCGCTTCTGATGTTACCTTTTCTTCATCACGTGCTTCAAAGATGTCATCAATCGTGGCCCCATTAAGGAGAGCAGCCAATTCTTCAAACGTTATATCACGTCGGAATGGCGACTCTTCATACTGGGGTGATTTTTCATCAGCCATGTTGACCGTTCCCCTTTCTTTCATAAAAAAAATGACGCTACACAGACTCGAACTGTGATCTAAGACTTAGGAGGTCCTTGTTCTATCCTGTTGAACTATAGCGCCAAAGTATTCCAAGTAACTATTATACACAAGAAAACCCGTTGTTTGTAGTTGATATGTAATATCAACCCATCCAACGGGTATTTCATTTAGGCGACAATGTCTCGCCACTTTGCCAGAATAGCTGACAATTCAAAATCTTTGGCGCGTTCTAATGACTTCGTGGCCAATAAGCAACGCATTTCATAGCTTTGCAACATCGGTTCAAGACGGTACCACAGGGCATCAGCGTTTTTAGCAGCCAACTCTCCGTAGATACCACCCTCCAAAATTTCAACCGCGCCGGTATTGTCCGTCGACAGAATCGGCAAGCCAAAACTCATCGCCTCAACTAATACCAAGGGCAAGCCTTCCCAACGTGATGTGGCAAGGAAAATAGATGCCTGGCGATAATGCTCCGCCAACGCTTCATCATGCAAGCCACCGCGATAAATAATTTTATCCGCGACTTCATTGGCTTTAATTAAGCGTTCAAACGACGCCATGTCTTCCGGCAAACCTTCACCCGCAATCGCAATCTGCCAGTCATCCGGTAGTTTCTTGGCCAAGTTCAGCATAATATCAATTCCTTTATGCTGAATGGCAATGCGACCCGTGAACGCAATCGTATGCTTAGTTAGGTCAGCTCGTCCGCTCACCGGCATCGTCAGTGGATTCCAAATTTTAATCGCGCGGTTAGTCACGGTTTGGAACCCTTCTAAATCCGTTTCAGTTAACGCAACCACCACATCGGCCGCTTTGACGCCCGCTACAAATTCAGCCCGCATGTCACGGTAATACTGATTAAAGTAGGTATCGATATTATTATGCATCCAAGCAATCGTTTTTAATTCAGGGAGTCGTGACTTCAGGTATGGAATAAAACTCGTTAAGATACCTGCATTTAAGATCACGACATCAATTTTCTCTTCTATCAAAATATCAGCCAAATCTGTCATTTGTTGCTGATACGTCTGCAATGGGTCAGGGCCATTCGCTGGCATGACCGGATGAGGCGCTGGAATTAAGCGCCCTTTCAACTCGTAGTATGACGGCACATCAGCCATCTGGTAAAAAGCAACCGTGGCGAATTCAGTCATGGCGTTACCAACAACAGTTGCAGCTCGCTTCATGCCACCCATTCCCAGGTTCTCAACAGCCATCAAAATTCTCTTTGCCATGCCCTGCACCCCCTTGCTTTGCATACTAAAAGAGGAACCCCCACAAACGCGAGAGTTCCTCTTCAGTATAGTCACTATTGTTTAAAAAGTGGGTCTAGATGTCTTAAAACCTGACATGCAGATTACAAAACAACGTTCACCAACTTACCTGGCACAGCGATAACCCTCTTTGGTTGTCCACCATCCAGTTGCTTTTGAACGGCCTCGTCAGCGATTGCCAACTCAGTCATCTTCTCACGGTCAGCATCCGCAGGAATCGTCAAACGACCGCGAACCTTACCATTAACTTGCAAAACGATTTCAATTTCGTCTTCAACCAAAGCAGCCTCGTCAAACGTTGGCCATGGTTGGTACGTCACTGATTCGTCCTTGTGCAAGAAGCTCCACAATTCTTCCGTCATGTGAGGCGCAATTGGGTTCAACAACTTGATGAATCCTTCAACGTATTCAACAGGCAAGTTTTCTGCCTTGTAAGCTTCGTTGATGAAAATCATCATTTGTGAGATGGCCGTGTTGAAACGTAGACCTTCGTAGTCTTCCGTAACCTTCTTAACCGTCTCGTTGTAGATCTTGTCCAACTTGTGGTCGTTAACCGTCGTGATGTGGTCGCGTAGCTTGTCTTCATCATCGATGAACAAACGCCATACACGATCCAACCAACGACGTGAACCAGCCAAACCGTCTTCTGACCAAGCGATTGATTGCTCCAAAGGTCCCATGAACATTTCGTACAAACGCAATGTGTCGGCACCGTATTCTTCAACCACGTCATCAGGGTTAACAACGTTACCCTTAGACTTAGACATCTTCTCGTGGTTTTCACCCAAGATCATCCCTTGGTTAGCCAACTTTTGGAATGGCTCCTTGGTGTGGACAACACCCAAGTCGTACAAAACCTTGTGCCAGAAACGTGCGTACAACAAGTGCAACACAGCGTGCTCGGCACCACCAATGTACAAGTCAACGTTCTTCCAGTATGCCTCAGCCTCTGGTGAAACAATTTCCTTATCGTTGTGTGGATCCATGTAGCGCAAGTAGTACCATGATGAACCAGCCCATTGTGGCATCGTGTTCGTCTCGCGCTTACCCTTGCGACCGTTTTCGTCAACAACGTTTACCCAGTCGTCAACGTTAACCAATGGTGACTCACCAGTACCTGAAGGCATGATGTTATCAACTTCTGGCAAACGCAATGGCAATTGGTCTTCTGGTACAAGCGTCTTTTCACCGTCTTCCCAGTGGATGACAGGAATTGGCTCACCCCAGTAACGTTGACGTGAGAAAATCCAGTCACGCAAGCGGTAATTAACTTGCTTGTGACCAACACCTTGCTCTTCCAACCAAGCGATTGCCTTTTCGATAGCTTCTTGCTTACCCATGCCATCCAAGAAGCCTGAGTTGATGTGCTCACCGTCGCCAGTGTAAGCTTCTTCAGCGATATCACCACCGGCCAAAACTTGGCGCATTGGCAAATCGTACTTCTTAGCAAATTCGTAGTCACGCGTATCGTGAGCAGGAACGGCCATGATGGCACCCGTTCCGTATGAAGCCAAAACATAGTCACCAATCCAGATTGGCAATTCTTCGCCGTTCATTGGGTTGATAGCATATGCACCAGTGAAGACACCGGCCTTGTCCTTGTTCAAGTCCGTACGCTCCAAATCTGACTTTGAAGCAATTGACTTCTTGAAGGCTTCGATAGCTTCCTTTTGGTCGTCAGAAACAATTTCTGATACCAAAGCGTGTTCTGGTGACAAAACAAGGTAAGTGGCACCGAACAACGTATCAGCACGCGTCGTGAAGACTTCAACTTCAGCATCTGAATCCTTCACCTTGAAGTTTACAGAAGCACCGATTGAGCGACCAATCCAGTTACGTTGTTGTTCCTTGATAGCATCTGGCCAATCAACATCGTCCAAATCTTCCAACAAACGGTCAGCGTAAGCCGTAATCTTCAATGCCCATTGACGCATTGGGACACGGTAAACTGGGAAGCCACCACGCTCCGTCTTACCGTCGATGATTTCTTCGTTGGCAACAACCGTTCCACCATTGTAATCAGGGGCCCAGTTAACCATGATTTCATCTTCGTATGCCAAGCCCTTCTTGTACAATTGCTCGAAGATCCATTGGGTCCACTTGTAGTACTTAGGGTCAGTCGTGTTAACCTCACGTGACCAGTCATATGACAAACCAAGTGTCTTCATTTGGCGGCGGAAGTTCTTAACGTTCTTTGCCGTCACGACACGTGGATCCTCACCCGTCTTGATTGCGTACTCTTCAGTAGGCAAACCGAACGCGTCGAATCCCATTGGGTGCAAAACATTGAACCCTTGCATACGCTTCATACGTGAAACGATATCAGTTGCCGTGTACCCTTCTGGGTGCCCAACGTGTAGCCCTTGCCCTGATGGGAATGGGAACATGTCCATTGCAAAGAACTTTTCCTTTGAGTGGTCTGATGACGTCTTAAAGGTTTGATTCTCTTCCCAGAAGCGTTGCCACTTCTTTTCTACTTCTTTGTGTTGATATGCCATGATTGATAACCTCACTTTAATGTTCTAACTTTAACAAAAAAATGCCGTTCTTTCAATAAATGAGCGGGTTTATACCGGTGTTTCACACGACTAATAATTAATCCAAATTGTGATACACTTAGTTAATGAAAAAGTAGTGAAAGCGGGTGTCCATATGTTTCAAATGCGTAAGTTTGATTATTTTCAGCTTGCGGTTGCCTTTGCGGGGTTAATCCTATTTATTTTATTAGCAATTGGCTATACCCACCATTTGGGTTATATCGATTGGATTGACCAGTTTGGCTTCAAACATATCCGGCAACCAGTCACGCCAGAACGGTCTTGGTTCTTCCGCAATATCACGCGTGCTGGTAATCCAAAATGGACGTTAATTGTGATGACAGCGACCGCCATTGTGGCATTGCTGGTTCGCAAAATTGACGTGGCCGTCTTTATCGTTTTGAACGTCGGCGTCTTCGGACTCGGCGTCATGGCCCTACTTAAGCACGTTTTCCACCGCCCACGTCCTGACATTTATCACGTCATCAGCCAAGGTGGTTTTTCCTTCCCATCGGGTCATGCACTCAATGCCGTGCTATTATATGGTTCATTGATTGTTCTCGTACATTATTACTTGAAGCAACACGACCAAGTGCGCTATGCGATCATGACATTGTTTGCCGCACTAGTCGTCGCCATCCCCCTCAGCCGCGTCTATCTAGGTGTCCACTATTTGTCAGACATCCTTGCCGGCTTCGGTCTTGGCGCCTTTTTCCTAATTATGTCGAAGGAACTCATTTTTAAATATCAAACACGAGAGGTTTTCGAACATGCGATCAACTCAGAATCTAGCGCAAATCACGCTGAATGAATATTTAGTACCCGGCGATTTAGCCATCGATGCCACGATTCGTCGCGGTGACATCACGCGCTTCCTTGCTAGCCGTGTTGGCGACACTGGTAAGGTCTTGGCCTTTTCAGATGTTAAGGCTGAAATCGACGATGTTGCGACATCACTTTTCTTGAGTGGTCTGCACAACCGCGTTGACCTCATCAGCAAGGACTTCTCAGCCGTTACCAACTATTTGGATCCAACAAAGCCAATCGCTGCGGCCCTGTTCCAAGTTGATGAAAACATGGATACAGAGACATTGACGGCAACGGTTAAGACATTGTTGATGGTCTTGAAGACAAATGGTTTGGTGTTGTTGCTAAGTGACAACCCAGCCAACCTAGCCGACGCCCAAGCTTACGTGGCACAATTGCCAACGGATTCTTACGGTGTCCAAAAATACGAAGACGTCCTAACCGGCGAAACCGCCTTGTTAGTTCAACGTCGTTAATGAAATATATATTAACTGTTTAACGGCCACCCATCGGTAGTATATCGATAGGTGGCCGTTATATTTTGAAATCTTTTATTTGTCGTTAAAGTGTTTATTGATGACCTTCAACGCTAACAACCAACTCATTAATAAGAATAGATACCATAGAGGTAGTAGACCTTTCTGAGTTATCGATAAAAATACGAATGCACTGAGCAGTAAAATTAAAACAGCGATTTGAGTCATTCTCTTTTTATTATTCATAGATTACCAATTCTCCTTTCGGTGTTAAAAACAACGCAACTCAGGAAGTAGCTAATCTTTTAAAACCAGCTTGTAGCCGATATACACCCAAGGGAGCTGTGAAATCGGATAAACCCAAGGTGAAAAACCATGAAAGTAGTAATTAATTATAAAATCAATAACCACGTACGCGACCGCAACATAGGCAGTTTGCTTTTTTCCCATAAACTACTTTCTTCTCCTAACCATTATTTCCCTACCCTCACCATAACAAAAATACATCATCATTGATTATGTATTTATTCATCTTCATTTAAGTCGATTTAATGCCGCATTAAAAAATCCCAGAACCGCATCCAAGCAGTTCTGGGATTTATTAGGTGCGTCTTGGTCACGTCGGAGGTCTAAAACCTCCAACATTCCCAGTCTGCTTTACCGTTTACTTATTAATTGGCTCAAAAACCGCCACTGCTTCAACGTGAGCAGTTTGTGGAAATTGATCCAACGGTTGAATGTCGCCCTTGATGCGGAAGCCCTTGTCGATCAAGTACTTTGCATCGCGTGCCATCGTTTCTGGGTTGCATGACACATACACAAAGCGGTCTGGATTCATATCGGCAACGGCATCCAACAAATCTTCCGTCAAACCACGACGAGGTGGGTCAACGAAGATAACGTCCGGCTTCAAGCCACCATCTTTCCACTTTTGCATTTGTTCAGGTGCATCAGCTGTAACGAATTCAGCGTTCTTCACGTTGTTGTTAGCGACGTTCTTTTGCGCGTCAATCACGGCACGCTCAATCACTTCCACACCCAATACCTTGTCAACACGGTCGGCAACCGTTAAACCAATCGTTCCGATACCTGAATAAGCATCGATAACCGTATCAGATTCCTTCAACTCACCCTTCGTTGCGGCCATGTCGTATAACACTTCCGTCGTTTGTGGGTTAACTTGGTAGAACGAATTTGGTCCAATTTCAAAATCGATATCCAACAACTTATCGTGGATGGCGTCGGCGCCCCACAACGTGCGATTGTCGCCTGATGTCAAAACGTGCAAGCTACGTGGGTTGTGGTTCAAAATGATACTCTTGATGCCATCGACGGCTTCAGCAATATCAGCAGCAATCGCGTCTTCATCCGTCAACGTTGGCGTTTGCGTTACCAACACCACCATGACTTCGTGACTGTAATAACCACGACGCACCATGATGTAGCGCATTTCGCCTTCTTGCGTATCGTCATCAAAAACCGATACCTTGTGGGCGTCTAAAATGTCACGCACAATGCCGATGATTTGGTCGATTTTCTCATCGTTCACGAAGTAATCGTCCAATGGCACAATGTCACCAGGCGTACGCTTCTTGATGAAACCGGTCGTCAACTTACCATCAACATACTTCACCGGCACAACCGTCTTGTTGCGGTAGTGGGTTGGATTATCCATTCCGATAGTTGGTGCAACGTCGACATCGATACCGTATTCCTTATATAACTTTTGCACCTGTTGTTGCTTCAAACGCAATTGCGCATCATAAGCCAAATTGACGTATGGTGCGATACCAGCTTCAAGCAAATAATCCTTACCAGATGCCACACGGTCTGGTGACGCTTCAAGGATTTCAACGACCTTGGCACGGCCGAACTTACGGTTGACCTGCGTCACCTCAAATAAAATTTTCTCGCCTTCGAAGGCGTTTTCCAAATGAATTGGATAATCATCAACCATGATGACCCCCAATCCAGTGTAAAGCACGTCGATGACAACACCTTCGCGTTGCTCACCCAGCTTTACCGGAGTGATTGTATTACTCATATTTTCTCTCGTTTATCCTTTTTAGTCGCTTTCCATTATAACTGAACTGAATTACTTCGTGCGACCCCACAAGAAATCAATCATTGCATGGTTCACTTGCTGATTGTTCTCATGTAGCTTACTGTGTTGTGCTTCAGGACCACTAATCAAGCGTTCTTGGTATGACTTTGGTCGGTCACCAAGTAAGTATTGCAACGATTTAGCTGACGTTGTTGAAACCCGCCCGTCCGAGTGCGTCCCATCATCCAAATCACCGTAAATGTTCAACACATCAACTTGGTTCTTTGGATAATTATCTTGGCGGGCCAACAACCAGTCATAGTACGACACCGTTTTTTCAGGCTTACCAAGACCATCCAAATGGTTATCTGAAACCTGCTTATCAAGGCCAACAATCCCATCGAAGTGACCAGCAATTGCGACTTGCTTTCGTAACTTTGGCAACGACTTATCTTGACCGTACGTCATTTCATAAGTCATCAAACCCAAGTTTCCCATCGAATGTGCGACGGCATTGAATGACTTAATACCATACTTATGTTGCAATGCAACCACGACATTCTTGATCCACTTGGCATCTGTTTGATAATCCGTATTACGATTATCGGAAAAGACAATTTGCACCATTGGATTAAAACGATTCTTATCCCAATGGCCTGACAACTTCACGTGACCATCTTTGGTCACTCGTGCTGTCAGCATTTTCTTAGCCGCCCCAGACTTTTCAGCTGCGCGAACTAGGTCTTTGGTTGAATTTAGCGTGCCACCATACCCGTGAATAAACAAGGTTGGCGTGTTCGAATAGACATACTTGTCTGGATTGCGTTTTAGCTTTAACGAATAGTTCAAAGTAAATACAACCGCAAAAATTGCGACCAATCCGACTATAATACTGACCCATCTTTTCATCGTGCATCCCCCTTTGCATTCCGAATAGTGTTTAGTTCATTTTTTGTCCGTGTTCAATGACATACGCTACCGAAACCGGCATCATCTTGCCACTGTACTCTACCGCCAACGCACGTGCCGTTTCGTCTTGCGTTGGAACAACTGCCACAAAAGATCCGTCATCCAAGCGATACATATCCACCAATTGCCCCGCGTCATTCAATAAGAATGAAAAATCGATCAAGTGGTTGTAATCGTCAAACTTGAATGGACGCTCATCTACGCGTTCTTCGTGAACTGGCTCAACCGGTTGTTCAGGCATCCCCGCTGCCAATTGTGCAATCAACTCAAAACGCAGGTTCTTCATATCCAACAGTTGTGCTTGGAATGAAATTGGCGCTTCATCAACCACCGAACGGACAAACTTAGGCAACAAACGCTTTGGCCGTGTAATTGGCGCTGATAGTTCTGAGAAGAAAGCGTAGATGCTCATCTTACGATCAATCAAATCATCCAGCGTCACTTCAATATGCACATCATCGTTTTCAATGCGCCAAGGCAACTCTTGACCATTCTTCAGGTCACGGTCTGAAACCAACGGTGCCACCAACGTACCAAGCGTAATCATAATTAAGCCATCAACTTGGTTAATTGTCACATCAAATTGCTTGGTTGCATCTTCAAACAGCATCCCCACTGTGCGCGTTGAAAACATGTTCACCATGCGAATATCAGCTAGTATCCCGGTTGCAGCATCCGCGTTCTTGTCTGTAATTAAATCGACCAACTCGTGGTACGTCTCAAGGCTCTCAAAATCAGTTGGCGTTAGGATTAGTTCGCCATAATCGTCAAACATTTCATTTAGTAACATGTAACACCATTCCAAACTCTTCTTATTTATTAATAATGATACCAGCGTTTGCGATGCAATGGTAATCATGAGACACTACTGGTAGATTCATCAGAAAGAGGGGATATTATCGATGACAAAATATGATAAAGAAGCATTGCGTCAACGACTCACACCAGAAGAATACGCCGTCACGCAAGAGGCCGCGACCGAAGCACCGTTCACTGGTAAGTACGATGCCTGGTTTGATGACGGTATCTACGTTGACGTTGTGAGTGGCGAACCATTGTTCAGTTCAACTGACAAATATGACGCCGGCTGTGGCTGGCCATCATTCACTAAGCCAATCGAGAAAAAAGCCGTTAAGCGCCATCTCGATACCTCGCACGGTATGTTCCGAACTGAGGTCACCTCAACAGATGCTAACTCTCACTTAGGTCACGTGTTTACTGACGGTCCTATTCAAGAGGGCGGATTGCGTTACTGCATTAACTCAGCAGCCATGCGTTTTGTGCCAGTTGATGAGCTAGACAAGCAAGGTTACGGCGATTACAAATCATTATTCGAATAACACAAAAGGACGGCATCTCTGCCGTCCTTTTGTGTTCTAAAACGTTCAGCAACAACCAGTTATCCGAATTCCCAGACCTATATCTTCCTAATTTTAAAAACAATCAGCTTGCTAATTATGTAATTCAAAGTAATGACCACGATATTATCAATAATCTTCCAGACGATAGGGTCCTGATTTAGGAGTTGAACCCCAAACCAAATTATCACCATCTCCACAACCAGCGTCGCTAATCTAGCAAGCATAAAAGAAATGAACTCGCGCAATAATTCCAACTTGGTAACCGCTCCAGAATTAAATACCCAGACTCTATTAGTTAAGTAAGCAACAATTACAGCCAGTAACCATGAAAAAACAACCGCTATTTGCACGTTTATTCCAACGAATAACAGCAATGCGTACGAAACAACGTTGATAATTGTGGTTGTTACTCCAAAAATCCCGTATAAAATAAGTGCCTTATATTTTTCAAACCTGGCAAACATGCGCAGACGCTCCTTTGCAATAAATAAAAATAGAGGGCAAAATTTCTTACGCCCTGTAATCACTTAGGTCAATGTATTATCATCCCCCACATGTTGTGCTTAATACGTAATTTTGTATATGTCACAGTTCACTTACCGATCTTACACACGACATTGTCTTGCTGAGAGATAAAAATTTGCAACTTACTATGTTCATTACATAACAAATTATATCTCTATCAATAATTTTCCTCTTAAAAAAGAATACATTTCAATTCAAATATTTGATATTAACAATCATCAAACCATCGATCGACTATACTCAAAAGGCAGCCGACCTCAACACCGTGAAATCAACTGCCTAAGCGAGGTTCAAAGTCATCCGTACCGTGTGCCTTTGAGCCTATTTTTTTACTTCACCGGCACCTTCACGTCACCAGAAAGAATTTGCTTCTTAGCTGCTTCGACTGCAGACCATGCCTTATCTGACATGTTTCCGCGCGTCACCGCAACACCCTTATCATCCAAACCGTAAACCAAGTGCTTGCCACCTGGGAACTTGTTTTCATCTGCCATCTTCGTCACGTCAGTTACAACCGTGCCAACACCCTTCGTTGCTGACGTCAACGTGAAGTTTGCTGCGCCGTCAGTTGCCTTGTACTCACCGTCAGCTGATTGATCAATATCGACACCGATGACCCAAACCTTGTCGGCCTTCGTTTGCTTTTCGTTCAAATCCTTTGCCTCAGTAAAGACACCCGTACCAGCGCCACCGGCAGCTTGGTAAATGATGTCCGTACCGTTTTGGTACATTGAAGCCGCGATTGTCTTGGCCTTACCAGCGTCAGCAAAATCACCGACGTATTGCACATCAACTTGAATATCAGGGTTAACTGACTTGGCACCTGCAATAAAACCAGCTTCAAACGTATCAACAACCGCAGACTTCATGCCACCAACAAAACCGAGCTTGTTCGTCTTCGTCGTTTCAGCGGCTGCAACACCGGCTAGGTATGATGATTGTTCTGAGTGGAACGTTACTGAGACAACATTCTTACGTGTCTTTGCAACGTCATCGATAATCATAAAGTTGTTCTTTGGGTACTTCTTAGCCGCCGCATTAATTGATGGCGTCTTTGGGAACCCGATTCCATAGATGTTCTTGTAGCCATTTGAAACAGCTTGGTTGATGTTTGTCTCAAAGTCAGCCGACGTCTTGGCTTGGAAGTATGTGTAACCACCCTTACCTTCCTTAACGTCATTAGCCTTCGCCCACTTCGTCAAACCTTGCCAAGCTGATTGTTGGAATGACTTGTCATCGATACCAGCCGCATCCGTGATCAACGCAACAGACGTGTGTTCATTCTTAGCTTCAACTGAGCCAGAGTGCATGTATGCCCCAATCCCTGCACCAACCAACACAACAGCACCAATTCCCAAAACAACTTTACGATTCATTATGAAATCCCCTTAATAGATATAAAACACGAACATTTATTTCGTTTTTAACAACTTAGATATCATAACCCGAACTTACAACGTTGTAAAGGGTATATTTCGTATTTTAATCGTTTTAATCAACCAAAACCGGCCCGACTAACGGTTAAAACACGAACTTTAGCATTTTCGTTTACGCAAAGTTCGTATTTAACATAAAAAAGCCGAGACATTTATTCAAAATCCCCGACTTTTAGTCACTTATTAATTTGCCAAAATGTTAACAATATACAATCCTAACTTTTGATGCATCACGTGTGCGCGGTGCGTCTCTTGCACAACCGCCTTCAACTCTGAAACATCATCGGTAATTTCACCTTGGACACCCTTGGCATAAGTTTCCACCATGCCTTGTGAGTCGTTCACTGTCCATGCATAGATTCCCTTACCACGCTCATTCAAGTCATCGACCTGGCTTTGCGTCAAATAAGAGTATTCCATCGTGTAGAAATCAGCCTTCGTCACTGGCGTACCAATAAAGTCACCCGGCAAAATCATCCCAACCTGCAGCTTCTTATCCAGTGTTTTTAAGCGTTGTACAACTGAATAATTCAAACTGTGCATTTGCCAACCATTTTTATCCATCGTTGTTTGAAATTGGTCCAAAAATGAATCGGCTAAGTCTGGCGCATTGGTCCGTTCCGTCTTAATTTCAACCAACAACTTTACGTTGCAACGTTCAGCTGCTTTGGCATAGTCCGCAAAGCTTGGAATCTTTGCTTGATGACCATTCTCATATACCGTCAACTTAGTTGCTTCATCTAACGTCAAATCAGAAACCGACTTAGTCGAAGCGCCTTTGGTTAAAGTTGCCAAGTTAGGATCGTGCATCACCACCCATTTACCATCCTTGGTTTGACGAATGTCCATTTCCACAAAGTTCGGACGAGCATGCGAAACTGTATCAATCATTGCTGGAATTGTGTTTTGTACCCCATTACCGTCATCTACGCCACGGTGCGACAAAGTAACCAATGGTCGGCTAACTGTATTCACAACAAAGAACAATGATGGACCTGCACCTTGGATCAACGCACCTAGCATCAAAATTAGCCCAACGACCCGCTTTGTACGGCGTGGCTTAGTAGCATAATCAACGAGCTGCACAACCTGATAATCACGGGCCATCAGCCCAATAATGAACTGCAAACTCATGATGCCAAAGAAAATATCAATCAGCGTTGCAAATGTGAAAGTCACAACTGCTGTTAGCGCACTGACCATGAACGGCGCAAACCAATCAACAATGTACTGCGCGCTCCACGTTAATCCAAAGACAATCAACGTTAACAGTCCGACCAATAATGACCCAGCCAACAGCGTCAGTGCTAATTTAATACCCTGCGCGCCACTCGTTTTACGCCAACTGTTTTTGATTGCCACCCCCGCTGTATGTTCCGCCAGCATAATTTCCGGCAATACGTAGAAAAAGCGAATCGCGAAGAATAATGCTGCTAACCCAAGCACCCAGATAAGCGTTAACATCCACGGCGTGCCAGTGATAGTCGGCCATACAAATTGTGGAATGATTAAATCCGCCGTTAATTGCGAGTGAAATGCCAGCATTGGGAACGGTAATACGACAATGCCGTAAAACAAAATCAATACCCACGCACCAACACCACCTTGACGTAAACGATGCGATGCGGTCTTCATGACACTCGTTGCAGTTGGACGTTGCCCCTCATGTACTGCCGAAAAGCCAATCGTGTAGCTAGCCAATTGACCGATAAACACCGTTAATAGAATCAGCACCGTGATGACTAAAATAACCGTGAAAATTGGATTTTGCATCAGCACTTGCCCCACGTTTGAGAGGGACATAAACGGCACTTCATCAAGCCATTGACCGACGTACAACAAACCTTTCAAAACCGGTACGACGATAACTGAAATTATAATCGTAATCGAGAAGAACAGTCGGCTCAGTGTCCATTTCGATTGCCAAAACCGACGCCATAACAGCGTCCAGATTGATTGTTTCATAGTATTTTTCTCCCCTAAACCCACGTGTTTTGCCAAATTATACCAAACAGATTTGCAAATTTAGGGTTAGGGCACTCACTATTGGTCTCGCTTATCCTTTCGACGCATAATCCACGCTAAGAACATCGCACAGAATGCGAAAATACCGACAAGATATGGTCGTACGTCAGCAACCTTTTCAGTTTGTTCATCCGTTTCCTGTGATTCGATTTGACCATCTGTTAGTTCTTTGCTTGAGCCGTTGTAAACAATGCGATCATCGATTGTTTGGACTTGCCCCGTCGTTGCGGTTATTGAACTCACAGTTGCGACGTATGGGTTTGATGCACCTGACGCATCCCCATTAGACGAAGTCATCTGGTCACCCACCGTAGTTAATGAACCAGTTGCTGTCTCACCGGTTGGCGCGATGACATTATTCTGCGTACCATCTCCGTTCCAAACAGGCGTATCAGTCAAACCGGCTACCGTGCCAACTGTCGCCACTTGAGCGTTACTCAAAGGTAACGGCGCTGCCACTACGTTATTCGTTGCCCCATCATTCGTTGTCACGTTCTTCGCAGCATCAACACCCACTATTGCATCATTTTGCGATCCTGTGGTTGTTGATGCAACACTCGTTGGCACCGAATCACTTTCATCGTTTGTTCCGGTTCAGGTTGCTCATTGGCAGCCGTTGCTTCATCCACAACTTCTTCTACTTCGGCCACGGTATCTGAGCCACTGGCTTCACTGCTAAACGAACTTGCTAAACTAGCTGACAAATTGGTCAGGTCACTGATTTCAGCATGGGCCCACTCTTTTGCATTCGCCAAGTTAGCCGCTTCGGCTTCCTCGATAATCGTTGTGACCTCATCTGAAGTCGTCGCAGTTGTAACCCGGTCCTTGTATGATGATTTTTCGTCATCAGACAAGTACGCCATTTCATCGATTTGCGCCTCAGCTTCTGTTTTTTGTTGCACTAACTCGTCCGCCGATTTAGCAGCCGCAACGATTTGATCAACTGATGCCACTGTACCCGCATTTGGAATTTGATCAACAAACAATTGCTTCTTATCATCAGTCAAATGCTGTAACCCATCAATCTCAGTCGATGCGTCCGTCTTAGCATTTACCAAGTTTTGGTCCGTCGCTTCAGTGACGATTGGTGCGATATCAGCAACATTCTCAGTGTTAGCAATCTGTTGCTTAAAGTCAGTCTGCTCATCTGATGACAAATAGCTCAGATTATCAATCGTCGCTGTTGCATCTTTTTTTGCTTCGGCCGACACTGAATCAGCCGCCTGCTTTGCATCAGTGACCGCTTGTTCAACTGTCGCGACATCCGTCGCCTGATTGACATGATCGATATACGTCGTTTGGTCAGTTTCAGACAAGTTCGCTAGGTTACCAATTTCAGTTGTCGCTACTTCTTTGGCATTGGCCAAATTTTGGTCAGTTGCGTCATCAACTACGGCATTAACCCCCGCAATATCAGTCGCATCTGAGATTTGTTGGTTATAAGCTGACTTCTCATCATCAGTCAGATAGGTCATGTTATCAATTTCGGCCTGTGCATCTGACTTTTGGTCCGCCAGCTTATCAGCCGCCTGGCCATCGGCAACAATCTGTTCAACGGCACTAGTTGACTCGGCCAATGACACTTGATCATCAAATGATTGCTTCACATCTGCATCCAAATTAGTCAGATCGGCAATTTCACCATTTGCCCAATCCTTGGCATTAGCCAAATTTTGGTCGGTCGCTTCAGACACAAGCTTCTCAACATCAGCAATCGTCGTAGCCTCAGCTACTTGTTGCTTAGCATCATCCTTTTCATCCGTCGACAAGTACGTCATATCGTCAATTGTTGCGCCTGCGTCTTTTTGCGCTTCCGCCAATGCCGCCTGATTAGCATTCTTCGCATCAGTTACCGCTTGTTCAACAGTCGCCACATCCGTCGCCTGATTAGCTTGGTCTGTGTACGTTGATTGGTCGGCCTCAGACAAATTGGCTAAGTTGCCAATCTCAGTCGTCGCGCTTTCTTTAGCATTTGCCAAATTCGTGTCAGTTGCTTCATCAACAACAGCATTAACATCCGTTGCATTGGTCGCATCTGTGATTTGTTGCTTATAATCAACCTTCTCATCATCAGACAAGTAGGTCATATCATCAACGTCAGCTTGCGCATCAACTTTCTGTCCTGCCAATTCAGCAGCTGCTTTAGCATCAGCTACAATTTGCTCAACCGCAGCCGTTGTCGTCGCATCTGTAACTTGATCAACAAACGTTTGCTGCTGTTCATCACTTAAGTTCTGCAAATCAGCAATTTCAGTCGATGCCGATTCCTTAGCGTTCGCCAAATTTTGAGTCGTGGCATCGGCGACCGTCTGCGCAACTGTTGCAACGTCTTTTGCACCGGTAATTGCTTGCTTAACCTCAGACTTTTCAGCCACTGATAAATAAGCCATGGCATCAATGGCTGTTTCAGCTGACGCTTGCGCATTTTTCAAATCAGTCGCTTGTGCATCGGCGAGAATGTGTTCAACCGTTGCGACATCATCCGCCTGCGTAACTTGATTAGCGTAATCAGCCCGCTCGGAATCTGATAGATTAGCCAGATTGCTAATTTCGACTGTGGCTAAATCCTTAGCATTCGCCAAGTTAGTTGCATCCGCTTCGGTAACAACATTGTTCACACCAGTTGCATCAGTCGCTTCGGCAACTTGATTCTTATACGTTGATTTCTCATCATCTGACAAATAAGTCATGGCATTGATCTCAGCTTGCGCATCAGCTTTTTGTCCCGCTAATTCATTAGCCGCTTTGGCATCAGCAACGATTTGCTCAACCGTGTCCGTCGCATCTGCATTCGTTACTTGTTCCACAAACGTTTGTTGCTGACTATCATCAAGATTCTCCAAACCGTTGATTTCATCTGTACCTGATTCCTTGGCGTTGGTTAAATTCTGGTTGATCGCCTCAGTGACAACCTGTGTCACATCAGCAATCATCGTTGCGTTTGTTACTTGTTGCTTGAAGTCAGTCAGCTCATCCGCTGATAAGTACGTCAAATCAGCAATCGTTGTATCAGCTGCTTTTTGCGCTTCGGCTAATGCCAACTCGGCCGCATCCTTTGCATCCGCGACCGCTTTTTCAACAGTCGCCACGTCCGTCGCCTGGTTAACTTGTTCTGTATATGTTGTTTGATCAGCTTCAGACAAGTTCGCTAGCTTGCTAATCTCAGTCGTTGCTGATTCCTTAGCGTTCGCCAAATTCGTGGCAGTCGCATCCGCAACTGTCTTATCAACATCAGCAATCGTTGTTGTGTCATCGATGGCTTGTGTCGCCGTCGACTTTTCCGTATCTGACAAATACGTCAGCTCTTTAATTGTCGCCGTTGCTTCAGCCTGAGCATCCTGCAATGCGTTTTCGTCAGCAACCTTCGCATCCGCCACGATTTGTTCAACCGCCGCTACCGTTTCAGCATCTGGCAACTTAGAAATAAACGACTGTTGTGCATCAGTATCTAAGTTATTCAAAGCACTGATTTCATTTGTTGCCCAAACCCGTGCATCCGCCACATCAGCATTCTTTGCTTGCGCAACAATTGTGGCGACATCTGTCACCGTTTTAGCATTGGCAATTTGATTCTCAAAGTCCGTTTTCTCGTCTGATGATAAGTAGGCCAACGCATCGACAGTCGCTTTCGCTTCATCTTGTGCATCCGCCAATACCGCTAAATCAGCTGCATTTGCGTCAGCGACAATTTGTTCAACATCTGCCACTGTTTTGGCATCAGCCAATTTATCGACGAACGTTGCCTGATCCTCTGATGCCAAGTTAGGTAATGCATTGATTGCTGTTGTCGCCTGGTCTTTAGCATTTTCAACATTTGTCGCTGTGGCTTGCGTAACCACATCATTCACGTCGGCAACAGTCGTGGCATTTTCAATATCTTGCTTGTACCCCGCCACTTCATCCGTCGACAAATAACCTAACGCATCAATGGCAGCATTCGCCTTCGTACGTTCAGCTTCCACAACGGCTGCATCTGCCGCTTTAGCATCAGCCACAATCTGTTCAACTTGCGTCACAGTTGTAGCGGTTGGTACCTGATCGGCGTAACCTTGTTTGGCATCAGCATCCAGGTTAACCAACTTGGTGATTTCATCATTCGCCCACGCTTGGGCATTTACCAAATTTTGATTAGTTGCATCAGACACAACCCCATTCACACCAGCCACGTCAGTTGCACTCGCCACTTTCGCTTTGTAGTCATCCTTTTCAGCGGTCGACAAATAAGCCATGCCATCAATTGCTGTCGTGGCCGTTGTTCGTGCGTCAGTAAGCGCCGTTGCATCTGCCGCTTTAGCAGTCGCTACGATTTGTTCAACTTGCTCAGGCGTTGTTGCGCCTTGTATTTGCGTTGTGAATCCTTGCTTTGAAGCATCATCTAAATTAGTTAGGCTGGCGACTTCGCCATTTCCCCACGTCTTAGCGTTTGCTAAATTTTGGGTTGTTGCGGCCGTCACCACATTATTCGCGTCTTCGACTGTCGTTGCGCTCGCAACTTGTTGCTTGTATGCCGTCTTTTCATCATCAGACAAATAAGTTAGCGCATCAATCGCACCATTAGCATCTAACTTTGCTTGTGCCAACTCATTTGCCGATTGCGCAGTCGTGACAATCCCATCAATCGCATCTGTACTTGTTGCAGCCTCGACCTGACTCTTATAATCTGTGCGTTCGGCATCCGTCAATGCAGTCAAAGAATCAATCTGTGCGTTTGCATTTGCCTTCGCCGTCGTTAAATCAACTAAGACATCAGTCGAACTGGCTACACCAGCAAACAAATCAAGATTAATCGCATCTGAACTCGCAATCGCCCCCTTAACTTCGACTGGTGATGTCGAGCCATCCGGCGTGATTGTCGTCGGAACCGTGACCGTTGTACTACCCAAAACAGCAGCATCTACCAATTGGTTAACAACATCCCCTGTTCCACTAGATAGGGCTGAAATCGTTGGCGTTAGCACCTCATCAACCAACGGCGACAGCACCGGACTCAAGTCAACAAGCCCGCCGACATTAATACTAGTTAACGTTTTAAGCAAATCACTCAGCGTTCCACTAAGCGTTTGCCCTAACGCTGTACCCAAGCCACCATCTAAATCTACGGACAAATACTGACTACCATCTGACAACGTTTTCACTGTCGCCTCGCTGGGATCGACCGTGTAGTCTGCTGTAATCGCACCGTTTTTCAAATTATCGATTGTAGCGTTCAAATTATCGATAACTTCTGAACCAATCAGCGCTTTAACCGCCACGTTGTCCAGCAATGCCACAACACTCTGAACGCCACTAATAACCGGATCAAGAACCGTCCCGAGACCGCCGATTACTTCAACGTGCACCTTAATTGGTCCAGCCGCCTCAATATCCGTCCCCGCCGGCACCTGCAATGCCACTTCACGAGACGTATCACCAACTAGCGAAACATCAGCCGCGCCACTCGCATCCATCGTGAAATCAACATTAGTTGGTTGCCCAACCGGTAGCAATCCCGTCGCATTCGATGTCGTATCGACGTTCGTAAACAATTGACCATCCACAACCGCTGCGTCAGCCGTTCTTTGGACCAAGTGAACGCCATTGCGATCAACCGAAATATCCGGAAAGTCTAACGCTACGCCCCCACCTAACGTCAAACAGGAAATCCCGGCAATCACCCACATCTTCTTGGACTTATACATCCGCTTGCGTTGCTCGGATGTCCCCAAGGCTTTGTCTGCCTTATTCATTTTTAAACCCCCACTGTTATATACTCTCTAACGTGTTCAGACCTCGTCCCTCTCGGAGCTCACTCACCACTCCACAAGGTCAATACAGCTTAGTTTTAACACATATCCAGTAACGGTACCAAAGATAGCTATCGCAACGGTTCCACCCACCAAAAACATGCGTAAACCGTGATGAAGCGTAGAAAAAAAGCGTTGCACAACGAGAATAATTCTCGTTGTGCAACGCTCATATATCGACATAGGTCTTATTTTAAAATATCCCTTTATTTTCAATTAGCGACGTTCACTCGGGTTCCTTAATTGAAAATATACCCCTTTTTTCAATTAAGAGCACTCAGTCAGCCGTCCTTATTTTAAAATTACCCCTATTTTTTAATTAAGAAACCTAATCGACGATTCTAATTCAGAAATACGCTATTTTTTGAATTAGAGTCAGTCTACTTCTTCGATAAACCGACTGACCACATCAGCTACAACGTCACACATCTTTACATCAACAACATCCGCGTTATCTGCATCCCCGTGCAACGAGTCCATTTGCGCAAAAACATCTGCCGACGTCAACGCAATCGCAGGCACGCCCATTGCGACGTAAACCATATGATCACCCATTGCCACGGATCGACGGTTACGAATTCTTCACGCTGTGAAAAAGCCTTCTCAAAAATTTTCTTAAAGCCATCTGGCATTTCATAGTCTGAATACGCAACTTTACTACCACGCATTCCGATGCCATCTAAATTCACGACAATTTTATACGCGTTTGACTCAGCTGCTAAATGTTCTGACACCACCATTTCGCCCGGCATGGCGTAATTATCCTCGCCATTCATAACCACAAACTCTAACGCCGACTTACCGTGCCAATCCTTCAATTTTTCAGCAATCGCCAATAACGTTGCAACACCACTAGCATTATCCAACGCACCAATTGTTTTTGGCGCTGTATCAACATGGGCAACAATTGCAATCTTCTGTCCGTTGCCCAAATGACCAAGGACATTTTCACCAGTACTCTTAGATCGACTAGTCTTAATGACAACATGCGCCCGGTGGCCACTTTGCAACTTTTCGCCGTCATTCTGAGACACGCCCAGAACTGGTATTTCAAAATCGCCGTCTTGGATAACCGCAGTCGGTTCATCACTATGGCTAACAGAAATAATCGCAGTTGGTTCGCCTGATTCTAAGGCTGCAATAATCTGTTGATGTGACTCGGGGTTGTAGAACGTAAAGTTTTTCGGCATCAACACTTCCGTTGTTAAGTCGCCCGTGAGTACACAAATTTTCCCCTTCACGTTGGTTGTTTTTAGGCTCTCGAGTGTATCAACAATTACCAACTCACCAACCGCATTTGCTGGATTACTATAGTCAGCTGACTGTACCGGAATCTCTTGACCATCCACCTTCAACGTCGCACCGTTGTCTTCCCAGTCCATAGCATCAAATTGTTGTTGCTCAACTTGATAGCCAAGTTCTCGCAAAACGTCAGCGACATAGGCCGTCGCCCGCTTATTACCAGGTGCTCCAGTTAATCGCGGACCAATGTCAGTTGCCAATACCTTCAGATGTTCTTTTATTTTTGTCATACTACTCACCTTTCTAAAAACAGTTTATCCGGTAAATGCGCTTATCTTCCGGCTAATTCCAGAGAAAGGTGAGTCAGAATGTTGAAATATGGCACCACACTAAAATTCATCAGCTCCCTTGATACCTGCGGTCGCTTTCACATCCCATACACATTCCTCAGAATACAGAAAAAGCATTATGAATCCGCAGACTCACAATGCTTTATTTCTACCACAATAACTAAAATTAATCAGGGTCGGACGTCTCATCTTGCAGATGTCCGGCTATAGTAGCAATCTGGTTTGGATATTCCTTAACGACACCCTTAATCTTATCCATATTAGTTTTTAACGTTGGTTCATAGTCCCCGTCACTATTCAAGCGATAGAGCTGAATTGTTCCATTTGAATCAACTTTATAGGAAACATTCGCCTGGACATTGCTACTCATATCTCCATCAGTTTCAAAGCCAATCCCGGCATCTGTTGTCACAACATCCAGTCCATCTTCAGCTTCACTGAGCAACGATTTCCAGTCTGCCATCTTCTGGAGATCTGAATCATTATTACTACTGTAATTTCCAGCAGCCAACAACAACGCGGCTTGAACTTGTTGCGCCGTCAAAGACTCCGGCATATCAGAAGCCGAGTTTTCGCTTGAAGATACATCACTTTCATTTGTGTCGCTGTTCATTTCGTTTGAAGATGAAGCTTTAGACACATTTGACTTTGCCTTCAAATAACTTGACCGTTCAGCTTTTGATTCACTTATCGCACGCTTTTCTGCTGCCAAGCTTTCTTTCTCGGATTGCTTTGATTCTGAATCGTACAAACTGTCATTAGCCGCTTTGAATGATGCTTCTCGCGCGTCGTACTCTCTAGACAAGAAATAATTTTCCAAATCACCATTTACATCTACGTGATGCAAAACGCCCACGGCAACGATGATAATAATACCTGAAATAATTCGAAATGCTTTATTTGGTCGCTTCATTAGTTACTTGCCTCGTTCTGCTAAAATCTTACTTGCAACAACGCTCATGGTAGTTGTATATTCACCCGTATCGCTAAAACGCGTTGGTTCTTCAGAAACGATGCGAATAAGTTCCACATTCGTTAATTTGTCTAACATTCTATATGCAGCTTGCACGTTTATGTTATTACTGTCTCGCTCATACATAGTTTTCGCTGATTCAACAACGCTCTTATCTTGCCGTTGTGCATACCAGATTATCCATACTAGTGCCGCGATTATAGCGCCTAGAATCATAAAAATTGTCGAGAATCGAACATCAAACATCCAGTTCAATAGCGCGCTGATTCCAAATACAAACACCCAAAACCACCAGTTCATCGCCTCCGGATTATTGAATAATTGCATGTACAAACTCAACAATGCCAACGCAGTAAATAACACTAGCCAAATATTCTGTTTTGCATCAACCCAATTGCGGTACCCCGCTAAGAATGAACCTTCTGACGCATCGTCTTCCGGAATCCGCTCAACATTTTCAATTACCACATCTGGTGAGGTAATTTCTTCTTTTTCACCTTGTTCCATACTCTCTTAACCACCTATTTATTATGTATCTTTTCCCGAAGTGAAATTATCACCCAAGAAATGGCCACCACAGCCAAAATCAACAACACAAAGCCCAGAAACGGACTCAACAACGCCAGCCCGATTATCACCAACAAAGTAATCCCCACAAATAACAATAATTTGTGTAGTGCCTTTTTCGACAACAATACGAGCAACAAAAATACGACAACTAGTATCAGAATCGGCACCTGTGAAACCTCCTCATAAACCAGTGCATGCCACTACCATGCACTACTTATTTTTTTCACAACTTTATACATAATATCATTACAATTCAAATATATTGAAAAAGTCTAATTATCCAGACGCACAAACTCAGATTATACAAAAAAGCGTTGCAAGCCCAGAGACTCACAACGCTTCTATCAATATTTATTACTTGTTAAAGTATGCCTTCAACTCGTCAACCTTATCCAAACGCTCCCATGGCAAGTCCAATTCAGGACGACCGAAGTGACCGTATGCGGCAGTTGCTTCGTAGCGAGGCTTGCGCAAGTCCAAGTCCTCGATAATTCCGGCTGGACGCAACTCGAACAAGTCACGGATTGCGGCTACCAATTCGTCATCAGAAACCTTACCCGTACCGAACGTGTTGACGTTAACTGAAACAGGCTTTGCCACACCAATAGCGTAGGCAACTTGGATTTCAACCTTTTCGGCCAAACCAGCTGCAACGATGTTCTTGGCAATGTGACGCGTTGCGTAGGCAGCTGAACGGTCAACCTTGGTTGCATCCTTACCTGAGAAGGCACCACCACCGTGACGAGCGTATCCACCGTACGTATCAACGATAATCTTACGACCAGTCATACCGGCATCACCCTTAGGTCCTCCGATTACGAAGCGACCAGTTGGGTTGATGTAGTAACGCGTCTCGTCGTCAACCATGTCGGCTGGCAAAACTGGGTCGATGATGTACTTACGAACATCGGCACGCAATTGTTCCAATGAGACTGACTCACGGTGTTGCGTTGACAAAACAACTGCGTCGATACGGATTGGCTTGTCGTTTTCGTCCAATTCAACCGTCACTTGGGCCTTGGCGTCAGGCAACAAGTATGACAACTCACCTGAACGGCGGACGTCAGCTTGCTTCTTAACCAACTTGTGTGACAAAACAACTGACAATGGCAAGTATTCGTCCGTTTCGTTCGTGGCGAAACCGAACATCAAACCTTGGTCACCGGCACCGATTTGGTCCAATGGATCAACACCACCGTCTTCACGGTGCTCGATAGCTGAGTCAACACCTTGCGCGATGTCAGGTGATTGCTCGTCCAACGTTACCCCAACGTGGATATCGTCAGCCAAGAAACCAGCTTCCTTATCATCGTAACCGATGCGCTTCAATGTGTTACGAACAATTTCGTTAATGTTGACGTAGGCCGTCGTTGACATCTCACCAAAGACGTTAACGTAACCAGTTGTTACTGACGTTTCAATGGCCGTACGTGCTTGTGGGTCTTCAGCCAAAACGGCGTCCAAAATGGCATCTGAGATTTGGTCTGAAACCTTATCTGGGTGTCCTTCTGAAACTGATTTCTGACGTGAACAAACGCTTTTCTGACATATAATCTAATCTCCTAAAATAAAAAACTCTTGTGAAATTAAATAACCCCGACATACCACTCGTAGGCGGCATGTCGGGGTTCAGTCGATATGCGCCTATCTGCTAGAAAGTACCACATCGCCCGAAACGGGTAAGTTGGCGTCAGATCAAAGGGTCTAGTCCCTCCCTGAACTCTCGATAGGAAAGTCGAATTTATTTACTTTTTAATACCTAAATTACTATACGTGGTTTTGAACAATCGTGCAAGCTAAAAAGCTAACTTCTTTTTTAGTCGCCCATTGCACTGACATTTTGATCAGTAACCGTTACGTCACCAAAGGCTTGGCGGACCGCATCAAGGTCGTGTGTTGCCAACCAATTGTTAACATCGATAGTAAATTCGTGCATGCCATCGCCATTACCAGCGCTGTAACGGCCAGTAATTTGACTCACCCCGCCATCGCCGGCCAATGAGTATTGCACCCCAATCCCATTTACGCCAACACCAAGGTGCAAGCTTCCTTTACCAGATCCAACACCACCAACCGTTCCGGCTGTAATACCTTTTACTTCAGTGGCTGGCTTGTTATATCCCGCCATAACTACCTGCGCAATAATCTCAGCGCGATCAGTACGGTTTAGGCTCGTTGCAGCAACGCCAGGCGTGCTACCAGAAAAGTCTGACGCCTTGGTTGAACTTGCTGAACTAGCGCTTGATGAGCTTGCACTGCTACTTGATGAAGAAACGGCACTCGAAGCTCGGCTTGAGGATGCCTTTGACACTGACTTAGCTGAAGAAGAAACTTTGGCCGTTTCAGTTTCAGACTTAGGATGCGTCAACTTGTATGTCAGAGCACCAGCTACAACGGCAACGACGACGGCTAATAACAAGAACAACGCTTGCTTGCCACTAGTCTTTTTCACAACAGCCGTTGGCGTTACAACTGTCGTTTCGACCGGCGTCTCTTCCGGTTCAAAATTACGTGCAGCCGCCATGCGATACTCTTCACGGCGCGCAACGCGTCCATGTTCTTGACGGAATTTATCTTCCCATTCTTGACCAGTCATGGATTTACCTCCTGCAAATTATAGATACTTCGCATCGAATTCAGGGTCCTGACTCGTCAAAATCTTTGGTCCCTCTTCAGTAATTGCAATTACGTGCTCATATTGGGCTGACCATGAACCGTCCAACGTCGTCACAGTCCAACCATCTTCTTCAGATGTTTCAACTTCCCACGTTCCCATGTTAACCATTGGCTCAATGGTAATTGTCATTCCCGACTTCAAACGCAACCCACGTCCGGCAACACCATAGTGGAACACGTTCGGATCTTCGTGCATAGTTGGTTGAATACCATGACCAACATAGTCACGGACATTACCATAGCCATTTTCGTCTTCAACAAAAGCGTTAATTGCAGCCCCAATGTCACCCAAACGGTTACCAACTTGGGCTTGTTCAATGCCGATGTACATCGCTTCCTTAGCAACATCCATCAAACGTTGGGCTTCAGGCGAGACTTCACCCACAGCATACGTCCAAGCTGAATCTGAATAATAACCATCCAATTCAACCACCGTATCAACTGTGACGATATCGCCTTCCTTAAGGAAAAGTGTCTTACGTGGAAATGCGTGTGCGACTTCTTCATTCACTGAAACAGTCGTCGCATATTCGTAGCCTTCAAAGCCAATTTGTGCGGCGCGTGCGCCGTGACTCTCGATGTATTGGCGACTGAATTCTTCAATCTCCCAGGTTGAAATGCCTGGCTTAATAATGTCGCGTAGTCCTTGGTGCATACCGGCAATGATTGCCCCAGACTTACGCATTCCCTCGATTTCACGAGGTGACTTAATCGTAATCATAATAATCTCTCTTCACTAATCTTCTGTTTTCATTCTACACGTACCACTTACAAAAAAGCCACGCAAACGCGTGGCTTTAAGAGTTTCTCAGTAAATAACGGTTGCCAGTTGTGACGTCAAAAATAGATCAACGTATGCACGGTCCAACAACATCTTTGTATCATTCATTGACATGAATAGGAATTGCAAGTAACCACGCACCAATTCATCATCAGGCAAAGCTGACAACTTTGGCAAGCGCTCTGATAACTCTGGCGCTGACAAAATCATTTGTTCATTCGCACGCGCAATACGTGGAATGCTCTTACGAATCGTTTCTGCCATTGAAGCAACCATCGCATCATCAATTTGAAGTGTAATACCCATTTCTCTGTCCTCACTTAACTTTTATCAGTCATTATTATAACCAAAAAAGTTACAATAACGATTTTTCAAGGGAAAGTCTTGAAATATTGCTTTTGTTTTTGCACCAACTGAGTAGAATAAGAACCAAACGGAGGGGAATAATATGGCAATTCAAACAGCAATTTTTGCAGGTGGATGTTTCTGGTGCATGGTCGAGCCGTTCGAGACCATGGCCGGCATTCAAAAGGTACGTTCAGGTTACACTGGTGGCTTCGTCGCTAACCCAACCTATGCACAAGTCGCATCACATCAAACTGGTCACACAGAAGCCGTTAAGATTTGGTTCGATGATGACGTTGTATCATATAGCGATTTGGTTGAACTATATTGGCAGCTTGCCGACCCGACAGATGCCATGGGTCAATTTGCTGACCGCGGTGACAGCTACCGTCCGGTGATTTTCGTGGCAAACGACGAACAGCGCCAAATTGCCGAAGCATCGAAGCGCGCCTTAAATGACTCTGGTCGTTTCGATGCACCAATTGTTACAAGTATTGAAGACGCTCAACCATTTTATGATGCTGAAGAAGAGCATCAACAATTCTACAAAAAGAATCCTTTGCGCGAGTACATGATGATGGTGCCACGCAAAGCCTACCAAAAGAAATATTGGTCTGATAAGAAGTAACCAAAAAGCCGGTCTCGTCTGCATTGACGAAACCGGCTTTATTTTTAATAGATCACATGGAAATTTGTTGGTTGGTCAATCTTAGTATCTGGGTGACTCATAATGTAATCACCAATTAAGTCGGCCGTTTCTTGCTGCACTTCACGAACCACCTTATCGAGTGAGAAGGATGCAAAATTACCCGCACCACCCGCACGGTAGTTATTCATTGCAACTTCATATTCACCAGCTAAATCAAGCGGCTCACCATCAACCAGCACTTCAATCACACGCTCGCCTTCACGACGGCGTAAATCAAACGTGTAATCAATGCCACTCCAAACATCATAGTTATAATGTTCGACCTTAGGTTCCAAAAATGCCGGGTTAACGGCTGGTTGACCATTATCATCCAAAACAAAGTAACGCGCATTCACTTCCAGGGCATCTTTAATATCTTGCCCCGTCAACTTTTCGACGACTAGTGTATTTGGATAAATGTAATTCGTCATGATGTCGCGCAACGTCACTTCATCAGCCAATCCCTTCACTTCATTGTTAAACAAAGCCGTGTTAGCAATCGTCGTTTGCGTCGCATCCATTTGCACTTGGTTAACCAAGGCAATGAATGGGTGACTATGCAAACGAGCCTCGAAATGATTCGTAACTTGCATGTTGTGACCAACGTGACCGACCGCCGTATCAAGCCAGTGATTTGTCGCAACATGAACTGGCTCAACAACCGCCTTCACCGCATCGCTCTCAGGGAATACCGCTGTGGCAATCAATTGCGCATCACGATTAGTAATTTGCTTTTCGTCATTCAACGCAAATGTCATCAAACCAACTTGGTCAGCACGGTAGCCAGGCTGCGTCGTCGCAACGTGATTGATAACCGCTGCCAGCGTACGATGTTGGTGACCAGTCACAAGAGCATCGACACCTGGGATTTGGAGTAATTGGTACCCTTGGTTTTCACCCGTCAAACGTTCTAACGGTTCACCAGTTTCCAAATCTTCAGCGAAACCGCCGTGATAAGCCAGTACCAGCACATCTACTTGTGGACGCAATTCATCGACATAACGCGTAGCAATTCCGACCGGATCAGCAAATGTTAACCCATGGATGTTCGCCGGTTGCTCCCAATTTGGCACGTACTTGGTAATCAAACCAATGATACCAACCTTTACTCCACCACGTTCAATAATCGTATATGGACGACCGATAAACGGCTCACCACTCGTTTCATCGAGCACATTGGCGTTCAACAACAAATCGTTTTGTCCCAAAACGCGTTCAAGATAATCACGACCATAATTAAATTCGTGATTACCCAAAATGCGTACATCATAACCAATCGTTTCAGCCAAGTCATCATACAAACTCACTGCTGATTGATTGACTTTTTCAATGTAATTCGTTAATGGTGACCCCTGAATAAAATCACCATTTTCAATCGTAATGATGACATCTTCTGGATTAGCTTGTTCCCGCAACGTTTCAATAACCGTGGCTGCGCGGGTCAAACCCAACCCATCATTTTGTAATGGTCGACGGAAATCATCAGCCCGGAAATAACCGTGGACATCAGAAGTCGAAATAATAGAAACTTGCATATTGCACTCCTTTAAACAGAGAAGGCCACCGAGTAATCGATGACCTTCTAACCTATTAGACTAGGCGCTTACGCAATTGACCTGACAAGAAGTCAATTACCGTCACCATGATGATGATTCCTAGCAAGATGATACCAACCTTTGGCCATTGACGTGTTTGCAAGGCAAAAATCAATGGCGCACCGATACCACCGGCACCAACCATACCCAAGATAGCCGCTGAACGAACTGCGATTTCAAATCGGTATAGCGTGTAATTCATAAATTCAGGCATAACCGCTGGCAATGTTGCCAACGTCAACCCATCAAGTGCTGATCCACCAGCTGCTACGATAGCTTCGTTCGGTCCGCGATCAATGTTTTCAACCGCTTCTGAGAACAACTTACCCAACATACCAATTGAGTGAATTGAGACCGCCAACACACCAGCGTAGGCACCAGGTCCAACTGCCTTAATGAACATGATGGCCATCACAATTTCAGGGAACACACGGATAACCGTCAAAATCACCTTACCCAACGTTGAACGTGGTGTGAAGAAGCCCTTCTTCGTGCGTGCGGCCAAGAAGGCAAATGGCACTGACAAAATCGCTGAAATGAATGTTCCTAAGAAGGCAATGGCCAGCGTTTCAACCAACGCTGTGATCAAATCTTCGCCATCCCCTGTATAAACGTAAGACCAATCCGGATGGAACAATCCTGTGAAAATAGCCTTCGTAATCAATAGTGCTTGTGGCTTAACTGACGACATTGGAATCCCAGAAAAGGCCCAAGCAAACAACGCAACAACCAACACTGTAATAATCCAAGGACGATAACGGTGCCAAGGACTTTGCTTAACTACTTGCATTATGCCAACGCCTCCCGCAATCGATTTGAAATGCCGTCAACAATCACGACAACAACCAAGATGGCCAAGATAACCACAGCCGTTCGATCGTAGCGGAACATTGAAAGTGTCTGACTCAAGAACAATCCAACACCACCGGCTCCCAAATATCCAAGCACCGTTGAGGCACGGACATTGATTTCCAATGTGTATAGGAAGTAACTCAAGAATTGATTGAATACTTGTGGGATAACCGCAAACACAATCGTTTGCAAGCTGTTGGCCCCCGCGGCCGTCAACGCTTCAATTGGTCCTTCATCAATCGTTTCGATTGCTTCATAGAACAACTTTGAAATCATACCAAAACTGAAAATTGTCAAAGCGCCGACACCGGCCATCGGACCGATACCAACAATCGCAACGAACAACGCTGCCAACAACAAGTCAGGCAAGGCACGCACTAAGTTCAAGAAGAAACGGACGATACCACGCACAATCGTGTTCTTCATCAAATTACGGGCTGCCAACAAACTGAATGGCACTGCAATAATCGTTCCCAACAACGTTCCGACCAAAGCCATTTGAATGGTCTGCAAAATTGGCGTAATTACCGCCGTGACATATGACCAATCAGGATTCATCATCTTAATCAAGATATCCATGAATTGTTCCCAACTAAAATCAGTTGAGACACCCGTCATGCGCCCTGATCCAAACAAAATTAATACAACTAGAAGCGTTGCCAGTAGACCCTTGACGTGCCATTTTTCGCTGAAACGCTGTTCAGGTAAACTTACATTCATCGTCTATTCTCCATCTGTTGCTTCAGCGTAAATACCGTCAAAGTCATTCTTGTTAACTTCTGCGATTGGCTTGTCATAAACAAGTTGACCAGCCCGCAACCCAATGATGCGCGTTGCGTATTCCATGGCAAGTGGCACACTGTGCAAGTTAACGACAACCGTCATACCCATTTCCGTGTTCAAACGCTTCAAGTCATCCATAACCATCTTGGTTGTCTTTGGATCAAGTGATGCGATTGGTTCGTCGGCCAAGACGACCGTTGGTGATTGCATCATGGCACGTGCAATAGCGACACGTTGTTGTTGTCCACCAGACAACTCGTCCGCACGCGTGTAGTACTTGTCGAGCATGTTAACCTTATCCAAGTTTTCAGCCGCTTTCGCCTTATCTTCCTTAGAGAATAGGCCAAACGTACTCTTGAACGTTGAGTAGTAACCCACGCGTCCGGCCAATACGTTACGCGCAACTGATGCACGCTTTACCAAGTTAAAGTTTTGGAAAATCATGGCGATGTTACGACGCAATTCGCGAAGCTTACGTCCCTTCGCAACCGTGATATCTTCACCATCAATCAAGATTTCACCTGACGTCACATCGTGTAGTCGGTTGATAGCACGCAACAACGTACTCTTACCGGCTCCTGAAAGACCAACAATCACAACGAACTCGCCTGAAGCGATATCCAAGTTAATGTTATCCAAACCAACCGTCCCGTTCGGATAAATCTTTGAAACGTTGTTAACTTTAATTGTGCCTTTTTGGGCTGTCATAATAACTCTCCACTCTTGTTTAACCTTGTTAACCAAATCCAGCGAAATCTGCTGAACCGTTTTACATGATATGTACGAAGAACGGACCTCACTGGGCAATGCCAGTAAAGCCCGTTCTTCTCGTTTTATTCAGAAATCAGTCTTACTTGATATCTTCAATTTGCTTTTGGTAATCGCGGACGATGTCAAAGTTTGAGTCCTTTGACTTCGCAACACCGGCCCAGCTGTAGACATCGTTCAAAACCTTCTTACCCTCAGCCGTCTTTGATACCTTGATCATGGCGTTTTGGATAGCCTTTAAATCCTTAGCTGAGATACCCTTACGCAAAGCAATTGTATCGTTAGGAATCTTTGACGTGTACATCAAAGCACGCGTTTGCTTGAAGACATCTGGGTTGTCCTTCTTAACAACGTTACGGGCATCATCAAAGATAAATGCTGCGTCCGTATCGCCGTTCAAGACTGACAAAACACCTTGGTCGTGACCCTTAACCGTAACTAGGTCAGAGTTCTTCACAACGTTCATACCCTTCTTCTTCAAGTCAACGACTGGGAACATGTAACCCGCGTCTGAAGTCGTATCTTGAACGGCAATCTTCTTACCCTTCAAGTCCTTAACTGACTTGATTTTTGAGTCCTTCTTTACCAAGACAATCGCACGGTAGTAATCAACAAGCTTCTTGGTGTTTGAACCGTCGCCCTTCTTGTCGTTAATACCGTAACGCTCTGATTGCAAGATAACCTTGGCACCGTATTGCTCGTGTGCGTGTACGTATGGGTCAGGTGGCAAGAATCCCATATCCACCTTCTTTGAACCCATCGCCTCAACAACCGTGTTGTAGTCAGTTGAGATGGTTACGTGCACTGGAATCCCCAATTGCTTCTTTAGCAACTTTTCCAGTGGCTTAGCCTTCGCTTGAATCGTGTCAGCTTGTGATGATGGCACGAATTGTACGTTCAACTCCTTCAAGCTAACCTTCTTTGATGCGGCATCAACTGATGCGACTGGCAATGCGGTAACAAGCGTTGATGCTGCAATCGTAAGTGCAGCCCCTGCAACAAGCTTTTTAAACATGTCCCTCTATACTCCTTAAATATGTGTGCGATTAAAGGTTGAGTTAAGGATAACACCGAACTTTCTTCATGACAATATGCATTTTGTTCATATTTATAGTTAAACGTTTTAAAAAAATATATACATTGACTATTAATGTTCGGTAAGTAGAATGTCGAGTTATTCATCCGTAAATCAGGACTTCATCCACGCTGTAAAGCTTATTCACAGACTTTTTGCATCATACATATGCAACGGTGGCTGGTGGGGACAAAATCAATAAAGACGCCGATCAGGTCTATCCAACCTGGTCGGCGTCTTTGTTTAAAATGTCAAAATTGTGCGTCCCTTATGTGTATGTACCGCAAATGCATCAAGTACATCTGGCAACTTTTCAAAAGACACTTGTTCAACTGGCAACGCATTCATCACATGCCAATCGGTCGCGAAACGTTGCCACAATAATTGGCGTGTCGGCATATCAGCTGCCACTGAATCGACACCTAAGATGCTAACGCCACGCAAAATCAGTGGGAACACTGACGTTGGTAAATCAGCGCCACCAGCATTACCCGTCATGGCGATGGCACCGTTGTAGTGCAACATAGCAATTAACTTAGCCGCTAATTCGCCGCCAACCGTATCAATCACGTAGTCATACGTTTGTGAAAGCAGCGGTTTGCTTGGCAGTGCCAAAATATCATCAGCTGTCATTTCATCTTCACCACCGCGGTGCACAATCGGCGTCACATTTTGATAGCCACTAGCTTGCAACAGCGCTAGCGCCACACTACCAACACCACCAGCTGCACCAGTCACCGCAATCTTGGGTTGATCAGCAACGCGCATCCCCAACCCTTCTAACTTCATAATGGCCAAACCAGCAGTAAAGCCAGCAGTTCCAATCGCCATAGCATCTTGCAGGGAAAGACCGTCCGGCAACTTCACCGCCCATTCCGCCGGTACTTGCACTTGCGTTGCAAAGCCACCATCATGACGAACACCTAGGTCATAGCCAGTTACTAGCACTTCATCCCCCACCGCAAACAATGCTGAATTCGACGCTACAACCGTCCCGCTCACATCAATGCCCGGCACCATTGGATATTGGCGAATCACGCCACCCTTGGGCAATGTTGCTAAGTAATCTTTATAGTTCACACTCGAAAAAGCCGTTTGAATTTGAATTTCACCAGCCGCTAACTTGGGTAAGTTCCGCTCAGCAAAATCACCTTGCACAACCCCTTCAGTATCAGTCATCACATACGCTGTTGCTGTCATCTTGTTATCCCCCAAAACCTGTTTCTTCCAATATATCATGAATACGAAAAAGCCACTGTCGCAAAACCAGCAGTGGCTTGATTCACTAATTTTGTTTACGGAAACGAGCCGCAATGGCTGCCTCATCCGGGTGATAGTAGTGGTAACGAGAAACTGGTAAATAAGCTTCATCCCCACCAATTTCAATTTGTTCACCTTCATACACCGGCTTACCGTCATGAATACGTAAATTCATCGTCGCCTTTTTCGTCCCAAACGAATCGAGCGTCTTCATTTCTTCCAGCTTATCCGCGAAAATCAACAACGCCTCAGATCCAGGAAACAAGTGATTTGAGAAATCGTTCTTCAAACCGAACGCCATTACTGGAACGTCTAAATCATCCACAATATGCGCAAGTTGCATGACTTGTTCACGCGTCATAAATTGCGCTTCATCAATCAAGACAATTGCTGGTTGCTCAACTTGACCCGCCACCATTTCAAATAGGTCGTCCGTCGCATGAATAACACCAGCATCTTGCTTCAAGCCGATACGCGATGAAATTTCACCGACATTCGTGCGGTCATCTAATGCAGAAGTCAGGAGCATCGGCTTGCGTCCTTGGACCTCGTAATTATGAGCCACCTTCAGAATTTCAATCGACTTCCCCGAAGCCATCGTGCCATATACAAACGTTAATTGCGTCATAGCGTCCAACCTTTCACTCTCAATGATGCTGTGTCTTCATTAAGTGTACTAGATTAGTCAACTAACGCTACTGATAAAAAAAGCGATTGATACACCCATCAATCGCCTAAATCATATTAAATATTTCAACTACTGTGCTTGTTAAGTATGCTGTTTGCGTTATCAGCAGTCGTTTGGGCATCTTGTTCGGCCGCCTTCAACTCATCGGTCAACTCTGAAACTCTAGAATTCAAAGAATTAATTTGGTCATCCTTGCCACTTGAAGCTTTCTTTAGATCATTAACCTGGTTATTCAATGCATCAAATCGGCTTTGCAAATCCCCAATCCTACCATTCAAATTCCCAACTTGGGCCGCCAAAGCATCAACTTCCTTTTGCTTCTCAGCTACTTTTTGATTACCCTCATCAATCTTCTGTTGAATTTCAGTAATCTTTTGTTGAATTTCAGCATCCTTTTGACTTAGTTGCCCCTTCAAACTGTCATTCTCCGCTTTAGCTTGATTCAACGAGCTAGTCAAAGTAGACACCTGTTGCTGGGCACTGACTAGTTGTTGTTGCGCATCATTCAACCTTGTTTCAGCGTCACGCTTTTGTTCAGTCAATGTTGCGATTTGCTTATCAGCATCACTTAATTGTTGCTTCAATGCTGCCACTTGGTTTTCACGACTTGTCAATAGGCCATCAAGCTGACCCAGCACACCATTAATGCGGGTCATATTGTCATGACCACTCCAGCCGTTAAACGCTGCCGAAGCCCCCACTGCTGTAGTAGTTGCTAGTCCAACTACTGCAATCCCCAAAAACACTTTAGACTTACACAGAGCCAAAATCTTATCTAACATGATTAAAAAAATCCTTTCGTATATATCTCTTACTTTTAATCAGTAAAATCAATATACGAAAGGATGTTCCCCTAAACAATAACCGCTTTTTTCAGCTAAATAAAATCTAAAATCTTGACTAATCTGACTTTGAACAGCCTAACATAGCACATTTTTATTGCGCTTGTTCTACCGCGTCAGTTGTTGCTGTCAGCGTTGGCACGCCAATCGCAGCAGCTTCTGCATCAGAAATCTTACCAGCGTACAAGTTACCTGTTTCCGCTTCATCCAAATTCAATGAACGACGCAGAACATTCGTCGCACGTTGTTCTTCTTGACGTGACACGACTTCAGTAGAACCTGATGCCAAGTTGTATCCCTGACCTTGAATGTAATCTGACTTGATGTTCTTCGTAGCATTTAGATATTTTGTGCCAATCGTTGTCATGTCACCAAACGTCAAATCAGTCTTCACTGATTTAGAAAGTGATGTCATGAACCCATCTGTCAGCAATGATGCTGGATTGGCCTTGGCTTTATCAACAACTGCCTCCAACACCAAGCGTTGACGTTGTTGACGGCCATAATCACCACGTGGATCATCGTAACGCATGCGTGAGAAAGCCAATGCTGCCTTACCGTCCATCTTGGTATACGTCTTCGTTTTGCCATCCTCACCGGTATGCGTAAATGTGCTACTATCCTTGACGAAGCTGTACAGGTTACCAGGCGTTGCGTGTGCAGTATCTGGATTAAAGTCAAACGTGAGCGGTGATTTAACTTTCACACCACCAAGTTCATCAACAACCTGCTCCAAGCCACCCATATTAACCAACGCATAATAATCAATTGGAACATTCAACCAATCTTGCACCGTTTCAATCGCGGTCTTGGCTGATCCCAATTCATAAGCGGCATTAATCTTTTGCGGGAACGTATCTTCATACCCAGGCACAGCAACCAAGGTATCACGTGGAATCGACATAATCGTCGTCTCCTCTTTTTGCGGATTAATCGTCATAATCATCATCGAATCCGTACGACCCTTGTCATCACGACCCAGCTCACCCGTATCAGTTCCCATCAACAAGACTGAAATTGGCTTGCCATCTTGAATCGTCGCAGAGACATCACGCGCCTTTTTAATCCCAGCACCTTGATAAGTCTTGTCGACCACCGTCTTTGCACGCATCGACGTAAAGCCCACAATACCGACCAACACCAACAACGTCACGACGACCAACGCACCGATTAAACGTCCCCAGCGTACGCCATGGCGCTTTCTAACACGCGATTGTTCATTTCTATTCTGCTCTGTCATGTTCACTAAATTCCTCTACTTAAACTAATATAGGGTTAAGCATACGGAGGAGTTGTATCTAACTTGTATCGCAAATAAAAAAGCCCGCAAATCCGCGAGCCTCCTTCTAAATAAGTGTGATTACTAAACTGGCATTTGATTTTGCTAGTCGATAATTAATGCCTGATACGAATTGTTGACTGATTTCACCATCAGCCAGGCTTTCTTGATGACGCAACGTCACGTTAATGTTATTGCGCCAATTTTGCGCAATCGTTTGCAACGGCAGGTTAACATCGTCACCGAACCATTGCAGATTCAAAATTAAATTGTTACTAGGTACAAACTCAAAATCAATCTCATTTGTTTTACTCATCGCACTAACATAATAGGTCGTCACAACCTCACCATTGGTTGAGTGATACACTCGTTTTTCAACATCAAGTATCTGTAAATCATTAGGAATATCGCCGACAACTGGTTCCAGTATTTTCTTTAAATCAACCCCGCCTGCTTCGTCGACGTCACTTTTAAACTTAATCGGATTGGCGTATTCAGTCACAACGGTTAAGGCCTCAGCATTGCTTAATAGCATTTGTTGCTTATTGGGCAAACTATACGCCGTCTGATGTGGTGCCTGCTGACTATAATGATTATCTTGCCAGTGCACAAATAGTTGGAGCATGCCGATTACTAGGAAGAAAAAGAGAATCGCCAAGCCGAGCACAAGCCAATTTTGCTTTTGTTTCATCGTTCAATATCTTGCGCCGGCACCTGAATGCTGACGGTCACTCCTTCCCCAGAATTATTCTTTAAGGCTACACGCCACCCCAAAGCCGTACTAATTCTTTTGACAATCGACAATCCTAATCCAAGGTGATCATCTTCGCCAAGCTCGCTATCCGTGACGAACGGTTCAAACACATCATCGACGGCCTGTTCATCTAATCCATGACCATTATCAGTTATCGTGATTGTCAGTCCCGTTTCATTCAAGTCTTCCGCCACCGTAATTCGACCACCTTGTTGCGGCAATGCTTTGACGGCATTATCCAGCAGATTGACCAACATTTCTGAAACCAAGCCCATATCTGTACGCAAACGATAGTCGACCTGATTTGCATAATCAAATTGGAAGCCATGAGCGGTTTGCTGTCGAATGCCAAGTGCAATATCTGTCACCTTTTCGTGCAACATCTGACTGCTAATAGTTTCACGCTGTAAAGTCACGTGATCATATTGAATCAACTGACTGATACGGCTACCGAGCTGCTTTAATCGCGTGCTTTCATCCACAATATAACGCACCGCCTCTTGCTTCACCTCTTCAGTAACATTCGATTCAGCAATAAGCTCGGCATACCCCAAAATAATCGTCAACGGCGTATTAATTTCGTGGGTCAAATGACTCGCAAACTCTTTTTGAAACGCCGCATTTTCACGTTCAGATGCCACCATCGCCTGAATTTGATGTGCCATCTGGTTAAAATCATTTACCAATTCTGTCAATTCATCATGGCGCATCGGCTTCAAGGGCTGATAACCCATCGGATCTGTCTGAAACGACTGACTGGCCTGGCGTAATTGATGAACCGCACCAAGATTTGCTTCGTTAAGATATAAATAATTGCCGTCGATACTAAGAACAACACCAACAAGTTAACCTGCACATCACGAAGCAATCGCTTTTGCGCCACATACACCGAATTCAAATCCGTAAACGTACTAATGTAATACGTCTTACGCAACAGTTGTACCTTAATCGTCGCCACGACATATTTTCGATTACCGTCCAACAAATATTGAATTTGTTGTTTATCACTATCTAGCAAATTCAAACGATTAGCTTGCTTAACTGCCATGTCCTCGCGATAAATCAACTTTTGCTTCGCATCCCAAACCAACACATTATCTTGCGTTGTGCCGACGAACTTAATTACCTGTGCCTCTTTGATACCTTTATCTTGTTGATAGTCCAGCTGTTGGACTTGTCGCGCCGTCTGCTTATTAAGGACTGCGGCGCTTGACTCTTTTTCCTGCAGGCCACTTTCAAAACTACGATGCAACACCAATACACTATTAATCGATAGCGACGCAACCAAAGTCACAATGAAAGCAATGAACAATTTAATCGAAATTTTCATAGCGTCTCCATTCGATAACCAACGCGGAACACCGTCGTAATCCGGTCAGCCAGGCCCAGCTTTTTACGTAGTCGTTGCACATGTAAATCGACAGTTCGGGTATCCACCATGTCATCCGCAAAATCCCAGATGTTTTCATAAAGTGTTTCACGCGCTAAAGTGACCCCCTGGTTGCGCACGAAATAAACCAACAACTCGAATTCCTTGTTCGTTAAATCCACCAACTCACCATCCCGACGAACCGTTTGTTGGGTGACATCAATTACCAAATTATCATACGTCATTCTCTCATCGGCATGGCCGTATACTCGACGCATAACCGCTTCGACCCGACTCTTCAGTACTTCCAGATGGAATGGCTTTGTGATGTAGTCATCCGCTCCCAACTGCAGGCCCTGCACAACATCCGCCACCTCAGTTTTAGCCGTCAAAAAGATGACTGGTATTTCCTTATCTGTGATATACGGCAAAACGTCATAACCACTCATCTTAGGCAACGTGATATCCAATAACACCAGATCAATCTTTGTCGATTGCAGGCTTGCAACGGCATCTTCACCAGTGAACGCTTGCACGATATCATACGTATTCATCAAACTCATTTTGACAAGCTGGTTAATTCGCACACTGTCGTCGACTATTAGAATTGTTCGCTTCATGACAACTGCCTTCCTTCACTAATTCGTAATGACAGTCTATCATATCTCACGTTTGTATCTCAGTTGTATCTCACGCAAAGAAAAAGCGCTCGATTTCTCGAACGCTTGTTGTCTCTTTTAGAAGAACAATCCAATTGTGTAGTGAATGGCAATCGTCAGCAAGCCGATGACCACATTACGTTTAACTGCTCGGCTAGCAAATCCCTTTCCAATCAACGCACTCAGGTAACCCTTTAGTGCCACCGCTACTGTCGTCGCTAGAATAGTTGCCCAGAATTGCCAACGAATTGGTGCAAAGTACAACGCTAGCAGCGGGAACGCCCCACCAATCGCCGCACAGAACAATGATGAAAACGCGGCTGCCCATGGGCTGACATAGTGGCCCAATTGGACATTATATTTCGTTGATAAAATCGTTTCTAAAGGCGACTTGGCCATCAACTCGGTCGCAATTTCTGCAGCTGTCGCTTCAGAAACCCCACGGTCCAGATAGAATTGACGAATGTCTGTCGCCACACCATCTGGATCAACGTTCAGGCGCTGTGTTTCAAGGTCAACGACGACCTTTTCCGCGTCCGCTTGCGAACTAACTGACGCATACTCACCAGATGCCATCGACAAAGCACAGGCCAACAAGTCAGCCAAACCAGCGATCAAAATTGTAAACTGATTGGTCGTGGCAGCGCCAACCGAAAATAGAACACCAACAACTGTTAGAATTCCGTCATTTGAACCGAGCACACCGGCACGAATAGCGTTCAAACGCTCTTCCATCGTTTGATGTGTCTTAACTTTTTTCATGGTTGCACGCTCCTCCTATCGACCAATCAACGTTCCAATGTAGAACGTCACAATCATTGTGAACACTCCTGCGACGACATTGCGTAACGTCGCTTTCTTCTCATTTGCCCCCGACAAGTGGGCCGCTGAATAACCCGTAATCGCCAACGCAATCAAAACGGCCACTCCAGTCGCAGCAACGCGAATATGTGGTGGGAATAGGGTAATTGCCAGCATTGGCAATAATGATCCGAGTGGGAATGACACCATCGACGCAATCGCTGCTCCGACAGCTGACATCTCGTGGTGCAACGTAAAGCCATAACGTTCACGAACCGTCGTTCCAAGCGGATCCTTCGTCATCATTTCTTGTGTCGCCTTGTTTGCTAGGCGTTCAGAAATACCTTGCGCCTCATACTTCTTTTGTACGAACGCAAACTCGTCATCATAACGGTTATTCAATGCATCATTCTGCACCGCTTCCGCCTTAATTTGTGCGTCATTTTGCGAGTGTACCGAAACATATTCTCCCATCGCCATTGAAACCGTACCGGCTAGCGCTCCGGCGAAACCGGCAATAAAAATAGCGAATGAATTCGTCGTTGCACCGGCCACACCAATAACAATACCGGAAACCGACAAAATCCCATCATTCGCCCCCATCACGGACGCACGAATCAAATTATTTCGTTGTGCTAATGTTTGTTTATCCTTTGCCATCCTATTCACTTTCTACTTTTTAAAACTAAAAAGCGCCTTTGATTATGTATCACACACAACCAAAAGCGCTTAAGCTTGCCTAACGACGGGCAATCAATGATGAAATCTTAGCGTGTCGCGCAATGTACACTGCTTGTGATCCCAACGATGGCCACATACCTTGCTTTGAGTGCGCGCCGACAATCAGTAGGTCAGCCTTAATTTCAGGTGCCACCTCCATTGCTAGTACTTCACCAGCTTTAGCACCATCGGCCAAAACCGTCTTGACATCAGTCACACCCTGCTCAACAGCGTATGCCTTATACGTTTGCAAGTTCTTTTCTAAATCTTCACGACGCTTATTCACAGCTGACAAGCTCAAGACGTCTGTTGTTGAAAGATCCCCAAGTTCCAACACAGTTGCAATCGTCAACTTTGCTTGATCTTCTAGCGCCTGGTGGACAGCACTTGCTAATGCAACTTGTCCTTGTTCTGATTCATCAACCCCAACCAAAACGTGTTGGTAGGCTGTTTGAATATCTGATAGTTCCAAAGCCATTTCATCATCCCCCGAAAATTAAAGTAACTTGCCCACAATTTGAATTACCAATTGAATGTTCAAACCTGTCAACAACAAGAAGACCAACCAGGCGACAATCGTCATCCACTTTGAAATGATGAACTCTTCACCCATAATCTTCTTTGAACTTGTCATCCAAATAAGCGGTGCCATTGCAAATGGCAAAGCAACTGACAAGAAGACTTGTGAGTACACAAGCAATTGATCAAGCTTATCTTCAGCACCACCGTAAATCAATGTAAAGGCGACAACTGGAATCAACGCCAATCCACGCGTAATCACACGACGTAGCCACATTGGCACGCGCAAATGCAAGAATCCAGCCATGATAATTTCACCGGTCAACGTACCCGTAATGGTTGAGTTTTGACCTGAAGCCAACAACGCAACGGCAAACAACGTTGAAAGAACTGGTGATGCAATCGCCCCCGCAATCGTCTTGTCACCCAAAGCGTTATACATCTGTCCGAAAGTTCCAACTGAATTTGCGTGTCCAAAGAACATCGCAGCCCCCAAAATCAACAACATTGAGTTAATCACAAAGGCCATTGAAAGTTGGATGTTTGAATCCCAAGCCATAAAGCGAACAGATTCCTTCAACTCTTCCTTGTTCTCGCGGTTAACCTTACGCGTTTGGGCGATAGATGAGTGCAAATACAAGTTGTGCGGCATAACCGTCGCACCAATAATACCCAGCGTCATAACCAATGGCGAATCCGCCCCTGCCACACCGTGTGTGTTAACAGCTTGAATCTTTGGCAAGTAACCGCCAAACATCGCTGCAATATCAGGACGAGATAAGACAACGAGATACAAGAATACAAACAAGATTGTCATAATCAACGTAATAACAATCGCTTCAATCTTTCGGAACCCAAAACGCATCAACAACAATAGCAACAAAACATCAAATGCCGTTGTTAAAACAGATACAATCATTGACCAACCGAACAACAAGTGGAGCGCAATGGCACCACCGATAACTTCGGCGATATCAGTGGCCATCAGCGCCAACTCAGTAATAATCCATAGCGCAATACCGCCACCCTTACTGGTGCGGTTTCGTGTTGCTTGCGCCAGGTCTTCACCAGTGACCATCCCCATCTTTCCAGCCATATACTGGAGCATCATGGCAATCAATGATGAAATCAACACAATTGACAATAGCAAGTAGTGATATGTTGCACCACCTGTTACTGACGTTACCCAATTACCGGGATCCATGTAACCAACCGCCACCAAGGCACCTGGTCCTGAAAACGCCCAGAGCTTACGCCAAAAATAACCGTTCTTTGGCGGCACAATTGACCCGTTAACTTCTGCCAAGCTGGCATCGTCTGCGGCGTTTTGAATCAACCCGTTCTTACCGTTTGTCACACTTTCCATGACAAAACCTCCAAATTATCAATTTGGATTGCGGTCTCAGTACTATTCAGTTTTACGCTTATCGCTAAATATTTAGTGGTATTCGTATGCTAAATGCTAAATAAAAGTCATAAAGAATTTCGTCCAACTTGGCTGTTGAAAGCTTATGACAATAATTTAACCGAGAGCCACTACAACCCATCTCCTACAATTTAGCACTGTTTTCAAGTAATAGGAAAAACCTCCCCTAAAAAAGACAGCCCCTTACAATGAGCAAACAAAAGTATACAGCTTTCAGAAACATCTTCCTGTTCAGCGGAATAATTGATGCAAAAAGAAAAGACGTTCGATTTCTCGAACGTCTTACTTGTAACCCGAAGGTCACTATATTATACCTTCGGATGGGGCTGCCGCAGCAAAGCTTTCCCCTCTACGCATTAATTAACCTCAGAAAATATAAAATCCACAATACGCTTTGCGGACTCGTCAGTCGCTTCTTCAATATCTTTTTTAGTCCAAACATCTTTATCTAAACTACCGAGATATTTGGCAATTGGATATTGCGAGTTTTGGTATCCGTCTTTCTCACCAGCTCGTCCAATTCTTTTTTCATGCAATGCCGGATTGCCTAAAGAACGATTAATTCCCGATTCCAATAAAATCTTGTTTCCCAGCAAATCCTTGTATTCTTCAGCTTGCTCTTCACTTTCAAATCCTGATTGAACTCTAATATCCAACAGGTTATTTCCACTCGCAGGCACCACATGTTCCACATCAGGCGCTTTATCAAACGTCAAAAATACAGGTTCAACACTATTTTCCTGAGCAAACAGATATTCGTTAAGTGTTACTAACGAGATGTTGACCTTTTATTTTGAAGTTGAGTCATAATACTCTCACGATCAAAATGTTCAGCTATGTGTTTCTCAAAATTTTTAATAACGTCAGATGTCATCACACCCTGACCTAAAGCCATATTTTGGTTGTACAAAAAGACTTTAAAGTTGCTTGAAGAATAGCCAACCTCAACAATCTCTAGTAGCACAAACATTTTCAGCAAGGTTCGCATGTAATTTGCTACGGTAATGGCGCCATCTTCTTTAGGCTTCAAAAACATGTAAGTTGCCAAGTATAGACGGAAATTACTATTAAATTTACCTAGAAGCGTTACCAAATATCGTTGATCTATAGTCATTGAATCCCAAGACCAGTTATACGCGATTGTTTTCAAGTCACTCACAAACTCTTGTGGATTATCTAAATATCTAGGTTCCATGTCAATAAAGTATCTGCGCAAACCAGGTAACGTTGTTGACTTTTGGTTAAGACGTGCACGATTTATATACATATATTGGAGCAACAAATCATCCACATTTGATGTTCGTACCAATTCTTGCCAAGTATCCATGAACTTTTGCCGTTCCTCACCATCAGCAGTTTTTCCATACATCTTCGCAGAAAAAATATCCGCATCTGATAAAGGCAATCCTGTGGAATTTAAGGAATTAAAAATTTCAATAGCTTCTTCCATGTCATAAGAAACAATCGTAATAATTTGTGATTGATATAGTATGCGCTTTGCGAAATTATTTAATTTTAAAGTGTCTAATTGGTCAAACTTTTCGACAAAATAATTAAACGTCCTAAAGTACTTTGTTTTACGATTATCACCGCGCTTATACTTTATATCTTGAACGTCATGTCGAATCATCTCAGCATTTTCGCCGCGTAAAATAGTATTTACTTCAGTTTTATACGGTTCATTGATTGAATTATTTACATATTTCGTTTCCAATTCACCCAACGATGTTGCACCATCCACAACATCATAAGCATCATCTTCACTAATAACAAACAAAGCGCTCAAAATTTCTCGTTGTCGGTCTTGAAGCTGTCGATATAATTTCCGTTCATCTTGTTCACCTGCCGCTGGGTCAGCAACAGCTTTAATTCTTAGGTATAACGCCTTAAGCAGCAACATGAACGTAGTTGTTCTTTGCTGACCATCAATAAGCGTACTGTTTTCGTCACCAGTACTCCCAAGCATGATAACAGATCCTAGAAAATACGTGCTTTCTTCGTTTGATTATTCAACAAACGACTCTAAATCTTGCCAAAGTCGGTCAACTTGTTCATTAACATTCCAATCATAAGCTCGTTGATATTCGGGAATTATAAATCGTTTTGACTCTGTCAAAAAATCCTTCAGCCACTTCAAATTTGAATCAATGTCTTTTTTCATAGTAAAATGCCAAACTTTCTTTCGTTAATCGAACTCACTCTCATACTTTTTCAGACCTACATTCAATCCTTATTGTATCAAAATGTTCGAACTAACATCGAAACCGACCACTACACATAATTTCTATAAAATATCTTTTCCAGCCCCCCCAGAATGACAGGTCAGCCAACATGACGCAATCAATGATAAATCAGGCTGGGAATGTCGGAGGTTTTAGACCAACAGTTGCTGTAACAAAAAGAAAAGACGTTCGATTTCTCGAACGTCTTACTTGTAACCCGAAGGTCTTTAGATTATGCCGTCGGTGGGGGTCGAACCCACACTCCCTTGCGGGAACTGGATTTTGAGTCCAGCGCGTCTGCCTATTCCGCCACAACGGCATGATTATTATTAGATAAGACCTGAGGCCTGCTTGGAAACCCGAAGATTTCCGATGCCGTCGGTGGGGGTCGAACCCACACTCCCTTGCGGGAACTGGATTTTGAGTCCAGCGCGTCTGCCTATTCCGCCACAACGGCATATCTAATATTAATCGGATGATAGAAAGTTTAAAACTTTCAAGGGCGGTAGATGGGAATCGAACCCACGCATGTCGGTACCACAAACCGATGTGTTAACCACTTCACCACTACCGCCATTATCTATCAAGCAGGGGTAGAGGGAATCGAACCCCCACCAACGGTTTTGGAGACCGTCGTTCTACCGTTAAACTATACCCCTATAATGGAATGTATTATTAAATTCCAATGGCGCGGGAGGGAATCGAACCCCCGACACTACGAGCTTCAATCGTATGCTCTACCAACTGAGCTACCGAGCCATTTAACGGTCACAACGGGATTCGAACCCGTGATCTTTCGCGTGACAGGCGAACGTCCTAACCAACTAGACCATGCGACCAATGGACGTTACAGGGATCGAACCTGTGACCCCCTGCTTGTAAGGCAGGTGCTCTCCCAGCTGAGCTAAACGTCCATTATGTTTTGTGCTTTGCGATATCTCTCGCTCAACAACAAAAATTATTATACATACCTTCTGAACACTTTGCAACCCCTTTTTTAAAATAAAAAGCACACAATGCATTTTCATTGTGTGCTTTTCGTATGAAACGTTGATATATCAACGTTTATTATTGTTCATCTTCCTTCTTTTTTGTTGGCAAGAAGAACCATCCAAGGAACATACTGAACAACAAAACAGTTACAAGTGTAAATGGTTGCAAGTTCCAGTCCTTGCTAAATCGTCCGCCTAGATAGTATGGACGATCCCAGAATCCACTACGAGCATCATTAGTCTTCGTTTCATCATCTGACTTAATAATGCGGTCTTGGATACGAGCACCACGGGTTGCCTTACCTTCAGCCAACAAACGTTGACCAACATAAGCTGCAACACCTTGGACTGGTGCTTGCGTTGGCAATTGCTCACCAACTTGAGTTGCCACCGCTTCAGTTGCTTGCGCAATACCCGACACTTGGGTTGGCAATACAACCGTCTCAGTAACCGTGTATGGCAACATTGCTGTTTGTGGTACTGATTGACCACTACCAAGTGCTTGAACGATTGTCGCCGTCGTTGAAAGACCGTTAGCAATATCCTGTGCTTCACGCAAAAGTTGTTCTGCACGTTGCGTTGCTTGGTTACCAACAACTTGGTCAACACCAATTTGGTTCGTCGCTGCGTCAATTTGAGCTGGCGTTTCGGCCGTTTCAATTGCTACCAGCTGAGCACGGGCATCTTCAAGGGCTGATTGCACCTTGTTCAATTGATCCTTGGCTTCAGCCAGCTTGTCAGCAAGTTCTTGATTACCAGGATGGTTGTTAACCAAATCCTGCAATTGATCCACAATATCTTGAACACGAGAAGCATCATCACGCAACTCGTTAATCTTGTCGCGAACAGCATCTTCTGCCTCAGCCTTGGCATCTGCCATATCATCAGCAACCGCCTTCTTAGCGTCAGCGACATCCTTATCTGCCGCCTTAACCGCATCGGTTGCCTTTTCACCAGCTTCTTGGGCGACATCATTGATTGCCTTAGCATCATCAGCCGTCTTAGCTTGGTTAACATCAATCAATTGATCAACAATCGTGTCCTTGGCATCCTTTGCGTCAGCCAATTGTTGCTTGGCATCATCCAGCGCCTGTTGAACCTCAGGTGTATTTGGATGATCCTTCGCCAATTGCGTCAACTCATCAATGTCCTGCTGAATTTGCTTGATTTCATCATCAACACGGTCCAATTGTTGTTGGATTGCATCCTTGGCTGCTTCCTTAGCGTCTGCCAAATCGTCCGCTGCCGTCGTCTTAGCATTCGCCAAGTCTTGGTCAGCCTGCTTACGATCAACATCAGCGGCCGTTGTCTTATCAGCAATGTCATCAGACAAATCAGAAACTTCAGCCAAAGTTGTGGCTTGAGCCAGAGCGTCCTTGTCAGCTTGCGCATCCTTATAACGACCCTGTGCCTCAGTCAATTGCTTATTGGCATCCGCCAACAAATCGGCAATCTTCGTGCTGTTTGGATTATCAGCAGCAATCTTTGACAACGCTGCAATGTCATCCTTAATCTGCTCGATATCTTCTTGAATAGCGGCCAAATTAGCATCCGCTTGCTTATTCGCATCATCAATGGCGTTATTCAAGTTATCGGCAGACTTCGCACCAGCATTTTGCAAATCAGTATCGGCAGCTTGACGAGCGGCTTCGGCTGCCGCGACGTCAGCATCCCCTGCAGCCGTCTTTTCATCAACTTGTGCCAGCGTCTTGGCATCATCAACTGTTGCCAATTGATCCTTGGCATCAACCAATGCTGACTCAGCCTTGTCCAATTGGTTTTGGGCATTCGTCAACGCAGCACCGATTTCTGAATCACCTGGGTTCTTTGCAGCAATGTCTGACAAGCGGTCAACGATACGTTGTGTCTCATCCACATCATCTTGGATAGCTGCGATATCATCCGTCAAATCTTGCTTAGCAGCTGACTTTGCAGCGGCCAAATTCTCGGCAGCCTTTGCTTGGGCGTCGGCCAAATCTTGGTCAGCTGTTTCCTTATCCACGCCAGCCGATGCGTCATCATGGCTCAACGCATTGTTAATATCTGTGATATCAGACAACGTTTCAGCCTTGGTAATCGCATCCTTTTGCGCTTCAGCATCGGCCAAAGACTCATTTGCTTCAGCCAATTGTTGTTGTGCATCAGCCAACTTATCAGCAATTTCAGTATCGTTTGGATTATCCGTCACAAGTTGTTGCAACTGACGAATATCCTCGTCGATACCAGCAATATTTTGGTTAATTGACGCGATAATCTTATCAGCATTCGTCGTCGCCTTATCTTGCGCGTCCGTCAATTGCTTGTTCGACTCAGCTTGGGCCTTATCAACGTCATCTTGGGCTTGCGTTGCATCCCCATTCGATAGCGTCGTTTGCTTATCAGCTGAGGCAACCAAATCCGCCACATCAGCCAACGTTTCAGCTGATGCAATTTGGTTAGCTGTATTTTGCACGTCAGCCAATGATTGATTAGACTCGCTCAATTGCGTCTTAGCATCCGCCAACAAATCGGCAATCGTGTTATTACCAGGGTTCTTGTCAGCCAAGTCTTGCAAGGTTGCAATATCATCCGTGATGTCTGAGATATTTTGCTGAATTTGCTTAATATCATCAGCCAAACTCGTATCAGCAGCTGTCTTAGCCGCAGCCAAGTTCTCGTTGCTTTGCGTTTGAGCACTCTTAACATCATTATCCGCTTGTGTCTCAGCCGTTGTTGCATCCGTTTGATCAGATGCTGCGTCTTCAACAAGTTCGGCCACATCAGCCAGCGTTTCAGCTGATGCGACATCGGCAGCTTGTTGCTTAGCATCTGCCAACTTGTTTTCAGTTGTCGTTTGTTGTGCCTTCGCATCTGCCAACAAGTCGGCAATCAATGTATCATCTGGATTCTTCGCTGCAATATCCGTCAATGTTGCGACGTCATCATTGATGTTTGCCAATGAGTCTTCAATGGCAGCAATGTTATCCGCAATCGACTTGTCAGCTGCATCCTTAGCTGCCGCCAAGTTTTCGTCACTCTTCGTTTGCGCGTCCTTAACGTCCTGGTCAGCCGTTGTCTTAGCTGTATCGGCCGTTGTCTCAGCTGTTTCAGCCGTTGACTGTGCGGCTGCCACATCGGCTGGAATCTTGGCATCGTTAACGGCTGCCAATTGGTCTTGCGCATCTGACAAAGCGTCTTCAGCCGTCGTCAATTGGTTTTGTGCATCCGCCAACTTATCCGCAATCTCAGTGTCATCCGGGTTCTTCGCTACCAAATCCTTCAAGTCCGCAATGTCCTTATTGATAGCCACGATGTCATCCGTGATGTTGTCGATTGACGTATTGATGGCCGTCTTAGCTGCCGCTTGGTCGGCTGCTAAATCCTTAGCGGCTTGTGCTTGGGCATCCGCCAAATCGTTATCCGCCGTCTTTTGCGCCGTTGCTGCATTTGAAACTGCCTTATCAGCAATTGCTTCTTGGGCAGCCACATCAGCCAACGTTGTTTGACTGTCGATAGCGTCCTTTGCATCTTGCGCTGCTGTTTGAGCGGCTTGGGCATCCGTCAAACGCTCTTGCGCGTCGGCCAAATCTTGGGCAATTTGATCATTCGTTGAATTATCCTTGGCAATTTGCTCCAAATCAGCGATGTCTTGCTCAATTTGCAGAATGTTGTCACCAATCGTTACCAATTGTTCCGTGATTTGGTCCGTGGCTGCTTCCTTAGCTGCTGCCAAGTTTTCAGCACTCTTCGTTTGCGCGTCCGTCAAATCTTGATCCGCATTTGTTTGCGCCGTCGTACCAGCCGCCTTATCAGTTGCTGCTTGATCAACCAAGTCTTGCACATCGGCCATTGTTGTTTGGTTAGCAACATCGGCCAATTGCGTCTCCGCGTCAGCCTTAGCCGCTTGGGCATCCGTCAATTGTGCCTTAGCATCAGCCAACTTTTGCGCAATTTCACTGTCATCAGGATTCTTAGCCGCGATATCCGTCAATTGCGTGATGTCATCCGTAATCTTCGTGATGTTATCCGTAATTGACGCAATGTCTTGGTTAATCGTATCTGTGGCCGTTTTCTTTGCGTTGGCTAGGTTTTCAGCATGCTTGTCTTGGGCATCGGCCAACGCAGCAGCGGCATCCTTTTGGGCCGTGTCAGCAGTTGTACCAGCTGTCGTGGCCTTTTCTTCGGCTGCCGTCACTTCTGCAGGTGTCGTTGCATCAGCAATCTCCTGCAATTGATCTTGCGCCGTCGTCAACGCTGTCTTAGCATCTGTCAAATCTTGTTGTGCCTTAGCCAAGTCATCTGCAATTTGCGTATCGTCAGGGTTCTTAGCCACCAAATCCTTCAAGTCAGCGATGTCATCATTAATGGCATTGATATCATCTTGAATGCCTGAAATCGTTTGGTTAACAGCCGTCTTTGCCGCTGTTTGGTCAGCTAGCAAATCTGCTGCCGCGGCATCCTGTGCTTGCTTCAAATCAGTATCCGCTTGCGTATTCGCACCATCGGCACTCTTAGCAGCGTCGGTAGCAGCATCAACTTGGTCTTGGACCTCGGCCAACGTTGTTTGATCATCAAGCGCATCCATTGCTGCTTGGGCATCCGCCTTATCTTGCTCAGCCTGAGCCAATTGTTCCTTGGGCATCCGCCTTATCTTGCTCAGCCTGAGCCAATTGTTCCTTGGCATCCGCAAGCTTATCGGCAATGTCCGTGTTTGTTGGATTATCCGCCGCAATTTGCGTCAACTCGTCAATGTCCTTATTGATGGCTGTAATGTTCTCATCAATTGCCGTCAACTGGTCATCGATTGTCACCTCAGCTTGTGCCTTGGCATCAGCCAAATTATCAGCACTTTGCTTTTGGGCATCTTCAACGTCAGTTTGCGCTTGGTTTTCATTCTCTTGAGCTTCGGAAACTTGATCAGCCGCGTCAGCCACTACATCGGCAACATCAGCCAACGTCGTTTGATCCTTAACCTTATCCAAATCAGACTGTGCTTGCGTCTTGGCCGCTTCGGCTTCATCCAATTGCGTTTGCGCGTCATCCAACAATCCTGCAATCTTCTCATCATCTGGATTCTTATCAGCCAAATCTTGCAACGTCGCAATATCATCAGTGATGTTCTTGATGTTGTCATCGATTGTCGCGATGTTATCCGTAATCGTCGTCTCAGCCTGTGTCTTAGCCTCCGCCAAGTTTTGGTCAGACTTTGTTTGGGCGTCCGTCACATCTTGTGCTGATGCTTCAGCTGCCTGAGTTACTGTGTCACCATCAGTTGTTGCTTGATCACGAGCAGCTTCGACTTCAGCTGGCGTCGTTGCATTTTCGATAACCGACTTTTGACTCGTCGCATCAGTCAAGGCATCTTGCGCCGTCTGCAATTGTTCCTTCGCATCAGCCAACTTATCCGCAATCTCAGTATCAGCCGGATTCTTAGCGGCAATATCCGTCAGTTCGGCAATGTCATCATTGATATCAGCGATTTGATCCTTGATATTGTCGATTGTGTTATCAACTGCCGTTTGCGCAGCTGCTTGGTCTTCAGCCAAATCACCACTGGCTTGAGCCTTGGCGTCCGCCAAATCTTGATCAGCCGCCTTACCAGCCGTATCCGCATCACTAACAGCGTCTGTCGCAACTTGCTCTTGCTCAGCAACATCAGCCAACGTCGTTTGTGAGTCAATAGCATCCAATGCCTTTTGTGCATCATCCTTAGCCGTTTCAGCGGTCGTCAATTGCTCCTTCGCATCCGCCAACTTATCGGCAATCACCGTGTTATCAGGATTATCTGTCGCAATTTGCTCCAATGCTGCGATATCGTCATTAATCTTAGCGATGTCATCATCAATGCTTGAAATTTGGTCAGTAATCGCTGCCGTCGCGTCCTCCTTGGCATCGGCCAAGTTGCTATCTGATTGCGTTTGCGCATCCGTCAAATCACCTTGGGCATTTGTCAAAGCGTCCGCTGCGGCCTTTTCATCAGCCGTACCAGCGTCAACTTGCTTCTGCACATCAGCCAACGTCTTGGCATCATCAACCGTATCCAATTGGTTTTGTGCATCCGTCAAAGCGTCCTGGGCGTCCGTCAATTGTTGTTGCGCATCTGCTAGCTTATCAGCAATATCTTGGTCGTCCGGATTGTTATCGGCAACCTCTTGCAATTGGTCAACGATGTCCGTAATCGACTTAACGTCATCGGTAATCGCATGAATATTATCTTGCAACGACTCCTTGGCTGCCGTCTTCGCATCAGCCAAGTTTTGGTCTGATTGCGCTTGTGCATCCGTCACATCCTTGTCAGCCGCTGCTTGGGCAGTATCACCCGCTGTCGCTGCTTCAGTCGCCTTATCTTGCGCAGCCGTCACTTCAGCTGGCGTATCAGCATTTTCAATAGCTGCCTTTTGATCAGTTGCCGTCGACAAAGCATCTTGCGCATCAGCCAATTGTTGCTTGGCATCGGCCAACTTGTCGGCAATCGTTGTGTCGTCAGGATTATTGGCTGCAATATCCGTCAATTCGGCAATGTCATCATTAATTTGATCAATGTTGTCGTTAATATCGCTAATCGCTTGATCAACTGCGGTTTGTGCAGCCGCTTGGTCAGTTGCCAAATCGGAAGCTGCCAAGTCCTTCGCATCAGCCAAATCTTGGTCAGCTTGGTCCTTGTTACCAGTGGTTGAGGTTACGGCATTCGTCGCAATTTGCTCCTGTGCATCAACATCAGCTGGCGTCGTGGCACTATCAACAGCCGTCAAAGCATCTTGAGCGGCCTTTTGAGCCGTCTCAGCTTCAGTCAATTGTTGTTGCGCATCCGCCAACTTATCCTGAATCGTCGTGTTATCAGGGTTATCCGCTGCAATTTGCGTCAATTCGGTAATATCGCTGTTGATACCATCGATATTCTTTTGAATCGTCTCTAAATCCGCATTAATCGCATTCTTGGCGTTTGTTTGCGCATCAGTCAAGTTTGCCGCTGCTTGTTCGTCAGCCGTCTTTTGATCAGCTTGTGCGTTCACCAAATCTTGGGCTGACTTTTCAGCGTCTGTTTGACCTGCATCAACCGCTGTCTGGACATCGGCCAGTGTCGTTGCCTTATCCGCATTATCCTTTTGCGTCTCAGCATCGGCCAATTGTGTCTTGGCATCCGTCAATTGCTGCTTCGCATCTGCCAAAGCATCAGCAATCACTGTATCGCCAGGATTGTCGTTTGCCGTTTGTTGCAAGTCATCCACAATCGTTTGGATATCGTCAATGTTCGACGTGATATCGGCAATGTTTTTATCCAGCGCCTTATCAGCGGCATCCTTGGCTTCAGTCAAGTTACTGTCAGACTTGGCTTGGGCATCTGTCACATCTTGGTCAGCTGCATCCTTGGCATCCGAAGCTGACGTGCCAGCTTCAGTCGCTGCCTTTTCAGCGGCCGCCACCTCAGCAGGCGTTGTCGCTTGTTCGATAACCGTCTTTTGGTCTTGCGCTGTATCCAATGCCGTCTCAGCTGTTACTAATTGGTCCTTGGCATCAGCCAACTTATCAGCAATATCTTGGTCATCTGGGTTCTTAGATGCGATATCTTCCAATGCCTTAATGTCATCTTGAATATCACCAATTTGATCTTCAATTGTTGAAATCGTTGAATCAACCGTCTTTTGCGCAGCCGCTTGGTCAGCAGCCAAGTCAGAGGCTGCTGCCGTCTGAGCATCGGCCAAATCATCGGCCGCTGTCTTTGCATCTGTATCAGAAGTGTTCTTGGCAGCATCGGCGGCATCAGTTTGCGTTTGCACATCAGCAATTGTCGTTTGGTCAGCAATCGCATCCTTAGCAGCTTCAGCAGCTTCCTTTTGTGCTTGGGCATCGGCCAATTGCGCTTCAGCATCCTTCAACTTGTCAGCAATCGTTGTATTGTCTGGGTTATCAGTCGCAATTTGCTTCAAGTCATTAACATTGCTTTGAATGCTATCGATATTGTCTTGAATGTCCGCAATGTCTGCATCAATTGCTGTCTCGGCAGCTGTCTTAGCATCTGCCAAGTTATCCGCAGACTTATCGGTTGCCGTGTCCAATTGTGTTTGCGCATCCGTTACCGCCTTATCAGCTGCATCTTGATCGGCTTGGGCGGCATCAGTAATCGTCGTCACATCTGCCAACGTCTTCGCACCATCAACTGCTGCCAATTGGTCTTGTGCGTCTGCCAAAGCATTGTCAGCAATCGTCTTTTGGCCTTCAGCATTTGCCAAAGCATCCGCAATCGCCGTATCACCAGGATTCTTATCAACCAAATCTTGTAGTGATTCGATTGTATCTGCAATTGCTGCTTGATCCTTTTCGATTTGGTCAATATTTGCTTGAATGTCCGTCTTAGCTTCAGCTTGCGCATTGGTCAAGTTGTCCTCAGATTGAGATTGTGCGGCCGTAACATCCGTACTTACAGCATCAGCTGCTGCCTGGGCGGCGTCCTCATCCTTTTGACCTTGCGTTGTCAAAGCATCAACACCCGCTACCGTTGTTGCAGAATCTACTGCTGCCAATTGTGCTTCGGCATCCGTCAAAGCATTATTCGCAGTTGTCTGTTGCGTAAGTGCATCAGCCAACTTATTCGCAATCTCTTGATCATCAGGATTGTTCTCCGCCAGCGTTTGCAACGTTGCGACGTCGGTTGCGATTTGTGCCACGTCTTCGTTGATAGCGTTGATGTTGTCTTGGATGGCATCCTTAGCCGCTTCTTGGGCAGCCTTCAAGTTGGCATCGCTCTTAGCTTGGGCAGTCGTCACATCTTGTGCCGACTGTGTGCCAGCCGCCTCAGCATCGGTTTGATCACCGGCTGCGACTGCCGTAACTGCCGCGACAGCAGCTGGCGTCGTTGTATCAGCAATCGCCTCCTTTTGCGCTTGTGCGTCCGTCAACGCAGCATTAGCGTTATCCAATTGCTTCTTCGCATCAGTCAATGCATTTGCAATGTCCGTGTCACCAGGGTTGTTATCAGCCAACGTTTGAATCGTGGCGATATCCTGCGTGATTTGGTCAATTTGATCTTGAATAGCTGCGATGTTGCTATCCACCGTGGTTGTTGCTGCGTCTTGGGCGGCCTTCAAATCAGCCGCTGCCAAATCCTTTGCGTCAGCTAGGTCCTTGTCAGCTGCTGTTTGCGCTGTGTTCGCAGTAGTCGTTGCCGTTGTCGCAGTGTCTTCCAAAGCTGTCACGGCTGCTACTGTGGTTGCCGCATCGATGTCCGCTTGCGCATCCTTGATAGCTGTTTGTTGCGTTGTTGCTGTCGTCAATTGTTCCTTGGCATCAGCCAACTTCGCTTGGATTTCAGCATTATCTGGATTATCAGCTGCAATCTGCGTCAAAGCAGTGATATCGTCATTGATTTGCGCAATGTTATCCGTTACTTGCGTCAATTGATCGCCAATTGCGGTTTCGGCAGCTGATTTTGCGGCTGCCAAATTAGCGTCAGCCTTCTTTTGCGCATTGGCCAAATCGGTTGTTGATTGCGTCGTTGCATCGGTAATTGAACTTGCAGTGGCCGTTGCAGCATCACGTGCTGCTTGCACTTCCGCTGGCGTTGTTGCGTCTTGTGATGCTGTCATTGCTTCAGCCAATGTCGTCAATTGCGCGTTTGCCGTCGCTAATTGTGACTGCGCGTCAGTCAAAGCCGCTTGAATATCCGCATCCCCAGGATTGTCAGTAAGCAATTGTTCAATTGCATCGATATTTGATTGAATCGTCTTAGCATTCGCATCAGCATCATCCAATTGTTGTTGAATTGCTTCCTTTGCAGCCGCCTTATCGTCCGCAAGCACCTTTTCAGCTTCAGCTCGAGCCGCCGTCACCGCATCGTTTGCGACAGCCAACATGCTTTGCACATCCTTACCAGCAGCATTAACCGCCGTTTGTTGGGCGATAACAGCTTGCACTGACGTCAAGTCAGGCACTTCTTGCGCAGCCGTATCAACCGTCACTTGGGCAGCTTTGGCATCCGCCAATGCCTTTTGCGCATCAGCCAAAGCAGTTGAAATTGTCGCGTTGTTTGGATAATCCTCATTCAATTGCTCCAATGCAGCCACATCGTCAGCCATCGTATTCGTTGCCGTTGTATTATCGCTCGTAACTGCAGTTGCGGCAGACGTTGCAGCTTCCTTAGCCAACGCCAAGTTTGACGCCGCACGCGTTTGTGCATTCGCCAAGTCAGTATCAGCGATTTGTTGCGCCGACGCCGCAGCTGCACTGTTTTGATCAGTACCAACGACAAGGTTGTTAGCGTCGGCCATCGACATCGTGCCACTATTCAAACTTTCAAGGGCCGCTTGGGCTTGTGAGAGCGCCGTCTGCGCATTCGTCAAACGCGTCTTAGCATCAGCCAACCAGTTGGCGATATCTGTGTCGTTAGGATTGTCCGCCGCGATCGCCTCAAGTTGCGTAATGTCACTCTGAATTTGGGCAATGTTGTTGTTAATTGAGTCAATATTAGCTTGGACGCGCTTCTTTTGTGCATCCAGTACTGCAGCATTGTAGGCTGCCAATGCCGTTTGATAATCGGCCAACGTTTGCGCATTATTTACAGCCGTCAATGCATCTTGCACTGATTGATCACTTGCAACAACACCGGCATCTTGTGGCGTGTCTTCATAAGCAACCGTGTGCGCGATGTTGTCGGCACCAAAACTACCAGCAGCAATTGACGTCGCCTTGTTACCATCAACGAATGATACCTTGCCGTCTTGTTGCTTAACGCTTTGTTCAGCATAATCCGTGAACGCATTCTGGTTAACCACATCCGTTGAACCGTCTGGGTACGTCGTGGTCATGTTAACTGCCTTTTGGGCGTATGCGACCGTGAAACTTGGCACGGCCAATGCACCGGCACTAGTCATGTTGAAGGCACCAACAATCGTGTACGTACCATCACCGTTGTCCTTGTAGTACATTGACTTCGTTGAATCCGTATCCAATACCGTTCCGTCACTGGCCGTAATCTTGGCCGTAAATCCATCCGGCACCTTAATCGTGTTCGCTGAATAAGCCCCGTCCGTGACACCTGTCAAAGACGTTGCAGAACCACCGATAGCCGTTGAAAGTGCCGTCTTTCCGGCATCATTCAACCCGTCTGGTTGCGTGTAATTAATCGTTGCTGTTTGGGCTGCTGGTGTCAATTGGACATAAACCGTCTTATCAGATGATCCAAATGTCGCCGCCGACAAATCAGCTCCCAGCTTACTTGTGAGGCCTGAATCTGAATAAACGCCCGATACCGCACCGGTATAGCCAACACTCTTTGCAGCTTCCAATGCCTCCGTATACTCAGAGTAATCCGCCGCATCCGTACCCTTTTGTCCGTCGTAATTAGTACCAGCTGTTCCAAGTTCAACTGAAGGCACAGTTGAAATAACCTTACCGTTCTGGTCAACAAAGACCGTCGTCAGCTTGGAATTCTTGGCATATTGCACATTAATAATGTTGTTAGCATCCATGTCAGAAACCGTCAACGTACCGGTTGTCGTACCAGATGTGCCGTACTTTGTTCCAACATACGTGTAACCCGTAATTACTGGTGGCGTATATGTGTGCGCAGTCCCAGTTGGATTAGCCTTCGCATCTGAAGTAACCATTCCCAATGTGTCATTGACGTTAGCCTTAATCGTTGTACTAGATGCAATCGTGTTACCTGATTTGTCTTGGTAGTTCACAGTCGTATCAGCCGTCGGCAACGTTAGATCAAATTCACGAATCGTGACACCTTTTTGCGAATATTGATCACCGTCAGACGCCTTAAATCCAACTGACATAGTTGAATTTACGCCTTCCGTAATTGGAATCGTCGTAGTTGCTGAATAGGTACCACCACTACCTGGTGCTGATGTAATAGTAAGCGTACCAACACCATTTGAATACGTATAGGTCGCTACAAATTGGGCTTCAAGGTTAGGGTCTGAAGCCCCCGCCCAATCTGAATCATTAATGCTTTCAGGTCCATCTCCAGCAAATCCCATAACCGATTTTCCCGTGTCATGATTGAAAGATGTAAATCCCACGTCACTAGTAACCGCATTCAACGTTCCTGTTAAATCCGTCGTACGGAAGCCTGCAACCTGAGTACCGTCATCACCAGCACTCAGCAGATTACCCTTAGACGGCTGAACAATCGTTGGATCACCTTCATTAGGATAAAAGTCAATTCCCCATTCAATTGCATTGGGTATTCCGACTCCGGAACCACCACCAATTCCAAGGTCACCACCCAATTCTCCTCCTGATGTTCCTAATGACGTCGGACTAACAGGCGCCAAAACAAGCCCCAAAAAATCACCCGCTGGCTTTGGATCACCCCACGCAGAAGAGCCACCCGTATTAAACTTAGTTAGATTTAAATTAAACTTCAAAGTCCATTCGGATGTCATATCCAATTGCTTATTAAAGGCAATTGCTCCTTGGTCATTCCCTGACATATTAGTCAAAGTTGTAAACGTGGCAGACTGCCCCCATATGATCCTGATGCGTTAGAAAAACCTGTACCTGAACCAGTAAAATTACTCGTCACCTGGGTCTGCGTCGACTTAAACGAGTGGTTTCCCCCATTCGCGTCTGTCACAGTATTAACTGCGTCAGCCGAAGCGGAGCGCGACTCAAATAAGATGTCACCAATCTTTGTAATTGGCGACGAACTCTTCTTCACTTTCACTGATGAACGTGGTTCGTTGTTACCAGCCTCATTTTGAATTTCATCAACAACTTCCGGACCGACAATACTTGCTCCAACTGTCAGTGCGGTCATCCCCGCGATAACCCATGCGGATCTCTTTTTCGGCGTTTCTGACGCCTTTGCAAATTCGTTTTTATTCATCGTTTCCGCCTCAATAGTCACTCAATATTTTTGTGTATACTCAACCCTAAGAATTTCGATACTTTCCCTACTTTGAATGATACGAGGCTGGTTTTTCTTTTCAGTGATAGAAAACAGAATTAAAGTGGTTAAATTTTTGTCCTTATCGCGTGAGCAAATTTCTTGACATCTTTAAAAGTTCCTTATTGAATTGCAAGAAGTTCACATTTCGCCTATAATATGTATTCGTGGTGTGAAACCTTTAAATATATTTTGGTAGTGTAGCCAAGTGGTAAGGCACCGGTCTGCAAAACCGCCATCGCGGGTTCGATTCCCGTCACTACCTCTAAAGAAAAGACCCAATCGGAAGTGTCGCTCCGATTGGGTCTTTTCTTTTTGTCGTGAAATTAAAACAAGCTCCCGAGAAATTATTTTAAGATCTCAGGAGCTTATTTTTTATCGTTTACTTATCATCGTTCTTCTTGCGCTTGATACCAATCAAACCACCCAAGGCAGCTATCATTGATGCCACAGCGCCAGCAATCAAACCACGCTTCTTAACATCCGTTCCATCAGTCGGCTCACTCGTTTCCGTTGGCTCGGCCGTCACATTAATCGGCGTTGCACGAATAATCTTCTCATCAGCCTTAGTTCCAGCGGCGTATGGCAAAGCATTTACTCCACTAGACGTTGCCGGCGTTTCTGACACTACCGATGTCGCTGAACCTGAATCTGTTTGCGTCGTTGGTTCTGCCGCGTAGGCTGCTACGCCTGATGTCACATCCGTCGTTTCGATTGATTGTTCTGCACTTGGTGCAACTGCATCAGGCGTGACAACGTTTGAATTCTTGCGTTTGCGTCACAACTTGATCCACATGTTGTGGTGTCGTTGTTGTTGCGGTCGCACGGTCGTAAGCCGTTTGGGCTGTTGCCATCGCGGCGCTTGCTACATTAGCCAACGATGCTGCTTCAGCAAATGCTGATGTTGCAACGTCTGCGGCACTTGAAGCAATTGCCGTTTCACTAGCAGCCACGGCAGCAGCACTCGTTGCAGCTGACGCAGCGCTCGTTGCTTCGCTGGCAGCACTTGCGGCCTTAGTAGCATATGAATCAGCAGCTGATTGATCACCAGCTTGGGCAGCCGATGTTGCCAATGAGGCATAAATCGAGGCAGCTGATTCAGCAGCTTGCGCCGTACTGTGCAACACATTTGCCTCAGAAGCGGCGGCGCTGGCAGCTTGGGCAGCGCTTTGGGCTACTGCATTCGCGCTTGAAGCAACACTAGCAGCACTGTCCGCAGCTGATGCGGCACTGGCAGCTTGTGATGAAGCCGAAGCAACCGTTGCATCAGTGGTCTTTGATGCCAAGTGGGCAATGGCCGTTGCCTGTGAGCGACTTTGGTTAGCCACACTGCCAATTGCCGTTGCAGCACTTGATGCTGTCTTAGCATATGAACTTGCGGCCGACGCATCAGTCGTTGCCTGCGTAGCGGCTGAACTCGTCGTTGCTGTTGCTGAGCTGGCAGTCTTAGCAGCATCCCCAGCTTGATTCATCGCAGCTTCCTTATCAGCTACTGACTGTGCGGCAGCTGCTCTTGATGTTGCAGCAGCGGCGCTTGAAGCCATCTCATTGGCGGCTGATGCCGTTGAAGTTGCACTCGACGCAACTGACGCAGCACTTGACGCGGCTTCAGAAGCTGCCTGTGCAACACTAGCAGCACTTGAGGCAACCGCTTGGGCTGAACTTGCGACAGCGGCAGCGCTGGCAGCTTGGCTCGCTGCTGAACTTGCCGCAATCGAATCTCCAGCTTGCGCATATGAACTTGCGGCGGCGGCGGCTGAGCTAGCAATTTCATTAGCGTTCGAGGCAACCGTTGCGGCGCTTGAAGCAACCGCATTAGCACTTGAGGCCGTACTTGCCTGACTTGCAGCAACTGAAGCAGCACTTGAGGCCGTACTTGCGGCACTTTGCGCAACACTAGCAGCACTTGAGGCTGTTGAGGCAGCTGACGTTACCGCACTGTTGTTTGGATACTTGGCAGCATCTGATTCAGCATTCGTTGCCACACTTTGCGCCTTTTCAGCAGTTGAACTAGCTGTTGACGCTGTCTTATCAGCTTGGCTAGCGGCCTGACTTGCGCCAGATGAAACTTCACTTGCAGTTGATGCTTGTGAAGCTGCATTACTGTTATTCGCATCTGCTTGGCTCGCAGCGCTCGCAGCTTCATCAGCAGCTGATTGCGCTGCTGTAGCTGTTGAGGCAGCCGAAGCGGCACTTGTGACGACATCATTTGCTGAGCTTGCTGTACTTGCGGCCGTTGATGCAGCATCGTTTGCTGCACTTGCAGCTTCGTTCGCAACACTTGCCGTACTTGCAGCTGACGTTGCTGTACTCTGAGCAGCACTAGCTGTTGCAGCAGCGCTCGATGCAAGTGACGCATATGAGCTTGCTGCTGACGCATCACCAGCTTGTGCGGCACTTGAGGCGGCTGACGCGGCACTTGAGGCCTGCTTGTCAGCTGTCGAAGCGGCCGTGGCAGCGCTCTTTGCCACGCTATTCGCTTCATTAGCAAGACTAGCAGCTGAACTTGCCACGCTGGCTGCGCTTGACGCAACACTGTTGGCAGATTCTGCAACCAAAGCAGCACTAGTTGCCACCGAGGCAGCGCTTGAAGCAGCGCTGTTATTTGGATACTTACCTGCATCCGCTACCGCACTCGAGGCTGCTAAACTTGCTACCGTTGCCGTTGATGCGGCACTTGAAGCAGCACTAGCCGTTGACTTGGCCGCTTCGGCAGTTGCATCCGCGGCACTATCTGTCTTGCCAGCTTGCTCTGACGTAGCAGAAGCTGCTGAACTTGCGGCTGAGGCCGCTTGGCTAGCTTGATCTGCCTCTGATTGGGCAACTGCGGCCGTTGAGGCGGTTGTTGCTTCGCTAGCAGCCGTCTCATTAGCACTCGTTGCCGTTTGGGCAGCGCTTGACGCAACACTATTCGCACTTGAAGCAGCATCATTAGCAGCACTGGCAGCCGTTGCGGCGCTTGAGGCAACCGCTTGAGCTGACTTAGCCGCCGTGGCCTCTGATTGGGCAATCGCTGCATATGAACTTGCAGCGCTCTCGTCGCCGGCTTGTGCATATGAACTGGCCGTCGAGGCAGCTGAACTTGCGGCTGTTGCAGCACTTGATGCAGCTGTTGCAGCACTCGATGCTGTCTCGCTAGCCTCAGCTGCCTTCGCAGCTTCTGATGACGCCGTTGATGCTGCTGAACTTGCTACCACATTAGCCGATGTCGCTTCCGAAGCAGCCGAACTTGCAGCCGTTGCAGCTGACGTTACCGCACTGTTATTTGGATAAGTCGCGGCATCGTTAGCAGCGCTTGACGCAGCATTAGTAGCATCTGATGCTGCTGAACTTGCGTTATTAGCTACTTCATCGGCAACTGACGCTGCACTTGAGGCAGCACTTGTTGCGGAATCAGCAGCATCTGAAGCAATATCCGTTGCTGTGTTTGCAAGACTAGCAGATGAAGCCGCCTTAGCTGCTTCGTCTGCTTGTGATTGCGCATTAGCTGCAATCGACGCCATTGTTGCGGCACTTGATGCCGTTGACAAGGCTGCGCTTGCAGCTTCACTCGCACTATCGGCCACGGTTGCGGCTGATGTTGCTGTGCTTTGGGCTTCAGATGCGACACTGGCAGCTGAGGTAGCTACTGATTGAAGTGATGTCACAGCATCGGCAGCACTCGAGGCAACTGCGGCATATGAACTTGCAGCACTCTCATCACCCGCTTGAGCAGCTGAAGAGGCAGCCGTTGCAGCGCTGGCAGCTGAGTTAGCTGCTTCACTGGCAACTGCGTTTGCATTTGATGCAACCGATGCTGCACTTTCGGCCTTCGTTGCAGCACTGCTTGCTGTTGAGGCTGCACTTGACGCAACGGCATTGGCGCTATCAGCTTCACTAGCTGCAGCAGATGCAACTGAAGCAGCAGATGTTACCGCACTATTGTTTGGATACTTTGCTGCTGAACTTGCGGCATCCTTTGCGGCCGAGTCAGCCGTTCTTGCAGCTACCGATGTTCCTTCTGCAGTTTCTTGTGTATCGTCAGCAACCGAATTAGCACCACTCGCACTGTTTGAGGCTGTTTCAGCTTGATCGGCCGTTGCAGACGCAGCACTTGATGCGACATCAGCCAAACTTTGAGCATCATCCGCCTCAGACTGTGCATCAGCAGCAATCGATGCCGTTTCAGCAGCTTCCGAGGCAACTGCATTCGCACTACTTGCGACGCTCGCAGCACTACTTGCTGTTGATGCTGCCTCACTAGCAGCACTCGAAGCAGTCATCGCTTGGCTATTAGCACTCTCTGCAATCGCTTGTTGGGCAACCGCTTCGCTAGCAGCTGCATCTGCGGCTGAACGGGCTTCGCTAGCAGCAGACAGGTCACCTGCTTGCGCATATGATTCGGCAGCACTGGCTGCGCTGCTTGCCAATACTTCTTGACCGGCAGCCGCCTTGGCTGCTTCTGAAGCCTGACTAGCAACCTTATCAGCCGTTGAGGCAGCTGATTCCGTCGCACTGGCGTTATCTGACGTTTGACTGGCAACAACGCCAGCGGCACTAGCAGCATTACTTGCGGCTGCGGCGGCTGACTTCGCGTTGTTATCCGCCGTCTCAGCGCCGATTGCTTGATCCGTTGCAGCAGCGGCCGTACTTGCTGTTGTTGCAGCACTTGAGGCGGCCGATTCTGCCGCGGTTGCAATTTCTGCTTGTGATGACGCGATAGCTTCAGCACTTGAAGCTAGGCTAGCCATCGAACTAGCAACAGCTGATGCACTCGTGGCTGTCGACAAAGCACTGGCAGCTGCTTCTGATTGCTCAGCAGCTTCGTTTGCAGCACTCGTGGCCTTGTCCAAATCACCGGCCTGAGCTGCTTCACTCGCGACGCTGGCGGCTGAACTTGCCAAACTAGCGGCGTTACTTGCAGCTGTTGCGGCTGATGAAGCAGCCGTTGAAGCTGAATCTGCTGTTGCGGCGGCACTTGAAGCAATCGAGGCAGCCACACTGGCGGCTTCATTTGCGTTCGATGCTGTTGTCGCAGCCGAATTCACATCATCAATTGCCTTATTCAAAGCGGCGTTTTGTGCATATGCTGAAGAATCTAGCAACGCATTCGCAGCTGAAGAGTCTGCTTACGCATTTGAATTAGCTGTCGAAGCCGTTACTGCGGCACTTGAAGCATTATCAGCCGACGCATTCGCATCAGCCGTTTGCTTACCAGCATCACTGGCAGCCTGACCGGCATTTTCGGCATCAGTATTCGCTGCGTTTGCATCCTCAGTTGCACGGTTAGCCTCGTCTTGGGCTTGAGCTGCCGTTTGAGCATCTGCCAACGCTGACTTAGCCTTTTCAGCTGCCAAACTAGCCGTCGTTGCAGCTGATGAGGCAGTTGTTGCAGCACTTGAAGCCGTTTCGTTAGCTGTTGTTGCAACAGCCATTTCAGATGCTGCCGCTGATGACGCTACCGAAGCAGCTTGGGCGGCTGTTGATGCCGCCGTTGAGGCTGCTTCAGCATTTGACTGATCACCAGCTTGAGCATATGAGCTTGCGGCGCTTGCCTGATCAGCGGCAACGGCCGCTTGCGATGCCGCTGTTGAAGCATACTCACTTGCTGCTGTTGCGGCACTGTTAGCATCTAGAACCGCTTGACTGGCCGTTTCATTGGCTGCTATTGCCGTTGACTCTGCATCACTGGCTACCGCCGCTGCTGACTGAGCCGCGCTATTTGCCGTTGAAACGGCAGTGTTATCTGGATAACTTGACGCAATATCTGCCGCTGCTGAAGCGGCTAATTGGGCGACAGAATTGTAATTAGTTGCTGACTCAGTTGCTGTGTTCGTCGCATCGGCGTTTGAGGCAGCATCTGATGCGGCAACTTCGGCATTGTCCGCGTCGCTACCAGCTTGCTTAGCCTGGTCGCTAGCGGTCGTTGCATCCGTCCCTGCCGTTCCGGCAGCATCCGCTGCTGCGGTTGCTTGGTCACCAGCTTGGGCGTATGAACTTGCATCAGCTGTCGCATCGCTCGCTTGTGACGCTGCTGTAGCCGCTTCACTTTGAGCTGATTGGGCAGCAACCAAAGCGTCACTAGCGACACTTGCGGCTGAACTTGCCACCTTGGCGGCTGATTGGGCTTCAGACAATGCTTGTGCTGCTGCGGTCGAGTTCGTTGCGGCAGCTGATGAATTACCAACTTGCGATTGCGTTTTGGGCTGTCGCAGTCGCCGACTGTTCATCCGCGACACTTGCGGCTGATTGCGCCGTACTGTTAGCAACCGATGCCGTCATCGCTGCCGATTTAGCAGCAACAGCAGCTGATTGCACAGCACTGTTATTTGCGTAAGCAGACTCTGATGCCTTAGCACTTGCTGAAGACGCTGCTTGATCAGCCGTTGACTTTTGAGTCGCAGCTGAACTTGCCGCGTTATTAGCTTGTGAGGTCACATTCGCAACATCACTCGCTGTTTGTGACACATTATTTGCCGTTTCGCCAGCTGATGAGGCCGTCGTACCAGCCGTCTGTGCATCCAATGCTGCACTGTCGGCATCATCTTGTGCTTGAGCAGCTGTTTGCGCATCTGCTAACGCTGACTGAGCCACGGCAGCTGCCGAACTAACATCACCGGCGGCCGAACTAGCCACAGTGGCAGCGCTATTAGCCACCGAAGCAACACTTGAAGCTACTAGCAATTCAGATGCAGCTTGTGACGCTGCAGTTGATGCGGCAGCCGATGCCGAACTTGCGGCTGATGAGGCCAATGATGCATTAGCCAAATCACCGGCTTGGGCATATGAGCTGGCTGCACTAGCTTGATCGGTTGCGATTTGCGCTTGCTTGTTAGCTTCGCTGGCAGCCGATGTTGCGTTTGACGCAGCATCATTAGCGGCACTCGCTGCTGATTGGGCAACGACATTTGCCGATGACACAACTTGCGCAGCTGAGTCAGCGACGCTTGCCGCGCTTGATGCTGTGCTATTCGCTGTCGCAATCGCACTATTAGCTGGATACTTCGTTGCGATGCTTTGTGCTTCGCTCGCTGCTGATTGCGCAATTGCATTATCAGCAGTGGCGTTCTCAACACTGACATTAGCGCTATCGGCTGCTGTATTGGCGCCACTCGCTGCTGACGTTGCATTCGTTGCATCGTCCGTTGCTTCTGAAGCTGACGAACCAGCGGTTACCGCATCGCTACCGGCCGTTCCAGCGGCATCGGCTGCTGCAGTGGCATCACTACCAGCCGAAGCATAAGAAGTTGCATCAGATTGCGCACTCGATGCTGTAGTTGCAGCTGAACTTGCCAAAGAATTAGCTGAACTTGCTGTATCCGCTGCTGTTTGTGCGTCTGCTTGGGCACTTGCCGCTGTTGAGGCAGCTGAACTTGCCAACGCAGCATATGATGAAGCAGCTGAACTTGCCGCTTGGGCTGCACTTAAATCACCCGCCTGGGCTGCTTCGCTCGCTTGAGAAGCAGCCTGACTTGCTGCTTCGGCTGCCGATGAGGCAACCGTCGCAGCTGAATTAGCGGTGTCTGTTGCTTCACTTGCCGCATTTTGGGCATTTGAGGCAACCGTGGCTGCTGATTGGGCAATGCTATTCGCTTCACTTGCTTGAGAGGCTGCTGTTGATGCCGCACTGGCGTTAGATTGCACGGCACTGTTGTTTGCATAGGCTGAGTCGGCAGCCATAGAAGCTGCCTCGCTTGCGGCCGTTGAGGCAGTTTCAGCTGCAATCGCGGCTGAACTTGCCGTTGATTGTGCTGCGTTATTTGATTCAGCCGTCTCCGAACTTGTCGATGCTGTTTCAGAGGCAACATCACCGGCCGTAGCGGCTGAACTTTGTGCATCAGTTGCACTGTTCAAAGCACTGTCGGCGACATCTTGGGCTTGAGCAGCCGTCTTCGCTTCAGCTAGTGCCTGTTGTGCTTCAGACAACGCTTCACTAGCTACGGCGTCCGCACTTGCAGCGGCGCTGGCAGCTTCACTAGCCTTTATCATTTCTGCATTAGCCGTCGAAGCCGCACTGGCTGCTGCTTCACTAGCGGCACTAGCTGCTGCTGCCGCTGAACTTGCGGCCAAACTAGCATTAGTTGCCGCACTCAAATCACCAGCTTGCGCATATGAGGCAGCTAATGATGATTGTTCAGCAGCTGTTGACGCAGCTGCATCCGCAATGTCCGCTTGCTTATCAGCCTCTGATGCTGCTGCAATCGCTGCATCTTGTGCTGTTTGAGCATCCGATGCGGCTTGAATTGCATCAGCCTTGGCTGAATTTACCTTATCGGCGGCCGACTGAGCCGTCGATGCAGCCGTTGAAACCGCCGCATTATCCTTGTATGCACTCGAAGCCAAAATATTAGCTGCTGATTGGGCAGTTGTATCAGCATTCGACGCTGTTGACGCGGCTTGTTCAGCTGAAGATTGCGCATTATCAGCATAGCTAGCAGCTGAATCAGCATCATCTACAGCTTGATCAGCGCTGGCGGCAGCACTATCTGCCGAAACAGACGCTGCAATGCCATCTGTTGCCGCTCCTGCTGCATTATCTGCAGCGCTAACAGCCGTTGCCGTTTCAGACAAGGCCGTACTTGCGGCTGTAGCAGCACTATCAGCGGCACTTGAGGCCTGATTGGCAATTGTTGCATATGAACTTGCAACTGATGCGGCATCCGATGCGGCACTAGCGGCCAATTGCGCATCACTCATCGCTGCCGCTGCTGCGGTTTGTGCACCGGCTGCGGCCGTGGCGTAACTTGCGGCGGCCGACTTATCACCAGCGTTAGCAGCACTTGAAGCCAATTCAGCATATGAACTTGCAGCGGTTGCAGCTGAACTTGCCGTTGACGCGGCTGTAGAAGCTGCTTCTTGCGCAGCGGCCGCGGCACTAGCAGCATCCGATGCAGCCGTAGCAGCGCTATTTGCTGTTGTAAGGGCATCGTTTGCTGCCGCAGCGGCACTAGTAGCCGCTGTAATCGCACTTTGTACTGCGCTGTTGTGCGCATAGGCCGAGTCATTTGCCAAGTCGCTGGCTTGTGAAGCATACGATGAAGCAATTGCGGCTGTTGAAGCAGTCACTTGTGCCGTTGATCCAGCACCACTAGCGGCGTTTTGGGCATTCGTCACTGATGAACCGGCTGCGTTAACTGCTTCCCCAGCAGATGCGGCGTTTTCAGAAGCCAATGTCGCTGCGTCATTCGCATTGTTGGCTAAATCAGTTGCGGCGGCAGCATCAGTCGCCTGTAATTGGGCAACCACTGCCTGATCAGCAGCTGATTGCGCCGTCGCTTCGGCGTTATTAGCTAGATCAGTTGCCGATTGCGCTGCCGATGCAGCTGCGGCGCCTTCTGATGCGGCTGTTGAGGCAGCTGCTGATTGATTTGCAGCGACTGTTGCAGCTGAACTTGCGGCTGATGCAGCTGAACTTGCCGTCACGGCATCGCCCGCATTAGCTGCCGAACTGGCAACTGACGCTAATGAAGCAGCTTCTGATGCGGCCGTTGACGCAGCCTTTACTGCAGAAGCCACCTTATCTGACGCTTCACTAGCAATTGATTGTTGTGTGGCAGCTTCTGATGCAGCTGACTGGGCAACCGCATCCGCACTATCCGCCGTTTGTTGGGCAGCACTAGCCATTGATGCAGCTGACTTCACGGCGTCGTTGTCAGCATAAGAATCAGTCGCAGCAATACTTTGTGCAACACTATTCGCTGAACTTGCCGTTGACGCTGCCGAATTAGTGACATCAGCAGTTGACGTTGTATTTGTCACCGCATCATTTGCCGTACTCGTCGCATCCCCGGCCATACTTGTCGCGGTTCCCATATCAGCAACCGTGTCGCTTGCGGCACTAGCTGCTGAACTTGCGTTAGTCGCATCTGCTACTGCCGACGCGACTGTTTGCGCATTTGCCAAAGCTGTTGCGGCAGCCGTTGACGCTGCTGTTGCTTCTGACATCGCTTCAGAAGCCATTGTCGCTGCACTATCTGTCGTTGACTGATAACCATCCGCAGCAGCGCTTGCCACTACCGCGGCGCTCGACATATCAGTCGCTGTTTGCGCAGCTGTTGAAGCAGCGTCGGCCGCTGAACTTGCGGTCGCTAAATCACCGGCTTGCGCTGCTGAACTTGCGACTGACGCCAATGATGCTGCTGTTGATGCGGCATCAGCAGCCGTCTTAGCCATCGAAGTCGCATTCGATGCTGCTTGTGACGCCAAACTATCAGCGTATTCAGCATACGAATTTGCATCGGCTGCTTTTTGTCCCGCCGCCACAGCATCAGTCGCAGCAGTAGCTGCATCTGATGCTGCTGAAGCCATCGCTGAGTTACCGGCATAGGCAGAGTCAGCAGCTAATGATTTAGCTGCACTGGCTGCCGTTGAAGCACTTGTGGCCGTCGTTGTCGCTGTTTGGGCCGACTGACTTGTGGCAGTACTTTGTGCGGCAATCGCACTTGAAGTTGCATTCACTTGATCAGCGGTTAAATCAGTTGTCGTTGCGACTGAACTTGCCTGGTCAGCCGAACTTTGCGCCAAAGCTGCTTGTTCAGAAGCTTCTGCAGCTGTTTCAGCAGTGGTCAATGCATCGTTAGCCGTTTGCAAGGCACTTTCGGCAGTGGCCTTCGCTGAATCAGCTACTGCAGCAGCTGAGCTCGCTGCACTGGCAGCGGCCGTAACATCTGTCATTGCGGTCGCAACATCTGTTTGTGCCGATTCAGCAATTGCTTGTTGTGCAATCGCTTCTGCAGCGGCTGAACTAGCAATGTCATAACGACCTTCTTGGGCAGCTGAACTAGCGACTGCATAAGCTGACTGTGCAGCGTCATTGGCTGCTTCGGCAATGGCTGTTGCGCTATCAACTACCTTTTGTGCATCAGCCAAAGATGCTTGGGCGTCATTAGCTGCTGAAGCGGCTGATTGAGCCGTTGACGCTGCAGTAGATGCAACCGTTGCGGCTGATACAGCCACATCATTAGCCGATTGAATCGTTGCATTACTTGCGTAGGCTGAATTATTAATTAATGATCCAATTTGATCCGCAACTGAACTGGCTGCCGTTGCGGTTGACTTGGCGTCTGCAGCTGAACTAGTTGCGTTCGTTACATCTACCGTAGCGTCAGACATTGCAGCCGTCGTTTCAGCTTGACTATCCGTCGCAGTCGTCGTAGCTTCATCTGCTGCTGACGCGGCTGAACTTGCCTTCGCTGCTTCATCAGCAGCCGAGGCAGCCGTCATCACTTGATCGGCTGCAGAAGCTAAATCATCACGAGCCGCGTCTGCATCAGCTGCATAGCTCGATGCTTGCGCAGCTTGACTTTGAGCAAGCGCAACCGCACCAGAAGCAACTGTTGCGGCACTTTCGGCAGCTTCACGGGCACTATTTACCAATGTAGCTTGTGAAGTTGCTGCCTCAGACATCGCCACTGCTTCACTGTAGTTACCAGCTGACAATAGCGAATCCGCAGCCGCAAACATTGAAGATGCTAACACGGCTTCAGAAGCCGCTACTGATGCTGCTGACGACGCAACAACCGCCGCTGAGATGAAGCGCGGTTATATTGTGCAGTCGCATCTGAAGCCGCCACACTGGCACCAGCGTTTGCAACACTAACTGCCGTGGCAGCGCTTGAGGCGTCAGCAAAGGCTGATGACATCGCTGCGTTAGATGCGTAACTTGAGGCTGTTGCCACACTAGCCAGTGAAGCAAGACTGTCAGTTGCGTTGCTATTCATATTAGATGTCACTAATGCATCAGAATTGGCTGCCGAAGCCGCTGAACTTGCGTTAACAACAGCCTGACTTGCATTCACGTTAGCAGTTGAGGCAGCTGCTGAATCAATATCAACAGCGATTCCCGTGTCACCAGTCTTACCATCAACTCCCGCGGCAGCTGAAGCGGCTGTTTCAGCCGATTGCGCAACAGATGCGGCATTTGAAGCAACGACCGCCAAACTAGCGGCGTTAGATGACGCGACTTCCGCGTGAGCCATAGCTGAATTGGCGACATCCGCAGCGCTTGAAGCCGCAGATGCTGCTTCGCTCGCAGCACTAGCCAACGTTTGCGCGTCGGCAGCGGCTGATGTGGCTTGCGTAATATCACCAGCGGCCATGTATGAATCAGCAGTCGAAGCGGCTACTGATGCAGCCGTTGCGGCTGAACTTGCCTGCGTTGCAGCGTTACTTGCCGCAATCGCAGCTGAACTAGCTTCACTTGCAGCAACATTTGCGGCACTTGAGGCCTTAGCCGCCACACTGGCAGCATTTGCAGCGGTTGCAGCTGCACTGTCAGCATCCAAAGCAGCCTTGGCGACTGCTGAGTTACCAGCTTCAGATCCAACCTTGGCATAATCCAATGCGGCTGATGCATTGCTTGCAGCACTATTTGCAGCGTCCGTTGCACTAGTCGTGTTCGTTTGGGCATCACTAGCCATTGAAGCTGCTGATTGGGCATCACTAGCGGCCAAATCCGCATTTGCGCTAGCGGCTGATGCTGAATCCAACGCCGCACTCGCTGCACTTGAGGCAGCGTTAACAACATCAATCGCCGACATCAGTGCAGTCAATGAATCAGCCGCTGCATTCGCACTAGAAAGTTGTGTCGTTGCGACTGTTGCCAGTGAGCTAGCGGTTGACGCAGCCGTCGATCCCGCAGAAGCCGCCGAACTAGCTTGAATAGCGGCTGCACTTGCTGTCGCTGATGCTGACGCAGCCATTGAAGCTAGTGTTGAAATTTGGTTCATCAATGATTGTTGTGAACTCAATGCGGCTGAAGATGTTAATGACACGTTAGCTGAGATACCAGCTGCTACCGTCGCCAAACTTGAGGCTGCCAGCGCGGCAGAACTTGCCACGCCAGCCGCACTCGCGACGACTGAGGCAGCGCTTGAAGCTGTTGCGTTCTGTGCAGAGGCAACACTTGCTTGCAAACCAGCCGCGGCATTAGCTGAAGCAACCAAACTAACCGCCGTCGAAGCGGCACCGGCTGCACTTGCCACTGCTGAATTTGACGCATATGAACTTCCGGCAGCTTTTGAGGTCACATTAACAGCCGAACTCGTTGCTAACAAAGCTGAATCAGTCGTGCTGTCAGCTGTAATCGCACTAGCGTTTGCCGTAGATGCTACCTTAGCGGCATTAGAAGCCGTGATTGAATCGGTCGACATATTCGTCGCTGCCGTTTGCGCGGCACTATTTGACGCAGTTGCAGCCGACATCGTGATGCTAGTTGCAACAGAGAATGCGCTGCTAGTAGCTGTACTTGCCATTGAAATGAACACGTCAGCACCATCCGTAGCATCAGACACGTAACTATCAATATTGGCCAAATAACTATTGCTCAAATCCTTCACAAGACTAGAAACAAGCACACTTTGCTTATTGTAGACCGAGTTGTAAGCCGAGCTTGCTGAATTCATAAGTACTGTGTATGAATCCACCGCACTTGCATTGCCGTTCGTGTTAGCTGAAGCTGCCAAAGCGGCATAACTACTGTAGGCATTTGCTGCGCTTTCCATCGAATCAACACCAGCATCAACCATCGATAGCAATACTGCACTCGAAGCCACGTTAGCTGCTGCCGTCGAAGACGTCATCACAAATCCCTTGGTTGCGCCAGAAGCCCAATTGCTTGCCGTTGAGGCACTCTTATTCGCCACACTCATCATCTTGTCACTCGAGTAAGCACTTTGAGCAGCCAACGATGAGACCACCTTTGAATATGAAGCTACAACCGATTCACCCGATTGCGCGTATGAAACCGCGACTGATAATGAACTTTGCAATTGCGCAATTGAACTAAGCGCCGTTGCAAGTGACGTTCCCGGATCAGCTACTGACAGAGCTGGTGAATACACAACGTTTGGTGCAAAATTCTGTGACTGGAACGTACCGTTCACTGCAGTTCGATCCATAATATAGCCAGAAACTGATGCCACAGAATAAGAATAGCTGGCTCCGTTAACACCAGTGAGGGTTACAGCTGAAGAAGAGGTCGTAATCCCTTGCGAATCCACGTACAAGAGTTAAATCGTCAATGATCGTTCAGCAATCGTGTTATACAAACTCGTCGTTGCTGATTGGGCACTCAACGTCTGCAATTGTGCAGCTGAAACTGCTGCAATCGCTGAACTTGTCACAACCATCAAGCTCTTAGCCGCACTGGCATAACTTTGTGCGAATGACACTTGTTGACTATATGATGCGGAAGCCAAACTAAACGATGCAATCGCATCGGCCGCTGATGACACTTGTCCTGCTGCGGCCATGCTTGAAGCGACAGCTAAATAAGATGACGCTGAGGCTGACGTGATTGCCGCCGCAGATTCAACTGAAGACGTTTGGGTATACATGTTTGATGCAGCTGAGGCAGCCGACTTGGCAATCGACGTATTCGTTGACGCCACAGCATTTGCACTACTTGCAATAGCTGCAATCGAACCGATGCTTGATGCAACAGAAGCGACTGATGAATTGCTACTGTACTTTGAAGCTAGTGAGCTGGCCGATGACGCTGTTTGACTAGCTGATGAGGCTTCAACGCTTGCTGAAGAAGACTTCGCCGCACTCGTTGCTGACGAAATCATTGAACTTGCTGACGAGGCATCTGATGACGCTGAATTAGCAACACTTGAAACCGCACTAACCGACTTTGGCAAAACCGTTACCGTCGCCATTGAATTTGTGGCATTACCAGCCGCATCAGTTGCTGTAATTTGAACTTGATAAGTGCCTGCTGAAGCGGTATTGATACTACCGCTCGTCAAACTAGTCGTCACCGCCTTTGGTGAGTTGTCACCCAAAGACGTCACAAGGCGGGTCACCATGTCCGAGCTATTAATCGTCTCGTTTTGTTGGTAAGTCACTGTATTAATCAATGACATCTTCGGCGCTTCAATATCCTTATATTGAATTTGAATATTATTGCTTGCCGTAGCCGACGTTACTAACAAATTAGTCGTCGATGCGACTGGACCACCGTTATTCGTATTAGCCGCATATGAAACGGCCACGGCTGAATAACCGGAAATGCTTGGTGCAGCAAAGGTTGTCTTAGCGTTCGTGGCTACTGGCGTCGTTGCACCTGTAATTCCGACAGCTGTCCAGTTATCCGCTGTAAAACTCGTTGCTGATAGCAATGCTGATCCGGCCCCATCAACATACGTCACATTAACTGGTGTTCGTGCTGCAGTGGCTGATACACCCGCCAAAGAACCCGTAACCGTTGCCGGTGTTGCTGTTCCGCCGTTGTTTCCGACCATTTGCATCACAACGTTGCTTGGTAACGAAATGGTCTGGGTAACCACTTTTTCACCTTGTCCACCATTCATTGCAAGCTTCATCGTCCCCGTCACAAACGCGCCGGATGTGCCAGTCGGTGTCCAATTCACTGTATATGAAATGTTTGCTGAATATGATGTTGATGAATTAAAGTTTGTCAGACCAGAGAACAACGATTGAACTGAACTGGCATTTGTATTCGCGATAAATGATCCAGCTGAATTCGTTTGTCGGATACCAACCTGGTCGATTTGCCCCTTACCATTATTTTCAATAACAAACGCCGTATTTGGATCAACACCACTGTCATGCCACAAATCGACACCAACCGTCGTGGCATTGGCAATGCCATTAATCCCGACATTGCCTCCGTTCGCACCATACGAATTACCTGCTGCGTAGGTAGGCGCAAACATCAGTCCAATAAAGTTTCCAGCTGCATAATTGGTCGTTGAAAACGCCCCACTCACAGCAAAAGCGCTTGTGGCAGCGATGGTAGTGTTATATTGCACGGCACCACTAGAACCATTCATAATTCGGTATCCCGAACCACTCGCGACCGCGGTTCCGCCAACAACGCGCATATTTGCATTCGCTGATGCACCAGTCAACGTGCCGTATGTCGCTGCGCTCGTCACTGACGCAACCCCAGCATCCGTCACTGTTACCGCAGTTGTCGTGTTAACCGCAGCCGTTGCAGCCGAAGCGGCATACGCAACACCACCGCCAATAGCCTCTCCTGCAGTTTGGTACACATCCGACATTAACGTCGTGACCTCTTCGGGCGCCATCGCCGTGGCACCACCAACGGCCAAGGCAGTCATACCGGCGATAACCCAGCGCTTTTTAGACTTGTACATCTTTTTATGTGTCTGCGGTTGTACACGCGCTTCGTCGGCCAACTTTTGTTGATAATCTTCTCGACTCATATCTTCATCCCCTCTATATAATCGATTTCATGATGAAAGTTCACTATTTCACCCTGCATCGCCAGTTTCTCAAAAAGATATGGTCGTTCTAACATCATCCGCCCCAAGATTTTATGAATAACTCGCGATTAAACACGCTAATCAACATTCCGATTAATCGTACTTTGTTCAATTTTAGTTGATAGTTATGAATAAAGCGCTTACAAAGTTTCGGGGATGACGGCAATAAAAAAAGATTTAAACCCGCAGGTTTAAATCTTTCATCGTTATTATTGTAATGCGGCTTGCCAAAGTGGCATCATCTCAGTAGCTGAGAAGGTTTGTGCCTTGCGGTAAGCACCTTCAGAAAGGGCTGCCCACAAACCAGTATCTGACAAAATTGCCGTTAAGCGATCCGCCATATCACCATGCGCACCGGCTGGCACGATATAACCATTCATGCCGTCATCAACCAGTTCCTTCGTACCGTACGTAATATCATAAGATACCACTGGTACACCGTAACTCATTGCCTCAACCAAGTTCATACCGAAGCCTTCAGCAACTGACGTTTGGACAATTGCTTGAGCCTCAGTGTAGGCCTTGGCCAAGTTTTCACCAGTCACATAGTCACCGAAGATAACATTTTGCTCAACATCCAATTGCTTAGCCAACGCCTTCAATTCATTCAAAATATCGGCGTTAGATGGATAACCGTGGAATGCCAACGTTGCGTCTGGAATTGACTTTACCACACGCACCAACGCACGAATTGCTTGGTCTGGACGCTTCTCAGGTGAGAGACGACCAACATAAGCAATACGGTGAGCAATACGTTCTGGCAACTTCACATGATCAGCAGCCAAGTGGGCATCATCCACAAAAGTGTCTGGCGCAACGCGGAACGTCACACCTGGGTAACGCTTTTGCAAATCTTGTTGTTGTTCAACGGTTGGGACCAAGATAGCATCAAAATCCTTAACGCGACGTTCCAAAACGTTCAAGTAGGCATCGTAAAGCTTACCGCGTACCGGGTTCTTTATATCAGGTGTGTGAATATCGTGCAAAACCGCAAACTTCTTTGCCGCAAATTGCACATCCGCTACCACGTGGTCCAAACTGCGACGATCTGAAACCAAGACAGAGCCTGGGTTTTCATTCGTTAACTCATTCAAGAAGAACAAGAACATTTGGTCTTCCGTATTGAAGCGCCAATCACGACCCTTGTAGTTCAACAACTTATACATCGTTGGCAAAATGTTGCCATTCACGTTCATGTGCATCACTTCAATCACCGGCACGCCATCTTGGTTCAAGAACTTTTGAACCGCAAGTGCCCCATTTGGATGGAAGTAATCAACAGATGACTTAAAGCCACGCCAATCATAGTTTTCACGCGCCGTTGTGTTACCAAAGCGGTCGTAGTAGAGAATATCATTCACTAGACCAACCGTTGCTGGCATAACATTAATGCGGGCCAATTCACGACCAGCATGATTAATCGTTGAGTAATTTGGTCCGTGACCCTCAATGTGATATTCATCCAATGGAATTTGGTCCAACAAACGCAAAGGTTGTTCCTTGCGTTCAACGGCCGTCGTGCCTTGGAAGAAATCATACATATTAAGCACTTCATCTTGGTTCAAACCGATTGATGCCGCATCACGCGCCAAAAAGCGATTGTAATTACGCGTCACATATAGTGCCGGTTGTCCTTGGGCATTGAACAACTTCACTCGCTTCACTTGTGAGTGCTCAGTCCCTGAATTAAATGTAAAAACATTTTCACTAATAAAATAATTCATTGTTCACACTCCTACTTTGCATCATGGGCATGTGCTGGCATGTCTGCCAACTTGGCCGGCCAAACGCGCTCAGCATCATCCAACAAAACACGCCATGCTTGCCAAACGTTTTCTTCTGAATAACGTTCTGAAGAATCATATGCGCCAGTTGAATATTGTTGGGCCAACTCAGGATCGCGCAACACCTTCAACATCGCCTCGGCCATCGCTTGATAGTCTTCGTATGGGACAACGTTTCCGTTAACACCATCTTCAACGATTTCGTTTGGTCCGTAATTCACATCATATGAAAAGGCAATCAAACCGTGTGAAATAGCTTCCATGATGGCCAAGTTAAATCCTTCCATGCGTGACGTCAAACCGTACATCATGGCATTGTTTTCAACAGCATCGATATCCGTCGTGTAACCCTTCATCGTGACAACGCCATCCAAGTTGTACTCGCGAATCGCTTCTTCAACCGCAGTACGGGCCTTGTAGTTATCAGTTGGATCAGCATAACCGTACAAGTCCAACGTAACTTGTGGGAATTCCTTGTGCACGATACCAACGGCACGTACCAAGTCATCCAAGTGCTTCTCCCAGGCAATACGGGCAAAGGCGATGACCTTACCGAATTCACGTTGTGCAACTGGCACACGTGGTGCGTTCAACAATTCATCAGGTACAACCCCGACCGGAATCGTGAAGAGCTTTGTCTTAGGTTGGAAACGCTCATTCACATCATGCGTTTGCTTGTGCGTCGCTGAAACGACGGCATCGTATTCATCCAAGGCATTCATAGCAAACTCATAGTGATTGTTCAAAATTGAATGCATTGGGTCTTGCGCATCCCCAGCGTGAGAATTGTGCAAGTGCATGGCGATATAAGCCGGCTTACGCAAGCGCAAAAGTCCCCAATCACCCAAGTGCGAACGGTCCAAGACAAACACGTTTGGCTTCTCATCTTGCCAGAAGTCATCATTCAAACGGTCAAAGAAGTGCTTTGTCAATTCTTCAATTGTATCGAATTGCAAAACATGGCCATCATGTTCAATCAAACGCCAACCAGATTTAACAAACTCACCAGCCATCGTGTTCTTGTTGAATGTCTCGATAACCGTGCGCCCTTCAGGCGTCACCCAAGTTTCTGTCCCAATCTTGTTGTCCGGTGTGTACCATTGCAACAATGAGGCGAAACCACGTGAGTCATAGTGATCAACACGGAACAAGTTGTTATAACCGTCAAACAATTCCGTTGAACGCACACGACGATCAGCGGTTGCATCATAATTAACACGCGCCACCAATTGACCATTTTGCGCATTCACCAAGTAACGGTTATTCTCTGGTTCATCAACCAACACCGTTCCCGGCACACCAAAATCAAGGTCTTCAGCATGCAACGTCTTAGGTGTTACAGCCATCGCCTCTTGGAAGTAATCAAACATGTTAATGATCTGTTCATCCGGAATCCCGGCTGCATTCGCATTAATGTGAGCAACTGGATCCCAATCGCGCAAAACGACGCGTGAATCTTCATGGTGATTATTAAATAATTCAAAACGCTTTAGTTGCGCATGCTCAATACCAGATTTCTGGTTTGGCATCGTCGCATTAACGAAGAAATTCATAGTACCGCCCTCTCATGAGCTTTATATTAGTAATTAAATATTATTATCCCTATTGTAACAGTTATCATATTAAACAAACCGTATGATCTTGTTGCGTATTTTGTATGAAAAAAAGGCAACCTTTCAGTCGCCTTTCTTCGTTACTATGCATATTGTGCCCAAAGCTTTACCAATGCTTGCGTTCCCTCGTCACCGAGGTTCTTTTGTTCAACCAACTTCGTATACAAAGCCTCCGCTAAGTCAGTAGCCGGCAAAGCCAACTCCATCTTGGCAGCCTCATCCAACGCGATGCGCAAATCCTTCAACAAGTGCTTTGCATAGAAACCAGGTTCAAAGTCACCTGCCAAAACACGTGGGCCATAGTTATCCAATGACCAGTTTTGTGCGCCACCAGCAGCCAAAGTTTCCATCACCTTGGCAACATCCAATTCAGCTGCTTTCGCGTAAACCATCATTTCTGACATTCCCAACATCGTGGCGGCAATCATAATTTGGTTAGCCATCTTCGTGTGTTGACCGCGACCAGCGACACCAAAACGGTTCGCTGCTTTTGAAATAACATCAAAAATTGGTTGCAAGCTATCATAGGCAGCCTGGTCACCACCCGCCATAATCGTCAACGTACCATTCTTGGCACCAACATCACCACCAGAAACTGGGGCGTCCAACACCTTAACCCCATACTTTTCACCATCAACAGCCAATTGTTCGGCCAAAGTTGGCGTTGACGTCGTCATATCAACGAAAATTTGCCCAGCGTGCGCACCAGCAAATAGTCCGTTGTCACCATAGTATTGTTCTTCAACATCCTTTGGATACCCAACCATCGTGATGACCAAGTCGGCTGCTTCTGCAATCGCCTTTGGACCATCAGCCCACGTTGCCCCGTTATCCAACACGGATTGGGCGTGGGCCTTCGTGCGGTTGTACACCACCACGTCGTAGTTTGCTTTCAACAAGTTATTGATGATACCTCGGCCCATTACACCCGTTCCGATAAATCCAATCTTCATCTCGCGTTACCTCACTTCTATTCGTACTGTCTATTGTACACCGCTGGCAAAAAAGACCAAGAACTTGCGCCCTTGGTCGGATTAATCATTATTCTTGTTCAGGTTGTTCACTACGCCAATCTGCGAATTTTTTCATCTTCACACGATTTATTTCATCGCGCAATTGACTAACTTCATTGGGCGTACCCATGCCATGCCAAATGAACACCGTACAGTCCAAATCAACCGGCTGCGGTGTATCCGTCAGCAGAATATCGGTATGCTCCGTCAATAGATGATTAATTTGAACTTTGTAGCCCGGGAACATCCGCAACGATTGCGCCACAACCTTTTCAAGGCTCTGGTGGGCTCCAAAATCAATCGTCAAATTAACAATCGGCAAACGATCATAAAAGTCTTGCGACATCATAATGACCGCCATTAAATCTGGCAATACGAAATTTTTGTAATCAACATCATTATCATCTGTCGCCACCGCAAAGCGTTCCAACACATCCTCAGAAAACTCGTAGGCCAGTGGGAACTCTGGTGCCAATTGCTCACGATCCATCATGTAATCGAAGTCATCATCACCAGTGTATGGATAAACTAAGTAACGCAGCAACATAGGTTGCATTGAACGCGTCACCGCACGAATTGATTCTTGACGTCCACGATTCTTAAACAAGCACAAGTAGGATTCATGGAGGGCCTTTTCAAACAGCCGCCAGTGCGTAATTGATTCCTCACTCGCATCTTCAAATTCCGTTTCGTGTGGGAAAATTGATAGCGTGTGTAGCACCAAAATAATGAATCGTGCTTCCGCCTGCACCTGCGCTTCTGTGATCTCCGGCAACTTACGTAACTCACCACTCAAAGCCAAAATGATACGTTGGCTGCTTGAAGAGAGTTGTTCAGTTGGCTTCAAAAAGCGATTTGCCAAAGCTGCATCAACGTAGTGTCCACCCTTCAAACGCAACCACCAAATTGCATACAAATGACGCAAGTTCACTAATTGTGTCTCACGTAAGTATGGGCACTCAGGTTCAATCAACTGCTTAATTGATTCACGTGATTGTTCACGCACTTCTTCTGGGAACGGCGATTCACGACGACCATTGTAATAAGACAATAGTTGCAACTTAAATAACCGAATATGCGCTTCGTTCCCGATTAGTTGATAATCCTTGGAAATTTCAATTCCTTCACGAGCAAGCTCTTCGATAACAGCTGCACGCTCTTTATACATCTTTGGTACTGAGACATCGACTTTGAAAGCAAAGTCTTCCCAAGACGTAATGCGTTCGTGAAACAGATCCTCAATCATCTGTCCGCGAATTGATATTTGCAGGTAATGTAGGCCTAGCGCCTCCCAATCCAGCAATTGAATTGGCAATTCGAAGATAACATCCGAGCCATCTTCAATCACAATGCTGTCAGATACACCCGTGAGAATCTCAATATCAACCACTAATTGCTCAACCGTTGTCGTCACCAAATAACGTGACAAATCTAAATCTGTCATGATTTGTGTTATTGGCGCTGCCCCGATTTCCTTAAGGTAGCGAAACATCTTCAACTTATTACGGTCTTGCTTTTCATGCATCCATTTCATTTTTCTCACCACAACCCACATTAACCAAACGTACTCTCAATGAGAAGATACTAACATTTATATTATATTTGTGCCTTATTTAAATCCTGACAACTCATTAAATATCGTATAAAAATCGGACAGTTATCCAATTAAGTTGTGATTTACTGTACAATTAAGAGGACTGAAAAAACGAGTTTTCTTGGGGGTTACATGCTAATTATTGCACTTCTGGCGGTTGTTCTGCCGCTGATTTTGTTGGCGGTTTTCAATATGCCAGCTATGAAAGGAATGGCCATCAGTGCCGCGGTTGTTTCACTAGCCGGCTGGTTCTTCTGGCACATTCCAACCAACGTCATGGCGGCGTCGATTCTGCAAGGTATTCACAAAACATTTCCAATTCTATGGATTTTGTTTGGGGCATTGATGGTCTTGCACGTCTTACGTCATACCGGCGCTATTACACGTATTAACGCTGGTTTCGAATCACTATCAGCCGACATGCGAATCCTGGCGGTTTTGATTGCTTACCTATTTGGTGGCCTGATTGAAGGTGTTTCTGGGTTTGGAACGCCAGCAATGGTGACGGCACCGTTGTTGATTGCCTTAGGGTTCACACCAATGGCCGCCGTTACGTTGGCCTTGGTTGCTGACTCAACTTCAGCTGCTTACGGCGCTGTGGGAACGCCGCTAACCGTTGGGTTGAGTAACGTGGCACCGTCAAATGCCACTGATTTTATGAACGAAATCGCTCGTTCAATGACCACAATTGATTTGTTCGGTGGTACATTCATGCCCCTCATGTTGGTTATCTTGCTAGTTACATTCTTCAATCGTGGCAAGAAATCAGCCCGTGACTGGTTGGAGATGACACCATGGGCTTTGTTCATCGGTATTGCGTACAATGGCTTCGCTTGGGTGTACGCGCACCTAATTGGTTATGAGTTCGTGTCAATTTTGACACCACTAACATTGCTAATCATTGCCGTTATCACACTTAAGACACGTTTCTTGTTACCAAAGACAGCGTTCACGAACCCTTGGAAGGGTGCAAACTTTGCCGGCGATGGTGTGCAAAACGACGAAGAAGTTAATCAACACGCTTCAGGAAACATGTCATTGTTGACGGCCTGGTCACCTTACCTCATCGTGGTGGTGCTCTTGTTGCTATCACGAACAATTGGTTGGTTGAAGGATTTCATGAACCACGCTATTGATTTGGGCTGGGTCAACATCCTTGGTATCAAGGGAATCAGCTCAGATTGGCCAGTTTTGTATTCACCAGGATTTATCTTAACGCTAGCTGCTTTGATTGCCTTGATCGTCCAGGCACGTACAATCAAGCCATTCGTGCCAGCCGCAAAGACTGTGTCTGCCTCAATGGTCAGCACGGGAATCACATTGATGGTGACGTTGATCATGGTGCAAGTCTTCTCTAACTCAGGGATGAACACCATCGACATGCCATCAATGCCAACTTACATTGCCAAGACTGTGTCTGAACACATGGCTGGCGTTTGGGTGTTCGTTGCCCCATTCTTGGGTGAACTTGGTGCTTTCATTACTGGAAGTGCCACGGTTTCAACATTGACGTTCTCACCTATCCAAGCCGACGTTGCAGCAACTGCTCACTTGTCAGCGCCAATTATTTTGGCCTTGCAAGTTATCGGGGCCGCTGCTGGTAACATGATTTGTGTCCACAACATCGTGGCGGCCAGCGCCGTTGTTGGTTTAGCTGGTAAGGAAGGCGCAATCTTGCGTAAGACAGCCATTCCGGCCGTCGTTTACGGTCTATTGATCGGAATCGCCGGTGCTGTGATGCTAGTATTCTAATAGTTAATGAAAGTCCGTTGCCTTGCGCAATGGGCTTTTTAATTTGCCAAAATAAAAAGCACCGACAAATCAAACCGATTCGTCAGTGCTCTATGATTTTATTAAACGCCTGGCGCAACTTCAGGCATCTCTCCGATAAGTAAACAAATTTTGGCACGCTTGCAGCGCACCAAGAATTCATTCACTTATCTCCGGATACCTGATTTTTGGCTTTCAGCCAAAAAACGTTGCTCTATGCTCTTTTTAAACGCCTGGCGCAACTTCAGGCATCTCTCCGATAAGCAAACAAATTTTGGCACGCTTACAGCGCACCAAGAATTTATTCACTTATCTCCGGATACCTGATTTTTGGCTTTCAGCCAAAAAACGTTGCTCTATGCTCTTATTATGGCAAATCGTTTCCAGCTGCAAAGTAGATGTCGTACCACTCTTGGTTCGTCAACGTTACCTTGTCGCCGTCCATCATTTCGTCCAAACGGTTTACGTTCATTGAACCCAAAACAACTTGCATCTTAGCTGGGTGGTGCAAAATGAAGGCCACGGCAATCGTGTTCTTCGTTACACCATACTTGTCAGCCAATTCTTGCAACTTTGCGTTCAATACTGGGAACTTATCGTTGTCGATAAATGGTCCCTCAAAGAAGCCGTATTGGAATGGTGACCATGCTTGAATCGTCATGTTCTTCAAGCGTGAGTAGGCCAAGATACCACCGTCGTGATCAAATGAACGCTCATCTGACATGTTCACGTGAATATCTGAATCGATCATTCCCGTGTGCATGATACCGAATTGCAATTGGTTGGCAACCAACTTTTGCTTCAATGAAGCTTGGACCAACTCAACTTGCCATGGGTTCATGTTTGATGTTCCAAAGTGCTTGACCTTACCAGATGCCTGCAACTCATCAAAAGCTTCAGCAACTTGCTCAGGGTCCATCAACGTGTCTGGACGGTGCAACAAGAAAACATCCAAGTAATCCGTTTGAAGACGCTTCAATTCTTCGTCAACGGCTGAGATCAAGTGTGACTTTGAGAAGTCATAACGAGGTCCCTTCCAGCCGTCACCTGAAATTTGGCCGTCTTCAAGGATGATGCCACCCTTTGATTGCAAGAAGATGTCCTCACGGTTTACACCGGCATCCTTCAACGCTTGTCCCAAAACAACTGAACTCTTACCTGCGGCGTAAATGTCAGCTGTGTCGAAGAAGTTCACATCCTTTTCCAAAGCCTTCTCAACCAAAGCTTGTGCTTCAGCAGCAGACTTGTCAGCGATGCGCATTACTCCCAAGGCAACGTCAGGAACGATTAGTCCTGAGCCACCCAAATCAATTTTTGCCATTGATACTCACCTCCATGTGTATGCCCCCAGTCTACTCTTCTTCTTTAAAAAAGGCCATGAACATCTGGTGAATATTCATCTTGAATTAATCTGCGAAGACAACTTCGCCATTGTCAAAGGCAGCAATGCGGGCCAATGATTTACGCGAACGTCACGCTCGTCCAACAAGACACGGCCCTTTTGGAACGTCTTTTCAATCACGATGCCGACACCGACAACCTCGGCACCAGCTGCTTCGGCAATTTGCATCATACCTTCAACCGCTTGACCGTTTGCCAAGAAATCATCAATCAACAACAAACGTTCACCCGGTTGAATGAAGCGCTTATCAACAATAACGTGGTTCGTTTCTTGTTTAGTAAATGAGTACACATCCGCCGTGTAGTGGTCCTCAGACAACGTGAGTGACTTCTTCTTACGCGCAAACACCATCGGCACATTCAGAGCTAAAGCTGCAAAGACAGCCGGTGCAATCCCTGATGACTCAACTGTGAGTACCCTATCTACCTTGGCATCTGCAAACAAACGGGCAAATTCATCCCCCATCGCCTTCATCAAAGCCGGATCAACTTGATGGTTTAAGAAGTTATCAACCTTCAACACTTCCGTTCCAATGACGCGTCCGTCTTGCTTAATTCGTTCCTCTAGCAACTTCATTATTCAACCCCTGTTTCTTTTTCACGTCCCGGCAAAACAATGTTTAAGAACACTGCTAATACCGACGTCACAACCACTGCATTTTCGATAACCAATCGCACCAACTCTGGTAAGTGTTGGAAAATTTGTGGGTACACTGTCACCCCAATACCAGCCCCAATTGAGATTGCGGCAATCATCAAATTACGTTCCTTGGCAAAATCCACCTTGCGCAAGATTGTCGTTCCTTGCACACCAATCGTACCGAACAAAATCACCATCGCACCACCCAACACTGATGTTGGGATGATTGTTGCTAAAGCACCAAACTTTGGCAACAACCCAATCAACAACAGAATGCCGGCAGCGTAGTAAATTGGCGCCTTTGATTTCACGCCAGACAAACGCACTACCCCAACGTTTTGTGAGAACGTTGAGTATGGGAAGGTATTAAACAAGCCTGACAAAATAACAGCCAATCCTTCGGCACGGTATCCCTTCGCCATGTCGTTATTCGTTAGTTTGCGACCCGTTAGGTCAGCCAAGGCGAAGTACACACCAGTCGATTCAATCATCGCCGTTAGCGCAATGATAATCATTGTGACAACGGCTGATGAGTGAAAAGTTGGCGTCCCCAAGAAAAATGGTGTTGGCAAGTGGAACCAAGACGCTTCCGCTACCGGCGCCAATGAAACCATACCGAGCAGACCAGCAAAAATTGTTCCTAGAATAATGCCAAGCAGAATCGAAATCGCTTTCGTAAAGCCCTTTGCCAACAAACTGACCAAGATAATAACGGCCATGGTAAACACGCCAACCGCCAGATTCCCGGCGCTTCCAAATGACTTTGCGGCCACATCACCACCACCAAGGTTTTGAATCCCAACTGGAATTAACGCAAACCCAATAACCGTAATTAATGACCCCGTCACAACTGGCGGGAAATATTCACGCAAGCGCGCAAACAAACCAGCAATCAAGAACACAAAGACTCCTGCCGAAATCGTGGCGCCGTACATGGCACCAATCCCCAACGTTCCACCAATATTAATCAATGGTGTCACGGACTGGATTGCTGACCCCAGCACCACCGGCATCGCAATCCCTGTCAATCGCGTGCTCTTAAGTTGAAGTAATGTTCCGATTCCCGTCATAAAAATGTCCGCTGAAATCAGATACGCCATTTGTTGTGGCGAAAAATGTAAAGCCGTTCCGATCAGTAGTGGCACCAAAATACCACCTGAATACATCGCTAAGACGTGTTGCAATCCTAAAACCGCTTCCTGCAATCTTGATGTCTTAGTGTGTGTTGTAACCCCAACTTCCGTGACGGCTTCCATAATAAACAAACCCCTCCATCTCTTCTGTGTAACCACTACCCCAATTAGGTGATTCGATAGAACTAAAAAACACCCATTCACATGCGAAAAAGCATGCAGAATGGGTGCATTAGATATCTCAAAACACTATCGGTAGTCCGTCTCTTGGGAAACGGGTAGGAACTCGCCGGCCATTCTCCAGCAATTATACCGATAGTGATTACGTTCTCATTTGTTTCATCAAATATACCAAAAGTGTACGAATTTGCAAGCGTTTTTCAGAAAATCGCTATTCAAAGTTCGTGTTTACATGTCATTTCTGGCATGAATGCCCAACTTTTTGCGGGTATAGTTAACCATATTAAGTATTAACAATTTAGGAGAAAGTAGTATGCGTCCTATTGAACCCCACAAACGAACAAACCGGTTACCTGCTGTTGTTATCTTTTGCCTCGTCTTAATGATGGGAGCGATTATCACGGCAGCTTATTTCCTGGGACATTCAACCGGTTATCAACGTGGTGTGTTACATGGCGCTGAAGAAGCTTTGACGGTGCAATCGTCTGGAACCCAAAAGGAAAACAGTAGCGCCATGTTGGAGAAAGCTTTGCAAACCGCTGCCACGGCTGCCAAGGTGAATCCAGACTCAGTTTCCGCAACGAATGAGGTTTATAACCCGACAGACCGAACTGTTGAAGTCACATTTGAAGACGGCGAATTAACACACACGGTTGTAGTTAGCCGTGATTGCAAGACCGTGCTGTCGCACACCAGCGCACCGGTACAATAATGAAAGAAAACGGCCAGGAAACAAATTCCTGGCCGTTATTTTGTTAGAAGAAGTATTCCAAATCTGATGCTGGGGTTGGATATGCGTACAAACGATCACGGATTGCTTGGTAGCCATCCTTGTTGTTAATTGCTTCAGTGAAGTAGTTAATCAACTCATCGGCATGCGCACTCAAAACTGTTGCGCCTACCAACTTCTTGTCGGCATCCAAGACAACCTTGGCACGGGCAGCTGGCTCACCTGTACGGTAATACGTAAACCAGTTGGTCATGTCGATGTCACGGACTGAGTAGCCGTTTTCTTCGGCATATTGCGTTGGGACACCAACCGCTGCCAACTTAGGCGTACCGTAAACCACAACCGGCACCGCTGGGTATTCGATTGGTTGGTCATGGCCTAAGATAACTGACGCTGCATAACGTGCCTCATAGTAACCAACCGTTGTGATACGTGGCTTGCTTGTGTTCGCCACGTCACCCGCTGCATAAATGTGTGGGTTTGACGTACGCAAGAATTCATCAACGTTAATACCGTGGATATCATCTTCAACACCAGCGTTCTCCAATTGAAGCGTATCGTTGTTTCCAACACGACCAACCGCGCGGACAACCACACCGGCTGGAATTGTACTACCAAAACTCAATGTTGCTGAGTAACCGTCATCCGTCTTTGCCACTTCCGTTACTTCTGTGTTGAAGTAAATACGAATGCCACGGTCATCCAATTGATCGAATAGCGTATCAACAAACGCTTCGTCAAATTCTGACAACAACTCACTACCACGGACGACCAAGTGAACTTGTGCCCCTGCAGCAGCTGCGATTGAGGCGAACTCAACGGCAATGTAACCACCACCAATAATCACAATATCTTCAGGCATCTCAGCCAAGCTCAAGAATTGCTCAGAATTAATGGTGTATTCAGCCCCTGGAATCTCCAATTCAGCTGGTCGTTGACCAACCGTCAAAATCCAATCAGTTGCTTGCACTTCAACATCTTCATCACCGTGCACAATCACTGTATCTTCATTAATAAAGTGAGCTGCTCCGTATATGTGACCGATGCCGTTAGCGTCCAATGAGTGAACCGTCTTGTCAGGAATTGCTTCCGTGAAGCGCATCTTACGGCCCATCAAGTCTTCCCAGTTAATATCAACCTTACCGTCAACACCATCCCCACGTAGGAAGTCCACGTGTTCCTTGGCTTCAACAGCGGCCAACAAAATTTTCTTAGGATCGCAACCATAATTTGGGCATGTTCCACCCCATAGGTACTTTTCAATCAAAACGACTGACTTACCTGCAGCCTTCACATCTTCCGCAGCGGCCAAACCAGCTGGTCCGGCACCAATAATTGCCACGTCATAGTGTAATGTCTCTGCCATGTCTTACTCCTCGTTAAACTTTAATTTTGTAACTCTATTCTATCAGGATTGTCTAGTGACTTCTGATTAGATGTATTGCAACAAAGTCTTAACGAAGTGCTCAAGCTCAGCCTTTTCCTTGGCACCGAAACGGTTAAAGGCCGTTGAGTCGATGTCCAAGACACCCAGGCGCTTACCATCGGCCGTCGTCAAAGGTACCACGATTTCAGCGTTTGATGCTGGGTCGCACGCGATGTGGCCGTCAAAGACGTGCACGTCAGCAACCGTAATCGTTTCTTGCTTCTCGAACGATTCACCAACTACACCTGAACCGGGCTTGATGCGAACAACCGCTGGCTTACCCATGAAAGGTCCAAGAATCAATTCATCAACCTTTTCATCGTACAAGTAGAAACCGGCCCAGTTAACTTGCTTCAAGTTCTCAAACAAGATTGCTGAGGCGTTTGCCAAGTTAGCAAGTGGGAACTTTTCTGATTCTTCCCCCTTGATCCATTCAACCAACAACTTTGAAATCAATGGTGTCTTCAACAATGTGTCTGCTTCTGCGCGTGTAATCTCAATTGCCATAATCTATATACCTCGTTTATTAAATACTCTCTACGTCTTGTCATGAATGCGATGAATAAAAAAGAAAAAGCCGCCCCTAGCCAGAATAATTTCTAGCTAGGGACGACTTTATCGTGTTACCACCCTAATTTATGTACTTGTCACCAAATACACCTCTACAGTTCGCCGCACTAAAACGGATAAACCAGGGAAGATAACGGTTCCTACCGTGACATCAGCTTGCACCGACGTCATTTCTCCGAGCTCATCTTCATGCCTTGAACGAAACGATTTCACATCAACCAATCGCTTTCTGGGTTCATCCGTAACACTACTCTTCTCATCACCGAATTCATGTCTTAACTTATGTGCTTCATCATACACACTAAAAATTAGAATGTCAACAACTAATATGAGATTTCTTTCATGTTAACCAACATGTTCGTTAATCCAATTTTGGACGTCCTTTGGATTCAAACGTTCACCGTTCCCGATGTGCGCAACTTGTTGGCCATCTTCAAACAAGACAAACGCTGGAATACCCATCAATCCTTGTTCTTGGGCAACAGCCAAATTAGCGTCACGATCAGCATCCACCCAGTTCGCCCCATTGGCGATGACGGCATCCTTGAATTGTTGAACAAATGGCTTAATTGCCTTGCAGTCACCACACCAATCAGCTTGCAAAAACATTAGTTGCTTGCCCGGTTGGTTAATCACCGCTTCAATTGTGGCATCATCATTAGTAGTTGGTTCATAAAATTGCATGTTTCTTCCCCCTATTCTCTAATGAGAAGCATAACAAAATCATCACTAATTGAACAGACGTTGTAAAATGCCAACTGCATAGTTCATATCAGCCTGCTTTTAAAACCTATCTTTTTGAATGTCAGTATTATTCTTTTTTCTAATTTAATCTAGTGGTACATCCACTACCCAGCCGTCAGGTCCAGTTTCAGTCCCAAATTGAATGCCCACCAAGCGATTATAGAGTGCTTGGGTCTGTGGACCAACTGCCGTCTCTGAATAAAATACGTGCTTATTGCCGTTGTGCGTAATTGACCCCACCGGTGAAATAACGGCCGCTGTCCCCATTGCACCAGCCTCTTCAAACTGATCCAAATCATAAATACTAATCGTTGTTTCTTCAGCCTTTAACCCTGCCTCTTCAGCTAGTTCTAGCAAAGAATACTTGGTGATAGACGGCAAAATAGAGGGTGACTTAGGCGTCAAGAAACGACCGTCCTTTGTAATACCAAAGAAATTCGCTGACCCCAACTCCTCAATATTTTCATGTAAGCGTGGGTCCAAATACACAACGTCTGAATATCCATCGGCATGCGCGCGTTCCCCAGGCAGCATTGATGCAGCGTAGTTACCACCAACTTTAGCTTGCCCCGTACCACCGTGCGCAGCACGATCGTATTCACTCGTGACGTATGCGGTTGGGGTTAACCCGCCCTTGTAGTACGCACCCACCGGTGTCACATAGATATTGAAAATATACTCATCCGCTGGATGAACGCCAACAACCGCACCAGATCCAATTAGTAATGGGCGAATATATAGCGTTGCCCCAGTTCCATACGGTGGTACAAATTCTTGATTCGCAGCCACTACTTCTTGAACTGCCTTAACAAATAAATCTTCGGGATAACCCGGCATACGCAAACGATCAGCCGATCGAACCATACGGGCGGCATTTTGGTCTGGACGGAATAAGTTAACACCACCATCTGGTCGGCGGTAGGCCTTTAACCCTTCAAACACTTGCTGGCCGTAGTGGAGTGCCGCAGAGGCCTCGCTAATGTGAAAATCACTATCAGTCGTCAACTCCCCCGGTTCCCATTGTCCATTACGATAAACGGCACGATATCGAAACGGCAGGTCATGATATGCAAATCCCAACTCACTCCAATCTAAATCTGTAACACGTGTTTTAGCCATCGCCCCTCATCCTCGTTTCGTTCATGTTGACATTGATTATTAAATTTTAATGAGAATTTGTCAACCGCTTTTTCGGAACCTGATTAATAAATTTCATGTTCAGAGCTTTCACCGGCAATAATCAGCCGGACATCATCTAGCGCGATATCCACCATATTTTGAACAGCGATATTAGTGAAAAAGGCAATATGTGGTGTCAAAATGACATTGGTTAACTGATGCAACTTATCAATCAGTGGTTGCTCAGTTAACCCATCGACACGATGATCAGCATTCAAAACTGTTTCTTCACCAGTTACCGTATCCAGTGCCGCTACTGCAATTTCACCGTCTTCGAGCGCATGCAGTAATGCTGCCGTATCAATGACCGGACCACGGCTGGCATTAACTATACCGGCAGTTGGTTTCATCGCCTCAAAAATGCCGTTTGAATTAGATTCGTTGAAGCGTCATTTAAATCAACATGCAAACTAACGACATCAGCTTGGCGTAGCAATTCTTCCTTCGAAGTATATGTCACAATATCAGCTAACTCTGTCCGTGGGTTTATATCAAACCCTAACACTCGGGCGCCAAGTACGTGTAACAGCTTCGCCAGCGTCCCACCAATCCGCCCGACACCAATGATACCAATAGTTGTCGAATGAATTTCCTGCGCCTGTAGTCCGTCCAAACGGTAATCATTTTCTCGTACACGTCGGTCGACTTCATAGGACTTACGCAACACTCGGAAAATTTGCATCAGCGCATGCTCCGCTACACTACGTGGTGAGTACGCTGGCACATTGGTAACCTTAAGGTCATGCTCTTTGGCCAATGCCAGGTTAATGACATCATATCCCGCTGTTCGTATCGTAATCTGCTTAATCCCCGCCGCCTGGAGCTGAGCGTAGACATCGTCTGACAAACGACTCCGTTGCTGTATCACAATACCATCTACGTCCGTTAACTTTTCAAGATTATCCTCCAGTAATCCTGCTGACGTCACAATGTCAATTTGTGTGCGTTGCATATGCCGTAATAGCTGCTTTCTCATCTTCACGTACGCTAGTCATAAGAATTTTCATAATATCCCCCTTGAACCCCTCAGTTCGTTAAAACAAAAAACCGGTTGTTTCTAAATGAATAGAAACAACCGGTTATCCCGCCATTGATAATTGTTCATCAATTAGGACAGGCCGACCGGATGCTTCTTTGCAATCCGATTGGCCAAGCAAAAACCTTTTGGCTCAAATCGGATTTTTCCGAAAAAACCAAAAGAATGATGATTGTGTAGTTGTCGTATTTACTTGCATCATCACGCTTGCTCCCTTAGTAATTGATAAACATTATTCTAATTTATTTTTAATCAAAGTCAACCACTTAAATAATGTCATCACCGATGCGGGCGATTTGTTGATCGATTTCATGCTCACGTTCACGCAAGGCGTGTGATGCGGTGTGGATGATACTCGTTGAACGAGACACCTTGTTATAAAGGACATCTGATGCAAAGAGTGAATACTCTGACATCGCCTTTGAGGCAACAACTTGCGCAATCCACAAGTGATCTTCGGCCAACTCAAGCGTTTCATCGAAGCGGACCTTGCTATCCAACAAATCCGCTGAACGGTAAATTTTATTCCAAACCATCCCTGAAATAACGTGACCACGGTGCGTCACACCTTCAAACATGCCAGCGCGATCTATTTTGCGGAAGGTTACTTCGTGGGCCTTCTTTGGGGCACCACTAGCACCCCAACTAAAGCCAACACTCGCAATACTAATGTCGGGATTTTCTTCTAGAGCACCAACCAGCGTTTCAACAAATGACGGTGCCAACTGGTCATCCCCATCCACGAAGATAAAGTACTTACCGCGAATTTGGTCTAGCGCTTGATTACGAACTGCTGCAACGCCCTTACGCTTGCGGTTTTGAATCACACGCATGCGGTCATCACGAGCTGCCCAGTGGTTAATTTCTGACATCGTGTCATCTGATGACGCATCATCCAAAATCACAATGTCCATGTTCTTATACGTTTGCTTATTTACGGTTTTTAGGCTGTGGCCAATGTATCCCTCAAGATTGTGACTCAACACAGCAACCGTCACGAGTGGTTCCTTATACATTGTATTTTCCTCTTTTGTTTAATTTCATGACCACTATAAACTAAAATCCGCACGACCGGTGGAAAAAGGTCGTGCGGATTTTCTGATGTGCGTTTAATTGTAGTTGGTCAAATTAGAAAGTCAAAACAACCTTACCGCGAACGGCTTGTGACTCAACAATCTTGTGACCTTCCTTCAAGTTTTCCAAGTTGAATGGCTTTACTTCGGCAACAGCAACCTTGTAGTCACCGTTTCCCAAGTGCTCCATCAACTTCGTCAAAACTTCAGTCGTTGATTGCATCACGTAGTAGTCACCCTTGATGTTCTTGGCATCACGGGCAGCCTTAACGTCGTCACCCAAAGGAACAGTAGACACGATGCGTCCACCTTCCTTCAAAACTTGCATTGAACCCAAAGCGTTGTTACCACCGATAATTTCAACAACAGTATCAACTGATGACTCTGGAATCACGTCAGTAAACTTTTGCGTCGTGAAGTCGATTGTCTCGATGTCGGCGTTCAACTCGTGTAGGTAGTCAATGTCAGTAGGCAATGACGTCGTGTAGATCTTTGATGCGCCACGGTACAAAGCAGTTTGCAAAGCAGCGTAACCAACAGCACCGGCACCACCGTGGATCAAGATTGACTCACCTTCTTGCAAGTTCAATGCATCAACAACGGCTTGGTAACCAGTTTGACCACCCAAGGCCAAAGCGGCTGCATCTTCAAATGAAACTGAATCTGGCAAGTGACCAGCAGTGTCAGCATCAACAACAGCATACTCTGCGTATCCGTGCTCGTGTGGTACAGCAACAACGCGCTCACCAACCTTGAACTCAGTTACGTCAGCGGCAACCGCTTCAACAACACCGGCAATCGTTGATCCACCGATCATGTTTTCCTTTGCAGGCACACCAAAGGCACCGGCACGGAACTTAACGTCGTATGGGTCCATTGCGATAGCAGCTTGCTTGATCAAGATGCTACCCTTCGTCAAAACTGGTACTTCTACTTCAGCTTCGTGGAAGACGTCAACGTCCCCAAATTCGTCAAATACAACAGCCTTCATCGTAGTCATATCCTAAGTCCTTCTTTCGCTTCAAAAAATCTCATTAATATTTATACAACATATTTATGCAACTAATTTTACACTTACAAAAAGTAAATGCAACAGAAAATGCCAACTTTGTGAAATTTAGTGGTCTAGACTGTATACTCTAAGTATGACAGAAAAGCGGAGGAAAGTGTTGTGGGAGGCTTTGGCGTACCTATCAAAGACGCAATTATTGCGTTTCCAATTATACTAATTGTTTTATTCGTACCATTTTTGTTTTTACAATATCGTCGCTTCGGATCCGTGACCTTTTGGCACACGGTGATGACGTTTAGTTTCGTATTTTACTTTACGACCGCGTACTTCATGGTTATTTTGCCGTTGCCAACGGAAGCAACCTTGGAACATTTGCAGGCGATTTACGCCCAGACGATGAACCTGGATCCACTCCAAGTTGTCCGCACCTTCTTTAACGACAACCCCTACTTCCACGGTGGCGGGTTGAAGGCCGGTTTGTTGGATCCATCATTTACGCAGGCAGCCTTTAACGTGTTGCTAACAGTACCATTCGGTATGTATTTGCACTTTTACTTTAAGCGCGGTTTCTTCACAACGTTAATTCTAACGATGATGCTAACGGCGTTTTACGAAACGACGCAATATACCGCGTTGTATCACATCTACTGGCGCCCATACCGCTTGTTCGACGTTGACGACCTCATTTTGAACACCATGGGTGGCGTTATCGGTTGGATTTTCGCCCCACTACTTGGGTTGATTTTCCCATCCCGTGACCGCATGGATGAACGTGCACGCAGTCTTGGTCACCGTGTCACGCTGGTACGTCGTCTACTATCATTCGGCGTGGATTACGTTATTGCTTCAATTATCGGCTTCATTCTTAATCAAGTTGTGTCAAATCAAATAGCAACTGACCTTGTTTCATACCTCATCGTTTGGGGGATTGTGCCATTATTGATTGGCGCAACACCTGGTCAACTGATTGTCCGCACCCGTTATGATGTGGCTAAGTCACAACGTTGGCGCATTTTCATTCGAAATGGTTTGATGGTCGGCTTTACAATTTACTTCTTCCCATTCTGGTTGCAACTAATCGGTTCAACTGGAACGGTATCAGCTGAATTGTTGAACCGAACATACACATTCATTCTGTTGTTTGCGGCCCCAGCCGTTGTGCTGGTCCTAGATTGGTTCATCACAATCTTCCGTCCGCAACACAAGCTACTATATGAAAAGATTAGTGGCGTTGGTTCAGAAGCTATCGTCAAGCAAACGACAATGGCCGACGCACCAATTATGCAAGAACAACCAAAAACACCCGCTACGCCTGATGTTGCTCCTAAGCAACCAACCACGCGCAGCGAGCGTCATCAATAATCAAAAGGGCACTGCAAAAATATGCAGTGCCCTTTACTTATTTTAGATAGTAGTTAGTTCATTAACGAACAACCGCAACGGCCCACTTCTTCTTACCGCGCTTTACGATGACGTACTTACCATCGTACTTTGCAGCTGGGTTAACAACCGCTTCTTCGTCAGTGATTTGCTCACCGTTGATACGGATAGCCCCGTCCTTAACAGACTTACGTGCGGCCGTCTTTGACTTTTCCAATCCAGCTGCAACAACCAAATCCAACAAACCGATTTCAGCGTTGTCGATTTCGAACGTTGGCACGTTTCCAGCCAAGATTGCGACTTCATCAGTCGTCAATTCTGACACATCAGCGTTACCGAACAAGACCTTCGTCATCATCTCGGCCGTCTTAACAGCATCAGCACCGTGAACGAACGTTGTGACTTCTTGAGCCAAACGACGTTGTGCATTACGAGCAGCTGCGTTCTCTTGCAAGTCAGCAACTAGGCCAGCAATTTCGTCTTGTGACAAGAACGTGAAGTACTTCAACATCTTCTCAACGTCTAAATCAGCCGTGTTCAACCAGAATTGGTAGAATTCGAATGGCGTCGTCTTTTCAGGGTCAAGCCAAACAGCTCCACCTTCAGTCTTACCAAACTTCGTACCGTCAGCCTTCAGCAACAAAGGCACCGTCAAACCAAAGGCAGGTGCTTCACCACCTTCAAGCTTGTGGATCAAATCGATACCACCCGTGATGTTACCCCATTGGTCTGAACCACCAACTTGCAAACGCACGTTTTCGCGCTTCCACAACTCGTGGAAATCGATTGATTGCAAGATTTGGTACGTGAACTCAGTAAATGAGATTCCTGCTTCCAAACGTGATGCAACCACGTCCTTAGCCAACATCGTGTTGATTGAGAACAACTTACCGTACTCACGCAACATGTCTAGCAATGACAACTTTCCCAACCAGTCAAAGTTGTTAACAATCGTGAAACCATCTTCACCGAACAACTTAACCATTTGGGCACAATCTTTTCAACGTTAGCTGCCACGTCTTCTTGTGACAACAACTTACGCTCTGACTTTTTACCTGATGGGTCACCGATTGAACCAGTGGCACCACCCACAACGATAACTGGCTTTTGACCAGCCAATTGGAATCGCTTCAAAATCATAAATGGAATCAAGTGACCAATGTGCATTGAGTCACCAGTTGGGTCGATACCAACGTATACCCCAATTTGTTCCTTAGCCATTTGATCACGCAAACCAGCTTCGTCAGTGGTTTGGTTGATGGCACCACGCCATTCAAGTTCTTGCAAAATATCTTCTGCCATGAATCCCGTCTCCTTTAAATCATTACATCTTATTTATTCTTTGGTTGGGTACAAAAAAGCGCCCCAACCAGCTATAACACTGATTAGGGCGCTGTTAAACGCGGTACCACCTAATTTGCCACGGTATGCCGTGACCACTCATCTTCCCAGTAACGTTGGGGCGACGCACATGAGGTTTATGCGGGTGTAATTCGAGCTTCGGAATTGGTTAGTTCACAACGACCACTAACTCTCTGATTGTCCACCGATTATCTACTAAAACCGCTCATGCGATATTGGTAGTATAACACGAAATTAGACCGATAAAAAGGCGCGATTCTAGAACGCACCACCGCCAGATCCACCACCGAATCCACCCGATGAACCACCGGCACCCCAACTGCTACCAGTATCAGATCCGTTACTTGTAACACCGTAAGCCGAAACACTCGACGGGCTAAACATTGTATAGGCTACATAGATTGGCACAAAGTTCGCCATATCATCTACCGGTTCGAGCTGAGCTTGACGCAAGGCATCCGCAACTTTGTCAGCCACCCCGAGTACAACAGCGTAAGCCAAGTAACGATCCCATAGCATCACGTCAGGTACTTGCTTCACCTCGAATTGACCAACATCCCGCAACATACGTTCAAAGCCAAACCAGGCTTCCGCTATTGGCCATCCTTCAACTGTGTATATTCGCCTAATTTTTACTGCCATCGCAAATGCCACCACGGCAATCAGAACGGATAGACCTACACTAACCCCTGTAAACCATCCCGCAATATGCGCTGAACTCATCACCCAGACGGCACCGTTAATTACTATGACAGCCACTGCGGCAACAATCGTCCAAACCTGCCATTGCGTTAATTGCGATACAGCATCATGATCAATCAAATTGACCGGCTTAGCAGCTCGCCGAACTTGATCCTCAAAACGATCAATTTTATTAGTGTAACGTTTTGCAAAAGCACTCTCACCATCTTGCATCGTCTGCGTTTGAATGCTCTTCCCAACCTCAACTTGTTCACCAAACAAAATCGTTAATAACGTCTCTTCAAAATCGTTAAATGCTATCATGCGATCTAGTTGAATTCGATAATTCGTCTTACGCCATTTCTTTGTTGGCTCTTCCGAAACGGTCAACACTCGCTTCGCTAACAAATCCATCAAAGTGGCACTAAACAACGTTGATACCGCTGCACCACTATCACGTAGCTGCCAACCAACAACCGCTGGCGGTAAATCAGATGGCAACTCATAATTATGTGGCGTCTCAATAACATGCTTATTTTGCGCACGAATACGACGCCACAGTGCAATTAGGCGAATCAATAAACCCAACGGCAAAATAGCAAACCACGTGACATAACCTTGCATCGCTTTATCTCGCTTTGCTGTTTTTTCAGCTCGTTCTGCAATGGCTCGTTCTTGATCCAGAATAGTCGATCGTCGATTACCCGTTCGTTGGGTTGCTGTCGATAATGCTGCTTGGTCAAACATTGTGTGCACTTCAACTGGCTGATCAGGGTTCACCCGTGCTTTTTCATAAGTTAGCGTCCCCGCTTGCTTATCCACCACAAATTGCGTTGTACTCTTCGAATGCGTCCACGCCTGCAAGGTTTGGTAAGTCATTTTCGGTAGCTGAATCACAATTTTTGTGTGTTGCAAATCCGTTTGCCAGTTCGTACCGATGATTTTCCAATTAATTTCGCCAACATCTTGATAACGCTTTGCAACGTTTGCTAGTTGGTATGTCCAGGTGACTTGATAAGTACGGTCAGCTTTCACGGGGTAATGCACCCGAAATTGCGTGACATCCCCATCATGCTTTTGCTCCAGGCCGTATCGGTTTCCCGCGCTATAATTGCCGACAACCTGACCGTTAACCGTTGCCGTTGGCGACCCAATCAACTTAACATCTTGATCCGTTTCCTGACTAACGTAAACACCGTTCATGTCATCATCAAAATCATAAATCAGATTGTAGCGAATCGTCGCTGAACCGTCTGGATTAATGGTTACGTGTTCATGCATTTGTTTAATCTCATAGTCGCCATCGGCCGATGCCACTTGGGTCCCAACGAGCATTACGATGACCACTGCTAAAAGAAGTTTCAGTATTTTTATCATATTATCCCCATTTCAGGTTACATATTCCCCGCCACCTACTCTCTATATTTTATGCCTTTCGTTTACCCTAAGCATCTTTAATATTTAAAAAGCAGTGTGTTGATTATATTTCATCAACACACTGCTTAAAAAATTAGTTATCTGTATTAATAATATCAGCCGGTTCCGGCTCACGTGAATCTCGATACAAGTTGAACGCTGTATACGCTGCCAAAGCTACAATAAAGTAGCTTAGCACGGTGATATTAATACCTGTCACCACAGTTGCAGCAACAATAACACCAAGCACACCACCGACGATAATACCGGTGAAGCCACGCCACTCAATACGACCTGTACGCACGAAGCCGATAGCAGACGTCATCATAATCATGGCCGCATCCATCATCATCACTGGGAAAGCGACCAATGGGTTAACCCCAACCAATGAGAAGAAAATCAACTCAGGTGTGTAGTTACCCAACCCGATGGTCATCAAAACCCCCAAGGTGAAGTTCACGACCAAACCGAGTACTAATAACCAACCATGCAACCCATGCACAGCCATTGAATCGGCGTGACCAGGGTTTGCTAGTAGCTTGATCAGCATTGCGATTGCTGCCAATGCTAGCCCAATCGACAAGCCACGTTGCATCTTACGTACTGGCCAATTAGCCGTGATACGCGTTCCAAACGCTGCTCCGGTGATGGCGGCTAGTGTCATTGGTACCAAAGTTGTCACTTCAATCTTAACTGCTGACAGGAAGAACAATGCTTCAACGAACACCGGAATAGCGTGTGCTGCGTTCATCGTGCCTGGTAGCTTACGGTCATCATCTAACCACTTCGTCCCTTTGAACAAAGCCGTTGTCGTTGCAAACGATCCGATACCCAATGTATCGCCAAAATCTGTGATAAATCCAATCAGGAATCCCGGGACAAACTTACGGAGTGGATTAATCTTGTTTCGACGCATTGAAACGGTATACAAAATCGCCATACCGATTAACGCAATGATTAATATCGCCTGCAAGGCCCGTAATACTAGTTGTTCTGTCATAATAAATCTCCTGATTAAAAAAGTTTGTCCGAAGACTAAGTTTACCAAAAATTAGTGCGCCCGGCACCTTTTTTGCTTCTGAATGCGTACACAACACAAAAAAGATCCACATCCCTGTGGATCTTTCAAAAAATCTATTCTACAAATCTGAAACCGTGAAGCGTTCACGGACATGCTTTGGTGTTTCGATTTCATCCAAAATACCAACCGCCATGTTTCCGGCAGTCACGTGTGACTTGCCATCTTCAGCCAAAATCAATTCATCCTTAGCCGTACGGTGCGCCGTAGCTGGCCCTGGAACGAAGTTTTGTTGTGGTGACACACCTGTCCAGAAAACATCTGGTGTCGCACGCAAAATTTCAAGTTCAAGGACACCATAACGAGGCTCGTCAATCCAAGTTTCATTGCCCGGCAAATCCTTCAAGAAGTCAAACAAACGTGTGCCGTTTGCTTGGACAAGTGATGCGGCCCCCAAGATGAAGATGATGCGCGTTTGCAAACGGCGGAACTCGTGCAACAAGTGTGTCAACGCATCCAAGTTCAAGTAAGCATCCTTGTGGTTGGCAAAGGCATTGACCACTACATCGAATTCTTCGAAAACATCGGCATGCATCTCAAACAAGTCACCTACCAAAATCGTCGCATCTGCACCTAGTTTTTCACGTGCCTTATCAGCGTCACGGACGATTGCTGTTACAGCATGCCCGCGCTTTGTTGCTTCTTCAAAAACTGCTTGACCGGCCATTCCGGTTGCCCCAATTACTGCAATTTTCATATTCATTACGCTCCCGTGCTTATTTTTTGTTAATTATATTGTACCAAAGCAAACTAATCATTTGCGCGGATTATTTGACGAACTTGATTACCAAGCACTTTTAACTTGGTACCGTCGGATTTCGTAATGATATAACTGCCATCATCTTGCTTAACGATGGTCTTCACCGTCTCGGCATCCTTCGCCACAGTTTGTGTGCCAGGCAGAATGTAAACATCACCATTCGTAATATCAATTTCAACTATGCGATTCGTTTCGCTGGTTGCTGATTTTTTAGACGCTTTCTTAGCTGACGTAGGCTCATTCTGTACAAATGCACTACGCGCTGCCCAAAAAACACCAAACAGCATTAAGAACAGCATGAAAATGGCTGCAATTCGCTTCACCCATTTGCCAACTGTATTTTTCTTCTTTTTTGCCATCATTTCTACCCCCACTGTTAGCTCTTAAGTAGAAGATACCATAAAAAGGGAGCAAACCTGTGTTACCAGGCTTGCTCCCCATATCGCACTATTTGCGTTACCTTCGTTTAATGGATTTAGTCTTCCTCATCCTTCTTACGACGCTTTGCTGCGAGCAACAAAAGCGTCGATGAGAACAAGAAGATTCCCAAAGCCATCAAACGCCAATCATCCTTATAACCCGTGTTTGGCAACGTGCCAATCCGGTTTGACTCAGTTGCATAAGGCAAGGCGTAAACCGTTGGTGTTTGCGCTTGAACCGCTGCCGGTTGGGCTGCGTATACCGTTTCTTCGGTTGTACCTGGCGTTACCGGCATTTGCGTTTCTGTCTTCGTCTCAGTCACCGTCTTAACAACTGGCGCCGGTGTTGGCGCTGAGTGGTTCGTTGGGTGCTGAACCGGTGGCACAACCACATTGCGCGCCTCAGCTTCAGTGACCGCTGCTTGCAAGGCCTTGATTGCAGCCTCGATATCAGCCGTCAAGTTACTTGAACTGTCCTTGGCTGCTGCTTCCAAGATAGCTTGCAAACGGTCCAAGGCCTTTTGTACGGCTGGATCACCAGCGACAGACGAATTCTTTGCAGATGCAATCGCCTTATCAGCTGATTGGTTTGCATCCGTTCGCTTTGCCTTTGCGTCACCAAGTGCCGTCTGCAATGCCTTTGTCGCTGACGCAATTTGCTCAGCTGATGCGTTTGGATCGTCCAGTATCTTCTTCAAAGCCGTAATCGCATTTGCGACTTCAGCTTCGTTTGAAACCGGTGCTGTCTTACCAAGCAAATCATTGGCTGCATTACGAGCTGCTTCAATGGCGTTGTTAGCCGTTGCAACGGCAGTCTCCAAAGCCTTTGTCGCTGCTTCGATATCGGCCGTCAATGCATCAGCGTTATCGCCAGCTGCTCGGTTCATGATATCTTGCAACTTCTTCATTGCTTCTTGAACCGCTGGTACTTGACCAGCTGCTGATTGCTTCACAATATCAATTAATGACTTTGCCGTGTCGTTGGCTTGCGTACGCGCAGCACCAACTGGTTGCAAAGCATCACGCAAGGCCGCTGTTGCGTTTTCAATGTCCGCTGTCGTCGACGTTGGATCATCCAACAACTTTTGCAAGGCATCCTTTGCCGTCGCAACCTTGGCTTCGTGTGAAACCGGTGCTGTCTTGCCCATCAACTCGTTGGCCGCATTACGTGCAGTTTCACGACTAGTGTTAGCTGTCGCAATTGCATCTTGCAATGCCTTCGTAGCTGCTTCAATGTCCTTGGTCAAGTTACCATCCTGGTCAGCGGCGGCTTGCTTTTGAATCTCATTCAAAGCATCCAATGCAGCTTGCACAGTTGGCTCCTTTGCCAAATCAGTTGGTACAGCGGCTGCGGCTGCATCCGCTGCTTCGTTGGCCGCGTCACGCAAAGGTTGAGCAGTAGCAACTGCATCGCGAAGTGCTTGTGTCGCATCAGCAATTGACTTCGTTGTCGACGTTGGATCATCCAGCAACTTCTGCAAGTTGCTAATTGCATCCGCTACGGCTGGTTCGTGTGAAACCGGTGCTGTCTTTGACAAGGCGTCTTGCGCATCATCACGTGCTGCTTGTTGATTATTAGCTGCGGTTGTTTGCGCCGTTTGCAACGCATCGATGGCTGCTTGGATATCCTTGGTCAAGGCAGAGTCTGAATCAGTTGCTGCCGTTGCCATAACATCCTTCAAATTATTAATGGCTGCTTGGACAGAAGGCTCAGCTGATTGATCTGACCCTTGGGCGTCCGCAATTGCTTGTGTACCAGCCGTATTGGCTGCATCACGATCCGTCTTATCCGCACCAATTGCAGCATTCAAATTCTTAGTGGCTGCTTGAATTTCAGCCGTCGTTGAATTTGGATCTGTCAGGATAGCTTCGATTGAACTAATCGCTTGTGCCGTACCCAATTCGTGTGAAACCGGGTTAGCCGAAGCAATCGCAACCGCAGCGTCCTTACGTGCTTGCTCTTGGGCTGCCTTAGCATCGGCAACCGCCTGCTTCAAAGCGTTACGAGCGGCATCGATGTCAGCCGTCAATGCATCACTGTCATCGTTGGCAGCTTGCTTCATCACATCTTGCAACTTCGCAATCGCATCTTGCACAGCTGGTTCATCAGCTTGTGGTGTGTTTGATGCATCCGTAATCGCGTTTTGTGCGTTGGTATTAGCTGTCGTACGCGTAACCTTGTCATCACTCGTCGCATTCATCAAATTCTGCGTGGCATTCTTGATGTCTTCCGTCGTTGCTGCCGGATCATCCAACACCTTGTTCAAAGCAGAGATGGCATCAGCCACCGCCTTTTCATTTGAAACCGGCGCTGTTCTAGCCAAGGCATCCGCCGCGTTATCACGCGCTTCAGCTTGTTCCTTAGCTGCTTGTACTACAGCCGTTTGCAAGGCATCCAAAGCTGCCGCGATATCGGCCGTCAACGCATCTGGTGTATCTGTGGCCGCTTCTTCTTGAATCTCGTTCAACGCAGCCAAGGCTGCTTGTACAGTTGGCTCGTTTTGCGTGCTTGATGCTTCAACCTTGCTTTCGTACTTGTCCGCCTCATCGTTAATCGCATCACGCTTGGCTTGTTCAGCTTGGTTAGCTTCCGTCAAAGCCTTCGTCGCCTTATCGATATCAGCCGTTGATGATGCCGGGTTGTCCAACCACTTCTGCAAAGCGTCGTGAGCCTTAAGCACTGTCGACTCATTTGAAACTGGCTTAGTAGCCTCGATAGCATCAGCAGCAGCGTCACGGGCGGCCGTTTGATTTTGCTTAGCTGTTTCTTGCGCAGCTGCCAAATCATCAATGGCCTTTTGGATATCGGCCGTCAACGCAGCTGGTGAATCGGCTGCCGCAACGGCTTGCGCATCTTGCAACTTCTTAATTGCTGCAATCACTTCTGGCTCAGTGGCTTGATCCGATGTCTTCGCTGCCGTTACCGCATCATCTGCTTGACGGTTCGTCTCATCACGACTCGCCTTATCGTTTGCCGTAGCCTCAGTCACTGCATTCGTGGCTTGCTTAATCTCTTCCGCCGTAGAATTTGTATCATTCAATACCTCTTGCAACTTCGAAATAGCATCCGCTGTCGCTGCTTCATTCGAAACTGGTGACGTGGCTTGCAGAGCAGCCTCCGCAGCTTGACGTGCATCAGCTTGGCTTTCGGCAGCTTGTGAAACGGCATCTTGCAAGTTCTTGATGGCTTGTTGAATATCAGCCGTCAAGGCATCTGGCGTATCAGTCTGCGCTTGATCAACTAAATCTTGCAATGCCTTTTCAGCTGCTTGAACAGCGGGTTCGTCCGCTTGATTAGAACCATTGGCAGCATTAATGGCTGCCTTAGCATCATCATCAGTGGCGGTACGTTGATTAATCGCCGTCTCAGTTGCCGAACGCAACGCCTCGGTTGCATCATTAATTTGATCAGCCGTTGAAGCTGGGTCGTCCAACAACTTTTGCAAGTCATCAATCTTACTCTGAACATCCGGTTCGTAGCTAACTGGTGATGTTTCGTTCAACGCCTTGGCTGCATCAGCCCGGGCTGCTTCTTGCGCACCACCAGCTGCTGCCACAGCATCCTTCAACGCTTGCGTCGCCTTCTCAATATCTTCCGTCAACGCACCAGCATCACCCGTCTTCGCCTTATCAATCAAATCTTGCAAATTCTTCGTTGCGTCGATAACTGATTGGTCATTAGCTTGATGTGAGCTACCGGCCGTTGCGATTTCATCTTGCGCGGCTTCATTTGCGGCGTCACGATCAGCCTTCGCTTGTTCAACGGCGTCATTGTAATCGTTTGTCGCCTTAACAATTTCGTCTGGCGTACTTTCTGGATTATTCAGAACATCTTCAAGCGCTTGCTTCTTATCGATGACAGACGCTTCATTTTGAACTGGTGTTGCATCTTGTGCAAGTGCCGTCTCACCTGCATCCTTAACGGCATCAATCACCGCTTGGCGTGCATCTTCAATGGCTTGCGTTGTACCAACATTGTTAGCTGCATCCTTTTGGGCAGCTTCCAAATCAGCAACCGCTTGCTTAACGGCGTCATCCTTTGAATCAGTTACCTGACTAACAGTTGTATTCGCATCGTTGTTCGCCTTATCACGTTCTGACTTTGCGTCCGCAACTGCATCTTGCAATGCTTGCTTAGCTTGGTCAATGGCTTCTGTTGTGGCATTTGGATCATTCAAAACATCGTTCAATGCTGACTGTGCATCTTGTACGCCTGGCTCCTGTGAAACCGGTGCCGTATCAACAGCCTTGGCTTCTGCACGAGCAACTGCGTTTTCAAGTGCATCAGTTGCGTCCTTAATGGCTTGCGTCGTACCTTGATCGTTGTCAGCATCAGTCATCGCCTTATCCAGCTTTGCCATCGCATCTGCAACCGCATCATCCGTTGCTACTGCTGTGGTATCAGGTGAATTCAACGCATCATCACCAGCCGTTTCGGCGTCTTCGCGATCACCTATTGCTTGGTTAATCGCATCTTGCAAAGCCTCTTCAGCCGCCGTTTGTTGGTCAGCCGTCGTATTAGGATCCTTGGCCAAATCATCCAAAGCCTTTTGTGCATCCTTAACAGCTTGCTCTTGTGAAACTGGTGCCGTATCAATGAGACTCAACGTCACCGTCTTGGTCGTCTTGTTACCAGTCGCATCAGTAACCGTAATCGTCACATCACGTGGCTTACCATCTTCAGCTACCAAAGCAGCAATTGTTTCATAGTCCGTCTTAATCGTGCTGTCACCGTGTTGTTGGTTATCAGTCGTACTGAAGCCAACATCAGCCAAGAAGGTTGCTTCATCAGCTGGCATACCGGCCTTTGAAGTCGTCAATGCGGTCTTGGTTGTCGTAACCGTTGGTGCCTGCACATCTCGGTAAACATATCGAACCTTTTGGTCCACTGCCGTGTCATCATCAAAGTTAACGTTATCAGCCGTATTATCAACTACCTTACTGTATCCGGCGATTTGTTCATCCTTCACCAAATCAGCATCTTGGTAATTAACTGTTTCGTTTGTCACACCATTCAATGTGTGACCGGTTACGCCCGTGTCTGATGTCAACGGACGACCAACTTCATCAAAGAACATAACGTCAACCGTTTGTGGCAACGGCGTGTATGTGACCACCGTTGCCTGTGAAGACTTGTCGTTATCTGCCGTTGCATCATAAACAACCGTGTAAGTTGCCGTCTGCTTGTCATCTGATAATGACCACGTCACGCCATCAGCTGCCGTAATATTCGAAATTTCGTAACCCGCCGGTGCTGTGATTGTACCTGATGTTTGTTGATCAGTCTTCCCATTCAACGTTTCATCAGCTTGTGGGAAGGCTGGCGTATTGGTTGCGCCATCCGCGTATTGTTGCGTAATCGTGGCCGTTTGGTCATCAGCAACATACGTAATCACAAACTTTTGAACGTCAGAAATCCTCACCAGAACCATTGTTAGTGTTATCGAAGTTTGACGTTGCAGCCAACGCTTCGACCATCGTGTCGTACTTTGAGCCATCAGGACCAGTTACCGTGTACGTGTATCCTGGCGTTGCCAAATCAGCATCCGTGTAACCAGTTGGGGCATTAATTTCATCCCCAGTTAGACCATCAACCACTTCACTCTTGGCACTTACTGACGTTGCCCCATCCGGGACGTTAATTTCAAATTGGGCTTGTTGCTTTGATTGGGTTAACGTAATATCGGTGTTTTGCGGTGCCGTATCGGTACCAGCATCTCCCGTGTTCGTTGAATCATCAAAGTTTCCATCCAATGAAACTGTCTTACCATCCGTCGCAATGTCAGCTGTAATACCTGAAGCTGTCGACACCGCGCCACTAACAACGTAGTAACCTGCCGGTGCCGTGTACGTGTAACCGTATGACTCAGCTGTCTTACCGTTTTGCGTATCAGTTACCGTCGTTGTGCCATCTGGCATATGTTGGGTAACCGTTGCCTTTTGGTTCGTTGGTGCCAATGTGATGACCAAATTTTGTGGCTTCTTATCAGTTGTTTCATTACCGTTGTCAGTATCGTCCATAATCAACGCGTACGTCACTGTATCGTGTTGTTCGTTAGCATATGTCACGCTATACGTGTCACCAGCGATTGCGACAATATAGTAACCAGAAGGCGCCTTAATCGTACCTTCACGGGTATCGCCAGTTACACCAGCAACCGCAATTGGATCAGGTGTCGTTGGTGAGCCAATTGCGCCTGAGTAGACAAAGCTAATTTGACCAGATTGACTAGCTGGTGCCAATTGCAACGTAAAGTCTTGCGCAGCACTATCTGAAGCACTGGCGTTATTCGTGTTGTCATACGTAAACGTAAAGGTTGCCGTACGGCCATCCGCCGCAACACTGGCACCAGATGGCTGACCAGATGCTTCGAAGTAGTATCCTTCCGGTGCCGTGTACGTTGATGTGTAAACACCACTCGTTACACCGGCTGCCGCGATTGATGACATTGGTGCACCGTCAAAGCTAATGTTGGCTGATTGATAATCAGCCTTGTAACTCACAATAAATGACTGCGCCGATGAATCTGATTGGGCATCCCCATTGCTAGTATTATCATAAGCCGCCTCAGCTGCAACCGCTGCAGACAAGTTTGCATACGCTTGCGATGTGCCATCAGGTCGTACAATCGACACATTGTATTGGTAACCATCAACGGCCAAATCGGTATCGGTTGTCGCATATGAGATTGGCGCCTTGGTTACACCGCTAGCCTTTTCAACCGCCGCTCCGGCTGAAATTGGTAAATCGCTACTTACGACTAATTGACTCTCTTGATATGAAGGCGTTGGGTTCAAGACAAACTTCTTAATACCCGTATCGACCGCATCAAAGCTATTGTTGGCTGCAACCGCTTCATCCAAGGTTGCATACACCTTCTTAGCGCCTGTTTCATCTGTCACCCAAGTGCCATCGGCGTTTTGTACCGTCACGTTATACGTGTAACCATGCGTCATTTCCATAGCATGCAACGATTCATCTGTCGTCTTCAATCCAAGCGCTGCACCGGTATCACCGGTCACTTCTTCAACTACACGACCTGAGTACTCATCACCAGTCTCACCAACGACAACTTCCGCCGTCTGTGTAATAGCTGAGTACTCAACTGTATACGTTTGCGGTGCAGCATCGGAATCCGTAGCGTTATTCGTGTTGTCATACAAGCCTGTCATACCTGTCAATGCTGAGGCCAACGTGTTATACGTGTTGCCATTTGGCGCCTTAACAATGTAACGATAACCATCAATATCCAATGCTGAATCGGTTGTCGCAAACGATACCTGACCACTCGTTACACCAGCAGCAGAATCAAGTGTGACACCGCTACTGATTTGCGTGGCCCCACCAATGACCAAGTTAGCTGATTGGTAATCAGCGATATATGACACTGTAAATACTTGTGGGGCTGCATCCGATGAACCTGTATTATTTGTGTTGTCATAAACAGTGTTAGCTGCCATAGCTGCTGACAAAGTGCTGTAAGTCGTCGCACCGTCAGAACCCATGTAGACCACATAGCGATAACCACTACGAGCCAACGTTGCATCGGTGTTTGAGAACGCGATTGCGCTACCGGTCAAACCAGATGCACTTTCAATCGTCTTTCCCTTTTGAATTGGTGAATTTGCAGCACCAACAATCGTTGCTGCTTGGCTCATTGGCGCATAACTAATCATGAAGTTTTGTGTCTCAGTATCTGAGTCATCCGCATTACTTGTGTTGTCGAACGTTGTATTTGCTGATTGCGCAGCAGCCAACGTTGCATACCACTCGCCATCTGGTCCCATAACACGGTAGGTGTATCCAGAAACCGCCAATGACGCATCAGCGATCGAGAATGGCATTGACGTTGCCGTACCACCAGAGATTGAGGCCAACCAGCTACCCGCGCTGACTGGTGAATTTGATGTCACGCCCAATGATGCGCGCTGCATGTCAGCCGTGTAGTTAACCGTAAACGTTTGTGGCTTACTGTCAGTCGATCCGGTGTTATCCGTGTTGTCATAGGCACTATTTGCTGCAATTGCTTGAGATAGCGTACTGTATGACGTGCCATCCGGACCACTAACCGTATAGTGATATCCCTGCGTGTACAAGTAACTATCCGTCACCGTACCAAACGCAATCGCACCACTCGTCGGACCAGCTGCTAAATCAATCACTGATCCAGCGCTGATTGGTGATTCCAAACCAACTGTAACCTTAGCTTGTTGTAAATCCGCCTTATATGACACGCGGAATACTTGCGCTGAGCCATCAGACGTTGCCGTACCGTTGTCAGTATCGTCAAATGTACCGTTGGCAGCCATTGCAGCCGTCAATGTTGCATAGCTTGAACCATTAGCCGCATAGACAACGTACGTGTATCCTTGCACTGCTAGTTGACTATCTGTCTTTGCGAATGAAACAGCACCCTTCGTCACACCAGCAGCTGAAGCCAATGATGAATTTGCGCTGATTGGTAAATCGGCATCCACAACCAATGCAGCTGATTGGTAAGCCGCCTTATATGACACTGTAAAGCTTTGGATAGCTAAATCGGTGCTACCTGTGTTCGTCGTATTATCAAAGATTGAGTTTGCAGCAACGGCTGATGACAATGTTGTGTACGTCTTGCCATCAGGTCCGGTGACCGTGTACGTGTATCCAGCAACCGCCAAACTTGCATCAGAAGTTGCAAAACTCAACGCCCCTGACGTCACGCCAGCAGCGGAATCAACCTTTGAGTTGGCCTTAATTGGTGACGTACCAGCCACATTTACCACGGCTGATTGACTAGCCGCCTTATAACTAACCGTGAACATATCAGGGTTAGCATCAGATGTGCCTGATGCCGTGTTGTTCGCGTTGTAGTACGAGTGCGCTGACAATGCTGATGACAACGTTGTGTACGCCGTTGTGTCGCTACCGTACTTAACAGTGTACGTGTAACCACTCTTGGCTAGTTGTGAGTCCAGTGTTGCGTATGACGAATCAGCTGTAAATGAGATAGCTGATCCTGTTGAACCATTAGCTGACAAGGCCGTTGAACCCGCACTAATTGGTGAATTTGCATCCACCACAACTGAAGCTGCCTGACTCATTGGTGCATACAAAACAACAAAACGTTGGGCCGCAGCATCGGTTGTACCTGTATTATCCGTGTTATCGAACGTGCTGTTGGCTGCCAAGGCTTGTGACAGCGTTGAATACCAAACCGTGTTGTTCACGTCATAACCGTATCCAACCGTGTATGTGTAACCAGACGTTGCCAAATCGGCATCTGTGACCCCGAATGACATCGTTTGGCTAGTAACACCCGTGATATTGGCAACTGAAGAACCCGCCTTAACTGGTGAATTCTGTTGGACACGAATATAAGCTGATTGGGCATCGGCTGTATATGACACACGGAACGTTTGTGCTGAAGAATCAGCTGATGCCGAACCGTTTTCCGTGTTGTCATATAAGCTGTTGGCCTTCAAAGCTGCTGTCAACGTTGCATACGAATCACCCTTTGGACCATATACAACATACGTGTAACCAGTCTTTGCAAGTTGTGAATCCGCCGTGCTAAATGCAAGTGAACCACTCGTTACACCTGATGCAGATTCAACTGCTGAGTTAGCTGAAATTGGTGATGCACTGTCGACCACCAAATTAGCTGCTTGATATTGTGGCTTATAAACGTATGTGATGACCGAATCCAAATCCGCATCGAACAAACCATCAGCATCCGAATTTGCGTCCGGTCCTACCAACGTGTAACCCGCAATTGTCATTGCCCCATCTGGAATCTTTGAGCCGACATAACCATTGGTTGATCGAGCCGTGCTAATCACCTTACCGGATTGATCAACGTAGTTATACGTGACCTTCGCCGTCATCGGTGCATAGACAACCTTGAAACGTTGCACTTGCGCGTCAGTCGTTGCATTGGCTGCGTTTGACGTGTTGTCATACTTGTTAGCCGCCACAGCCGATGTCAAAGTCGTGTATGAATTAATGACACTACCAGCTGCATTCAACGCATTAACGACATACGTGTAACCACTCTTAGCCAACTGTGAGTCAGTCGTCTTGAATGAAATAGCCGAACTAGCAGGCCCGTTAGTCGTTTCGTTAACAGCCGAATAGCTCAAAACTGAGTTACCTGAATTGTCGGCTAAATCCGTAAACAATGAGGCGTATTGATTTGTCTTATACGTCACCACGAAGGCTTGTGATGATGTATCTGAACTACCTGAATTTGATGTACTGTCATAACGTGGGTGCGCTGCCACGGCTGATGACAACGTTGTGTACGCCGTTGAGTCTGGCGCATCCGTACCCGTGTACTTAACCGTGTACGTGTAGCCCGCCTTAACCAAACTTGTATCGTTGGTTGCGAAGCTAATCGTGCCACCAGTTGTGCCACTTGCTGACGTAAGTGTTGAACCAGCTGAAATTGGACCGTTTGGATCATACTTAACCGCTGCTGCTTGGTAAGCGCCGACATAACTAACCGTGAATACCTGGGCTGATGAATCAGTCGTTCCAGAGTTGTTTGTGGCGTCATAAATTGAATTTGCAGCCACAGCTGATGACAATGTGGCATACGTTGAGCCATTTGGTCCCTTCACCACGTATGAATAACCGGCCGTCGTCAAATTAGCGTCGGTATATGGCAATGACAAAGTTGCGCTGGTTGCACCCAATGATGATGCCAAAACCGAGCCAGCCTTCACAGGTGAATTTGAATCAACAACCAAGCTCGTTGTTTGCGTAGCTGGTGTGTAATTAACCACAAAGCTTTGGTATGACGTATCTGATGACGCCAATTGGGAACCGTTTGCGTCCCTGTTGTTTGTACTGTCGAAAGAGTTCGCAGCGATTGCTGAATCCAACGTTGAATACGTCACGTTATCCGGTCCTGTTACGGTGTATGTGTAACCAGACTTAGGCAAGTTACTGTCCTTAGTCGCAAAGTTAATCGCATTGCCCGTTCGACCTCCAGCCGCATCCTTATAAGTTGATGTACCAGCTACATAAGAACCGTTGGCATATGAGAAATTTTGTGTGTACAAGTATGCGCCTTGGTAATCGGGCATATACTTAACCGTCCACGTTTGTGGTGTCGCGTCTGACTGCACACCGGCACTATTTGACGTACTATCCCAAACGTTAGTTCCCGCCGCATAAGCAGATGACATCGTTGAATAGTTGCTACCATTTGGATCAGTAACGTAGTAGCTGTACCCTGAACGAATCAATGAGTCATCCACAATACTTTGCGCAACCGACGCACTGCCTCCCAATGGATTATCTTGATCGACACTCCAGTATGATGTGATGACACTTGAATCACTCCACAAAGCTGGCGTATCTGTTTGAATGATTGACTCTTGGCGAGGCAATGCATTGTACTTAATCGTAATAACGTTACCCGTTGACGATTGTGACACCTTCACACTATTCGTTGCTGAGGCTACCTTATAACCACGAATTGTTGGTGCCCCGAATGTATAATCAGCCGTACTTGCATCGGATGAAAGGCCAGTAATACCAACGACTTCACCAACGGCCGTAACGAAGGACGTTGACGGCTTGATTGTATTACCGTTTGCATCAACATACTTAACCGTCGTTGTACCCGTAGATAGCACACCACTAACGCTATCGAACGAAGCATACTGATCGTTTTTGTTTTGTCCGTTGATGGCATTCAAACCAACCGTCAACGCCGTGGCCGGTGCTAGTGTCACTTTCGCAGCAGCCGTATCTACTGTCCAACTTGCTGACTCACTATTGCGGGTCGATGTTGTCTTCATTGTCGCTTTAATTGAAGGCCCACCATTTGGTCCACCGGTCGGGTTCCAAGTCAGCTCGTAGTAAATCGTACTATTCCAGTTCGACAAGTTATAGCCATCTGTATAGGTTGCAGAGTTGCTAACCCCACTGATTTTACCCTGCGTGGCCATTAACGTACCCGAACTATTAGTTGTTCGTAACGCACCAAACGGACCTTCAGCAGGGTCATTTTTATCCGAATTCTTGTGGAAATCAATACCCAACGCGTAGGCATTCTTCATGCCTTCGATACCAAGCCCTCCACCACCTTTAGCTGTAAAGTCATATGACGAGGCAATCTTATTCGGGTCAGTTGGCGTCAACACCAATCCAGTCCAGTCGGAATAATCACGTGTCAACCAGGTATCCGCATCTCGAACATTAGGGTGGAGATATCCCTTAACCGTAAACGGCTGCGTTGCATCAAATTGACGCGTCAAATATGCGTATCCAGCAGTACTAGCGCCATTGGCAACCAATTTTGTGTAATAGGCCCCAGCCGGGTCTTTATAAAGCGTACTTCCGTATGCACGGTCGGCGCTCCAAGTCGATCCATTGTAAGTTCCAAGACCGGTAACATCACTGTAGTTCCAAGCATTAGATCCATTCCAATTGACGCTACGACTCACCCCTGCTTGGGTGTCCGCATCAGTTACTTGATCAATTGTTAATGGTGAATTAATCGTTGCAGCAGATGCCGCTTCATCCGAAACATCCCTGGCCAAACGCGCTATTTGTGGCGCTGAGGAAACCACCCCCACTGAAAGGGCAGTCAGTCCTGCAGCCACCCAGAACTTACCGCTTTTATACATCTTCTTTCTTGTTTTTGTTTCACCCATAGTAAATACCCATTTAACTTTCCTAAAGTGAGTGATTGTTACAAATTTGTGACAATCTACATTTATAGTGCAAGTTTAACAAGTTAATTACGCTTTTGCTGGGTTAACGATTTGAACAAATTTTCACTAAATAGTTTCTTAAAAACCTGTTATATCAACATTGTTAGCGCTTTCTTATTTTTAGAAAGGGTTTGGTTCCATTTTGTATATTTATGATATAGAAAACTATTGAGGCACAAAAAAAGAGACCTCTCTCACTAAATGAGCGCAGGTCTCCTTCTGTTTAAGCGGACCACCACGTACCGCTTAAACTCCTTCACCGTATCATGTTAACAGGCACCACCCCGTTAACAATCCCCATACATCGAGGTGTCCAAGCCTCGATGCGTTTTCCTCCGATCACATGTGGGTCCTTCACCTCCCACATGCGACCATTACCGGACAGCAGGGCATCGCACCCTCCGTAAACGGCAGTCCTAGGACATCACTCCTCGACTAACTGCATCCCCGGCAACATTTCAATTATAGCATATCGCGACCGACTACTTCCGTCTTAACGGAGGTAGAAAATCGTGTCAGCACTCAAGCCTGTCTTGGTCATCACTTCAGGCAAAAGTGGCACCTTAATTTCAGTATCGGCCACAATTTCAGGCAATTGTTCAGCCGTTAAACCAGTCACGGCCAACGCTTGCACATCCCATGTCTTGTGGGCGACATTGTAGTAGCCAGTACGAGCCGCCAATGCTTCATCAACAATGTTCAAACCGAACAAACGGTATGTCACATATTCAAGCACACCCATGAAGTGCGCTGCATTATTATAAGCTTCAGGACGCTCATTCTTCATCCATAGCGTCAACACAAGTGGTTCAGTTGTCGTCATTGGTAAGCCCGTCTTGCGTTGCAATTGGCCACCGATACCGTTAATCATCAAAGCATCAACGTACTTGGCAGCACGGTTATCGCCACCTGACACAACATCAGTTAGCGGCGTAAAGTTTTCATCCAATGCCATCCAGCCATTCGCAATGCCAGTTGCAAAGCGGACTTCAACAATCTCATCATATTCACCTGGCAAATCAACACGCATTGCAGCTAGTGCATCAACCAAGGTGTTCACGATGTTATCTGCGGTCACTGGGTCAGTTGGAAATGCCATCCCCTCATATGGGAAGTGCATGACCTTTTGATTTTTATTTTCATCGATCAACGTTGCCACAATATCAATTGCAGCCATATCAATCATCACTGTATATTTCATCGGCCTACATCCTCTACGTTAATACCCAAAATTATACACCAAAACAAAAGCACCCGACAGTTTCCCGTCGGGTGCGCTCTCACAATCTCATCTCATGTAGCACAAGATGACAACACTCAAGAATCTCACAACTTAAGCATTGGAACCACGCATATAGTCATTAAAAATGGCTATTAGTTCCTGCCATGGGTCCTCCCCGGTGGCAGACGCAGCGCCAAAGGTCGATAGGGCGACCAACAGCGGCGATTAAACTTGTGGTTTATTTTTTATATTTTGTGGGCCGTCTAAGATAACGCCTGGCGCAACTTCAGTCAAAGACCGTTGCTCTATGCTCAGGTTTTATTACTTAGCAGCGTCCATTGCGTGTCCACCGAAGCCGTTACGCAAAGCTGAAACAACCTTACCAGTAAACGTGTCTTCTTGTAGTGAACGGTAACGCATCATCAATGACAATGCGATAACTGGTGCTGGAACTTCCAAGTCCAATGACTCTTCGATCGTCCACTTACCTTCACCAGATGAGTGCATACGACCTGAGATAGCTGACAACTTAGGGTCCTTAGCAAATTGCTCTTCGGCCAATTCCATCAACCATGAACGAACAACTGAACCGTGGTTCCACAACTTAGCAACGGCTTCGTAGTCGTAGTCGAATTGTGAAGCTTCCAAAACTTCGAAACCTTCGGCGATGGCTTGCATCATACCGTATTCGATTCCGTTGTGGACCATCTTCAAGTAGTGACCTGATCCCAAACGACCAGTGTATAGGTAACCGTCTTCCAAGGCGATTGACTTGAACAAAGGCTCCAAAACCTTCCATGCTTCAGCGTCGTCTCCACCGATCATGAAGTTTCCACCGTTACGTGCACCTGACATACCGCCTGAAGTACCAGCATCGAAGAACTTGATACCAGCAGCAGTCGTGCGCTTGTTTTGCTCCAAGTTATCCTTGTAGTTTGAGTTACCACCGTCGATGATGATGTCGCCTTCGTCCAACTTCTCGATCAAAGTATCGATAGTTGAGTTCGTAGGAACACCGGCTGGAACCATGACCCAAACAACCTTTGGTGATGGCAATTGTGCCAACATGTCATCCATATCAGTAGCTGGTGATACCAAATCTGAGTATGCGTCAGCTTCCTTAACAAAGTCTGCGTTCAAGTCAAAAGCAACAACTTCGTGACCGTTATCTGCAGCATTCTTTACCAAGTTCAAGCCCATCTTACCAAGGCCGATCATAGCGAACTTCATTTGAGTTACCTCTTTTTTTCTTGTGCTTTTTTTCTACATGATTATTATAATGCAAAAGTTTTTCACTTTGCAACCCTTTTGTTGTAAAATGTTTTCATATCCAAAATACGGTAAAATAGAAAAATAGACAGAACGTTGTTATGTCAACGTTTCCCGATTCTAAAAATAAAAGGAGTTTGACATGGCACAATCAGGTTTTGCACGTATTCGTTCGATGCGTGATCAATTATCTGGATCAGATGAAAAAATCGCTGGCTTTATCCTAGCCAACCCAGAAGAAATTCGTTCCTTAACAATCCAAGGACTTGCGAATGCGGTCGGACTTTCAACCGCTACGATTTCCCGTTTTGTTAAGCGTGTCGGCTTCGGTTCATTCCGTGAGTTTTCACTCAGCTTAGCCGTTGCCACGCAATCAGACGACACGTTCTTTGGTGAAATCGACGAAGAAGACGATACAACTGAAATTGTTCAAAAGGTATTCAGTGGTGCAACCAACGCCTTGGAAGGTACCTTATCAATGGTTAATAGTGACGACTGGGCAACGGCTACTAAGTGGTTGGTTGAAGCTCGTCGCGTTGGTCTATTCGGTATTGGTGGTTCATCAATCGTCGCCTTGAATGGTTATCACAAGTTGTTGCGTACGCCTTTGGATGTCGAACAACACCCTGACTACGACGTGCAACTGATGCAAGCTGTTCGCATGCGTGCTACTGACGTTGCCATCGTGGTATCACACTCAGGTCGTAACCACGATACGCTAACAATCGCACGTCAACTTAAGAACAACGGCGTAAAAATTATTGCCATTACTGCTTATAAGCAATCGGAATTAGCAAAGACAGCTAATTTAGTTTTGGCCAGTGCCGCCGAAGAAGTTAATATCCGAAGCGAATCAATGTCATCATTGATTGCTCAAATCACGATTATGGATAGCTTGTTCACCCTTGTCGGTGTGCAACTTGGTGATAAGACCCAACAAGTAGTTGATCACATCCGTACCGCCATTGAAGGTACGCGTGAATAGTAAAAATCGTCCAACACACATGTGCGTTGGACGATTTTTTTAATGTAATTGTTCAATTGTTAATGCCTGTAAGTCAGTCAACCAAGTCTTTGTTGCCTCATCAACATCATCAGGCATGATAAATGGCGTCGTTGAATACACTGTCGCAACATTGGCCCAATTAATGGCACCATCCTGCAAGAATGATTGCTTTGTGTCAGCAACCTGTTGTTCGGTCACAGCTGCCAAACGTTCCGGCATTGTGGCAAACATCATCAAAAACCAATTAATGGCTAATTGCTGGGAAATCTTTTCAGATACATCAGTCACATCATCAGTGACTATGATACGCTCATTCAACGGCACAGCAGGAACTTCTTTGTTCAAGAACTTTTGTGTACGTGGCCATTCCGTTGCCAACAAGGCATAGAATTGCCACGGCACCTGATTCGCAATTTGGCCAAGCGTCGTCACAAACAATTTGTCTAGTGACCACGTTGAGCCAGTTGCATTATCAAGCAAGGTCATCAATACGCGTTGCATCGTTTCCTTCATCAAAGGTGCCAAACGTGTATTTTGCGTTAAGTGATAACGAACAAGTAAAAACTCCCCCACCTTCTCGGGTGTGATTGCTTTTGCCTCTGTTGCCTTAGCTTGTTGCTTAAAGTTCTTCAAACGCTTTGCTGAACTAACGCCCGCAAATTGTCCCTGCTTCACCATGTTTTTTTACCACAAATCTTCCGTATAGTTTTGGTCTGGTGCACCCATGATACGCTCGCCACGTTGCAAAGCATCAATACGAGCCATATCAGTCGTCGTCAATTGGAAGTCCAAAGCCAAGTTTTGGGCCATACGCGCTGGGTTTCCTGACTTAGGAATCACAGCAACGTTGTGTTGAATTTGCCAACGCAAAATAACTTGCGCGATGCTGACACCGTAACGCTCAGCAATTCCTGCCAAAACAGGATCTTGCAAAACAGCACCACGGCCAAGTGGACTCCAGGCTTGGTGTTGAATACCCAACTCTTCCAAGTAGCCGTGTAGGACATGTTGGTTAAAGTATGGGTGCGTTTCAATTTGGTCAACTACTGGCATAACCGTTGCCTTCGTCAACAAACGATCCAAGTGATGGGCTTCAAAGTTTGAAACACCAATAGCACGTACGTAGCCTTCCTTGTATAGGTGCTCAAGGGCACGCCATGTTTCAAAGAATGGATCAAACTTTGGCCAGTGTACCAAGTACAAATCCAAGTGGTCCGTTTGCAAAGCAGCCGTTGTGTTCTTAAAGGCTTGCAACGTGTTCTCATAACCTTGTTCCTTTTGAGCAACCTTGCTCGTCAAGAAATAGTCATCACGCTTCAACCCAGAACCTACCAAAAAGTCCCCAAGTTCGCTTTGGTTGCCGTACATCGCTGCCGTATCAAACAAACGGTAACCAGCTTGCACAGCCGCATCCATCACTTCACCATATGATAGTGCATCATTGGCTGCATCCGTACCGAATCCAACCATTGGCATTTCAACGCCATTATTAAGTGTCACAAATTCCATTGTGTCGTCCCCAATTTCCATAAGAATGCTTACATTTTAGCACTCATTTATGACGTTTTTGCGAAACATCGCGACACCAGACAATTAATCTTAGAATTATCCTACTCATTAGTCAATGAAACAGGAAACGGGAGTCAGCAACTTGCCAACTCCCGTTTCCCTATGCTTTATTTCTTATTCGCTTTTACAAAAATCCATGACACCACTAACACAACGATAATGGCACCAATAATAGATGGTATCAATGCCATACCTGCTAGTGATGGACCCCAGCTACCCAGAATCATTTGGCCTAGCCATGATCCAACTAGTCCAGCAACAATGTTGGCAATCCATCCCATTGATGCGCCACGGCTTGTAATCGCTCCGGCAATGGCACCAATAATAGCTCCCACAATCAAAGTCCAAATTAAATGCATAATTAAATCCC